>NZ_JAFCME010000026.1 GCF_018130065.1 Bradyrhizobium sp. AUGA SZCCT0158 | reverse complement strand
TGCCAAAGCCGAAGTGTCACAATATGAATCACACAAAATGCCGATTCGGGAATCCCCGACATCAGATGTGTGCATGCCCTAGGGCCTTCGCCGGGACGACAAACCGGGCCTTGTTTTCTTCATATTGCATCGCAATTGATGTAATTGGATAACGTGCTGGTGACGCTGCGAAGGCAAAACGCGCTGCTGACCTCAGGAGAATTTCGATGTCGCTCGATTCGGACGTGATCGTCGATCGCCGCAGGATACGCCGCAAGCTGACTTTCTGGCGCCTGGTGGCGGCCGTGGTCGTGCTTGCCGCGGTCGTTGTCGTCGGTGTGCTCGCGACACCCGCCGGCCGCTCGCAGCTGGCGGTGTCCGGCTCGATTGCCCGCGTCAATATCGAGGGCCTCATTCGCAGTGATCAGCAACGCGTCGAGGCGCTGGAGCGGCTGGAGAAATCGTCGGCCGCCGCCGTCATCGTGCACATCAATTCGCCGGGTGGCACCACCGCCGGCTCCGAGCAGCTTTACGATGCGCTGACGCGGCTGAAGGCCAAGAAGCCGCTGGTCGTGGTGGTCGAAGGGTTGGCCGCCTCGGGCGGTTACATCGGGGCGCTTGCGGCCGATCACATCATCGCCCAGCAGAGTTCATTGGTCGGCTCGATCGGCGTACTGTTTCAATTTCCGAATTTCACCGAGTTGATGAAGACCGTCGGCGTCAAGGTCGAGGAAGTGAAATCCTCGCCGCTCAAGGCGGCACCGAACGGCTTTGAGCCAACCAGCCCCGAGGCGCGGGCGGCGCTCGACGCGCTGGTGAAGGACTCTTACGCCTGGTTCCGCGGTCTCGTGAAGGCGCGGCGCGGCATGGACGAGGCGTTGCTCGAAAAAGTCGCGGACGGACGCGTGTTCACCGGCCGCCAGGCGGTCGAGCTGAAGCTGGTCGATCAGCTCGGCGACGAGAAAACCGCGGTGGCATGGCTGGTCGCCGAGAAGAAGATCAAGAGCGATCTGCCGGTGCGCGATTTCAAGCTGACCCCGCGGTTCGGCGACATGACTTTCCTGCGCGCAGTCGCGTCCGTCAGCTTCGATGCACTCGGCCTGAGCGTGATCGCGCGTCAGGTCGAGCAGGCTGGTGTCACAGGAGCTGTCGACCAGCTGGCACTGGACGGTATGCTGGCACTGTGGCGGCCCGCGGCCTCTAATTGAAGCCGCGCAGGCGAGGTTTGGCGCGGTCCTCCCGCATTGCGGGTGTTGCGACAATCCCTTTCCGGGCCATTTGTCACGTCATTTCGCGTCGCTCTAAATCGATTTAGCGTCTTGACAGTTCAAGGCATTTTCACGGAAATGGAAGTCCGCACGACAGTGGACCCCAGTCTCGATGATCAAATCCGAACTTGTTCAGCGCATCGCCGAGCACAACCCGCATCTTTATCAGCGGGATGTGGAGAACATTGTGAACGCGATTCTCGATGAGATCGTCGCTGCCTTGGCGCGCGGCGACCGTGTCGAGCTCCGCGGTTTCGGCGCGTTCTCGGTCAAGCATCGTCCAGCCCGCGCAGGACGCAATCCGCGCACCGGCGCGCATGTGCCGGTCGATCAGAAGAGCGTCCCGTTTTTCAAGACGGGCAAGGAAATGCGTGAGCGGCTGAACCGCGAGGGCGGTTCGCCCGAGGCCGGCGCGTAACCATAGCGTTTTCAGGCGAAGTGGACCCCGGTTCGCGTGAAGAAGCGCGTCACGTAAAGGACCCCACCGGGTTCTGACGATCGGGTGCCGCGTTGCGGGACACGTGCCCGCCGATATCAGCTGCTTCGAGAGTCCGCACTGCGAGAGATGGTCATGCGAAAATTCTTCTCGGCGCTGGTCGTCATTCCCCTAGGTGTCATCTTCATCGTCTTTGCGGTCGCCAACCGTCATTCGGTGACGGTATCGTTCGATCCGTTCGATTCCGTCAATCCGGCGGTCGCGGTGTCGATGCCGCTGTTCGTCGTGATCATTGTGGTAGCAATCTTGGGGGTCGCGGCGGGCGGCATGGCGACCTGGTTCCGCCAGCGCCGCTGGCGCCGCGCCGCACGCCAGCACGAGGCCGAGGCCCGGCGGGCGCGGTCGGAAATAGCCGATCTGCGCGCCGCGGCGGCGGTCTCCCGGGGCGGCGTGCCGCAGCTTGCCGCACCGGCGCCGCGCGGCATTTACGGGGCAGCCGGGCGAGACAAGCAGGGCGCGACGTTGTAGAACCCGCCCAAACAGCCCCGTTCCAACCCGCGCTTGGCGGCTTGAAAGCCGCGCCCGAGAGACCATGTCCCTGCTCGTCAAAATTTGCGGCCTGTCCACGCGCGAGACGCTCGACGTCGCGCTCGGGGCCGGCGCTGATATGGTCGGGTTCGTGTTCTTCCCCCCGTCGCCGCGCCACCTCGGCCTTGAGAGCGCACGGGAACTCGGCAAGCAGGCCAAGGGCCGCGCCGTCAAGGTGGCGCTCACGGTCGATGCCGACGACGCGACGCTCGAGAATATCGTCGAGACTCTCCGGCCGGACATGTTGCAATTGCACGGCAAGGAAACCACCGCGCGGCTGCGCGACATCAAGGTGAAATTCGGCCTGCCGCTGATGAAGGCGCTACCGGTCGAGACCACGGCCGATCTGGTGCCGCTCGCGGGCTATGCTGCGGTCGCCGACCGCATCCTGTTTGATGCCCGTGCGCCGAAGGAAGCCACCCGCCCTGGCGGGTTAGGGGCCGTGTTCGACTGGCACCTGCTTGAGAAGCTCGATCTCGAACTGCCGTTCATGGTCTCGGGCGGGCTTCACGCCGCCAACATTGCCGAAGCCGTTCGCGTCACGCGCGCGGGCGGCGTCGATGTGTCCTCGGGTGTCGAGCGTTCGCCCGGCGTCAAGGATCCCGACTTGATCCGCGATTTTATCCGCGCCGCGCGCGCCACCGAAGAATTGATGGTCCGATGAATCCAGGTCAGCCAAACTCCCTGCCAAACTCCTTCCGCACCGGCCCCGACGAGCGCGGGCATTTCGGCAATTTCGGTGGCCGCTTCGTCGCCGAAACGCTGATGCCGCTGATCCTGGATCTGGAGAAGGCCTACGCCGCGGCCAAGGCCGATCCGTCGTTCGCTGCGGAAATGAAGGGCTTTCTCAAGCACTATGTCGGCCGGCCGTCGCCGCTGTACTTCGCCGAGCGCCTAACCGAGCATCTCGGCGGCGCAAAAGTCTATTTCAAGCGCGAGGAGCTCAACCACACCGGCTCGCACAAGGTCAACAACGTGCTCGGCCAGATCATGGTCGCGCGCCGGATGGGCAAGAAGCGCATCATCGCCGAGACTGGCGCGGGCCAGCACGGCGTCGCTACTGCGACGCTGTGTGCGCGGTTCGGGCTGGAATGCATCGTCTATATGGGCGCGGTCGACGTCGCGCGTCAGGCGCCCAACGTGTTCCGCATGGAAATGCTCGGCGCCAAGGTGATCCCGGTCCAATCAGGGACGCGCACGTTGAAGGACGCGATGAACGAGGCGCTGCGCGACTGGGTCACCAATGTGCACAACACCTTCTACTGCATCGGCACGATCGCGGGGCCGCATCCCTATCCGATGATGGTGCGCGATTTCCAGTGCGTGATCGGCGACGAAACCCGCGAGCAGATGCAGGAGGTCGAGGGCCGGCTGCCGGATTCGCTGGTCGCCTGCATCGGCGGCGGCTCCAATGCGATGGGGCTGTTTCATCCGTTCCTCGACGATCCCTCGGTCGAGATTTTCGGCGTCGAGGCCGCGGGCCATGGCCTGACCCAGCTGCATGCGGCCTCGATCGCCGGCGGCCGGGCCGGCGTGCTGCATGGCAACCGCACCTATTTGTTGATGGACGATGACGGCCAGATCCAGGACGCGCATTCGATCTCGGCGGGACTGGATTACCCCGGCATCGGGCCGGAGCATTCCTGGCTCTATGAGAACGGCCGGGTCACCTATCTCAGCGCAACCGACGACGAGGCGCTCGCCGCGTTCCAATTGCTGTCGCGGCTGGAAGGCATCATCCCCGCGCTGGAATCGGCACACGCCATCGCCAAGGTCGTGGAGCTCGCGCCGAAGCGGCCGAGGGATCACTTGATGGTCGTCAATCTCTCGGGCCGCGGCGACAAGGACATCCCGCAGGTCGCCGAATTCTTGAAGGGTGAGAAGAAGTGAGTACCCGTATCGACGCGCGGTTTACCGAGCTCGCCAAGCAAGGCCGCTCGGCCTTCGTTACCTACGTGATGGCGGGCGATCCCGATCCGACGACCTCGCTCGAGATCATCAAGGCGCTGCCGAAGGCGGGCGCTGACATCATCGAGCTCGGCGTGCCCTTTACCGATCCGATGGCAGATGGGCCGTCGATCCAGGCGGCGGGGTTGCGCGCGCTGAAGGCCGGCATGACCCTGAAGAAGACGCTGGGGATGGTGCGTGACTTTCGTAAGGACGATGACGTCACGCCGCTGGTGCTGATGGGATACTACAATCCGATCTACATCTATGGCGTCGACAAGTTTCTCGCCGACGCAAAGACCGCCGGCGTCGATGGTCTGATCATTGTCGACCTGCCGCCGGAAGAAGACGACGAACTATGCCTGCCGGCGATGAAGGCCGGTCTTAATTTCATTCGTCTCGCGACGCCGACCACCGACGACAAGCGGCTGCCGGCGGTGCTCGCGAACACCTCCGGCTTCGTCTACTACGTCTCGATCACGGGCATCACCGGCAGCGCGAGTGCGGATTCCAACGTGGTGGGGGAAGCGGTGGCCCGGATCAAGCGGCACACCAGGCTGCCGGTTTGCGTCGGCTTCGGCATTCGCACCCCGGATGCCGCACGTGCAATCGCCGAGCGGGCCAACGGAGCGGTGGTCGGCACCGCGCTGGTCGATGCTTTGCGCGGCACTCTCGACGCCGAGGGGCGGGCAACCGGTAAATCGGTCGCCGCCGTTGCCGATCTCGTTACCGCCCTGGCGCAGGGCGTCCGGGGAGCCAAACAGGCTGCGGAATAAGCCATAATTGCGTGCAACTAGGCGTTATATGCGGCTTGCCGGGCTGAACCCGGGCCGCCATATATTCGAGCGTAGCGTTTTGGACTTCCGGTTCGCGTGAAGAAAACGCGTCAGAATATAAAGTCGATGCGTCCAACCGCATTTCGGAGCGAAACATGAATTGGCTCACCAACGTCGTCCGGCCGAAGATCCGCAGCATCCTGCGCCGCGAGACGCCGGAGAATCTGTGGATCAAGTGCCCGGATTCCGGGCAGCTCGTGTTCTACAAGGACGTCGAGGCCAACCAGTTCGTCATTCCCGGCTCGAACTATCACATGCGCATGGGCGCGGTGGCGCGGCTAAAGTCGATCTTCGACAACGAGACCTGGTACGACATCGCGCTGCCTGACGTGACCGCCGATCCGCTGAAGTTTCGCGACGAGCGTAAATATGCCGACCGCATCAAGGATGCCCGCGCCAAGACCGGATTGAACGACGCCATCAAGGTCGGCTACGGCAAGCTCGAAGGCGCCGGCGTCGTCGTGGCCGTGCAGGATTTCGATTTCATGGGCGGTTCGCTCGGCATGGCCGCAGGCGAAGCGATCGTGCGTGGGCTCGAGCTCGCGGTCGAAAAGAAATCGCCGTTCATCGTGTTCGCGGCCTCCGGCGGCGCGCGGATGCAGGAAGGTATTTTGTCGCTGATGCAGATGCCGCGCACCACCGTCGGCGTGCAGATGCTGCGCGAAGCAAAACTGCCCTACATCGTCGTGCTGACCAACCCGACCACCGGCGGTGTCACCGCGTCCTACGCCATGCTGGGCGACGTGCAGATCGCCGAGCCCGGCGCGCTGATCGGATTCGCCGGCGCGCGCGTCATCGAACAGACCATCCGCGAGAAACTGCCGGAAGGTTTCCAGCGCGCCGAATATCTGCGCGACCATGGCATGGTCGACATGGTGGTGCACCGCCACGAAATGCGCCCCACCCTGGCGCGGCTGTGCCGGCTGCTGACGAAGTCGCCGGCGCCTGATGTTGCGTCGAAAGCCGTGCCGCAGGTCACCGACCCGGCCCAGATCGTCTCGGCGCCGGAAGCGGTGCCGGCTGCACCGCACGCGTGAACGCACCCGCCGCCAGACCGCAGCCCTCGCTCGACGAATTGATCGCGCAGCTGTCGACGCTCCATCCCAGCCGAATCGATCTCAGCCTCGATCGCATGCAGGCCCTGCTGGCGCGGCTCGACCATCCCGAACGCAAATTGCCGCCGGTGATCCACGTCGCCGGTACCAACGGCAAGGGTTCCACCATTGCCTATCTGCGCGCGATCCTGGAAGCCGCCGGCCTGCGCGTTCACGTCTACACCTCGCCCTATCTGGTGCGGCTCAACGAATGTTTTCGTCTTGGCCGCAGCGGTGGTGGCGTGCTGGTCGATGACGATGAATTGTGCGCCGTGCTCGGGCATTGCGAGCGCGCCAACGCGGGCGATCCGATCACGATTTTCGAGATCGAGACCGCGACGGCGTTTTGTCTGTTTGCACAGCATCCGGCCGATGTCGTGCTGCTGGAAGTCGGCCTCGGCGGACGGCTGGACGCCACCAATGTGATCGACGCGCCGCTCGCGTGCGTGATAGCGCCGGTCAGCATGGATCATACGGAATTCCTCGGTAATTCGCTGACCGAGATTGCCGGTGAGAAAGCCGCCATCATCAAGCGCAATGCGCCGGTGATTTGTGCCGAGCAGGCGCCGGAAGCGCTTGATGTGATCGAGGCGCAGGCGCGCCGCATGCGCGCACCGCTGCATGCGGCCGGCCAGCAATGGCATGTCAGCGTCGAGCGCGGCCGGCTGGTCTATCAGGACGATCGCGGCCTGATGGATCTGGTGGCGCCAAAACTGTTCGGCCGGCATCAGTTCGACAATGCCGGGCTTGCGATCGCGACCTTGCGTGCGCTCGACGCCTTCAAGATCGGCATGCCCCATTTCGAGGCCGGCATCGTCAACGCCGAATGGCCGGCGCGGATGCAGCGGCTGGTTTCCGGTGCGCTGGTCGAGCAGGGCCCGCAGGGGTGCGAGATCTGGCTCGATGGCGGGCACAATGCCGAAGGCGGGCGCGTCGCCGCAGCCGCGCTGGGCGATCTGGAGGAGAGGGTGTCGCGTCCGCTGGTCGTCATAACAGGCATGATGGCCAACAAGGACGCCGACGCGTTCCTCGCCAATTTCGCCGGGCTGACGCGCCATATCATGGCGGTGCCAATCCCCGGTCGCGACGATGCGAGCTCGATGGCCATGGCGGCGTCGATGCCGCCGGACCGGCTGGCGGATGCCGCCCGCGCCCTGGGCATGCGCGTGGAGAACGCCGCCAGCGTCGAAGCCGCGCTTCAGGCGCTGTCGAAACTTGCTTACGAAGTGCCGCCACGCATCCTGATCACCGGATCGCTCTACCTCGCGGGCCACGTGCTGGCGCGTAATGGCACGCCGCCTGCATAACCCCTCGTGTCCCGGACCGCGGTGCAGCGTGTAACGCCGCTCCGCAGAGCCGGGGCCGATCCGGGGCACGTAGACCTCGACTGGACTGGAAAGACCATGCGCTTTGCCGCGATTGCCGATGTGCACGGAAATTATCTCGCGCTGGAAGCTGTCATCGCCGACATCCGCGCGCAGGGTATCAAAGAGATCGTCAATCTCGGCGACATGGCGAGCGGCCCGCTCGACGCGCGGCGCACGATGGATGCCTTGATCGCGCTCGATGCCGTGCACGTGCTCGGCAATCATGACCGATACCTGATAGACCGGCCGCTGGAGAAGATGGGTTCCTGGGACCGGCCGGCCCATGCGCAACTAGACAAGTCGCATCTCGATTGGCTGCGCGCGCTGCCGCCGACGCGCGTCTATTGCGACCAGGTGTTTCTCTGCCACGCGACGCCGGCGCATGACGAGGTCTATTGGCTGGAGACCGTGCTTGCCGACGGCACCGTTTGCATGGCCTCGCTCGATGCGATCGAGAAGCAAGCCGAAGGAATCACGCAGCCGCTGATCCTCTGCGCCCACACCCATGTCGCGCGCACCGTCCGGCTTGGCGATGGGCGCAGAATCGTCAATCCCGGCAGCGTCGGCTCGCCCGGCTATCGCGACACCCATCCGTTCCCGCATGTGATCGAAGCCGGCACGCCGGATGCGCGCTACGCGATCCTCGAACTGGTTGACGGATCGTGGCGCGCGACGTTTCGCCATGTGCCCTACGACCATGAGGCAATGGCGGCGCTGGCGCGGCAGAACGGCCAGTTTGAGCTGGCCAGCGCGCTGGCGACGGGGTGGATCCGTTAGGTCAATCTTGTCGTCTGCGTTGGGCCGACTTCGTCGGACACGCCGACGTGCTCGCGATAGACCATTTCCCAACCCTTCCATCCCGTGAACAGCAGAATCAACACGACGATGAAGGACAGGATCACCCCCGTCGGGACAATGGCCGATGTGCCCTGCTCGTAGCGGGAATACCAGTTGTAGAGCTCGATCAATACCGCCACCACGTTGCCGCCGGCGTGCAGCCATGCGTCGTTGAGATTGCGGATGCGATCGTCTCCCATCAGATCGATTACGCCGACGATGGCGGCAAGCACCGCCATGATCAGGCCGACGCCGAGCAGCCAGAGCGAAGCTGACGCCCAGAAGTCGTTCGAAGTTCTCCAGAACGCCACGTCCGAAACAAAAGCCAGAACGAAACAGGCGACCGGAAATGGAATGAGCATGGGATGAATAGGGTGCCCTGCAATCTGGGCGGTCGATTTGGGGTTCGTCATAAATGCCTCCTGAAGTAGCAACTGTTCCTTCAACGGAGGCTTGTCGCGCGAGTTCCTATATCGCGTCGGCTATGCGCGCGTGCGCTGCGTCAATATCGTGAAATTCGGGCATATATCTTTCGATGCCGGGGCGAAGCCAGCTTCATTTGAGCAGCTTCAGCGGGCACCATGGCGCGCGGGGATGGCGGTAGCGGTCGGGTGCGCGGAGGGCAATGGCGATGGCCCTTCAAACGCGAGACATGCCAGCACCTCAACGCAAACGGCCGGCGATGAGCCGGCCGTTTCGGAAAAATAGCTAAATCGAAACAGATCAGACCGCGGCAGTGATCCACTGCTGCAGCTTCGCCTTCGGCGCGGCGCCGACCTGGCGGGAGGCCATCTCGCCGCCCTTGAAGATCATCAGGGTCGGGATCGACATCACGCCGTATTTCGAGGCCGTTTTCGGGCTCTCGTCGACGTTCAGCTTCACGATCTTGACCTTGTCACCCATCGCGCCGGAAATCTCGTCGAGCGCAGGCGCGATCATGCGGCAGGGGCCGCACCATTCTGCCCAGAAATCCACGACCACCGGCCCGGTCGCGTTGAGCACTTCGGCTTCGAAATCGGCGTCAGAAACCTTGCCAACGGCCATGGGAATACCTCGTTCGGTTGGAAACAGCGGCGCGGATGAGAATCGCGCCCGTCAGGATATGGGCAAACCTATGAACGCGATCTTGCCGGGTCAAGCGCGGTCACGTCGAGATGATAGGATGCCAGCGCCGCGTCCAGCGCGGGGGCGGAAATCTCCATCAAATCAGGCGTTTCGGTCCAAAGCAGCGCGGCCCGGACCGGTAGCTGGGGATAAAGTTTGGCCAGTACCGCCCGGTAGAGCGCGAGCTGGCGGACATAGCCCCGGGGAGCCTCGGCAGCCAGCTTGGGCGGGGCGTGGTTGGTCTTGTAATCGACGATCAAGACCTCCCATTCCGTCACCACCAGCCGGTCGATCTGCCCGGAAACCAGCGCCGGCCGCTGCCCGGGCCGGTCGAGCCGGCCCACGATCGAGACCTCGGCCTGGCTGCCCGGCGCAAAGGCGTGCGCAAAGCGCGCATCCGCGATCAGCGCGAGCGCTTTTTCCGCCAGCGTGAGCCGTTCGTCCTCGGTCCAACCATCGGCGTTGCGGGCGAGGTACGACAGCGCGGCCTCGCGGCGGCGCTCGGCGGCGATATCGGGCAGCGACTGCAGCAACCGGTGCACCAGCGTGCCGCGCTTGAGCGCCCTGGCGCGGGCGAGGATCGATTCGCCTGACCGGACCGGATGGCTGTCGTCGTCAGCGGGATCGGACGGGCGCAGCAGGCTTTCGGCGGCCGCCTCTGATGGCGCCGGTTGCTGAAGCCAGGATGGCAGCTCGGTCGGCGTTTGGCGTGAAGGTTCAGCCGCCGGGCCATCCGCGGGCGCAACATCATCGGGCCGCGCATAACGCTTCACGACGCCGTTCGGTGTCTGGATTTCCTGGAGTTGCAGCTCGGAAGTGGCGAGGCCCTTGGTGATCAGATCGTACCAGGAAAATTTGCGCACGGAATTCATGTTGCCGGGCATGCAGCCGCCAACGATCAACCGGTCGGCGGCGCGCGTCATTGCGACATAGAGCAGGCGGCGGTATTCATCCTCGGTATCGCCGATCATCGCCGCGCGCGCATTGACGATGGCCGAAGGGTCTTCGGCCTTCCGTCCGGCCCAGACCACGATGCCGGGACCATGCGGGCCAGCATTGCCCTGCGGCAGATGGATCAGCTTCAACCGCTGGGTATCCGCAGGCGATGTCGTGGTGTCGACCAGGAACACGACGGAGGCCTCAAGTCCCTTGGCGCCGTGCACGGTCATGACACGGACTTCGTCGCGCGAGATTTCCATGTCGCGCTTCACCTCGGTATCGGCCGCGCGCAGCCACGCCATGAACCCCTGCAGCGAGGCCGGTGCCTTGCGCTCATAGTTCACCGCCAGTTCCAAAAATTCATCGAGCGCGTCATTGGCTTCATGGCCGAGCCTGCGCAGGATGCGCGCACGGCCGCCATCGCCGCCGAGCAGCCAGGCATAGAACGCGAACGGCGTTTCGCTCACGAAGCGGCGTTCGCATTGTTCGAGCCGCTTCAGTGCCCTCGTGAACCGCTCGTCCGCCGCCGCGTGCGCTGACAATGCGTGGCGCAGCGATCCCCTGCGCTGCCAGGCCAGCTTGAACAGATCGTCGTCGTTAAGGCCGAACAGCGGGCTTTTCAGCGCCACGGCTAACGCCAGATCGTCCTGCGGCAGCAGCAGCGCATCGGCGAGGTTCATGAGGTCGATGACCGCGATGTGCTCGGTCAGCTTCAGCCGGTCGGCGCCCGCAACGGGAACGTTGGCGTGTTTCAGCGCCTGGATCACGGCATCGAACGCGTTGCCGCGGCGCCGCACCAGCACCAGCATGTCGCCATAGCGCAGCGGGCGTCGGCTACCGCTGCTGCCGGTCATGGTACCGCTCTCTACCAGCGATTTGATCTCGGCCTGAATCCGGCGGGCCAGCTTCACCTCGGGGCTGGTTACCGAGACGCCGTCGAACGGCGCGCGCCAACCCTCAAGGTCCTGCTTGTCGTCGGCGACAGCCAGCTCCCAGAGATCGATCAGGCTGGGACCTGCGTCTTCGAGCGAATAGTGGATCGGGTAGCCATTATCGACCGCATGGATGCTGCGGTAGATGTCCTGCTCGCGAAAGACGTGGTCGACAGAGTGCAGGATCGCCGGTCCCGAACGGAATGAATAGTTGAACGAGACCGGGTCGAATTTCAGCCCGGCATCCTCGAATTTCTTCTTCAATGCCCGGCGGCGCAGGTCGAATTCGCGGGGAGCTGCGCCCTGGAACGAAAAGATCGACTGCTTTTCGTCGCCGACCGCGAACACGGTGCGCGTCACGCCGTCGCGCGCCCCGGCGCCCGAGGTGAATTCGGAAATGATGTGCGCGACGATGTCCCATTGCCGCGGACTTGTGTCCTGCGCCTCGTCGATCAGCACATGATCGACGCCGCGGTCGAGCTTGTAGTGTACCCAGCCGGAGGAAACGCGATCGAGCATCGCCAGCGTCTTGTCGATCAGGTCGTCATAATCCAGCAGGCCGCGTTCCAGCTTCTCGCGGCGGTAATTCGCGGCCGCCGCGGTTGCGATGTGCAGCAGCGCCTCGGTGCGGTCGCGGGCAATTATGGCGCGACGGCGCTCGATCAGTGGAGTGATGCGAACGATTTCGGATTCGAACAGACGGCCAACGGCCGGATTGTCTCGCACGAAATTCTTCGTCACTACCGATTTGCGGAGCGTGCGCTCGGTGTCGGTGAGGAATACGGACAGATACTCGTCCACCTGCGCCGCGCCGGAAAAAGCCAGCGCCCCGCGAAACTGCGTCGCTTGTCCCTGGTCGGTTTTGCTGCCGGTGTCCAGGATCGTCGCGATCTCTTCCCAGCGCGATCGCGGCAGGTTCGGGCCATCGATGATCTCGCGCTCGACGGCATCGATCCCGTCACCAGGAACGATGCCAAGCGCCGCGTTGACCTGTGCGGCGGCGGCCTGCGCGCTGCCGGCAAGATCCGTCCACGCCATGAAATGATCGCGGCTGAGGCACGCCTCGCGCACGACATCCTTGAAAGTAACGTCGGCCGCGCTCGCCATCGCCGTCATCAGCGCGCGCCCCGTCGCGCTTTCAGGATTGTGCGAGGCCTCCAGCAGCACCGCGAGGTTGGCGCGCTCCATCATCTCGTTCTGGTCGCGGTCGTCGAGCACAGCGAAACGCGCCGGCACGTTGGCCTCGAACGGGAACTGCTGCAGCAGCCGCGTGCACAGCGCGTGGATGGTCTGCACTTTCAGTCCGCCCGGCGTCTCCAGCGCGCAAGCAAAGAGCTGCCGCGCCGACTTTCGCAATTTTGCATTGGGGTTCGCAATTCCCGCTTCCCTGATCGCGGCATCCAGCGAAGCATCGTCGAGCGTCACCCAATGGCCGAGCGTCGAGAACACCCGCTCGGCCATATTGGCGGCGGCGGCTTTTGTAAAAGTGATGCAGAGGATTTTCTCCGGCGCCACGCCGCCAAGCAGCAGCCGGATCACGCGCTGCACCAGCACATGCGTCTTGCCCGAGCCGGCATTGGCCGACACGAACGAGGACGCCGCCGGATCGGACGCGCGCGCCTGGGTGTCGCGCACATTGGGGGGAATTGCGCGGGGAGCCTTCACCATTCCTCGATCCCCAATCCACCGGCTGCGGACCATTCCTTGATCCGGGCGAGATCGTCATAGGCGCCGTAGCGGTTCGACCACATCGACAGGTTCAACGAGGTGTAGGCCTGGTTCTCGTCCTCGAATTTGCGGATCAATTTTTCCAGCTCCAGCCGCGCATAATCCGCCGCCTCGTCCGGCGGCTGCGGCGTGTCGTTGTTCCTGATCTTCAGCTCCAGCGAACGGTGCTCGCCCGGCGGATTGTTGCCGCTGAGCCTGACATAGGCGAGTTCGGCGACGGACGAATCGGCACCGATATCCTTGAAGCCACCTTCGCGCAGGATCGCGGCTTCGAGCGTGAGCTGCGGCGACAGCCCCATGCGCACCTGCTTTCCCGTCGGCGGCTGTCCGGTCTTGTAGTCGAGGATCGCGAAGCGACCGTCCTGGCGCTGCTCGATGCGATCGGCGCGGGCGGAGAGGATGAAAGTTCGCGCGTTTTCGAGCGGGATCCCGATCTCTCCCCGGATCTCGGCATCGATCCTCGCGATGTGATCGCGCCGCGCCAGTTCCCATTCCGCGAACCATGCGGCGATGCGCTGAAAGCGCGGCCACCACAGCGCCCGCGCCTCGGGGCGCTCCATCAGCGGCGCAAAGAATTTCTCGCCGATGCCGCGTAGCGCGAGCGCAGGTTGGGGAGGCAGCGCATCGGCGAAGGTCTTGGTGAATTCGCCGAGCGCCTCATGGATCGCCGAGCCGCGATCAGCCGCTGACAGCGGCATGTCGACGGGATCGAGCGGGTCGAGCCGCAAAATATACTTTGCATAGATCGTGTAGGGATCGCGCAGCCAGTCCTCGATCGCCGTCACTGACAATTTCAATGGGCGTGTCTCACGCGGCGGCTTTGGCGCAGGCTGCGGGATCGGCTCAATCTTGGCCGGCCGGTCGAGTTCGGCGGCGAAGCGGACGTAATCCTCACCGGCTCGCGTGGCTTGCTTCCAGCGTTGTTCGCCGGCGACGGCCTCCAGGCGGTGCAGGAAGCGCGAGGCCACCGCCGGCGCGCCGCCGACTTTCGCCGAATGGGTCAGGATCACGTCGGTGTGGCCGAGCAGTTGCGCGAAGTCATGCGCCGATAGCCCGATGCGCCGCTCCGGCAGGTCGAGGCCGAGTTCATGCCGCATCGGCCGGCTCAACCACGGATCGATCCGCGGTGACGGCGGCCAGACGCCTTCGACCAGCCCGCCCAGAACGACGCGATCGGATTCGGTCAATCGGGCTTCGAGCTGGCCGTAGATGTGCAGATGCGCGCTCGCCGATTCCGGCCGCCGCACCATGCGGTCGGCGAAGGCGGTCTGGAACAATTCGGGATAATCGCCGAGCTGCACCATCAGCCCGCTGGGCTTCTGCTCGTCCAGGAGATCTTCAAAAGCCGAGGCCAGCGCCGATCCCTGGGCGCCCTCGAACACGATGACGATGCCGTTCTGATCGGAAGACAGTGCGATCAGCACCTCACGGTGGCGATGCGCCAGTTCAGCGAAATCGTACGTTCTCGATGACGCCATGCTTTCCAGCGGTGACAACGCTTTCTGGAGAGCAGCAATGAGCGCTTGCGCCTGGTCGAGATCTTCGTCGCGCAATTTGGCGCGTTGCTCGGAAGCGTGGAGCGAGGATGTCTCGCTACCCCTGAGCTTCCTGAGTTCGGTGCGAAAACGGTCAAAGTCCCGCGCCAGCCCGCCGCTGCCCGCTGGCGGCCGTGTGCCGCGCAGCAGCGCCAGTTCCAGCACCTCGATGGCATGCTTCAGCGCAGCATGCGCGTCGCCCAGCCGAAACAGCGGATGCTTCATCAGCGCCAGCAAGGTCGGCGGCTCCAGCCCCTTGGCCGCCGTCTCTGCCACCAGCCGGGCAAAGATGCCGGCGGACGTGTCCATCAGCGCATCGCCGCTGGAATCGTCGAATTGGAGGTTCCAGCGGCCGAGTGCGGCCATCACCCGCCGCGCCAGCGCACGGTCCGGCGTCACCAGCGCGGCCGATTTGCCCAGATGCCGCGCTTCGCGCATCGCCACTGCGATCGCCAGCGCCTCCATCTCCGGATTGGGCGCGGCGACCACCGCGAGGTTTTTCATGCCGCCCGAAATCCTTGCGGCAATATCCGGCTGCTCCAGCCGGTCATGCCATTGCTCGGTTGCGGTCGATGGCCGCATCGTCTCGGAAACCAGCACGTCGCGGCCATCAGGCGCGGGCGTGCCCAAAATCTCGACGTCGCGGCGCTTGATACCGAACCGGTTCAAGAGCCCTTGCATGGCGAATTGCGGATGGTTCGAGGCCGGCGGCGTGGAGAATTTGCCCTGCGCGTCGCGCACGCCACCGATGGTCTGCCAGGCCGCGTCATCGAGATCGGTATCTAACCCCGGCAGCACCACCGCGCCCAGTTTGAGCCTGGCGACAACGTTCAGGAATTTTGCGGTCGCGGGCATCGATCCGGTCGAACCGGCCGCGATCACCGGGCCCTTGTGGTGCGCAGTCAGGCGCGCGGCTTCGGCGTCGATCAGAAGGTCGCGTCGCGCCGCCGGTTCGATCCGTCCGATTTCGTGCAAATGCTGCGGCCACGCCTTGCGCGCGATGCGCAGGAATTCCAGCGAATGCTGCCAGTATCGATCGAGCTGGTCCGGCACCAGTTTGTCGAGCGCATTCCAGTCGACGCCGCGGGTGACCATGTCGTCCATCAATCGCGCCAGATCGCCCGCCAGTGCCAGCGTCGAGGCCGGGCCGCCGATCACCAGCGGCGCGGAGACCGGCGTTTTGGCCCACGCCGCCACCAGATGGGCCAGCGTCAGCCGCCGCTCGAGTTCGCCGAGCCGCGGCGGAATGTCGAGCGGGGCCACGCCGCCGAATTGTTCGGAGCCTTCGGCGAACGCTAGTTCGTCCTCGTCGATATCGCCGAGCGCTACGATGCGCGGCAGGATCGCAGCATCCGTCTTCATCTCGTCGAGGAAGATTTCCCGCGCCATCCGGCCGGCGCGTCGGGTCGGCAGATAGAGCGTCGCCTGCGCCAGGTTCAGCGGATTGTGGCGCGCCTCGAATCCATCGACGAGCCGGCCGTCGACCAACGCCGATATGACGGTGCGCAGAAGCGGCACGGATACGGGAACGCTGAAAACGCGCATGGGCTGCCTGATTCGAGGTCAGCGCAATATAGGGAGTGATGGCTCAATGGTCATGGGTGTGCTGGTGACCAACTCTCCACGTCGTCCCGGCGAAGGCCGGGACCATACGCCGCGGCCTATCGATTTGCCGAAAGTGGATGCGACCGCCTCGCATAACCACAAAAGCTTGTGGTTATGGGTCCCGGCCTTCGCCGGGACGACGAGGGTGAGTTACGCCACGCTCTCCAGATACGCCTCTTCCGCGGCCTGCACCGCGTCGGGGGTTCCGACATGCATCCAGACGCCGTCGAGCCGCAGGCCGAACAGCCGCTCCTGCTCATTGGCCTGGTCGAACAATTTCGTCAGCGAGAACTCGCCCGCGGGCGCACCTGCAAACAGCGACGGCGACATGATCGCGGCGCCGGCGTAGACGAACGGCACCACCTGATGTTCACGCCGCTTGCGCAGCGCGCCGTCCGGCAGCATCGAGTAATCGCCGCGGCCGCTGTAACCGATGCTGCTGGTGGTCGGCGCCATCAACAGCAGTATATCCATGCGCGCGGGATCGAAGGTCTCGGCCAGCCGCGTCAGATTGGGCCGCACGCCGTCGATCCACATGGTGTCGGCGTTGAGATGGAAGAACGGCTCGTTGCCGAGCAAGGGCAGGGCCTTCACGACGGCGCCGCCGGTGCCGAGCACCTGATCGCGTTCATCGGAGATGGTAATGCGGGGGCGGGTCCGGGAGGCGGTGTGCTCGATGATCTGGTCGGGCAGGTAATGCACGTTGACCACGGCTTCGCTGACGCCGGCGGCAGCCAGCTTGTCCAGCACGTGATCGAGCAGCGGCTGGCCCATCACGCGCACCAGCGGCTTTGGCATGTGATCGGTCAACGGGCGCATCCGCAGGCCGAGACCGGCGGCGAGGACCATGGCTTTCTTTGGCGTGACGGACATTTATGGAATTTCTCGAAACGGATCAGCGCTTCGGATCATATCACGGTGATTCGGCTGATCCAGCGACTGTGAGGCCATAGTCATTGCAGATGACGACTGTAAGACGACGCTGGCGCGGCGGGACTCATGCTCCGGCGGTCTCCGCGCCGCGCTTGCCGGCCGTCTTTTTCTTCTTGTCGCCCTGCTTCAGGAAATTGACGCCGATCTGGTCGCCATTGACCCAGGCCAGTTCGCAGCGGCGGTAGGCCAGTCCCGTGGACGACAGCAGCAGGAAGAATTCCTTCAGGTGCAGACCCTCGACGGAGCCTTCCACCGTCAGCTTGGCGCCGGTCTCGGAGACGTCTTCCATCACGCATTCGCGCCGCCAGGTGCCGTCGATGCCCATCATATGCGCCGGATAACCGCGCTCGAATGTGACGCGATCTCCCTTGCGCCGTTCTGATGTCGCCATCGCCGTATTCCCGGATTTGAAGCAGCCGCTCGCACGCACGGAGCATAGGCTTCGCCAGATTAGAGCCGGGTTGGCTAACAAGTGGTAAATCAGGCGACCGGCGGCGGCACGTTGGCGGCGTACCATTCGCGAAAACCCGCCAGGGCCGGGTGGGCCAATGAACGAGTAAGATAGGTCCAGATCCGCGGCTGATGGCGCAGATATTGCGGCTTGCCGTCGCGCCCGTTGAGCCGCGCGAACGTGCCGAGCAGGCGGGTATTCCGCTGCGCCGACATGATGGCGTATAGCTCGGCGAAGCTGGCCGGATCGAAGTTGCTGTCGGCTACGCGCCGCGCCTTGATGTAGCGGGTCAGCAGCGTCAGCTCGAGCGCCTCGGGCACGTCGATCCGCGCGTCCTGCAACAGCGACACCAGGTCATAGGCGGCAGGTCCCAGTACGGCGTCCTGGAAATCGATGATGCCGACCCGCAGGATTCCGGAACGATCATCGAGCCAGATGATGTTGGGGGAATGGAAGTCCCGGATCACCCAGGTTCGTGGCGCGGCCGACGGTTTCTTCAAGAGGTCCCGCCACATCGCGACGAATTCGTCGCGCAGCTTCTGGCTTGGCTCGACGCCGCGATCGGGCATGTACCATTCGAGCATCAGCCCCATCTCGACCAGCCACGCTTCGGTGTCGAATACGGGAATGGCGTGGGTCGATTGCAAGGTCAGCAGCAGGATGTCCGGCAGCGGCTCGCGATGCAGCGCCGCCAGCATGTCGGTCGCGGCCTCGTAGCGCTCCACGATCGGCTGCGGCGGATCGCCTTCGACGATGCCGGCGTGGCCGAAATCCTCGGTGATCAGGAAACCGGCATCGAGGTCTTGGTGGCGGATAGCCGGCGCCGAGAAGCCGCGTTCGCGCAAGCCATTGGCGATGGCGACGAACGGCTTGACGTCTTCGGCCAGATGCACGGCGGCGCTGTAGGACTTTCCGTCATAGATCGCCGGGCCGTCCGGCCGCTTCGGCGAATTCATCAGGATGGCGGTGCCGTCCAGATGCAGCCGCGCATAGGAGCGCGTCGAGGCATCGCCCGGCATGCGCTCGCGTTGCGCTCCCATAAAGCCTGAGGTATCGAGGAACTGGCGCAGCGCCTTGAGCCTTTCGACCTGCGCCGCCGCCTTGCCATAGCCGGTAAACTCGGCGGCGCGCGCGCTGGATCCGAGCGCGGGACGATGGCTGAAGGCGATGTCGATGCGGTCGTCCGGCAGCGCGTCGGCTGCGCGCTCCGGCCATTCGATCAGCGCCAGCGCGCCCTCAGGCAGCGGCGACAGGCCGATTTCCTCCAACTCGCTCGCATCGTTGATGCGATAGAGATCGGCATGAACGATCGGAAACGGCTGGTCATAGCTTTGCGCCAGCGTGAATGTCGGGCTCGGCACTTCCAGCGTCTCGTCGCTGGAGAGATAGCGGATCATCGCCCGCGCCGCGGATGTCTTGCCGGCGCCGAGATCGCCCGACAGCGTGATCACATCGCCCGGGCCAACCAGCAACGCAAGATCGGCCATCAGTTGCGCGGTCGCGGTCTCGTTCGCGAGCGCCACCGAGAATGTCGCTGATACGGTCATTCGGCGGCGTTGCGGTGGGCGTTCTGGTCGATCGGAAAGTCGCACGTGACCGTCGTGCCCTTGCCGAGCTCCGAATCGACCCGCACCTTGCCGCCGTGCAGTTCGACAAAGGAGCGCACCAGCGACAGACCAAGCCCTGCGCCGCGGTGCCGCGAGCCGTTGGAATGGCTCTCGAACCAGTCGAACACCTTGTCCTTGACGTCGGGCGGGATACCCGGACCGGAATCTGTGACGGTGAAGATGACGCGATGCTCGTTGCGCCGCGCGCTGATGCTGACGGTTGCATCATGCGGCGAGAAGCCGACGGCATTGGCGAGCAGATTATAGAGCACCTGCACCACGCGGCGTTCGTCGCCGGTGAAGTCGCCGATGCTGGGATCGATGTCGACCCTGAGTTCGATGCGGTCGGTGGCGAGCCGGTCCTGAATGCCTTCTCTGGCCTGCTCGATGGCTTTGGCGATGTTGACCGGGCCGAGCTCGAGCTTCATGGCGCCGGCGTCGATGGTGGCGAGATCGAGGATGTTGTTGGTCAGCGCCAGCAGCGCGTTGGTGGATTTGGTGACGTAGTCGAGATACTCGGCCTGCTTTGGCGTCAGCGGACCGGTCGAGGGATCGCTCAGGAAGTGCGCGAAGCCGATGATGGTGGTGAGCGGGGCGCGCAGCTCGTAGGACACGTGGTGGACGAAATCGACCTTCATCTGGTCGGCGGTCTCGAGCGCCTCGTTGCGTTCGCGCAGCGCGCGCTCGACATTCTCGGTGTCGGTGATGTCCTGGAAGGTCAGCATGGTGGCGCCGTCCGGCAACGGCATGGTCATGCAGGTCAGCACGCTGCCGTCCTTGCGCTCGAGCTTCAGCGCCACCTGCGCCCGGTTGCCGATCGCGGTAATCGCCTCGCGCAATGCGCGCCAGGTCAGGGCGTCGTCGAACAGCGGCTTGCACCAGGTTTCCACGGTCTCGATGTGGGGCTGCTCGCGCAGCTGCTCTTCCGACAGCTTCCAGATCTTGGCGAAGGCGGGATTGAACAGTTCCACCCGGCCATTGCTGCCGAACACCGCGACCGCTTCGGCGAGATTGCTGAGCGTCTCGTGCTGCACCCTCGTCAGCCCGTCGAACCGCCGCGCCAGATCGAGGCTTTCGGTGACATTGTCGAACAAATAGGTGACGCCGCCTTCGAGGTTCGGCGTGGTGACGACGCTGACCGCGCGGCCGTCGGGCAGGAACCAGGTGTAGGTCTCCGGCTCGACCGCGCGATAGGCCTCGTGCAGCTTGGCTTTCCAGGCCCGGAAGTCCGGCTGCTCCGGGAGTTTGCGCGTGGCGCGCAGCCGGTCGAGCACACTGGAATCGTCGGGCTGGCCGTCGAGGAAGGTCTGATCGAGGCCCCACAGCCGGCGGTAGGATTCGTTGTAGAAGGCGAGCCGGCGCTGGGCGTCGAATACCGCAACCCCCGACGACAATTGGTCGAGGGTACGGCGATGCGCCTCCACCATCCGCTGCAGCGCGGCGCGCAGCTGGGTCGCCTCGCTGGCGTCGATCGCGATGCCGGCGCTGCCGCCGCCAAGCTTCAAGGCCTGCACGTCATAGATCCGTCGTTCGCCGCTGACGACGATCGGCAGCCGCGCGCTGAAGCTGGAACTGTCGTTCAAGGTCCGGCTCATGTCGGTGCGCTGGTCGGTTTCCAAAAGTTCGAGGTTGCGACGGACGACATCGGCGACGCTGGTTCCTTCGGTCGCTCGCACATAGGCCGTATTGGCGTAGCGCAGATTGCCCTCGGGGCTCTTGGCCCAGATCGGCCAGGGCGCAGCCGCGGCGAAGTCACGCAGCAGCTCGGTCTCTTCCTGCAGCGTCTTGTAGCGCAGGTTGGATTCGGCGAGTTCGCGGCGCAACCCGCCAAGTTCGCGAATCCGAACAACGGCTTGGCCACCGATGGCGCGGCCCATCGCCTCGATCGCGCGGCCGTTCGAGGTCGAGAGGTTGAGCAGAAAGCCTTCCCCGGCCTCGCGCAACGCATCGACGGCATGGTCCATCTGCAGCGCCGGTTCCGGGGGCAACCAGGTTCCAAAGGCGAGGATCCGCTGCGGTGAATTTTGCAACGCTTCCTGCGAGATCAACAGCGCGGTGTCACCGCTGATCTGGGGCCGGCTGTCGCCTGCGGCCCAGGAGATCAGAACTTGCGGCTCGGCGAACAGCAGCGCCCGCAAGCGGTCGGCCTGCACCTGCAGATCGGCGATGTCCTGGCGCAGGCGGACCTCGGTGCGGGTCGCCTTGACGCGGGTGCGCATCAGCAGGATCGCCGCCACGACGGTAAAGCCGAGCAGCGACAATGCCGTGGTCAGGACCGCGAATTCCTGCTGATTGAGGTCGAGCCAGGCCGAAATCACCTCGGAGAGCGGTAAATCGCCGGCCAAGGCCGGTTCCGATACGAGGGATAAAGCAGAGGCGAGCGCAATCATGCCGTGACGTGCCAGTGAGGTGCACGACAGCAGGTTTCGACGCATCGCCGCGACTACGCCCGACATGATTTGCCCCAGAACGCACGACTTCAGGCCCGGCGCTAACCCCCGCCGTGCACGAATCGAGTGAGAGTATCCCCAACGTGACTCCGTGGGTAAGAGTCCAGACCGTGAACGTGAATCTGGCTGTGCAAAAATGGGCGGATAACGCTCCCGCTCAGCGCCCGGTCGAGCCGAAACCGCCGGCGCCGCGGTCCGTGGTCGATAGCGTGTCGACCTGGACCAGTTGCGCCTGCGTGACCGGCGCGATCACCATCTGCGCGATGCGTTCGCCGCGCCGGATCGGGAACGGCGCCTCGCCATGGTTGATCAGGATCACGTTGATCTCGCCGCGATAATCCGCATCCACCGTGCCGGGCGTATTGAGGACGGTGACGCCGTGCTTTGCCGCCAGCCCCGAGCGCGGCCGCACCTGTGCCTCGAATCCCCTGGGCAAGGCGATGGCAAGGCCGGTGGGCACCATCGCATATTTGCCCGGGGTGAGGATCAGCGGCGTTTCCGCCGGCACCGCCGCCAGCAGATCCAGCCCCGCGGCGTCCGCGCTCTGATAGGCCGGCAGCGCCAGGCCCTCGGCGTGCGGCAATTGCATGATGTCGACCTTGACCGTTGCGCTCACGAATTCTTCTCCAGTGATTTTGCGATCCGCGCCACCAGTTCGGTCGCGACCTGTTCTTTCGTCATGACCGGCCAGGAGTCCACTTCAATATTGTCCACTGCAATGTTACCGGCGCCGATTTCTTTGCCGGCGCGCTGCAGCAGGTGCACGGTGTTGCGGTCGCCGCCCATCACGCCGGTTGCCGGCGACACGTCATTGGCGACGATCCAGTCGCAGCCCTTGCGCGCGATCTTGGCTTTGGCATTTTCGATCAGATGCTCGGTCTCGGCGGCGAAGCCGATCACCAGCGGCGGCCGCTTGTCCTTCATTTTTGAAATCGTAGCCAGGATGTCGGGATTTTCGACCAGCTGCAGCGGCGGCATGCCGGCCGATGTCTTCTTCAATTTCTGCTCGCCCTCATTGGCGACGCGCCAGTCGGCCACGGCGGCGGCGAAGATCGCGATATCCGCCGGCAATGCGGCCTCGACCCGGTGCAGCATGTCGCGCGCCGATTCGACCCGGATCACCGTCACCCCTGCGGGATCGCGCAAGTCCACCGGGCCGGACACCAGCGTCACGTCGGCGCCCGCGGCCTGCGCCGCGGCGGCGATCGCAAACCCCTGCTTGCCCGACGAGCGGTTGGCGATATAGCGCACCGGATCGATCGGCTCATGGGTCGGGCCCGCTGTTATCAGCACGCGTTTTCCCAATAGCGGACGCGGGCGCGGCGGGCGCAGGATGTCTACGGCGGCAGCGGCAATTTCCACGGCCTCGGACATCCGTCCGACGCCGGCCTCGTTGGTTTCGGCCATCTCGCCGGCATTGGGGCCGATCATGGTGACCCCGTCGCGCCGCAGCTGCAGCACGTTACGGCGGGTGGCGGCGTTGTTCCACATCAAGGGGTTCATCGCCGGCGCCAGCAGGATCGGCTTGTCGGCAGCCAGCAGGATAGCGCTGGCGAGATCGTCGGCATGGCCATGCGCCATCTTCGCCATCAGGTCGGCCGTCGCCGGTGCGACCACGATCAGATCGCATTCACGCGCCAGGCGGATGTGACCGGCGTCGAATTCGCTGCCGGGGTCGAACAGGTCGGTATAGACGCGCTCATGCGACAGCGCGCTCGCCGACAGCGGCGTGACGAATTGCTGCGCCGCCTTGGTCAGCACGCAGCGCACCTCGATGCGCCGCTCCTTCAGCCGCCGGATCAGTTCGAGCGATTTGAAGGCGGCGATGCCGCCACCGATGATCAGCGTGACGCTGGCCTGATTGGCCGCATCGGCGATCGCCGGCGCGCGCGCGGAGGCTTCCGCAGGCGACGCCATGGAGGCAGACGGCGAGCCGGGAAAATCGGGGCGGCCCTGGATGAGTTCGCCCAGGATGACCCGGACTTCCTCTTCCACGGAACGGCCGTTGCCGGCGGATCGCAGCCGCAAATAGGCCTTTACGGCGTCGTCGAGCTTTCGGATGGTGAGGCTGGCCATGGGTCGCTCCAGGCAGGCATGATGTCAATGCTAGCATAGGATGCATGCATTGCAATCATATTTGCCGGACGGCCACTAGAATCCCGATGAAGGTCGCCGCGATGATCCAGAGCGCCACGGTGCGCCAGCGGCTCTTGCGCCCCTCGGCCCTGCCCAGCGCCGCAATCGTCTCCGGCGACAGCGTGACGCCCTCCCGGGTCATCTTCTCCAGTTGCTCCAGCACCGCCACCGAGCGCGTGGCGATGGCCGGCAGGCCCGTCAGCACGCGGCCAAGATCGCCCGCGCCGGACACCGCGCCCTGGATGCGGCCTATGGGTCCGAGATTGCGCTCGATCCATTCGCGCACAACGGGATCGGCGACCGTCCAGATATCGAGCTTGGGATCGAAACCGCGCGCCACCCCTTCGACCACCACCATGGTCTTTTGCAGCAGGATCAGTTCGGGGCGGGTCTGCATGTCGAACAGCCCGGTGACCTCGAGCAGCAAGGTCAGGAGCTTCGCCATCGAGATGTCTTCGGCGATGCGGTTGTGGATCGGCTCGCCGATGGCGCGGATCGCCTGCGCGAAATTCTCCACCGAGTGATGGCCCGGCACATAGCCGGCCTCGAAATGCACCTCGGCGACGCGGCGATAGTCGCGTGTGATGAAGCCCAGAAGAATTTCGGCGAGGAAGCGCCGCTCCTTCGGGCCAAGCCGGCCCATGATGCCGAAATCGACGGCGACCAGCCGGCCGGTGTCATCCAGGAACAGATTACCGGGGTGCATGTCGGCATGGAAGAAGCCGTCGCGCAGCGCGTGGCGCAGGAAACTCTGGATCACCTTGCGCCCGAGATCGGGCAGGTCGACCTGCGCTTGTGCGAGGCGCGCGTGGTCGTTGAGCGCGATGCCGTCGATCCACTCCATCGTCAGCACGTTGTGGGTGGTGCGGTCCCAATCCACGGCCGGCACGCGGAAATCCGGATCGTCGCGCGTATTTTCCGCCATCTCGGACATCGCGGCCGCTTCCAGCCGCAAGTCCATCTCCATCGCGACCGAGCGCGACATCGTGTTGATGACCTCGATCAGCCGCAGCCGGCGCGCTTCAGCCGAATGCGCTTCGGCATTGTGCGCGACAAAGAAGAAATCAGCGAGGTCGCGGCGGAAACGCATGGCGACATTGGGGCGTAGCACCTTGACAGCGACCGATTTACGAACGCCATCGCGTGCGACTTCGCCGCGATGCACCTGCGCGATCGAAGCTGCGGCGACCGACGGCCCGAGGCTCGCAAACGCCTGCGCCACAGGGCGTTCCAGCGATGTCGCAATGACGGCCTCGGCCTCGATCTGTGAAAACGGCGGCAGCCGGTCTTGCAGGGCTTCCAGGTCGCGCGCCATCGCGACGCCGACCACGTCGGGCCGTGTTGCGAGAAATTGTCCGAGCTTGAGATAGGCGGGACCAAGCCGGGTCAGCGCCCGCGACAGCCGCGGGCCGGATTTGGCGCCGGGCCGCTCGATGATCCGCGCCAGTTTGAGCGCCAGTTGCCCGGGTGGCGGCACCAGGCTCGGATCGACCACGCCGAACACGCCCTCGCGTGCGAACACAAAGCCGGCGCGGACGAGCCGCGCGATGTGGGTCGCCGCAGAAATCACAAACGCCAGCCCGAATGCAGCGCCACGATACCGCCGGACAGGCTTTCCCATTTCACCCGCGAAAAGCCGGCGGCGCTGATCATCTCGGCAAAGGCGTTGGGTCTCGGAAATTTCCGGATCGATTCAACGAGGTATTGGTAGGACTCGGCGTCGCCGGTCACGGCGCGGCCGAGCGGCGGGATCACCTTGAACGAGAAAAAGTCATAGAGCCGGTCGAGCCCGGGCACATCGACGGTGGAGAATTCCAGGCACAGGAATCTGCTGCCGGGTCTGAGCACGCGATAGGCTTCCTTCAGCGCGGCATCGATCCGCGGCACGTTGCGGATGCCGAACGCGATCGTATAGGCGTCGAACGTGCGATCCGGAAATTCCAGCGCCTCGGCATTGCCCTCGACGAACGAAACCTGCTGGTCGAGATGCCGCGCCAATGCACGGTTGCGGCCGACGCCGAGCATCTCGGTATTGATGTCGCAGACCGTGGCGTGGAAGCCCGTGCCTGCCGCCTTGGCGGCGCGGAACGCGATGTCGCCGGTGCCGCCGGCAACATCCAGCAGTGCGAACGGCGCATCGCCCTTCGGCGGATTGAGCTTGTTGATCATGATGTCTTTCCAGGCCCGGTGCAGGCCCGCCGACATCAGATCGTTCATCAAATCATAGCGCGACGCCACGCTGTGAAACACGTCGTTCACCAGCGTCTGCTTGTCCCCAAGGGGGACGTCCCTGAAGCCAAAATGCGTCGTTTGGTCCGGCCGATCCATCAACTTATCTCCATGGCCTGACCATAGCGCGCCCGCCGCAATGGCGCTATCACGTCACCTTCATAAGGTGAATACCTGCATGCCTGAATTACCCGAAGTTGAGACCGTCCGCCGCGGCCTGCAACCCGCCATGGAGGGGGCCAAAATCGTCAAGGCGGAAGCCCGGCGGAAAGATCTGCGGTTTCCCTTTCAAAAAGACTTTATCGCGCGGCTGGAGGGCCAGACCGTGACCGGCCTTGGCCGCCGCGCCAAATATCTGATGGCGGACCTGACCTCGGGCGACGTGCTGCTGATGCACCTGGGCATGTCCGGCTCGTTTCGCGTGCTGGAAAACGGCGGCAGCAAGAATACACCCGGCCAATTCCATCTCCCGCGCAGCGAAGACCGCGCCCATGATCATGTCGTGTTCCACATGTCATCGGGCGCCTCTGTCGTGTTCAACGACCCGCGCCGCTTCGGTTACATGAAGATTATCGCCCGCAACGCGCTGGAGGATGAGCCGCTGCTGAAAGGGCTCGGTCCCGAACCGCTCGGCAATGAATTTGACGCGTTGATGCTCGCGCAATCCTGCCACAACAAGAAGACCAGCCTGAAGGCCGCTTTGCTCGACCAGCGCGTGGTGGCGGGACTTGGCAATATCTATGTCTGCGAAGCGCTCTATCGCGCCCATCTGTCGCCGCGCCGGCTCGCCGCAACCCTGGCGACGAAGAAGGCCGAACCGACCGAACACGCCAAGCGCCTGGTCGGCTCGATCCACGATGTCTTGAACCAGGCGATCAAGGCCGGTGGTTCCTCGATCAGCGACCATCGCCAGACCTCAGGCGAGCTCGGTTATTTCCAGCACTCGTTCCAGGTCTATGACCGCGAAGGCGAGAAATGCCAGACCGCGCGCTGCGGCGGCATCGTGCGGCGCTTCGTCCAGAACGGCCGCTCGACCTTCTGGTGCCCGAAATGCCAGAAGTAAAACGCGCCACGCGCCCCTGCCGTACAACAACAAAGAAACAGGAAACACCATGACTAACTGGCGGGATCGCGCGGCCACCACTTTTCAATGTCAGAAGCAGCCGGCGACTTCCAGCCGCGGCATGGTGGTGAGCAATCATCCGCTGGCCTCGAGCGCGGGAGCCGAGATGCTGGCGGCCGGCGGCAACGCCATCGATGCGGCGATTGCGACGCTGTTCACGCTGACGGTGGTCGAGCCGATGATGGTCGGCATCATCGGCGGCGGCATGGCGCATATCAGGCTTGCGGATGGCAGCCATCGCTTCATCGATGGCCAGAGTTCCGTGCCGCTTTCGGTTCGTCCCGACACCTACAGATCAAAGCCGGGTTCGGCGCATGACGTGTTCGATACCGTCGGCAGCGAAAACCTCAACGGCCCGAAAGCGGTCGCAACACCGGGCTCGCTGAAGGCCTGGTGCGAGACGCTGCAACGATTCGGCACCATGAGCCTTGCCGATGTGATGCAGCCGGCAATCAAGCACGCCGCGCGGGGCTATGCCGCGACGCCCTATCTGCACGAATGCATCAGCGACAGCGCGGCTGAGATGCTGAAGGACAAGGCGATTTCGGCGGTTTTTCTGCCGAAGGGGACGCCGCTGAAACCCGGCGAGCGGGTGGTGCAATCGGAATATGCGGAAACGCTGACGTACATTTCGCAGCATGGCGCAGCGGCGCTGTATCAGGGGCCGCTCGGCGATATCCTGGTCGATTACATGAAGGCGAACGGCGGCTTCATCAGCCGTGAAGACCTCACCACCTACAGGACCGTCGAGCGCCAGCCAATCCGCGCCGACTATCGCGGCTGGCAAATTATGGGGCCACCGCCGCCCGCGGCCTCCGGCGTGCACATCGCGCAGATGCTCAACATTCTCGAAGGCTACGATATCGCCCGACTTGGGTTCGGCTCGGCGGAAACGATCCACTACCTCGCCGAAGTGCTGAAGATCGCATTCGCCGACCGCGCAGCGGCGAGCGGCGATCCGGATTTCGTCAACGTACCGGTGGAACGGCTGACGTCGAAGGCCTATGCCGCGGAGCGCCGCCGCGCGGTCGATGCGGACCGCGCGCAGCCATGGAGCGCCCGTGTCGCGCAGCTCGAAGGCGCGCACACCACGCATATGACGGCGGCGGATGCGTGTGGCAACGTGGTCGCGACCACGCAGACCATCAACAATCTGTTCGGCGCCAAGATCATGATCCCCGGTCTTGGCGCCGTGCCGAACAATTACATGAACCTCTACGATCCCCGGCCCGGTCATGCGCTGTCGCTGGCGCCGGGCAAGCGCGTCACCACCTCGATGTCGCCAATGATGGCGCTGCGCGACGGCAAGCTGGTCTATGCGCTCGGCCTGCCCGGCGGAAAGCGGATCTTTCCGAGCGCGATGCAGGCGCTGATCAATCTGATCGACCATGGCATGAGCCTGCAGGAAGCCGTCGAGGCGCCGCGGGTCTGGACCGAGGGCAATGCGCTTGAGGTGGAATCGGCGGTGCCGGAAAGCGTTCGCGCCAAACTCACAGCCATGGGTCACCGAGTGCAGGCGGTGCCGACGGTGGCCGGTGGCATGAACGCAATCCAGTTTCATGACGACGGCCGGATGTCGGGCGCAGCCTGCTGGCGAGCCGACGGCACACCGATCGGCATCGCGGGCGGCCTCGCGCGCGCCGGTGTGAGGTTCGGGCTGGCGTAAATTAGGTTTACTTCCTCACGCAGATCACGCGCACCACGGATGCTTTTGCGTCCGGTGATCCGCTGGCGCCGGTGACGCCATTGGCCTTGAGGAAATCGCGCACGGCATCTGATGTCACCAGCACCGCCTGCGCGGCGCCATTCGCCGGTCCTGCGACGACCACCGGCTTCAGCAGCGCGATGCCGGCGAATTTGCCGTCGCCGTCGAGCGCGGCCGCACCGGAAAAGCCGAGCGCGGGCGGCGGCGACAACGCGACGTCGCTGTTGCCGCCAAGCTGCGCGACCGAGGCCTTGACGCTGCTGACGGCACCGCCGCCGCCCTGGTTCTGCGGATCGGCAATGCCGGTCAGGTCGAGCGCCGTCTTCGAGGCCGGGCTCGCGAGATTGAGCGGCTTCAGTCCGCGCGCGCCATAGATGCGCAGCAAAGCGAGATCGTGCTCCTTGTCCTCGGCCACACGGTCGGCATTGCCGAAGCCGGCGATCGTGACCGCGACGCAGCCGTCGGTGATCTGGCGGTCGGCGATGATCGCGCCGTCGTCGCTGACCACGACGCCGGTGCCATATTCCACGGTCTTGCGCGGCGGGGGGCCTGCGACCTGCGGGCCGGTTGGAAACGCGTTGAATGCGCTCGACATCGCGATCACCACTGGCTCCACGGTGTTTTCCGTGGCCTGGTCGTAGAGGATGGTAAGGATGCGGACCTCATCGCCCTTGAAGGTGCCGCGCACATAGAACTTCTTCAGACCTTGCAGGCCGGACAGCACGAAGAAATCCGGCTTCACCACCGTGTAATCGATCTTGCGCTGGGCTTCCTTCTTTTCCAGCTCGGCGAGCTTGGCCGTGGTGGGGGTCGCTTCCTTGCGCCGCGCCAGTTGAATCTGAATGGTTCCGGTCGGTGACGTCCATTTGGTGCCGTTGGCATCGCTGGCCTGCTGCGGCACAAGCTTGGAGGGAATGCCGAGCCGCACGCCGGTGAGGGGATCGGTGACGATCTTCCAGCCGACATTTTCCTGTCGCTTCCTGGCGGTGTCGGCGAGGATGCCGCGCTCCTGCGGATTGAGCACGCCGGTCTCCTTGGCCCCGCGGCTCTTCTGGAATTCCTTGATCGCCTTGACCATGCGCTCGCTGACATCGCCGGTGATCGCGCCATTGTACTGGCCAACCCAGGCGAGGTCGGATTGCAGCGCCAGTCGTTCGGCCTGCGACATCGCGTTGGCGGTCTCCTCGGGCTTTTGCAGCGCGGGCCGGATCGGCACCGTCGTGACCGGCTTCGGCTTGGCGCCGGCCGTCGACGGCGGCGCCAACTGGGCCTGAGCTGACGATCCCAGGCTCGCGAAAATGGTGGCCGAGACCATCAATGTTGCTGAAAACACCGATCTCATGACAAATCCCAGGGAAGACTGAGGGAATCGGGAGGGAATATTGGAGCGATCATTGACCTCGGGTCAATTAAGCACATCTGCTTGGTCAGCAACAACCGCGCTCCGGTTCACGGAACGGCGCATGGGAATAGATCGACGATGCTGACCGCCGACGAACTCGAACGCTATGCCCGCCACATCGTGCTGCGCGAGGTCGGCGGCCCCGGCCAGACCGCCCTGAAGGAGGCGTCCGTGCTGGTGATCGGCGCCGGCGGTCTCGGCGCCCCGGTCCTGATGTATCTCGCCGCCGCCGGCATCGGCACGCTCGGCGTGGTCGACGACGATATTGTCTCGCTGTCCAACCTGCAGCGCCAGATCATCCACACGACGCCCGATATTGGCAAGCGCAAGGTCGATAGTGCCGCGCAGCAGATCGACGCGCTCAACCCGCATGTCAACTTCGAGGCGCATGCGGTGCGCCTCGATGCTGGCAACGCGATGTCGCTGATCGGCGGTTATGATCTGGTGCTCGACGGGTCTGACAATTTCGAAACCCGCTATCTTGTTTCCGACGCCTGCTTCCTCGCGGCCAAGCCGCTGATCACGGCGGCGCTCGGTCAGTTCGACGGATCGCTGACCACGATCCGCGCCCATGAACGGGGCGCTGACGGCGAGTTCAATCCGACCTATCGCTGTCTGTTTGCAGAGGCGCCGCCGCCGGGCACGGTGCCGGCCTGCGCCGAGGCCGGCGTGATGGGCGCGCTCGCGGGCATGCTGGGATCGATGATGGCGCTGGAAGCGATTCGCGAGATCGTCGGCTTCGGCGACAGCCTGGTCGGACGGCTGGTGATGGTGGACGCCCGCGCGATGCGGTTCGAAACCCTGCGCTACCGGCGCGATCCGGCCAACCCGCTCAATGGTGATGCGCCCACGATCACTGATCTAAGTGCGCACCGGTGAGGACTGGCGGCATCCGCCGTCAGTCGATGTCGGCAATCTGCTTCTCGTAGTCAGACGCGTTTGATTTGTCCGTCATGACCTGCGGGCAACGGAAGCAGGCCTCTTTGCCTTCCTGACGGAACCAGCGGCAGGTGGGGCGAATCTCGCAGGCGGGAAGCGCGTTCACGACAGCCGGGACGCCTTCAACGATCCGTTTGGCCAAGCTGCAGGTGTTGCCCTTGAAATGCTTGCAGCCGCCGCTGGCGCCCGCGCAGGGTGCCGCGATGCGGAACAGTTCCGTGGGCTTGGCATCTCCCGCAAGGGCAAGGACCTGTTCGGAGATTGGCACGGTCTCGGTGAGATATCCGACCCGGTGCTGCTCCGGCGTACCGGTGATTACGCCAAAGATTCGGGCGCCCTCGTCGGTCGCCTGCGAACTCGGGCAGTCGATCTGCTTCTTTAAATCCTTGGACATGAATCCCTCTATCTCGCTGCGCGTGCCGGGTGAGCTGCGTCTATCCTGAAATGAAAAGGCGTCCGGGATGGCGTCCGACGCACGACGCGCCGAACGCCATCTCGTCTCTTGATCGACTCAGAATAGAACCGTCTTTGTGGGTACCGGCATCGTCGGCGTCGGAAATCTGCCGAAGATGGTGATATCCTTGATGATATCGCCCAGCGATCCGCGGTTGATCGCAGCCCTGAAACCGGCTGCGACGATTTCAAGCTGTTCCGGGGTGAGCTGGACCGGTGCTTCGAGCGCGGGCTTCGCAGGCTCGACTGCGTTAATGTCGGACTTCTTCATCTGTCTTCTCCTGTCGCGAGACGAAGGGGCCATCCGCTTCGGCTGCTACAGGAGGCTAGGGACAGGTTGGATGAGTTACCGTGATTTTGCTCACGGAACCCTCGCGCGCCGGCGAGTGGGGGCGCGAGGAACTCGTGCGGTTGCGTTCAGGCCCGCTTCTTCTCGCTGTCCAGATGCGCCATTTGCTCCGCCGCATAACGCGTGCCGGCGGCTGCATCCGGCGGGAATGCCTTCGCGAGCTTGTCCAGATGCGCCGCGGAAAGCCTCACATCGAGCGCGCCGAGCGCCTCGGTCAGGCGGTCGCGGCGGCGGGCGCCGACCAGCGGCACGATGTCATTGCCCTGCGCCGCGACCCAGGAAATCGCGACCTGCGCCACCGATACGCCGAGTTCGGCGGCGACCGCGCGCAGCGGCTCGACCAACGCCAGATTGGCGTCGAGATTGGCGCCCTGGAAGCGTGGGGTCATCTGCCGGAAGTCCTGCGCGCCGGACTTATCTTTCGACCAGTGTCCGCTGATCAGGCCGCGCGACAGCACGCCATAAGCCGTGATGCCGATACCGAGTTCGCGGCAGGTCGGCAGGATGTCGGCCTCGATGCCGCGCGAGATCAGCGAATATTCGATCTGCAGATCGGCGATCGGATGCACGGCATGGGCGCGGCGGATGGTGTCGGAGCCGACTTCGGACAGGCCGATATGCCTGACATAGCCGGCCTTGATCATGTCGGCGATCGCGACGATCGTGTCTTCGATCGGCACCGCCGGATCGAGCCGCGCCGGCCGGTAGATGTCGATGTGATCGACGCCGAGCCGCTGCAGCGAATAGGCGATGAAATTCTTCACCGCTGCGGGGCGGCAGTCGATGCCGATGAAGCCACGCGCCGGATCGCGTAGCGCGCCGAACTTGACGCTGATCTACACATCGTCGCGGTTGCGGCCGGCGAGCGCTTCGCGGATCAGCATTTCATTGTGGCCCATGCCATAGAAATCACCGGTGTCGATCAGGGTGATGCCGGCGTCGAGCGCGGCGTGGATGGTCGCGATGCTCTCGCCCCTGTCGGCCGGACCATAAAAGTCCGACATGCCCATGCAGCCGAGACCGACGGCGGCGACGTCGGGGCCGGTTTTGCCGAGTTTGCGGTGTTCCATGGTGGCTCTCCTCGTATTGGCGGCGGGGATTCCGGCGCCGGGTTGACGAGGCTGGTATGGCCGATCGCGATTACAGCGATAAGCTGGACAATACTTAATAGCTTGTTCAGTATACCGAACAATGCAGGATTTTGACCTCCGCGATCTCGATGCGTTCGTCGCCGTGGCGCGCACCAGGAATTTCCGGCGCGCCGCGATCGAGCAGCGCGTCTCCGTCTCGAGTCTCAGCCAGCGGCTACGCGACATGGAGGAGCGGCTTGGCGTCCGCCTGATGAACCGCACCACCCGCAGTGTTGCGCTAACCGAAGCCGGCGAGCTGCTGCTGGCCCGGGTCGGGCCGGCGATGTCGGATGTCGGCGACGCCCTGGATCAGGTGCGCGGTCTGCGCGGCGTGCCGTCGGGGCGCTTGCGGATCAATGCGCCGCCGCCGGCGATCGATCTGGTGCTGGCGCCGATGGTCGCGCCGTTCCTCGCAAAATATCCGCAAGTTGAACTGGAGATCGTTGGCGAGAGTGCATTCGTCGATATCGTCGCCGGCGGTTTCGACGCCGGCGTGCGCTACGGCGAGCATTTGGCGCAGGACATGATTGCGGTTTCGCTCGGGGCGCCGCAGCGCTACGCGGTGGTGGCGTCGAAGGAATATGTGGCGCGGCACGGCAAGCCGATGCAGCCAAAGGACCTGCTCGATCACGCCTGCATCCGCACCCGCTTCGGCAGCGGCGCCATGCTGGATTGGGAATTCGAGAAGGCGGGGCGTATCGTGGTGGTTTCGCCGCCGGCAAAACTGGTCGCGACCTATCTCGGCCTCGCGCTGCGCGCCGTCCATGATGGGATCGGCTTCTGGTTGACGTTTGAAGGTTATGTACGCTTTGGCATCAAATCTGGTGCGCTGGTCAGCGTGCTCGACGACTGGTGCGCGCCGTTTCCCGGACCGTTTCTGTATTACCCGAGCCGCCGCCAGCCGCCGCCGGCGCTAGGCGCGTTCGTCTCGTTTGTCGGGGAATGGCGCAAGCGCGAGAGACGTAAAGAAAAGACGGCGTAGCTTCCGCGCGAGGGAGTTACGTATTTTACAAGTCCGGCGGACCGGCCATGAGGCCTGATCCGCCGTACTCGTATTTTCCAAGGCGGAGGACTGCGTCTTACTAATCCGCTCAGTGCATTCGGACTTACGGACTTACTTCTTCAGGCTGGCGAACATGAACTTGACCTCGAGGATCTGTTCATACTGCTCCTTGGTCACTTGAACCCGGTCCTTGCCACCCGAGACGGCGGTGAGTTCTTCGTCGGAAAGCACATCGATCTGAGCATTCTGGGTATTCATGGCAGTTCTCCATCTGGCAGATGAGCGCGACAACAGCGTTCGTTTCCTGTGATTTGGAGAATGTCTGAGACCGGACCACAGCGCTGTTCCCCGGGTGACAGGCTGAAACGGCATGTCCGGGGCGGGCAGAGCGCCGGCCTACGCCCGTGGCCACTTCAATATCTGCGGCTCGCGCAGGTCGTTGTAGCCGATCACGATCGCGGCACGTTGTTCCGGATTGCACTCGCTCAGATATCGCTGCTGGCCGCCGACATAGCGCTGGTTGGACGGCGAAGCCGGATCGGACGCGCCAAAATCCGCACCGCGCTGCGCGCCGCGCGGCACGGAAACATTGAAGTCGACCTTCAGAAATATCGAGAGATCCCAATAGGCCCGAAGCTCGGGGCGGTGCAGGAAGATGCCGTCAACGATCAGCGCGGCGGTTGGCGACGCTTGCTGCGTGACCGGCTCGAACGGCCGGTCGTTGTCGAGATCAAAACGCCTTGCGACGTATCGACCGGAGCCGCCGGGGCTCAAGGGATCGAGCAACAACGTCCGAAATGAATCGTAGTCGTATGAGTCGAGATAAAAGCCATCCGGCGAGTACCGCCCCCGCGCATAACGGACGGCGCGGGGATGATGGAAATCGTCGACGGAGGCGCGGATCGTCGGGCGGCTTTGTGCTGCCACGAGCGGCGCCAGCACATCCGCCAGCGTGGTCTTGCCCGCGCCATCGACACCATCGATCGCGACGCGGATAATCCGCGTGGGATGCCGTGCGACGATGGTGGCGGCGAGACGGTCCAGCAGGGATGCGTGGGCTTCGCTCACATCATCCTCGCTGTGTTGGTTCACAGCATGCTGGGCAGCACGCGGTCCGGCGGCTTGTGGTTGTCGAGGAAGGTCCTGATATTGATGATCACCTTCTCGCCCATCTCGACGCGGCCCTCGATCGTGGCCGAGCCCATGTGCGGCAGCAGCGTGACCTTGCCGGCCCTGGCCAGCCGAACCAGTTTTGGATTGACGGCGGGCTCATGCTCATAGACGTCGAGGGCGGCGCCGCCGATGTCGCCGGCTTCGATCAGCTTGATCAGCGTATCCTCGTCGATCACCTCGCCGCGCGCGGTGTTGACGATATAGGCCTCTTTCCGGATCAGTTTTAAGCGCCGCGCCGACAGCAGGTGGAATGTCGCCGGGGTGTGCGGACAGTTCACCGAGATGATGTCCATCCGCGCCAGCATCTGGTCGAGGCTTTCCCAATAGGTCGCGCCCAATTCGTCGGCGATCATGGGTGCGACGGGGCGGCGGTTGTGATAGTGGATCTGCAGGCCGAAGGCGCGCGCCCGGCGCGCCACTGCCTGGCCGATGCGGCCCATGCCGATGATGCCGAGGCGTTTGCCGCCGATGCGATGACCGAGCATCCAGGTCGGCGACCAGCCCGGCCAGTTCTTGCCGTCGGTGAGGATAGAGGCGCCCTCGATCAGCCGCCGCGGCACCGCGAGAATCAGTGCCATGGTCATGTCGGCGGTGTCTTCGGTCAAAACCTTCGGCGTGTTGGTTACAGTGATGCCGCGCGCATGCGCCGCCGTGACGTCGATATTGTCGACGCCATTGCCGAAATTGGCGATCATCCGCAGCTTGCAGTCGGGCTGCTTGAGGATTTCCTCGTTGACCAGGTCGGTCACGGTCGGCACCAGCACGTCGGCGGTACGGACCGCCTCGGCGATCTGTTCCGGCGTCATCGGCGTATCGTCGAGATTTAACCGCGCATCGAACAGTTCGCGCATCCGGGTCTCGATCGAGTCCGGGAGTTTGCGGGTGACGACGACGAGAGGCTTTTTCTTAACCGACATGTCCTGCTCTCATGAGGCAATGGCTCGCCCAACCTTTGACGAGTCAGAAGCTTCGCCGTTGAGGCCTCATTAACCTGGTTGTTCGACACTGCACTCGCTGCGCGGTTCGAACGGCTACCTGGTCGTTTCCTTGGGTTTCCTTAGCGCTCCCCTGGGTTCCCCGATCCTTACCTCGGGGTTGCCAAGGGAAGGGTCAAGGTAATCAGGGAAATTCGGCCGTTCTGGTTCTCAAGCGTTCCGTCCTCTCTAGCAGAAGGCCGGGCCAAGACAAGAACCCCTCGGGAACGACAATCCGAGTTGCGACCAAGGCGGGCAATGGGGGACTCAAGTCTAAGGGTCTTGGGCTTAAGGGTCTTGGGTTTCGGGCGTTGAGTGGATTGTTTCAACTCGAAGAATTCGAGTTGAGGTTTTCGGCAGGAGACGAGTTGATGGCGTTGGGGCGTTTCTGTTCGATGGCAGTGCTGGCAGGGTGCATGCTGGGTGCGTCGGTCAGCACAGGTTTTTCAGCCAAGGAAGCGGGCTCTACCACCAGCGGCCTCCCGCTGCCGCGTTATGTCAGCCTCAAATCCGATCATGTGAACGTCAGAGCCGGTCCGACCAAGGACAACGACGTCGCCTGGGTCTACACCCGCTCCGGTCTGCCGGTCGAAATAACAGCTGAATTCGAGAACTGGCGCCGGGTGCGCGATTCCGAAGGCGCCGAGGGCTGGGTCTATCACTCCCTGTTGTCGGGCCGCCGCACCGCCGTCGTCACCATGAAGACCAAGGACGAACTCGCGCCACTCTACGATCGCGCCGATCCGTCCAGCGCGGTCGCCGCGCGCCTGCAGGCCGGCGTCGTCGCCCAAGTCAAGAAATGCGCCGCCGGCTGGTGCCGCGTGATCGGCAACGGATTTGACGGCTGGATCGAACAGCAGCGGCTGTGGGGCGTCTACGCCGACGAGAAGGTGGATTGAGTTAAGGCGTCGAGCAATAAACTCTTACGTCGTCCCGGCGAAGGCCGGGACCCATACGCCGCGGCCCTTCGATAAGGCAGTCAACCAGACGCCTTCCCTCAACAACAAACATTTGTGGTTATGGGTCCCGGCCTTCGCCGGGACGACAGTTAGCGCTTCTTGCGCAGCCGCACGACCATGTCGACGCGGGCGATCTCGTAGCCTTCGGGCACGTCGGGCATCCGCGACAGCACCAGATGCGGATCGGGAATGTCGACCAGCTCGTGATTGTTCTCGAGATAGAAGTGGTGATGCGCCGTCACGTTGGTGTCGAAATAGGTCTTGGTGCCGTCAACGCTGACCTGGCGCAGCAGGCCGGCATCGGTGAGCTGGTTGAGCGTGTTGTAGACGGTGGCGAGCGAGACCGGCACCTTGGCCAGCGTCGCTTCCTCGTACAGCATTTCAGCGGTCAGATGCCGCGCGCCCTTGCCGAACAGCAGCCAGCCGAGCGCCATGCGCTGGCGGGTCGGCCGCAGGCCGGCAGCTTGCAGCATTTCATTGACGTCATGCCAGGGACAGCCGGTCAACGCCGGTTGATGTCCGGCGGCACGGGCGGCCGGATCCATCGCAGCTAAGTCAGCGGCGTCATCGTTCACAGTCGAGACCTGGTCGTTCATTTCCACTTCGGTACCACGCTGACAAACTTGGGCAATATTCTTGCCCAATATAAAAGGAAATCCTTTAGATGCAAGTTTTTCGCAACTAGAACGATCCCAAGGTTAAGGCGGAACCCACGATGGGATATGGTGTTTTTAGCCCGTATCCAGTGCTTTGCCGCCCGCCAATGCCTATGTTACAGAGCGCGCGGACCACATATGCATATTCGGCAGGGACATTTGCCGGTGGCACCCTAAGTAGCGCCAATTTGCGGGAACAGACATTCTTCCGCGGGAAACCGATCCGGTTCGCTCGAAAGCGCTCATCGGGACATCTGAGAGAGGCTGAAACGATGCTGGATCGCCGCGGCGGTTACGAATACGAGGATTTGCTGGCGTGCGGCCGTGGCGAACTATTCGGCCCGGGAAATGCGCAATTGCCGCTGCCGCCGATGCTGATGTTCGATCGCATCACCGAAATTTCCGAAACCGGCGGGGAATACGGCAAGGGCATCGTTCGCGCCGAACTCGACGTGAACCCGGATCTCTGGTTCTTCGGCTGCCATTTCAAAGGCGATCCGGTGATGCCGGGCTGTCTCGGCCTCGACGCGCTGTGGCAGATGGTCGGCTTTTATCTCGGCTGGACTGGCGGCGAGGGCCGCGGCCGGGCGTTGGGCCTCGGCGAACTGAAGTTCTCCGGTCAAGTGATGCCGAACGTCCGCAAGATTGTGTACAACGTCGATATCAAGCGTGTGATGCGTTTAAAGCTCTGGCTGGGTATCGCCGACGGCTGGCTTTCGGCCGACGGCGAGATTATCTATCGCGCGAAGGATCTGAGGGTGGGGCTGTTAAAGCAGGGTGCCGCATTGCCGGGAGCGTAAGTTACCCGCTCTCCAATGAGGCGGCATTCGGTTTGATGGCGGCTATCACACAAAACGCAAACGACAGGACGAGGCGATCATGAGGCGGGTTGTCATCACGGGGATGGGCATCGTCTCATCCATCGGAAATAACACCCAGGAAGTGCTTGCGAGCCTTCATGAGGCGAAATCCGGGATCACGCGCTCGGAAAAATACGCCGAGCTCGGCTTCCGATCGCAGGTGCAGGGCGCTCCGTCCCTCAATCCCGCCGATGTCATCGACCGGCGCGCGATGCGCTTCCTCGGCGAGGGCGCGGCGTGGAATCACATCGCGATGGAGCAGGCGATCCAGGATGCCGGTCTCAGCCCGACCGAAGTTTCCGACGTCCGTACCGGCATCATCATGGGCTCCGGCGGCCCGTCCGCGCGCACCATCGTCGAAGCGGCCGATATCACCCGGACCAAAGGGCCCAAACGCGTGGGGCCGTTCGCGGTGCCGAAGGCGATGTCGTCGACCGCCTCAGCCACGCTGGCGACCTGGTTCAAGATCAAGGGCGTGAACTATTCGATCTCGTCGGCCTGCGCGACCTCCAACCATTGCATCGGCAATGCCTATGAGACGATCCAGATCGGCAAGCAGGATGTGATCTTCGCCGGCGGCTGCGAGGAACTCGACTGGTCGCTGTCGGTGCTGTTCGACGCCATGGGCGCGATGTCCTCGAAATACAACGCCACGCCCGCCACCGCGTCGCGTCCCTATGACGTCAGCCGCGACGGCTTCGTCATTGCGGGCGGCGCCGGCGTGGTGGTGCTGGAAGAGCTCGAACACGCCAAGGCGCGCGGCGCGCGCATCTACGCCGAAGTGGTTGGCTATGGCGCGACGTCTGACGGCTACGACATGGTGGCGCCCTCGGGCGAAGGCGCCGAGCGCTGCATGCGGATGGCGATGGAGACCGTGAAGACGCCGATCGACTATATCAATCCGCACGCCACCTCGACGCCCGCCGGCGATCCGCCCGAGATCGAGGCGATCCGCAAGGTGTTCGGCACCGGCGAAAAATGCCCGCCGATCTCGGCGACCAAGGCGCTGACCGGCCATTCGCTCGGCGCCACCGGCGTTCAGGAAGCGATCTATTCGCTGCTGATGATGAACAACGGTTTTGTCTGCGAGAGCGCCAACATCACCGAGCTCGACCCGGTGTTTGCCGACATGCCGATCGTGCGCAAGCGCATCGACAACGCCAAGCTCGGCACCGTGCTGTCGAACTCGTTCGGTTTCGGCGGCACCAACGCCACGCTGGTATTCAAGCGCATGGATGCGTGATTTGTGATGCCCCGCGAAAGCGGGGGCATCCAGTACGCCGCGGCTTCTCGATTCAATTACCGATATCTCTGCAATACTGGGTCACCCGCTTTCGCGGGTGACGACAGTTGGGCCTATCCGGCAGCGATCTTCTCTGCACGCTGGAACGCCGGGCGCGCCGCGCATCGATCGATATAGGCGTCGAACGACGGCCGCGACGGCACCATCTTGAACAGCCGCACGGCGAAATTCAGCCCGGAGCCAATGATGATGTCGGCTGCGGAAAAATTGTCGCCGAGGATCCATGGACCTTTCTCCAGCGCGTTGTCGAGCACGTCGATCACGCGTTGCGAATCGCCCCAGCCGGCCGCGACCGGATTCATTTCGATCTTGGTCGCGAGCTGCACGATCGCAGGTTCGATACAACCGGGGCTGAAGAACAGCCAGTAGAGATACTTTGCGCGCAGCGGATCTCCGAGCGGCGGCGCCAGCTTCGCTTCCGGATAGCGCTCGGCGACATAGGCCGCGATCGCGGCGGCTTCGGCAAGCGTGGCCTCGCCATCCCGGAGCGCCGGCACCTTGCCCATCGGATTGATCGCCAGATATTCGAGCTTACGCTGTGCGCCGGTCGAGATGTCCGTCAGCACGCGTTCATAGGGTTGCCCGGTCTCTTCGAACAGCCACAGCGAGGAAAACGAACGCGAGCGGGGCGACCAATAGAGCTGCATCATGGCGGAACCTTTCATCGGCGGAGGCGGACAATGCCACCTTCATTGCGCGTCTGACTCGAATTGGCAACGCACTACGCCTAGGACGAACGGTTCAACGTCAAGCGATATATTGGTCAACTTTATTTCGTGCGGTCGACTGGCCGGCGATCCCGAGCGAATCGCGGAGAGCCAGCTGCCACCCTGCTCAATTGTCTTTGGGGTAGTTGGGCAGCAGGAGGCAAGGCTGGCAAAATATATGGGCTAGCAAAAAATAAGGCGCGGCTGTGAGGCCTTCGCTTATCGCGCCCGCGATGTTCGCGGCGAGGGTTTCGCCTTGCGCTGTTCGCGCAGGGCGTCGGCGGCGAGGCACACCACTTCCGAGATTTGCTGCAGCTGTGCGGCCAGCGGGCTTGTCTTGCGCCACACCATGCCGATGGTTCGCGACGGTTGCGGATTAGAGAACCGCGCGACCGAGACCTGTGCCGAGCGGGTTTCCACCGTGACCGCCATTTCCGGAATCAGGGTGACGCCGATGCCGGCGCCGACCATCTGAACGAGCGTGGACAGCGAGCTTGCATCCAGCACCTCGCGCGGCGGCGACTGCATGTTGCAGAACGACAGCGCCTGGTCGCGGAAACAATGTCCCTCTTCGAGCAGCAATAGCCGCATCTCGCGCAGCGTCTCGTGGCTCGGCACCGGCGTGCCCTCGTCCTCGCCCGGCCGCACCAAGAGGAAGTTCTCGGAAAAGCAGGCGACCTCGGTCAGCGATGGCTCGGATACCGGCAATGCCACGATCGCCGTATCGAGCCGGCCTTCGGTCACTTCCTTGATCAGCTTCGGCGTCAGCGTCTCGCGCACGTGGATGTCGAGTTCCGGATGCATGCGCGCGAGGTTCTCGATCACTTTCGGCAACAGATAGGGCGCGATGGTCGGGATCATGCCGATGCGCAGCCGGCCGGCAAGCCGGTCCTGTGCCGCGCGCGCGAAATCGCCGAGTTCATCGACCGAGCGCAGGATGTCGCGGACACGCTGGACGATCTCCTCGCCGAATTTCGTCAGCGTGATTTGTCGCGCGCTGCGTTCCAGCAGCGCGCCGCCGAGCGCTTGCTCCATTTCCTTGATTTGCATCGACAGGGCGGGCTGCGAGATCGAGCAGGCTTCCGCCGCGCGCCCGAAATGGCCGTGACGGGCCAGCGCATCAAAATAACGAAGCTGCCTGAGCGTCATCTGGATCATCAGAATATCTTATCGGTTCGATCATTAAAATCAACTTCCACTGATGGAAAGTGGCTCTTAGAGTGCTTCCAATCTTCAGGAAGCGGCCCTTAGGAGGCAATCATGGACGACAAAACAAAATGCCCGTTCTCGGGCGGAAAACGCGGACACTCGAACCGCGATTGGTGGCCGGACGCGCTGGACGTTTCGTTGCTCCACCGCAATTCGGCTCTGTCCGATCCGATGGGCGAGGCGTTCGATTACGCCAAGGAATTCAAGACCCTCGACCTCAATGCCGTGGTCAAGGACCTGACCGCTTTGATGACGGAATCGCAGGAATGGTGGCCGGCCGATTTCGGTCACTATGGCGGTCTGATGATCCGCCTGGCGTGGCACAGCGCCGGCACCTACCGCATCACGGACGGCCGCGGCGGCGCCGGGGCCGGTCAGCAGCGCTTCGCGCCGCTGAACAGCTGGCCTGACAACGCCAACCTCGACAAGGCGCGCCGGCTGCTGTGGCCGATCAAGCAGAAATACGGCCGCAAGATCTCGTGGGCCGACCTGATGGTTCTCGCCGGCAACGTCGCGCTCGAATCGATGGGCTTCAAGACGTTCGGCTTCGCCGGCGGCCGCGCCGATGTCTGGGAGCCGGAGGAACTGTTCTGGGGCCCTGAGGGCACCTGGCTGGGCGACGAACGCTACAGCGGCGAACGCGAACTCTCCGAGCCGCTCGGCGCCGTGCAGATGGGTCTCATCTACGTCAATCCGGAAGGCCCTAACGGCAACCCGGATCCGCTCGCGGCGGCGAAAGACATCCGCGAAACGTTCTTCCGCATGGCCATGAACGACGAAGAAACCGTAGCCCTGATTGCCGGCGGCCACTCCTTCGGCAAGACCCACGGCGCCGGCGATCCGTCGCTGGTGGGCTCCGACCCGGAAAGCGGCGCGCTCGAGGATCAGGGTTTGGGGTGGAAGAGCAAGCACGGCACCGGCATCGGCGCCGACACCATCACCGGCGGTCCGGAAGTCACCTGGACGCAGACGCCGACGAAGTGGAGCAATCTCTTCTTCAAGAACCTGTTCGAGAACGAATGGGAACTGACCAAGAGCCCGGCCGGCGCCAAGCAGTGGAAGGCGAAAGGCGCCGAAGCCACGATTCCGGACGCCTACGACGCATCGAAGAAGCATGTGCCGACCATGCTGACCACCGACCTGTCGCTGCGCTTCGACCCGGCTTACGAGAAGATCTCACGGCGCTTCCACGAAAACCCGGACCAGTTCGCGGATGCGTTCGCGCGTGCCTGGTTCAAGCTCACGCACCGTGACATGGGCCCGGTCGCGCGCTATCTCGGCCCGCTGGTGCCGAAGGAAACGCTGATCTGGCAGGACCCGATCCCGGCGGTGGATCATCCGCTGATCGGCGATGCTGATATCGCCACGCTGAAGACCAAGATTCTCAGCTCGGGCCTGTCGGTGTCGCAGCTGGTTTCGACCGCATGGGCGTCGGCATCGACGTTCCGCGGCTCCGACAAGCGCGGCGGCGCCAATGGCGCGCGCATTCGTCTCAGCCCCCAGAAGGACTGGGAGGTCAACCAGCCGGCCGAGCTGAACACGGTGCTGCAGAAGCTGGAGGCGATCCAGAAGGAATTCGGCAAGAAGGTTTCGCTTGCCGACCTGATCGTTCTCGGCGGCTCGGCTGCGGTTGAAAAAGCCGCCAAGGACGCCGGCGTCGACGTCACGGTGCCTTTCACGCCGGGGCGCATGGATGCGTCGCAGGATCAGACCGACGTCGCATCCTTTGCTCCGCTCGAACCGCGTGCCGACGGCTTCCGCAATTATGTCAACACCAAGCGGCATCAGTTCATGGAGTTCGAGGAAGCGCTGATTGACCGTGCGCAATTGCTGCGGCTGACGGGGCCCGAGATGACGGCGCTGGTCGGCGGCCTGCGCGTCCTCGGCGCGAATGCCGGGGGCTCCAAGCATGGCGTTTTCACCAGCAAGGTGGGGACATTGACGAACGATTTCTTCGTCAATCTGCTCAGCATGAGCACGGAGTGGCAGCCGTCGAGCGAAAATCTGTACGAGGGCCGCGACCGCAAGACCAAGGCGGTCAAGTGGACCGCCACCCGCGTCGACCTGATCTTCGGTTCGCATTCGCAGCTTCGGGCCTTCGCCGAGGTCTATGCGTGCGCGGACTCCAAGGAGAAGTTCGCCAAGGACTTCGCCGCCGCCTGGACCAAGGTGATGAACCTCGATCGGTTCTGATCACCCGAGCACTGCACGAACGCAGCACTGACAAAAAAGGGCGGCTCAAGAGCCGCCCTTTCGCTTTCGGCACGAAGCGCGCGATCAAACGCCGAGCGTACCTGCCTTCGCCGCGGCATAGCGCTCGGCGATCTTGGCCCAGTTCACCGTGTTCCACCACGCCTTGAGATAATCGGCGCGGCGGTTCTGGTAGTTGAGATAATAGGCGTGCTCCCAGACGTCGTTGCCGAGCAGCGCGCGCTTACCGTCCATGATCGGACTGTCCTGGTTCGGGCGGGTTTCGATCGCAAGCTTGCCGTCCTTGGCAACGGTCACGAACACCCAGCCGGAGCCGAACTGGCGTCCGCCGGCGGCGTTGAAGTCGTTCTGGAATTTTTCCATGCCGCCGAGGTCCTTGTCGATCGCGGCCAGCACCTCGCCTTCCGGCTTGCCGCCGCCCGGCGCCATGATTTCCCAGAACATGGTGTGGTTGGCATGGCCGCCGAGATTGTTGCGCACGCCGAATTTGATGTCGTCGTTCAGGGCGTTCAGATTGCCGAGGATGTCCGTCACCTTGCTGGTGCCGAGCTGCGCATTGGTCTTGGCGAGGGTGTTCAGATTGTTGACGTAAGCGGCATGGTGCCGGCCATGGTGGATTTCCATGGTCTTGGCATCGATATGCGGCTCAAGCGCGTTGAAGGCGTAAGGGAGCGGCGGCAGCGTGAACGGACCTGCCGCGGCCGGGGCAGCCGCAGGTGCCGGTGCGGCGGCCTGGGCAAAGACGACACGCGGTGCCGCCGCGACGGCTACGAAGCCGGCGGCGGCGCTGAAAAAATGACGGCGCGAAAGTGCGGACATAAGTCTCTCCCTGCGTGACGAGCCTGCTTGCTCGATTCGGACGATTGTAACGGGTCCAGCTTCCAGCTGCGAAGTCAGCCCCATTCCGGTTTCCATTTTAAATGGGTTCGGCGCTGCGGCGTAAGAGCGCACGATCACATCTGCGGCAAATAAAAAGGGCGGCTTTGCAGCCGCCCTTCCTGATTTTCGATGGCGAAGCGCTTACTCGCCGGCCGCTTCGCGGGGCGCCGAGGCTTCCGCCGCCTTCTGCTTGGCTTCGAGGTCCTCGCCGGTCGCCTGATCGACCACCTTCATCGACAGCCGCGTCTTGCCGCGATCGTCGAAGCCGAGCAGCTTGACCTTGACCTTGTCGCCTTCCTTGACGACGTCGGAGGTCTTCTGCACCCGCGCCGAAGCGAGCTGGCTGATGTGGACGAGGCCGTCCTTGGCGCCGAAGAAGTTCACGAACGCGCCGAACTCCATCACCTTGACCACGGTGCCTTCGTAGATCTGACCGATCTCCGGATCGGAGGCGATCGACTTGATCCACTTGATCGCGGCCTTCATGGCTTCGCCGTCGTTGGAAGCGACCTTCACGGTGCCGTCGTCCTCGATGTTGACCTTGGCGCCGGTCTTCTCGACGATCTCGCGGATCACCTTGCCGCCGGTGCCGATCACTTCACGGATCTTGTCGGTCGGGATCTTGAAGGTCTCGATGCGCGGCGCGTATTCGCCGAGCTCGGCGCGGGCATTGGTGAGCGCCTTCGACATTTCGCCGAGGATGTGGATACGCCCATCCTTGGCCTGGCCGAGTGCGACCTTCATGATCTCCTCGGTGATGCCCTCGATCTTGATGTCCATCTGCAGCGAGGTGATGCCCTGGTCGGTGCCGGCCACCTTGAAGTCCATGTCGCCGAGATGATCCTCGTCACCGAGAATGTCGGACAGAACGGCAAAGCGCGAACCTTCCAGGATCAGGCCCATCGCGATACCCGCGGTCGGCCGCTTCAGGGGAACGCCCGCATCCATCAGCGCCAGCGAGGCGCCGCAGACCGACGCCATCGACGACGATCCGTTGGATTCGGTGATCTCGGAAACCACGCGCACCGTGTAGGGGAATTCGTGGTGCGGCGGCAGGACCGGATGGATCGCGCGCCAGGCGAGCTTGCCGTGGCCGATTTCGCGGCGCTTGGTGCCGCCGAGGCGACCGGTTTCACCGACCGAGTAGGGAGGGAAGTTGTAGTGCAGCAGGAACTGCTCCTTGTAGGTTCCTGACAGCGAGTCGATGTACTGCTCGTCCTCGCCGGTGCCGAGCGTGGTCACCACCATCGCCTGGGTTTCACCGCGGGTGAACAGCGCCGAACCGTGGGCGCGCGGCAGCACGCCGACTTCGGCGATGATGCTGCGGACGGTCTTGGAATCGCGGCCGTCGATGCGCTTGCCGGTGTCGAGGATGTTCCAGCGAACGATCTTGGATTCGAGTTCCTTGAACACGCCGGCGATGCGCAGCTTGTCGTATTGCGGCTCCTGCCCTTCCGGGAAGTAGTGAGCCATCACCTTTTCCTTGGCCTTGCCGACGGCGGCGTAGCGGTCCTGCTTGATCGGAATCGCATAGGCCGAGCGCAGCTCCTGCTCGATCAGGCCGAGCATTTCCTTCTCGAGCGCGCTCTCGTCGACGACCTTGACTTCGCGCGGCTCTTTCGCGGCCTTCTCGGCGAGCTCGATGATCGCCTTGATCACCGGCTGGAAGTGCCGGTGTCCGAACATCACCGCACCGAGCATGATGTCTTCGTTGAGTTCCTTGGCTTCCGATTCCACCATCAGCACGGCGTCGGCGGTGCCGGCGACGACCAGATCGAGCTGGGTCTCGAGCATTTCGTCGAGCGTCGGGTTGAGCACATATTCGTCGTTGGCAAAGCCGACGCGGGCCGCACCGATCGGGCCCTTGAACGGCGCGCCCGAGATCGTCAGCGCCGCGGAGGCGGCGACCAGCGCCAGAATGTCGGGATCATTCTCCATGTCATGCGACAGCACGGTGACGATGACCTGGGTTTCGTTGCGCCAGCCGTCGACGAACAGCGGACGGATCGGACGGTCGATCAGGCGGGAGACCAGCGTCTCCTTTTCGGTCGGCCGGCCCTCGCGCTTGAAATAGCCGCCGGGGATGCGGCCCGCGGCGTAGGTCTTTTCCTGGTAGTCGACGGTCAGCGGCAGGAAGTCGACGCCTTCGCGCGGCGCCTTGGCGGCAACCACGGTGGCGAGCACGACGGTCTCGCCATAGGTCGCGAGCACGGCGCCGTCGGCCTGACGGGCGATCTTTCCGGTTTCAAGCTTGAGGGGACGTCCACCCCAGTCGATCTCGACTGAATGCGTATTGAACATTTCGATTTCTTTCATGGTTTCGCGAAAGCAGGGACGCCTGAAACACAAAGACCATGCGCAAGATTGCGAGACACTGATCGCAACAATTGATCAGCATCCGGCGATCCTGCCATGGTCTCTATATTTCGGATGGCGTCCATCCTCTCGGTAGTCCGGGCACCTTGCCCTGCCCAGCGGCCGGATTGCTGCTGGACGTCTATTGGACATGCGTTTCATCATGCCCTTGCGCATGATCGTCTCCGAAAATCCGGAGTCCGGGTTTCTTCCGGAAGACCATACGAAAACGCGCGCAACAGGCGCGCGCGTACTCTCTTATGTCAACGACGAATGTTGTGCTTTTCGAGCAGCGCCTTGTAGCGCGCCTCGTCCTTCCGCTTGATATAATCAAGCAGGGAGCGGCGCGTGGCGACCATCTTCAAAAGACCCCGGCGCGAATGATTGTCCTTCACGTGGGATTTGAAGTGCCCGGTGAGGTTGTTGATGCGTTCCGACAGGATCGCAACCTGAACCTCCGGCGAGCCGGTGTCGCCGGCCTTGTTGGCATTCGTCTTGATGACTTCCGCTTTGCGTTCGGCGGTAATCGACATCGTCAAACTTTCTCATCGTTACGACCGGAACTGGCAGTCAGTCCGGTCAGGTTGAACACACGCTTGGGGATGAGTTCGCCATTGCCAATTTCGGCGAGGGCCAGAAGCCGGCCTGCCACCGTGACATAGACTGTGCCGCTACAATTGGGCGCATCCCGTCCGCGCAACAAAACGGCCTGGCCCCGGTGGAGCCTTGCCGCATCAGCCCGTGTGACGGCCAGTGCCGGGATGTCGTCCAGCGCGGTCTCAACGGGCAAAAGCGCGTCGGCGAGGCTGCCCTCGCCCGACGCGGCTCTATTACACAAAGCCTCCAACTGTTCCAGCGGAATCATGTCCGCTTCGCGGAATGGACCGACCAGGGTCCGCCGCAAGGCGCTGATATGGCCGAAACAGCCTAGAATCCGGCCGATATCGCGGGCCAGCGCCCGGACATAGGTTCCCTTGCCGCACTCGGCCTCGAACACGGATTGGCCGTTATCTCCATGTTCTACAAGGGTTAATTCGTGAATCTCGACCGGCCGCGGCTTCAGTTCGACGGTTTCGCCGTCTCTGGCCAGATCATAGGCCCGCTCGCCCTGGACCTTGATCGCGGAATATTGCGGCGGGATCTGCTCGATCAGGCCGGTGAATTGCGGCAGCAGCGCCCGGATGGAATCGGCAGAAGGCCTGAGATCGCTGGTCCTGGTCGCCCGGCCCTCGGTGTCGTCGGTGTCGCGTTCCTCGCCCCAGCTCACGGTGAAGCGGTAGCGCTTGCGGCCGTCCATCACGAACGGGACCGTCTTGGTGGCTTCGCCGAGCGCGATCGGCAGGCCGCCGGAGGCCAGCGGGTCGAGGGTACCGGCATGGCCGGCACGCTTGGCCTGGAACAGGCGCTTGAGCACCGCCACCGCGTGTGTCGAGGTCATGCCGATCGGCTTGTCGAGGATCACCCAGCCATGGACGTCGCGCTTGTCGCGGCGCGGCTGATTGTTCTGGCGTTGCTTGCCCTGATGCTTCTGACGCGGATCGTTATTGCCGCGACGTGCCTCTTCGCCAACGCGGCTGTTGCCGTCGTTGCGGGCTTCGGTAAAAATATTTTTTTCAGCGTCGTGCGATTCGGCATTTTGCGAATCGATCACGCTGTTGGCGGTGGTCACAATCATCCCTTGTCGTCCGAATCGGGTGCGAGGTCTCTTTGCACCGCAGGTGTTCTCAGTAATTTCTCGATCCGTTCCGCTTCATCGAATCGTTCGTCGACGCGAAAGCGAAGATCAGGCGCAAACTTTAAGTTAACGCGGTGCGCGATCTCGCCGCGCAGGAATTTCTTGTTGCGCGCGAGCGCCGCGAGCACGACATCGGTGTCGCGTCCGCCGAGCGGCATCACATAGACGGTTGCAAGCTTCAGGTCCGGTGACATGCGCACCTCCGGAACCGTGATGATGTGACCCTCGAGATCGGGGTCATGCACGCTACCTTGCGACAGAATATCGGCGACCGCATGGCGCACGGTTTCGCCGACGCGCAATTGGCGTTGCGAGCCGCCGGGGGCGGAACTCTTGCTGTGGTGGCGGGGCATGGCCGTCTCTCGAAAATAATTGGTGATGGCCGGGCTATTCCCGGCCATCGACGTCTTTCTTGCTGCTGAATTCTCAGGGACGTGGATGCCCGGAACATAAATGCGAAGACTTAGCTTCGCGCTTTTGACCGGGCATGCCGTCGAACTAGTACAGTGTCTTCCGACGAAGCCGTAAGGTTCAGACTTACAGGCTCCGCTGGATCGTCTCCACGCGATAACACTCGATAACATCGCCGACACGCATGTCGCCGTAATTCTCGAACGCCATGCCGCATTCCTGACCGGATTGCACTTCCTTCACTTCATCCTTGAAGCGCTTCAGCGTCGAGAGCTTGCCTTCATGCACAACGACGTTGTCGCGAATGAGGCGCACATTGGCGCCGCGTTCCACGGTACCGTCGGTGACACGGCAGCCGGCGACCTTGCCGACCTTGGAAATGTTGAACACTTCCAGGATCTGCGCGTTGCCCAGCATGGTTTCGCGCAGCGTCGGCGCGAGCAGGCCGGACATCGCCTTTTTGATGTCGTCGACCAGATCGTAGATGATGTTGTAATAGCGGATCTCGATGCCGTTGCGCTTGGCCGCAGCCGCCGCTTCCTTGTTGGCGCGAACCGAGAAGCCGATGATGGCGGCGTTGAAACCTTCCGCCAGCGTTACGTCGGATTCGGAGATGCCGCCGACGCCGGCATGCAGGATCCGAGCGGCAACTTCGTCGGTGCCGAGCTTTTCCAGCGATCCCAGGATGGCTTCGAGCGAACCTTGCACGTCGGCCTTGATGATCAGCGGGAATTCCTTGCGGCCCGACGTCTTGAGCTGCGACATCATCTGTTCGAGCGAACCGCGCATGCCGGAAATCGAGGCCGCCGCGTTTTCGCGCTTCTGGTGGGCGCGATAGCTCGTGACCTGGCGGGCGCGGGCTTCGTTCTCGACCACCGCGAGGCGGTCGCCGGCTTCCGGCGGGCCGTTGAAGCCGAGCACCTCGACCGGCACCGAAGGTCCGGCCTCATCGATGTTCACGCCCTGATCGTTGATAAGGGCGCGGACGCGGCCCATTTCGGCGCCGGCCACGATGATGTCGCCGATGCGCAGGGTTCCGCGCTGCACCAGCACGGTCGCAACCGGACCCCGGCCGCGGTCGAGCCGGGCTTCGATCACGGTGCCTTCGGCGGGACGTTCCGCGTTGGTCTTGAGGTCGAGCAGTTCGGCCTGCAGCGCGATCATTTCCAGCAGCTTGTCGAGATTGGTCTTGTTCTTGGCTGACACCTCGACGTCGACGACTTCACCGCCGAACGACTCGACCTGAACCTCGTGCTGCAACAGCTCGGTGCGCACGCGCTCCGGCTTGGCGTCGGGCTTGTCGATCTTGTTGATCGCGATGATCATCGGAACCTTCGCCGCCTTGGCGTGGTTGATCGCCTCGATGGTCTGCGGCATGACGCCGTCATCGGCCGCCACCACCAGGATCACGATATCGGTGACCTTGGCGCCGCGCGCACGCATCGCGGTGAACGCGGCGTGGCCGGGCGTATCGATGAAGGTGATCTTCTTGCCGCTTTCCGGCGAGGTCACCTGATAGGCGCCGATATGCTGGGTGATGCCGCCGGCTTCGCCCGAAACCACGTTGGCATGGCGGAGCGCGTCGAGCAGCGAGGTCTTGCCGTGGTCGACATGGCCCATCACGGTCACGACCGGCGAACGCGGTTCGGTGTCGGTGGAATCGTCGACGATGTCGAACAGACCCTCTTCGACGTCGGACGCGGCCACGCGCTTGACGGTATGGCCCAATTCCTCGGCGATCAGCTGCGCGGTGTCGGCGTCGATCACGTCGGTGATCTTGTGCATCGCGCCCTGCTTCATCAGCAAACGGATGACGTCGACCGCGCGTTCCGACATGCGGTTGGCGAGTTCCTGGATATTGATGGCTTCCGGGATCACCACTTCGCGGATGATCTTTTCCTTCGGCTCGTTCGAGGCATGCCCCTTCAGGCGCTGGGTGCGGCGGCGGAACGAGGCAATCGAACGCTCGCGCACATTGTCGGCGTCCAGGGCGGTGACCAGCGTCAGGCGGCCGCGTTCCTTTTGCGGTCCGGGCTTGTGGGTCGTCTTCGGCGGCACGGCGGGGCGCATGGCGCCGCCGGGGCCACGGCGGATCTGGCGCGGACCTTCATCCTCATCGGAAGCGTCGGCGGCGACGCCCGGCGCGCGCGCGGGCGGCACTGCCGAAGCCGTCGGCCGGGCCGCGGGACGCGCGGTGGTGGTGGTGCCGGGTGCGGTCGTCGTTGCGGTCTTGGCTTCGGCTTCGCCAAATCGCTTCTTGGCTTCGCTTTCCGCCTTGCGCTTGGCTTCCTCTTCGATGCGGTGACGTTCTTCCTCGGCCTTGCGGCGCGCTTCGGCGGCTTCGCGCTCGGCCTGCTCGATGCCCTCGCGGCTTGCGCGGCGCTTGGCTTCTTCTTCGGCGAGACGACGTTCCTCGATGTCACGGACCTTGGCATCGGCCAAGGCGCTGGCGCGCGCGGAGCGTTCATCCTCGGTCAGCGTGCGCAGCACCACGCCGGAACCGGCGCGGGGTGCGGCTGGCGCGGAGGGACGGCTTGGCGCCTTGGCGACGACCGGCGCCGGCTTGGCGACGACAGGTTCGGGCGCATGGGTTTCGCCGGCGGGCGCGTCGCCGCCGAGGCGGCGCTTGCCGCGCTTCTCGACCACGACCTGCTTGGTCCGGCCATGGCTGAAGCTCTGGCGTACGGTGCCCGTCTCGACGCGTGGCTTGAGCGTCAAGGTCTTGGTCGGGACACTCAAAGTCTTGTCGCCAGGCGTTTTGGTATCAACCATTCAGCAGTCCTAATCTTGTTGCGTTGTGCGCATTCGCACAGTCGTTAAAGCAAGTCTTGTTAGTCAGAATTTCTGGCCGCTTCCTTCGGTCTTGTCGTCATCGGCCATCCGGTATCGGACCAGGATCTGGCAGCGCGACAGGAACGTCTTGCTCGCCGGGCCCGCGAGCAGGGCAGCATGTATCACATTTGACCGCCCCAGTGCCAAATCCAATTCTGCCGACGTCAGAACATTGACGATCGGAAATTCCGCCGATTCATCCGCATTTCCGCGCTTTTGCCGCGCGATCGCGTCCAATTTGCGGATTCCGTCGACCGCCCCGTCGGAAGCGTGGATCAGGGCCTGGGCCTCCCCGCCCCGGAGCGCGCCCTCGACCTTGCTGAAACCGGAGACGACCTGGCCGGCCTTGGCGACCATCGCCAGCGCCTCGGTGCAGCTTCGAACCAGCAAAGCCTCGGTGTCGGCGGGGAGGGTCGCGGCGGCCCGGATGTCGCGCTTGAAACCCCTGCTAAATTGGTTACGCCGCACCGCTTCCGCAACGGTCCGGCGCGATGCCAAGACCCACAGGCCGCGGCCGGGAAGCTTGCGCTTCAGATCCGGAACGACCTCGCCCTGGGGCGAGACCACGAACCGGATCAGTTCGTCGATCGGGCGCACCTCACGGGTGACCGCGCACATCCGCATCGTCGCGGACCTGTCGGTCCGCGGTCCGTTGTCGAGATCGGGGTCAACCATGGCGAGCATGCGCGGGGCATCTCCTTTACCACTTGCGCGAGTTCTTGGCGCAAAACCGGTGTCCACTTTTGCGGAACACGCGCGTTACGCCGTCTGGTCTTCGGTGGCTTCCGCCGCCTCGGACTGCTTGGCAAGATCGGCCTCGGTGATCCAGCCGGCGATGACGCGGGCCTGCATGATCATGCGCTCGGCATCGTCGCGCGAGATTTCGTTGGCGTCGAGAATGCCGGGGAACTTGGTCGGCTCGGCGCCTTCCTTGCGCTCGGTCCAGCCAACCAGATCGTCGGTGGCGCAACCGGCCAGATCCTCGACCGACTTGATGTCGTTCTCGCCGAACTTGACCAGCATCTTCGAGGTCACGCCGGGTACTGTCTTCAAAGCGTCATCCACACCGAGTTCCTTGCGTTTGTTTTCCAGCTCGGTCTCGAGCTGTTCCAGGTATTCTTTTGCACGGCTCTGCAGTTCGTTGGCGGTCTCCTCGTCGAAGCCCTCGATGCCGGCGAGTTCCTTGACGTCGACCAGCGCGAGTTCCTCGACCGAGGTGAAACCTTCCGACGCCAGCAGCTGGCCGACCACTTCGTCGACATTCAGCGCTTCCATGAACACCCGCGTCGAATTCTCGAAATCGGCCTGACGGCGCTCGGATTCTTCCTGCTCGGTGAGGATGTCGATGTCCCAGCCGGTCAGCTGCGAAGCGAGCCGCACGTTCTGTCCGCGGCGGCCGATCGCCAGCGACAGCTGGTTGTTGGTGTCGGGCACCACGACCTCGATGCGCTCGCGGTCTTCGTCGATCACGACCTTGGCGACTTCGGCGGGCGCCAGCGCGTTGACGACGAAGGTCGCAATATCGGGCGACCACGGAATGATGTCGATCTTCTCGCCCTGCAGTTCGTTCACCACCGCCTGCACGCGCGAACCGCGCATACCGACGCAGGCGCCGACCGGATCGACCGAGGAATCCCGCGAAATAACGCCGATTTTGGCGCGCGAGCCGGGATCGCGGGCCACCGCCTTGATCTCGACGATGCCGTCATAGATTTCCGGCACTTCCTGCGCGAATAGCTTTGCCATGAACTGCGGATGGGTGCGGGACAGGAAGATCTGCGGCCCGCGGGTTTCGCGGCGGACGTCGAAGATGTAGGCGCGGACGCGGTCGCCGTTGCGGAACACTTCACGCGGCAGCATCTCGTCGCGGCGCACGATGGCTTCGCCGCGGCCGAGATCGACGATCACGCTGCCATATTCGACGCGCTTGACGATGCCGTTGACGATGTCGCCGATGCGGTCCTTGAATTCCTGGTACTGCCGGTCGCGCTCGGCCTCGCGCACCTTCTGCACGATCACCTGCTTGGCGGACTGGGCGGCGATGCGGCCATATTCCAGCGGCGGCAGGGTGTCGGCGATGGTGTCGCCGACCTGGGCGCCCGGATTGGCGCGCTGCGCATCGGCCAGCGAAATCTGGTTCGACGAATTCTCCACCACGTCGACGACCAGCATGTGGCGCGACAGCCGCAGCTCGCCCTTCTTGGCGTCGATCTCGGCGTGAACGTCGGTCTCGCTGCCGTAGCGGGCGCGGGCCGCTTTCGCGATGGCGTCTTCCATCGCCGCGATCACGATGCCGCGGTCGATCGACTTTTCGCGGGCAACCGCGTCTGCGATCTGCAGCAGTTCGAGTTTATTGGCGCTGACAGCTGCCATGGCTCAGTCTCCTTCGGTGGGATCGAATTCGCCGCCGGGCAAACCTTGCGCGGCGAGGCGATGTTTCTTGGTATTCTTCGGTAACGGCTTCTTCAGCGGCTTGCTCAGTGTCTTGGGCTTCGGCTTGTTGCTCTTGGCCGGATCGCTTTTCTTGGCGTGCGGCGGGGGCGGCGGCTCGAGCCCGAGATTCTGGCGCAACTCGCGCTCGGCGGCCTTGCCGCGCCGCATCGATTCCGCGATCAGCTCGTCGGTGAGAACCAGGCGGGCGTCGGCGATGTCTTCCATCACCAGCAGCACGTCGGCATCTTCGTCCGCGCGGATGTCATCGCGATGAAGCCGCACCGCATCGCCCTCGACGCCCTGCAGCGTACCACGAAAGCGCTTGCGGCCCTGATGGGCGAGCGCCATCTCGATCTTCACGAGATGACCGACATAGCGTTCGAAGTCCGAACGGCGCACCAGCGGACGATCGATGCCGGGCGATGAGATTTCCAGCCGATAGGCGCGCTCGATCGGGTCGGCGACGTCCAGCACCGGCGACAGCGCACGCGAAATCGCCTCGCAATCCTCGATCTGCATGGTGCCGTCGGGCCGCTCGGCCATGATCTGGACCGTGCAGCCGGCCTCGCCGGAAATCTTGATCCGCACCAGCCGGTAGCCCATGCCCTGCAATACCGGCCCTGCCACGGCGGAAACCCGCGCGGCGACGCCCGGCTCGACCACGAGCCGCGGCTCGGCGAGCAGGTCAAGATCCTCTGAAACAGCAGTTGGCTCGGTCATGTCCAGGATCAAAAGCGTCTTTACTTACATGAGGTTAGGCCGGGTCTAACCCGGATCCGGCCGGTTCCCTGAACCGTGCCGTGAGGCCCTTCTGGGCTGGGCTCGTTCAGGTAATAAAAAAGAGCGGGTCCCGAAGGGCCCACTCTCAATACGCGATCGTATGAGAACCATAAGTTGCGGCGGATATAGCGGTTTTTCCGCAATCCGGCAAGGCCTTGCACGCCCCGTTAAGGGAGATTTTGAGTCCTGACCGAGCGGGCCAAAGCCTAACCCTTCATTCACGAACGGTACCTAGATTGCCGAAAACCAGCCAATTCGGCCGGTTTGGATAGGTTTATGACGCCAGCGACAACGCTGATCCCAGGACTGGACGACATCGTCAGGGGCGGCGATCCCAAGCGCCGCGCCGATGCCGCGCGCCGGATCAGTGAATTATTCCTGCAGGGGGCCGCCAATTTCGGCGCCGATCACGTCGATCTGTTCGACGGCGTATTGAGCAGCCTGGTCCCCCATGCCGACCTTGCCGCGCGGGCCGAGCTCGCCGAGCGGCTGTCGCTGCTTGTCAACGCGCCGCGCGGGCTGGTCGGGCAGCTCGCCCATGAGGACGAAATTGCCATCGCGGGCCCGCTGCTGCGGCGCTCGCCTGTCATCGACGAAAACATCCTGGTCGAAATCGCCAGCGTGAAGGGCCAGGGCCATCTGCTGGCGATGTCGGATCGGCCGACGCTCTCTCCCGATCTTACCGATGTCATCGTGCGGCGCGGCGACCGCGATGTCGTCAGGCGCACGGCGGGCAATGCCGGTGCGGCGTTCTCGTCGGACGGCTATTCGACCTTGATCAAGCGCGCCGGCCAGGACGGCGTGCTGACGCTCAAAATCGGCCAGCGCGACGATCTCTCCGCCGAACAACTGAAAGACCTTTTGGCCGGAACGATCGATGTGGTCCGCCGCCGCCTGTTCACAGTCGTCAAGCCGGCGCGGCAGGTGGCGATCAAGCGGGCGATCAACGAAATCTCCGGCGCTGTCGAACGAACAGACAGCGGCCGCGACTTCGAGGCGGCGCAGCGCACGATCCTCGCACTGCATCGCGACGGCCAACTGGTCGAAAGTGCGCTGCTCAACTTCGCCAAGGCAAACAAATACGAGGAATCCGTCGCCGCGCTGGCGGCGATGACCGGCGTGAAGATCACGACCCTCGACCGGCTGATTGCCGGCGACCGCTACGATCCGATCCTGATCGCCGGCAAGGCGGTCGGCCTCGAATGGGCCACCGTGCGCGCACTGATCCTGCTCCGGCTGGGTCCGAACCGGACGGCGTCATCAGCCGATATCGAAAGCGCGCGCATGAATTTCGCGCGCCTGATGCCCACGACCGCCGAGCGTGTCGTCGGCTTCTGGAAAACCCGTTCGACGGTTTGAGTTTTCCTGCAACTACCTAGCCGTCATGCCCGGCCATAGTAGTCTGCCTTGTGCAGACTACGTACACTTGTCTGCACTGCCGGGCATCCACGTCTTCCTTATATGGGCAAGACGTGGATGGCCGGGACATAGGCGAGCGCAAGCGACGCCGTCCTTCAGACGGCTATGCCCGGCCATGACGAAATCTGACTGCTCGGGCCTAACCCACCCGCCGAAACCTCAAATACGCCGCAACACGTCCCTCGCGCTCGGCCTTCCGGCCGTAGCGCGTCATCGTGTAGCCGCTCCACGGCTCGCGCCAGTCGGCGGCACGTTCCGCCATCCAGGAAAAATCCGGCGAACGCAGCAGATGCGCCAGCGTCCATGCGCAGTAATCGTCGATGTCGCTGACGAAGCGAAATTCAGCCCCGGGCTTGAGGATGCGGGCCATCGCGGCCACCGTGGCGTCCTGCACGAAGCGCCGCTTCCAGTGCCGGCGCTTCGGCCAGGGATCGGGATGGATCAGATCGATCCGCGCCAGAGATCGCGGCGGCGCCCATGCCAGCAATTCGGCGGCGTCGCCGGCGTAAAGCCTGATATTGCCGATGTTGTGGGCTTCGATCTGCGTCAGGATTTTCGCCATGCCGTTGACATAGGGCTCGCAGCCGATGAACCCGATATCGGGAAACGCCTGCGCTTCGGCAATCAGATGTTCGCCGCCGCCGAATCCGATTTCCAGCCTGACAGCATCGGGCTTCGACTCGAAGATGTCGGTGAGATCATCGGGCGCGGGGCTTCCGATATCCAGCGCCAGATGCGGCAGCAGATTGTCGATCAGGTCGGCCTGATGGATGCGCAGCTTGTGGCCCTTGCGGCGGCCGAAGAACGAGCCGTGCGCATGCGCGGCGGCGCCGTCATCCGGCGGCGCGTCGCGATCGCCGATGTCGCGGGGTGAGACCGTCATCGCAGCGTCTGGTACAGCCGGTGCAGCAGCCGCGCCCTCGGCTCGATCGAGGAGATGTACATCTGCTCGTAATGGGTATGCGCGCCCTTGCCGTCGACCCCGAGGCCGTCGAGCGTCGCCGTGTGGGGCGCGGTGAAATTGCCGTCGCTGCCGCCGCCGGTGAAGGTGTCGACCAGATCGAAACCGATTTCGGCCGCCAGCGTTTTGGCGTGCTCATAAAGCGCCGCACCGGCGTTGCTCTTTTCGTAAGGCGGGCGATTCAGTTCGCCGGTGACGGTGACGCTGACGCCCTCGGTGCGTGATTTCAGGCCGAGGATCCTGGGCACCAGCTCGTCGGATTCGGCAATGCCAGGCACGCGCATGTCGACTTCGGCATAGGCCTCCTCTGCGATCACGTTTGGCTTGGTGCCGCCCCTGACGACGCCGACATTGACGGACACGCCACGCTTGAGGTCGTTCATCGCCTCCAGCGTCTGAATGACGTTGCCGAGTTCGCGGATGGCGCTGCGGCCGTCCTCTGGCCGCGTGCCGGCATGCGACGGCACGCCCTTGATGAAGACTTCGAAGCGCGCGACGCCCTTGCGTCCGGTGACGATTTTGCCGCCGTCGCGGGCAGGCTCGGTCACCAGCACATACTTGGCCTTGCGCCCCTCCGTCTCGATCAGGGCACGCGACGTCGGGCTGCCGATTTCTTCATCGGAGACGAACATCTGGGTGATGCCGAGCGGCGATCGCGCGCCGTCCGCACAAATCTGGCGAAAGGCATGGTAGGCGAGATAGGCGCCGCCCTTCATGTCATAAATGCCGGGACCGAAGACGCTGTCGCCCTCGATCTTGAACGGCAGCCGCTCGATGAATCCCAAGGGATGCACGGTATCGAGATGGCTCAGCACTAGGATGCCCGGCGCGTCCTGCCCCCATGACGAACGCGCGACCACATGATCGCCGCATCCGTCCTTTCCTGCGATCCGCTCAACGGTCGCGGGCAGGTCGTGGTAGCCGTCAGTGACGAGGTCGGCGAGCTTGTTGACCTGTGCGGGCACCTCGGTCGGCGTCTCGATTTCGACCCAGCGGCGGATGCCGTCGAGGATCGAACTGGAATCAAACGGATTGGCGGTGGTTCCGGTCATCAGCGCTTTGCCTTCAAGGAATTTCGGGCCAAGGATTTTCGGTCCAAGCAATTTCAGCCAATGTCATGCGCTCGCGCCGGCGGGCGCGTCAATCGGAACATCCGGTGATGGCAGCTGAATCAGCGCTGGTCGGGGCCTTCGCGCGCGGCGATCTGTTCGACCAGTTCGACGATACTGCGGCGCATTTTGGCGTCGGTGATGCGCGTAAATGCCCGCGTCAGCGACAGGCCTTCGGAAGTGGCGAGAAAGTCGGCAACGTAGGCGGGCGAACCGGATTCGCTGAAGCCATCGGCATTAACAGCACCGCTCGGCCCGCCGTCGAACAAAAACGAAACCGGTACCTGCAAGATTTCCGAGATCCGCTGCAGGCGGCTGGCGCCGACCCGGTTGGTGCCCTTCTCGTATTTCTGAACCTGCTGGAAGGTGAGGCCCAATGCCTCGCCGAGTTTTTCCTGGCTCATGCCCAGCATGATGCGTCGCATGCGAACGCGGCTGCCGACATATTTGTCAACAGGGTCTGGCGCTTTGGTGGACATCTCCAACACTCCTGGGATTGCGCGCCGGGGAATGAGGCATAGCGGAGTATGCCTCAGGCGCCGGTACCGTCAAATCCTGCTCGGAGGATCGGGTTGAACTGCGGACAATTTGAGCAATGAACTGACTGGTTCTTGTTTTTGGTTGCGGAACCCAGAATGCGAATTACGCGGTCGGTCTGTCAACTAGTTAGTGGATTGGCGCAGGTTGAGTTTTTGCGGCGACCGCAACACCGGCAGTATGCAAAACTTTAGGCTTTTCGCCTCGCAAAGCGGCGCCGGGCGACCAGCAGCAACGCAACAGCCACCATCATGCCCGCTGGAATGTCTCTAAGCCGCGCGTAAATCGTCGGCGACAAAGCCGTTGGCAGGTTGGCGTCCAGCACGCCTTCAATACCAAGGCCGAGCCGTGCGACAATGCGCCCCGACGGATCGATCACGGCTGAAATGCCGGTGTTGGCTGCACGAACAACGGGCAGGCCTTCTTCGATGGCGCGCAGGCGCGCCTGCTGCAGATGCTGATAGGGACCGGTCGAAATTCCAAACCAGCCGTCATTGGTGACGTTGATGATCCAGCCCGGGCGCTCGTCCCCTGTCGTTATATCTCCGGGGAATACCGCCTCATAGCAAATCAGGGGCAGAGCGCGCGGCGCGTTCGGTATTTCCATGGCGCGGCGGCGGGTGCCCGGGATGAACCCGCCCTGGACCCTCGTCAACTGCACGAAGCCGAGTTTTTCCATCAGGCCCTGGAACGGCAGATATTCGCCGAACGGCACCAGATGCAGCTTGTCGTAGACCGACAGCACGCTGCCGTCATGGTCGATCGTATATATCGAGTTGTAGGCGCGCGTCACTCGCACGCCCGGCGGGAGGTCGGGCGCACGCACCGAGCCGGTGATCAGCACGGTCCCCCTCGGCAGCAGGTCGGCGATCTGCGCCATCGCATCGGCTTCGCGGGTCAAAAAGAACGGGAACGCCGATTCCGGCCAGATCAAAATGTTTGCGTCGCTGACGCCGGTCGATTGGGGCCCCGAAGCCCGATCGGACAGTGTCAGATACTTCTGCATCACCTCCGCCTTGGCGGCGTAATTGAATTTGACGTCCTGCTGCAGATTGGGCTGCATGATGCGCAGCTTGACCTTTGTCAGCACGGTCGGCTGCAGCGACAGCCTGATGGCGCCGAACACGGCCATGACAGCGAGCAGGCCGAGCGCCGCCGCCGGCGCGAGCCAGGGTTTTCGCCCCCGCGAGGTGCCATCGATCAGGACCGCCGGGCTTGCGAAGATCGCCACCGTGAGGAACGTCATCCCCCACAGCCCGATCAGCGATGCCGTCTGGGCCAGCGCCAGCGGCTCCGACAGCGCGTAGCCGAACGAATTCCAGGGAAATCCCGACAGCAGATGGCCGCGCAGCCACTCCGTTATCGTCAGGCTGATCGCGAGCGCGAGCAGGCGCGAAGCGTCGCGGGTCCAGAGCAGGCGCGCCAGCGCAAAGGCTGCCGCGGTGAACAGCGCGAGATAGGCCGGCAGGCCCAGCACCGCGAACGGCATCAGCCAGGCGAACGTTGGCGCATCGACCAGGAAGGCGTAACCGATCCAGTAAAGTCCGACGACGAAATAGCCGAGCCCGAACCAGAAGCCCGACATCGCGGCCGCCGGCACGCCGCGCCATCGCCCCGCACCGGCGCCGTCGATCAGCCAGACCGCGACCGGAAAGGTCAGGAACAGCACCGGCCATGCATTGAATGGCGCCATCGCCAGCGCCGACAATGCGCCGGCCACCAGCGCAAGGGCCGCGCGCTTCCATCCCCAGGCCAGGATGATCGCAAGACCGGCGGTGCGAAGTTTGCTGGCGGGAATCACTGCGAGCCGGCTCCATCGCTGGACGATGGCGGCGCGTTGTCATTGGCCTGCGGCGCATTGGGGTCGGGCGCAGCTTCGCGGCGCCGGCTTTCGCGCTGCGTGCGGGGGGCGGGCCGTTCCTTGCGGACGGCAATGCGCAGCCGCTTGACCCGCCGTGGATCGGCGTCGAGCACTTCGATTTCGTAATTGCCGGGGCCTGAAATGATCTCGCCGCGTAGCGGCAGGCGGCCGACCTGTGACACCAGATAGCCGCCAAGGGTTGCGACCTCTTCGTCCTCGCCGGCAATGAAATCCTCGCTGATCACCGAGCGGGCGTCCTCGAGGCTGGCGCGGGCATCGGCGATGAATGAATTGTCCGCCTGCCGCACGATCGCCGGCGGCTCGTCGCTGTCATGTTCGTCGTCGATTTCGCCGACGATCTGTTCGACGATGTCCTCGATCGACACCAGCCCGTCGGTGCCGCCATATTCGTCGACCACCAGCGCCAGATGGATGCGCGAGGCCTGCATCTGCGCCAGAAGGTCGATCGCCCGCATCGACGGCGGCACGAAGAGCAGCTTGCGGATGATGTTGGCGTCCGCCAGCGGCTGCGCCAGATCGACCGCGCGCATATCGAGGCCCGCGGGGAAAGGTTTCTTGCGCTTGGCCTTGGTGGTGTCGCCGATGCGCGCCTTCGCGGTCATGAACGCCAGGAGGTCGCGGATGTGCACGATGCCCTCGGGGTCGTCGAGGGTTTCGTTGTAGACGACGAGGCGCGAATGCGCCGCGCTTTCGAACAGGCTCATCAATTCGCCGAGCGGGATGTCGCGCTTGACCGCGACGATGTCGGCGCGATGCACCATCACGTCGGCGATGCGCCGTTCGTGCAGCCCGAGGATATTGCGCAGCATGGTGCGCTCGATGGCGGAAAAGCCCACCTCGTCCGGCGTCGAGGCATCGAGCACGACCTGCAGATCGGCGCGGACCGATCCCGGCTTCCAGCCGAACAGCGTGCGGATCGCGCGCGTCAGCCAGTTCTCCGCTGTCGGGCGCAGCACCTCGCCTTCCTGCACCACGGCCGGAAGGTTGGGCATGTTGCGCGGATTGTCGTGGGTAGGGTCGGAGTCCGGCATGTCAGTCCATCCGCTCCCGGTCCGCATGGGGATCGCGATCCGCATACGGATCCGGAATGCCGAGCTGCGCGAGGATCTCCTGCTCGAGACTCTCCATGGCTTCGGCGTCGTCGTCTTTTTCGTGATCGTAGCCGATCAGATGCAGGAACCCGTGCACCGCAAGATGGCTGAGATGGTGATCGAACGGTTTTTGTTCGTCGTCGGCCTCTTTGCGCGTCGTCTCATAGGCGATGGCGATATCGCCGAGCATGCGCGGTGCATCGTCGGGCGTTCCCGCACCGGTCGGCTGCAACGCCGGAAACGATAGCACATTGGTCGGCTTGTCGATGCCGCGCCAATTGCTGTTCAGGGTTCGAATCCCGGAATCGTCGGTCAGCATGACTGCCAGTTCCGCTTCGCCGACATCGGCATCGGCGATTTCAGCGGCGGCGTTGATGGCGCGATGGATCACCGCCTCGGCGTCGGGCTCGGTCTGCCAGCAATCGGCGACCACGAGGACTTCGGTTACGGGGTGGACGGAAGACAATTTCGTTCCAGGGTTTTGCAGTCCAGCATTTAGGTTGCGGCCCGGGCCCGCCTGCTGCGGGCCCAAAGCCAAAGGTCTGGCCATCAGGATCTGCCGGTCGCCGGTTTTTGCGGCAAGCCCTCATAGGCGGCGACGATCCGCGCCACCAGTTCATGGCGGATGACGTCTTCGGCGGTGAACTTCACCTGCGCGATCCCCTCGACGCCGTCGAGCAGCTTGACGGCCTCGGCAAGTCCCGAGGTCTGGCCATTCGGCAGGTCGACCTGCGAGGGGTCGCCGGTGATGATCATGCGGCTGTTCTCGCCAAGCCGGGTCAGGAACATCTTCATCTGCATCGAGGTGGTGTTCTGCGCCTCGTCCAGGATGATGACGGCGTTGGTCAGCGTGCGGCCGCGCATGAAGGCGAGCGGCGCGATCTCGATTTCGCCGCCCTGCAGCGCGCGCTCGACGACGCGCGCATCCATCAGATCATACAGCGCGTCGTAGATCGGCCGCAGATAGGGATCGACTTTTTCGCGGAGGTCGCCGGGCAGGAAGCCGAGCCGTTCGCCGGCTTCGACCGCGGGCCGCGTCAGGATGATGCGATCGACTTCCTTGCGCTCGAACAATTGCGCGGCATGCGCCACTGCAAGCCAGGTCTTGCCGGTGCCGGCCGGGCCGACGCCGAACACCATCTCGCTGCGTTTCAGCGCGCGGATGTAGGAATCCTGCGCGGCGGTGCGCGCCCGCACCGGGCGCTTGCGCAGATTGATGGTCTCGAAGGCGTTCTTGGCGGCCTTGGGGTCGAATTCAAACAGCGATCCCTGCGCGATCACGGCGCGGATGGCGCCTTCGACGTCGCCCTGCGCCAGATCCTGTCCCAACACCGCCTGGGCGTAGAGCGTTTCGAGGACGCGCCGTGCGGCGTCGCAGCCGTCGCGCGACCCGGCGATGGTGATGTGATTGCCGCGCGAATCCACGACGACGCCAAGCCGGCGTTCGATCAGCGCGAGATTCTGCCCGTAAGGGCCGACCAGCGCGGAAGCGGCGCGGTTGTCGTCGAAGTCGATGACGACTTGGGTTTCGGGCGGTATTTGCATGTCGCGATCAAATTTGCGGCTGGGAGCAAGCGAAGGTGAATCCGATGCGCTTTTTGGCAAGGGTTCAGGCTCCCGCGTTTACTTGAGAAGAATCGGTCATGGGTGAAAGCGTCGATAAAGTGGGTCGCGCGGAGGCGCCAGCGAGTTCGCCGAGCAGGCTGTAGCGCTCCAGGCTGTCGATGGCGACCGGCAGCACTTTTCCGATGATATCCGGTGATGCCATCACATGCGCGGGCTGCAGATAGGCGGTGCGGCCGACGATCTGGCCGGGGTTGCGGGCCGCGCGTTCGAACAGCACATCGACAGTCTTGCCAATCATGGCCTTGTTGAAGGCCGATTGCTGGCTGTCGATCAATTCCTGAAGCCGCCCCAATCGCTCGTCCATTTCTGCCGCTGACACCGTCTCCCGCATGTCCGCCGCCGGCGTGCCGGGCCGCGGCGAATATTTGAACGAATAAGCCCCAGCGTACCCGATTTGCGTGACAAGCGCGAGGGTGGCGGCAAATTCTCCCTCGGTTTCGCCGGGGAAGCCGACGATAAAATCCGATGAAAATGCAATATCTTGGCGGCTGGCGCGAAATCGGTCGATGACGCGGCGGTAATCATCGGCGGTATGCTTCCGGTTCATGGCAGCCAGAATGCGGTCGGAGCCCGATTGTACCGGCAGATGCACGAACGGCATCAGTTCGGGCAGGTCGCGATGCGCTTCCAGTAGCGAATCATCGACGTCTCGGGGATGGCTGGTCGAATAGCGCAGGCGCGCGATGCCGGGGATTTCGGCGAGGCGAGTGAGCAGCCTGCCAAGCGGCCAGGTTCGTCCGTCCGGGCCTTCGCCGTGATAGGCATTGACGTTCTGCCCGATCAGCGTGATCTCGCGCACGCCATTGTCGGCGAGCCGCATCACGTCGTCGATGATTTTTGCAACTGGCCGGGAGACTTCCGCACCACGCGTGTAAGGCACCACGCAGAAGGTGCAGAACTTGTCGCAGCCTTCCTGCACGGTGACGAACGACGAGATGCCGCGCGCGCGGATCGCCGCGGGCTTCGGCGGCGGCAGAAAGCCGAACTTGTCCTCGACCGGGAATTCGGTCTCCAGCGCGCGGCCATGGCTTTTGGCGCGGGCGAGCAGCTGCGGCAGGTGATGATAGCTCTGCGGGCCGACCACGACGTCGACGGTCGGCGCGCGGCGGATGATCTCCTCGCCCTCGGCCTGCGCAACGCAACCGGCGACCGCGATGCGCATTTCGCGGCCGTTTCGCGCGGCTTCATCCTTGGCGACACGCAAGCGCCCGAGTTCGGAGTAGACCTTTTCGGAAGCCTTCTCGCGGATATGGCAGGTGTTGAGGATGACGAGATCCGCATCCTCGGCGCTGTCGGTCTCGACAAAGCCTTCGCCAGCCAGCGTGTCCACCATGCGCTGCGCATCGTAGACGTTCATCTGGCAGCCATATGACTTGATATGCAGCTTGCGCGGCGGCTTCATGGAACCTGAATGCGGGGTTGGTCGGCGCCCATGCGGCGCCCGGTCTGGGGTCAAATATAGCCTGAATGGCCGAAAATCCAGCGGTTTAGAGCCGTCATTCCGGGGCGATGCGACAGCATTGAGCCCGGAATCTCGAGATTCCGGGTTCGTGCTTCGCGCGCCCCGGAATGACCATCCCTAATCGACCCCAATCCGCGCAATTAGATCGGGCAATTGCCGCATATCGCCGAAAGTGACCGCAGCGCCTGCGTCACGCAGCAATTCGGCATGACCTGGGCCGCAATGGCTGCCGCCGTGAAAGCCGAGCACGGTCATCCCGGCGGCCCGGCCGCCGGTGACGCCGGCCACGCTGTCCTCGATGACAAGGCATTGAGGCGGCCGGATATTCATCTGTTCGGCCGCGAACAGAAACAGGTCCGGGGCAGGCTTGCCGCGATTGACCTGCGTGGCGGAAAAAATATGCGGCAGCAGAAGATCGTAGAGCCCGGCGCAGGTGAGACCGTGGCGGATTTTTTCCGGCGTTCCGCTCGACGCCACACATTTGGAAAGCGTGATCGCTGATATCGCTTCGCCGATATGCGGAATTGCCTGCAGATCGCCCTCATAGAATTTCAACGTGGCCGTCTTGACCTGCGCTTCGAAATCATCGGGCAGTTGGCGGCCCGTCTCGTTCTCGATCGTCAACCGCGCTTCACGGTCGGAAACGCCGAGGAACCGCTGCAGCACCTGATCCGCCGTGATCGGATAGCCGTGGCGCGTCAGCGTCTCCGCATGCGCGCGGCATGAAATGACTTCGCTGTCGACCAGCACGCCGTCGCAATCGAAAATGATGAGCTGAGGAGGCAAGTGCTTCAGGACTTATCTTCGTCCAGCGGCACGCAATACAGTTCGAGCCGGTGATCGACCAGTTTGTAGCCGAGCTGGCGGGCGATCTCGGCCTGCAGCTTCTCGATTTCTTCGGAGGTGAATTCGATCACCTTGCCGTCGCGCAGGTTGATCAGGTGATCGTGATGGCTGTCGGGCATCTGCTCATAGCGCGCCCGGCCCTCGCGAAAATCATGCCGCTCGATGATGCCGGCGTCCTCGAACAGCTTTACGGTGCGGTACACGGTCGAGATCGAGATCTTGTCGTCGACCTCGACGCAGCGCCGGTAGAGTTCCTCGACGTCGGGATGATCCACCGAATCCGCCAGCACCCGCGCGATGACGCGGCGCTGCTCGGTCATGCGCATGCCGGTGGCGGCGCAGCGTGCCTCGATGCCGGTATTCTTGTGCGCGGGCGGGGATTTCAGGACGGGCATATGGTCTTGCCTTAGAGAGCAGGGCAGGGTGTTTTGCCACCCCGCGCAGTTTACGACAAGTCACGCCGCATCAGAAGAGCGTTCAATTGCTCCCCGCCGGGTTGCTGATAATAGCGTTCGCGGCGCCCAACGACGCCGAATCCGGCCCATTCATACAGCCGCCGCGCCGGCTGATTGTTTTCTTCCACCTCCAGGAAGATGGAACGCACGCCGCGGCCGGCGAGATGGCCAAGATGGGTCAGCAGCAAATTGCGCGACAGGCCGCGGCCGCGCTCGCCGGCATCGATCGCGATCGACAATATTTCGGCTTCGTCCGCGGCCATGCGCGAGACCGCAAACCCGATCACCTTGCGCCCTTGCCGGAGGCGATGAACCAGCGTGTTGCGTTCGGTCAGCATCGCCTCGAACTCGCCTTCACCCCAGCCACGGTGAAACGAGGCGCCGTGCAGCTGCGCCAGCCGTGCCGCGTCGCGCTGGCTGGCCGGTTCGACCACGGCGGTGCCGCCGCGCCACCATTTTGAAAACAGGGATCGCAAGGCCATCAGGATGCCGGCTGCGAGGCTTGCGGCAGCGGGTCCTTGGGCGGCTTGGCATCGGGCGCGCGCAGATAATACGGACTGGCCGGCGACATTTCCGGGCTGACCGCGGCGCCCAGCCACGCCACCCAGGTGATATCGGGCGCCGGCTGCGCGTCGACCCTGAACGGCGGCGGCGCATCTGATGGCCAGCGGTCGGCGAGGATTTTCGCGGCGTTGCCGACCAGGTGCGGCGTTCCGAAGCGGGAGGCCTCGAGTGCTTCTGAAATCGGCGCCACTTTCGGCTTGACCAGCGAACCACCGTCGCCGCTGACCACCTGGAAATACACATGATCGTGGCGTGCATCGATCGCGGAAATGATCGGATGCTCGCTGTTCTCGCCGACGAAAGGCGCCGCGTAAGCGGTCAGCGTCGTCAATCCCACCACCGGCTTTCCGGCCGCCAGCGCAATGCCGCGGGCGGCCGAGAGGCCGACACGCAATCCGGTAAAGCTGCCGGGCCCCTTGGTCACGGCGACACGGTCGAGTGACGTGAACGCGACGCAGGATGTTTTCATCACCCGCGCGATCAGCGGCATCAGGGCTTCGGCGTGGCCGCGCTTCATCGCCTGCGATTCCTGCGCGATGATCTTCGTCGTGTCGGTATCGAGCACGGCGGCAGCGCAGGCATCAAGCGCGGTATCGATGGCGAGGATTAGCATGAAGAGGTTTATAGCAGCTTCGTAGGATGGGCAAAGGCGCACTTCGCGCCGTGCCCACCTCTTATCCTGCTGCTGGCAACCGGTACTTTACCGCGATCAGCAGTGGTGGGCACGCTTGCGCTTTGCCCACCCTACGCAGCCAGCTCACATCGGCCGGACTTCGACCACGTCGGGCACGAAGTGCTTGAGCAGGTTCTGGATGCCGTGCTGCAGGGTTGCCGTCGAGGACGGGCAGCCGGCGCAGGAGCCCTTCATGTTGAGATAGACGACGCCGTCCTTGAAGCCGCGGAAGGTGATGTCGCCGCCGTCATTGGCGACCGCGGGGCGCACCCGCGTCTCGATCAAATCCTTGATGGTCGCCACCGTGTCGGCATCGGCCTCGTTGAAGAACTCGTCTTCCTCGTCGAGCGCCTCGTCATTGCCGGCGGTGCCGTCGGCCAGCAGCGGCTCGCCGGACATATAATGTTCCATGATGGCGCCGAGGATGGCCGGCTTGAGGTGCTGCCAGTCGCTGTCGTCCTTGGTCACGGTGACGAAATCGGCACCGTAGAACACGCTCTTGACGCCCTGCACGTCGAACAGCCGCTCGGCCAGCGGCGAGCGGGAGGCGGCTTCGCGGTTGGCGAATTCCATCGTGCCGGTGTCGAGCACGGTTCGGCCCGGAATGAATTTCAGGGTGGCGGGGTTAGGGGTCGCTTCGGTCTGGATAAACATCTGATTTCTCCGGCGTCGCCGGTTCAAGGCCGGCGCGTGGGGGTTACTCTAAAGCGTTTTCGAGCGAAGTGGGTACCGGTTCGCGTGAAGAAAACGCGTCAAAAACAAAAAGCTAGAGCCTCGCTCTAGCAGATGGCAACGGCCGACGCACGGTCAAGGGGCGCAGACCAGCCCTTCTTGGCGCAATTCCCTCATTTCGCTCAGGAAAGCGCGTCGATTTCGGCGTCCTTGAGGTCGCCGGAGACGATGGTGACCGGGATCGGGAACGAGCCGGCGGCCTGTGCGATCATGGCGATCAGCGGGCCGGGGCCTTCGGCGCCCGGATTGGCCGCCAGCACCAGCATCGAGATATCGACGTCCTTGTCGATCACGTCGAGGATCTGCTCGGTCGGATTGCCCTCGCGAATCACCCGCTCCGGCGTGATCGCGGCAATGCCGTTGGCCCGGCCGGAGGCGCGGTCGAGCGCCTCATTGGCGGCGTCCTCGGCTTCGGCGCGCATGATGTCGGCGACCCCCAGCCATTGCTGGTTCTGGTCCTCGATCTCGATGATGCGCAGCATCACCACGCCGCCGCCGACCCGGATCGCCCAGCGGCTGGCATAGTAGACCGCGCGGTCCCACTCCGCGGTGTCGTCAACGATGACAAGACATTTTGGCTTGTGACCCGTCTCGTAGCTTCGTCGCTGGGTGGTCATGCATGTCCCGGTGCTGCGCCAAACCGACGCATGCTGCCACGGCGCAGCCGTGTCAGACAAGCGCCGTCGCAAATCCTGTGATCACGCCAGATACTACCGCTTGCGGATGAAGCCGACGATGTCCTTGGCGGCTTTCATGGTTTCGGCGGCGATCGCCTCGGCGCGCTCGGCGCCGTCGATCAGGATCGAATCGACATGGTCAGGGTTGGCGACCAGCCGTTTCATTTCCGAGGCGATCGGCGCGAGTTTGGTGACGCAAAGTTCCACCAGCGCGTTCTTGAAGTTGGAGAACTGCCCGCCGCCGAACTCGGCCAGCACCTGGGCTTTGCTGAGGCCGGACAGCCCCGCATAGATGCCGACGAGATTGTCGGCCTCCGGCCGGCCTTCCAGCCCCTTTTCCTCCGATGGCAACGGTTCCGGATCGGTCTTGGCCTTGCGGATCTTCGCCGCGATGGTCTCGGCGTCGTCGGTCAGGTTGATCCGCGAATTGTCCGATGAGTCCGACTTCGACATTTTCTTGGTGCCGTCGCGCAGGCTCATCACCCGCGTCGCGGGCCCGGTGATCACGGGCTCGGGCAGCGGAAAGAACAATCCGTCGCCAAAGCCATGGCCGCGGATCGAGTCGCCGAAGTCGTTGTTGAACTTCTGCGCGATGTCGCGGGAGAGTTCGAGGTGCTGCTTCTGGTCCTCGCCGACCGGCACGTGGGTGGCGCGATAGACCAGAATGTCGGCGGCCATCAGCACCGGATAATCGTAAAGCCCGACCGAGGCCGCCTCGCGATCCTTGCCGGCCTTGTCCTTGAACTGCGTCATGCGGTTGAGCCAGCCCATCCGCGCCACGCAATTGAAGATCCACGCCAGTTCGGCATGACCGGTGACCTGGCTCTGGTTGAATACGATATGCTTTTTCGGATCGATGCCGGACGCAATAAAGGCCGCGGTCACCTCGCGGGTGCAGCGCGTCAGTTCGGCCGGGCCGCCCCAGACGTCGACCCCTTGCGTGATCGCGTGCATGTCGACGACGCAATAGATGCAGTTATGCGTTTCCTGCAGCTTCACGAAGTTGACGAACGCGCCGAGGTAATTGCCGAGATGCAGATTGCCCGTCGGCTGGACGCCTGAAAAAACCCGTTCAACCATGGCCATGGTAATGCTTCCTGCGAATTGTCGGTTTGGCGCGCTCGTTTGCCATTTAAGGCTTAGTCGCGCAAGTCGGCGGGCTTGGTTTGCCGGATCGCGTTAACCGTCTCGCGCCATCCGGTGATGCCGAAAAGCCGCAAAAACAGGCCGTAAGTCGCAATACCCCCGACAATCACGAGGAGCAGGATGATCGCCTGCACCAGGCCGTGGGCATCCGGCGCTAAGGCCGGCATGAACCGCGTCGCCAGCCACAAGGCGGCGCCCATCGCCAGCGCGGCGGCAAGGATGCCGGGCAGCCGCCGCCGCGCGGCGGCGTCGATCGAAAATCCAAAGGTTTCGCCGCCCCTGCGGATCAGGCTGAAGGCGGTGCTCCATGCCCCGATCGCGAGACTGGCGGCGATGCCGCTGGCGCCGAACCAGTGGCCGAGCAGGACGGAAAGGAGGATGGCAAACACCACGCCCCAAAGCGTCGCGAGCAGCGGCGTCAGCGTGTCCTCGCGCGCAAAGAACGCCGGCGACAGCGCCTTGACCAGCACATTGGCGGGTAGCCCAAGCGCCAGCCACATCAGCGCGCGCGCCGTCGCGGCGGTGTCATCCGCGGTGAAGGCGCCGTGTTCGAACAGCATGCGCACGACAGGCTCGCTCAGCACGATCAGCCCCAGCATCGCCGGCAGCGCCAGTCCGACCGCAAGTTCGAGGCCGCGCGATTGCGCATGCGCGACCGCGGCCTGATCCTTGCCGCGCAGGGCGCGCGTCATTTCCGGAATCAGCACCGTGCCCATGGCGACGCCAACGATGCCGAGCGGCAGCTCGACCAGGCGGTTGGCGAAATAGAGCCACGACACCGCCGAGGGTGATGACGAGGCGACGATCGCGCCAGCGACCATCAGTAATTGCGGTGTGCTGCTCGCGATCATGCCGGGGATCGCCTTGCCGAGAAAGCCGCGGATTTCCGCATCGAACGAGACCCGCAGCGGCGTTGCGATGTTTCCGCCACGCCGCAGCACCAGAATGGACAATTGCAGCAGGCCGGCGACGCCGACGGTGGCGGCGAGGATCTGTGCGGCAAGTACGGCACCTGGCCGCGACGCCAGCAGCACGGCCATGACCGCGATCAACGCGATATTGAACAGCAGCGGCGAGAACGCGGTGAGCGCAAAACGGCCTTGCGCGTTCAAGAGCGCCATCATCACCGTCACCGGCCCGGCAAAGGCGAGGTAGGGCAGCATCAGGCGGGCATTGTCGACGGCAAGCTGCAGCGTCTGATGGCCGGAAAATCCCGGCGCCAGCGCCATGATCACGAATGGCATCAGCAATCCGAGCAGCAGGGTGGCGACGAAGAGCGCCGCCGTGACGGTGCCGAGCACGCGGCCCGCATAGGCGGCCGCCGCCACCGCGCCACTGGTCTCGCGCACGCGCAGCCACGCCGGCACCAGCGCCGCGTTCAGCCCGCCTTCGGAAAGCAGGCGCCTGATCACATTGACCAGTTGAAAGGCTGCCAGGAACGCATCCGCGACAGCGCCGGCGCCGAGCAGCGCTGCGACCAGCGAATCGCGCGCGAATCCGAGCAGGCGCGAGGCCAGCGTTCCCGTCGATACCGTGAGGAAGGAGCGGATCATCGCGTCTCTATAGCAGCGGTTGGGCGTGCTGGCGCTACCGCCTGCCCTCAATCAGGCTGCGCTTGCCCGCGATGGTCTTGCCTTGTCCTGGGCGATCGAAAGCTTTTCGGGCGGATCGCACGGGTGGTTTCGGCAGGGCTCTTTGCCGCCGCCTGCTGCAGCTCGCGCCGGAATTCATCGCGCTTCTCGTGGATGGAGGCGATCACCGGTCCGATCGCCTGCTCCAGTCCGATCAGCGCCGCTTCCGACAGCTGCAGGCTGGCTTCGATGGTTTCGGGCACGGCGTCGGTAACGCCGATCGCGTAAAGGTGGCGTGCATGGTCGGCATCGCGGGCGCGCGAGACGATGACGATATCCGCCCTCAGCGCGCGTACCTGACGAACGATTTCGTCGATCGCGTCCTTGGCGGCCACCGTTACGATGACGGCCTTTGCCTTCATCACGCCGCAGCTCTTGAGAAATTCCGGGTCTGTCGCGTCGCCGTAATAGACCTCGCGCCCACTCCTGCGCTGGGCCGGGACCGCATCGGCGTCGTTGTCGACGGCGAGATAGGTACAGCTGTGCCGGCCGAGCAGGGAGCAGACGACCTCACCGACCCGGCCGTGCCCGATGACGATGGCGTGTCCGGCGCCTCCACTCGGGGCAACGCTGAGCTCGGGATCCAGCGCCTTGGGCTCGCGAAACTTCGGCGCCAGCCGCCGTGCGACCAGGGCCAGCACCGGAATCAGCGCCATCGTGATCGATGTCACCGCGAGCGTGAAGCTCGACACATTGGCGCTGATCAGGCCGAGCGAGGTGGCAAGGCCGATGCCGACGAACGCGAACTCGCCGCCGGGGCCCAGCAGCAGACCGGTTTCGATCGCCGCATGCCAGGGCAGTCGAAAGGTCCGGGCGAGGCCGGTGAGCAGGACGGCCTTGATGGCGATCAGGCCGATGACGGAGGCAACAAGCCAGAATGGTTCGCGTGCGATTTCGCGCACGTCGATGTTCATGCCGACGGTAAAGAAAAAGAAGCCGAGCAGCAGTCCCTTGAAAGGGCCGATGGTTGTTTCGATGGCCTTGCGGAATTCCGTCTCGGCGAGCAGCAACCCGGCGATGAAGGCGCCCAGCGCCATGGAAAGGCCCGCCATGGCGGCGGCGACGCCGGTGCCGATAATGACGAACAGGGTGGCGGCGACGAACAATTCGCTGGCGCCGGTGGCGGCGACCAGCCGAAACAGCGGCCGCAGCAACAGACGTCCGAGGATGACCATCGCGACAACGGCGACGGTGGCATTGACCAGCGCGAGCGCGAGGCTGGTCACGACCGAACTGCCCGAGCCTTTGCCCAGGATGGAGATGAAGACCAGGACCGGAATGACCGCCAGATCCTGCGCCAGCAGAATGGCGAAGCTGGTTCGGCCTGCCGTGGTGCCAAGCCGGCCCTGGTTGGAAAGCACCTCGATGACGATCGCGGTCGAGGATAACGCAAGGCAGGCGCCGAGGATGATCGATACGGCGGAGGGGTTGCCGAACAGGGCCGCGATGCCGGCGATCACGGCCGTCGTCAGGATGAACTGCAGGCTGCCGAGGCCGAACACCAGGCGGCGCAGCGCCTTCAAACGTTCGTAGGACAGCTCGAGGCCAATGAGAAACAGCAGGAAGACGACGCCGAGTTCGGCGATCCCGGCCACGTTCTTGGCATCCACGACGGTAAGCCAGTACAAGAACGGGAACGCGTGGATCAGCGAGCCCAGTCCGAGCGGGCCGAGCAGCGCGCCCGCGGCCAGAAAGCCGAGCACGGGGCTAAACCCAAAGCGGCGCACCATGGGAACGACAATGCCGGCCGTCCCCAGCAGGACGAGCGCGTCGCTATAGGCATCGATGTTGAACTGCGCGGCCACTCATTGCTCCCTGCGCTGGTCCGATGCGCTCGCCGTACTGGATCAAATGGGGTGTGCATGTGCAAGTCAGGGCTGGGTGAGACAACCGGCGGCAATGGCGCTGGTCCGGCATTGAGTCAGCCCGGCGCTTCAAAGCGGACATCGGCCTGCCGATCTGAAGTTGTATGGGGTTACGACCGCTGGCTGACCTTGTGACGATCGGGCACCGGGCGTCCAACAGCATTTACGTCAGGGGTCTCGGGTTCCATGCAATCCAGCGCGAACTCATTCGATTGCTGTCCGCCGGGGTGAGTGGCGCGCGCGGAAGCAATGGTGATAGCCTCGCGGCGAATGGCAGACGGGTGCAGGATATGAGCGTCGTTGCACGAAATAACGTCCGCGTCCGCGGGACGGGTGAGAAGGCGATGGTCTTCGCCCACGGTTTTGGCTGCGACCAGAACATGTGGCGGTTTGTGGAGCCGGCCTTCGCGGAAGATTTCAAGACCGTGCTGTTCGATCACGTCGGCGCCGGCGGCTCCGACCTCAAGGCCTACGACAAATCGAAATATGCGACGCTTGCGGGCTATGCCGACGACGTCGTCGAGATCGGCCGCGAACTCGGGATGAAGGATGCCGTTTTCGTCGGGCACTCGGTGAGCAGCATGATCGGCGCGCTGGCGGTGCAGAAGGCGCCCGGCATGTTTGGCAAGCTTGTCATGGTCGGACCTTCCGCCCGGTACATGGACGACGACGGTTACGTCGGCGGATTCAGCGAACAGCAGATCGAGGAACTACTGCAGTTTCTTGATTCCAACCACATGGGATGGTCGGCCCAGATGGCGCCGGCGATCATGGGCAATCCGGATCGCCCTGAACTCGGCGAAGAGCTGACCAACAGCTTCTGCCGAACCGATCCCGAAATCGCCAAGGCGTTCGCCCGCGTCACCTTCAAATCGGACAATCGTGCCGACCTGGCCAAGGTCGATATTCCAACGCTGATATTACAATGCAGCGAGGACATCATCGCCGCGAAGGAGGTTGGAGAGTTTGTTCACCGCGGCATTCCGGGCAGCGAATTCATCATACTGGAGGCTACCGGGCATTGCCCCAATTTGAGCGCTCCCGACGAAGTGATCGCCGCCATGAAGACGTTCGTCTGAGTGGCGCGGTGGACAGTCCCCGCATCGATGATTTCGAGGACATGTTCGACAATGCCCCCTGCGGCTATGTCACGCTGCTGACCAACGGCCGTATCGCGCGTGTGAACCGGACGCTGCTTGGCTGGACGGGCCACACATCAGATCAAATGATCGGCAAGCCGCTCTCTGGCTTCCTCAACATGGCGGGCCGCATCTACTACGAAACCCACATCGCGCCGCTGCTCAGGATGCAGGGCTTCTTCGACGGCTTCGCCATCGACATGGTGACAGCAAGCGGCGAGCATCTGCAGATGATTGCGAGCGCCACCGATGGCCGGGATGCCGGCGGAAAGACCCTGTTCACGCGCATTGCCCTGATCAAGGCCGTCGATCGAAGACTATATGAGCGGGGGCTTCTGGAAGCGCGCGACATGGCCGCCACGGGCCTTGCGCGCGAGCGTGAGAATTCCGAATTGCGCGAGCAGTTCATCGCGGTGCTGGGGCATGACCTGCGCAACCCGCTGGCATCGATCAGCGCCGGCGCGCGCATTCTGGGACGGGACGCGACCACGGAAAAGCAGCACCAGATCCTGGCGATGCTGGAGACCACCGTGATGCGGATGGCCGGGCTGATCGACAACGTGCTCGATTTTGCGCGAGGGCGGCTCGGCGGCGGCATTGTCCTGGCCCGCAATGCCAACGCACCCGTGGAACAGATGCTGCATCAGGTGATCGACGAATTGCGGCTGTCGTCGCCGGGGCGCCAGATCGAAGCCGTCTATGCCATCGACGCTCCCGTCAATTGCGATCGAATCCGGATTGGACAGCTGGTTTCCAATCTGGTCGGCAACGCGCTCAGCCACGGCGCGACCAACGAGCCGGTGCGCGTCCGCGCGGTGACGGAGGACGGGCTGTTCAAATTGTCGGTCGCCAACGGCGGCGAGCCGATACCCGAGGCCGCAATGGAGAAGCTGTTTGAGCCGTTCTTCCGCGGCGAGGTTCGCGCCAGCCGGCAGGGCCTTGGCCTCGGCCTGCACATCGCGTCGCAGATCGCAAAGGCGCACGAGGGTTCGCTTAACGTGACATCGACGGCGGAGGAAACCCGCTTCACCTTTGTCATGCCGCTGCGATAGCGCCCTTCGTTGGCGGCCTGACTTCCCGGCGGATACGGCCCTCTTATCGTGCAAAGCGGATATCGGCCGGCCCACCTGAATCTATCGATTCACGCCATTTATGGGTTCACGCCTTGCGCCAGCCGTGATAGGCCCCGCCCTTCATGATGGCTGCAACAGGACGGTGAGATGGCCGACGCAAAATATGACGTTCTCGGGATCGGCAATGCGATTTTCGACGTGCTGGTGCAGACCGACGAGGCCTTTCTCGGCCGCCATGGCATGACCAAGGGCGGCATGGCGCTGATCGACGAGGCGCGTGCCACGGCGATCTACGCCGATATGGGCCCGGCCACCGAAATGTCCGGGGGATCGGCCGCCAACACCATCGTCGGCATCGCCAATCTCGGCGCGCGCGCCGCCTATGTCGGCAAGGTGCGCGACGATCAGATCGGCGGCCTCTACACCCATGACATCCGCGCCGCCGGCGTCGCATTCGAAACCAAAGCGGCAAGCGGCGGCCCCGCAACCGGCTGTTCCTACATCCTGGTGACGCCGGACGGCGAGCGCACCATGAACACCTATCTCGGTGCGGCGCAGGAATTGATGCCCGACGATATCGACGCGGCGCAGATTGCGGCCTCCAGCATCATCTATCTCGAAGGCTATCTCTGGGATCCCAAAAACGCCAAGGAAGCCTTCGTCAAGGCGGCGACCATCGCCCATGGCGCCGGCCGTCAGGTCGCGCTGACCCTGTCGGATTCGTTCTGCGTCGGCCGTTACCGCGACGAATTTCTCGACCTGATGCGCAAGGGCACCGTCGACCTGGTGTTCGCCAACGAGGCCGAACTGCAATCCCTGTACGAAACTTCGGATTTCGATGCCGCGCTAAAACAACTGCGCGCCGACACCAAACTCGGCATCGTCACCCGCAGCGAGAAGGGCTGCGTCGTGGCGTCCAGGGACGGCGTCGTCGCGGTGCCGGCCTTCCCGATCACGAAACTCGTCGACACGACAGGCGCCGGCGATCTGTTCGCCGCCGGTTTCCTGTTCGGCCTCGTCCGCAATGCCGGCCACGAAAATTCCGGCCGCCTCGGCGCCCTCGCGGCGGCTGAGGTGATCCAGCACATCGGCGCAAGGCCGCAGGTTTCGCTGAAGGAATTGGCGCAGAAGAACGGGTTGCCGGTTTAGGCTTTCTAGGAGGCCGTGACCTCTCAGCCCGTCATGCCCGGGCTTGACCCGGGCATCCGCGTCTTGGACGTCTAATCGGCAAACTTGAGCGGGTAGTTCATTCTGCAGCTTCGTATTTGCGAGCCTCCGTCGGCGCTAGGGCTTCGGCCAGCAGCGCCTCGAGCAGGCGGCGGCGAGTGGCGGCGGTGGCGGCGAGGCTCGCCTCCAGCTGGTCGCACAGAGCCATCAGCGTATCGACCTTGGCGACGATACGGTGTTGTTCCGCGAGGGGTGGGAGGGGAATTGGAAACTTTCTCGCATCGGCCAGACTCATATTTGGTTGTGCGGTGATGACCCGCGAACCGAGCATAAAGTCAATCGCCGCTGGCGAGTTGAAGTATTGTAGGAGATACCGAACCAATGGTCCTTCTGAAATTTCGACCAAGCGGACTAGTGCTACTGCTTGGTTGATGTTTGCCTCCAAATCCAAATCATAAACCGCGGTACGCCCAATGGAAGCGCCGACTAAATTCATCAGAATGTCGCCACGCTTCAACATTGATCTTGGTTCGATATCGCGAAAGCGGCTTTCGACATACTTCAGATCATCCAATTTCCTAAGCTGCTGGTTCCCGACATTTTCACTGGTGATGAAGAGAATTCCTTCATCAGCGTTCACGTAGTCGACGCCCTGCCACTTCGGAGATGACCCCTTAGTGATCAGCCGCGAGAGAGAATCAAGGCGCACCCACGACCATTCTTGCGGAAGATCAAATGGCTGATTCTCACTCGTAATCAGATCAACTGCCTTCTCTTTCTTGATCTCACCCGCGTTAAGCAGCCGTAACTTCTCCTTCGCGATTCGCTTCACCAATTCCGCCGCGGGTTCGTCCTCCGCATTCCGCGTCACGAGTTTGCCGCGAACGGCGAGGTTGAGGATGGTTTGGCGGAGTAGCTTTATCTGGTCGGGACGCGCGGTTAGGGCGGGGAGCACGTCGAGGGCGAAGCGGCCGTCTACTTGAAAAGTTTCGCACTCCGGCGCGTTGAGGCGGACGAGGCTCGCCGCCGCTAGTCTGTCGCGCACCGCCTCGCGGGTTGCCCGCGCCGCCTCCAGCTGATCGCACAACGCCATCAACTCATCGATCTTGGCGACGATGCGGTGTTGCTCGGCTAGAGGTGGGAGCGGAACTTGAATTAGTTCCATCTTCTCCTTTGTCATGTGGATCATCGAAATGCCGTGACCAGCCTCTTTGATCTCGCGCGTCTTTTGAAGAAGAAAGTTGTATAGATAGAGCTTGTTGAGGTCGGCTTCGCTATGAAGCGGAAGCTTCCAAATATGATAGTGGTAGATGACCTTCTCACCACTCCAAATGAATGGGCCGAACGAGGCCGACCAAGCAAAAATCAGATCGCCCTTGTCACAATACTTGTCTTCCTCTAGCTGCAGAGTTGAGTAATACCAACGATCCGACGTAAACAGATTGCCCACGCGAAGAACGGGCATGCCGGCACTCAGTAGTTCATGCTGTTTGTAAGCACGGCCATTCAGGACTGTGACGAGGTCTGCCAGCGGTGCTAATGCCCATCCCTTCGGGAGTACAACGGGCTCTGCATCGTCAATGAGGTTTCTCGATTCGCGCTTCGTGCGCTCCTTTCGATCAAGCCGCGCTTTTTCGTTCGCAATCCGCTTCAGCAATTCCGACGCCGGCTCCTCGGTCGAGTCTTGCTGCACGAGCTTGCCGCGCACGGCTAAATTGAGAATGAAGCGGCGCAGGTGGGCAATGGCATCCGGCGCATCGGCGATCTGCTCATAATGCGCCAACAGGCGTTTAGCATTCATCGGGCGAGTGCCTCGGCCAAGATTGCTTTCAACTGATTGCGCAAGCCCGCGGCCTCGGCCTCGGCTTTCGCCAGATCGGCCAGCAGCGTTTCCGGGTCGCCGTGGTCATCAGCCACGCTATGCGGATTCTTGACGTCGAGGTTGTAGCCGCGCGCCCTAATATCCTCTGCGTTCACCCTCCATGCTTGAGGCGTCTGTTTGCGCCCCTTCCGCTCGTTACCACCCCACCAATCGATGCAGTCCTGGAAATACTCCAGCCGGATCGGCTTGGTCATCGAATAGGCTTTCTGGCCTTCTGGCACGCGGTGTTCGTAGAACCAGATGTCTTTTGTCGGTGCGCCCTTCTCGAAGAACAAGAGATTGGTGCCGATAGACGCATAAGGCTTGAACACCGAATTGGGCAGCCGAACAATGGTGTGAAGGTTGCACTCCTCCATCAGGTGTTCCTTGAGCCGCGTCTTGACGCCCTCGCCGAACAGCGTGCCATCGGGCAGCACTACGGCGGCGCGGCCGTCTGCCTTGAGCAGGCGAACTATCAGAGCAAGGAACAGATCGGCCGTCTCCTTGGTTCGGAAGGTCGGGAAATTGTTCTCGATGCCGTCTTCCTCGCGACCTCCGAATGGCGGATTTGTGAGCACAATATCGACGCGCTCATCCTTGCTCCAAGAAATCAGCGGTCGGGCCAGCGTGTTGTCGTGGCGTACGAAGCTCGGATCTTCGACGCCGTGCAGTAGCATGTTGGTGACGCAGAGCATGTGCGGAAGTTGCTTCTTCTCCACCGCTCGCAACGCGCCCTGCATTTTTTCGTGTTGCTTGGGCGTCTTGACGTAGTTCGTCTCCATGTGGCGGATGGCGCAGGTGAGAAAGCCGCCGGTGCCGCAGGCGGGATCAAACAGGGTTTCGCCGGGACGCGGGTCGATGCGGTCGACCATGAAGGCGGTGACGGCGCGCGGCGTGTAATATTCACCCGCATTGCCGGCCGATTGCAGGTCGTTCAGCAATTGTTCGTAGAATTCGCCGAAGTGGCGGCGTTCGTCGAGATTGTTGAAATCGACCTGATTGATTTTGTTGACCACCTGCCGAAGCAACTGGCCGGATTTCATGTAGTTGTAGGCGTCTTCGAACACATCGCGCACGACGCGACGTCGGTCGCCTGGCTTTGTTGAAAGCGGCAACCCCTTGAGCGCGGGGAAAAGTTCATCGTTGATGAAATCAAGTAGTGCTTGGCCGGTGATGCCCTCGGGGTCCGCCGCCCAATTGCGCCATTGCAATTTCTTCGGTAGCGGCGAACGGTAGCCGTCTCTCGTCAGTTCCAGTTCCTGATCCTGATCATCTGATGATCTTCAGGAAGAACATCCAGGTCAACTGGCTGATGCGCTGCGCATCTCCATCGACGCCGACGTCCTGGCGCATGATGTCCTGGATGGATTTGACGGTGGTACGAACGATCATCCTAAACTACTTCCTGATAGAGAGCGCCCTGCAGTTCACGGACGGCCTTTTCAAAGCCCTGCTTGCCACCGAACGCGTTGATGAGCTGAACGACGCTGCCCATGGTGGTGAAGGGTGTTACCCTCAGCACGTTGGTGTCGTCGAGACCAAGAACGCCTTCGTCACTGTATTTTTCGAGCAAGGCGTCAAGCACGGCGCGCGCTTGCGGGCCATATTTGGTGAACACGTCTCGCTTCTTGACGTTATCGGCTCGTTCGCGGATGCCGCATCCGCGCGGCGTGCTCTTCATCGACACAGAAAACGATGGTCTTCTGGAAACGGTCGCCGCTTTCCTTGAGGAACTCCGTAATCTTCCGGGCCGTTAGTTTGGTACGGTCATCCAGCACCAGGGTTCGGTCGAAATCTCTGGCATTGTAGATCCGATCCTCGACCTCCGCGCCGGAACGATCGAGTTGGCCCAGTTGCGGGCGGTAGCCTTCCACGTCGCGATCAATATGAACCTTGATGACTTTGTACGGCGCTAGGAACCCGTCGCTGATCCCGTCCTTGAGCGAATAGGTGAATACCGGCTCGCCGAAATAGTCGGTGTTCGAAATGTACTCAGTTTCTTTCGGTGTGGCGGTAAGGCCGAGCTGCGTGGCGCTGGAAAAATGGGTAAGGATTTCCCGCCATGCCGAGTCCGCAGCCGCGCTACCGCGGTGACACTCATCGATAACAATCAGATCGAAGAACTCCTTCGAGAACTCCTTATAGAGCTTCTGGTGCTCCTCAGGTCCGGTAATGGCTTGGTAAAGTCCAAGATAGACCTCGAATGCGGTATCGATCCGGCGCTTCCTGTCGAGTGCCAGGGTCAAATCGACTTCGGTCCCGTCCTGCCGTTCGATTGTCTTGGCGTTGGTCGAGAGCTTCGCCATTACCGGGCCGAATGGACGAAAGTCGTTCATCATCGTCTGGTCGATGAGCACATTGCGATCGGCGAGAAAAAGGATGCGTTTCTTGCGGCCGGCCTTCCACAGCCGCCAGATTATCTGAAACGCCGTCCGCGTTTTGCCGCTCCCGGTCGCCATCACGATCAAGACGCGATCCTGGCCTTTGGCGATAGCTTCGATTGTCGCGTTGATTGCGTTGACCTGATAGTAGCGTTTTGCCTCTCCGCTGCCGTCGTCGTAGTAATCCTGAAGAACGATCTGTTCGGCCTCGGTGTTGATGCCCCTCCATGCGCAATAGCGCGCCCAGAGATCGGCGGGCGATGGAAAGTCATCAAGGCCGAGGTTCGATTCCTTGATACCACTTGCGCTTGTACGGTCATGGAACAGGAAGCCGTCACCGTTCGACGAGAAGACGAACGGAACATTTAGCGTCGCCGCATAGTCGAGGCCCTGCTGCATGCCGTCGCCGACGCTGTGCTTGTTATCTTTGGCCTCGATCAATGCGATCGGGATGTTCGGCTTGTAATAGAGGACGACGTCAGCCTTCTTCGCTTTTCCGCGCGTCACCAGCTTGCCGCGGACGATGATCTGGCCTTTGGTGAAGTAAACCTCCTCCCGAACCTGCAACATTTCGTCCCAGCCCGCGCGCTTGACGGCAGGCAGGATGAATTTTGTACAGATATCGCGTTCGGTGAGGCCCCGCTTGTTCATTTTCCCCTTGTCGCCCAACGGCTTCTTGTAGTTTTCACTATAGCGACCCAAGCCCACTATGCAACGCGAGCGAAGCGCCGCGCCTCATCAGTTGGTAGTTGCCTAGATTAGGGGCGCCGACTAATTACGATTTCCAGAAATAATCCTTGACGCCACCCCCAAATCACCGATTACATCCTCCGCATCCCGTCCCACTCAGAGCAACTGTGCTGAAGTAAACCGGCGATCGGCCGGCCTCAAGGCTGGCGCGGGGCGCGCC
>NZ_JAFCME010000025.1 GCF_018130065.1 Bradyrhizobium sp. AUGA SZCCT0158 | reverse complement strand
GGCGTGGATAAGCGTACGGCAAAACCGTGTGGTCCTGGCACCCGTTGCAGGTGTCAAGCTGTCGGGTAGGCGAGAGCTGAACGGCAGCGACGGAGTCAACCAAGAACTCGTCTCCGGGGAGAGCACGGCATAAGCCGTAAAGCCATTGCGCAGGGAAGGCCGGGTGTTCTCCGCTGCCCTGTATGCTCGTGTGCAGCTTTCTTTGCACTATTCGCACACGAGACCGCGGGTGCAGCGCGCACCCGGTCTTCCCTGCGCCCTCTGTATTTAGGGCAAGGAAATGAATGGCAAAGCTCGGGCGCAATGCGCCGCGAGAATGCGAAACTGCGTTTGGATGATGGTCGCACAACACATACCGCTGTCGTCCCGGCCTTGAGCCGGGACCCATACGCCGCGGCCCATCGGTAAAACGCTGGTGTCAAATGCCTTCTGCAACAATGAGCATCACGCGGTATGGGTCCCGGCTCAAGGCCGGGACGACAGACTACTCCGGCACCGCACCGACCAGCGGCCACCCGGCCTTCCAGTTTAAGGCGGCCATTGCAACTCCTTTTGAGGTCGGGCAGAGCTTTTGAAACGTAGGGAAGAGAGACGGCCATGCAAAGCCCGCGTGAAATTCTCGGCGATATCTGGACGTCGGCCGGCGGCGAAGCTTCCGCGCTCGATGCCGTCAAGCTGACCGGCGAAGAGCCGCAACTGCCGTCGTCGTTTCGCGTCGGCGCCGCGGCGCAGGCCAGCGTTGCCGCGACCGGCCTTGCCGCTGCCGAAATCTGGAAGTTGCGCAGCGGGCAATCGCAGGACGTTACCATCGACATGCGCCACGCCGTGGTCGAATGCCGCTCCGAACGTTATCTGCGCGTCGACGACAAGCCGCCGCCGCCGGCCTGGGACGCGATCGCCGGCGTCTACAAAACAGGCAATGCGCGCTTCGTGAGGCTGCACACCAATTTCCCGCATCACCGCGACGCCGTCTGCAAGGTGTTGAACTGCAAGCCGGAGCGCGACGAGGTGCAGGCCGCGCTGATGCAATGGGATGGCGAGGCGTTCGAGACCGCGGCCTATGCCGCTGGCGGCGTGGTGTCGATGATGCGTTCGCACGACGAATGGTCCGCCACGCCGCACGCCAGGGCGCTTGCCGGATTGCCTCTGATCACAATCGAGAAGATCGGCGATGCCGCACCAAAACCGTGGCCGAAAGGCAATCGGCCGCTTGCCGGCATTCGCGTGCTCGATCTGTCGCGCGTGATCGCAGGTCCCGTCGCGGGCCGCACGCTCGCCGCCCACGGCGCCGACGTGCTGTTGATCTCAGGTCCAAATCTGCCGGCGATTCCCTGGCTCACCATCGATACCGGGCGCGGCAAGCTGACGAGTTTTGTCGAACTCAAAAGCGAACAAGGCCGCGAGGTGTTTCGCAATCTATTGACGCAGGCCGATATTGTTTCGCAGGGCTATCGGCCGCGCGCGATCGCCGGCCTCGGCTTTGCACCGGAAGAGGCGGCCCGTATTCGTCCGGGGATCGTCTATGTGACGCTGTCCGCCTATGGTCATGAAGGTCCCTGGGCGGAGCGCCGCGGTTTCGACTCGCTGGTGCAGACGTCCACGGGCTTCAACCATGCCGAAGGGCAGGCGGCCGGAATCGACGGGCCGAAAGAACTGCCGGCGCAGATACTGGACCACGCCACCGGTTACCTCATGGCGTTCGGCGCCATGATGGCCAAGGCGCGGCAGTCGCGCGAAGGCGGCAACTGGCACGTTCGGGTGTCGCTGGCGCAGACCGGTCGGTGGCTGTGGAATCTCGGTCGCGTTGCCGATGGCTTCAAGACCGGGGATTTGAATGGGGAAACCGTGATGCCTTTTATCGAGGAGGTGGCTTCCGGCTTTGGTGCCCTGCGGTCGGTCCGGCACGCGGCGCTGTTGTCGAAAACCCCGGCGTTCTGGGCTCGCCCGGCGATGCCGCTCGGCAGCCACCCGCCACAATGGCCGGCGCGCGAGTAGATATTTTCAGCCGGCGTTCAGGCCGACCTCCCCAAATTTTAACGGCTGTCTTCGTTTTTTCGCTTGTTTGGAACTCCGATTAGGCACTATTAGCGCAGGGTGAGGCAAATTGTCGCCATTGCTGAGTTGAACAGACCGCATGCGTAACAAATTGATTGAGCAATTACAGCTATTTAGCCGACGACGACCGGCGGTATTGATCGCCGCGCTCCTGCTTGCAGGCGCGGGCGTCTATGGATTCGTGCAGTTCAACGGAACCGCGCCCAAGCATTCCGAGGTGTCGAGCCAGTCCCGCAAGGGAGGACAGCAGCGCTACAAGCTGTCGCCGGCCGAATGGGCCAGCCTGACCATCCAGCCCGTTGCCACGCGGGGCTTCCGGGCCGAGCACGTCACCGAAGGCAAGATTGCGATCGATGAGGATCGCTCGACGCCGGTGTTCTCGCCCTATGCCGGCCGGGTCACCCGGCTTCTGGTCCGGCCCGGCGATAATGTCGTCAAGGGTCAGCCGCTGTTCGTGATCGAGGCTGCCGACAACGTGCAGGCGCAGAACGATTTCATCGGCGCAATGAGCGCCATGAACAAGGCCAAGTCCGCGCTCGATCTGGCGCAACTGCAGGGCCAGCGCGCCAAGGATCTGTTCGAAGGCAAGGCCGTTCCGCTCAAGGATTATCAGCAGAGCCAGGCGACGCTGATCCAGGCGCAGAACGACATGCGCTCCTCGCAGACGGCGATGGAAGCGGCGCGCAACAAGCTGCGCATTCTCGGCCTCACCGACGAGGACATCGCGACCTTCCAGGAAAAGGGCCGCATCAATCCGGAAACCACCATCTTCGCGCCGATCGCCGGCACCGTGGTCCAGCGCAAGATCGGCCCCGGCCAGTATGTGAACTCCGGCGCCAGCGATCCGGTCTATGTCATTGGCGATCTCTCCACCGTCTGGATGGTCGCCTTCGTGCGTGAGACCGACGCCGCCAATGTTGCGGTCGGGCAGGACGTCACGTTCAACGTGCTGGCGTTGCCGAAACAGGCGCTGTCGGCGCGCGTCAATTACGTTTCCACCGCGATCGATCCGGCGACGCGCCGGCTCCTGGTGCGCGCCACCGTCGACAACACCAACGGCGTGCTCAAGCCGGAAATGTTCGCCAATGTGACGATCTATTCGGCGGGCGATCACCCGGCGGTCGGGGTGCCGAAAACGGCGCTGATCTACGAGGGGGACCAGGTCCGGATCTGGGTCGCGCATGAGGACCACACGATCGAACTCCGCCAGATCAAGGCGGGCCTTGCCAACGGCGACCTCGTCGAAGTGATCGGCAATCTGAAGCCCGGCGAGCTGATCGTGACAAAGGGCGCGCTGTTCATCGACCGGGCCGCGTCCGGCAGCTGATCTCCCGCTCTACTCACTGAAAGCTTCGATCTGGATGGATCGCCTCGTAGCCCTTGCCGTCAGCCGCCGCTATTTAATGGTCGGCATGTTCGTCGCGGTGATGGTCGGCGGCCTGATCGCGTGCAGGCAGCTCAACATTGAGGCCTATCCCGACCCGACCCCGCCGATGGTCGACATCGTGACGCAAAGTCCGGGCCTGTCGTCGGAAGAGATCGAACGCTACATCACGATCCCGATCGAGACCCAGGTCGCCGGCATCAAGAACCTGCGCACCATCCGCACCATTTCGCTGTACGGCCTGTCCGACGTCAAACTGCAGTTCTCGTTCGACTACACCTATGATGAAGCGCTGCAGCAGGTATTGAACCGCCTGTCGCAGCTCGCGCCCCTGCCGGGTAACGTGCAGCCCGGCATTTCGCCGCTCAGCCCGATCGGCGAAATCTACCGCTACCGGCTGAAGGGCCCGCCGAACTACAGCGTGCTCGATCTGAAGACGCTGCAGGACTGGGTGTTGCAGCGCCGCTTCCGCGCCGTGCCCGGCGTGATCGACGTCACCGGCTGGGGCGGCAAGACCAAGACCTATGAGCTGCAGGTCGATTTCAATAAGCTGGTCGCCAACGGCCTGACGCTGCCGCAGGTGCTGCAGGCGGTCAGCAACGCCAACATCAATGTCGGCGGCAACACCGTCAATATCGGCGCGCAATCCGCCGTGGTGCGCGGCGTCGGACTGATCCGCTCGATCGACGACCTCAACAACACCATGGTGTCGCAATCCGGCGGCAATCCGGTGCTGGTCAGCGACATCGCGCATGTCACGATAGGGGAGAAGCCGCGGCTCGGCATTGCCGGCCTCGACCAGGACGACGACATCGTGCAGGGCATCGTGCTGATGCGGCGCGGCGAACAGAGTGCGCCGACCATCACCCGCGTCGAGCAGCTGGTCGCGTCCATCAACAATTCCAGCATCCTGCCGCCGGGGGTCAAGATCGAGCGGATCTACGACCGCAAGGACCTGATCGACATCACCACCCACACCGTGCTGCACAACATGGTGGTCGGGATCATCCTGATCGTACTGCTGCAATGGCTGTTCCTCGGCGATATCAGAAGCGCGCTGATCGTCGGCGCCACGATCCCGTTCGCGCTGTTCTTCGCCGTCATCATCCTGGTGCTGCGCGGCGAATCCGCCAATCTGCTCTCGGTCGGTGCGATCGATTTCGGACTGATCGTCGACGCCACCGTGATCATGGTGGAGGCGATCTTCCGCCGGCTGTCGCAGACCACGGCGTTGTCGGAAGCCGAGCGCAGCCAGATCTCCTTCGACACCACGATGGGAATGAAGAGCCACGCCATCCTGTCCGCATCCGCCGACGTGTCGCGTTCGATCTTCTTCGCCGCCGCCATCATCATCGCCGCCTTCCTGCCGCTGTTCACGCTGAGCGGCGTCGAAGGCAACATCTTCGGGCCGATGGCACGGACCTATGCCTATGCATTGGCGGGCGGCTTGCTGGCGACCTTCACCGTCACGCCGGCGCTGAGTGCCATCATCCTGCCCTCGCATATGGAGCACACCGAAACCTGGATCATGCGGCAACTCGACCGGCTCTATCTGCCGGTGCTGCGATGGGCGGTCGCCAACCGCAGGATCGTGATGGCCGGTGCTGCGGTCCTCGTGATCACGACCATCGTGTTCGCGCGGCTGCTCGGGCTGGAATTCCTGCCCAAGCTGGAAGAGGGCAATCTGTGGATCAGAGCCACCCTGCCGCCGACCATCTCGCTGCAGGAAGGCAATACCTACGTCAACGAGATGCGGAAGCTGATCCGCAGCCGCCCCGAAGTGGAATCGGTGGTCTCGCAGCACGGCCGCCCCGACGACGGCACCGACGCCGCGGGCCTGTTCAATGCCGAATTCTTCGCGCCGTTGAAGCCCGCCAGAGAATGGCCCAACACCCATGACAAGGACGAACTGACCGCGCAATTGCTGGCGCAGTTGCAGGAAAAATTCCCCGGCGTCGAGTTCAACTTCTCGCAATATCTGCAGGATAACGTCTCGGAGGCGGTGTCGGGCGTCAAGGGCGAGAACTCGATCAAGCTATATGGCAACGATCTGCAGGCGCTGACCGACACCGCCAACAAGATCAAGTCCGTCCTCGCCACCGTGCAGGGCGTGACGGATCTGGCGGTATTCACCTCGCTCGGTCAGCCCACGATCCAGATCGATGTCGATCGCGCGCGGGCGGCGCGCTACGGCCTGTCGCCCGGCGATATCAACGCCACCATCAAGGTCGCGGTCGGCGGCGACAGCGCCGGCGACATCTATGAACCCGGCAGCGACCGGCATTTCCCGATCATCGTGCGTCTCGCGCCGGAATACCGCAGGAACGCCGAGGCGATTCATAATTTGCGGATCGGCGCCCCGGGCCCGAATGGCACCATCACGCAGATCCCGCTCAGCGAGGTCGCCTCGATCAATCTGATCTCGGGCGCCGCCTATATCTACCGCGAGGGGCAGGAGCGCTATCTTCCGATCAAGTTCTCGGTCCGCGAGCGCGACCTCGGCAGCGCGATCCGGGAAGCGCAGGACAAGGTCGCCGCGCAGGTGCAGCTGCCGCCGGGATCGCGGGTCGAGTGGGTCGGCGAATTCGGCAATCTGCAGGACGCCATCAAGCGGCTGTCGATCGTGGTCCCGATCAGCCTGGCGCTGATCGCGGTGCTGCTGTTCTTCAATTTCGGTTCGATGGTCGACACGTTATTGGCGATGAGCGTGATCCCGATGGCGATCTTCGGCGGCGTGCTCGGGCTCTTGATCTCAGGGACTCCGTTCAGCGTGTCGGCGGCGATCGGCTTCATCGCGCTGTTCGGCATCGCTGTCATGGACGGCATCATCATCCTGTCGCAGTACAATCAATTGATCGACGAAGGCTATGAGCGGATGCGTGCCGTGATCCGCACCGGCGAATTGCAATTGCGGCCGGTGCTGATGACCTGCGTCGTGGCCGGCGTCGGGCTGCTGCCGGCGGCGCTGTCGGCGGGGATCGGCTCGCAAGTGCAAAAGCCGCTGGCGGTGGTGGTCGTCACCGGCATGATGCTGGCGCCAATCGTCATCCTGATCACGCTGCCGGTGCTGATCTCGGTGTTCTCAAGGAGGGCGCGTTAAAACGGATTTGTCGTTCCGTAAAATCAGTACGTTATCGAACCATAAGCTCGGCCATTTGACTAATTATCCACCTGCCGGGACTATCGGACATCACCTGGAATCAATTCATGCGAAAATTTTCACAGAAGTTCAAAACCGGGGCGTCCGTCGCCGCGGTGGTCGTGGTGCTGTTTGGGGTTTACGGCTACCGCAAACTGCAGGCTCTTGCCGCCGATCCCAGCGGCGAAAAGGATTGCGGGCCGGCGGTGGGGGGTGGCGATCAGGCCAAGATCGATCTGGAGCGGATCAAGGCGATCGCACCGCTGAAAGACGTAAAATGGTCGCAGCTCGGCGGCAGCATCAATGATGCCAGCTGTCTCAACAAGACCGAAATCTACGGCGTGGTTGAGGTGCGCAGCGTCGACGACATCGCCAAGACATTGACGTTCGCGCGCGACAACAAGCTCTCGGTCACGACCGCCGGCGTGCGCCACAGCATGGGCGGGCAGGCGTTCCGCAAGGGCGGCATCGTGCTGGACATGCGCGGCTTCAACAAGATCGTGCTCAACGAGAACCGGCGATCGATCACCGTGCAGCCGGGCGCGACCTGGCACGACATCCAGAACCTGCTGCACCCGCGCTTTGCGGTGCGCGCGATGCAGTCGACCGATATTTTCAGCGTCGGCGGTTCGATCTCGGTCAATGCCCACGGCATGGACCATCAGGCCGGTGCGCTCCGCAAATCGATCAAGTCGATGCGCGTGATGCTGGCGGACGGGTCGCTGCGTACGGTGTCGGAAACCGATAACAAGGAGTTGTTCAACCTCGTGGTCGGGGGCTATGGCCTGTTCGGCGTGATCGTCGAGGCCGAACTCGATATCGCCGACAATCTGGTTTACCAGACCGGACGCCGCATCATGGACTACAAGGAGTTTCCGGGGCTGTTCGCCAGGGAGATCGAGAAGGATGCCAATATCGGCCTGATGTACGGCCACCTCTCGACCGCGCCGAGCAGCTTCCTGCAGGAATTGCTGCTCTATACCTACACCAAGGTCGACGGATCAGATTTCAAGCGCGAACCGCTGGGCGAGGTCTCGGGCACCAAACTGCGGCGGCTGACGATCAACCTGTCCAAGCAGGGCCCGCTGTTCCAGGAAATGAAGTGGCTGTCCGAGAAGCACATCGAGCACCGGATGGAAACCTGCACGGTGACGCGGGCGCAGGCGATCGGCTCGGCGGAAGCCTGTCTCGTCAACCGCAACGACCCGATGCATGACTCGGTGCCGTATTTGCGCAATGCGCTGCCCAACGACACCGACATCCTGCATGAATATTTCATCCCGCGCAGCCAGTTCGTCTCGTTTGTCGACGGCATGCGCAAGGTGCTGACCGACAACAAGACCAATTTGCTGAATGCCTCGGTGCGCATCGTGCATCAGGAAGACAACTTCCTGACCTATTCTCCGGAGCCGGCATTCTCGCTGGTGCTCTACATCAACCAGACCACGGATGATGAAGGCAACAAGCGGATGAAGAAGGCGACCGAAGAGCTGATCGATCTCACGATCACGCACAAGGGCCGGTTTTTCCTGCCCTACCAGCTCTATTATTCGAAGGATCAGTTGCAGCGGTCCTATCCGGAGATCAACGACTTCTTCGCTGCGAAGAAGAAATACGATCCGACGGAGCTGTTTACGAATACGTTCTATCAGAAGTATGCGTCATAATTGCGCGACGCGCCTGGGCGGCAGGCCGCTGCAGCCGCCGGCTTGCTCCGCATCCAGCACCAATAGCGCGCCCGCGGCATAGAGGCGGGCGACGAAGCCGGCATCGTCGGAGCGCGCGAAGGTGACATAGTCGCTCGCCGCCAGCACGCGGCCGTTGGCCTTGGCGATGATGGCCAGCGCCTGCGCCGGCGGGCCGATGATGGCCATGGACTTGCCCGGCGCCGATCCGAAGGTGAGAGCGACCACAATCACAAGCCAACCGCATACCACGAGTGCGCAAGCGCCCGCGATCCGGCGTAATGGCCGCAACGTGCGATGATGTGGCGTTTCAGTAATCATAGAAATGCTCGATGCTCACGCCCCTGGCCTTGAGGTCGCGGTTGATATCGACGAGACGGTCGATCCTAGCCTTCAGGCCGGCCCTGCGAAAGCCGGGTTTGCCGTCAAGCTCCAGTGAAAACAGTTCCGTGGTCCCTTTGACGTCAAGCTTGGCGGCGTCGGGCGCGATCACGGTAATCAGGATTTCATGGTTGCCGGCGATCTCGGCGAGCCCAAAACCCTGATCCAGGAGGCTCTGCAGGATTTCGGTGAAATCCTTGTAGCGCGGCGTCTGCACCAGCTGCCATTGCGGCGTCAGCGCGCGGATCGGTTTGATACGCGGCTCCTTCGCCAGCACCGCCGGCGGCAACGTTGCGACCGCGAACATGATGTCGCGCGGCTCGTCGTCGCCACCGGCATCGAGCGCCTTCTGGATCAGCGCGGCGTAACCAACCTTGAGGTAGTATTCGGTGCCGAGCGCGAAGCTGCGCTCCCATGTTCGCAGCGGGCTATCGGTCCGCGCCGAGATCGCCATCAAGCCATCGAGCTTCTCGCGGAACGGAAATTTGAACCAGGGGACGGTGTAAAGAAACGCCGCGTAGTCCTGCAGTACCTTGCGCGCGTACAGGTCTTGCGGGGTCCGTTCCTCGCCCCGAATCCATTCGAACACACGGCCGATGGTGTTCTCGTAAAATCCCTTGATCGCGTATTCGATCGAGTAGCTGACGCCGATGACATAGATCATGGTCTTGACTTCGGTGAGCGATTCACCGGTCGGCGGCACCGCTTGATTGATGGTGCAGAAGCTGCGCCAGAATCCGAAAATGTGTCCGAGATAATTGAAATGGCTTTCGCTGGAGCGGTCGAGGAAGCGGCCGAAATCCTCGAACGAATAGACGATGTACCATTCGGGAAAGGTGAAGAACGTGTTGTTCTGCTTGCGCTGGTAGCGCGGCTCGTTGATCGCAGGCAGCGGCACCGACGGCGCAGGTGACGCCGACGTCGACGAAGAGGGGCGGCAGGTGCCCTCGATATAGGCCAGCGGCCCAAGCCCCGACACCGCGATCAGGATCGCGATGACGACAGCAATGCGCCGCAGCCATTTAAGCATGAACGGCCGCTCGCGTCCGCGGCGCCAGCAGATAGCCGATCAGGATCGCAACGCCGCCGAGGGTGAGATGCGGCGCATTGGCGAAAAAGCGCGTCGCCAGCGGAAGGTTGAGCACGCCGTTGATCAGGATGCCGAAGTCGAGATAGCCCGAGCCGGTGAAGAGGCCGAGCAAGCCGTCGGCAAAGTAGAACGCGCCGAACAATTGGAAGAACAGTTCCGAGGCGCGGCGAGAGGTCAGCGCTGCCGCGAGCGCCCACAGCGCGGAAACCAGATGCAGCCCGTCGGCATACCAGGTGCGGCGGAACAGGCCGAAGATCATGTCGTTCTGATCGATGAAGGCAGGGATGTATCCGGTCAGGATCACGAAGCCGAGCAGGGCGGCGTAGCCCCAGGCGCACAATCTGATGATATCCATGATCCCTCCGGCGTGCCCGAATCTGTCCTCAAGTCTAGAGCTTTCCGAGCGCCTTGAGCAGGGCGTCGTTGAACAAAGCGGGGTCCTCGATTTGCGGAATATGGCCAAGGCCCGGCAGCAGGGTGAGGGTGGTATCCGGCGGCAACAGCGTTCGCAGATCAAGCGCCTGCTCAACCGGCGTCGTGTTGTCCTTGTCGCCCCACAGGATGGCGACGGGGAGTTTCACCCGTGCATATGCGGTGCGGTCGGCACTCACGGCATTGCGGTCGGCGCCGAGGAAGTAATATAGCCAGTCGGCGATGTCGGGGGTGCTGTCGCGCTGCGTCGTCGGCCGTTGCAGGATCGTGACGAATTCGGGGAGCGCGCGTTCCTTTTTCTCGATCAGGGATTCGAGCAGCGTCTTCGTCGCCACCGGATTGGTGATGGTCAGCGATACCAGTATTTCGCGGATCCATTTCGGCTGGACGATCCATGGCGCGTCTGACGGCGCTGCCGTCAATCCCAGCGCCGCGTCCACCAGCACCAGTCCCCGCGCCCGGTCCGGATAGCGCATCACCAGTTCGGTCGCTGCACCGGCGCCAAAGGAATGGCCGACGATAATCGCAGGCTTGGCTTTCAGATGGACGAGAACATCGTTGATGCGTGCAGCCTGATCCTTCCTTGTGTAGCTGCCCGGACGATCCGAAAATCCAAACGGCGGCAGGTCGAGGGCGATGACGCGAAAGCCGGCGGCGGCGAGCACGCCGGTCGTGTGGCGCCAGAGCTCGCTCCACGCCGCCGTGCCGTGAAACAGCACGACGGAATTCCATCCGCCGGGCCCTTTTCCTGCACGAACACGCCACCGGTGCTGGTCGGCACCAGACGGCCCGATGGCGGCGCCAGTTCGGCGCGGGTGTGGGTCTCGCGGATCGATGCTGCCATCCGGAATGCCGTTATCGCGAGCACGATCAAAATCAGGAGGGCTAGCAAAGTCTTGCCCGACCAGCGCAGGATATTTGAGATCACGAGGCCTCGCAGAAATGGATCGATCAAAATCGGGTGCAGTCAAATCAGATCGAATTTTAAGCTAGTGCGGATTCCCGGCGATGAAAAATCGCGGACATGAACAGCGGGCAGTTAACACCGGCGACAAAGTTGCGATTACTGTCCCGACGGCGTGCGCAGGCCGTGCCAGGCGTCGCGCACCTGATGGTAATGCACTTCCGGCAGATAATCCGGTGTGTTGAGCCCCAGCGTCTTGACGTCAAGCCGGCCGATGGCGCTGAGCAGGGTATAGGAGGCGATCACGCGGTCGCGTTGTGCGCCGATCAAGCGGGCCTTCGCCAAAATCAGATCCTGCTGCGAGTTCAGCACGTCGACGGTGGTGCGCTGGCCGCCCGCGGCCTCACGCTGCACGCCCTGCAAGGCGACCGTTGCAGCCCGCACTTCGGATTCGGAAGCGGACACCGCGACCTTGGCGCCTTCATTGGCAACCCAGGCGCCGACCGCCGCGGTGCGCGCCTGGTTGCGGACCTGGTCGAGCACCAGCCGGCTTTGGGCTGCGATTTCCTTGGCCTGCCGGGTCTGCGAGGCCGCCATGCCGCCATCGTAGATCGGTTGGTTGAGCTGGCCGGCCACGGAAGCCTGGTCGGTGCCGAAGGTCCCCAGCGTGGGATCCGACTGTTTGCTGCGGCTGACGCTGCCTTGCAGCGTGATCGTTGGCATCAGGCTGCTTTCGGCGACGCGAATGCTGGTCGAGGCGACGTCGACGTCAAAGGCGGCCGCCATGACCGCCGGATGCTGTTGGAAGGCGAGACCGGTGGCGTCATCGCGGCTGCGCGGCAGATAGCGGTCGACGGTTTCGGCGAGGCTCAGCTGCGTCGGCGCGTTGCCAATCACCTGGGTATAGGTGGCCTGGCTGATGGCCAAGGCAACCTCGGCGGCGTTGAGGTCGGCGAGGCCACGGTTGAGGCGGGCTTCAGCCTGGGCTGTGTCGGTCGGCGTCACGTCACCGGCATTGAGGCGCTTCTGGGTGATGCCCAGCGTTTCCCGCAGGAACGCGACGTTGGATCGTTGCGCTGACACCAGCGACTGATTGGCCAGTACGTTGGTGTAGACGGTGACGGCATCGAGCAGCACACCCTGGCCGACATTGCGCAGGGCCTCGCGGCCGGACGATACCTGCAGTTCTGCGACGCGGACGCTGTTGGCGGTCTTGAAGCCGTTGAACAGGGTCTGAGTCACCGTCACCCCGATGGTCCAGGGTTTCAAGCTCGCCGACTGCACGGTGTTGTCGGGCAGGAGATTGCGGACCGCCTGCAGGCCGGCGGTGAGGCTGGCGACGATCTGCGGCCGGTATCCCGCCAGCGCCTGCGGCACGCCTTCGTCGGTGGCCCGCTGGCGCGCGCGTTCGGCGTTGAGCTGCGGATTGGTCTGATAGGCCTTGGCCAGCGCATCCGGGAGGTTTTCGGCTTGGGCGCCTGCCGCGGCAAACGCCACGCAAATCACGACGCCAAGGCAAATGCCCGATCGAAGCACGCGCCTTGCAACGTGGCCAACTCTAGCGGCACGCCCAACCATTTGATCCCGCAACTACCCGAGGCCCATCCGCCCCCGCCGACGGCCTCGTCACATCTACCTGTTTAGGGGGCGGTGCCGCCACTGGCAAACGGTCGCGCGACATCATCACAGGAATTCGGCGCTCGGCTGTTGCAGGTTCGTCACAGACGAAGTTCGGTAACAAATGCGTTATAGCTCGGAGCAGCCGGCGTCCTATTCCAGGGCTGTCGGCGTTTCATGACGCCGGATCCGCATTTTGATGCCGAAACTGTTTTCCGACCCCGAAGCGATCGCGGAAGATATCATCCGCGATGTCGGAACCAACCTCGTGGTCGGATTGCCGCTCGGGCTCGGCAAGGCCAACCACATCATCAATGCGCTCTATGCGCGTGCCGTCGCCGACCGCTCGATCAGCCTGACCTTGTTTTCCGCGTTGACACTGGAAAAGCCGAGGCCGGGCAGCCTGCTTGAAAAGCGCTTCATCGGTCCTGTCATCGACCGGCTGTTCGGCGGCTATCCCGATTTGACCTACGCCGCCGCGCTGCATGCCGGCGCGCTGCCGCCCAACATCCAGGTAATTGAATTTTTCTTCCTCGCCGGAAAGTGGCTGCATGTACCGTATCCGCAGCAGCATTACATTTCTGCAAACTACACGCATGCCGCGTCCTATCTGCTGGCGCGCGGGCTCAATGTCGTCACCCAATTGGTGGCGAAGCGCGTGGAGGGTGGCGTCGCGCGCTACAGCCTGAGCTGTAACACCGACACCACGCTCGACATTTTGCGCGACCGCGCCGAGGGCCGGGCGTCGTTCAGGCTGGTGGGCCAGGTCAATTCCGAACTGCCATTCATGCCCGGCGCCGGCGATCTCGCGGGCGACGAATTCAGCGCGGTGCTCGACAGCCCCGAGACGGACTTCCCGCTGTTCGCGCCGCCGGCCGAGCCGATCAGCGACACCAAATACGCCATCGGCCTGCATGCCGCGGGTCTCGTGCCCGATGGCGGCACGCTACAGATCGGCATCGGGCAGGTCGGCGACGCGCTGGCGCAGGGCCTGATCGTTCGTCACCGCGACAACGCGCAATTCCACGCGGTCATGAAGCGGCTCGCGCCGGACCAAGCGGTGCCGCAGGCCGGACCGTTCGACAAGGGGCTGTACGGCGTCAGTGAAATGCTGCTCGAGGCGTTTCTCGGCCTGATCGACGCCGGCGTACTCAAGCGCGAAGTCGATGGCGTGACGCTGCACGGCGCGTTTTTCCTCGGGCCGAAAGCGTTTTATCGCACGCTGCGCGAAATGCCGGCGGAACAGATCGCGCGCATCCAGATGATGCCGGTGTCGTTCACCAACCAGCTTTATGGCGACGAGGAAATCAAACGCCGCGCGCGCATCGATGCCCGTTTCGTCAACAATGCGATGATGGCAACCCTGATGGGCGCTGCGATTTCCGACGGCCTCGAAAACGGTCAGGTCGTGAGCGGTGTTGGGGGGCAGTACAATTTCGTGGCGCAGGCGTTCGCATTGCAGGGCGCGCGATCCGTCCTGGCTCTGGAATCGACCCGGCAGGCCGGTGCTAAGGCGCAATCCAACATCCTCTGGAACTACGGCCATCAGACCATTCCGCGGCATCTGCGCGATGTTTTCGTCACCGAATATGGCGTCGCCGACGTCAGAGGAAAATCCGATGCCGAAACCATCGCTGCGATGCTTGCCGTGACCGACTCCCGCTTCCAGGCCGAACTCGCAAAGGTCGCCAAGGATGCCGGCAAGCTGCCGAAGGATTTTGAAATTCCGCCCGCGCATCGCCGGAATTTTCCGGAAGCAATCGCGGCAGCGTTGAAGCCCGCGCGCGAGGCGGGCCTGCTGCCGTCGTTCCCGTTCGGCAGCGATTTTACGGAGACCGAACAGCGGCTGATCCCGGCCTTGCAATTGTTGCGGGAAGCGCAGCGCACGCCGCTGCGGTTACCCGGGCTGCTCTGGCAGGGAATGACGCAGCCGCCCGACACCGCGCGTCTCGAATGCCTGGCTCGACTAGGCCTCGACCGCCCGACGACATTTGTCGAGCGGGCCTATCGCGCGCTGGTGAATGCGGCGCTGGCAAGGAGCCACGAATAATCTCTACGTCGTCCCGGCCTTGAGCCGGGACCCATAACCACCGATGCTGATTATTGTGCCTGGCTGTAGCTCCAGCCTTCGCAAAACACACGACAGTGGCTATGGGTCCCGGCTCAAGGCCGGGACGACATAGGAGAGACCTCGCGCTCCTATCGGTTCTTGTTCACCGGCTTGCGCTTCTCGATGAACGCGGCCATGCCTTCGGAGCGGTCTTCCAGCGCAAAGGTCGAGTGGAACAGATTGCGCTCGACGTTCATGCCTTCCGACAGCGGCGTCTCGAACGCCCGGTTGATGGCTTCCTTGGCCATCGCGGCGGCCGGGCGCGACATCGAGGCGATTTTTTCCGCCGCTGCCAGCGCTTCGTCCATCAGGCTGGAAGCCGGCACGACGCGGCTGACCAGGCCCGAACGCTCGGCTTCCGCGGCGTCCATCATCCGTCCCGTAAGACAGAGATCCATCGCCTTGGACTTGCCGATCGCGCGCGTCAGCCGTTGGGTCCCGCCGATGCCGGGGATGGTGCCGAGCGTGATTTCCGGCTGGCCGAATTTGGCGGTGTCGGAGGCAATGATGATATCGCACATCATCGCAAGTTCGCAGCCGCCGCCGAGTGCATAGCCGCTGACAGCCGCGATCGTCGGCTTGCGGCAGGTGGCGATGCGGTCGCCACCGATGGCGGCGAAATCGCTGGAGAACATGTCGATGAAGGTTTTTGGCTGCATTTCCTTGATGTCGGCGCCTGCCGCAAAGGCCTTTTCGCTGCCGGTCACCAGTATGCATCCAATCGCGTCGTCGGCTTCGAGGTCGTCGACGGCGGCGGCGATCTCGCGGAACACGCCGAACGACAGCGCGTTGAGCATTTTCGGGCGGTTCAGCGTGATAATGCCAACCGCGCCTTTGCTTTCGACAATGATGTGTTCGAATGTAGCCATGGTTCACCCCGGTGCCTGATTTGGCGGGCAATGTGCCCGCTGGCGGCCAAGGCTTCAAGTAGGCTGGGCTTCAAGTAGGCTGGGCTTCAAGTGGGCTGAAGAGGCGGCCCGGACGCATTTCGCCGCGTCCGGTGCCGAATACCTCACGCCATGAACATGCGCGCCGCCGAGGCCATCGTCAGCAATGCGCCAAAGGCGATGAAGATTTTCCCGATCAACGAGGTCTGATCCCAGGTCGAACTGTCATGGCTGGAAGCCAGAACCGGCGCCGCGGGGGTGGGCTTGGCAGCGGCCATCGCGACGGTCTGCGTGGCCGGGTTCTGCTGCAGGGCGCGATCGACATCATTGAGCTGATCGGATGAGACCACGGCGTCGGTGGTGGACTGCGCTTCCCCCGGCTTGTCGGCTGACGCCAGCAGGATGTGGGCCTTTGCCGTCATCGCCTGGGCGCTGCCGGCGGGGAAATCGGCGGAAGCCAGTTGCGCATTGGCGTTGGCGACCGACGCCGGGATCGTGAGCGCGCTGTTGGTCGAGGCGTCGCCGACGTCCTTCCTGGTCTCGGCAGGTTTCGACGCGATCTTGCCCGACCGACGCGTGTAACGTTTCCAGTGGCGGGTGCTCGGCCGGACGGACTTTCCAGACGTCGCGCTATCCGATTTCGACGTCGTAGCCGCGAGGGCCGTATTGGTGGCCGTTATCGGCGTCGGCCCCGCGAAATATACGAAGAGTCCTGTTGCAACAATCAAGGCCGAGCGCCCGCTGGCTTTGACGATCATGTGGCAATCTCCCCATTTGCCCCGCCCCCAAGGCGAAATGAGACCCCGCCCCGTGTCCACAGCGGGGCAAAAAAAGGGAATCTTCGGGCAAGAACGGCAAAAGCAGGGCAGCCGCGTTGCGGCAGCCGGCGCGAGTGCGAGCCGGGCCGATCGATGGTATGAGCCAGCCGGCAAGGAACCGGCTGCCCGATTCGATGTGCGAAGAAATACGCTGGGGCATGTCGATCACGACTTCGTGATCTCGACGCCTCGACGTAACAAATTGAAAAAGCGACCGAATTGCAAGGTGGGAGCGCGCGTGCGCGAACGTGAGGACGAATGGACCGGCCTGATGCGGTCGGCCATTTCAGGCGACAGTACGGCGTATCATCGCCTGCTCAAGGCCGTCACGCCGGTGCTCCGGGCCGCGGCGCGCCGCGGGCTCGCGCGTGCAGGGCAACCGGTCGATCAGTCCGAGGATATCGTGCAGGACATTTTGCTGGCGGTGCATTTGAAGCGGCACACCTGGGACGTCAGCGCCCCGTTTGCCCCATGGCTGTTTGCGATCGCCCGCAACAAGCTGATCGACGCGCTGCGGCGCCGGGGGCGGCGGGTGTTCGTCAACATCGAAGATTTCGCTGAGGTGCTCCCGGGCGAGGCCCCGGTTGAGACGGCGTCGGCAGGCGAGGTCGCCGCCCAGTTGGCGTCGCTGCCGGCGCGCCAGCGCGACGTCCTGCAGTCGATCGCCGTCGAGAGTGCGTCGATCAAGGATACCGCGGCCAAACTGGCGATGAGCGAGGGTGCGGTGCGGGTCGCGCTGCATCGGGGGCTTGCCAGCCTGACCGCGAAGTTACGGGAACAATGAGAATGGATACCGATCAGCTCATCAAAACCCTGGCGGCCGACAACGCGCATCGCGCGCGGCCGGTCGGATTTGCGCTGATGCTGGCGCTGCTGGCGGCGGCTCCCGTCTCGCTTTTGATGTTCTTCACCGAGCTTGGCATCCGGCCGGACGTGATGACCGCGATGCGCAATCCGTTCTTCGACCTGAAATTCGCGGTGACGCTGGCATTGGCGGCTGCGGCCATCGCCGTCAGCCTGCATCTGTCGCGGCCGGAAGCCTCACTGCGCGGCTTCGGCTGGCTGCTGTTGATTCCGGCCGGGCTTCTGACCGCAGGCATCGGCGGCGAGATGATGATGCCGCAGCGGCTGCCGATGATGACGCGGCTGATGGGCAACAATTCGCGGATGTGCATGACGGCGATCCCGCTGCTGTCATTGCCGATCCTGGCAGGCGCGCTGATTGGCCTGCGTCACGGCGCGCCGGCGCGGCCTGCTGTGGCCGGCGCCATCGCCGGAATGTTGTCGGCGGGATTGGCTGCGACCCTCTACGCGTCGCATTGCACCGATGATTCACCACTGTTCGTCGCGACCTGGTACACGCTCTCGACTGCGTTGGTCACGGCGATCGGCGCGCTCGCCGGATCGAAACTGCTCAGGTTCTGATGCTTTTGTCGTCTCGGCGTTCGCCGGGATAACGCGAACTTTGTGGCTCACTTCGCGGGCGCGTTTTGCTGCATGCGGTGGAAGCGCAGCACCTGCTGGGCGGTCGACGGCCGTAGCCGCTCATAGGTGTCCTTGCACGCCGCGATGTCGGTCGGTTCCCCACCCGACAACTCGTCGCGCATGTTGATGATGGCCCGGACGGTGGACCATGACAGGCTCGCCACCTTCGCCAGGATCATCACGCCTTCGGCGCGGGTTTCGATCATCATGTTCTCGGCGATCGCCACCGGCACGTTGGCCAGCGCTGCGATCGAGGCGTTGGCTTCGTCGAATTTACCGGCCTCGGCAAATGACGCCACCTGGAATTCGTCGAGCCGGCCGTCCTGGTACAGCGATTTGACCAGCGCGTGGGCAATCTCGGTGTTTCTGGTGATCGCCGACGGTGCGGAGCGCGCGCGCCGCGTCGCCTCCTTGACGGCGGTCGGCACCTGCGCCGCCATTTGCGGGTTGGCCGCCTCCAGCCGCTGCCGGACCGCGTCGGAGGCCTTGGCCAGCAGCTTCAAATACAGATGTCGCGGAATCGTCGGACGCAGGCCGACGCAGGTCGCGAGATTGTCGTCTCCCTCGGCGCGGTTGACCAGCCGCGTGAAGCCGCGCTCGGTGAATTCGGCGCCCGGATTGTTGACGGTGCTCTGGACCACCGCATCATTGCCGCGCTGGACCAGCACGTCGGTGACCGCGCCGCTCAACACTTTTCGGATCGAGATCGCCATCAAATGCGCCTGGCTTTTGCTGCGCGCATTCTCGATCAGGGTCTCGTCGTCGAGCCGCGCCGATTGCGACAGCACGGGTCCGGCAACCTCGATCACGTCGTCGAACGCCAATGCCCGGATCGTCAGCGGCGGCGCGGTGTCGACCGGCGCGAGGCGGTTGGCCAGCAATGTCTTGGCTGAGGTCTCGATGTGATCGATCAGGCACTGGAAGACATCGTCGAACAGCCCGACCTGTTCGTCCGAAAAGTCCACTGCGCCGTTGATGAAAAGGTCGGTCACCCGGCGCAAGGTTTCGACCCGGCGGGCGACAGTCCCGTGCGCGAGCGTGGTCTGCAGTTCGTCGAGCAGGCTCATGGGGGCGATAGCGGACTTCGAACTCATATGACTCTATCCTGGAGCAAAAGCCCGGCGATGGATTCTCCGTCGCCGGAACAACTGAAATGGCCGGTTCAGGCGCTGGCGATGCGGTTGCGTCCCTGTGCCTTGGCTGCGTAAAGCGCGCTGTCGGCGCGGGCGAGAAACAGGTCCGGGGTTTCCTCCGGCTTCAGCGTCGCGACGCCTCCGGAAATGGTCACGTTCATGTCGGGCGAGAATGCGCTCCAGTCGAGCTCCGCAATGATCCCGCGCAGCCGGTCGAGTGCACGCACGGCATTGTCGGTGCTCATGCCGGGCAGCACCAGCAGGAATTCCTCGCCGCCGTAGCGGCCAAAGCGGTCGATGCCACGGATGTTGGCGAACATGGTGATGGCGAAAGTCCGCAGCACCTCGTCGCCGGTCGGATGACCAAAGGCGTCGTTGATGCGCTTGAACCAGTCGAGATCGATCAATGCGATCGAGCAGGGTGCGTCATTGCGGCCGGCGCGGGCGATCTCTTCATCCAGCATCCGCATGATGCAGCGGCGGTTATACGATCCCGTGAGTTCGTCGAGTTCGGCGAGCTCCTCGATCCGTTTGTAGGCTTCCTTGAGTTTCAGCCCGCTCTGATACAGCGATTGCTTCAGCGAGCTGGAGAAGATGCCTAAGAACATGCAGCGTCCGATGGTCAGGACGAACACCAGCAAGGTGGCAAAGCGCTCGAGGTGACTGCCATGCGGCATCGAGATCGGCTTGTCGGTCAACAGGAACAGCCCGGCGAGGCCGATCGTCATCGCCGTCCAGATCATCATGGTCTGCGCAGGGATCGAGCGCAGCGAACTGAAGCTGAACACGATGAACAGGGTGCAGAGGAACATGCCGCCGACTTCGGGCGCCAGATAGGTGAACGCCAGGGCAATCAGCATGCAGATGGTCGCCTGCGGGGCGACCAGATAATGATCCTTGAAGCGCTCGTTGAACCCGAATTCCGAAAGGATGAGACTGAAAATCACCAGGGTCAGGCCGGAAGCGGCATAGGCCGGGGCGATCATGAGGGGCGTCGAACCGGCTTGCGCATACAGCAGCAAGACCCCGGCGTCGATGATGTAGCTGGCCCCGATCATGATCAGGATCTGGCGACGCTGCTTGGCGCGCCGGGCAAGCGCCTTCGCCGCCGGCTGGGGACCGACGCCATCCAGATCGGCCGGATTCACGAATGAGGAGGCCGCGGTGCCCATGGACTCGCCGTTGATGGAACTCGGCAAAAATCTAAGTGGGAAAGCCTTTAGGTTTGGTATCTTTTGGAACCGATTCTGGTCCGTTAAAACACCTCCATTGTCCTGTTTCGCAACGGAAATTTGGCGGATTCGGGTGGCCGCGACCGTTGCGTGGCAGCTCAACTTGTACGCAGATGCTGCCTTGCGGACCGAGCCTTGGTAAGGTCGCAACGGGTGGTGCAACCTCTAGGAAAGCAATTCCGTATTATGGTACCAATTCCGGGCCTTCGTTCGTTCTCGTCGGCATCATCTCGGCCGTCCGGCGATCCTCTGTGGGGTAGATCACACATGCAGTCCGGTCATTGCCGTAATGTGAAGAATCTTGCCTCGGCCATCGAACCCTCCGCCATCTCCCCCCGACCAACCTTGCGAGACGGCAATTGAGTGCGGCACAGGCGGCTTCAGACGAAATTCTGATCGCTCGGATCGCTCAAGGCGACCGGCTCGCCATGCAGGTGCTTTACGGAAGGCACCATGTCAGGGTGTTCCGTTTCGGGCTTCGGCTCGTCAGGGACGAACAGGTTGCGGAAGACCTCATCAGTGAGGTGTTTCTCGATGTGTGGCGCCAGGCTGGCAAGTTCGAAGGCCGATCCGCTGTTACCACCTGGCTGCTGGCGATTACGCGGTTCAAGGCCCTGTCGGCACTTAGGCGCCGGAAGGATGTTGGACTGGACGATGAGACCGCGAACGCGATCGAGGATACGTCCGATGATCCGGAAGTGGTGGTTCAGAAGAAAGATACCAGTGATGCGTTGCGCAAGTGCCTGACATCACTTTCGCCTGAGCATCGGGAGATCGTCGATCTCGTCTACTACCACGAGAAGTCCGTGGAAGAGGTGGCCGAAATCGTCGGAATTCCGGAAAACACCGTCAAGACGCGTCTGTTTTATGCGCGCAAGAAATTGGCCGAACTGCTCAAGGCAGCCGGCATTGAGCGAGGTTGGCCATGATGGCGATGAGCAAGAAAATGCTGGATCAAGAGCCCGGCGAAATCGAGATGCTGCTGCCATTCCATGCGGCCGGCACGTTGAACGCGCGCGATGCGCGTCGCGTCGATGAGGCGCTCGCCGGCGATCCCGACCTGGCCCGGCAATATGCCGTGATCCAGGAAGAATATGCCGAGACCATTCATCTCAACGAAAGCCTGGGTGCGCCGTCCGCGCGCGCCATGCAGAAGCTGTTCGCGGCGATCGACGGCGAGCCCGAGCGCAAGCCGTCGGTGTCGATCAATCTCTCGACGCGGATCGCGGAATTCTTCACAAAACTTTCGCCGCGGACGCTGGCCTGGTCGGCGAGCCTCGGCGCTGTTGCGCTGCTGTTGCAGGCCGGGGTGATCGGCGCGGTGCTGATGAAGAACCAGACTGCTTCCTTTCAAACGGCTTCGCTGAGCCTGAATCAGACGGCGGCGCCCCTTACCCGCGAACTTGGTGCCGCGGTGCCACCGCGCGCGCTGGTGCGGTTTAACCCTGACGCGCGCATCGCCGACATCAACGCGCTCCTGGACAATTATCAGGCTTCGATCGTCGATGGCGCCAAGGGCGGCATGTTCCGGCTGCAGTTCGGCAACCGGGCGCTGGGCAAGGATGAAGTCACGAACCTGATGAACAAGTTGCAAGGTGAGAAGATCGTCAATCTTGCGGTGCCGACGCCGTAAGGCGTCGGTCGCCTGACCAAGCCGAGGTCCCATGGTCGATGCTCGCGTGAATTGGCGGATAAGGGCGCAGCGCGCGGCATGGGCTTTGTCGGCGATGGCGCTGCCGCTTGTGCTGTTCGGCGGTTCGGTCGCCGACGCGCAAGCCATCATGCGCACGCCGAGCCTGAACGTCAGTTCCCGGGTGCCGACAATCAATCCGTCCGCAACGACCAGAATCAACCCAACCGTCGGGGCGCGGGTCAATCCGGTCATCACGGGCCGTCCTGTCATCACGAACCGGCCAGTTATCACGAATCGCCCTGTCATTGTGAACCGGCCGGTCGTCACGACCCGGCCGGGTCCCGGGGTCATCGCGCGCGTTCCGCCGACCACGCACGGCGGAGGCGGAGGTGGGACGTTGGTAGGGCGGACACCGAACGGGCGTCCCGAGATTTCCCGTGTCGGTGTGGATCCGACGCTTCCGCTGCGTTTTTCACCCAACCTCTATCCGGTCTGTCAATACGCCAATCGCGGCCCTGACGGCGAATGCTTCGACCGCCCGGTCCTTTCGGTCGATGGCGGCGGCAGCGGCGGCTCGGCCAAGAAGGGCAATAACGGTCCGCGCAACAACGCGCCGCCGCAGGCGGCCGCGATCGACACGCGCGCGATCCCGAACGAACTGGTGGCCGAGATCGACAGCGCGCTATCGCCGGCGCAGGCCGACGAACTGGCCCGGCGTCACGGCCTCGAGCGGCTCTCCTCGCAGGAATTCCCGCTGATCGGCGGCACCATCGGCCTGTTCCGGATCATCGATCAGCGCCCGGTGGACGTCGTCCGCCGTGAGTTCGCCGCTGACAGCGCCGGCGGCGTGAAGTCGGTGCAGCTCAATTTCCGCTATATGCTGCAGGATCAGAAGCGCTCGATGAGCGAGGGCGACGCCGCGCAATACGCGGTCGCCCAGCTTCGGTTGCCACAGGCGCACAAGCTGGTCCGCGGCATGAACGTCACCATTGCGGTGATCGATTCAGGCGTTGACGTCAAACATCCCGAACTCGTCAATTCGGTTGCCGACAGTTTCGATGCGCTCGGCAGCAAGGAAGGCCCGCACGTCCACGGTACCGGCATTGCGGGCGCGATCGTGGCGCATGGCAAGCTGATGGGAAGCGCGCCGGAGGCGCGGCTATTGGCGATCCGTGCGTTCGGCAGCGGCGCAAATGGTGCTGAGAGCACTTCCTATGTGATCCTCAAGGGGCTGGACTATGCGGCCGAGCACGGTGCGCAGATCATCAACATGAGTTTTGCAGGACCGAAGGATCCCTTGATCGAGCGCGGTGTTGCCGCGACCGCTTCCAGGGGGATCCTGATGGTGGCGGCCGCCGGCAATGCCGGCGCCAAATCGCCGGCGCTCTATCCCGCCGCCAATCCGAACGTCATTGCGGTGAGCGGAACCGACTCGCAGGCAAAGCTGTTTGCGGCATCGAACCGCGGTGTCCATATCGCCATCGCAGCGCCCGGCGCGGATATCTTCCTGCCGGCGCCGGACGATAAATACCAGATCACCTCGGGTACCTCGTTTTCCGCCGCCTTTGTCAGCGGCGTTGCCGCCCTGATGCTGGAGCGCAATCCTGCGTTGAAGCCGAACGATCTGCGCGCGATCCTGACGAAGACCGCCCGCGACCTTGGCGCGCCCGGCCGTGACGATATGTTCGGGGCGGGCGAGGTCGATGCTTTCGCTGCCGTCACCGCCTCGACGGCCGCGCCTGCGGTACCGCTCGCTGCGGTTTCGGAGGCGCCGGGATCTCAGAAGGCGCCGGCTCCCGCCGATAACGCTTCCGTGAGCAGAGCGATGAACGGCTCGGCGCCGTCGATGGCGTCCGAGAAATCGGCCGCAAACACCGTTAATCGCCCCGCTACGCGGTGATTTCGGCCGGCTCGCCCGAATAAAAAGTTAAAAAAATCGATCGGCCTTTTGAACGTCCCGCAAAGCTGCTGCGACTAATGAATGTGGGAGCGGTTATCCCTCCCCATCGGCTGTATTCGGCGCGAGCGCCCATCCACCCCAAGCGCCCATATGGCTTGACCCGTCCGGTTGTCCCCCCGGACGGGTCTTTTCTTTTCAACACCCCGTTTCTGAGCGAGAGCTCATCGACCCGCGTTGCCGTCCGTGAAATCACCGCGAGTCCACGCAATGCGGCCATGCCGTTGAACGGCTTGACGGTCGATAGCGCGAGTAACCCTGCATTCATGTGGGTTTCATGCACCGGGAGGCGTCCCGTAATGGCACGTACTGGACAAGCAAGAAGTTTTCCACAGAATATCCCCACCACGTCCAGTTGATTCGCCTCTGTTGCGTCTGCGTCCGTTCTTCTCCTTACGGGCAGGTTTATGACACATCATGCAGACGTGGCACGTGGCCGCGATATCGTTGCGCGCTGGTGCAATCTTGCGGAGCAGCGGCTGGATTACCTCACCGAACTGTTCGAGACCGGGCGCTGGCGGCGCTTTCATACCGAAGACGCCTTTCTCGAAAATATCCGGGAAGCCAAGGAAGCGGTCGAACTCTGGCGCAAACTGGAGACGCGCGAGGCCTCGCTCGATAACACCGCTGTCGATCTGTCCTGGCTCGGACGTCGCCATCACGGATTGCTGCGCGATCGGCTTCCGCCGGCGCCGCGGCCGATGCAAGTCGCAGCCGAATTGCCACCCCGCGATGTCCCGGGCGATGTCCTGGTCGCGCTGGAAAGCGTGCTTGCCGATTCCGCCGAAGCGCCCTCGGTGCCCGACGCGCCGGCGTTGGACGATCTCTCACCCCCGGCGCTGGATCTTGACGCGATCAGGGACCGCTACCCGCTGCTGCGCAACGCGCTGTAGCGACATAGCGTTTTCAAGCGAAAGCCTGCCCCGGACTTGATCCGGGGTGGATACCGGTTCGCGTCAAGAAAACGCGTCAAACAAAGACTACCTGCGCACCGCGTTGGTCCCGATCACCACCTGGGCGTAACGCTGGGCGCCTTCGGCGGACAGGTCGGTCGTGATGGCGCGGGCGTGGTCGAGGCCGACCACGGCGCCGCGCGGGGTTTCCGAAATCATGTTGTTGTTGACCAGCGCCGTGCCGGCGCCCGGCACGACAGACACGCCGACCCCGACAAAGGCCTTGCGGATCACATTGCCCGTGATGGCGACATCGCGCAGATATTTGCCCCAGCCGGCGATGATCCCGAAGGAGGGGGCGTTCTCAATCACATTGCCGGTTACAGAACTGTCCGCCTCGACATAAATGCCGATGCCCGCGTCATCGTCCGGAATGGTGCCGACCGGCCGCTTCGGCAACAGATTGCGGATGACGTTGCCCTGGACGACCGCGATGCGGCCGCCCTCGTTGAAATTGCAGACGGAGACGCCGACGGCGGCGCCGTCGACGGTGTTGTTGGCGATCACAGCACCTTCGAACGAGAATTCCGAATACAGCGCGACCTCGCGGACATCGCTGACGCTGTTATCCGTGATGTGGATGTTGGACGCCGAATTGCCGCGCACCGCCGAATAGTCGCAATTGCGGATGCGGTTGCCGCGCACGATCACGTTGCCGGCGCGGAAGGCGTTGATGGCGTTGCCATACTGGCCGGAACCGCCGGGCCCGGCCTTGATGTCCTCGATACGGTTGTCCAGGACCAGCGTGCCGTCATCGCCGATCGCCGTCCGCAGGATTTCGATGCCGTTGTCGTTGGTGTCGATGATGGTGTTGCGCGAGACGATCAGGCCCTTTGCATCAAACGACACCACCGCCGTGGTCGCGATCCTGGTGAAGATGTTGCCGCTGATGTCGCCCGAGACCTGCTCGAGCCAGATGCCGTTGCCGCCGCTGGCGGTGATTTCGCAGTCGGTGATGCGGACATCGCGACCGCCCGCGCAATGGACAAGGCCACGCCGCGTCGGCAGCGGAATGGCGCCGCCGTCGAACGTGATGCCTGATAGCCCGATGCCGCCGGCGCCCTCGCTCTGCAGCATCGATGCACCGCCACTGAAGACAAGTTTGGTCGCGCCGCGCACACCGACCAGTTGCGAGCCGTTTTGCAGACGGAGCAGGCCGGTGCGGTAGACGCCCGGCGGCAGCGACAGCGGCACCTGCGCCCGCGCGGCTTCATCGATCGCGCGCTGCAATACCTTGGTTTGATCGTCGGGACTGCCGGGACGCACGCCATATTGCGTGGCGTCGCGCCCGAACGTCGAGGCCGGCGGCGCCGCGCGCGCAGCGTCCGGCGACATCGCCAACGCGCCGGCAATGCCGGCGGCGGAAACGCCCATGAACTGGCGGCGTTTTGCGTCCATGATTCGATATCCTCGCGCAATGCAGGTCATGGCATTCGCAGGCCAAAGCTAGCGCGAAAATGGGCCGGCGCATGATGAACGCGAGGGCGGAACAGGGCCATTGTTGGGGGTAGGGTTAATCCTGGGTAGATCAGTCGTAGGCCGTAGGGCGGGCAAAGGCGCGCCAGCGCCGTGCCCACCATTTCTTACGCGAAACGAATGGTAGGCACGCTTACGCTTTGCCCGCCCTACGAATTCAGCACTGCCTGTCGCGCCAGCACCACCATCTCCAGCAGCATCGCCTCGCCGGCATCGACCAGTTCATCGAGCGTGATGCGTGCGTTGCCCTTGCGCCGCAATGCGCCGCCGCGTGCGAGCGGCGGGATATGCACGAACGACGCCAGGCGGAGATAGTCGTTGGTGGCGGCGGCCTCGATCGCGCGCCAGCTCAGATAGTTGCAAAGATAACTCCCGGCATCGCGCGACGGCCGTGCGTCGATGCCGGTCGCCTGCGCGGCGTGCAGCAGCCGCAGCGTATGCGGGCCGAACCGCATCGCATCCGGGCCGAGCCCGATCGATCCCTTGCGGACGCGGGTTTGCGCCGCATCGGGCCACAGCAACGTGACGGCGTTGCGCGCGCGGGTCTCGATCCTGACATGCTTGGTGCGGCCCGCGAGGCCAAACATCAGTATTGCCTGCGGCCGGTGTTTTGCGAGCGCTTGCGGCAATTCGAGATCGACCGCTTTATAGGTCACGGGAAAGATGTGACTCGATACTTCCACGTCGGCGAAGGCCGGACGGCGCAGCCGCAACAGCCGCTCGACCAGCGCCTGCGTCGGATTATACGGCGCGCCCGGAAACGGACCGAAGCCGGTGACGAGAATGCGAAGCCTGTCGCTCACCGCAGCATCTCCGCGATCTGTTCGGCCGCGACCGCCGGCGTGATGCGCCCGTCGGCGACCTCGGCCTCGGTCTTTTTCACCCGCGCGCGAATCGCGGGGTCGGCGCGCAGCCGCGCCATCATTCGCTGCTCCAGCATCGACCACATCCATTTCACCTGCTGCTCGCGCCGCCGGCCTGCGAATTCACCCGAGGCATTCATGGCGGTGCGGTGATCGAGGATCTTCTGCCACAGCGTGTCCATGCCGGTGCCGGTCAGCGCCGAATAGGTCAGCACCGGCGGATGCCAGTGCTCCGAACGGGGCGTTAGAATATGCAGCGCGCCGCGATATTCTGCGGCGGCGAGATTGGCGCGCTTGATATTGTCGCCATCGGCCTTGTTGACCGCGATCATGTCGGCGAGTTCGACCAGGCCCTTCTTGATGCCCTGCAATTCGTCGCCGGCGCCGGGCAGCATCAGGGCCAGGAAGAAATCGGTCATGTCGCAGACCGCGGTCTCGGACTGGCCGATGCCGACCGTCTCCACCAGCACCACGTCGAAGCCGGCCGCCTCGCACAACAACATCGCCTCGCGGGTTTTCGCGGCGACGCCGCCGAGCGTGCCTGATGCAGGCGATGGCCGGATGAAGGCGTTGTCGGAGGCTGACAATCGCGCCATCCGCGTCTTGTCGCCGAGGATCGAGCCGCCGGTGCGGGCCGAGGAGGGATCGACCGCCAGCACCGCGACCTTGTGGCCGCCCTCGATCAGGAACATGCCGAGTGCATCGATGGTGGTTGACTTGCCGACCCCGGGCGAGCCGGTGATGCCGACACGCACGGCTTTTCCAGTGTCGGGCAGCAGCGCCTGCACCAGGTCGCGCGCCGCGGCCTGGTGGTCGGAGCGGCGGCTCTCGATCAGGGTGATCGCGCGCGCCAGTGCGGCGCGGTGACCCAAACGCAGGTCCCTGGCGAGCTTGTCGATATCGGGGGGAGCAATCGGCCGGTTCATGCCTTGGTTTACAACGGCTGCGCGGTGCAGGCGAGGGGATCGTGTGGAGTGTCAGCGGGGCGCGGCGGCGGGCGAAGCCGCCTTGAGCCGTCGCCACCCCCAGATCAGCACCGGCCAAATCAACGCACCGATCGCCAAGGCGGCGAGGATCGCGGAAATCGGTCGCTCGAAGAACGGCAACACGCTGCCGTCGGACTTGATCAGCGAAGTCACGAAACTCTGCTCGATCATGGTGCCCATCACGATACCGAGCACCATGGCGGCGACCGGATAACCGTTGGCTTCCATGACGTAACCAATGATTCCGAAAGCCGCGACGGTCACGACGCCGAACATGTTGTTGCCGATGGCGAACGAACCGACCGCGCAGCACAGCATGATGAAGGGCATGACGGAGGAACGGGGCGCGCGCAACACGTAAGTCGCCAGACGGATCATGACGATCCCCAGCGGAATCATGATGATGTTGGCGATGATGAACATGAGATAAATCGCATACATGCTCGACGCCTTCTCGGTGAACAGCGTCGGGCCGGGGTTCAATCCCTTCATGTAGAGCACGCCGATGGCGATGGCCGCGATGGTGTCGCCGGGAATGCCGAACAGCAGCGACGGCACCCAACCCGACGCGATGCTGGCGTTGTTGCTGGCGCCGGCTTCGACCAGGCCCTCAACGTGGCCTGTTCCGAACTTCTCGGGCTCCTTCGAGAAGCGCTTGGACATCGCGTAGCTGACCCACGCGGCCATGTCGGCACCGGCGCCCGGCAGCACCCCGATGATGATGCCGATGATGTTCCCGCGTGTCATCTGCCAGCGATACTTCTTGGTGAGCCTCCACTGGCCCGCCATGATGCTTCCGAACTTGCGCTTTGGGATTGGCGGCGGTTCCGGCGTCAGCATGGCACGCATGACTTGCGCCACGGCAAATACCCCAACCAGTGCCGGGATCGGCTCGATGCCGCCGAACAGATTGGTCATTCCAAACGTGAAGCGAGGCACGCCGCCGGGATTTTCGATCCCGATGCAGGCGACAAGCAGACCGATGAACATGCCCGCGATGGCCTTTACGGGCGAAGAGCGCGCGACCAGCGTCGCGCACATCAGGCCCAGGAATGCGAGCCAGAAGTATTCGAAGGTCGAGAACGACAGCGCGATCTCGGCAAGCGGCGGCGCGAGGATCATCAGCGAGAGCGTGCCCGCGATACCGCCAACGGCGGAGAACCATACGCCGGCGCCAAGCGCCAGTTCGGCTTCTCCCTTGCGGGTCATGGCATAGGCTTCGTCCGCGTACGCTGCCGAGGCGGGAGTACCCGGAATGCGAAGCAACGCGCCGGGGATGTCGCCGGAGAAGATCGCCATCGTGGACGCCGCCACGATGGTCGCAATCGCGGCGATCGGTGACAAATAGAACGTAACCGGGACCAGCAGGGCGGTCGCCATCGTCGCGGACAGGCCGGGTAGCGACCCGATGACAAGGCCATAGACCGATGCCGCAAGCATCGCGATGATGACTTCCCAGGTGGAAATGAGTGCGAACGCTTCAATCAGGGTGTTAAGCATGGGTCACCACGGCATCGGCAACAGCCCGGCCGGGAGCGGCACGCGCAGCAGCTTGCTGAAAATCAGATGGATGAAAATCGGTGCCATCACCGCGAGCGGCAGCGAAAGTTTCCAGCGCGCGCCGAGCGCGCTCGACGTCACGAACACGATCAGCGCGGCCGTGATGATGAAACCCAATCGGTCTGCGACCGCCACGTAGAACAACAGGAGTGCCGGCGGTAACAGAGCGCGCAGGCCGTAAAGCCTGCCGGTGGGCGGCCGCGCTTGACCAGCCTCGAGCGGAACAATCTCTTCTTCCTCTTCGAAGGTACGGCCGATGCCGAGAGCGATCGCAAGCCCGCAAAGCGCGAGACCCGATCCGATCACCAGCGGAAAGATATTGGGGCCCACGGGCTGACCGGGCACGGGCGGCAGCAGCCAGCCGCCATAGGCAGCCGCCGCTCCGAGGCCAACAAGAAACAATCCCGTGACTTGATCGGGAAGACGCATGAAACGAGCCCCACGGATTTCCGAGCAAGTGAACCGGTGGGATCGATCAGGCCTTGGAGAGGCCGGCCGCCTTCATCGCCTCGCCCATTTGGGCGTCGCCCTTGTCCATGAATGCCGCGAATTCCGTCGCGTCGCCCCACACCGTTCCGAAACCGCGATTGCTCATGAAGTCCTTGAAGTCCTTGGAGTCGTAGACCTTCTTCAGTGAAGCCGTGAGCTTGGTCGCGATATCCGCAGGCAGGCCCTTCGGACCCGCAATGCCGCGCCACGCGCCTGTTGCATAGTCGATGCCCATCGACTCCTTCAGCGTCGGCACGTCAGGGAAAGACGGGTTGCGCTTGGGCGCCATGATGGCGAGGCTGCGCGCCTTGCCGGCTTCGATGATCGCGCGCGCTTCCGGCACCGAGCAGGTGGTCAGGTCGAGACCGCCTGCCGCGAGATCCTGCATCGCGGGCGCAGCACCGTTCGACGGCACCCAGGCCACCTGATTTGCAGGAAGTCCGAGCGCCTGCATCCAGCCGACCAGCGCCAGATGCCAGATGCCACCCTGACCGGTGCCCGAGGCTTTGAACCTGCCGACGGGCGCTGCCTTGATGGCGTCGGCGAGTTCCTTCACGGTCTTGTAGGGCGACGCTGAAGGGACCTGGATGCCGGGCGGGTCCTCGTTCATCAGAGCCAGCGGCGTGTAGCTCTTTGGCGCCAGTTCCGTCAGTCCCTGCCAGTGCATCATCGAGATCTCCACCGTCAGCATGCCGATGGTGTAGCCGTCGGGCGGCGCGGTTGCGATGGCGGAATGGCCGACCACGCCGGAGCCGCCGGTGCGATTGACCACGTTGAACGGCTGCCCGAGATCCTTCTCCAAGAGCGCCGCCACGATACGCGCGGTCGCATCGGTGCCGCCGCCGGCGCCCCATGGCACGATCACGGTCACCGGCCGTGCCGGATAAGCCTGCGCCAGCGCCGGCTTGAATCCAAAACCCGCGACGGCCGCTGCTGCGGCGGTTGAAGCCGCAAATGCGCGGCGCGTAATTTTGGTCATGTAATCCTCCCTGCGGCGTCCCTGACAGCGGGCGCTCTTGTGATGCGGCATTCTAGGCGGCTTTGCGCTGCGCTCGCAAGGCGTTACGCGATGATGCCGGATGATCGCCGGTGGGAGATCACGACACATCCGGAAATCGGGTGGTGGCGATCAGGAGGCGCGGATAGGTGTCCATACGCGGCGTCACAGGACAGCCGCGATCGACTGCGGAGGTAACATGACGACAGCCTATTACAGCACCGTGCTGGATTATCCGCTTGCTACCGTGTGGTCGCTGATCCGCGATTTCAACAATTATCCGGCCTATATCGATGGCGTGAGCGAAAGCGTCATCGAGGACGACAAGGGCGGCGACGAGGTCGGCGCCATCAGGCGCTTCTGCTATCTCGGCAGCTGGATCCGGCAACGCCTGGCTCGCCATTCCGACGCGCAGCACAGCCTGACCTATGCCGGCATCGAACCGTTCCCGTTTCCATCAGGTCTTCTGCCGGAAGCGCCAGGACCGACGCGCTACGAGGGAACCATGCACCTGTCGCCAATCGTCGAGGGCGACCGGACCTTCATTGAATGGGACGTCGTGCTCGACACCGCGCCACAGGATGCCGATCGCTGGCGGGCGCTGTTTCAGTCCTGGATACCGGAGTGGACCCATTCGCTGGAGCGGGCATTGGAGCGCCGCGCTGGGTGAGGCTACTCCGCCGCCTCGCTGTGCCCCAGCCTTGCATTGAGCTTGTGGATCAGCTCTTCGGCGGCGTCGGCGATCACGGTGCCCGGCGGGAAGATTGCTTCGGCGCCGGCCTTGTAGAGCGCCTCGTAATCCTGCGGCGGCACCACGCCGCCGATGATGATCATGATATCCTCGCGGCCTTGCTTCTTCAGCGCGGCCTTCAATTCCGGCACCGCGGTGAGATGGGCGGCCGCCAGCGAGGAGACGCCGAGGATATGCACGTCGTTCTCGACCGCCTGCCGCGCGGCTTCGTCGGCGGTGGCAAACAGCGGCCCGATATCGACGTCGAAGCCGACGTCGGCAAAGGCTGACGCGATCACCTTCTGGCCGCGGTCGTGGCCGTCCTGGCCGATCTTGGCGACGAGAATACGCGGGCGACGGCCCTCGGCATCCTCGAACGCATCGATCAGCGCCTGCACTTTTTCGACCCGATTGGACATGGTGGACGCCTCCCGCTTGTAGACGCCGGTGATGGATTTGATTTCCGCGCGATGCCGTCCGAACACCTTCTCCATCGCGTCCGAGATTTCGCCGACGGTGGCCTTGGCGCGCGCCGCATCGATCGCGAGCGCCAAAAGGTTGCCGTTGCCTTCGCCGGCCGAGCGCGTCAATGCCGCCAAGGCCTGGTCCACGTCCTTCTGGCTGCGCTCGGAGCGCAGCCGCTTGAGCTTGTCGATCTGCAGGCGGCGCACGGTGGAGTTTTCCACCTTCAGCACTTCGATGGCGGCCTCGTTGACCGGCTTGAACTTGTTGACGCCGATCACCGCCTGCCGTCCGGCGTCGATCCGCGCCTGCGTCTTGGCGGAAGCTTCCTCGATCCGCAGCTTGGGCACGCCGGCCTCGATCGCCTTGGCCATGCCGCCGAGCGCCTCGACCTCCTGGATATGGCCCCAGGCCTTGGCGGCGAGATCGCGGGTTAGCCGTTCGACATAATAGGAGCCGCCCCAGGGATCGATGATGCGGTTGGTGCCGCTTTCCTGTTGCAGGAATAATTGCGTGTTGCGGGCAATGCGCGCCGAGAAATCGGTTGGCAGCGCCAACGCCTCGTCGAGCGCGTTGGTGTGCAGCGACTGCGTGTGGCCTTGCGTTGCCGCCATCGCCTCGATGGTGGTGCGCATCACATTGTTGAAGACGTCCTGCGCGGTCAGCGACCAGCCCGAGGTCTGGCAATGCGTGCGCAGCGACAGTGAGCGCGGGTCTTTCGGGTTGAACTGCGTCAGCAGCTTGGCCCACAAGAGGCGCGCCGCGCGCATCTTTGCCACTTCCATGAAGAAGTTCATGCCGATGGCCCAGAAGAACGACAGCCGCGGCGCAAAGCGGTCGACGTCGAGGCCCGCCGCCAGTCCGGCGCGGAGATATTCGACGCCGTCGGCCAGCGTGTAGGCGAGTTCGAGGTCCTGCGTCGCGCCGGCTTCCTGCATGTGATAGCCGGAGATCGAAATCGAATTGTATTTCGGCATCTTTTGCGAGGTGTAAGCGAAGATGTCGGAGATGATCCGCATCGAGGGCGCGGGCGGATAGATGTAGGTGTTGCGCACCATGAACTCTTTCAGAATGTCGTTCTGAATGGTGCCCGACAGCTTCTCCGGCGGCACGCCCTGTTCCTCGGCGGCAGCAACGAACAGCGCCAGGATCGGCAGCACCGCGCCGTTCATGGTCATCGACACGCTCATCTGGTCGAGCGGGATGCCGGCAAACAGCGTGCGCATATCATAGATCGAATCGATCGCCACGCCGGCCATGCCGACGTCGCCGGAGACGCGCGGATGATCGCTGTCATAACCGCGGTGCGTCGCCAGATCGAATGCGACCGAAAGGCCCTTTTGTCCGGCCGCGAGGTTGCGGCGGTAGAACGCGTTGGAATCTTCCGCCGTTGAGAACCCGGCATATTGCCTGATGGTCCAGGGCTGGTTGACATACATGGTCGGGTAGGGGCCGCGCAGATAGGGCGCAATGCCGGGCCAGGTCTCGAGGAAGTCGATGCCTTCGAGATCGGCCTCGCTGTAGGCGGGCTTGACGAGGATGCCCTCGGGCGTCAGCCACGGCTCGGCGCCGCCGCTAGGCTGCGCTGCGGCGGTGGATTCAAAAGCGATATTCGCGAAGTTCGGTATGCGGGTCATGGGTTACCAATATAGCACTTGTGAAGCGTCGGGGGACGCTACCCCTCAATCGCGGTCCGGATGCTGGTGGCTGACGATACGGCTGAGCACTTCGCTGCCGATACCCTCTCGCGTGCTTTTGCCGGGCAGATCGCCGATCCTGCCGACCCAGGCCAAATGGGACTCGGTTCCCGAGGCGTAGGTTGGAACCACGAGGTCCGGCCGGTCGAAGCTGCCGGTGGTCAGCTCAATAACGTCGGCGTCGATGGCTCGATAGCTGAGGGGCGTCCCGCAGGCCGCGCAGAAGTCGCGCTCGGCAATCGTCGACGAGCGAAAGCTTGCCGGCTTGCCGCGGGTCCACGCAAAGTCGCCGTGCTTGACTTCGGCGAGCGAAATGAAAGGGCCGCCCACGGCCTTCTGGCACATGCGGCAGTGGCACAATCCGATTTTCACCGGGCCCGCATAAACCGCAAAACGCACGGCGCCGCACTGGCAGCCGCCGCTCAAAACAGCTTTTCTCTCCGATGCCATGCTCACTCCATTCGCTTCCAGGCGTCCTGCAACATTGCGAGCGCATCGCCGCCGGCAAAAATGAAGTCGCCGACGCCGGCGGCCCGTAGTGCTGCTTCCTGCTCGCCGGGCCGGCCTGCCAGATAGATATGCCTTGCACCGGCGGCTTGAAGGGCCTGTGCGGCCGCTAGCGCGTGGGCGGCATAGACCTTGTCGGAGGAACAAAGGCACGCCACGTCGGCGCCGGAGGCCTTGAATGCGGCGGCAAGCGTCGCCGGATCGGCAAAGCCCTGCGTATCGATGGCCTCGATGCCGCCGGTCTCGAAGAAGCTTTTTGCAAATGTCGCCCGCGCGGTGAAATCGGCCGGGGTGCCGAGATTGGCGAGGAATATTTTTGGCCGTGCGCCGCCGTTCTTGAGCATATCGTCCGATTTGTCGCGCAACACTTCGAACGGTGCGGCCAGCCGCATCGGCGGCAGCGCATCGAATTTGAACCTGGCTTCGCCATAGGGCGCCAGCGCAATCGGCGTTGCATCCAGCACCGCGGTCTCCGCCTCGTGCAGGTTCGGAAATTCGCTGGCTCCGGTCAGTACGTCGCGGCGCTTGGCGATGTTGGCCTCGCGCACGGCGCGCGTTGCAGCGACCTTGCGCTGGATCAGGTTCTGCTCGAGCGCGGCGAACAGGCCGCCGGCCTTTTCGATCTCCTGGAATAACGACCACGCCGCTTCGCAAAGCTGTCTTGTCAGCGTTTCGATGCCGCCGGAGCCGGCGGCGGGATCGGACACCTTGGCGAGGTTGGATTCTTCCAGCAGCACCAGCTGCGTGTTGCGCGCGGCGCGGCGCGCGAACGGATCGGGCAAGCCCAGCGCCAGCGTATGCGGTAGCACGGTGATGGCGTTGGCGCCGCCGAGGCCGGCGGAGAAGGTTGCCATCGTCGCCCGCAGCATGTTCACGTACGGGTCGCGCTGCGTCAGCATGCGCCAGGCGGTATCGGCCGCGACGAACAATGGTTTGGGCGTGAGGCCGCAGGCCTGTTCGACCCGCGCCCACAACAGCCTGATGGCGCGGAATTTCGCCAGCGTCAGGAACTGATCTGCGTCGGCGGAAAGCCGCGCATAGACCATGCCCTGCGCGTCTTCGAGCGGGATGCCGGCGGTTTCGATCGCGCGCAGATAGGCGACGCCTGCGGCTAGCACAAACGCCAGCTCTTGAACTTCCGATCCGCCGGCATCGTGGATCACGCGCCCGTCGGCAGCCGCCAGCGGACCTTTGAAGCCGAGCGCGGCAAGGCCTTTGATGGCGCTGGTGACCGCGGGCACGATCTCGGACCAGCTATAGGGGCTGGATCCCCACACCGCGCCGGCGCCGAGCGGGTCGAGCCCGAAACGGATATCGCAGGACGCAGGATCGAGCCCCTTGCCCTTGATATATTCCGCGACATGGATGGCCGCCATCCGCGACTGCGGGCCGATCTGAAGCTCAACGCCGATGCCGGCATCGAGATAGATGCCGTCGAGGATCTGCGCCACAGCCTCCGGCGAAGGATCCAGCCCGAAGCCGTAAGCACCATTGGCGCCGGCGAACACGAGGGTGAGCCCGGTCGCGCCATTTTCGAGGTCGTGCAGCGCCTGCGCGTTGGCCGCCTTGGCGTCGGGATGATCGGCCCGCTGCATGATCTGCCAGGGCGCGGCCGCAGGGCGACCTGCGACCGGGGCGGCGCCTTGCGCGCGCGGGTAGATCGGATCGATCTTCAATCCATCGGATGTCTTGCCGACCAGTTTTTCGAACGGCGCGCCCTTCAGCACCCCGTCGACCAGCTTGCGCCAGTCATCGTAATGCGCGGGGGCAAAATCCGCGGCCAATCGCAGCTCGTCAGTGGTCGTGGTCATCGAGAAAGTGGTTCCTTGAATAGTTTCCTTGGGTAGCCTCTTGATTTGGCCGGAAATTGCCACGGGGCGGCCGCCAAGCCAAACGGTTGTTTTAGGCCACCCGGGGCCTGGTCAGGGCTGGTCGAGGTCGGGTAGTCGCAAAATACCGTCGGTCGAAAGCCCCGTCAGCGCGTCCCTGACACGGCGTCCCGCGATGATACGGTCGGGCACGATCTCGGCGAGCGGCGCCAGCACGAAGGCGCGCTCGAACAGCCGGGGATGCGGTAGCGTCAGCTCCGGCTTGTCGATCCTGACGTCGTCATAGGCGATCAGGTCGAGGTCGAGGGTGCGCGGGCCCCAATGCTGTTCGTTGGCGCGGTCGCGGCCGAATTTCTTCTCGATCTTGTGCAGCGTGAACAGCAGCGCATGCGGATCGAGACTGGTGTCGATTTCGATGCAGGCGTTGATGAAGGGCGCCTGCGCTTCGTTGCCCCAGGGCGGCGTGGCGTAATCCGACGACCGCGCCAGCAATGCCGCCTGCGTCATGCCGCAGATGTTGGAGATGGCTTTGCGGAATGTCGCGCGTACGTCGCCGACATTGCCGCCGAGCGCGATCAGCACATCAGCCATGTCAGGGCGACTGCCGTGTGCGCATCAAGACCACGCCGACATCGTCGAAGATCGCGGCGATCGGCGCGTGCGGCTTGTGGACGGTGACCTCGACCGCGTTGATGCGCGGAAACGCGGCCAGGATGGCATCGGCCACGGCGCCGGCCGCACGTTCCAGCAGTTTGTAATTGGTGTTCTTGAACGCCGCCGTCGCGGTCGCGACCACGTTGGAATAGGACACGGTGTCGGACAGGCGATCGGTGCGCGAGGATTCCGACAGGTCGACGGAAAGTTCGAGATCGATCACGAAGCGCTGGCCGACTTCGGTCTCGTGTTCCATCACGCCATGGCGGGCATGGATGACGACGCCGGTGATGAAGATCGTATCGGTCATCTCTGCAGTTCCCCAATGGCGGTTGCGACGCGCAGCGCTTGAACGGTTTCCGCAACATCATGGGCGCGGATGATGCGCGCGCCACCCTTCGCCGCAATCAGATGGGCGGCAATCGAGCCGCCAAGGCGCTGATGCGGTTCCGACGGCGTCACCACGCTGATGAAGCGCTTGCGCGAGGCCCCGACCAGCAGCGGCAGGCCGAAGGATTGCAGCTCATGCAGCCGCGCCAGGGCCGTCATGCTCTGTTCCGGTGTCTTGCCAAAGCCGATGCCGGGGTCGAGCACGAGCTTGCCGGACGAAATACCGGCCTTCGCGGCGATGTCTAGCGATCGCGCGAAGAAGGAGACGATATCCTTCATGATGTCGATGGCGGGATCGGCGCTGTCGCGGTTGTGCATGATGACGACGGGCACTTGGCGCGCCGCGATCAGGCCGGCCATGCCGGCATCGCGCTGCAGCCCCCAGACATCGTTGGCGATGACGGCGCCATGGTCGAGCGCCCAGGCGACGACGGCCGACTTCATGCTGTCGATCGAGACGGGAACCCCAAGCGAAACAACCTCCGGTAGCACCGATTGCAATCGCTTCAACTCTTCTTCTACCGAGATCGGTTCTGATCCGTAGGGTCGGGTCGATTCCGCACCGATGTCGATGATGTCGGCACCTTCGGCGACCATCCGGCGGGCTTGCGCAAGCGCGCTTTCGGGGGCAGCGAACTGTCCGCCATCGGAAAATGAGTCGGGGGTCACGTTCAGCACGCCCATCACGGCCGGGCAGGGCCGTGACAACAGCGCCGTCAGGTCAAAATGACCGGCCGGGCCGGCCGCGGTGGCGGGTCTGGACATGGTTGCGATCATGCGGTCGCTTTGCGCGGTCCGCGCCAGCGAGTCAAGACGCGGGACCCCGCCAGCGTATGTCGGTTGGCCGACTTTTAGTAGCTGATTTTCGGCTGAAGCTTGCGCGCCTGGGCGATCAGTTGCTCGACCGACTTCTCCGAGGGCATGACGCGGACCAGCCTACGCTTGGTATTGACGTCTTTCATGTTCTGGGCGAGCCGCGCCGGGTTACGCAGCGCGAGTTCGCGAACCGTCGGCACGCCGGCAGCGCGCACCAGCCCTACCTTCGCCTTGCCCATCCCGGGAATCCGCATGTAGTCGGAGAAATTGGCCCATTCGAGCAGTTGCTGTTCACTGATCCCGGTCTTCGCGGCGAGCGCCTTGCGTCCTTTGACGGTGCGGGCGGCTTCAAGCAGCGCTTCGGTCGTGCGAATGCCAAGCGATTTGAGTTTCGAGGCAGAATAGGCGGTCAAGCCTTCGATCTCGGATAGGGGATATGTCATGATACTCGATGCAAGAGAATGTGCGCGGCCGAAGGGGGCGATTCAAGCGAACTGGCTTAGCCCCGGTGTCCCCGAAATGATTTCGCCCATTTTGTCCGCTCCGATTTTGTCGCGGCCGAACTTGAAAAGTTCACGCGCCACGTTCTGAATCTCGTTCATGCCCAGACCAAGCGCCATCAGCTTGGTGCCGAGCGCCATCAGCCCGCCGCCCATCAACCTGGAGAGCCCGCTGCTGCTGTTCGAGGCCGCGATCGCAGCCTCGGCGCCTGGAATTTGATCGATCAGAGCCTGAACCTTGTCGGAAGGCCCCTCGTTACGGAGAAAACCCAGAACGATGCCGATGGTTTTTTCAGCGACAACGCTATCGATGCCGGCCTTGCTGGCCAGCTGTCCAATCAATTCGTCCATATTGCCCCGCCCTCAGCCGGTTTGTTACCGGGTCGTACCTTGTGAATTTATCTTGAGCGTCTGCGACCTGAAATACAAGCGATCCGCGCGCGCGAAGGCGATTTCGTCCTAGATCGCTCGTCGAGTGTTGCAGCAATGCAAGAGTGAATGCGGGATTCACGCCATGTTACCGCACTGCGGCCCACGTATTTCTACCGGAGTTAGAGAAAAGTATGAGGCAGGGTGTGCAAGGCCCGGGCTATGTCCTTGTCCATGGACGGTTTCAATCGACCGGCAGGATGCGATATGATGGCATTGCTTGGCGACCAAACTTTCCCGATGCGCGCGAAGAGGCGATGTGATGGCGACCCCCGACAACAAGACAGCCGATACCAATGAGAAGATTTTCATCGGCAAGGGCGAGCAGACAGCGTGGCTGACGCTCGCACTCGCTAATCGGCACGGCCTCGTTACCGGCGCGACCGGGACCGGCAAGACCGTGTCGCTGCAGGTGATGGCGGAAGGGTTTGCCCGCGCCGGTGTTCCGGTTTTCGCAGCCGATATCAAGGGTGACCTGTCCGGGATCTCCGAAGTCGGCGAAGCCAAGGACTTTATCCTGAAGCGCGCGGGCGAAATGGGGCTCAACTTCCAGCCCGATCAGTTCTCGACCGTATTCTGGGACGTGTTTGGCGAGCAGGGCCATCCGGTCCGGGCCACCGTAACGGAAATGGGACCGTTGCTGCTGTCCCGGATGCTCGATTTGAACGACGTCCAGGAGGGCGTCCTCAATGTTGCGTTCCGTGTCGCGGATGAGAACGGACTGACGCTGATCGATCTGAAGGATCTCCGCGCGCTGCTCGATGCCATCGTACCGGCTGGCGGCAAGAAGGCTGCCGATGCGGAAGAAGACCCGTTGGCGCCGATCCGCAAGGCCGCGCAGGGCTTCGGCAACGTCTCAAAGGCGACGGTCGGCACGATTCAGCGCCAGCTGCTGGTGCTGGAGAACCAGGGCGCAGCGAAATTCTTCGGCGAACCGGCGCTGACGCTGAAGGATTTCATGAAGACCGACAGCGATGGCCGCGGCATGGTCAATATCCTCGTCGCGGACAAGCTGATGCAGAGCCCGCGACTCTACTCAACCTTCCTGTTGTGGATGCTGTCGGAACTGTTCGAGGAATTGCCTGAGGCCGGCGACCTGCCGAAGCCGAAACTGGTGTTCTTCTTCGACGAGGCGCATCTGTTGTTCACCGATGCGCCGAAGGCGCTGATGGACAAGATCGAGCAGGTGGTGCGGCTGATCCGCTCCAAGGGCGTCGGTGTTTATTTCGTCACGCAAAATCCGATCGACGTGCCGGACAAGGTGCTCGCGCAATTGGGCAACCGCGTGCAGCACGCGTTGCGCGCGTTCACGCCGCGCGACCAGAAGGCGGTGGCGGCTGCGGCGCAGACGTTCCGGCCCAATCCGAAGCTCGACACCGCACGGGTGATCATGGAGCTCGCCAAGGGCGAGGCGCTGGTGTCGTTCCTCGAAGGCGGCGGCACGCCGACGATGGTCGAGCGGGTGATGATCCGGCCGCCGACGGGACGGATCGGCCCGATCACGCCGGAGGAACGCAAGGCGCTCATGAACAAGAGCCCGGTGAAGGGCAAATACGACACTGCGGTCGATGCTGACTCCGCTTATGAGATGCTGCTGAAGCGCATGGCAGGAACGGCCGCGCCGGCGGATGGATCGGATGACGGCGGTGGTGGCGGTGGAATCCTCGGACAGATCGGCGGGATCGTCGGCACCATCTTCGGCACCAACAACAAGCGCGGCCGGTTGTCGACCGGCCAGGTCATTGCGCGGGATGTCACGCGATCCGTCACTAACAAGGTGATCGGTGGTGTTGTCGCCGATCTCGGCAAATCGGTCGGCGGCTCGCTTGGCAGTTCGATCGGCCGCTCAATTGTGCGCGGCGCACTTGGCGGATTGCTGCGCCGATAAGTCTGGGGCTCACGGGACGCCGAAACGCAATTTTGCACGGCCGCCGGATTGATGGCTTCGGCGACGCGATTGATTGCCGGTTAGGGGACTGGATGGAGCGAAGGGCGAACCAGGCTGACGGCTCGACGGCCGTCACGGAATACGTATGGACGTGGTTCTTGAGTCAGGTCGCGTACGTCCGCGGCGCCAATATTCCAGGCTGGGTTTGGGTCGTGTTGCTTTGGGCGCTCATGGCCTTTCCGGCGGTCTCGCTGCGGGGCACCCATTTCGAAGAGGGAACGGTCATCGGACTCGCGCGAGGCGCCGTCGAGGACGGGCAATGGCTTACGCCCCATCTGTACGGCGTTCGGTATATCGAGCGTCCGGTTCTGCTGTCGTGGATTGCCGCGGCAATCGGCAAGCTCTCGGGTGGCGTTTCGGTTTGGTCGGCGCGCATACCGCATTTGCTGTTTCTGCTCGCCGGCGGGTTGATGGTGTTCCATCTGGTGTTGCCGCACACCCGCAAGGCGCCTGCGGTGTTTGGCGCGCTCTGCTGGTTTGCGTGTCCGATAGTCAGTCAGAAGTTTGTCACTGCCGAGCCTGATGTTACCTTGTCGGTGCTGCTGTTCGGCGGTTTCTTCTTGTGGTGGAAGGGCGTTTCCAGCGGATCCACGTCAATTTTCCGGTGGCTCGCCATCGGTGTTCTGCTGGCGGCGGCGGGCCTCGCCAAGGGTCCCCAGCCCATTACCTATTTTGCGCTGGGCGTTGGTGCGTACCTGCTGGTGAAGCGGCGTTGGAGCGATATTCCGGGTTTTGTCTTCGCCAACGCAATGGCCGGGCTGACCGTTGGGAGCTGGTATTGGATGGTCATGATTCCAGGCGACGTAAAGGGCTGGATCCTCCATTCGCGTTTGTCCGAGGGAATGACGCTGATGCAATGGGTGAGGGATCACCTGGATTTTGTCCTCAGCCTTTTCCTGGTGGAATGGTTGCCGGGTTCTGTGCTGCTGTTTCCGGCAATCGTCGCCCTCGCACGGAACGCCTTCGGTCGAGAGCGCGATCTCATGCTTGCTGCCGTGCTTTATGCGACGGTCGCGTCCATGCTGCTGCTGATCTGGCCCGGGGGTGTGGCGACGCGCTATGCGATGCCTGCCAATTTGGCGCTCGCCGTAGTGGGAGGGATCCTGTTCGACCGGTGGTGGGCCACGCGACCCTGGTTGATTGCCGTCAGCAACACGGTTGTAACCGGGATATCAACCGCCTTGATCGTTCTCGGCTGGATTGTTATCCCGGCCGCTCCGATCGCGTTTAGTCAGTCGAAGACGTCGGCGCAGACCATAGCCGCGGTCAGGGAGGCGATGCAGGGTACGCTCTATGTCACCACCAGTGCCGATTTGAACACGCTGGCATATGTTGCCGCACCTATTCGCATGGTAGGGCTCACGGATATAGCCAACCTGAAGCCGCCCGCCTTTGCGATCCTGAGGGGTTCGGAGGTCGCTGAGATCATCGCGCAAAAACCCGATTTTGCGGCCATTGCCCACGCCACACTGAACAAGGGTCTGCTTACCAGGATTTTCGAGATCAGGGGTAAGCAAGAGCCATGATCGTCCCGAACTGACGTCCCAGATTGTGCAAGTAAGCCTCGCATCGACTGGTCCGCACGTGAACCTGGTTGCTACTGAATGCAGCCGCCGTGCACCGTCTCCCTCCGTGAAAGTGAGTAATCCCCGTGCTTAGATGGCCATCTTTGCGACGTCCGCTGGATGTCCTCTTTATCGTTGTCTGCATCGCCTTGACCGCAGACGTTCTGGTTCCCGAAATCTGGGGCAACGGCAAGACGAAGGACTACGCGCTCTGGTATTGGGCGGGCCAGCAGGTGCTTCACGGTGGCGATCTTTACCTGCGGGTGACGCGAGGGACCCTCGACTTCATCTATCCGCCGCTGTCGGCGCTGCTGTTGGCGATTCCGAGCTACTTCGGCAAGATCCCGCTTTATCTGTGCCTGTCGTTCCTCAACATCGTCGCGTGGTGGATGACGGGGCAGTATTCGCACGCGATGGCGGGGTCGGGTCAAAAGCCCGGTCCTTGGCTGGAAGCGCTGCCGGGCATTGTCACGGTTACCTTCGTGTTCGACATGTTCGACCTCGGGCAGCCCAACCTCGTGCTGCTGGCACTGATGCTGTACGGATTCTGGCTGCTGCGCGATCAGCGCGGATGGATGGCGGGAAGCATGTTTGCGCTCGCCACCGCGATCAAGGTGTTTCCGGTGGCGGTGTTCCCCTATCTGGTCTGGCGCAGGCAGTGGGCGGCCGCCGCCAGCATGCTGGTCTTCCTGATCGTGTTTCTGTTCGTGCTGCCGGCGCCGTTCCGCGGCTTCCAGCACAACGTTGCCGAATTGAAGACCTGGTATCAGGGCATGGTGGGATCGAGCTCGGAAAAGGGGTTCGGCCAGCGTGACGAGCAGAACTGGTCGTGGGTCAATCAGTCCATCATCGCGGTGACACACCGCCTGGCGCGGCCGGTGAACCACAATCAGGAAGATCCGGCCAAACCGGTTCGCACCATGAATATCGCCAACCTCGACTTCAAGACGGCGAACTGGATCGTGCTGGCGGTCTCGCTGGCGATCGGGCTCGGTTACATTGCGGTGATGCCGCCGGCGTCGCGTCGCACCGAACGCTCCGACGCCGAGGAACTCGGCATCCTGTTCTGCCTGATGACGGTCGCCTCACCGCTGGCCCGTCAGTACTATTTCATGTGGCTGTTCTTCCCGATGACAGTTCTCATCCATCGCGCCGCGTATGACCCGCGGCCTGCGGTGAAGGCCGGCACCTGGACGCTTCTGGCCGTCGCAGGCTTGCTCTTGTGTCTGTCGCTGCCGATCTTTCCGACCGACCTGCAGGCTTACGGGAACAATCTGGCCTCGACCGCGCTGCTGGTGGCGGGGCTGGTCTGGCACATGCTGCACCCGCCGAATGCGGACGCTTCCGCCACTTTGCCTCGGTCCACAAGCGGGCTACAAATCGACGCAACAACAATGCCCACAGCCAAGGGGAAACCGTGATGGCCAACGCACAGCTTCAGCCGGTCCTCGACCGCATCGATGCCGATTTCGACAACAGCCTCGAACGGCTGTTTGCGCTGCTGCGGATCAAGTCGATCTCGGCCGATCCCGCCTTTGCCGGCGATTGCAAGGCGGCCGCCGATCACCTGGCCAAGGACATCGCGACGCTCGGTTTTGCGGCGGAGGTGCGGCCGACGGCGGGGCATCCTGCGATCGTCGCCAAGATGAATGGCGGCAAGGGCGGGCGGCCGCACGTGCTGTTCTACGGGCATTATGATGTGCAGCCGGTCGACCCCTTGAACCTGTGGCACCGCCCGCCGTTCGAGCCGGTCGTGACCGACCATGCCGACGGCCGCAAGATCATCGTTGCGCGCGGGGCGGAGGACGACAAGGGACAGCTGATGACCTTCGTCGAAGCCTGCCGCGCGTGGAAATCGGTGACCGGATCGCTGCCGGTCGACGTCACCATCGTGATCGAGGGCGAGGAAGAGGTCGGCTCAAAAAACTTCGTGCCGTTCCTCGAACACAACAAGGCTGACCTGAAAGCGGACTTCGCGCTGGTCTGCGACACCGGCATGTGGGACCAGAATACGCCGGCGATCACGACGTCATTGCGCGGGCTCGTCTATGACGAGGTCAAGATCAAGGCCGCCAACCGCGATCTGCATTCCGGCATCTTCGGCGGCGGTGCGCAGAACCCGATCCGGGTGCTGACCAAAATTCTCGGCGGCCTGTTCGACGACAACGGCCGCATCACCATTCCCGGCTTCTACGACGGCGTGAAGGACCTGCCGCCGGACATCCTCGCGCAATGGAAGAATCTCAATCTGACGCCGGAATCATTCCTGAAGCCGATCGGCCTTTCGATCCCGGCCGGCGAAAAGGACCGCCTCCTGATCGAACAGGTGTCCTCGCGCCCGACCTGCGACATCAACGGCATCGTCGGCGGCTACACCGGCGAGGGCTCCAAGACCGTGATCGCGGCGGAAGCCTCCGCAAAAATTTCGTTCCGCCTGGTGGAGGGACAGAACCCGGACAAGATCCGCAAGGCCTTCCGCGATTATGTGACGGCGCGGCTGCCCGGCGATTGCAAGGCCGAATTCATCGATCACTCCAACGCGCCGGCGATCGCGCTCGACTGGAACATGAAGCCGCTGGCCGCCGCCAAGCGCGCCCTGACCGACGAATGGGGCAAGGAAGCGCTGCTGATCGGCTCCGGCGCCTCGATCCCGATCGTCGCGGACTTCAAGCGCACGCTCGGCCTCGATACCGTCCTGGTCGGCTTCGGCCTCGACGACGACAACATCCATTCGCCGAACGAGAAGTACGACCTCAAGAGTTTCCACAAAGGCATCCGCTCATGGGCGCGGATCCTGGCGGCGTTCGCGGAAGCGGGGACATAACGTTCCATAAATAGGAGGGTCAGATGAAGACCTACCAGCATTTCATTGGCGGCGAGTACGCGAATCCTGTCGGTGGTGAGTGGTTCGAGTCGATCGACCCCTACCGCGGCGCGCCTTGGGCGAAGATCCCTCGCGGCAACAAGGCCGATGTCGACAAGGCGGTAAAGCCGCCAACGACGCGATGTGGCGCGGCCCCTGGTCGACGATGACGGCGTCCGCACGCGGAAAGGCGATGCGGAAGCTTGGCGACCTCGTGGCTGAAAATGCCGAACGCCTCGCGGAGATCGAGGTGCGTGACAACGGCAAGCTCTTGGCGGAGATGCTTGGCCAGCTTCGGTACCATCCGGAATGGTGGTGCTATTTCGGCGGACTCGTCGACAAGCTCGAAGGCGGCCTTGTGCCGATCGATAAGCCGGACACCTTCGCCTACACGACGCGCGAGCCGGTCGGTGTCGTCGCGGCGCTGACGGCCTGGAATTCGCCGCTTCTCTTTGTCGCCTGGAAGTGCGCCGCGGCCCTTGCCGCGGGCTGTGCCGTCATCGTCAAGCCGTCGGAGTTCACGTCCGCCAGCACGCTGGAATTCGCCGCGCTCACGAAGGAGGCCGGCATTCCAGATGGTATCTTCAACGTGGTGACGGGCTTTGGCCCCGAGGTCGGAACGGAGCTGATCTCACATCCTGGCGTCGCCAAGATTACCTTCACCGGTTCGGACGCGACCGGCGCGAAGGTGTACGAGACCGCTGCGCGCAGCTTGAAGCGAGTTTCGCTCGAACTCGGCGGGAAATCACCCAACATTGTCTTCGAGGATGCCGATCTGACCGCCGCTGCCTCGGGCGCGGTCTCCGGCATTTTTGCGGCGACAGGGCAGACCTGTATTGCGGGATCGCGCCTCCTTGTTCAGAATTCGATCAAGGACAAGTTCGTGGAGCGTTTGCTGGAGCTCGCAAGGTCCGCCAAGATCGGCGATCCGATGCAATCGGATACCAATATTGGTCCCATCACCACCCCAGCCCAATACAAGAAGGTGCTCGATTACATTGACGTAGCGAAAGCGGAGGGTGCCCGCTGTCTGCTCGGCGGAAAGCCCGCCTCGGGCGCCGGCATCAAGGGCGGCCAGTTCGTTGAACCGACCATCTTCACCGACGTCGACAATTCCATGCGGATTGCGCGGGAGGAAGTGTTCGGGCCGGTGCTCTCGATCATCGGCTTCGACACTGAGGAAGACGCGATCCGCATTGCGAACGACACGATCTACGGTCTTGCCGCCGGCATATGGACTCAGGATCTGGGACGCGCGGTGCGGGTACCAAAGCTTCTGCGTGCCGGCACCGTTTGGGTGAATACTTACCGGGCGATCAGTTACATGATGCCGTTCGGCGGGATGAAGTATTCGGGTCTCGGCCGCGAGAGTGGCATTCACGCGGTGGGAGAATATCTGGAAACCAAGAGCGTTTGGATATCGACGGCAAAGGGCGCGCCAGCCAATCCATTTGTCATGCGTTGAACGAGGCGCGGTCTACGGCCACGATTGTGTGACGGGCTCGCCAAAACAAAAACGCCGCCCGGAATTGGGCGGCGTTTTGATTCGATAGTGCAGAGGTCGTTGGAAAACACCTTACACGCAATTCCCAAGATTTTCAATTCCGATAACCCGGGCGAATGTCGGCGTGACCCCTCACTCCAGCGGATAGGGCCCGTCGTGGAAGACGCGGTCGTGATAGCCCTTGCTGCCGACCTGCCGCGCGAGCGGGCTGCGGATGTCGTCACCGGTTTGCAGCCGCGCCAGCAGGGTGTGGAAATCATGGCGCGGTTGCCAGCCGAGTTCAGCGCGCGCTTTGGCGTTGACGTAAACCCGGTCGATGCCGGACGCCATCGTCCAGCCGCGCCGTGCATATGCCGCCTCAAAGCCGGGCACGTAACGGCGCAGCACAAGCGGCAAATCGCTGCGCAAGTCCGCGGTATCATTGCGCGAGAACGGCGTCGTGGCGCTGATGATGTATTTCGCGAAACCTGCTGATGGCGCGTGGCTGAGGGCCAGCAGATGCGCGCTGACCACGTCCTCGAGATCGACGCGGCGATGGAGAAATTCGTTGGCCTTGAGGTTGGCGTCGGCATAGCCCTCGCGGACGGAGCGGTTGTCGTCTTCCTCGGGAAAGAAACGCGAGGTGCGCAGGACGATGGCGCCAAGTGAATGGTTGCGGGCAAACAGCTGGCACAGGTCCTCGGCGGCCGCCTTGGTGACGCCGTAGATGTTTTTCGGCACCGGGATGACGTCTTCCGTCACCCAGGCCGCGGGCTCGCCCGGTGGCGGCACCAGCGCGTCACCGAACACGCTCGTGGTGCTGGTATAGACGAACGCCGTGACGCCCGCAGCCGTGGCTTCCTCAAGCAGATTGAGCGTGCCTGTGATGTTGACGTCGACAAAGTCCTGACGGCTGTGGGTCGCCACATGCGGCTTGTGCAGCGTCGCTGCGTGCAGCACGGCCGTGACGCCCTTCATGCATTGTCGCACAACGCCGCGGTCCGTGATCGAGCCCACGAGCTGCGTGAACGCGCCGGGAAGAACGTCGATGCCGAGGACTTCACGCCGCTCAGCCTGCAGGGTACGGACCAGTGCCTCGCCGAGATGTCCGGAACTGCCGGTCACCAGAATAGTCACTTCGCCAGGCCTTTCGCACTGTTCACCCGCGTGCGGGCGTCAGGTCCGGTAGCTCGGGTCGATGCGATCGAGCTTGCGCAGCAGCGGCGGCCACACCAGGTTGGTCGAGCGCATTTCCGCACGGTCGGGATTGCTGAACAATGCGGCGTTCTTGTCGACCACGGCCGCTTCGACCGGGTAGGCGGTCGGCCCGAGCATGCGGGTGCGCACCTGCATCGTGCAGGCCCGCTCCAGATGGTACATGCGCTCGAACGCGGAGGCGACCGAGCGGCCGACGGTGAGCGTGCCGTGATTGCGCAGCAGCATGTGGTTCTTGTTGCCGAGCTCCTTTTGCAGCCGCGGGCGCTCGTCATGGTCCAGCGCAATGCCTTCGTAGTCGTGATAGGCGAGGTCATGGGTGACCAGTTGCGCGGTCTGGTTCATCGGCAGCAGCCCTTCCATGCAGCTCGCCACCGCCGTGCCGTCGGGCGTGTGCAGATGCAGCACGCAGCCGGCGTCCTCGCGCACCTCATGGATCGCCGAATGGATGGTGAAGCCGGCCGGGTTGATGCTGTAGTCGCTCTGGGTGAGCTGGTGGCCGTTGAGGTCGACCTTCACAAGGCTGGAAGCTGTGATCTCGTCGAACATCAGGCCGTAAGGATTGATCAGGAAGTGATGCTCCGGACCGGGTACCCGCGCGGAAATGTGGGTGTCGACGAGATCGTCCCAGCCATACAGTGCGACCAGGCGATAGGCGGCGGCGAGATCGACGCGCTGGTTCCACTCGGCATCGGTCATCCCGGACGGTACTTCCTTGGGGCGAGCTTCGGCTGGCGACATGACCGGTTTCTCCCGTGTGTTGCTGATTTGTTGCGCAAGCTAGCCCTGCGCCCGCACCACAGCAAGGCGCGGCCAGGGCTGGCTGTTATGCCTTTGTGCGCTTGATAAGGGCTACGGCGCCGGAATGGCCAGCAGGGAGGAAATGGCGCGGCCGCGGATGTCGTAGACGCGCGCGAACACGACGTCGTCGCGCTTGATTTCCACCATCACCGGTGCGGTGAGACCCTTGCAATAGAATTCGCCCAGCGTCATCGCGAAGTCGGCGGCGTTGCTGTCCCAGCCGATGGTGAAATCCGGACCGAGCGCGACCTGCGCCGGACGTTGCGGGCCGCACACCGCAACCTTCCACTTGCGCCCGCTCGGCGCGACTTCCTGCCGCTCGACCAGTTCCTCGCGCAGGCCGTCGGAAGCCTGCTTCAGCGCCAGGCCCCAATAATCCAGCATGAAGAAATTGTCGGCGGAGCGGACAGTGCCGGCGATGTGGTTGAAGTGGGTGTATTCGTAAGGATGCAGGCGGATCATTTCGCTGAGCGGCAGCAACAGCCCGAATGCGAACGCCGCAAGGGCTGCGGGTTGCCAGCTGCGGCGGTTTTCCTTCAGCCAGGTCATGCCCCGGCCGAAGGCGACGCCGGCCAGCACCGCCATTGGCGGGATCACGAACACGAAATGCCGGATGCCGTTGTAGAGCGCGGGCCGCTTCACCATCGCGATCACCAGCGGCAGCGTCGCCGCCATCGTGAGGATCAGCATAATGGTCTTGCGGCGGGCCGGCACGTCGGTGCGCGACAGAGACATGAAGGTGCCGATGATGCCGGCGAACAACAGCGCCAGCAGTACTTCGGGGAGCTGCAGCGCGAACAGCGTCGGCAGATACGACCACGGCATGTCCGGCACCGATACCAGGGCGCCGTCGAACATTTCCTTCCAGGGCTTTTCGAAGAAATGCGAGAAATAGGTCAGAGCCTTGAAAGGATGGTCCGGCTCCATGATTGCCCACGGCCACACCAGGCCCATCAGCAGGTAGCCGAACACGAGGCCCGGCAGCAGCACGTAGACCACATGACCAAAGCGATGCACGGCTTCGCGCAGCCCCTGCGTGCGATATTCCTCGATCAACAAGGGAATGAAACCGACGACGGCATAGACCAACGCCAGGCCGCCGAGGATCCGGCAACCGATCGCAAGGCCGGCACCCAGGCCGACGATCAGGATGGTTCGCGGCGAAGGCTGCGGATATTCCTCGGCGAGGCGGACCAGACCCAGGATCAGGATCACCATCGAGACCGCGAATGGTGCGTCCTTCGGGTTCATGAACATGTGGCCATAGAAAGTCGGGCACAGCGCCAGCAGCAACAGCGTCGCGAGCCCGGCCAGCGGACCGCCGACCCGCCGCGCCAGCCGCCACGTCACGGCAAGTCCGATGACACCGACGACGGCGCCGAGCAGGCGGCGTGTTTCGAACAGTTCGAGCGGGATGATCTTGTGCAGCAGTGCCGCCGCCATGTCGAAGCCGCCGCCATACATGTAGAGATTGGCGAACGACAGCGCGCCGATATCCTTGAAACCGGAACCGTACATGCGCAGCAACAGCTCGGCATATTCGGCGTGGGTGTAATCGTCCCAGCCCAGTCCGTAATCACGGAAGGTCAAACCTGCGACCAGGGTGACAGCGGCCAGCACGACCATGGCTAGGTCGTCCCAAGTCCGCTCCATCGAGCGCCGCTCGGGCGTATCGACGGCAGATGTCGTGATGGCTGACATGGCTATTGGCTAACCCGGTGTCCCCTTTGGCCCAGCGTTTGCGCTTTTGAGCCTCTTTTCCCCGGCATCCATATAGCGCAGTTCCATTTTCAAGTAATCGGGAATTGTGGTCTAATTCCCTGATGCAATGCAACAAATTGGCGGTAATTAGTAGGCAGTAGATTTACGGGAGGCGTCTGAATGGCAGCTGAATGCCGCGATCGGCGCCTGAATTTTGCAGAGGGAAGGTTTCCGCCGCCGGGATTTTTGAGGAACCGTTTTTTGAGGAACTCTGTGCAGAATTGCTGGTTGGCGGTGCGCACATTATGACGGTATCGTGGCATAGGCGGTTTGCGAGCATTTCGGGCGCAGCCGGGGGGTTAGTTCGATGATGGTTGGCATGTTGGTCGCGGGTACCGGCCTTGTTTTGGCGGGCCTGCTGGCGATTGGCTACGGGATCACGATCAACGAATTCAGCACCGGCAACACGCTGATCCTCTCCGGCGTGACCGGGTTTTGCACGGGCGCGATCATGCTCGGGCTCTGGGTGGCGGTGCGGGAACTGAGGAACATCGGGCGGCAGCTCGGTGCGAGCGTATCCCAGCCGCGCGGCGAGGCCACGGTACGGCCGGTGCTTCCACCGGGTATGTCACCGGAGGCTGGTTCAGGCGACGGCCTTCCGTTCAAGCTGGAGACCGCCGAGAGTGCCGGCAGCGAGCCCGCCGCACCTGCTGCCGCCTCGCCGTCTCCGCCGCCATGGCAGGGTGAGGTCGCCACGCGCGAGCGCCCGCGTGGCGATCTGCCGCCGGAATCCGAGCCCGCCGAGGCTGCGCCGAAGCCAAAGCGCAATCTGTTGTTTTCGTCGACGTCGCGAAAGGAGCGCGAGCGCGCGCAGGCAAGGACCAGCGAGCCGCTGCCGCCGGATCTGTTGTCGCCGGACCTTCGCCCCAATCCGCCAGCCGCGCCGCCGCCGCCAGTTCCCGCCGAAGCGCAACCGCCATCGTTCGATGATGCCTGGCCGAAACCGGAGCGATCGCGGCCTGGTGAGACCCCGCCGCGTCGCGCGGGCCGGACACCCCCCGCATTTGACGAACCAAACGGCGTCCCGCCGCGCAATGACCAACAGCCGGCCGTAACGGTGCTGAAATCGGGCGTCGTCGACGGCATGGCCTATTCGCTCTATTCGGACGGATCAATCGAGGCCCAGATGCCCGAGGGCATGATGCGCTTTGCTTCCATCGACGAGCTGCGCACGCACCTCGATCAGCGGCCCTGAAGCGCCAATACTTGGCCGGCAAGCCGGCGTGAAAATAAAACGCCGTTGTTCTTGTCAGATTCCGGGTAATTCGGTCATATTCGCAAGTCGTAATAAATTCCCTTTGCGTATAGGCGCGGCCGGATACTTTCAGCACCCTACGCGCTCGCGCGTTCGCGATCCCAGGATCGCGATTGCGATTCCCAGGAAGGTTGAGCCATGACCGATTCCGCCGGCAAGACGCCCGTCGAACTGACCGCCAATATCGTATCGGCCTATCTCAGCAACAATCCGACGCAGGCTTCTGAAATCCCGAGCCTGATCAGCCAGGTTCACGCCGCCCTGCTGCGGGTATCGACCGGCCGGATCGAGACGCCGCTCGAACCGGCAAAGCCGGCCGTGTCCGTCAAGAAATCGATGACCCCGGAGTATCTGATCTGTCTCGAGGACGGCAAACGCTTCAAGTCGCTGAAGCGCCATCTGCGCACGCAATACAACATGACGCCGGAGCAATATCGCGACAAATGGGGCCTTCCGCCCGACTATCCGATGGTCGCGCCGAATTATGCGGTGGCCCGTTCGCAGCTCGCCAAGAAAATGGGCCTCGGCCAGCAGGCGCGGAAGCGGAAATAGCAAAGCGTTTTCGAGCGAAGTGGATACCGGGTCGCGTTAAGAAAACGCGTCAGGAAGCCGTGGCAAGCGCCTCGCGCGCATCGGAGCGGATGCGCTCGACCATCGAGCGCAGACCGTTGGAGCGCTGCGGCGTCAGATGCTCGCGAAATCCGAGTTCGTCGAACAGGGCAATCGCATCCGTCGACAGGATCTGTTGCGGCGTGTGCCCGGAATAGAGCGTCAGCAGGATAGCGATCAGGCCGCGCACGATGTGGGCGTCGCTGTCGCCGAGGTAATTCAGGCGCGGTTCGCTGTTGCCGCTGCGGTCGAGCTGCTTCGAGAGCCAGACCTGGCTGGCGCAGCCGTTGACCTTGTTGGCCGCTGAATGCTCGGCGTCCGGCATCGGCGCCAGTGTGCGGCCGAGTTCGATGACGTACCGGTAGCGGTCGTCCCACTCGTCCAGCAGCTCAAAATTTTCCCTGATCTCGTCGATCGTCATCGTGGCCCGTGTTCCATGCTCCCACCGTCTATATAGGATGCGGGTGGAGCGAAAGCGACGAAAATGGAACCGGTTCCGGGCCTATTTTTCCGCCATTTAATCCTTCAATGCATAGACGTCGTGCCGCGCCACTCGGTTACGAGATCGTCTTGCGTGAGCGTGTCGCCCCGCGCGGTGGCCGCCGGCGTGGCTTCGTCGTCGCCCGCGCCGTCGATCGAGCCGGTGTGATCGGGGGCTTTCTTGTCGGGTTTATCGGACTTGTCGGGCTTGTCGGGCTTGTCGGTGATGATCTGATACAGCTTGCGCGCGCCGTCCTGAGCGCGCTGGCCGATCACGGTCGCGGCCTGGCCGCCGACTTCACAGGCCGTGGGCTGGCGCTTGCAGAACTGCCCCATGTCGGAGACGGCCGCGGTCGCAGCCGACACGGCTTCGGAGGCGCCGATCTGCGGCAGCTTGTCCGATTCAGGCGTCTTTTCTCTGGGCAGCAGCACGAGCACCAGTCCGAGCCAGAACACCATGCGAAGCAGAAAGAACATCTCGCGACCCCGGTCGTTTCTTTTGGTCTTGTTGCGGTTATGTCCGCAGGTTTGCTCCTGACTATCAGCCGTCGATAAATCGCAAGTGTTTGCATTGAAGTAAATTCGCCGAAAATTCGCTGAAAATTCCAATGATTTGATTCGACGTAAATTTTCGATTGATATTCGCGAACAAAAAAAGTGGGCGTGCCGGGGCCGTCCACCATTTCGAAACCATAGATTGATCGCGCCGGAAACCTGTCGTTCACCATCCGCGTCGAATGAGCGTTCCGTAACGGGTTAAAGCTCCGCGAATGCACGGTGTTTGCCACCCGGCCACCGTGCCTTAGCGTTCGCTTAAGTTCGCTCTGACACGGTGGGCCAAAGATAAGGGGGCGTTCCGGCGCGTCTGCAAGCCAACAGACGAACAAGCCGAAGCGCAAAAGCCGTGAGTGTTTTGAGTATCATCCGCGATTGTCTCGATGCGCTGCTGCATCCGTCCGCACGATATGATGCGCTGACGCGCGCGCGCCATCGTGCCTTCATGGCGCCGCGGCTGCTCGGCAGCCTCGCCGCCTTTGCGGCATTCCCGGTCTACCTGGCGATGCGCGGTGCGCCCACGGCTATCGAGGTTGCGGCTTTTGCCTGGCTGATCGCACCCATCCTGCTGTCATGGTTCTTGTCGCGCACCGGTCGTTACGACGGCGCACATATTCTGTCGTCGCTGGCGCTGGCCGGTCTCGTCATGATGGTCGCCGCGAACACCGGAGGCATTGAGTCCTTTGCCGCGGTCGGGCTGGTCGTGGTGCCGCTTGAGGCCGCGCTCTCGGCCTCGCGCCGCGTCGTCGCGTTTGCTTCGGCGCTGGCGTTGTCCTGCGCCGCGCTCTTGATCGCCCTCGGGCATTTCGACCTGTTGCCGGTGCTGGAGCCGAACGCGGCGTTGCGTAGCCTGCTGATGGCGGTTGGAATCGCGGCGGCGACGCTCTATGCCGTCGGTCTCGCCTTTGGCTCGGAATCGCTGGCGCGTACCAGCGTCGCACTGCTCAGTGTCGAGGAAGACCGCTACCGCCTGCTGGCGCTTAACATGAGCGACGTGATTTCACGCCACAGCCGCAACGGCGCGGTGCAGTTCATCTCGCCCGCCGCGGAAACCATGCTGGGCACTTCAGTCACGCGGCTTGCAGGTCACGGCCTGTTCGACCGCGTCCATGTGGCCGATCGTCCGGCCTATCTGACCGCATTGTCGGACGCCGCGCGTGGCGGCGAGGCGCGCAGCGTCGAGTTCCGGCTGCGGCGCGATGTCGTCCGCGGCCAGAGCAACTCCGATTTCATCTGGGTCGAGATGCGCTGCCGGCCGCTCGAGCATGCCTCGCCCGAGGCCGAAGTCGTCGCCGTGATGCGCGACGTCACCGACCGCAAGGTGCAGGAGCAGGCGCTGGAGTTGGCGCGTACCGCCGCCGAACGGGCGGATGCATCCAAGACGCGTTTCCTCGCCACCATGAGCCATGAACTGCGCACGCCGCTCAACGCCATCATCGGGTTCTCCGAGATGATCGTTCAGGAAGATCTGCTGATGATCGACGCGGCGCGGCGCAAGGAATACGCGCAACTGATCAACGATTCCGGGCAGCATCTGCTGTCGGTCGTCAACGGCATTCTCGACATGTCGAAGATGGAGTCCGGCAATTTCGAGATTTCGCCGGAGCCATTTGCGCCGCGTGCCGCATTGCTGCATTGCTGCAACCTGCTGGCCCTGAAAGCGCGCGACAACGGCGTCGATCTCGTCACCCGTGCGCCGGAAGATCTGCCCATGATGACGGGAGACCCACGCGCCTTCAAACAGATCGTGCTGAACCTGGTCGCCAACGCCGTCAAATTCACCGAGCGCGGCGGCCATGTCACCGTCTCGGCTGCGGTCGAGGGCTCGCGCCTGATGCTTCGCGTGACCGATACCGGGGTCGGCATCGCACCCGACGATCTCAAGCGGATCGGCGATCCGTTCTTCCAGGCCGGCAAGACCTATCAGCGCAAGCACGAAGGCACCGGCCTCGGGCTGTCGATCGTGAAGGGCCTGGTCGGATTGCACCATGGCGAGGTGAATGTTCAGAGCAAGGTCGATGAGGGAACCACGGTAACCGTGGTCTTGCCGCTTGCCTTCATGCCGTCGGCGGTGGAATTGAGTTCGCCTTCGAGCCCTTCGAGCCAAGCACCTTCGAGCAATGTAGCGACGCTGAAGCCGGCGCTGCGATCAGGATTACAAGACCAAGCCCATCAGGTGAAGAAAAGTGCCTAAGCGAACGATCGAGGACGACGAGATGCCGCGCCGCCGCCGCGGCGCGAAAGCGGTTGCAGTCGACGCGGAAGAAGAGCGTGGATTTGTGATGCGCATGCTCTTGCGCAGTCCGAAGGACATGCTGGCCGGCGCGCTGGCCGTTGCCGCCATCGGCGCCATCCTCACCAACGCGTTGTTTCTGCAGGCCGGTCGTCATCCGTCGCCGATGTTCGGTTCGGTCGTGAAACTGCCGGCGCCGGCGCCGGTGGCTGCGAACCCGCTGCCCCGTCCGCGCCCGGTAGAACTGGTGCGTTCCGCTGAGCCCCCGGAACCGAAACCCGTCGAGAGCAGAAACGCCGATCCCAAAACCACCGACCCCAAGAGCGCTGACCCCAAAAACACTGACCCCATGACCAATCTGGTGGTCAGGTCGACCGGTTCGGCTCCCGCCGCCGCAGCTTCCAGCACTGCTACTCCGGTGGCCAAACCGAACGGGTCCGTGCCGGCCGCGACGTCCCATGTCGCGAGGCCCCCGGCGCCGGTTCCGGCTTCCGCGCAGTCCGCGGGCGCGCGCCGCGTGGCGTCGGTGCAGCGCGCGCTGACCGAATACGGCTACGGCCAGTTGAAGCCGACCGGCGCCGTCGGTTCGGACACGCAGGCGGCGATCACGAAATTCGAGCGCGACCGCAAACTGCCGGTGACCGGACAGATGTCCGACCGCCTGGTGAAGGAGCTCACCGCGATGACCGGCCGTCCGATCGAGTAGGGACGGGCCTTACGACCCACCCAGCAGGATCTCGGTGACCTCGTCGGAGAATTGTTTTCTCCGCCCGTCGATCAAAATCCATTCCGAGCCGTCCTGATCCGGCTTCGCGCGCGGCATGCCATGGTCGAGCAGGGCGCGCGCACAGCCTGACCAGTCGCCGCCTTCGACCGGCTCGTTGCAAGACGCCCAGGAAAGCGAGCCGCAGGCATTGTCGCCAAAGCCATGTTGCTCGGTCCAGCTGGCCCCATGTTCGAGCAGGAACCGGGTCAATCCAGCATCGCCGCGAAACACCGCAAGATTGAGCGCGGACGCATTCCAGTCGCCGCCGCGCACCGCGATCGGCCAGCCAAGCCTGACCATCAGCCTTACCCCCACATCGTTGCCCTCGGCGGCAAGATCGGGCAGCAGCCGCAACTGCGAGGCCGGAAGCGTTTCGGGAAGGTCGGGCCGCCTGGCGCGGATGCGCCGGGCCTCGGCCTCATCGCCGCAGGCGCAGGCCGCAATGAATGCTTCCTCCTCCGGAATGGGCTCGTCCGCAGCGCTCGCGGCCAAGAGATCGGCGACCTCGCGAAGGCCAAACTGCAAGGCGAGCCGGTAGGCGCTGACGCCATCAGGCGTCGCTGCCAACGGGTTTGCGCCTGCTTCCAGCAGCGTCTCGATACACCGGCGGGATCGCCGCCGCCGGATCGCCCACAGCAGTGGCGATCCCCAATCGGTCAAGGGTGAATTGCGCGCCGGCTCATTCGGATCGCCGCCGTTCTGGAGCAGAAGTTGAAGTGCGACGACATTGTCGAAGTCGAGCGCATGGTAGATCACGTTACTGCCCGCGACACGCGCGCCACGCTCCAGCAGCAGGCGGGTACAAACAAACGTCTCCAGCGAGTGATAGAGGGACTCGCCGTCGTTTGGATCGGCGCCGGCGTCGAGCAGCAGTTTCGTGAGTTCGGGGTCATGGTTGGTTCCGGCGGCGCCGTAAAGCGCCGACAACGGATTGCCGTCGTCAGGTTCGCTGACCGATGCCGGCGGCCAACGATTGCCGATACGCTGATTGGGATCGGCGCCTGCGCCCAGCAGCAAACGGGCACAGCGATGCAGACGCGCGCGGAATTCCGGAACGGACAACAGGCTGGAATGCGTAACGGCGACAAGTGGAGGCAGTTTCAGTGGTCCACCCGGGCGATTGACCCATGCTGCATCCTGCTGCGTAGCCTGTCGCAACGCGTCTTCCGCGCCGATCGCACATGCCAGATAGGGGTTTCCGGCGGCGAGGTCGGGGCTTTCGGCCAGCATCCTCATGGCAACGCGCGGATTGGCGCGATTTGCCGTGCCATTGATGTCGCCGGCATAAATCAGTTGGAGCCAGCGCAGGACACGTTCGTCGCGCTCGCTGCCGATGGCCGATTGCGCTTCGAGATAGCGTCTCAGGTCCTGCCAGGAAGCGAAGCCGTAGTCGCGCGCCACACACGATTGAGCGTCATGGAGCCGGAGATTCAAGGATGCGATCTGGTCGTCGCTGTGCCCTGCGGCTGCCGGAAGGGCGCGGCGAAAGCGGGCAAAAGCGTCGCCATCACGCTGCCGGTAGAGACGGAGCAAATCCTTGGCTTGCTTCTTGAGATGGTCGAGATTTAGTCGATCAGGCGATCGTTCCATTGGAAACCTCCGTGCATGGATCGCCGATGGTCCGCAATACCGGCTGCTGCACAAAGGCTCTAGGTGCTGCTTGGAAGCTGCAAGTGGGTTCGACCCTTCCCGCGGACCCGGGCGCGGCTTGCACCGCAGTTTTGAGAATATGGTTGGTCCGCGCGACGGTCAACCCGCCGTATGCCGGCCGCAGGGATTCCTGCGCCGGTGAACTTGGCCAGGCTTGCAGCCGCCATGCGGGAAACTACGGCCTTGCTTCGAGGATCATGTTGAACGGCGTCTCGGTGGCGCGACGCACGCTCTTGAAGCCACCCTTCAGGATGACTTCGCGGAGCCGTGCTTCGCCGGCCTGCGCGCCCAGCGCCGTGCCGACTTCCTGCGAGAGCGAGGTCGGCACGCAGATCATGGTCGATGCGGCATAGTACAAGCGCCCGACCGGGTTGAGGTTCTGCTCGAGACGATCGCCCGCTATCGGCTCGCAGATCATCCATGTCCCATCGTCCTTCAGGGATTGGCGGATGTGGGCGGCGGCTCCCGCCGGGTCGCCCATGTCGTGCAAGCAGTCGAAACAGGTCACGAGATCGTAGTCCGTGCCGGGATAGTCCTTGGCGAGTCCGACCTCGAAGCGCGTGTTGGCGGAAGTGCCATGGGTTTCGGCATGCGCCTTTGCATCCGCAATCGAGCCGGGATGGAAGTCGTAGCCGACGAATCGGGATTTGGGGAAAGCCTTGGCCATCAGGACCGTCGACCAACCGTGGCCGCAGCCGACGTCCGCGACATTGGCGCCGGCCTCCAGCTTCTTCATCACGTCACCTCCGAGAGCAGGAAGCCACGTCGACACGATGTTGTTGTGATAGCCGGGCCGGAAGAAGCGGGCCACCGCGCAGAACATGCAGCCGGCCTGATCGCCCCAGGCGACACCGCCGCCGGACTTGAACGCGGCCTGAACTTTCGGCTGGTTCTCGAGCATCGCCGCCATCAGATCGAAGCCGCCCATCAGATAGACCGGGCTGTCGGGAATGGCGAACACCATCGCCTGCTCGGGCGGCAGCGCGAATTTCGCCGAGGCAGGATCGTAGGACAAATAGTTGGAACTCGCCTGATTGGACAGCCACTCGCGAAGGTATCGCGGATCGACCTTCGCGGTGCCGGCGAGTTCGTCTGAGGTCATCGGCCCATTGGTGTGTAGCGCCTTGTACAATCCGAGCGCATCGCCCATCCGTACCATGGCGACGCTGGACGCGCCCCCGAGGTCGCCCAGCATCTGGCCGACGAATGCGTTGAGTTTGCCTTCATCAATCCGGGTCGCTTGATTAACGCTCGACATAGCTACCTCCACTGACAATTGATTGCGGTTAGACCAGATCCGCCAGCATGCGGGCGGCACGGACGGCACCGTCGACTTCGACGGATTTGAATTTGGCCGGCGCGCGCAACGCACCAACCATCGCTTCCGCGATCATGTCCGGCGTCGACGTCGCGAATGCCATGCGCGTGCCGGCGCCGTAGCGATCAAGACGATGGGCGACGTGGAAATTCTGCTCGAAGTGGTTCTGAAGCGGGAAATAGAGGAACGGTGTTCCGGCCGCGGTCAACTCCATGCAGGTGGTAAGGCCGCCCTGCACGAGCGCGAGATCGCATGCGGCGAGATGACGGTCGAGGTCGGGTACGAAGGCGCGCATCTCGACGCCGTCGGGCGCGCCGAGCGAGGCCGGATCGATCCGCGGGCCCGCCACCACGATCATGCGCAATTCGGGCAGTCTGGCCCGTGCCATCGGATAGCTCTGCAGGATGCGTTTGATCAGGTGGGTGCCGACGGCGGATCCGCCGACCGTGACGATGCAGACGCGCTCGTCCGGCCGGTAGCCGAGCCGCTCGCGCAACTCCGCGCGGCTGCCGAAAATATGCGGATGTTCGCCGATGATGTAGCCGGCGAAATCGAAATGCCGCGGCACCCAGTCGCGCATCGCCGGCAGGTCCTTGCCGAACGACAACGGGATGATGTCCTCCAGGCTTCCGACGAAAATGGCGCGGTCGCGCACGCCGGGATGCCGCTCGATGTGTTCGATCATTTCGGCGTTGTAGTCGGTGGTCAGAAACGCCTCATGCTCGCCGCCCGACGGCATCGGCACATAGCCGACGAAGTCGGTGAACCAGGCGAGTGCGGCTTTCTTCAGCTCGGGGTGCTCGTGCCAGTAATGATCGATGTCCCAGGCCTCGTCGGCGATGACGAGATCGTAATTGCCCTCGTCGACGGCATCCTGGAAGGTCATGAAATTCGCGATCAGCACCTCGTCCATGTGGCGAAGAGCCTGGAAACAATGCAGGTCGTGCTCGCCCGACTCCATCTCGATATGCCTGGACTCGCTGGCCAGCCGCGCACTCAGCGGATGAACGCGTTCGCCGTTCGCCTCCAAGAGGCGTGTCACGGGATCCTGTGCCAGCCAATCGACCTCCATATCCGGGTGCAGCTTGCGCAGCTCGCGGGCGATCGCGATATCGCGCCGCCCATGCCCGAGGCCGATCGGCGAGGAGAGATAGAGTGCGCGTTTGGCCTTCCTTGTCGTGCGGTTCGATCGGCTTGCGGGGGAGGCGATGGCGAGCCTGCGAGCGAGGAAATCGACAATCAGGGTGTTGGTCTTTGCGGGGATGCGGCCGAGCGGGTTGTGACCGCCGTCCGGAATGGTCACCAGCTCCGCATTCATGACCTCGGCCAGCGATTTCGCGCGTGCATGGCGCTGGATCTGGTCGTTGTCGCCGTGAATGAGCAGCACGGGACAGCAGATCTTGCGGTACATCGCTTCGCTGACATCGAAGCGCGGCGGGATCAGCCGTGCGTCGACGGTGTTGACCAGCACCGGGCCGGTGGTGTCACTGGCCCAGCCGATGCCGTCCTCGATCTGCTTGGTCGAGTGCGGTTCGGTATGGATGTTGCGAATGAAGTGGTCGGCGAAGTCGGGATAATCCGCCAGCCAGTGCTCGCGGTTGTATTTATTCCAGCCGTCGAAGCGCTCCTGTTTGGTGTCGAAATGCTGGTTCGCCAGGTAGGCGTAGTTATCAGGTCCGATACTCGATACCGTCCCGACCAGGATCGCGGCCTTCACACGATCAGGATGATGCGCGGCCAGCACGCTGGCGAGCATGCCGCCAAAGGACAGCCCAACGAGGATTGCCTTTCCCGCGTCGGTGGCGTCCATGACGGCAAGCAGATCCGCTACGTAGTTGTCCCGCGAGTAGGCCGCCACATCCTCAGGACGGTCCGACTTGCCGTTGCCGCGGCCGTCATAGGTGATGCAGCGGAAGCGCTCGCTGAAATACGGCAATTGCGCCTTGTAGATCCGCGAATGGACGATGCACCAGGGCGGCACGAACAGCATGGTTTCCGGGCCAGTGCCGTAGATCTCGTAATAGATCCTGACGCCGTCGCGATCGATAAAACCACTTTCGTCGGGCAGTTTCGCACGCATCGCGTCACCTCATCGATTGGCTGCACCTTCGACGCTGCGAACGAGATCACCGACCCGTCGCAAGGACTGGCGTATCGGCGAGCCTTTCTTCTCGAAACCAAGCAGATAGAGGCTTTCGGCGCCGATGAACGCATTGGCAGCAAAGGCTCCGACCTCCTCGGGCGTCAGCGGGCCGAGGCCGCCAAATTCACGTTCAGCCTTGCGTGCCGCGCCGACGATAAGATCGACCCATCCCATGATCGCGGTGCGAACGACCTGCGCGACCGCCGGGTCGGACCAGCTCGCAGCGATCAGTTCCTGCAGCACGCGCACGTAGCCGGAGGCGATGTCGTCATCGAGATAATCGCAGGCCCGGTCCCATTGCTCCGACAGTTTGAGACTGGTGTCGCCGAACATCGCGTTCTGGCGATCCAGGAGCTGCGCGTTCAAGTACTCGAACAGCGCCAGCACCATCCCTTGCTTGGATCCGAAATGATAATGGATCTGGCTCAACGGAACGCCGGCAGCCGCCGCGACGTCGCGGGTCGACAAGCCCGCGTAGCCGTTCTGGCGCAATACTTTCTTGGCGGCTTCGAGCAGCGTGGTGCTGGTCTCTGCCTTTTTCTCAATTTTCTTGGCTGCGGCGCGCGCCACGATGAAAACTCCCTGGTGCGATCGCGGATCATCGTAATTCGGTCGACCGACCGAGTCAATGTTTTGCTCTCCGGCTCACGATCTTGTGCGGGCTCACGTGCGGCGAGGGCCGAGATGATGACTGGTCGGGAACCGCGACTTTGGAAATCGTGCCGGCTTTGACAAGTGTTTGTTACGATCGCGTTGCGGATAACTTTGCCGACTGCGTGCGCGAGGGAACGCGCCTGGCCATGGCCTCTGGCGTCAGCCTGGACGCTGGCCTATCGTCGAACCTATGCGATTGAAATCATCTATCTGGGTGGCGGCCTATTTGCGCCGTTGCCAAACCGAAGGCGTCTTCGGCGCCGTGCGCCGGCGCGGCGCGGAAGAAGCCGGTGCGGTCTTCATCAAGGTGGCTCACCTCGACGGCAACGCCATGCTGTACGGGCCGGCGCCGCAGACCGTCTATGACGAGAGCCGGCCGACCGAGCGCCTGTTCGTGCCGGCGTCGCCGCAGCCGGTGCCCGAGCAGTCGGTGGAAGAACGTCTCGCCAAGGAAATCAAGTTCGATCCCGACACCTGGATCGTTGAGACCGAGGACCGGGCAGGGCGGCATTTTCTGGAGCTGGCGAAGGCCTGAGGCCGACCTATTCTATCATGGGGTTGTTTTCGAGATTTTGTGCCCGGGCACAAGATCGTTAGGCCGTCGTCTAGCGCTTCGTCCCGTCGGTGCCGGTGCGCACGATTGGCGCGCTTCCGGGCTGTACGGCCGGCCGCGTCTGGGATGGCGCGGAGCGGGCGCGGTTGCGCTCGTCGTCGTAGAGCGCGGCGCGATATTTGGCGCGCGTGACCGCCATGGTCGAGCCGCGCCACGCCGCCAGCATGACCAGCGCGGAGCGTTCGGTCAGCCGGTCGTAGAGCCGCGACAGCCGGTAGACATGGTGCACGGAGACGCCGGATTCGGGATTGAGGAACATCAATATCCGCTGGAACGCCGCGCTCGGCATGTCGAGCGCACGGGCCGCGCAGGCGAGCGGCTCGCCGCCGGGGTCATTCACCACCTGGGTGGCGATCCGCGCCGGCAGGATCAGCGCCTCGCCGATCTCCAGCGCGAAACTGTCGGCGTCCTCGGCAAACGCGGCCATCTCCAGCGTCTCGATCGCACGCTTGGCGCGCGCCGCCGGAATTCGCGCAGAGGCCTTCAGCGGCGTGTCGTTGAGATTGTGCAGGATCTGCGTCCGTTCGCTGGCATTGGCCGCGAAGAACATGTCGCTGATTTCGGCGGCATCGTTGGGCCGCATCGCCAGGCTGGAGGCCATCCGCAGTTCCGCTTCGGTCGGCACCCGGGGGGCCGCTTCAGGCGGGGTGGGCGCAATCGAAGGCGCGAGCGGCACCGTCTGGCCGGGATGGGCGCGCCGCAATCCGAGCTTGTTCATGATCTCGAGGGGGGTCGCCGGATAGATGGCGAGCCGGGCCCGCACGGCCGCGCGGGTGGCGTCGTCGACCTGGTCGATCAGCCTTGAAGTTAACTCGACGAACTGCCGTTCCTCGTCGGCGGAATGCGCGCTGGTCTGGACATAAAGGTCGGTCAGCACGCGCAGCAAGGTGGGGCGGATGTCGACGCCCTCGCGGCGCGAGAGCGACATCAGCCCGTCGAAGCCCGGAAATAATGGTGCTGCGGTCATGTCAGGTAAACGCGACTTGGAGATCCCCTTGGGTGAGCCTACTTGGGGCGCTTTAAGAGTTGGTTAAGGAAAACAACCCCTGAAAAAATGCCGGACTTTTGCGGCTGTTGCGTAAACCACGGCGGCCGATCCGGCGGCTCGCCCCCAAGCGGTAATTAAGATGCCGTTAACCACGTTCTGTTCTGAATGATCGCATGTCGCCGGCCAAATCATGTCCGTGCGGCAACGAGAGAGAACGGAACATGGGCACCATCATTGAATTTCCGGCGGATGCAGCTTCGCGGCGGCCCGCCCCGGATGGCGCTTCGGGCGAGGGCATGGGGACCGTACTGATCCTTCCGGTTATCCGGATCGAGCGTCCAACCGACGAGAGCGGCGGACGCGGACCGGAAGAAGGTACAGCTCCCAGCCGCCGTCGCCGTCGGCGCCCCTGACAACGGACATTTGACATGCCGGAGCTGCGCCATCCGATCCGGACCGCCGGGGTTCGGTCACTCCCGGCTCTTATACTCATCCTGATGGGTTCGGCTCTCGGCGGCTGCAGCGGCGGCGATTTCGGCCGCACCCGCGCCGATTTCCGCAACGACGATATGCATCGCTGGCTGGGCGCCGAGGCCACCGGCAGCGTCGGGCTCAAGCCGTCGCATTTCCAGCTCACCGAAAACGAGCGCCAGCTCCGCGATCTCGCCTATCCCCTGATCGAGCCGCCGCTTTCGCGGCCAGCCTGGAAGAGCGTGTTCGGCGACTACCAGCCGTTGCCTTCGCCATGGCGGCAGAAGGTGGTGTTCGATCGCACCACCTATGGACGCGCCCTGATCGACGAGCCGCACCGCTCGCATACCTCGCGCTATCAGCAATTGATCGAGGACGTGCGCAACGACATCACGCGGTTCGAGCCGTTCTTTGCCTCCGCCATCCGCGTGATCGAACTCGACCGCAAGCGCAGCGCCAGCCTGAAGATGGTCTCGGAGCTGTCGCCGGGCGAACGGGCCGACGCGGTCGCCCGCATGGAAGAGAACACGCTGATCGTGCAATGGGTGCAGCAATGCCTGGAGCGCAGGATCTCGTCCTATCGCTGGGCGCTGGAGCGGCTGGTGATCCATGCGCCTGATGGCATCGCTGCCGATGCCGACCGCCTGATCGGCGAACTCGCCGCCCAAACCGCCAATCCGCCTATTGTCACCAACCCCGTGATCGGGCGTGCGGTCACGGTGAAGGGCTGATGCCTCACACTTGAGCTTGCCGTCCCGCGTGGTCGCGGTGGCTATCGCTTGCCCTTCGGCGCGGGCGCGGGCGCCGGTGCGGGTGGCGGCGGTTCTGGCTGCTTGGGCGGCGGGATTTCGGTCTGCAGCGTGCAGCGCGAGGCCGCCAGCGAAGCCTGGGCCTGCGGCATCAGGCCGGGCTCCGGCGCCAACGCCTTCAGCACGATCAATCCGGTGATGGTCGGGGAGTCGATGATCAGCCGGTCGGCGGCGGTGACTTCCTCATCCTCCGGCAACTGGCCGTGTTGCTCCTCGGTCATCAGGTCGAGTTCGATCACCTTGCGGCCGGCGGAGCGGTCGTTGATGGCGTAGTAAGCAACCTCGTTGCGGGTGTAGAACGACACCGACGTATAGGCCTGGCTGACCGGGACCGTGAGCTTGAGCGGGCCAGTCGACAAATCGTAGCGGCAGATCGCGACCGCGAACGCCGGGTCCATGAACGGCATCGGCGCGTTGTTGGGATCGGCGAGCGCGAGCGGCGTCACGGCGTTGGTCCTGGTCATCGGCGTCAGCCGCGAATAGGCGTCCTGGGTTGCGATGCGCGGCAGCGCCAGCACGCTGACGAGGTGCACCACGCCGCCGAGCAGCACGCCTGCGATGATCGTGAACAACAGCCGGATCATGGGCAGCCCACCGTGGTGATGGAGGGCATCGGCGCGTCGCGCTGCGTGCGCGTCGCGACCCCGACCGGCGTATCGTACAACCGCAGCATCAGCGCGTAACGCTCGATCCCGCCGGTCGGCAGCCAGTTTCCGGCGCGCGAGCGCGAGGCGATGCGGATCTCGAACGCGCCGTCGGAGCCGCGGATGATTTCCTGGCTGGTGAAGCCGTAGCGCTGCAACGAATTCGCCACCAGATGTCCCTTGCGGTCGAACAGCGTCAGCGTCCAGAACCGTGCCGCCGGCGTCACGCCGCTGACCACCACGTCGCAGCGTCCGTCGAGCGGTTTCTTCTTGTCGTCTGTGGTGGCCGAGAAGGCGATGCCGTCGCCGGTGCCGATCGGCAATTCACCGCTGCGTGCAATCGAGGCGCGCGAATAGGGATCGACTTCGGCGGTGCCGCTCTTGGGCCGCGCCGTCCATGAGCCGATCGTGAGCGTGCCCAGATCAGTGCCGCGCGTCGCCGTCAAATAGGTCGAGCCCAGACCGACGACGGTGGCGAGCGCCAACGCGAGCAACGTGATGAAGATCAGCCGCACAGGCCAGTGCTCCGCAAAATCACCGCACTAGTTCTTCCGCTGCGCCGGCGGAGCCTGGTCGCCGGCGGCTGCGACGTAATTGTCGGGGAAGGCCAGCGCGCTCGACGATGTCGTCTTGCCCGGCTTGGCCGGTTCGCTGGCCGACGTCTTGCCCGCGGTCTTGCCGGCTTCGTCGAGCAGCTTCTCGACGCGCACCAGGATGTCGGCGCCGCGCTTGGTGAGCACCGGCGGCGGGCCCGGTTTGGTATCGAGGATCTTCGGCGCGCCATTGGCGGCGACGTTGGCGGGCTGCGCGGCCTGCGGCAGTTTCGTGCCCATGCCGATGCCCGGCACTTCCTTGATCTCGACGCCCTGGTGAGCGACCACCATGACCTCGCGCCAGGTCTGCGCCGGCAGCGAACCGCCGGTCATGCGGTTGGTCGGGGAGTAGTCGTCATTGCCGTACCAGACCGCGCAGGTGAAGTTTCCGGTGAAGCCGACAAACCAGGCGTCGCGATAGGCGTTGGTGGTGCCGGTCTTGCCGGCGGTCGGAATGCCGTCGATGATCGCGCGGCGTGCGGTGCCTTCGCTCACGACGTGGCTCATCATTTCCGACATCTCGGCGGCGACGTTGACGGGAATGGCTTGCAGCTGCTTCTTGCCGTCGCGATCGAAGCGCCAGACCAGATCGCCGGCGCCGGTGCGCACTTCCAGCACCGCATGCGGGATCGGCGCCTTGCCCTTGTTCGGGAAGGTCGCATAGGCCACCGCATGTTCGAGCACGTTGACCTCGTCGGAGCCGATCGGCATCGACGGCGTATCGGGCAGGGGCGCCTTGATGCCGAACCTGCGCGCCACTTCGGTGATCTTGACGCGGCCGGCCTTGGCCGGATTGGGCGACTTGCCGCCGAGCGCGATCGAGAGCTTCACCGGTATGACGTTGATCGAACGCGTGATTGCCTGCGTCAGCGTCATCGGTCCGGAATAGGAGTGGCTGTAGTTCTGCGGACACCAGTTGCCGATGCAGACCGGGCCGTCGACCACGATCGAGGACGGCTTGTAGCCGTTCATCAGCGCGGTGGCGTAAACGTAGGGTTTGAACGACGAACCGGGTTGGCGCATCGCGTCGGTCGCGCGGTTGAACTGGCTCGCGCCATAGTCGCGTCCGCCGACCATGGCGCGCACGCCGCCATCGAGGTCGGCGACGGCAAGGGCCGCCTGGGTCGCATGATAGTCGCGGCCGAACTGGCGGAGCTGGTTCTCGACGGTTGCTTCCGCGGCGCGCTGAACGGTCATGTCGATCGCGGTGCGGACCACGAAGACGCGCTCGGTGTAGGATTTCGGGAACGTGTCGACCAGCTTGCGCATCTCCTCGAACGCCCAGTCGAGATAGTAGTTCGGCGAATTCTCGTCGCGGCGGTCGACGGCGACAGCCGGATTACGCCGCGCGCCGAACACCTGACCTTCGGTCATGAAGCCGGCATCGACCAGGTTGTCCAGCACCACGTTGGCGCGGGCGCGGGCGGCGGGCAGGTTGATGTGCGGCGCGTATTTGGTCGGCGCCTTGAACAGGCCGGCCAGCATCGCGGATTCGGCAAGCGTGACGTCGCGCGCCGACTTGTTGAAATAGAAATGCGCCGCACCGTCGACGCCGAAGGTGCCGCCGCCCATATAGGCGCGGTCGAGATAGAGTTTCAGGATCTCGTTCTTGGTGAGCCGCGTCTCCAGCCATATCGCAAGGAAGGCTTCCTTCACCTTGCGTTCGATGGTGCGCTCGTTGTTCAGGAACAGGTTCTTCGCCAGCTGCTGGGAGATCGACGAACCACCCTGGCGCACGCCGCCGGCCTGCGCGTTGGTGACGAGGGCGCGCGCGGTGCCGGCGATGTCGATGCCGAAATGGTCGTAGAAGCGGCGGTCTTCGGTGGCGAGTGTCGCCTTGATCAGATTGTCCGGAAAGTCCTCCAGCGGGATCGAGTCGTTGTGCTTGATGCCGCGGTTGCCGATCGGATTGCCGTAGCGGTCGAGGAACGACACCGCGAGGTCGGATTTTTTCAGCCAGTCGTCGTCGGCGGTTTCGCGAAACGCGGGAACCGCGAGCGCCAGCATCAGGATCAGGCCGCCGAGACCGATGGTGGCGGCTTCTGAAGCCGGCTCGATGAACACCCAGCGCTTCCAGCCGCCGACATAGAAGCGGTCCATGAAGGTCGAAAAGCGCTCATAGAGTTCGCGCGCGCCCTTGCCGGACGAGAACAACGTCGAGTCGATGCGCGCGTCGAGGTCCAGCATGACGTGCTGGATCTTTGTCTTCCATCGCGCTGGAATGAACTGGCGCACCGGGGCCCTTGGTCGGTTCGTAGGCGCTCTGCGCACGCTTGGCGCTATCGAGACGTCTTGCTTCGATGTTGCGGCAAACCCAAGGCGCTTTTGCGGCTCGCCAGGCGGCCTTCAAGCACGTTGGGGACTCGCGATTGTTCTATCCGAGCGGGGGCCATAAACCAATGGTCTGGCTCACCATTTTGATGGTCAGGACTAACGCTGCCCCCGGCTTTTTATACCGGCTGGAGCGGTCTCACTTGCAAGGCTGCCACCGCACCTCCTAGAAGGGCGCAAGACCGATCCGATCCGGAAAACCCTGAATTTATGACCGCACCGCCCAAGCCCGTTTCCGGCCAGGAGGGATTCTTCTGGAAAACCAAGACGTTGGAAGAGATGTCCAGCGCCGAATGGGAAAGCCTGTGCGACGGCTGCGCGCGCTGCTGCCTGGAAAAGCTCGAAGACGAGGATACCGGCAAGATCTATTTCACCCACGTCTCCTGCAAGCTGCTCGACTCGGGCTCCTGCGCCTGCAAGGACTACCCGAATCGCTCCGCCCAGGTTCCCGACTGCGTCCGGCTGACCCCGGAAAACGTCCGCACCCTGAACTGGCTGCCGCCGAGCTGCGGCTACAAGCTGGTCGCCGAGGGCCGTGACCTCTACTGGTGGCACCCGCTGCTATCAGGTGATCCCAATACCGTGCATGAGGCCGGCGTTTCCGTGCGCGGGCGGGTGCAGGGAACGGAGAACGAGATTGCCGATGAGGATCTCGAAGATCACATCGTGCAATGGCCGGCGCTGTTGCCGAAGCGGGCGCGGCTCAAAAAACGCCCCGTCACCAAATGACGCACGCGCTGGGGCTTCACAACCCAAGGTCGAAGCGCTAGCATGCGAAGATAGTTTTTTTCTGGATTGCATTTTTAAGTAGTTTAGCGCCTGGAAGTGACCGCATGCCTGATGCGCCGGTCGTCGCTATACCAACGGATCCCGAGGTTGCGCAGCTTGAGCCGACCATGGCGCTTTGCCTGTCAGGCGGCGGCTATCGTGCGATGGTATTTCACATCGGCGTGCTCTGGCGTCTTTATGAAACGGGGTTGTTGCGCGATATCAAACGAATATCGAGCGTCTCGGGTGGCTCGATCACGGCCGGCGTTCTGGCGCTGAAATGGCGTGAGCTCAGTTTCAAGCCGAACTCGGTCAAGACCGATTTCATTCCCAAATTCGTTGCACCGCTGCGCGCCTTTGCCGGTGTAACGATCGATGCGGAATCGGTCATTCTGGGTGCGTTGCTGCCGGGCAGCATCGGCGACCGCATCGCGCGCGCGTATGACGAGCATTTGTTCCACGGCAAAACCCTGCAGGACATGCCGGACGAGCCGCGCTTCGTGATCAATGCGACCAACGTGCAATCCGGCGTGCTCTGGCGCTTCATGAAGCCTTACATGCGGGACTATCGCGTCGGCAAGGTTTCGAAGCCGAAGGTCCCGCTGGCGCACGCGGTGGCGGCGTCCTCGGCATTTCCGCCGGTGCTTTCGCCGTTCGAATTGCGCCTCAAAGAGAGTGATTTCGACAAGAAGAGCGGGCTGGACCTGCAGCGGCCGCCGTTCACGACGCGCGTCGTTCTCAGCGATGGCGGCGTCTACGACAATCTGGGACTGGAGACTGCATGGAAGCGGCATCAGACCGTGTTCGTCAGCGACGCCGGCGGCAAAATCGAAGCCGAAGAAGAATCCGAGACCGACTGGCCGCGGCATTCCTATCGTGTGCTGAATCTGATCGATAGCCAGGTACGCTCCTTGCGCAAGCGCCAGGTGATCGAGTCCTACAAATCGGGTGAACGGAACGGTGCCTATTGGGGCATTCGCACCAACATCGCGGACTACAAACTGGCCGACGCTCTGCCGTGTCCTCACGAGCGTACACTGCAGCTTGCGGAAATACCGACGCGCCTGAAGCGGATGGACGACGAGACGCAGGAGCGCCTGATCAACTGGGGTTATGCCGTGTGCGATGCTGCGATACGCAAGCATGTCGCGGCCAAGCAGCCAAAAGCCGAGTTTCCTTACCCGCAATCGCCGATCTAATGCGAGGCACCGATGGCGAAGAAGCAGACGGCAAGCAAGCGAGGCTCGGCACGGAAAGCAATGCCCGAGCAGTTCTCGATTCCTGCCGAACTGGTCGAACACATCCTGCTCGGGCCCACCGATGATCGTCGCGTATTGCAGGACTCACCGTTGTTGGGGGACGTGTGGGCCGCATATGCGCTTGATCCGGGCGTCGTTCAAGATGTCCTCATCACTCCGCACAAGAACACAACGGCCGCCGTGGTGGCCGAGAAAATCCCGCTTGGCCTGAAGTTGCGCGAAAAGGAACGCCAGGCGGAAAAACCGGCACCCTCCGATCGCAAGAAGGAGAGGACCAAGATCGCCTATCTGCAGGGCATCGTGGGCGCCAGATTGTACTTCGACGAGGTGCTGCGAATCCTCGTGCCTTTGACGCAATGGTGGAGTCAACCAAAACTCCAGGAACGCATCTTAAAAATCGACCAGGTCAAGCTGAAGAGGCTGCTTGAGCGCGGCCTCGCTAACTCGGGGGCCGTCAATCAGAACGATCCCGAGAACTTCACGTCGCTTGAAAGATATATCGCGCTGGCCGGATTGATTTACTGGGTGGGCAAGCTAGAGCGCCCGAAAATCTCGCGCGCGTCCTCCACGCCGGTCGAGCGGTTGCCGCCGCTCAAGTTCGAGGATGCGTTCAAAAAATATCAACCGTACATTCCTGAAATCATCGCCGGAATGTTCGCGCTCTACGAGATTATTCAAGCAAACCCCGATGCACTGGAATCGACGAAACACGATGAAGCCGAAGAAGCCGAAGAAGCCAGGAGTAAGGGTTACATTTTCCAGGTTTCGCTGAACCGCCCAGCCACGGCGGCGCTTGATCGATCCGTCCCCGCCGTAAAGGCCGATGCTGCAAATACGTTGTTCAAGGTGGATTGCAAGAACATCGTTTGGGCAGTGCTGGATTCCGGCATCGACGCTCAGCACGAAGCTTTCATGGACAACGGCAAATCGCGCATCCGCAAAACGTTCGACTTTACCAGGATCCGCGAGATCGTAAGCGATGACGAGGGTGATGTTGCGGGACCGGAACTCGCGAAGCTCGCGGCTGCCGCCGGCCTCAAGCCGCAAGACGCAAAAAAATATCTGAAGGAAATCGCCGCAGATGCCAGAGAAAAGCGTCCGATCAATTGGGCCACCATCGAGAAATTGATCACGCTGAAAGCGCCGCCACCGCCGCCGAGCCCGCACGGTACCCATGTCGCAGGCATCATCGGCGCCAACGGAAAAAGCAGTGGTCATCCCGACGGCATGTGCCCGGACATCCGGATCTACGATTTCCGTGTGCTCGGCAAGACGCTTGATGACACCGAGTTCGCGATTATTGCGGCTCTGCAATACATTCGCTATGTCAACGAGCGGCATACCTATACGATCATTCACGGCGCCAATCTCAGCCTTTCCATTCCGCACAACGTTCGCAACTTCGCCTGCGGGCACACGCCGGTCTGCAACGAATGTGAGCGATTGGTGGAGAGCGGGGTGGTGGTGGTCGCTGCAGCGGGCAACCGCGGCTATCAGAAATTCGAACTGACGGACGGCGGCGTGTTCGAAAGCTATGCCGCATTCAGTATCACGGATCCTGGGAACGGAGACAGCGTCATCACGGTGGGATCGACGCATGGAAACTGGCCCCACACCTATGGTGTGAGTTTTTTCTCCAGTCGTGGTCCAACCGGCGACGGCCGCCTCAAGCCGGATCTCGTTGCCCCGGGCGAACGTGTGCAGTCAGCCATTACCGGCGACAACAGCCACAGCGAATGGGGCCCGGATTCGGGAACCAGCATGGCGGCGCCGCATGTTAGCGGGGCGGCCGCGATGCTGCTGGCGCGCTACGAAGAGCTGATCGGACAGCCGCGCCGGGTCAAACGCATTTTGTGCGAAAGCGCGACCGATCTCGGCCGCGAACGAAGTTTTCAGGGGCACGGCATGCTCGACGTCCTGCGAGCCTTTCAGTCCATTTAAGGAGGCATGAATGTTTTTCACGCTGGATGTATTGCGCGCGCGCAAAGGCGATTGCCTGATGCTTCATTATGGCCCGGAGGACGATCCGCGTCTGATCCTGATCGATGGTGGCCCGTCCAACGTCTACAAGCCGCACCTCAAGCCGCGGATCGAACAGGTCCACGAGGCGCGCGGGCTCGACGAGAAGGACCCTCTGCCGGTTGATGTGGTGATGGTGAGCCATGTCGACGACGATCACATCAAGGGAATTCTCGATCTGACCAAGGAGCAACGCGGCAAAAACCCGCCCTTGCGACTGGAGGTAACCAGTCTCTGGCATAACAGTTTCGACGATCTGTTGAATACGAAACCCGGTGAACTGATGGTCGAGACCGCCTCGCTGGGAGGCGGAGCGGCCGGCGAGGGCGGGACTTTCGATTCCGGGACGGTGCTGGCGAGTATCGGGAAATCAGCCTTGGACGATGACGTCGAGGACGAAGAAAAAATGCATGCGTACGAGGTGCTCTCCAGCATTCCGCAGGGCCGGACGCTGCGCGACGACGCCAAGGCGCTCGGCTGGAAACTGAATCACAAGTTCAAGGGTAAGCTGATCCTTGCAAGCAAGGCCTCGAAGCCCGTCACGCTCGATGGCCTGAAGGTGACGGTGGTTGGGCCGCTGCAGCCGGAATTGCTGGCACTGCAGAAAGAGCACGACAAATGGCTGAAGGCTCAGAAAAAGAAGAAATCATCGGAAGCAGCACTGGCGGCTTTCTCGGATGAATCGATCTCGAATCTGTCCAGCATCGTCGTGCTCGTCGAACTGAAGGGCAAGAGCATCCTGCTGACCGGAGACGCCCGCGGCGACAAGACTCTGGACGGGCTGAAGCTGACCGGTATTCTCGGCAAGAGCGGCAAACGGCACGTGAACATCCTGAAGGTTCCACACCACGGCAGCGACAACAACATGGAAACGAGCTTTTTCAAGAAGGTGACCGCCGATCACTATGTCTTTTCCGGCGACGGCGAGCATGGCAACCCGGAACGCAATACGCTGCAAATGCTGCTGGACGCGCGCGGCGCCGACACGGACTATACGATTCATCTGACCTATCCCATCGAAGAGATCGACAAGGGGCGCAAGGCCGACTGGAACAAGGAACAGGCCAAGGAAAAGAAGCGAAAGAAGAAAAACCCCAAGATCGAGGTCAGGGAAAACTGGTCCCCTGCCAAGCACGGCCTGGCTTCCTTCTTCGCGAAGAATCCAAAGCTAAAGGTCGAGATCGTCGATGAAAAGAAGCCGCATTTGATCGATTTGCTTGAGCCGTTGAAGCTTTAGGCCAGGATTGGAAATCTATCGCGGGCCTTTCGGTTCTGATGCAATCAGAACCGGCGTCTTGTTGATCAAAATCTCGTCCATCGCGCCGCTCCTGCAATGAGATGCCGTATATCGCCGGGCTTTTTCGGGTAACCCCGCACGCGATCCCGCCTGAAGGGGATCAGCCCGATAGCCACCGTTGCGGTAGTAAATGTTACACGGAACAACTACAGCGTCGAGTCTTGCGCCCGTTGCGAGACCGCGCCGGATATGGAGGGCAGGCGCAAAAAGCGGCCGAAATCGTAGCGTTTTGCGCAATCCGCCGATCACGTGATTGCGAAGCTGCGCTCTCGGGATGCTCCCATGCGCGCAGGTGCCTGCCGCGAGGGAAGTTTGCGCTCTAAAGTGCAGCTGATATAGCGATTCCATGTCGGCGGCTTTGAGCCGCGAAGAAAAATATTACGTCTCAAATGAACAAGTTCGAACGGCAGCGCGGTCAACCTGCCGACCAAGATACGTTAACCGACGAAATTTCGGCTGAAATCTCGCACATCACGACCGAGGTCATCGATGTCAGCGATGCGCCGCCGATTGCGCCGCGCGCGCCGCTGACCCAGGACGAGGTCCGCACCATCCTGATCAGCCTGATGCTGACGATGTTTCTGGCCGCGCTCGACCAGACCATCGTCGCAACGGCGTTGCCGACCATTGGCCGCCAGTTCGGCGACGTTTCCAATCTCTCCTGGGTGATCACGGCCTACCTCCTGGCATCGACCGCGGTGGCGCCGGTGTTCGGCACGCTGAGCGACATCTACGGCCGCCGCGTCATGATCATTGTCGCCCTCAGCCTGTTCATCGCTGGCTCGATCCTGTGCGCATTGGCGCCGAACATGCCGATACTGATCCTCGCGCGCGGCCTGCAGGGCCTCGGCGGCGGCGGCATCATGCCTGTCGTGCAGACGGTGATCTCCGACGTGGTGAGCCCACGCGAACGCGGCCAGTACCAGGCCTATTTCAGCGGTGTGTGGGTCGCCGCCGGGATCGGCGGGCCGGTCGTCGGCGGGGTGTTCGCGGAACATCTGCACTGGTCGATGATCTTCTGGATCAACGTGCCGCTCGCGCTCGGCGCGCTGGCGCTGCTGCTGCCGAAGATGGGCAAGATCCCGGTGTTCCACCGCCGGCGCAAGGTCGACTGGCTCGGCGGCGTCTTGCTCATGGCGGCTGCGGTCGTGTTCATGCTGGTGCTGACCTGGGGCGGCAACCGTTATCTGTGGCTGTCGCCGACCATCATCGCGATGATCGGCGCGTCAGCCGCGCTGGCGTTCAGCTTCGTCTGGCACGCGCGCAAGGCCGACGAGCCGTTCCTGCCGCTGCCGCTGATGGGCGGAACGGTGGTGCCCTATGCGATGGCCGCCGGCGGCTGTGCGCTCGGCGCCATCACCGGCCTGACCGTCAATCTGCCGCTCTATTACGAGGTGGTCTACCACCTCAGCGCCAGCGAGGCGGGCCTCGCGCTGATTCCGCTCGCCGCGATCTCGACCTGTGGCGCCGCCATCGCCGGACGCACCATGGCGCGCGCCAAACACTACAAGCGTGTCGCGATTATCGGAACGTCGATCGCCGCGATCTCCGGGTGCGCACTGGCGCTCACGACGCTGCCGCTTTGGGGATTGCTGGTGCTGCTGTCGATCTTCGCGCTCGGGCTCGGAACGACGTTTCCGGTCAGCGTGGTCTCGCTGCAGAATTCGGTGGCGCGGCCGCAGATCGGCACCGTCACCGGTGCGATGAATTTCTTCCGATCGCTGATGTCGTCGTTCACGGTCGCGGCCTTCACCGCGATCCTGCTGATGGTGCTGGGGGCGGACATTTCGCTGGTTGGCGAGCACCACGGTCCCCTGAATTCGATCCCCGTCGCCGACATGATCACGGCATTCCGCTACGTATTCGGCGCCGCGGCCGCGCTGATGGCCGGCGCCACGATTTGCATGATCCTGATGGAAGAGCGCCCGCTGGCTGGGCCGGGGACGCCGCCGCCGGCGGAGATGGCGGAGTAGGGCGTTCCAGATTCTTGTTTTGACGCGTTTTCTTCGCGCGAACCTGTGCCACTTCGCTCGAAAACGTTTTAGCCCGCCTGTGCCAGCCGCGTATCGATTTCGTCCCGGAGCAGGGCAAAGTCGATCGGCTTGGTGAGCAGACCTATCGCGCCGCCGGCGATCGCCTTGCGCCTGGTCTCCGCATCGCCATAGGCGGTGATCATGATGACGGGAACGTCGGGCCGGATCTCCTTGACCCTGGGCAGCATCTCGATCCCGGTCATCCCGGGCATGTTGATATCCGACAGGATCAGGATCAGCGAATGCTCGATGGTGGAACCGATGCGGGCGAGCGCATCGGCCGCCGAGCCGGCGAAATCCATCACAAAGCGTTGCGCGCGCAAATCCTTGCGGAATTGCTGGCGAAACAGCGCCTCGATGTCGGGCTCGTCATCGACCACAAGCACCAGAACACTCACGTCGAACCTCGGGTCGTGTTGAGAGGATTGCTGGTCCTCGGCAGAACAATGCGAAACTCGGTAAACTGACCGGGCTCGGTATCGACGTCGATGGTGCCACCATGCTGTTTCACGATGATGTCGTGGCTCATCGACAGGCCAAGCCCGGTGCCTTCGCCCGCGGGTTTTGTGGTGAAGAACGGGTTGAACATCTTGTCCTTTACCTCGGACGGGATGCCTATCCCGTTGTCGCGGATGCGAATCTCGACGGCGTCGCCGAGATCGCGGGTGGCGGCGATCAGCACGGGATCGAACCCGGGCTGGCCGGCCTCGATCCGGCGCCGGTTCACGGCATAGAAGCCGTTCGAGATCAGGTTCAGGAACACGCGGGTGATTTCCTGCGGAAATACCTCGACCATGCCGGCATTGGCGTCGAAGTCGCGCTGCAGTGTGACGTTGAAGTCGGCTCGTTCGGCGCGGGCGCCGTGATAGGCGAGGTTGAGGCTCTCGTCGATCAGCGCGTTGATGTCGGCGGGCCGGTGATCGCCACCTCCCTCGCGCGAATGCAACAGCATGTTCTTGACGATGGAATCGGCGCGCTGGCCGTGCTGGACCACCCTTTGCAGATTGTCCTTGAGCAGGCCGGTCAGTTCATCGACCTCTTCGCGGATCTTGTCGCTGATCTCGGCCGGCTTGAGCACGTCGTTCAGTTCGTCGGTCAGTTCCGCCGAAAGGGCGGCGAAGTTATTGACGAAGTTGAGCGGGTTCTTGATCTCATGCGCAATGCCCGCGGTGAGCTGGCCGAGCGAAGCCAGCTTTTCGGTCTGGATCAGCCGGTCCTGCGCGGTGCGCAGATCGTCGAGCGAAGCAGCCAGTTCCTTGGTGCGAGCCTGAACCTCGTCGAACAACCGCACGTTCTCGATCGCGATCACGGCCTGGTCGGCAAAAGTCTGCACCAGTTCGATCTGACGTTCGGTAAACGGCTTAACCTCCGATCGCGTCAGCGCGAACACTCCGATGGGCACGCCCTCTCTTAGCAAGGGAACGCAGAGGATGGTTCGATAGCCTCCCAGCCTTTGATATTGGCTGGCGCCGTATTCGGGGTCGGCAAGCACGTCGGCAACGTGAAACGTTTTGCCTTCGAGCGCCACACGGGAAGTCACGGCGTAGCGCCCCGGCTTGAACGGATTGGCCTTTGCGAAAATTTCGAGCTCGGGCGGGTTGCCGAAATTGGCCGACCACCGATAGAGATCGCCGTCGCGCTTGAAGATGACGCCCTTGTCGGCGTCGCACAGACGTGCGGCAGATTCAACCAGCGTGTCGAGGACCGTCTGCAAATCGAACGCCGAGCGACTGATGACCTTGAGAACATCTGATGTCGCAGTCTGCTGTTGCAGGGCTTCCGAGAGATCGCGGGTGCGCTGCTGCACCTCTTCAAACAGCCGCACGTTGCCAATAGCGATCACGGCCTGATTGGCAAAGGTCTGCAGCAGCGCGATCTGCTTGTCGTTGAACGGCTGCACTTCGGTGCGCCGAAGCAGGATGGCGCCGATGCTTTCGTTCTCGCGCAGCATCGGCGCACACAAGATGCTGCGAATGCCCAGGCTTCGCGACAATTCCCGCGCTTCCGGAAATTCCGCGCCTTCCTCCGAAAATACGTCGTGCACATGTACCGGCATCCTGTCGACAACCGATCGTCCGGCGACATAGTCGCGGTTGATGGCGCGCTTCTCGCCGAAGACCACGGGTATCGGGCCATGATGCGCTTCGTAGCTAAGCTGATCGCCTTCCTTCAGGTAAACGATGGCATCATTGGCGTCGCAAAGCTCGCAGGCACTCTCCACGATGGCAGCAAGGACGGGAGCGACGTCGGTCGGCGAGGAGGCAATCACCCTCAGAATGTTGCCGCTTCCGGTCTGGTACGTCAGCGCTTCGGAGAGATCGCGGGTTTTGGCTTCCACCTCTTCGAACAGGCGGACGTTCTCGATCGCGATCACGGCCTGGTCGGCAAAGGTCCGAACCAACTCAATCTGCCGGTCGGTAAAGGGCTCCACCCGCTGCCGTCCGAGAATGATGCTGCCGACCACGACCCCCTCGCGCAGCAGAGGCACGCCGAGCATGCTGTGAATCTTTTGAAGCACCACCGTCTCGCGCATGGTGTACTCCGGGTCGGCAGCGATGTCGGCGATGTGGACGACCTGTCTGTCGATCGCGACCCGCCCCGCAACGCTCCCGCGCCCTGCGGGCAATGCGCGACCTCGCATGAACGCGTCATACTCCGGCGAGAAGGAAAAGGTTGCGGCCACCCGGAAAGTGTCGACGTCGCGATTGGCGATCAGCCCGGCATCGGCCTCGCACAGTCGGGTGGCGGATTCGGTAAGCGTATCCAGCACCGTCTGCAGATCGAAGGCCGAGCGGCTGATCACCTTGAGTACGTCGGCGGTCGCAGTCTGCTGCTGCAGGGATTCGCTCAGATCTTCCGTGCGCTGCTTGACCTCATTGAACAGGCGGACATTCTCGATCGCGATCACGGCCTGGTCGGCAAACGTCTTGAGAAGGTCGATCTGGTTGTCGGCGAACCGTCCCGGTTCCGCACGCGAGACGCCAATGGTGCCGATCGCAACGCCTTCGCGCAGCATCGGAACGGAGATGATGCTTCGGTAACCCCGGGCGCGCGCCGTTTCCTTGACGGCTTCGGACACATCCGGTTCGGTTTCGATATCGGAGCGGAACGCGATCCTCCCGGTCAGGGCCACCCGGCTGTGCATTCCGGAGGAAGCAAGCGGGGTCGGGAACGAACTCTGTATCGCCTCATCGCCGGCATGGCTTCCGGCGGTGTGGGCCGCCAGATCAAGCTGGTCGCCGACGACGCGGGTGACCAGCGCCGTCTGGCCGCCGAGCAGCCGCTTGGCACTTTCGGCGATGGCGTCGAACACCGGCTGCACGTCGGTCGGCGATCCGGCGATGACGTTGAGGATCTCCGCCGTCGCGGTCTGCCGCTCCAGCGCTTCCCGCGTCTCGTTGAACAGCCGCGCGTTCTGGATCGCGATGACAGCCTGGTCGGCGAAGCTGCGCAGCAGGCTGCACTCCTTTTCGCTGAACGGCTTCATCGAAGTGCGGCCTACGAAGATCGAGCCAATGGCACGGTCCTCCCACAGCATGGGCGCGAGCGCCATCGAATAGTTCTTGCCGATACGGCGAGCGATCTCGCGCAGCGGCGAAGGCACGTCGGGATCGTTGAATACGTCGGCGTAATGGATCAGGCGGCGCTCGCGGAAGGCTACCTCGCTCGCGGTACCCTCCAGCGGCACCGGGTACAGCGCGCGCACGCGCTCGGCGTTGACGCCGTGGGCCGCGCCGATATGGAGCAGTCCATCGTCGCCTGCGAGGTAGATGAACCGGTCATCGCCGCCAAACAGATGCGCGATGCTGCGCAAGATCTCGTCGAATACGGGCTGGGCATCGGCGACCGAGCTGCTGACGACCCGGAGGATGTCCGCAGACGCCTTTTGCTGCTCCAGCGCCTCCCGCGTCTCGTTGAACAGTCGCACATTTTCCATCGCGATCACCGACTGCGCGGCGAACATTTGCAGCAGCCGGACGTGGGGCTCGTCGAACGAGCCGGGTGCCCGGCGCGTGACCGTGATGATGCCGACGGCCTTGCCCTCGTTCATGAGCGGCGCGAACAGCATGCTGCGATAGCCCCGTGCACGCGCGATGTCGCGTGCGGCCGGCTCGAGTTCGGTATCGACGAGTTCCGCCGGCGCGCCGTCGCGGACCAGCTGGTAGGGCGGGAAGCTGCCAAGCGGCATCGGGAACGAGGATTGTAGCACCGCGTCGCCCGCGGGGTCTGTCGGGGTGAACGCGGACAGATGGATCTGGTCGTCGACGTAGCGAAACATTGCGGTGGAAAATCCGCCGATCAGCCGGTTCGCGCTGGTCACGATGGCCTCGAACACCGGCTGCACGTCCGACGGCGAGCCGGCGATCACCTTGAGGACATCAGCCGTCGCGGTCTGTCGCTCCAGGGCCTGCCTGGTTTCGTTGAACAGGCGTGCGTTCTCGATCGCGATCACCGCCTGGTCGGCGAATGTCTGCAGCAATTGCACGTGGTCGGCGGCAAAGGCGCCCGGCTCCGCGCGGGTCACGCTGATCATGCCGACCGGCACCCCCTGGTTCATCAGGGGTGTGAACAATACACTGCGGAAGCCGCGCAGCCGCGCCAGATCCCGGTTCAACTTCGGGACGTGCGCGGCTTCGCTGTCGGGAAACTGAACGGTCTCGCCATTGCGCACCAGCGCGAAGGTCGGGAATTCCGAGATCGATCTCGGAAACGAGGCCTTCAGGCCTTCATCGGCAGCGGGGCTGGTCGGCGTGTACGCCACCAGATGCAGTTCGTCGCCGAGAAAGCGCAGCACCGTGGCGGAGAACCCGCCGAGCAATCGCTTGGCGCTGGCAGCGATGGCTTCGAACACCGGCTGCGCGTCGGAGGGAGAGGCGGCAATGACCTTGAGGATTTCGGCCGTGGCTGTCTGTCGCTCCAGCGCTTCCCTTGTCTCGCGAAACAGCCGGGTGTTTTCGATGGCGATGGCGGCCTGGTCGGCAAAACTTTGCTGAAGCGCGAGCTCATCCTCGGTGAACGGCGCAAGCTGATCGCGGTAAACGATCAGCGCGCCGATCGCTTTGCCTTCGCACCGCAGCGGTGACCCGGACATCGAGCGCGTGCCGGCCTCGCGAACATATGGCAATCCCGGCCAATCGGCGATTTCAGGGTCGACATTGTCGACATCGGGAACGTGAATCTGGCGGTTCTCGCCCACGATGGTTCCGGGCATATTGCGGCCGCCGATCTTGAGCTGCGTTTCCGGAACGCCGGCGCCGACGCGCTTCGAGCTTTCCCCGAATCGGATGATGTTGGCCCAGCCGTCGCCCTCGGCAATATGGATGGTGGCGCTGGGCGCATCGAACAGGCGGGCGCAGGTTTCGGCGATCTGGTGCAGCGCGTGTTCGGCATCGCCCGATACGCTGGCAATGGTTCGCAGGATATCGGCGCTGGCGTTCTGGCGCTCGCGGGCGATGCTCAGTTCATGGATCAGCCGGCCGTTTTCCGCGTCCGTCGCTGCCTGACGGGCGATATCAGCGTCGTGGGCGGCGAAGCTGGATTCGAGCCTCTGCTCGAGCTCGGCAACCAGTCTGTAGAGATCGGCCACGGCGTCCGGGGGGAGCGCGGTCATTCACTCAATCCATTTCACGGCAAGCCATCTCAGAGCAAGCCATTTCAGAGCAAGCCATTTCAGAGCAAGCCATTTCAGAGCAAGCCATTTCAGAGCAAGCCTTGCAGGCCGATGGCGCCAAGCCATCAGCGCTCGCACCAATGTGGCAGATAATTTCATTCCAGGCGCGGCCAAGCCAGCGCCATCCCGGCCTTTTCTTAAGGCCGGGGTGGCAAAATGTGAAGCAGGCTAATCGGTTATCGGCCGAGTCTGTGATCAGGTTCCGGGCCGGGAGACCTCGGTCTCCTTGCTGGTGATGAATTCCAGCAGCACCGGGATGCCTTCCTTGGTCTTGGCGATGCCGCGCTGGATCGCGGGAATGATGTCTTCCGGCTTGGTCACCCGTTCGCCATAGCCCCCGAAGGCGCGCGCCATCGCGGCGTAGTCGCCGGAAATGTCAGTCGAGCGGTATTTCTCGGTCGAGATCGGCATCACCTTCAGCTCGATCGCCATGGAAAAATTGTTCAACAGGATCGACATGATCGGAATCCGCTCGCGCACGGCGGTCTCGAAATCCATGCCGGTGAAGCCGATCGCGGCATCGCCCCAGACATTGATGCAGAGCTTGTCGGGCTTTGCGAGTTTGGCGCCCATGGCGAGCCCAAGCCCGTAGCCGAGCTGGGTGGTCTTGCCCCAGCCGATATAGGACAACGGCTCGACCGATTTCCAGAACGGCGAGAGCTGGTCGCGCGGACTGCCGGCATCATGGGTGATGATGGTGTTCTTGATGTCGACGGTGTGCTGCAGGTCCCACAAGACGCGGTAGGGACTGAGCGGCGCCTCGTTGTGGGTGAGCTTTGGCATCCATTTCGCCAGCCATTCCTTGTGCGAGGCCGCGATCTCGGCGGCGACAGAGGATGCGTCACGATCGCTGGTGACACTCTTGCCGATTTCTTCCAGCAACGCATCGAGCACCAGGCCGGCATCGCCGACCAGGCCGATCCTGGCCTCGACATCCTTGTTGAGATGGTTGGGGTCCAGCGTCGAATGAATGATGGTCTTGCCCTTCGGCATCGCGATGCCGAACGAGGTTTCGGTGAACGAGCAGCCGATGCCGAAGATCACGTCGGCCTCGCCGAGGAATTTTGGCACCGCGCGGGGCACGGCAAGGCCGCCCGAGCCCAGTGACAGCGGATGCGTCTCCGGAAACGACGATTTTCCGCCAAGGCTCGTGGTGACGGGGATCGCGAGGCGCTCGGCCAGCCGCTTCAGTTGCGGCCAGGCCCTGGCGTAGTGCACGCCCTGGCCGGCGTAGATCACCGGCCGCTTGGCGCCGACCAATAGCGCGGCCGCCTCCTTGATGTGGACGGGATCGGCGCCGTAGCGGGTGCGCAGCACCGGCGTGTAGTTCAGCGGCTCCGGTACGTCTTCGTTCCACATGTCGGCCGGGATTTCGACGATGACAGGCCCACCGCGGCCGTTCTTCAGCTTGGTAAAGGCGCGGCGAAAGATGTTGCAGACTTCAGCCGCGATATTGATCGGCTCGGAGGATTTTGAGAACGCCCGCATCGCCTGGCTGGAGTTGAAGTTTGGGTCGATATTGGCGAGCCGCCGCGCATAACCCATCGGCAGCACCAGCACCGGGACGGATTCGCCGTAACACTGCGCCACACCGCCCATGGCGTTTTCGGCGCCGGGGCCGTGCTGCATGCAGAACGCGCCGATCGAATGGCCCGAGGTGACCCGGGATATCGCATCCGCCATATGGACTCCGATGCGCTCCTGGCGCACCATCACGGGGCGGATATCGGCATTGGCGGCATATTCGATCAGATGATTGACGGGATAGCCGCAGAGGATCTCAATCCCCTCGCGCTTCATGATTTCTGCAATCGCGGCGCCGAGCTTCATCACGGTCTCCCCCTTGTGTGCAGGCCGGTTCGTTCGGCCGATTTCTCACAGTTGGAACAGGAATTTTCCTCACGGTAAAGCGCGGGCGGCGCCTGCCCCGGGAAGTGCTGATATGCGTTTGCCGCCGGACCTCTTGCTACAGACCAATACCGGCGTCAAACCGATGAGTCCGAGGTCCAGCGGTTCCCACTCGATCAGAAACGTGTCGGGCGCTCTTCGCCGCGGCGGCCTCGAAGCCGGCCGCGCCTACGGGCGACGGGAGGGCGACTATCTCGCCTCGTTGCGGCGATGGTTGAACATCGCCGCCATCAGGCCGAGGACATACGCGGTCAGACGGCGATCGTTGCCGGATCGCCTCTCGGCGGTGCGCTGCTCTTCCAACTCATCGTTCAAGAGGCCGATGTAGTTTTTTCCTGGTTCACGCTTCTGCGTGGACATGTGCGCTCGCTCCGGAAGACGCCGATCCGCCGACCATGGCCGGCGCGGCACAATTCAGAGTAAATTTTTGGTACCGTAGGAATACCGGTGCAGTCAGGGCTCCGGCTTAATCAGTCGTTCATCCTGTTCGTCAAAACGCCGTCAATCATTCCAATCTAGGGTTCCATTTGGAGCGTGGCGCGGGAAGAATTCCGGCGGCGTCGACAGGAGTTTTTTATGCGTCGATTGTTGAAGAATTTTTTCCAGGATCAGTCCGGCGCGACCGCGATCGAGTATTGCCTCATTGCGATGGGCATCAGCATCGTGATCGTCGGTGCCGTCAACGGCGTCGGCACTGCGCTCAGCACCAAGTTCGGCACCGTCAGCACATCGCTCAAATAGAACGGGCCGGCAGCGCGCACCATGCAAGAGCTGCTGTTCGGGACCTGGGGTCCACCGATCGCCAGCTTCGGCCGGCAGGTCATCGCCTACAGTCTGCAACATCCGTGGCGCGTATTCGCCGCCATACTGGTTGTGCTCCTGCTCACGGATATCATGTTCCGGAGCAGGCTGTCCGGCGACGGCATTGACGGCTTTGATTTTGGCGGAGGAGATGGCGACGGCGGGGACTAGCGCCGTATGGCGGCGTTACCGGTCGTTTTCATCCGCATATAGCGCACGCATCATTGCGATCCGCGCGAACATCAGCCACCCGCCGCCGGTCTCCGCAGCCCTGATCAAATGCTCGACCGCGGTTTGCCAGCGCGCTTCCTGCTGGTCGGCTTCTGGCAGTTTCATGACGTAGTCGGCGGCGTGCTGCAGCGTCGTGAGCGTGCGGCCGCCGCGCAGTGCGATCGGCTCATCGAACGGCGTCGACCACGGCATCGCGCGTTACCGGCCGAATGCCTGCGCGATCAACTGGCCTTCTTGGTGTGGGCGGAAGTGCGAACCGGCTTCTCGGCCTTCTTCGGCGCTTCCTTGACCGTCTCCTTGGCGGCGCGCTTGCCGCTGCCTGAGATCGGCAGCAGCATTTCGCGCTGGCCGGCGGCTGCCTTGCGCGGCTTCTTGCCTTTGGCTTTGCCGTTTTCCTTGCCGCTTTCCTTGGCTGCGGCAGGAGCGGCCTGTTTCTCGTTGGCGAGGCTGCGTTTCAGCGCGTCCATCAGATTGATGACGTTGCCGCCGGTCTTCGCTGCTGCCTTCGGCGATGTCTTCAGGCCGTTGCGCTTCTGGTTGATCAGGTCGATCAGCGCCTGCTCGTAGCGATCCTCGAACTGCTCGGGTTCGAACGATCCGGATTTTTGCTCGACGATGTGCTTGGCCAGATCCAGCATATCCTTGGTGATCTTCACGTCCTGGATGTCGTCGAAATATTCCTTCTCGCTGCGGACCTCATAGGGGTAGCGCAGCAGGGTTCCCATCAGGCCGTTGTCGAGCGGCTCCAGTGCGATGATGTGTTCACGGTTGGTCAGCACCACGCGGCCGATCGCGACCTTGTCCATGCTGCGGATGGTTTCGCGGATCACCGCGAACGCGTCGTGGCCGACCTTGCCGTCCGGCACGAGATAATAGGGACGGATCACGTAGCGGCTGTCGATATCCGCTCGCGGTACGAACTCATCAATCTCGATGGTGCGGGTCGATTCCAGCGCGAGATCGTCAAGCTCGTCCTTCGACACCTCGATATAGGTGTCGGTGTCGATCTTGTAGCCCTTCATGATGTCTTCGTTGGCGACTTCCTCGCCGGTGTCGGCATCGACCTTGGCATATTTGATGCGATGGCCGGTCTTGCGGTTGATCTGGTTGAACGAGACCTTCTCGGTATCCGAGGTCGCCGGATACAGGGCGACCGGGCAGGTCACGAGGGAAAGGCGCAAGAAGCCCTTCCAGTTGGCGCGGGGGGCCATGGGAAACTCCGAACAGACGCAACAGACGACCGTGAAGAATACCATCGGTAGACCCGGTTTCAAACACGGCGGGGGAGGGAATCTGCCAACGGCGTTAACCGAGACCGAGCGATATGTTCCGGCGTTCGACTGCGACCTGTTACGACCTGACTGCAAAATGCCCTCTGAGAAGCCCCGGAACATCATTTGTCATCATGCGTTGCTTTTGACGGGTGGTGTCGAAGCAATAGCTGGCATTACAGGCACTTAGGCAAATGAGGTCCCCCATGGCAACGCGTCGACATGGCCAGATTATCGAAACTCCGACCGAGGCACGTCAGGCCGAACCCGGCCCGTCGGTGCTGGCGCTCCTGACCGTCTCGACTGGACTGGCGATCCTGATCCTGGGCGTGGTCTGGTTCGTGTTCTTCCGGACGTAAGGGACGGAGCAAAATACAGTCGCCGGCAGCCCGGCCGGACAATGCAAGCCGGTTGCCGGTGGCGTGCGGTTGGAATAGCACCGTGGAGTCCCCTAGCCGGAAATGCGTACGCGGATGAGCTTCACCTACGTCATTCCGGATATTCATGGTCGCGATGATCTTCTGAGCCGCGCGCTTTTGGAGATCGACGCGCATGCGTCCGGCAAAGCCGGCGTCATCGTCACCATCGGCGACTACGTCAACAAGGGCCCGCAGAGCAGGCAGGTGATCGACCGGCTGCTGCCAGGTATCGGCGGCGGCTGGCGCTTTGTTGCGTTGAAGGGCAATCACGACGCGATGATGGTCGAAGGGCTGCGCGATCCGGCGAAACAGGCTTTTTGGCTGGAGCGGGGCGGCGATGCGGCGCTGGCGTCCTATGGCGGCGATCCCGCCGCGGTGCCGCAGGCCCATATCGCGTGGCTCGATCAATTGCGGCTGCTGTATGTCGATGCGCACCGCCTCTATGTGCACGCGGGCGTCGAGGCAGGGACGCCGCTGGAGAAGCAGAGCGAAAAGACCCTGTTATGGAAACGCTACCCGAAGGACGATTCGAGCGGGTTCGGCGAGCTCCACGTCGTGCACGGCCATGACAATGATCCCGACGGCCCGCTGTTGTACGAGGGCCGCACCAATCTCGATACCGCCGCCTGGAAAACCGGGCGGTTGACGGTTGGCGTGTTCGACGATGGCCGGCCGGGCGGCCCGGTCAATTTGATCGTGGTCCGCGGGGCAGACGGCCGTTAGCCGCGCTTTTTGGCCGCTTTGGGCCTCCGATTCGGCAGGCTAGAGCGTTTTCAAGCGAAGTGGACACCGGTTCGCGTGAAGAAGACGCGTCAAAACGAAGATCTAGAGCCCTGTTTCGATTCCATCGGAACGGGGTTTTAGGTGCTGCCTGCGACTGAGGGCCGCGCCGTTGCGGGCCGTCATGACGAAAAAGTAACATGGCGCCGAGTGCCTGTTCATTGGCCGTTCACGCCGATGAGCCTCATCTTGTGGCAGGTTTCGTGAAGCACACCATTGGAGGCCAGCGTGCGCCTGCTTGTCGTCGAGGATGACCCCGATCTCAACCGTCAGCTGACGACGGCGCTGACGGATGCCGGTTATGTGGTCGATCGCGCGTTCGACGGCGAGGAGGGGCACTACCTCGGTGACAGTGAACCCTATGACGCCGTCGTTCTCGACATCGGCCTGCCGAAGATGGACGGCATCTCGGTGCTGGAGTCCTGGCGCCGCAACGGACGGGCGATGCCGGTGTTGATTCTCACCGCCCGCGACCGCTGGAGCGACAAGGTGCAGGGCTTCGACGCCGGCGCCGACGACTATGTCGCAAAGCCGTTTCACCTCGAAGAAGTGCTGGCGCGGATCCGCGCACTGCTCCGCCGTTCGACCGGTCACGCCCAGTCGGAACTGACCTGCGGCCCGGTTTCGCTGGACACCCGCACCGGCCGGGTCAGCGTGTCAGGCAATCCGATCAAGATGACGTCGCACGAATACCGCCTGCTCGCCTATCTCATGCATCATACCGGACGCGTGGTGTCGCGCACCGAACTGGTCGAACATCTCTATGACCAGGATTTTGACCGCGATTCCAATACCATCGAAGTGTTCGTCGGCCGTATCCGCAAGAAGCTCGACGTCGATATCATCCAGACCGTGCGCGGGCTCGGCTATCTCCTGACGCCGCCGGCCCCGGGTACGTGACGACTGGCGCGCGATAAAGGTCTTGAAGAAGTAGCGCGCTTACTCTTTTGTCCGGGCATGATCAGTTCCGAAAGCCGGCCTCTCCTGTTCGGGATCGCGTCCTGATGCGCGGCTCCTCGCTCGCCACACGGTTGTTCCTGTCGGCGACCGCGTGGGTGGTGGTGATCCTTGTCATCACCGGGTTCGTGCTGTCGTCGGTCTATCGCGATGCCACCGAGCGCGCCTTCGACCGCCGCCTGAATCTCTATCTGCGTACCCTGATCGCCGAGGTCGCAACCCCGGACGAGCCGCCCGACCACCCGTTCCAGTCGCTTGGCGAGCCGTTGTTCGAGCTGCCGCTGTCGGGGTGGTACTGGCAGGTCGTGCGCACCGACGGCGACAAGCCCGAAGCGCGGGTGTCGCGTTCGCTGTGGGACAAGAAGCTGCCGAAACTCGAGGAGCACGGTGCCGAATTGACCGCGGCGGGCATCCGTCTCGGCTATGTCGACGGTCCCGAGGGGCAGACTTTGCGGATGGTGGAGCGGCCGGTCGACCTCGGCGCGGACGGCAAATTCCTGATCGGCGTCGCCGGCGATGCCGCCGAGATCTTCGACGAGACGCGCAGCTTCGACTATTACCTCGGCGGCACTTTCGCGGCGCTCGGCATCGTGCTGCTGCTGACCACGATCTTCCAGGTCCGCTTCGGACTTGCGCCGCTCAAGCGCATCTCGGAATCGATCGCCGATATCCGCTCCGGCCGTGCCGAACGGCTGGAGGGCGAGTTCCCGGTCGAGATCGCTCCGCTGGCGCGCGAGACCAATGCGCTGATCGACGCCAACCGGGAAATCGTCGAGCGCGCCCGCACCCATGTCGGCAATCTCGCCCACGCCATCAAGACGCCGCTCTCCGTGATCGTCAACGAGGCCGCCGCGCACCCCGTCGATGCCTTTGCCAGCAAGGTGCTGGAGCAGGCCGACGTGATGCGCGATCAGGTGGCCCACCACCTGGAGCGCGCGCGCATCGCCGCGCGCGTCACCGTGGTCGGCACCGTCACCGAGGTCGCGCCCGCGATGGAGGCATTGCGGCGGACCATGGAAAAGATCCACCGGGATCGCGCCATCACGATCAATCTGAAAGCCGATCCTCGCGCGAAGTTTCGCGGCGAACGCCAGGACCTCGAGGAGATGGCGGGCAACCTGGTCGACAACGCCTGCAAATGGACCGCCACCCAGGTTCTGATCGAGGTGCTGGTCGAGCCGGCGGCGGAGCCAAGCGCCGGGCCGCGGCTGCGGATCATCGTCGATGATGACGGCCGCGGGCTGTCGGCCGACGAGCGCGCGCAGGTCTCGCGGCGCGGACAGCGGCTGGACGAATCCAAGCCGGGCTCTGGTCTCGGGCTCTCGATCGTGGTCGATCTTGCGGCCCTCTATGGCGGCAGCCTTGCGCTCGGCGATGCCCCGATCGGCGGGTTGCGGGCCGAGCTGGTGCTGCCGGGGGTTTGAGCGCGAAAGCGATTGAATCCGGTCCGGGACCCGGCCATGCCGCCCTTGATTTCATCATTCCTAAACGACTTCTTAACGCGCGCACTTTTATGATGGCGGTTGGACGCGCTTTGCCGTCCGGACGACACACGCATATCCACACCGGGCGCATGAGCCAGACATCGACCGAGCGGCTGAGGGACTATCTCGCCCAGCTCCCGCCTCAGGCGCAGGCGCTGCTGATGCGCTCGTTCGAGCGCGCGATCGAGCGCGGCGAGGAAGTCGCGGTCGCCACCCTCGTGCTCGAACAATTGCGCAAGGTGGTGCGCGGAACCGAGGAAGACGACGAAGTGCGGCCGCGGACCGATGATCCGGCGCGCCTGCTGTTTCGCCCGATCGAGCCGTTTCTGGTCGAAAGCAATTTCCCGATGCGGCAGGGCCAGATCCGCCGCACCTCGCTGCTGCCGGTCTGGCAATGGCTGGCCCGGGACGGCGCGCCGGAGCAGGCGCGGGCCTTCGAAGCCGCGCTGGCCGAGATCAGGCAGAGCGGTTCGACCGCTGGCCTCGAATCCGAGACGCGCAAGTTCCAGCTCGCCGCCGCGGAAGCGATCGCCAAGGTCGCGGCGCCGGTGCAGGGCGACGACAGGCAGCGTTCGCTCGCGCGTATCGGCCCGCCCAACGTCGTCGAGGACTTCCTGTCGATCGGGTCGGTCTTGCGCGCGCGCGAGGCGATGGACACGCTGGGCAGCCGGCTTGCCAGCCAGTTGCGGGCGTTGTCGGAATCCCAGATCGCGTCGGTGACCTCGGCGCTCAATGTTCCCTCGCTGCAGACGCCGCAACTCCTGCCGTTCGCGCTGTCGCTGATCATGCAGCGGCTGGCGGCGCCGTGGCAGATCATCCGCCTCGCGATCAAGATGGCGGCTTCCGACGATGAAATTCGTGTCGCCGCGACGCCGTACGGCATCGCCGTCACGCTCGCGCTGCACGATCTGTCCTTTCTCGCGGCCTGCCTGCGCACCGACATCAGGCGCGGCCAGTTCGACAATGTCAGCGAGCAGCTGAAGACGCTGCATGACGGCGTGCGCGGCCTGCGCACGGAGCTCGACCTGCGCAACGATTCCACGTGGGGCAAGCAGCTGACCTCGATCCGCGCCGACATTTCCAATTCGCTGCAGTCGGAAATCGACAGCGTGCCCGGCCGGGTCCGGCGCATCCTGCGCCAGCGCGCCGACAAGGACATTTCGTCGGCTCCCAAAATCGACGCCACGGACGTCGAGGAAACCGCGGCCCTGATCGATTTCGTCGCGGTTTGCCGCACCTATGCCAGCGAACTTGCGATCAACGAGGTCACGTTGCGGACCTATTCCGACCTGCAGCATTATGTCGAGCACTCGACCGAGGCGTTGGTGCAGGCGCTGCGCGGCGGCGACACCAAGGCGCGCGCCTACCGGCAAATGCAGGCCAAGGCGGCGATCCGCTTCTGCGAAGTCCTGTTCGGCCATGATTATGCGTCGCTGATGAGCAGGGCGGCCGAAAATGCCGTCACGGGCGAGCGAAAATCCGCCGAGCGCAAGTCCACCCGCAACGGATAGGACGGCCGGGTCGCCGGTTTTTGAGCCCCAAAGCGGACATCCGCACCTCCTCAAATGCTATCGTCCGATTTCAGCGGATATTCACGATTGCTGGTCCTAAAGCGTGATGGCATTAGGTTCGATAGCCTGAGTTTTTGAGGTAGTTGGCACATTCCTCTGAGGTGAAGGCATCG
>NZ_JAFCME010000024.1 GCF_018130065.1 Bradyrhizobium sp. AUGA SZCCT0158 | reverse complement strand
TGCCAAAGCCGAAGTGTCACAATATGAATCACACAAAATGCCGATTCGGGAATCCCCGACATCAGATGTGTGCATGCTCTAGGGCGAACGCCGGGACCCATAACCACAGGGAGAAGTTTTGCGAAAGGCCTCTGCTACCGAGGCTTCATCGAGAGACCACGCGGTATGGGTCCCCCGATGCGCAATTGCGCATCTGCGTCCGCCGGGACGACGATGGAGGAAATACCTACTTCGACACATTCTCCAGCAGCAGGCCCAGCGCCGTGGCCGCGAACTTCTGCATGTTCGCCTGCCGGTCTGCGCTGCCGGTCTCGAGCGTGAACACCGCATTCTGCGGGCCCGCGACCGCCAAGCAGCTGTGGCCGGCGGCGTCGCCATAGCGGTTGCCGGTCGGCCCGGCGGCGCCGGTCTCGGACAGGCCCCAATCGGTGGCGAAACGCTGGCGCACCTGGCCCGCCAGCAGCTTCGCATAGGGCTCCGACGCCGAGCGGAGGCCTTTCATCGCCTCATCGGAAATGTCCATCAGGATGCGCCGCGCGTCGCGGGTGTAGACCACGCCGCCGCCGAGGAAATAGGCGGATGCCCCGGGCACCGACAGCAGCGCCGCCGAGATCAGGCCGCCGGTGGAGGATTCCGCGATCGCAATCGTCTGTTTCCGTTCGATCAGTCTGGCGGCGATCTTCTCGGCGATACCAACGAGTTCTTTCATCTGTTCTCAACTCCGGCGCAGCATGCGTTTCAGCACCGACTTCCTGTCAGGCTTGTCCGCCAGCGAATGATAGACGACGCGAATGAAATTCGTGGAGGCGAGCTCCGTCGGCGCCCATTTCTTGTCGAGATCGGCGAACGGTTTTGCGGCCAGCACGTCGTCTTCGCTCTTGCCTTCCTTGACCAGCTTCGCCATGCGGTCCCGCGCGGTGACCAGCATGGCGCGATATTCGGCTAGCGCCGCCTTGTCGGCGATCGGGCCGTGGCCCGGCACGATGCGGCTCTTGGCGTTGGTCATTTTGAGATAGGCATCAGCCGCCGCGATCATGCCCCTGATGTTGCCGCCATTGGCGAAGTCGATGTTGGGATAGCGGCCATTGGTGAAGGTGTCGCCGGTCGACAGCACATTGGCGGTCTTGAACCACACATAGGTATCGCCGTCGGTATGGGCGTGGGCGATATGCTTGAGATTGGCGACGCGGCCGGGAATCCTGATCTTGAGCGTGCCGCCGGCATAGGTCTTCTTCGGCAGCGCGCCGGCTGCGGCCGGCGGCGTCTTGACGCCGGTCAGGCCGTTGGTGGTGCCCTCCGCCAGGCGAATCTTGACGTTGACGTCGGAAACGATGGTGACGCCGTCCTTGGCGAAGGCTTCATTCCCGCCGGTGTGGTCGCCGTGATAATGCGTGTTGATGAGGTATTTGATCGGCAGGTTGGAGATGGTCGATATCGCGGCCTTGATCTTGTCGTGCAGCGGCGCGAACTGGCCGTCGACCATGATGATGCCGGTCTTGCCGACCGCCACCGTGATGTTCCCGCCCTGGCCCTCGAGCATGTAGACGTTGTCGCCGAGATCGGTGGTCTTGATCTCGACCTTGGAGAAATCGACCGGCGGGGGTGCGGCAGGCGGTGCAGGGGGCGCGGTCTGCGCGGCTACCGCGCCGGCCAGCAACAGGGTGATGGCAACCACCGTACTTCCAGTCCGAATCATCAACATCTCCCAAGGGCCGACCCATGTTTTCCTAGCACAGGGGGCTAGCGTTTGCCGAGTTGCGGCGCGCCGGTCAGCCTGCTTGAATGCGGCCAAAGAACCAAGCGGCGTGGCTTACAAGATGCCGTGAGACCGCGGGCGCGAGGAAACATGCAAGTGGGAACATCATGACGTCACCGATCGCAGGCGGCGTGGATTGCGACCTGCATCCCGCCGTGCCCCATCTGACCAGCCTGCTGCCGTATATGAACGACTACTGGCGCGACCAGGTGACGACGCGCGGCATGACCGATCTGGTGTCGCAATCCTATCCGGCCAATTCGCCGATCAGCGCGCGCCCCGATTGGCGTCCGGCGCAGGGCAAGCCCGGCTCCAGCCTCAGCGACATGCAAAAGCAGGCGCTCGATCGGTTTCAGGTCAGCTACGGCATCTGCAATCCCTTGTATGGCGTGCAAATGGTGTTTTCCGAGGACATGCAGGACGCCTTCTGCCGCGCGCTGAATGACTGGCTGGTGAAGGAGTGGCTCGACAAGGATTCCCGCCTGCGCGGCTCGATCGTGATCCCGACCCAGAGCGTGGAAAAATCAGTCGCCGAGATCGAGCGCTGTGCCAAGGACCCGCGCTTCGTTCAGGTGCTGATGCTCGTGATGGGCGACATGCCGCTCGGCAAGCGCGCCTATTGGCCGATCTATGCCGCCGCCGAGCGGCTCGGGCTGGCCATCGGCATCCATGCCGGATCCGCCTATCACAATCCGCCGACCTCGGTCGGCTGGGGTTCCTATCATGTCGAGGATTACGTCGCGCAGGCGCAGGCGTTCCAGACCCAGTTGACCAGCCTGATCGTCGAGGGCGTGTTCGCCCGGCATCCGAAGCTGAAGATGGTGATGCTGGAAAGTGGCTTCACCTGGCTGCCGTCATTCCTGTGGCGGCTGCACAAGTTCTGGCGCGGGGTGCGGATGGAAACGCCCTGGGTCGACCGTGCGCCGCTGGAAATTGTGCGCAGCAACATCCGCTTCTCGCTGCAGCCGGTCGACGCGCCGCCGGATCCCGCCACGTTAAATCGCCTGTTCGACCATATGCAGTCGGACGAATTGCTCCTATTCTCAACCGACTATCCGCACTGGCAATTCGACGGCGACGAGGTGCTGCCGGAGGGCATTTCGCAAGATCTTGTTCGCAAGATCATGATCGACAATCCGCACGCGGCCTATCCTCGTCTCACGCAGCCCGCGCTCAAGGAGGCAACGCCATGAATGTGCAGTTTCGCGCCGACCCGGCCGCTTCCACTAGCGTCAAGACCGCGATCGCCGATTGCGACATCCATCCCGCGCGCGCCACCGGGACCGAGCTTTATCCGTTCCTGGCAAAACGCTGGCATTCGCATCTCGAAACCTACGGCAAGCACGCCTATCAGGGCATGATGGAAGGCCCGCCCTATCCGAAGGCGCAGCCGAACGCCTCGCGCCGCGACGCCTATCCGCCGGAAGGCGGCAAACAAGGCTCCTCGCTGTCCTTCATGCAGAAGCAGCTGCTCGACCCCTACAATGTCGCGCTCGGCGTGCTCAATCCACTCGACACCGGGCAGGGCCTGCGCAACCACGATCTCAGCGCAGCATTGGCGACCGCGATCAACGACTGGCAGATCGAGAAATGGACCAGCAAGGATTCCCGTCTCAAAGGTTCGATCGTCGTCGGCAATGAAGACGGCCCCACCGCCGCCGCCGAGATCCGCAAACGCGCCGGCGACAAGAATTTCGTGCAGGTGCTTTTGCTGAGCCGCAATGTCGAGCCGCTCGGCCAGCGACGCTACTGGCCGATCTATGAGGCGGCGCAGGAGATCGGCCTTCCCGTCGGCGTCCATGCCTTCGGCTTCGGCGGCAATCCCATCACAGCTTCCGGTTGGCCGAGTTTTTACATCGAGGAGATGGTCGGCCATTCGCAGTGCCAGCAGACCGCGCTCGCAAGCCTGGTGCTCGAGGGCGTGTTCGAGCGCTATCCGAAACTGAAGATGGTGATGATCGAGGCCGGCTTCGGCTGGGCGCCGTCGCTTTCCTGGCGGCTGGACAAGAGTTTCGACCGGCTGCGCAGCGAGGTGCCGCATTTGAAGCGCCGCCCGTCGGAATATATCCGCGATCACATCTGGTGGACCACGCAGCCGATGGAAGATCCGGAACGCCGCGAGCATCTGTTCGAGGTGATCGAATGGATCGGCTGGGACAAGCTGTTGTTCGCGACCGACTACCCGCACTGGGATTTCGACGAGCCCTCGCGCGTGCTGCCGCCCGGCGTCAGCGACGCCAACAAGCAGGCGTTCTATCTCGACAATGCGAAGAAGCTGTACGGATAATCTGATGGCGCGGCATGTCATTGCCCCGGTGGACGAGTTGCCGCCGGGCACACGAAAATTTCTCACCATCGACGAGCGGCCGATCGCGATCTTCAACGTCAAGGGCGAGTTCTTCGGCCTGTTGAACCGCTGCCCGCATCAGGGCGCGGCCTTGTGCGAAGGCCCGCTGATCGGGCTCGCGACTTCCTCTGATCCCGGCGAGATCGAATATACAAAACTCGGGGAAATCATCCGCTGCCCCTGGCACGGCTGGGAATTCGACATCCGCACGGGCCAGTCCTACTGCGACCCCAAGCGCTTCCGCGTCAAAGCCTATCCCGTCAATGTCGAGCCCGGCACCAACGTGGTGAAGGGGCCGTATGTTGCCGAAACGATCGCGGTGTCGGTCGAGAGCGATTACGTGGTGGTCGATCTGTAGCGGCCGCCGTTCCCGTGAACGCCGGCCGCATCGCCGTCAAACAGCGTCTTTGGCAACCTTCAGCGGCGACGCCTTGACCGACTTGCTGGCCGGCTTGGCCGCGAACTCCATCGGCTCTTTCGTGAACGGATTGATGCCGCTGCGCGCTTCAGTCGCCGGCTTGTTGACGACAGACATTTTGACGAAGCCGGGAATGACGAACTCACCGGATTCATTCAGCTCCTTGTAGCCGACGGTGGCCATCTGCTCGATGACGGCCTTGACGTCATTCTTGGAAAGCTGCGTTCCCTCTGCGATTGCATCGATCAACTGATTCTTGGTCATCTTGGCCATTGAAAATTACCTTTCTGTGTGTGGGAGAGAACGGATTGAAGCGCACGCGCTACGCTGGTTGCATAACTCGGTCTGGAGCGCGGCAAGGCCACGCAAATCGCTTCCCGTTCATGGCTGCGGTCATGAAAGCTACCGGGCTTAAAACCTATCGACGCCCAAAACGCAAGGCGTAGATAGGCCTGTGGGGAACCGCTTCCGGATCGATCGGCACCTGCAAGAGGCTGGTAAAGTCGCTGATACCACTGGCGTCCTGCGAGGTCAGGCGCTGATAATTCTGCCCGGATCATCTTGCAATGACACAACAAAATCCCGCTGTCGCGATGACAGATGCAGGCAACAGTCGTTAGCTTCGCGCTATGTGCCTGCCGTCGACATGGATATTCAATCGCTTCATGAAAAACCCGGACGCATAAATTTCCACAACCCGGTTGGCTTCTGCCGTCTTCAACGCGCCACACAGCAAGGCCGTGCGGCTGTAAAGAGACACACCGGAGGATGATTCAACCAGCTGCCCGTCGATGTACAGCTTCAAGATCATCCGTCCCGCCTTCTCCATATCCGGGACCGCGCTGCATGCGATCTGATGTCCTTCGAAGATCGTCTCCACTTCTTCGGTAAACACACCCATGGCTTGATCTGCTTTATCCTGTTGCCCACCGAAATTGGCGGAGCTCGTCGCGAAACGTCGCCCTTGCCGCTATGGCTTCAATGTCCCTTGCAGCAGCTTGATGCCGTCGGCGAGCGCGCGCTGCATCAATAGCGTATCGACGCCGTAGGCGATCATGCGAAAGCCTTTGGCGCGGAAATCGCGCGCCCACTTCTCGTCGCCGGCGAGGAAGCCTGGCGTCTTGCCGTGTTTCTCGCAAGCCTTGACCAGCCTATCGACAGCGCTGTGGAATTTCGGATTGTCGAACTGCCCCGGGATGCCCATGAAGTTCGTCAGATCGTAGTGGCCGAGCCAGACCACGTCGACGCCATCGACCGCCGCGATCGCATCGACGTTCTCGATGCCGTCAGAGGTCTCCACCAGCGCGATCACCATCGTGCGCGCATTCGCCTCGGCGATCTTGTCGGTCTCGGCGCCGCCGGCATAGTCGTCATGTGCCGCGACATTGAATGCGGCGCCGCGACGCCCGACGGGCGGATATTTCGTGCAACCAACGATGGCCCTGGCCTGCTCAGAGGTTTCGACCATCGGCACCATGATGCCCATCGCGCCGATGTCGAGCGCGCGGGCGATGTGATGATAGTCGCCGGAGGGAACGCGCACCAGCGGCACCAGGTCGAGCCCGCGGCAGAATGCGAACTGCGCCTTCATGGTCTCGAAGCCGACGCCCGAATGCTCCATGTCGTAGAGGATGAACTCGGCGCCGGCCTCGCGGCAGATCGAAGGATAGCCGGGCGTGAAGAACTCGAACGTCATCGTTCCAAACGCGCAGCCGCCGGCCGCAAGCCGTGGTTTGATTGGGTTTGGACGCAACGGCTTTCTCCCCGATATGTTCACGCGCCCGGCATGGCGAACACGGCAACGCAGCCGGGCCACCGATCTGATATCCTGCGCCGCGAGGGCTGGTCCAGCCTCTCACGCAGATACGCGTTAGGTTATATTGATGCGTTGCATGCGCAGCAATTGAACCAAACGATTTTGTTCGTTTCGCGGGAACGATCATGAAGAAGTGTCTTCTGGTGACGATCCTGGTGGCTCTCACCGCTACGGCTACGGGGGCGCAGGCTCCCACCCAGGACGCGCTGATCGCCCGCGCGAGATCATTCGAACTCGATACGCCCTATGTGCCGCCGCCAGGCGATCCCCTGATGCATCATGCCGCCGGATATGCGAAGGTGATGTGCTCAGCTGTATTCTTGACCGGCCTTGCGCCCGATTTCGCGGCCGGAAATGTCGGGTTTTTCACGGCGCCCTACCGGCAGCGCGCGAAGCTCGGCAAGCCGGTCATCGATCGCGTCAACAAGGCGGTCCACGTCACGCTCCCTAACGGCGTGACCCGGACGGCCAAATATCTCGGGAGCCAGGGGTGCGTCGCGCTCCCGATCGGCGAGAGCGCCATGAGTTTCAAGCCGGTCGCCGTCACCAGCCGATTGCCCGATCCGGAGACCCAATTGTGGCCCATGGGCGATATGCTGCCGCAGGATCCGTTGGCGGCAGAAATCGACGCCGAGAAACTCACAGCTGCCGTGAATGCCGCGTTCCAGCCGGCCGAAGCATTGACTGCGGCGTTCGTTGTGACGTGGAAAGGCCGCCTCATTGCCGAGCGCTACGCGGAAGCCGTTACGGCGCAGACGGCGCTCGAAGGCTGGTCCATGGGCAAGAGTGTTACGGCAACGCTCTTTGGCATTCTGGTCAAGGACGGCGTCTACGATTTGAACCAGCCGGCACCGGTCCCTGAATGGCAAACGCCCGGCGACCCGCGCGCCAAAATACGCATTGCAGATCTTCTTCACATGTCGAGCGGGCTCCGGATCAGGGCGCCCCAAGACCCGGATTATGACCCAACCGGGCCTTACCCGGATCACGTCTATCTTTATACCGGCGGCGTCGATTCCTTTCGCTACGCGGCAACACGGCCATTGCAATGGCCTCCCAACACGGTCGGACGCTATCGCAACACCGATCCGGTCCTGATCAACTATCTGATCCGGCTCGGTGTTGAAAAACGCGGCGACGAATATCTCTCATTTCCTCAGCGGGTGCTGTTCGACAAGCTCGGCATCCGTACCATGGTGATCGAAACTGATCCGTTCGGAAATTTTCTGGGGCAAGGTTATGAGGTGGGCTCCGGGCGCGATTGGGCGCGGCTTGGCAATCTCTATCTTCAGGGCGGCGTCTGGAACGGTGAGCGCATTCTCCCGGAGGGCTACACCACATTCGTCAGCACGCCTGCGCCGGCCTGGGCCGCGGACAATCGGCCGATCTATGGCGCTTTTTTCTGGCTCAACAGCGACGGGCAATTTCCAGTCCCGCGCGATGCCTATTACATGGCGGGCGCTGGCGGGCAGACCACGCTGATTATTCCCTCGCACGATCTCGTCGTCGTGCGTCTCGGGCACTCTCGGGGCGAATCTTACGCCGCTTCAGGCTTCGACAAGGCGCTCGCGCTGTTGATCGAGGCCGTGCCAAGAGCACAAAAGCCCGGGGCCCAGAAGTGAATCATGCCAAAGTCGCAGCTGCGGTTGCTGTGAGCAGCGCTACGTCCCCGCACACCATCCGCGGGCATTACTGCGCCAGAAATCCAAATGCGACAATCGCAGCCACCATGCTCGCGAAAATCAGCAGTGCCGGAAGGGATTTTCGGATCACTGGCCTCGTCGAATCGCGCGCGGCCGGCAGACCGGGCTGAGGTTTGGGCCGTCTCTGGGGCCGCACGTCTTTGCCCTCTGACGTTGCGGTGCGGGCCTGTGGTTCCGGGGCCGTGCCCACGCCTCCCATCTCGCTGTAATAGGCGCCATAGACCTCGCGAACGGCCAGGGCCGTGGACTCGGCCTCGCTCATCGTCTCGAGCCGGATTCTATAGTTGGTCAGAAAGCTCTGAGCGTTTGACGGAAGGTCATCGAAACCACCGAGCTTGGCCATCATGAGCCAGGTGGCAAAATCCGCCTCGGCTTTGGTGCGAGCTTTCTTGGCGATACTGGTCTTGGAGCTAGGGGACATGGTGGTCCGATTGGTTTGTGCGCCCAAACTCGCCGGCGTTCATGGCGATCGTTGGACAGTTCGCACGTCCGAGTTTGGCACGTTTGAGACATGCCGCGGTGCTCGATTATGTCTGCTTGTGGGGTAGACCGGAAGTGGCGCGAATGCCGCAAAGCCGACCTGAAGATAAGTCCGCGGCCAGCTCGCGGATCGGCGAGAGGCCGTGGGTAAACCCGTGCGGCTACGCCGCAGGCGGTCCGAACCATGTGGCCCGGTACCATCCTGTTCGGCACACAGACAAGACAAGCCACGGGCCGTCTCCGTTGGCGGCCTCTTGCATATCAGGTCAAGCAGGGAATGTCCCTTTTTGGCCGGGTCAGTATTCCATCGCACGCCATGGATGAAGTACGTGTCGTCCGTCCTTGACGAACGTGAAGTAATGACCGCCGCCAGCGGGTTGGTCGTGCGTTCGATCAATCGCAAAACCGGAATAGTGGCAGAACAATAGAGTCCCTACAGCGCCGTGGCCCACGAAAAGTACGTCGCCCGTTTGCCTTTAGCTCTCCGCTGGAGATGATCTGCGTTCTTCACCTGCGGATGGGTAAGGTAGCGTATGTGAGTGTTCATGATCTGGATGATGCGGCAACGAAGGCTTGTCCGCAACGGGCCTTTCTCGGATCTCGCGCTGCGGGACGTTGCTTCGCTCCGCGTCATTGCGAGCCATCGGGCGCGCATTCGCGCGACCCGGTGGCTCGCAATGACGGCTGAGTGCGACATTCTGACCCGACGGGCAAATCACTTCCGATTTGCGGAAGTCGTGTCAAGCCCCGATATAAAAAATATTTCTGTTTACCAGAATGAAAATCAGGTGCACATATCTGCCCATCCCGTCCTACTCAGAAGGGCGTCGGCCGTCGTCACGGACGTTGGGCGGGTTGCGGTGGACGCTGGTTTGCGCTGAGACGATGGCGTGGACTAAGCGTACGGCAAAACCGTGTGGTCCTGGCACCCGTTGCAGGTGTCAAGCTGTCGGGTAGGCGAGAGCTGAACCGGCAGCGACGGAGTCAACCAAGAACTCGTCTCCGGGGAGAGCACGGCATAAGCCGTAAAGCCATTGCGCAGGGAAGGCCGGGTGTTCTCCGCTGCCCTGTATGCTCGTGTGCATTTTGCTTTGTGCAATCCGCACACGGGACCGCGGGTGCAGCGCGCACCCGGTCTTCCCTGCGCCCTCTCATTGGAGGGCAAGGAATTTCTGGCAAAGCTCGGGCGCAATGCGTCGCGAGAACGCGAAGTTGCGTTTTGAATGATTGCGCATCTACAATCACGGCCGTCGTCCCGGGCTTGACCCGGGACCCATACGCCGCGGCCCGTCGGCGAGAACGCCGGCGTTAGATACCTTCCCAAACAACGAGCGCCGCGGCGTATGGGTCCCGGCTCAAGGCCGGGACGACGAGTGGAGAGAACGGAGCACAATGACGGTGTCAAACATGCCCCATCATCCGCCGCTCGCGCGCATAACGCACCAGGGCGACGAACCGATAAATGCCATGCACGAACTTTCCATAAGGCATGGTGATGAACAGCGAGAACACCACGCCGAGATGCAGCGCCAGTAGCGGACCCATCGCCGGCGTTGCGCGCAGGAACAAGAGCGCCATGCCGGTCAGGCTGGTGAGGAACAGCATGACGATGAACGCGACATCCATGCCGAGGCGTTTTTCATCGACCAGCACAGGATCGCGCTTCCATTTTTCGAGGAGCAGTCCCACGGGCCCGATCAGCAAGCCAATGCCGCCGAGCGTACCCAACACGACAGGCAGGTCCCACCACGGATAGGGCGCCTGACGCGCCAGAAAATAATGATAGAATGTCGCGACACTGGTCGAGGCAAAGCACAGCCCGAAACCGTAGAAGGTGAGGTGGTGATAGATCTTGCGGCGGTCGGTCGGGCGATCGTCCTCGTTGAAGCAGCCGACGCCGCCGCCATCGAGATAACGCAACTCGCCCGCGTCGCGGATCGCCTGCCAGATCGAGCCCGCATCGGCGCGCATGCCGACGGGCTCGCCGATATCGCGCCAGAACGCGCGCACGCCCATGACCAGCGCCACGATCGCATAGAGGAAAGCGGCGCCGAACAGCGCCGCCATCGCGTTGTGCGGCATCAATTTGTAGAACGCGCCGGGGCCGGTGTGGACGCCGAACAGCACTTGCCGGTCGTGGAAGGCGGCAAAGCCGAAGATGAAGGCGGCGACGCTGAGCGCGGCAACGATGCTGATCACGAGGCCGTTGCGCGCGAAGGCGCCGGAAAAGGCGCGGGGCCAGACGTAAGCTGCGTAGGATTCGTTCCGCGCGACGGCAAGCGTCTGCGGCACATTGACGTTGAACTCGTGCGGCGGCGAGAACTGGCAATCGGTGTAGCACGCGCCGCAGCCGTGGCAGAGGTTGGCGAGGTAATTGAGGTCGCCGTCGGAAAACGCGCGGCGCATTTCCATCGCCGGAAACACCGCGCAGAGCCCCTCGCAATAGCGGCAGGAATTGCAGACCGTCATCAGGCGGTCCGCCTCCTCCAGAATTCTCGTTCCGTGCATTGCGCGGTGCTCTCTTCCGTAAAGTATGCGTTACTTGGTGAGGCCCTTGCCCTCGAGCCATTTCTGGATCAGGGCTGCGACCTCGGCATTGTTCTTGTCCATCATCACCATGTGCGAATTGCCCTTGATGCCGGCCTTCGGCAGGTCGACGACATCGACGCTGCCGCCGGCGGCCTTGATGCTTTCCGCAAAGGCGACGCCGGTGGCGCGGATCTTCGGCCAGCGCGCGTCCTGCTCGATATAGTCGCCATAGACCATCAGCGTCGGAATGTTCTTCAAGCTTTCGACCTTGGCGGGATCGCCGACCCCGGCGGGTTCGATCGCGATCAGCGCCTTGACCTTGTCGGGCCGCGCCTGCGCCACCTTGAAGCCGAAACTGCCGGCCTGGCTGTGAAACAGGATGATGGAGGGGCCGACGCGGTCGATCTCGGCGATATAGGCGGCAATGATCGCATCATCGGTGGTGGTCCAGCGCGGCACGTTCTGCTTGACGAAGTTCTCATAGCCGTCGTTCGGAAACTGATTGCCCGCCAGCAGTTTGCGCTTGGCCGGATCGGCATTGTAGGAACCGGCGCCGTCGCCGATGCGAAAGCGTTCGAACGGATTGGCTGTGGTGAGGAAGACCGGCTCGCTCTTGAAGATATCAGGGTATTGCGCCCAGCCGGCGCGGCCGCGCTCGACGGCATCCGAATTGTAGACGGCCCAGCCCTTGCGCAGAAAATAGTTCAGCCAGCCCTCGCGTCCGTCCGGCGTGGTCTCGTAGGTGACGCCGGTCAAGCCGCCGCCGTGCCACATCAAAAGCGGATAGGCGCCCTTCTCAACGGCGGGCAGAAAATACTGCACGTACATCTGCTCGACCTGGTAGGTGCCGTTCGGGTCGACCTTTGCCGGCACGCCGCCCGGCGTGAACGTCACTTCCTTGACCGGCTTGCCGGAGATTTCGACCAGCCGTCCGCCGACATGGAACGAGCCCATGTCACGCAACGCGATCGGCTCGGCGGCATTGGCCGCGCCCATCATCAGGAGCGCTGCAACGGATACAAACGCAAATCGCGACATGAACCCTCCCATGAGTCTTGGCGGCCGTTAGTTTCTCGCATTTTTCGCCGCTTCCCGTCCCGCCACCCGTCCGAACACGCTTCCGATGGTCATGCCGATGCCGGCGGCATAACCCTTGCCGAGCACGTTGCCGGCCATGATCTCGCCGGCGGCGAACATGTTGGCGGAAGGCTTGCCGTCCTTCATCAGCATGCGCGACTGCTTGTTCACGCGGGTGCCGAGATAGGTAAACGTAATGCCGGGCCGCACCGGATAGGCGAGGTAGGGCGCGGCCTCGATCTTGCGGGCCCAATGCGTTTTTTGCGGCGTGATGCCTTCGGTGCGGCAGTCATCCAGGATGGTGTGATCGAACGTACCGGGCTGCACCGCGGCGTTGAAATCGGTGATGGTCTTTTCCAGCGCGGCCGGATCGAGTTCGAGTTTTCCCGCGAGTTCGGCGATGGTGCCGCCCGCGATCGGCGGGAACAGCGTCGGCATGAAGCTCGTGACCACGGCCGAATCGAAAATGATGTAGGCGATCTGGTCAGGCTGGGCCGCCACCAGCCGGCCCCAGATCGCGTACCGCTTCGGCCAGATGTCCTCGCCCTCGTCGTAGAAGCGCTGGGCGTGCTTGTTGACGACGATACCGAATACCACCGAGTCGTGCCGCGTGATGATGCCGCCGTCGAATTTCGGCGCGCGGGCGTCGATCGCGACCGCATGGCATTGCGTGGGGTCGCCGATGTCCTGCACGCCCTTGGCCAGCAGCATTTTCAGGATCGAGCCGCGGTTATAGGGCGTGCCGCGAATGAGAAAGTTGTCGGCCGCCTCGCCCCAATACTCCTTGAGCCATTCGATGTTGGCCTCAAACCCGCCGGCCGCGGCGACCAGCGCCGAGGCGCGGATTTCGGTGGCCCCATCGATCGGCTGCTTCAGGTGAGCCGCCAGGAACATGCCGTCCTCGATGTGGAGATCAGCGACCTCCGCGTCATAGATGATCTGGACGCCGAGCTGTTCGGCGGTCAGATACAGCGCGTTCAGCATCGCGCGGCCGCCGCCGAGGAAGAACGAATTGGTGCGGCCGAGGCTGAGCGTGCCGCCGAGCGACGGCTGCCAGCGCACGCCCTGTTCGACGATCCAGTCCAGGATGTCCTTGGACTCCCGGATCATGAATTTTGCCAGCTCTTCGTCGGTCTCGCCGCCGGTCACCAGCAACAGATCCTGCCAGAATTCCTCTTCGGTGTAGGGCCCGGTGAGAATGTCGGTCGCCGCGTCATGGGCGCAGCGCATGTTGCGGGTGTGGCGGGTATTGCCGCCGCGGTAGAATTTCGGCGCGCCCTCCAGCACCAGCACCGAGGCGCCGGCCCTGCGGGCGCTGATCGCGGCGCACAGCGCGGCGTTGCCGCCACCGATCACCAGAACATCGAACCTGCGTTTCAAATCCACCATGCGCTCTTGTTATCGTTGTTTGCATGGAAATCAAATTGGCGGACGCGCGACATGCGACAATGTCGGATACGGCGCGCATCGCGGAATGGTCCGTCAGGATTTCCCTGCAATGTTCTAGGCGGGAACGGCGTCGCGGGTCGCGATGGTTTCTCCGCCGCGATAGATCGCGAGCGCTGCGATGATGCCGAGCGCCGCGGCGCACATCAGCCAGTAGGCGGGGGATGCCTTGTCGCCGGTGCGACCGATCAGCCAGGTCGATGCAAATGGCGTAAACGTCCCGAACAGGCCCGCGGCGAGCGCAAAGGCCAGCGAGAAACAGGTGGTTCGGACATGCGCCGGCACCACCTCGACCAGCGCGCCCAGCATGGTGCCGCTGTAAACGCCGAAGTAGAACGAGAACATCATTTCGACGGCCAGCATCTTGCCGAAGGTGGGCGCCGCGATCAGCCAGTGCAGTGCCGGATAGGCGGTCAGCAGGGCCAGACATGCAATCGCCAGCAACACCGGCTTGCGCCCGATCCGGTCGGACAGCGCGCCGCCGACCGGATTCCAGATGAAATTGGTGACGGCCACCAAGAGGGTGACGAGGAGGGCGTCCGGCGTCGACAGCTTCAGCACCGTCTTGCCGAAGGTCGGCGTGTAGACGGTGACGAAGTAGAAGGTCGTCGTGGTCAACACCGCCATCATCATGCCGAGAACGACGATGCGCCAGTTTGCCACCGCCGACGCGAACACCTCCGATGCGGTCGGATGCTTCTTCATGGCCAGGAAGGCGGGCGTCTCTTCGAGCGTTCGCCGCAGCACGAAAATGAAGGGAATGATGAGGCAGCCGATGAAGAATGGAATGCGCCAGCCCCACGCCGCAACCGTTTCGGCCGGCATCACCTCGCTCAGCACATAGCCGAGGATCGCGGCAACAAAAATCGCGACCTGCTGGCTGGAAGATTGAAACGAGGTGTAGAAGCCCCGGTTGCCGGGGGTGGCAATCTCCGCCAGATAGACCGAGACGCCGCCGAGTTCGACGCCGGCGGAAAATCCCTGCAGCAGCCGGCCAAGCAGCACGATGATTGGAGCGGCGATGCCGATCGTCTCATACCCCGGACAGAAGGCGATCACGACCGTCCCGATCGCCATGATCGCGAGCGTCACGATCAAACCCTGACGCCGGCCGATGCGGTCGATATAGGCGCCGAGCACGATGGCACCGACCGGGCGCATCAGCGCGCCGAGCCAGAACACGCCGAAAGCATTGAGCAGCGCCGCCGTTTCGTTCTGGGCAGGAAAGAACGCCTTCGCGATGGCGCTGGCGTAAAATCCGAACAGGAAGAAATCGAATTGCTCGAGGAAATTGCCGCTGGTCGCACGCAGGATGGCGCCGATACGCGATTTGATTTGCGGTATTTCCGAACCACTTGCCTGCGCCATGACGCCGTCCTCCCGCTACCCTTGCCGCCGGCGCAAAAAGTCTCGTTCACCGAGACAGTTAGCCTGCTTGGTGCGACAATTTGGCACAGTTGGGCGTGGCGGCAACCCGCAAAAGGTGGAGGGTGCCCTGAGAACGCGGAATGTCGGTCTCTCAGGGCTTGTTCTGTACCGAGGCAACCAGCCATTGCCGGAACGCCGAGAGTTTCGGCGGGTCGGTTCGTCCCGCGGGCGAGACCAGATAGAATCCGGCGTCGGTCGGCAGCGTGATCTTGAAGGGCACGACGAGGCGCCCCTTGGCGATGTCGTCCTCGACATAGGCCGAGCGGCCCATCGCGACGCCGAGGCCGTCGATCGCGGCCTGCACCGTCATGAAGATGAGATCGAAGGTCACGCCCGGCTGTTTGGAAAAGTCCGCCGGCAGGCCGGCCGCTGTCAGCCACAGCCGCCAGTCGTCGCTGTTGAAGTTGCTGGTGTGCAGCAGCACGTGGTCGCGGAGGTCTTCGGGGCATTTCAGCGGCTTGCTGCCCTTCAAGAGATTTGGGCTGCACACCGGAAACAGCTCGTCCGCCATCAGCCAGTCGGCGCGCAACCCCGCCCACTGGCCGCGGCCATAGCGGATCGCGGCATCGACATTGTCGCGCTGGAAGTCGACCAGATTGGTCGAGGTGGTGATGCGCACGTCGATCCCGGGATGGGCTTCCTGGAACGCGGCAAGGCGCGGCAGCAGCCATTTGGCGGCAAGCGAGGCCAGCGTCGAGACCGTCAGCACTTGGTCGTCGTCCTTTCGCAGCAGCCGATCGGTGGCGAGCCGCAGGTCGTTGAAGGCGGCGCGGATGCCGGGCAGGTAATCGACCGCCTGCGGCGTCAGCGTCAGCGCCCGGTTCTGGCGCACGAACAGGCGGACGCCGAGCTCTTCTTCCAGCCGCTTGATCTGATGGCTGATCGCGGTCTGCGTGACGTTCAGCTCGGCCGCGGCCTGCGTGAAGCTCAGATGCCGGGCGGCAGCCTCGAAGGCGCGCAACCCATTCAGCGACGGCAGCCTGGCGGTCATTTCCAGCACTTCCCCAATATATGAGTTTTTATCATCCGAAACGGTACAAAGTGTCGTTTGTGAAAGGCCTCTGGAGCGCAGATATTAGCGACAACAGATTAGAGATAGGAGCTTCAAATGTCTACTTTCACGCATGAATCGATGATAAATCATCATGGACAGAGCCTTTTCAGCCAGGTCGCCGAACTCTTCCATGTCTGGCGGCAGCGCTCGGCGGCTCGCCGGGAACTGGCCAACTGGTCGGACCGGGAACTCCACGACATCGGCGTCTCCCACGGCGATGCCATCTACGAAGCCTCGAAACCATTCTGGCGGGCCTAAAGGCAGCCAGGCCGGCGTCGCCTCATCAGGGGGACGCCGGCCATTCTTTCGGGAGCAATGGGAGCGTGCGATGACGACGATGCGTTTCGACGATCTCAGGCAATATTCGGACGTGCTGCGCGCGCGCAGCGGCGAGGCGCTGAGCGTGCGTTTCGTCGAGCCGCGCGATGCCGAGGCATTGCAAAGCTATTTCCGCGCGCTGACTATCCGCTCCCGCTACAACCGCTTCCTCGGCGCCATCAGCGAACTGCCGCCGTCGGTGCTCGAGGATTTCATCCATATCGGCGAGGCCGACCGCTTCAGCGTGGTCGCGACCATGCTGGTCGACGGCCATGAGATCATCGTCGGCGAAGCCCGCTACGCGTTCGAGAACGGCAGCATCGAATTCGGCCTGTCGGTCGACGACCGCTGGCAGGGCCATGGCATCGGCAAGGCGCTGTTGAAAAATCTCGAATGCCGCGCCGCCTCGTTCGGCGCTGACAGTCTGTTCGGCGACACCCTGCGTTCCAACGAGGCCATGATCGGCCTCGCCCGCAAATCCGGCTACGACTTCATGCCGACCCCCGGCGATTGGAAACTGGTGCGCTTCGCAAAGAATATCGACGTCGAACCGCAAGACATCCCCTGTGCAAGCTGGCGGCTCGCCGCCCTCTCCCGCCAGGCCACTATGTCCTCGGTTGCGGTTTGACGAAACTAGGCCCGGTTCTGGCTGACCAGAACCGGGCTATTTTTATGCCTCGGCTTCCGCCGCATTCACGCAGCCTCCTCACTCCAGTCGGTCGACGTCGAAACCTCGCGCCCGGCCGCGAGCTCCTTCGATTGAAAACCGCGCCAGCCCCGTTTAGCCTAGCCCCACCGAGCGGAGAGCGGCGTATGTCAGTCGATGCTGAATTCGTGCGGAAAATCTTTGCCGGCCTCGAACACGGCGACGGCGCAGCATTCTTTGGCCATGTCACCGACGATGTCGACTGGATCGTGATGGGCACGCATCCGCTCGCCGGCCACTACACATCAAAGGCCGATTTCATCGCCGGGACCTTTGCGAAACTCGGCAAGGTGTTGCCCAATGGCGCGCAATTGCACGTCGACAATCTGATCGTGAATGACGATGTCGCGATTGTGGAGTTGCATTCGGAAGCGACCGCCAGGAACGGTTTTCGCTTCGACAACCACTATTGCTGGGTCTGCTTATTTCAAGAACGACAGAATCGTGCGCGTGCGCGCCTACCTGGATTCGGTGATGGTGGCGCGGCTGTTTGACGAAAACCCGATAAGTTAGCCCCTTAACCGCCCCTGAACACCGGCTTGCGCTTCTCGATGAAGGCCTGCACCGCTTCCTTGTGATCCGCCGTCACCTGGGTGCGGATCATGCGTTCGGCTTCATGATCGCGCGCGGTGGCGAAATCGAACATCAGGGCTTCGTCGAGATTGTCCTTCATATAGCGGATCGCGATCGTCGGACCTTCCGCGATCGATTTGGCGAGTGCAAAGGCTTCGGCCTGCAGCCTGTCGTCCGGCACCACGCGGTTGACGAGGCCGATCGTTTCGCACCTGGCGGCATCGACGCGCTCGCAGGTGAACATCAACTCGCGGGCGCGCGAGGTGCCGACGAGGCGCGTCAGCAGCCAGGCGATGCCATAATCGCCGCTCAGCCCAACCTTGAGATAGCCGGTGGACAGGAACGCCGATTGCGCGGCGATACGGATGTCGCAGGCCATCGCCAGCGCAAGCCCGGCGCCGACCGCGGGGCCGGGCAAGGCCGCAATGGTCGGTTTGCGCACCGAGACCAGGGCGCCGGTCAGCAGGCGCTGCCGTTCCTGCAGATCGGCGACCCGCTCGTCATGCGACATCTCGAGCTTCTTTTTGTCGCGGTTGGCGCCCATGCCCTTGACGTTGCCGCCGGCGCAGAACGCCGTGCCGGCGCCGGTGAGCAGCAGCGCGCCGACTTCGGGATTCTCGCCGCAGGTCTTGATCATGTTGCGCAGCGCCGGCGTCAGATGATCCGACATCGCGTTGCGCGCCTCGGGGCGGTTCAGCGTGATGATGGCGACGCGGTCGCGGATCACGCACAGCAATTCATTGGTGCCGGTGTCGACGGTGGTTTCAGTGGCCATGATTCCCCCAGTTATTGTTCTTCGTAGGGTGGGCAAAGCGAAGCGTGCCCACCATTGACGCTCATTCCGGCGATAGATGGTGGGCACGGCGCAAGCGCGCCTTTGCCCACCCTACGCATTCCCTAAAACTTCTCCACCCACGGCCGCAATTCCAGCTCCCAGGTCCAGGCGCTGCGCGGCTGTTGCAGCACGTTCCAGTAACTCAACGCAATGGCGTCAGGGTCGAGCATCGAATCAGGCCGATCGGCGGGCTCGGCGCGCGCGGCGCTGCGGATGCCGCCGTCGATGACGAAATGCGCGACGTGAATGCCCTGCGGCGACAATTCGCGTGCCATGCTCTGGGCAAGGCCGCGCAAAGCGAACTTGCCCATCGCGAACGGCGCCGATTGCGGATAGCCCTTGACGCTGGCGGAGGCGCCGGTGAACAGGATTGCGCCGTGTTTGTTCGGCAGCATGCGCGTCACCGCCTGCTGCGCCACGAGAAAACCACCGAAGGCGCTGACCGCGATCGCGTTGGCGACGTCGGCCGGTACCAGCTCGGTAAAGGGGCCGCGTGCCCGGCCGCTGGCGTTATAGACGACGAGATCGGGTGCTGCGATCTCGCGCTCGACCTGGCCGAACAACCGCTCGACGTCGTCGGCATTGGTGGCGTCGCAGGCATAGGCCCGGGCGCCGGTTTCGGTGCAGAGCGCACCAAGCTTTTCGATTTTGCGGGCAGCCAGCGCGACGCGGATTTTCTCCCTGGCGAACAATCGCGCCAGCGATGCGCTCAGTCCTTCGCCGGCGCCGACGATCAGGGCGGTCTTGTAGGTTGGCGGGGTCGGCATGGCGGCTCTCCAGAAATGACCGGGAGCAGGTATTTAGGAGCGTAATGCCGCCAGACAACCCGTCAGGTCATGGCGAGGCTGATACCCGTCCGCCATGGGGTGCCCCTCCAATTATGCTTGTTGACGGCTTGATCGCCGGCGTTATCGGTAGATGATCAATATCGGGCGGAACGAACAAGAGATAAATATGCAGCAGCCTCTCACGCACGATCGCAGCACGGCCGCGGCCGATAAGCCGGGATTGCTTGCGCCGGACACATCCGGCATGAACTTCTACCGGGCCGATCCGGCGCTGACGGATCTGTTGCGGCTGCATCTGCCGGAGGCGTTGTTCCGCCACATCGAACCGCATCTCGACCGGCTTGGCGAACTCGCCGGCGGTCACCTCGACGAATGCGCACGGCTGGCTGATCGGCACACGCCGGTGCTGCATCAGCGCGACCGCTTTGGCCGCGATTCCCAGTATATCGAATATCATCCGGCCTATCGCGAGTTGGAGAAGGCCGCGTTCGGCGAGTTCGGCATTCACGCGCTGTCGATCCGCAAGGGCATCATGGGATGGCCGGACAAATATCCCGTCGTCGCCAAGCACGCCTTTACGTTCCTGTTCAATCAGGCCGAGTTTGGGTTGGGCTGCCCGATCAACGTCACCGACGGCTGCGCCAAGCTGTTGAATCATTTCGGCAGCGAGGCGCTGAAAGCAAAGTATCTCGACGGCCTGACGCAAACCGACATGAGCAAGCTGACCCAGGGCGGCCAGTTCATGACCGAGAAGGAAGGCGGTTCCGACGTCGGCACGCTGACCACGACGGCCGTGCAGGAGGGCGATCACTGGCGGCTGCATGGCGAAAAATGGTTCTGCTCCAATGCCGACGCCGAAGTGGTGATGCTGCTGGCGCGCCCGGAAGGCGCAGGGCCCGGCACGCGTGGCGTCGGCCTGTTCCTGATGCCGCGGCGGCTTGAGGATGGGTCGCAAAACCACTACCGGATCGTCCGTCTGAAGGACAAGCTCGGCACCCGCTCGATGGCTTCTGGCGAGATCAAGCTGGAGGGCGCGATTGCCTATGCCGTCGGCAAGCTCGATCGCGGCTTTGTGCAAATGGCCGAGATGGTCAATTCCTCGCGGCTTTCCAACGGCGTCAAATCCACCGCGCTGATGCGGCGCGCTTACCATGACGCGATGACGGTGGCGCGAAATCGCGTGGTGTTCGGCCAGCGCATCATCGACCTGCCGCTGGCGCGGCGGCAGCTGATGAAGATCATGCTGCCGACCGAGCAGGCGCTCTCGATGAGCTTCCTCACCGCTGACGCGCTTGATCGCGCCGAGGCCGGTAGCCAGGACGCCGCGGCGTTACTGCGCATCCTGACGCCGACGCTGAAATTCCGTGCCACCCGCGACGCCCGCAAGGTTTGCGGCGATGCCTTGGAGATGCGCGGCGGTATCGGCTACATTGAGGAATTCGCGACCGCGCGGCTGTTGCGCGATGCGCATCTCGGTTCGATCTGGGAAGGCACCGGCAACATCGTAGCGATCGACGCGCTGAAACGCGCGGTCGGCCGTCACGGCGCGGACGCAGCGCTATCAGCCGATCTGCAGGCCCGCCTCGACGACAGCGCCAATGTGCCGCAGGTCTGGCGTGATCGGCTGCGTGAACTGACTGACCGGGCCATCGGCTTTGCGCGCGAGGTCGCCAGCAAATCCGACAATGAGGGCGATGCGCGGCGTGCCACCAGCCTGCTTTATCATGTCGCCAGCGCCGTGGCCTTGGCATGGGAGGGCGGCCGCATCCATGAGATGCGCGGCGATGCGAAGCGGCTGCTGCTTTCGCGCATGGTGATCGATCACCGGGTCTCTGCGTCGGATCCGTTCCGCTTGGCGGAAAATACCACGCAGCGCGCGATCACGGCGCATCTCCTGGACGAGCGCGCGGTTGGGATGGCCGAGGTTGGCGAATTGCTCACCGCAGCGTAGGCTTCCGTCCACGCTGATATTCAAGAATAACAATCAAGGGAGTACCCGATGAAGGCCGCCGTCCTGCATGAAGTCAATCAGCCGCTCGTGATCGAGGATGTCAGCGTACCGAATCCTGGTCCGCGCGAAGTCTTGATCCGCACGCGCGTCGCCGGCCTCTGTCACTCTGATTTGCATTTCATGGAAGGGCTTTATCCGCATCCGCTGCCCGCGGTGCTCGGTCATGAATCGGCCGGCGTGGTGGAAAAGGTCGGCTCCGACGTCACCTATGTGAAACCCGGCGATCACGTCGTGACCTGCCTGTCGGTGTTCTGCGGCACTTGCGACAATTGCACCACCGGCCGCACCGTGCTCTGCACCGACACGACGGTAAAAATGCTGCCGGGCGTGTCCAACCGGCTGTCCTGGGCGCGCTCGGAGAAACTCAACCAGTTCCTCAATCTGTCTTCGTTCGCCGAGCAGATGCTGGTGCACGAAAACGCCATCGTCAAAATCCGCAACGACATGCCGCTCGAACTGGCCGCGCTGATCGGCTGCGGTGTCATCACCGGTTACGGCGCGGTCGTGAACACGGCCAAAGTCACCGCTGGCGAAACGGTCGCGGTGATCGGCTGCGGCGGCGTCGGCATGGCCGCGATTAACGGCGCTGCGATCGCCGGCGCCGGCCGCATCATCGCCATCGACACCAATCCGGCGAAGCTGCAGCTGGCGACCAAGCTCGGCGCCACCGACATCGTCGATCCCCGCAATGGCGACGTCGTGCAGCAGGTACGCGAACTCACCAAGGGCGGCGTCAACCATTCCTTCGAAGTGCTGGGCCGCAAGGAGACCGCGGAGCAGTCGTTCGCGATGCTGGCCGCCGGCGGCACCGCGACCATCGTCGGCATGATCCCGTTCGGCCAGAAGATCGAGCTGCACGGCTTCGACTTCCTGCGCGAGCGCAGAATCCAGGGCTCCTCGATGGGCTCCAACCATTTCCGCGTCGACATGCCCCGCCTGGTCGAATTCTACATGCGCGGCAAGCTGCATTTGGAAGACTGGATTTCGGCCAAGCTGAAACTGAGCGAGATCAACGAGGGCTTTGCCAACATGAAGGCGGGGAAGACGGTTCGAAGCGTGATCATGTTCGATGCGTAGCATCCGTCGTCCCGGCCTTGAGCCGGGACCCATACGCCGCGGCGGACGTGGCTAAGCAAGGAAGATAACGACCAGCGTGCAAAAGCAATTGCCGCTGGTGGTTATGGGTCCCGGCTCAAGGCCGGGACGACGCCTGCGGTTTTGGCACCTACCGCGACACATGCGCTGATACGGCCAGCCATTTCCCGTTCTGCTTCGCCCAGCAATCGGTATACCGTCCTTGCGCTTCGTGCCCGTCCGCCGTCGTATAACGCGTCGCAGCGTGGATGATCGCGAAGTCGCCGAGCACGCGGATTTTGACGTCTTCGGCCCGCAGATTCCGGATCGTCACCGGAACGGCGGTCTGCTTGAGGAAGCCCGATCGGTCGACCAGCGACTTGTCGGGATTGGAGCAGTAGAAATCCGGCGCCAGAATCTGATCGAAGCGTTTGACGTCGCTGTTCTGCACCGAGTCGATATAGTCGCGGTTCAGCGTGGTGAGTTGTTCGATGTCGTTACTCATGGGGTCTCCCCTATTTCATTCCGTCATTGCGAGGAGCGAAGCGACGAAGCAATCTATGCTTCCTTTGCGGCACGATGGATTGCGTCGCTACGCTCGCAATGACGGTGTTGCCGTTGCTAGCCCTTCAATCATCCAACATCGGCGGCGGCTTGAACCCGCCGAATTCGCGCTCGATCAGCTCGGCGAGCCTCAAGGGTGTGCGGTCCTCCAGCCAGGGGCCGACGATCTGCACGCCGATCGGCAATCCATCCGGCGCGAAGCCGGTCGGGATCGCGGTGGAGGGCAGGCCGGGCAGGGTGGCGATGCCGGGCCAGGCGAGCTGATCCGGATAGACGTAATCCCTGCCGTCGATCCTGATGCGCCGTTGTTCCTGGTCGGCCGAGTGATCGTGCGGATAGGCCGGCGTCGGCATGATCGGGCAGATCACGGCGTCAAACGTCTTGAACAGCTCGCGCCATTGCGCCCGCAGACGTACGCGCCCGCCGTCGGCCATCAGCCAGTCGCGATGGCTGAGCGCGATGCCGCGCAGGCGCTCGGCGCCAAGGCTCATATCGTCCGCTGGAAGTGAGGCCGCGGCGGCTTGCGCGTCGGCATAGACCTCGGGCGCAAAGGACGCCGCGAGGAACGACAGCAGCATCCGCATATAGAGCCGGCTCGATGCGGAGAAGTCGGGCAGCAGCCGGCTTTGCCGCTCGACACTGACGCCGGCCTTGGCGAGATTGGCGGCAAGTGTTTCCAGCGTTCCGCGCACCACCTTGTCGGTCGGCATCAACGGATCGGTGTCGATCAGCAGCACGCGGAAATCCTTCAACGCGGTGTGGCGCGCCGCTGGTAGTTCCAGTCTGTAACCCTTGCCGGCGTCGAGCGGGTCGGGGCCGGCCATCACATCGAGCAGCAGCGAGAGATCGGCCGCGCCGCGAGCCATCGGTCCGATCACGGATAGATCGCGATTGGACGGCAGCGGCGGCAAGGGCGGCGGTGTGTGGCCGCGCATGGCCACGAGGTCGAAGGTCGGCTTGTGCGCATAGATGCCGCAGTGAAAGGCCGGCACGCGCAAGGAGCCGCCGATGTCGGAGCCGAGCGACAGCGCGCCGTAGCCGGCCGCGAGCGCCGCCGCCGATCCGCCGGACGAGCCGCCCGGCGTGCGGCCGAGATCGAACGGATTGTTTGTCGTGCCGTAGATGTCGTTGTAGCTCTGCCAGTCGGCGAGCCCGACCGGCACGTTGGTCTTGCCGAGGATCACGCCGCCGGCAGCCTTGACGCGGGAAATAGGCAGCGCGTCTTCGGTTGGCTTGAAGTCCTTCTGTGCCGGATTGCCCCAGGTCGTGGGCAGGCCCGCGACATTGAAGGATTCCTTCACTGTCATGGGGATGCCGAGCAGCGGCTTGCTGACGCCGCGCGCCAGTTCCGCATCGGCGGCACGCGCAGCGGCGAGGCCGCTGTCGAAATCGCGCACGCAGATCGCGTTTATCTTGGCATCGTGCCGCTCGATGCGGCCGATCGCGTCCTGCGCCAGCTCGACGGCGGAAACTTTTTTCGCAGCGAGCGCTGCCGACAGTTCGACGGCGGTCTTGAAACTCCATTGCGACTTGGCCAAGGCTTGCTCCCGGTCTGTTCTTGAGGCGGCGCGGATGATGCTCAGTTTGGCGGGGCGCCGCAAGAGCAATAGCTGTACATCGGCGGGGTGGTTCTGTTGGCAACTGGTGGCGAGCGCCCCGCTCGCGCTGTAGTCTCGATCAACACGTCTTGAATTCCCGAAGAAAAATCAAACGGCGAGGAATCCATGCCACCGACCGCGAACCGAAAGTTTCCCGCGCTGTCCACCAAGCGGCTGACGTTGCGGGCTGCGACTCCAAAGGATGTTCCAGCGGTTCGGGCGCTGATGTCGGTTCCCGATGTAACGCGTTTTTCCAACTGGCCCGATGCACCATCCACGGCGCAAGTCGAACGGTCCGTGCGCTGGATGTCCAGGCTCCACGGCTCCGGCAAGGGTTGTGGCTGGATCATCGAGATCAGCGGCACAAGGGCACTGGCCGGTGCGATCCGCTTCAACAGCATCGAGAAGAAATGGCGGTGCGGCCAGATCGGCTACGAGCTGCATCCGGACTATTGGGGCAAGGGCCTGATGACGGAGGCGGTGCGGGCCGTGGTGGCGTACGGACATCAGACGTTCAGGCTCAATCGCATCGATGCCTGGACGTTGCCCGGCAACGCCGCGTCCGACCGCGTGCTGGAAAAGTCAGGCTTTCAGTATGAAGGCACCATGCGGCAAAAAGCCTGGTTCAAGGGTGCGTTTCATGACTTTCGAATGTTCGGCCGGATCGCGGCGGATGCCGCGAATCCGAGATGAGCCGCCAACCCTAGCGCGCAGATTTGGCCTTTTCCAAAAACTGCAGCAGCAGCCGGCTGACTTCTGCTGACTGTTCCTGCTGTACCCAATGGCCGGCGCCATCGACGAGATGACAGCCGATCATGTTGGTGCAGGCTTTTGACTGCATAGCCTCGAACACGCCGGGGCGCTGGTAGGTGCCCCAATCCTGCTTGCCCGAGATGAAGGCCGAGGGCACGTCGATGGTGCGGCCCGACCAGGTCTGCAATTCAGGCAGAAACGCGCCGGACGTGCCGCAGCGATACCATTGCAAGCCGCCCTGAAAACCGGTGCGGGTATATTCGGCGCTGTAGAACGAGAGTTCGCTGTCCGGCAGCCATGTGTTCGCGGCGATGGCGGCGGCAGAGGGCATTTCCTCGGCGACGGTCGCGGCCATGTCCTTTACAAAATCCATCACATAATAGGTCGGCAGTTTGGCGATTTCGGCCGCCGTCCATGATTTCAGCGGATAGGGCGCGTTGTCTTTCCAGTCCGCGCTCTTGTGATGGTAGTAGGCGCGCAGGAAATCATGCACGCCCTGCGGCGCGTGATGCATGTTGGCGTTGGCCTCGCGCGTCGAATAGTACCACTGGTAATGTTTGCGCGGCCTCGGCAGCGCCGCCAACTCGCGATGGATGGGGTCTTCCGCGGCCGGCTTGGCCGGTGCATCCGCGGTGTTGAACGGCAGCGCCGGCGGCCCTGCGAACGGTGCGCTCATCAGCGCGACCGACCGGAACACATCCGGCCGCAGCAGCGCGCACCAGGCCGCGACCGACGAGCCGAAATCATGCCCGATCACGGCATCGACGCTTTTGTAGCCGAACGCCGACACCAGCCCGAGCGCGTCGCGCACCAGGTTGGTCAGCCGGAACGAGGCGAGATCGCCGTCGTAATTGGCATCCCACCCCGTGGTGCGGCCATAGCCGCGCTGGTCCGGCGCGATCACGTGATAGCCGGCAGTCGCCAGCTGCGGCATCACCTTGCGCCAGCTGAACGCGAGCTCGGGAAAGCCGTGCAGCAGCAGCACGCAGGGCCGGCCGCGGGTCTCAAAGCCGGCTTCGAGCACGTGCATGCGCAGCCCGTTGATACCGTCGACGTAACGCGAGCGGATGCCGGAGGGGAGCGGGATGTCGGGGAGATCAGCCATGGGTTCTCGCCTTTCTTCCCCTCTCCCCTTGTGGGAGAGGGTGGACGCGATGCGGAAGCATCGCGGACGGGTGAGGGGTCTGTCTCCGCGGATAGAGACCCCTCATCCGGCGCCATAGCCGATGCAAAGCATCGGCGTTCTTAGAACGGCGGCCGAAAGGCCGCCTATGCCACCTTCTCCCACAAGGGGAGAAGGGAAGGAAGCCTACCCCTTCGGCTTCGGCCAATACCGGTCCCGCAGATGCCGCTTCACCAGCTTGCCGGTCGGCGTGCGCGGCAGTTCGGCCTCGAAATCGATGCTCTTCGGGCATTTGATCGGCGACAAATGCTTGCGGCAGAACAGGATCAGCTCGGCCTCGAGCTCCTTGCCGGCTTTGGCCATGTCATGCGGCTGCACCACCGCTTTGACCTCTTCGCCCATTTCCTCGTTCGGCACGCCGAACACCGCGACGTCGGCCACACCGGGATGGGTGATCAGCACGTCCTCGGTCTCCTGCGGGTAGATGTTCACGCCGCCTGAAATGATCATGTAGCTCTTGCGGTCGGTGAGGTAGAGAAAGCCCTCGTCGTCGAGATAGCCGACGTCGCCGAGCGTCGACCAGCCGCGCTCGTTGTAGGCGCGTTTCGTCTTCTCGGGATCGTTGTGATAGGCGAACACAGGCGCATCCGCAAAGTACACCGTGCCGATCTGCCCGGTGGGCGCTTCCTGGTCGTTCTCGTCCAGAATCTTGACCTTGCCAACCACGGCGCGGCCGACGGTGCCGCGATGGCTCAGCCATTGCTGCGAGTTCGATACGGTGACGCCGTTGCCCTCGGAGCCCGCGTAATACTCGATCAGGATCGGTCCCCACCATTCGATCATCTTGGCTTTCACATCGACCGGGCAGGGCGCGGCGGCGTGGATCGCGCCCTTCAACGTCGAAACGTCGTAGCGCGCGCGCACCTCCTCCGGCAGCTTCAGCATGCGCACGAACATGGTGGGCACCAGCTGCGACTGGGTGGCCTTGTATTTTTCGACCAGTTTCAAAAATTCCTCGGCGTCGAAGGACTCCATGATGATGGAGGTGCCGCCGAGGATGGTCGCCATCATGTTGAAGCGCAGCGGTGCCGCGTGATAGAGCGGTGCCGGCGACAGGTAGATGCTGTCAGCGTTCATGCCGCACATGTCGCCGCAGAGGACTTTCAGGAACTGGTTGGGCACGTCGATCCTGTTGCCCTCGAACGCCTTCTTGATGCCTTTCGGCCGTCCGGTCGTGCCCGACGAATACAGCATGTCGTAGCCGGCAACCTCGTCCGCGATTGGCGTCGTCGGTTGCGCAATCGCTTCCTTGTCCCAGGAGCGGAAACCTTCCTGGGGCTCGTCGACCATGAAGAACAGCGGTTCGCCCGGCTCGCCCTTGATCAGGCCTTGCACCTTCTCGGCGCATTTCGGCGTGGTGATGAAGACCTTGGCGCCGCAATCCTTGATGATGTAAGCGATCTCGTCTTCCGTCAGGTAGCGGCTGATCGCGGTGTAATAGAGCCCGGCGCGTTGCGCCGCCCAGCAGATCTCCATGAACGCCAGACGGTTCTCCATCAGGAACGCGATGTGGTCGCCGGCCTTCAGGCCCAGCGAGCGGAACAGATGCGCGCCCTGGTTCGAGAGTTCGTCAAGCTCGCGATAGGTGATTGCTTTTCCGGTGCCCGTCATCTGGTAGGCGATCTTGTTCGGATGCGTGCGGGCGTAGATCGACGGGTGGGTCATGGAAGAATCCTGAAACAATCACCGGTGTCGTCCCGGCCCAAATGCGCAATTGCGCATCAGGAGCCGGGACCCATTACCACCGAATTGAGTTATTGAAATCGGCTGGAGCTCCAGCCCGGCATAACCACAAAGTGCTGTGGTTATGGGTCCCGGCTCAAGGCCGGGACGACACCATTTTTATTCGCAACATCTGCAGCCAGCGGCTACAGCTTACAGCCGCTCCACGATCGTCACGTTCGCCATGCCGCCGCCTTCGCACATGGTCTGCAGGCCATAGCGCTTGCCCCGCTGCTTCAGCGCGTTGACCAGCGTGGTCATCAGCTTGGTGCCGGAGCCGCCGAGGGGGTGGCCGAGCGCGATGGCACCGCCATTGACGTTGAGCCGCTCAGGATCGGCACCCGTGGTCTTCAGCCACGCCACCGGCACGGCGGCAAAGGCCTCGTTGACCTCGAACAGGTCGATGTCGTTAACCGACATGCCGGCCTTCTCCAGCGCGCGCTTGGTGGCGTGCAAGGGCGCGTCCAGCATGATCACGGGATCGCCGCCCATCATGGTGAGGTGATGGATCCGCGCCAGCGGCTTGACGCCGAGCGATTTGAGGCCCTTTTCGTTGACGACCATCACGCCGGAGGCGCCGTCGCAGATCTGGCTGGCGCTGGCGGCGGTGTGCTTGCCGTTCTCGGCGATCAACTTGACGCCCTTGATGCCGTCGAGGCTGGCGTCGAAGCGGATGCCTTCGTCGATATGGTGGGTGTCGGTCGAGCCGTCGGCGCGGGTGATCTGCAGCGAGACGATCTCGTCCTTGAACTTGCCGGCTTGCGTCGCCGCAATCGCGCGCTGGTGGCTGTTGTAGGAATAGGTATCGAGCTCATCCTTGGACAGACCGTATTTCTCCGCCATCATTTCAGCGCCGGTGAACTGGCTGAACATGATGTTCGGGTAGAGCTTCTCGATCCCCGGGCTCTTGTAATGACCAAAGCCGTTCTTGGCCGGCAGCGAGGAGGCGAGGCCCATCGGCACCCGCGTCATCGACTCCACGCCGGCTGCGATCACGCAATCCATGGTGCCGGACATCACGGCTTGCGCAGCGAAATGCAGCGCCTGCTGCGAGGAGCCGCACTGGCGGTCGATCGAGGTGGCGGGCACGCTTTCGGGAAGCTTCGAAGCCATCACGGCGTTGCGGCCGATATTATTGGACTGTTCGCCGGCCTGCATCACGCAGCCCATGATGACGTCTTCGATCTGCGCGGGATCGACGCCGGTGCGGTCGACCAGGGAATCCAGCACCGAGGCGGCGAGATCGGCCGGATGCCAGCCTGCGAGACGTCCCCCCTTGCGGCCACCGGCGGTGCGAGCGGTGGCAACGATATAGGCCTCGGCCATGTCTGTTCTCCCTGAATTGTTGTTGGATGGCTATTGAATGATGGCCGGATTTAAGGGGCGGCCCGGGATTTAGTCAATCAATCAATTAACTCTTGAGTGCAGCCGCGGCATGCGCTTATGTGCGCCCGGATTTCCGGCAGGCAGTGATGGCATCAGGGTTGAATACCAGCATACCGACCAAACTTACGGCCGGCAAAAACTCCACCGCCGAGAAGCTGCTCGTGGCGGCAAGCGAGTTGATGATCGAGCGCGCCTCGATCGAGGTGTCGCTGTCAGACATCGCACAGAAATCCGGCGTCAACGCCGCTTTGGTGAAATATCATTTCGGCAACAAGGACGGCCTGTTGCTGGCGCTGTTGGCGCGCGATGCCGCAACCGAAATGTCGCAGCTCGAATATCTGATCAGCCAGCCGATCTCGCCGACCGCCAAACTCAAGCTGCATATCGGCGGCATCATCCGCGCCTATTACCAATTCCCGTACATGAACCGGCTGATCCACTATCTGCTGCATGAAAGCAGCACGGAAGCGGCCGACGAGGTTTCAAAATTCTTCGTCGCGCCCTTGCTGGATTTCCAGCGGCGGCTGCTCGCCGAAGGCATCAAGGCGGGCGAGTTCCGCAACATCGATCCCGTGATGTTTTACACCAGCCTGGTCGGCGCCTGCGATCACCTGTTCTTCGGCCGCCACGCGATGTCGCGCGCGACCGGCGTCGGTCCGGTGACCGACGAAGTCTGCCGCCAATACATCAAGCACATGGAAGCGCTGATCTGCGGCGGAATGTTGAATGGGCGAGTAGCGAATAGCGAATAGCGAATGGTTCATCATCCATTCGCTACTCGCCATTCGCCATTCGCCATCTAGAGAAGAAACGCACAAGGAAGGAAAGGTTGTTACCATGCAGTTACAAGACGTTGCCGTTCTCATCACCGGCGGTGGCTCCGGACTCGGTGCCGCTACCGCCCGCGCCATGGCCGCCAAGGGCGCGAAAATCGGCGTGATCGACCAGAACAAGGAAAACGCCGAAGCCGTCGCCGCCGAAGTGAAGGGCGTCGCCCTGCATGCCGACGTCACCGACGAGGAAGCGATCAAGGCTGCGATCGCCAAGGCCGAAGCCGCGCACGGCATCGCGCGCGTGCTGATGAACTGCGCCGGCATCGGCGGCTCGCAGCGTACCGTCGGCAAGGACGGCGTCTATCCGCTGGCCAAATTCGTCCGCATCATCAACGTCAACCTGATCGGCACCTTCAACGTGCTGCGCCTGTTCGCCGAACGGCTCGCCACCGCGCCCCCGATCGGTGAAGAGCGCGGCGTTGCCATCAACACCGCCAGCGTCGCGGCCTATGAAGGCCAGATTGGCCAGATCGCCTATTCGGCTTCGAAGGGCGGCGTCGTCGGCCTCACGCTGCCGGCCGCGCGCGATCTCGCCAGCCTGAAAATCCGCGTCAACACGATCGCACCGGGCCTGTTCCTGACGCCACTGCTGATGGGATTGAACGAGGAAGCGCGAAAGAGCCTCGGCGCGCAGGTGCCGCATCCGGCACGTCTTGGCGATGCTTCCGAGTACGGCAACCTCGCGGTCCACATCGTCGAGAACCCGATGCTCAACGGCGAAACCATCCGCCTCGACGGCGCCATCCGCATGGCGCCGCGGTAGTTCCTCTTCCCTTCTCCCCTTGTGGGAGAAGGTGGCGCGAAGCGCCGGATGAGGGGTTCTCTCCGCAGAGAAAGTTCTATTTGCGGAGCCAACCCTTCACCCTACTGAGCACGAGGCTAGCAACGGTGATGCCCTCTCCCACAAGGGGAGAGGGCGCAGCAACTGGCGCCGCGCTCGCGGATGCAGGAGTACAACGTGACTCAACCGCTGCTGATCGAACACCACGACGGGGTCGACCGGGTGACGCTCAATCGCCCAGATAGCCTCAACGCGCTCAACCCCGACATGATCGATGCGCTGAACGCCTATTTCGAAGGCCTGCAGCGCAACCGCACCACGCGCGTGGTCGTGCTGAAGGGTGCCGGCGAGAATTTCTGCGCCGGGCTCGATCTCAAACACGCGATGAAACGCCGCGCCGGGCAGCAGGAGCCTCCCGGCGTCACCGAGTCGCTGGATTCGCAGCGCCGGATCGCCGACATCGTGATGCTGATGCGGCGTTGCCCGCAGCCGATCATCGCGCTGGTGCAGGGCGCCGCGGCCGGCGGCGGTTTCGCGCTGGCGCTGGCGGCGGATATTCGCATCGCCACCAGATCGGCGCGGATGAACTGCGCCTTCATCAAGCTCGGCCTCGGCGGCTGCGATATCGGCACGAGTTACTTCCTGCCGCGGCTGGTTGGCGTCTCCGTGGCCTCGGAACTGATCCTGACCGGACGCTTCATTGGCGCCGAACGTGCGCTCGCCGTTGGCCTTGTCTCAGCGGTGGTCGAGGAAGGCGCGCTCGACGCGGCAGCGGAACCCTATGTCGAGGCGATGATGACGGCGTCGCCGGTGGGCCTCCGGCTCTCCAAGGAATGCCTCAACATGAGCGTCGATGCCGGCTCGATCGAAGCCGTGATCGCGATGGAAGACCGCAATCAGGTGCTGTGCAGCCGCTCGGAAGAATTCAGCGAAGGCATCAGGGCCTTCCTTGAAAAGCGAAAGCCTGTCTATATCAAACGCTAGAATAAGATCCGCAAAGGATAGAATTCCGGGAGACGCAATAATGAGTGGGAATGCCGCCGCGGTGCTCACAAAACCCGGCTTTCGCAAGATCGAATGGCTGCCGCGCGACATCGACGTCGAGCGCCGTCCGGATGGCGTCATCGTTCTGAAGTCGCGCATTCCGCTGCAGTCTTACCAGAAGCACATTCCGGCCTCGCTGGCGAAATGGGCAAAGCAAGCGCCCGATCGCATCTGGCTGGCGCAACGCGGCGGCGCGGAACGGCAATGGCGGAAAGTTTCCTACGGCGAAGCCAAGCGCACCGTCGATGGGCTGACGCAGGGCCTGCTCAACCTCGGCGTTGCAGATGGCCGCCCCGTCACCATTCTGTCAGGTAATTCGATCGAGCACGCGCTGATGACGCAGGCCGCGATGCAGGCGCGCCTGCCGGCGGCGCCGGTTTCGCCCGCCTATTCGCTGATGAGCCAGGATCACCTCAAGCTCAAATATCTCTTCAACCTGATCAAGCCTGCGGTCGTGATGGTGCAGGACGGTCCGACCTTCGAGAAGGCGCTTAGAGCTATCGACCTCACCGGCGTCACCGTCGTGCATGTGCTGCGTCCCTGCGAGGGCATCAAGAGCGTCTCCTATGCCGATCTTGCGGCGACGCCGGTGACGAAGGCAGTGGAAGAGTCGATCGCACAAATCACGCCGAATACGATTGGAAAACTGCTGTTCACCTCGGGCTCGACCGGCATGCCCAAGGCCGTCATCAACACCCAGGAGATGATGTGCGCCAATGCGGCGATGATGATGCAGGTGCGGCCGCGCGATCCGAACGGGCCGATCGCGACCATGCTGGACTGGATGCCGTGGAATCACACCATGGGCGGCAACGCCGCATTCCATCCGATCCTGGTCGATGGCGGCACGCTCTATATCGACGACGGAAGGCCGATGCCGGGCCAGTTCGAGGAGACGCTTCGCAATCTGCACGAGGTGTCGCCGACCTATTACGCCAACGTGCCTGCGGGGTATGCGGCGCTGGCGGCGGCGATGGAAAAGGATGACGCGCTGTGCCGCAGCTTCTTCAAGAATCTGACCGTCATGGCCTATGGCGGCGCGCGGCTGCCCGACGATCTCTATGACCGCATGCAGGCGCTGGCGGTGAAGACATCAGGCGAGCGCATCGTGTTCTATACCGGCTGGGGCTCGACCGAGACCGCGCCGACCTCCACCGGCACCTATTGGGACACCGAGCGCGTCGGCTTGATCGGGCTGCCGTTCCCCGGCGTCGAGCTGAAAATGGTGCCATGCGGCTCGAAATATGAGTTGCGGCTGCGCGGCATCAACGTCACCCCCGGCTATTTCGGCCAGCCCGATCTGACGAAGAAGATGTTCGACGAGGAAGGCTTTTACTGCATCGGCGATGCTGGTGTGTTCGTCGATGACAACGATCCGCTGCAGGGCATCATCTTCGCCGGCCGCGTGGTCGAGGACTTCAAGCTCACCACCGGCACTTTTGTTCACGTCGGCTCGCTACGGACCGACGCCATCGCCGCCGCGACCCCTGCGGTGCATGACGCGCTGGTCGCGGGACAGGACCGCGAATTCATCGGGCTGCTGGCCTGGCCCAATTTGCACGCCTGCCGGCAACTCGTCGGCAATCCCGACGCGACGTTTGAAGATGTGGTTGGGCATCCCGAGGTGATCGCTTGCGTCAAGCACGGGCTGGAAGCGCACAACGCGTCCTGCACCGGCAGCAGCATGCGGATCGCCCGCGCCATGCTGATGGCGGAGCCGCCCTCCATCGACGGCAACGAACTCACCGACAAGGGCTACATCAACCAGCGCGCCGGCTTAGAGCGCCGCGCCGCGCTGGTGGAGAGGCTTTATGCCGACAAGCCGGGAGACGACGTGATCATTTTGAACTGATCGTAGGATGGGTAGAGCGCAGCGAAACCCATCATCCGAACCAAGACCATTGATGGGTATCGCTTCGCTCCACCCATCCTACAGAGCCATCATCAACCCGGGTAACACGCCATGAATTTCGATTTCTCCGACGAACAAAAGCAGATGCGCGACGCGGCGAGAAAATTCCTCGCCGAGAAGTGCCCGCCGAAAGCGGTGCGTGAGGTGCTGGACGGCAAGGCGACCTACGACAAGGCCTTGTGGAAGGGCCTCGCCGAGATGGGCTTTCTCGGTGTCGCGATCCCCGAAGAGTTCGGCGGCGCCGGCGCCGGTCATCTCGAACTCTGCGTGATCGCCGAGGAAATGGGCCGTGCGCTGGCACCGGTGCCGTTCTCCTCGACGGTGTACCTCGCCGCCGAAGCGTTGCTGCTCGCGGGCAGCGACGCGCAGAAGCAGAAATGGCTGCCGAAGATCGCCTCCGGTGACGCGATCGGCACGCTGGCGCTGTTCGAAGGCAAGGGCAACCCGTCGCCGCAAGCGATCAAGTTGTCGGCCGCCGGAGGTACGCTGAATGGCGTCAAGAAGCCGGTGCCGGATGGCGCCATCGCCGATTTCGCCGTGGTTGCCGCGCGCACGGGATCGACCGGCCGCGATGCCGATATCTCGCTGTTCCTGGTCGACCTCAAGGCCGGCGGCGTCGAGGTCAGATCGCTGACCAATATCGATCCGACCCACGGCCAGGCCGAACTGACCTTCAAGAACTGCAAGGCCGAGCCGCTCGGCGCCGCCGGTGAAGGCTGGGGCATTCTCACGCAGGTGCTCGACCGCGCCGCGGTCCTGATGGCGTTCGAGCAGGTCGGCGGTTCCGACCGCGCGCTGGAAATGGGCCGCGACTACGCGCTCGATCGTATCGCCTTCGGCCGGCCGATCGGCTCGTTCCAGGCGGTCAAGCACATCCTCGCCGACATGTATGTCTCGGCGACGCTGGCGCGTTCGAATTGTTATTACGGCGCCTGGGCGCTCTCGACCAACGCCTCGGAATTGCCGGAAGCGGCCGCCGCTGCCCGCATCAGCGCGACGCAGGCGTTCCAGCACTGCTCCAAGAACAACATCCAGGTCCATGGCGGCATGGGTTTCACCTGGGAGTTCGACTGCCACATGTACTACCGCCGCGCCAACGCGACCGCAGTGACGCTCGGCAGTCTGTCCTATTGGGAAGACCAGCTGATCGACCGCATGCGCAAGAAGAACGCGGCTTAAATGTCGTCCCGGCCTAGTGCGCAATTGCGCACGGGGGCCGGGACCCATACGCCGGGAACGTTCGATGAGGCAATGCCGCCAGACGCCAGCAGAACATTAGGCATCGGTGGCTATGGGTCCCGGCCTTCGCCGGGACGACGATGGATTTGAAGGATAATGGGATGAACTTCGATGACACCCCGCAGGAGGCCGCGTTCCGCGCCGAGGCGAAGGCCTGGATCGGGGCCAATGCGCCGAAGCAGTACGAGGAAGAGCTGCGCAAATCCTCGCTCGGCCGCACCGTGCTCAAGGGCGCCAACATCCTCGAGGTCGCAAAGGCCTGGCAGAAGAGGAAAGCCGACGCCGGCTGGGCCTGCCTGCACTGGCCAAAGGAATATGGCGGCCGCGGCTCGTCGCCGATCGAACGCGTGATCTGGCAGCAGGAGGAAGGCCCGTTCGGCAAACTCTCGGGCATGTTCATCATCGGCCACGGCATGTGCGGCCCGACCATGATGGCGTTCGCGGGCGAAGAGGAGAAGCGGAAGTACCTGCCGCCGCTGGCCTCGGGCGAGAAGGTCTGGTGTCAGCTGTTCTCCGAGCCCGCCGGCGGTTCCGACGTCGCGGGCCTCCGCACCCGAGCCGAAAAGAAGGGCGACGACTGGATCATCAACGGCCAGAAGATCTGGACATCAGGCGCGCATTATTCTGACTATGGCATCCTGCTGACGCGCACCGATCCCAACGTCGCCAAACACAAGGGCCTCACCATGTTCTTCCTGGACATGAAGAGCCCGGGCGTCGAGGTGCGACCGATCAAGCAGGCCAGCGGGCAATCCGATTTCAACGAGGTCTACTTCACCGACGTGAAGATCCCGGATTCGCAAAGACTCGGCGCCGTCAATGACGGCTGGAACGTCTCGCTGACCACGCTGATGAACGAGCGCATGTCGATCGGCGCCGGCGTTTCCACCGGCTTTCCGGAGCTGTTCGATTTCTGCAACAGCCTGATGCTCGACGATGGTCCCGCGATCGAGGATCGCAATGTTCGCTCGAGGCTTGCGAACTATGCGGTGAAGGCGAGCGGGCTGAAGTACACCAGCATGCGCGCGATCTCGGCGCTGTCGAAGGGCGATCGCCCGGGACCTGAAAACTCCATCGGCAAGCTGGTCGCCGGTTCGATGGTGCAGGAGGTCGCGATGTATGCGCTCGATCTGCAGGGCGCCGCCGGCGTGCTGAGCGGGCCGGAGGACGCGGAGGTCGCCGGAAAATTCCAGGCCATGCTGCTGCGTGCGCCGGGCACCCGCGTCGAGGGCGGCACCGACGAGATCATGCGCAACATCATTGCCGAACGCGTGCTTGGGCTGCCCGGCGACATCAGGGTCGACAAGGACGTGCCGTTCAACAAGATTCCGACCAAGGGAAGAGCGTAACAAGAATAGTAGGGTGGGTTAGCGAAGCGTAACCCACCATTGCCAGCAACGAAGCTTGATAGAGCTGGTGGGTTACGCCTTCGGCTAACCCACCCTACGAAGAAAAAGAGGTCCGCCAATGAACTTCGACGATACCCCGCAGGAAGCCGAATTTCGCGCCACCGCCCGCAAATGGATGGAGGCCAACGCGCCGAAGAAATACGAGGCGGAGCTTTCCAAATCCTCGCTCGGCCGCATCCGGCTGGAGAAGGAAGAGATCGTCGATGTCGGCAAGGCCTGGCAGAAGAAGAAGGCCGAAGGCGGCTGGGCCTGCCTGCATTGGCCGAAGGAATATGGCGGCCGCGGCGCCACGCCGATCGAGAAAGTGATCTGGCAGCAGGAAGAGGGCGTCTACGGCAAGCTGACGCAGCCGTTCCAGATCGGTGAGGGCATGTGCGGTCCGACCGTGATGGCGTTCGGCAGCGAGGAGCACAAGCGCCATTATCTGCCGAAGCTTGCGTCCGGCGAACATATCTGGTGCCAGCTGTTTTCGGAGCCGGCCGGTGGTTCCGACGTCGCGGGCCTGCGCACCCGTGCCGAGAAGAAGGGCGACGACTGGATCATCAACGGCCAGAAGATCTGGACCTCGGGCGCGCATTATTCCGACTACGGTCTGTTGATCACCCGCACCGATCCCAACGTGCCCAAGCACAAGGGCCTGACGATGTTCTTCCTCGACATGAAGAGCAAGGGCGTCGAGGTGCGCCCCATTAAGCAGGCAAACGGCATGCAGGAGTTCAACGAGGTGTATTTCACCGATGTGGTGATCCCGGACAGCCAGCGTCTCGGCGCGGTCGGTGACGGCTGGAACGTCTCGCTGACCACGCTGATGAACGAGCGCATGTCGATCGGCTCGCGGCTGGCGACCGGCTTCCCCGAAATGTTCGAGTTCTGCTCCAATCTGATGACCGAAGACGGGCTTGCGATCGATGATCCCGCCACACGCTCCAAGCTTGCGAGTTGGGCGGTAAAGGCCAGCGGGCTGAAATACACCAGCTACCGCGCGATCTCGTCGCTGTCGAAGGGCGAACGTCCCGGACCGGAGAACTCGATCGGCAAGCTGGTGTCGGGCACGATGCTGCAGGACATCGCGACCTACGCGATGGACCTGGAGGGCGCGGCCGGTGCGTTGACCGGCGCCGACGAGGAAGCCGCAAGCGGCCAGTTCCAGCAGATGCTGCTCTCTTCGCCGTCGATGCGTATCGCCGGCGGTACCGACGAAATCCTGCGCAACATCATCGCCGAGCGCGTGCTCGGCCTGCCCGGCGATATCCGTGTCGACAAGGACGTGCCGTTCAACAAGATCCCGACCAAAGGGCGATGACCATGGATGCAAAAGCGCCGAAGGCGCGCTACGCCAGCGAAGATCGCATCGGCGTGCTCGAAGAGTTGCTCGGCGAGCGCTATTCGGTGCGCGCCTTCCTGCCGCGCGAGGTGCCGCGCGAGACCATCGAGCATATTCTCACCGTGGCGCAACGCACCGCGTCATGGTGCAACAGCCAGCCATGGCAGGTGCTGATCGCGAGCGGCGAAGCCAAGGAGCGGTTTCGCAAGGCGATCTATGGCGAGGCTTCGTCGGGCGCCAAGGACGACCATGATTTCACGCCGCCGCGTGAATATCTCGGCGTCTATCTCGAGCGCCGGCGCGAGAGCGGCTTCCAGCTCTACAACACGCTCGGGATCACCAGAGGCGATAAGATGGCCTATGCCAAACAGGCGCTGGAGAATTACAATTTCTTCGGCGCGCCGCATGTCGCTGTTATTCACACCGACGAGCCGCTCGGAGTTTACGGCGCGGTCGATTGCGGCGCCTATGTCGGCAATTTCATGCTGGCGGCGCAGGCGCTCGGTCTCGGCACCATTCCGCAGGCAGCATTAGCGCGGCATTCCGGGCTGATCCGCCGTCACTTCAATCTCGCCGATGACCGGCGCGTGGTCTGCGGCATTTCGTTCGGCTTTGCCGACAATGCGCACAAGGTCAACAGCTACCGGACCTCGCGCGCAAGCGTGGCCGATACCGTGACGTTCTTCGACGAATAGAACACCTATCGCGACAAACGCGTGAGCGTTTGCGCGGAGATAGCGCGCACAGGAAAAGCCCCGATCGCCAATGGCGGCCGGGGCTTTTCGCTATCTGAACTCAGACGAGATCAGTAGGCGCAGACATTGACGGTGCGCAGGCGCAGGCCGCGACGGGTTTCGACCCAGCGCTGCTGGATGCAGTCGTTGTAGCCGTAGCCGGTGTTGAGGTAGACGCCGCCGAAGCCAAGGCCAAAACCATGGCCCCAATAGCCGTGGTGGTGGTGATGATGGAAGGGGCCGGCGGCGGCGGGCGCAGCAGCGGCGAAGGTGAGGGCGGTGGCGGCGATCAGTCCGAGGGTGACCTTGCGAAGCATCGTATTCTCCAGTTTGTATGGCGCGGGGGCCGTTGTTTCGTCCCTGCACCTTCGTCGGCGCGACGTGAATATTCGTTCACGCCGGTTCTGGAGAATCGTGTTTCAGGAGTGTTTCGTGGCGGCGGAGGGTTCGACACGTTTTCTTCCCCTCTCCCCTTGTGGGAGAGGGTGGCTTCGCGCAGCGAAGACGGGTGAGGGGTTCTTTCTCACGGTAAGATTTCGAGATGCGGATAGAGACCCCTCATCCGGCGCCATAGCCGATGCAGAGCATCGGCGTTCTAAGAACGGCGGCCGAAGGCCGCCTATGCCACCTTCTCCCACAAGGGGAGAAGGGAAGGATTCAAAACTTCGGCGCCCTCTTTTCCGCGAACGCCTTGATGCCTTCCTTGATCTCGTTGCCGCGCATGCTCTCGCGGTGGCGCTGGTTCGCGGCGGCCTCGTCGAGCTTGCCACGGGCGAATTCGTTAATGGCACGTTTCATGCCGCGCATCGCGACAGGTGCGTTGCCGGCGAGGATGTTCGCAAGCTTGCCTACTTCCTCGTCAAGCATCTCCATCGGCACCATCGCGGTGAGATAGCCGATCCGCAGCATCTCGGGCGCCGAGATCTTCTCCGCCGTCAGAAACAATTTCTTGGCATTGTCGACGCCAAGGCGCGTCACGTAACGCTCGATGCCGCTCTTGTAGTAATGCAGGCCGAGCCGCGCCGCCGGCATGAACATTTCAGCCGTATCGACGCCGATGCGGAAATCGCAGGCCAGTGCCAGATCGGTCGAGCCGCCATAGACGCCGCCATTGAGCCGGCAGATCGTCGGCACCCCGAGATCTTCCAGGCGGTTGACCACCACCTCGAACGCGGAGCCCGCGCTCTGCTCTTCCTGGGCGCTGACGGCGCGGTCGGCGACCGAATTGAGATCGTAGCCGGCCGAGAAGGCGCGGCCGGTGCCGGTCAGCACCAGCACCCGGATGCCAGGATCGGCCTCGATCCGGTCGAACAGTTTCACGAGTTCGCCGAGATCCTCGCTCTGCAGCCGGTTCAAATGTTTCGGCCGGTTGAGGCGGATGGTGGCGCGCGCGCCGCTGATGTCGAGGACCGGCGAGCTCGCCGCCGCGGCTGAATTGGGCATCTCGTTCTCCATTCTTGTTACTTGTGCTCTTGTTTGTTTTCTTGCGCGCGCCGTTTGGCCTCGGCGTCGATGACCCGGGCGAGGTCAGGATGCCGTGCCATCAGCAGGCGAAAATCGACGAGGTCAAGCACCAACAGCTTCGACGGCCGCGTGGTGCTGCCGAAAGTGCCCGCCGCAGGGAAGGCCGTCAACGACGGCCGGCAAACCGCGATATCGCGTCGAAATGCCCGCCGGCGCGGCTGCGCGGCAAGCCCGGGCGGGGGGTGAATTTTGTCGAATCCCGACAAATCGTCGTTTTTTCCCCGCATATCGAAAATAGCCTGCGGCCTTTACGATAGCGGCACTGCAATAAAATCGCGAAAAAATTCACTCCCTGAAAAATTGGTTGGCCTCCAATGGATCCGTCTCATTTGGCACAACACGCCGGCACCGCCGGCATGCTCTTCGCGTCGATCTTCGTGATCGCCACCACCACGATGCGGACCATGATTCCTTTGCGGGTGTTCGGCATTCTCGCCAACATCGCCCTGTTCCTGACCGCCATTCCGTCCCGTAATTATCTGGTCATGGTGGTGCAGGCGGCGATGCTGCTGGTCAATTCCTGGCGGCTGCACCAGATGCTGCAGCTCGTGCGCGACGTGAAAAAATCGGTCAACAGCGACCTGTCGATGGATTGGCTGAAGCCGTTCATGACCGAACGCGATTGCGCGGCCGGGGAGATGCTGTTCTACAAGGACGAGAAGGCCGAAGACATGCTCTACATCGTCAGCGGCAAGTTCAAGCTGGTCGAGTCCGGCATCGTCTTGCCGGTCGGCGCCATCGTCGGTGAGCTTGGCATGCTGTCGCCGTCGAACACGCGCACCCAGTCGCTGGAATGCGTCGAGGCCGGCCTCGTGCTGAGCGTCAGCTACAGCAAGGTCGAGGAACTCTACGTTCAAAACCCGGCGTTCGGCTTTTACTTCCTTCGCCTCGCCAGCGCCCGGTTGTTTCAGAACCTCGAGACGCTGCAGCACCAGCTCGCCCAGCAAACGGCGGCATCTGCCGCCGGGCCGAAACCCGCATAGAGGCCGGAGCCAAGGGAGTGTCAGACCGCGGTTTCCTGTCGTCGCTCCGTTATCTGTTCGCCGATTTCATCGGTGAAGAGGACGACACCCCGCCGTTTCTTCCCGAAGGTCTGCCGGAGGCTGTCACCGCAGTTGCAAGCGATGCCATCCACCTCCTGATCGAATATCAAAGCACCAGCTACGCGCAGCTTTACGTCGACCGGTTGCGGCGGTTCGTCGGCCGCAACGGGGTCGATGATGCGATGCTGGTCGAGATCGCGCGGCTGATGGCGGTGCGCATGAGCTATCAGGATCCGATCCGGATCGCGCAGCTCAAGCTTGCCGAATTCAACGAGGGGTCCGGCGGGAACTACAATCCGGTCGTCGATATCAGGAAGTTCCGGGTCGACGAACTGGTCAGCGCGCTCCCCGCCATTATCGCGGAATATCTGATCGATGTGCTTAACTGGGCGGGGTGGGCGCACAAGCGGATTTCCATGCGTTTCAGCGCGGCAAGCCGTCTCGGCGTTCGCCGCCTCAAGATTGAAGCCGGGCTGAAGCGGTGGCGGCGCTATTCGGTGCGTTACGCCAAGGAGCGGCTGTGGGTCGAACGCTGGCTTCACATGATTAGCCGCAGCCTGGACAAACAGCCGGCCGCGGCTTCCGAAATCGTGCAGACCGCGACCATGATCGAGGGCTATGGCGACGTCTACCGTCAGGGCATGGCGGACTGGAACGCGATCATCGACGGCCTGGCCAAGCCGACCTTCGACGGCGTGCTGGCGCTATCGGATCTGGCCGGAGCGGTAGCGGAAGCGCGCGCGGCGGCGCTGCCCGATCCGCGGCAGGCCGCGCTCAAGCGCAAGATCGAGGAAATCAGGGCGCGGGTCCCGGCCAGCGGCTCGAACGCCGCTGCGGGGTGACTCGCTTCACCTCTCCCGCTCTTGCGGGGTCGAGACGAGCGAAGCTCGCTCTTAGGTCGGATCGCATCGGCAGATGCGATCCGGGTGGGGGAAACTCTCTCCACACGAACAGTCTGACTCGTGGCGGCACCCCCACCCATAGCCGATGCTACGCATCGGCGTTCTTAAGCTCAAGGACGGCGGCCGTAGGCCGCCTACGCCTCCCCCGCAAGAGCGGGAGAGGGAGCGCAGCTCCGTCGTGGATGCACTTCGATCTAATCTCTGTACGGCTAAAGTCACGCGCTTTGCGCGGTCTTCACGGCTACCACCTTGTCGTCCTGGGGCGGCGGGTGCCGCTTCAGATGATCGCGGCGCATGCCGATTTCATCGCGCACGAATTCATAGCCGAGCTTGAACGTGTCCAGCCCGTCGCTGGAGATGGTGCCGTCGCGCAGCCCTATCACCACACGCCGAAGAATGGCTTCAAGTTGGTCCTGCAACTCGTCGAGTTGGTCGAGGGATTTGGCATCCGCCATCCGCTGCCCGATATCGAGGATGGCGGTGGCCAGCTGGCTGGCCTTTTCGGGCGCGACGCGTGTGACCTTGGTGTAGATGGTGGCGAACAGCGAGCCGATGATGCCGAGCGCCGCGATGGCAACATACATCAGGTCACTGTAGCGCTCCACGAACGACTTGATCTCGTCGTTGATGTATTCGGTAGCGCCGGGATGCGCGACGATGAAGGCATCCTTGTCGGTCGCGGCCGGTTCGATCCTGGAGGCGAAGCCGCCGTCGAGCGCGAGTTCGGCCTTGTTCTCGTAGATGATGCGCGCGAGGTCGCTGACGGTTGTCGTCGACAGATTTGACTGCGCGACCAGCAGCCATTGCAGCCCGATGGTCTCGATATCTTCCTCGGGCAGCGTCGGCGACGCCGACAGCATGCCGGTCGTGACCGTTTCCTCCGAAAGGGCAGGATGTTTCCGGGTGATCGCCTTCGCGGCGTCGATCGCGTTCAGCGTGAAGCCGCCGCGCCTGGCATGTTGCTCGTAACTCCTGTCCTTTACGACCTTCGAGGCATGGACGACCGCGACCACGGCGCCGAAGCCCGACGCGAACAGCCTGTCGAAGGTCGACCCCGGCGGTGCCATCTGGATTCGCGCCGCTGCTTCCGGCTGCTCGGAAAGCTCGAGCATGTTCCGGATCAGCGTGACGCTACTCTCGCGGTCGGCGACGACGGCGATCCTCTTTTTCTTCAGTTCGGTGACGGTCTTGATCTTTTTGCCGGCGGGACTGATCAGCAGCAGCAGGTCGTGTTCAAGGATCGCAACCGCGCGCGCCCGGGACGGGATTTTCGCGTCGGTGCGCAAAATCGCCAGGTTGGCTTCCTTGCGGTCGAACTGGGCGACCGCCTTGGCGTTGTCGGCGTTGGGCACGATCTTGAGGTGCAGCCGCGACGAATTGTTCTTCAGGACGGCGGCAAGCCGGGCGGCAAAGCGCGCTTCGGGCCCATTGGCTTCGCCGACGGCAAAGACCAGCGTCTCCGAATTTCGCAGCAAAGCCCGGCCGCCCCACATCGTTGCGGCGGTGAGAATCAGGGTCAGGATCGAAAACAGCACGATCTGGGAGCGGTTGCTCTTGACGACCGGCATACGGAGGCGCCGTGGCATACCGGGTTTTGGTGTTGGGGCCTCAGCACTCATGGCTATACCCGGTCGGAGGACATCCCGCCGCCAGATCGGCGTCGGAGGCCATCCAAATGAATTCGTAAATACCTAGAAACGAACGACAATTTCCTGCACGGCAATGATATCCTGCCCCCGCCGGATTGCAAATCGCCCCCCGCGGGTAACCTTACCCGCGCAGAGCTGCGCGCCGATGCCGCAGTATCGCCGTTGGGCCACACCACGCTTTTTTCCAGCCACTCACAGGTGCATTCCGGTCCGGGAGGTGCCATAAATAACGGCAACGTTCACGTCCGGGTTCGAGAAGAAAATTCGCTGACAGCCTAGACCCCCGGTTTTATTGCCACCTCGTTAGTCCCAGCAAAGGGCGTCAGCTTTGTTGTTTCCTTCCATGTCGTCGTCGGTCCCGGTTGGTGCGCTGATAGGATGGATGTTGCTTCTTACGGTGAAGCACATCATTGCCGACTTCATTTTTCAGACGTCCTGGATGGCGATCGGCAAGGACCAGAAGACCGGCTGGGCGATGCCGTTGCTGGCGCACTGCTCGGTGCATCTCGTGACATCGTTGCTGCTGATCATGGTGGTCGCGCCACGGTTCTGGTTCGTCGCCTTCATCGATTTCGCCATTCACCTCACGATCGACCGCATCAAGGGGATCTGCGCATCGTCCTTCGGGGTGACGCTGGAGAACGAGCATCCCTGGTTCTGGACGCTGATCGGCGTCGATCAGGCGCTGCACCATCTGACCGGCTTCGGCCTGGCGATCTACATGGCCGCGAACTGATCCGGTCAGAGCGTTTTCCAGCGAAGTGGATACCGGTTCGCGTAAAGAAAACGCGTCAAAACAAGAATCGGACCGGAGTATTCCGGATAGGCACCAGCCTCCCTCACGCATAGCCTGCCGGGTCTGCACGTGACCGCCGTCCAGCCCGTGGCGGCAGGGATTTAGGCGCCATTCGCGCCAGGCGAATCACCGGCCGCGCCGGTCCGATTTGGTCGAAACTGGCAAGAGCACCGGAACACTACTGGTACGGGTGGTTAACCTTTCGTTAGAGTATTGCACTGCATCTTCCGCATAGGGAGAACCGCAATGTTTTCAAGCCGCGACGCCTTCGAGAACGATTTCTGCCCCGTTAGGGACGAGTTGCTCGGCGAGATGTACCGCGCCAACGCCAACGGGCTGCCGCTTCTGGTGGAGAGTGTCTCCTCCGAGACGCGCGCCATGCTGGCGCTGTTCTGCTACCGCCGCAGCCACCTGCACTCGCTGGCCCTCGCCATTGCCGCCAGCTGCACCGAGCGCGAGCTGATCTCGCTGGGCGGGCGCGTCGGCTCGACTCTCTACGCGCTGTCCCGCGAACCGGCCGCGCGCTCCACGCCCTCGTCGTCCTACGGCAACCGCAAGCCGATCACGCTCTCGACCAAGCCGCTCTCCACCTTCGCTCCGATTGAAGATCTCGACGACGAAGACCTCGCCGAAGCGGTGCCGGCTTAAGTTTTTCCGCACGTCGTCCCGGCGAAGGCCGGGAGCCATACGCCGCGGCCGTTGTGATGCGGCAAGCGGGTAGGGACTTTTCAACAACAAGCATCGTGGCTAGGCCTTCGCCGGGACGACAGCGGTGAGGCTACACCAACACCGCCAGCCCATGCCGCTTCCGCGCCATCGCGCATTCGGGGTCGCCGGGCATGCAGGTCCGGCATACCTCCGGCCGCACCGCATAGATGGTGCACGCCGTCGCCTCGCCGACCTTGCCTGACAACGCCGAACAGCGGTCGCCGTCGCAGCGCATTCCCGACAGCCGATCGTTGACGAATTTCTCCGGGATCAGGTCGAGGTCGGCATCATCCTCGGTCGTGAAGCGCGGCCAGTTCCGGGAATAGCTGCAGCAAGCGCCGCAGGCCTGGCAGGGGCTTTCGCTGGCAGATGTTGATCCGGCTTCATCCATGCTGCCGTTTAGCGCGGAATGAAGCGTCCGGCCAGTGACACGCTCCGTCATTCCGGGCACGCGTCTTCGCGTGAACCTCAGATGTGCCATTGCACATCGGGGAATCTCGAGGTTCCGGGTTCGACACTACGTGTCGCCCCGGAACGACACTATGTATCCTTCGGGGCTTCCCAGACCAGGCTGCGCCGCCATTTCGCCCGCAGCAAATCGCGCCGCTCCGGATATTTCTCGTCGTGATACACCGCGTCGACGACCCGGTCGGTGCGAAAGCTGCGAAAATCCTTCCGCAGCTCGCACCACGCCGCCATGATCCGCACCGCCTCGTGATAGCCGATGGCGATCGGCCAGATCGTGCGCTTGCTCTCGCGGCCATGTTCGTCGCGATAGTCCAGGGTGATCTTCTTGCCCTCGTGAATCTGGGCGCGTGTCCGCACCATGTCGATACGGTCCGGTTCCCGGTTCCAGACCGACCGCGCCCGGCTTGCAGGTTCGAGAACGAAAGGCCGCAACCGTTCCGGGACCGTGTCGGCGATCTTCGCCATCAGGTCCTGCGCGGCGCGCGCCAGCACGGGATCGGCGTGACCTACGACCCATTGCGCGCCGAGCACCGCGGCTTCGATCTCGTCGGGCGTCAGCATCAACGGCGGCAGGTCGAACCCCTTCTCCAGGATGTAGCCCATGCCGGCCTCGCCGCGGATCGGTACGCGCTGTTCGATCAGGGTTGCGATGTCGCGATAGATGGTGCGTTTCGAGGTCTCGAGTTCGGCCGCGATCGCGTCCGCCGTCAGCGGCTTTCGCGTGCGCCGGAGCACCTGAATGATCTGGAACAGCCGGTCGGCGCGTCTCATGGCGAGTCTCTTTTCTGGTCGCTTTTCGCAAGTCCACTTTTCATAGGTCCGCCTGGCCGATGCTGACAGCATGTTGGCAGCAGGGGGTCTGTATATCGGGACAACACCTCAACTGAAGGGAATTTGTCCATGACGATTTTCAGCCAATTCGGTCCCCTGGAAAGCCGCCGGCGTCTTGCGAATAGCCAGGTCTTCGCCCTGGAACAGCTGGTTTCCATCCACAGCGTCACGTCAGATTTGCGCTGGGCGATGGTCGAGCTGGCATGGCGCTCATTGACCGCAATGTGCGCCCTTGCGCAAGGGCAGTTCCTTGCCTGGGCCCGCGGGCGACGCCGTGCGTCGCAGGAAGAGGAAGGTCATGGCCGGCACTGCTGCTGCTGACACCACGGTGGCAGCAGGGCGTCGCTAGGCTTTCCCCACGTTCTTACGGAGATCAGGAGTTTTTCGGATGATCACGCTCTATGGTTTCGGCACAGGCTTTGGCTTGCCGGAAATCAGCCCCTTTGTGACCAAGACCGAGGTCCAGCTGAAGATGGCTGGACTTGCCTATCACAAGGAGAAGGCGATGCCGCCGGCCTCGCCCAAGGGGCAGCTGCCATACATCGTCGACGAGGCCGAGAGCATCGCCGATTCCACCTTCATCCGCGCCCATATCGAGGGCAAATACGGCTTCGATTTCGACGCGCCGCTGAGCTTGCAGGCGCGGGCGCAGGCCTGGGCGTTCGAGCGGATGATCGAACATCACGTCTATTGGGCACTGGTCGGCGCCCGCTGGGTCGATACCGAGAATTTCGCCAAGGGACCGGCGCACTTCTTCGACGGCGCGCCGGAGCACATGCGCGAGAAGCTGCGCGAGGATGCGCAGTTCCGGGTGGCGGAGAACTACTTGCTGAGCGGTCTCGGCCGCCACGCCCCGGAAGAGGATGTCGACCTTGCGGTCCGTTCGCTGTTTGCGCTGTCGGTTCAGCTCGGCGACAAGCCCTATCTGTTTGGCGACACGCCTTGTGGCACCGATGCCACCGCTTTCGGTGCGATTGCCGGCATCCTGACGCCGTACTTCGAATCTCCGCTGCGCCAGCAGACCGAGAAGTTCGGCAACCTGACCGCCTATGTCGACCGGATGATGCTGCAATATTATCCGGAATTCGGCTGGGCGCCGCTGCAGCAGGAGGCTGCGTAGTCGGGTCCGTTCACGCATCTCCGGCGCGCCGGGCAGGGACCGGCACGCCCAGCGATCTGAGTGATCTCCGTCACATCGCATGACATTGAGCAGGCCTACGTTCCCGATCACAGCAGGCGATACTCGCGCTGCACAAATCGGAGAATGACCATGACGATCAAGAAACTCATTGTGTCGGCGATTGCAGTTCTCGCTCTGAGCACTGCCTCGCTGTCCAGCGCGGCTTTCGCCGGCGGGCGCCACGGTGGCCACGGGCACGGCGGCCATGGCCACGGCCATCATCACCACGGCCATCACCACCACGGGCATCACCATCATGGCCATCATCATCATGGCCATCACCACCACGGCCACCACCATCACGGCCACTACCACCACGCCCATGGCTACGGCTGCTGGCGGGTGACCTCCTACGGCGTGATCAACGTTTGCCGCAGCTATTATTGATCGGCTGACGCGTAAGAGAACTCGCCCGCAGACGAAGCGGGCGAGTTTTCATTGAACTGACTAATTCGCCGATGCAGGCTGGCCCTTCAATGCGGCCAGTTCCGCCTCGAGCTCCGCGATCCGGGCGTCGCGAGAGGCCAGGGCGGTCGCGACGTCGCCGGCGTCGAATTTTTGCGGAATGTGCTGCGGGCAATTGGTGTCCCATGCCGAGATCCGGAACAGGATGACCTGTTCCGGCCGCGCCTTGTATCCCTTCGGCATCAACGCCTGCGTCAGCGCGGGGTCGTCATCGACCACGCGCGCCTCGCCCCAGATCTTGACGCGCCTGCGGTGCGCATAGTCCATCACGAAGATATACGCTTGCGGGTTCTCCGAGAGATTGCCTTGCGTAATGTATTGCCGGTTGCCGCTGTAGTCGGCGAACGCGATCGTGTTCTTGTCGATGATTTTGACAAAGCCCTTCGGGCCGCCGCGATGCTGGATGTAGGGGTGGCCGGCGGCCGAGGCGGTGGCGAAATAGAAACTGTTCGTTTCGCCGAGGAAGCCCGCGAGGTTCTCGTCGATCTCGGTGCGCCAGCCGCCGTTTTCTTCGACGCGGGCATAGGCGTCGCGCGATCCCTTACGGGCCTGCACCGCCTTCACCGCCGGGGTGAAGGCGACGTCGCTGGAATAGGTGTGAACGTCTGACATTGGGGTTGCTCCTGCCAAGTTCGGTGGCGCCGGTGCGCCTCTGCTGGGTCATAAGATGCTCTCACCTGGAATTAAAACAATCATTCCGATTGACACGACACTATTGCAATATATGAAATAATGGCATGGACCGTATCGATGCCATGCAGGCCTTTGTCACCGTCGCCGATCTGCAGGGCTTTGCCCCCGCCGCGCGCAAGCTCGGGCTGTCGCCGTCAGGCGTGACGCGGTTGATCGCGGCGCTGGAGCACCGTCTCGGTGCCCGGCTGCTGCAGCGGACCACGCGATCCCTGACGCTCACCGATATCGGCGCCCGTTACCTGGAGCGCGCCCGCCAGATCCTCAGCGACGTCGAGGAGGCCGAAAGCGCCGCCGAGGGCGAGCGCACCAGGCCGGGCGGCCGGCTGTCGGTATCCGCCCCGAACGGTTTTGGCCGGCTTCACGTCAGCCCTGTGATGACGGCCTATCTGAAACGCTATCCCGACGTCTCGGCGGAGCTTCGGCTGTCGGACCGCATGATCAATCTGGTGGAGGAGGGCGTCGATCTCGCGGTGCGGATCGGCCATTTGCCGGACTCGACATTGGTCGCGCGCCATGTCGGCGAGATGCGGCGGATCGTGGTGGCCTCCAAGGATTATCTCAAGCGGCGCGGCGAGCCCAAGACGCCGGAGGCGATCGCTACGCACGATACCATCCATTTCGGCGCCATGACCGCTGCGCCGGACTGGCGCTTCGCCGCCGAGGAGCGCGAAATTCGCGTCTCGAGCACGCCGCGGTTTACCTCCAACAGCGCCGACGCCGCGATCCAGTATGCGGAAGCGGGCGGCGGCCTGACCCGGGTGCTGGCCTATCAGGCCGCCGATTCACTGAAAGCAGGAAGGCTCCGTATCGTGCTGGCGGAATTCGAGCAGCCGGCGCTGCCGATCCACATCGTCTATCCGACCTCGCGGCTGCTGTCGGCCAAGGTGCGGACATTCATCGATCTGGTGACCGAAATAGCCGACTGGCATTTCGGATAACTATCGTGCCCCGGACGCAGCGCAGCGCGCTTGCGGTGCGCTGCAGAGCCGGGGCCCATCTTCCGCGTGGGTCCCGGTTCTGCGGAGCGGCGTGAAGAACGCCGCACCGCGCCCGGGACACGAGATGGTGAAGTCAGGCCGCTGCTTCCTTCTTCGGCACCACGCGGAACGTCGCATTGGCGCGCGCGATCACGACGTCGTCGGCCTTGATCAGGCTTTGCGCAAAGCAGATCGTGCGGCCGGTCTTGATCACCTCGGTCTCGATCGCGAGCCATTGCCCGACCTCCGCGGTGCCGATGAAGTCGACCGCGAGCCCGATCGTCACGAACGACGTCGTCCAGTTCGTCGCCTGCGCGCAGCTGTAGCCCATTGCATTGTCGGAGAGGGCCGCGATCAGCCCGCCATGGATCAGCCCGCGGCCGTTGGTGTGCGGTCTTGCAAGTCGCAGCCCGATGATCACGGCCTTGTCGGTCCGCTTGGCATAGAGCGGCTCCCACGGCTCGGTGAGCGGGCTCTTGCGGGTGTGGAGCTCAAAACCATCGGGGATGACTGTCATGTGTGGCTCGCATGCTGACGATGTCTCTCGTCATTGAACGCAACGCGCCTGCAAAGTCACCGCCTACAAAGTTTTAAACGGGATTCGCACGGGTGTTTGAAATGCAGGACGATCCCTCCCTGTCATTGCGAGCGAAGCGAAGCAATCCATGGCGCCCCCGGGGAGAGATGGATTGCTTCGTCGCTTCGCTCCCTTGCGCAAACGCTTCGCGTTTGTCGCAGGCAATGAAGGTAGTGAGCTACAACGGCAACCCCACGTAATTCTCCGACAGCGACGTCGACGCGGCTTTCGAACTGACCAGGTATTCCAGCTCGGCCAGCTGAATCCGCGCGCCGAACTCGCCCTGGTCGGGGAATTTGTGCAGCATCGAGGTCATCCACCACGAGAAGCGCACCGCCTTCCAGACCCGCGTCAGCGCGCGTCCCGAATAATTGTCGATCCCGGCACTGGATTTCTCGTCGTAATATTCGCGCAGCGCGCTCGAGAGGTAATGCACGTCGCTGGCGGCCAGGTTCAGTCCCTTGGCGCCGGTCGGCGGCACGATGTGGGAGGCATCGCCGGCCAGGAACATTTTTCCGAACCGCATCGGCTCGGCGACAAAGCTGCGCAGTGGCGCGATGCTCTTTTCGATCGACGGCCCGGTGACGAGTTCATCGACCGCCTTCTGGTCGAGCCGTCGTTTCAGTTCGTCCCAGAACCGCTCGTCCGGCCATTGATCGATATGGTCGTCCAGCGGGCATTGCACGTAATAGCGGCTGCGGTGGGTCGAGCGCATGGTGCACAGCGCAAAGCCGCGCGCATGGTTGGAATAGATCAGCTCAGGGCTGACCGGCGGGGTTTCCGAAAGAATCCCAAGCCAGCCGAACGGATAGATCCGCTCAAAGGTCTGGATCGCCGAAGGTTTCACGCTGGCGCGACTGACGCCGTGAAACCCGTCGCAGCCGGCGATGAAGTCGCAGGCGATCTCGTGAGTGACGCCGTCCTTGGTGTAGGTGACGCGCGGATGATCGGTGTCGAAATCATGCGGTTTGACCTCACTGGCCTGATAGACCGTGGTGAGGCCGGCGGCCTTGCGCGCGTTCATCAGGTCGAGCGTCACCTCGGTCTGGCCGTAGATCATGACCGTCTTGCCGGTCGCCGCGTGCATGTCGATGCGGTGCCGCGCGCCGCCGAACGCCAGTTCCACGCCATGGTGCACCAGGCCCTCGCGATGGGCGCGCGCGCCGGCGCCGACCTCGTCGAGCAGCGCCACGGTGCCCTCTTCCAGGAGGCCGGCGCGGATGCGGCCGAGCACATATTCCGGGGTCTGGCGCTCGAGAATGACGTTATCGATGCCGTAGCGGTGAAGTAGTTGCCCAAGCAACAATCCAGCCGGCCCGGCACCTATGATTGCGACTTTAGTCCGCAATTGTTTGCTCCCATGGTCTGATACAGATTGGCACGCCGACGCTTGCGCGAGGTGTTGCAATGATAATTATATCATATAACAATTTTCGCAAACAGCGTTGGCGCGAAACATTGTCGTTTGTTGCGCTGCACCGCAAGGCCGTCCTGTCGACGGACGCCTGGAAGCGTCGCACCAAACGTCCGGCTTGAAAAGCCGCGCCAACTATATAACATGTTAACTAACAAGACCGGGCGCCAAGCCCGCCTTCATGCGCAAAGGGAGAGAATGCCGATGAGAAAAGCGTTTTTGGCGCTGCTGCTCGCCGCCAGTGTGACACCTGCGATGGCGCAGGAAAAAAACTTCGAATTGAAATTGTCGCATTGGGTGCCGGCGTCGCACCCGCTGCAGAAGGCGCTGGAAGACTGGGGCTCCGCAGTCGAAAAGGAATCCGGCGGCACCATCAAATACAAGGTGTTCCCGGCCCAGCAGCTCGGCAAGGCGTTTGACCATTATGACATGGCGCGCGACGGCATTGCCGACGTCACCTATATCAACCCGGGTTATCAGCCCGGCCGTTTCCCGATCATCGGCGCCGGCGAATTGCCGTTCCTGATGTCGGACGCCAAGGGCGGCTCGATGGCGCTCGACGCCTGGTACCGCAAATATGCCGAGAAGGAGATGAGGGACGTCAAGTTCTGCCTCGGCTTCATTCACTCGCCCTCGACGTTCCATTCGCGCACCAAGAAGATCGTGGTGCCCGACGACATCAAGGGCATGAAGATCCGTCCCGCCCACGCCACCATGGCGAATTACGTCACCCTGCTCGGCGGCACCAACGTGCAGTCCTCGGCGCCCGAGGTCCGCGACATCATCGAGCGCGGCGTCGCCGACGCCGTCACCTTCCCGTGGGGATCGGTGCTGCTGTTCGGCATCGACAAGGTGACGAAGTATCACATCGAGGCGCCTCTCTATGTCACGACCTTTGCCTTCGTGATGAACAAGGACAAATACAACCAGATGTCCGACCGCCAGAAGAAGGCGATCGACAACAACTGCAACACCGAGGCCGCCGGCCGCGTCGGCGAACCCTGGGGCATCTACGAGAACTCCGGTGTCGCCAAGATCAAGGCGCTGCCCGACCACGAAGTCTACAAACTGTCGCCGGAACAGACCGCGCTGTGGAAGAAGGCCTCCGAGCCGCTGGTCAAGACCTGGGCGGACAATGTCAAGAAAGCCGGCGGCGACCCGGATGCGGCGATGACCGCGCTTCGCGCCGAACTGACCAAGCACAACGCTTTGGCGCAGTAACGCGCTCCGCTGCGCCCCCTCTCCCGCTCTTGCGGGGGAGGGTCGGGGTGGGGGTGTCTCCGCAATAAGAATCTTCGTGTGGAGAGAGCCCCCACCCGGCGCTTCGCGCCGACCTCCCCCGCAAGCGGGAGAGGTGAACTGAGTTCCAGGCGCCACCTTGATCAACTCGCTTAAGTCTTAGGACCTCCCCACATGAATCGCGCTTCGATGGATCGTTTCATCGATACGATCGAATGGATCGCGGCGGCGTTTGTCGGCATCGTCGCCGCCAACATTTTCCTCGCCGTGCTGCTGCGTAACATCTTCAACTACTCGATCCCGGATTCCTTCGACATCGGCCGCATGATGCTCGGCATCCTGATCTTCTGGGGCATCGCGGCGACCAGCTATCGCGGCGGGCACATCACCGTCGATCTGGTCTGGGCCAATGTCGGTCCGAGATACCAGCGCTGGATCGACGTGTTCGCGACCCTGGTCCTGCTGTTCGTCGTGGCGGTGCAGACCTGGACGCTGTTCGACAAGGTGCAGGGCACCTACAACGACAACGTCCTGACCTTCGACATGCGGATGCCGACCTGGCCGTTCTTCGCGATCGCGTGGGCCGGCGACGCCTCCGCGGTGCTGCTGATCGCGATCCGCACCTACCGCCTGATCTTCCATCCGGAAGACATCCATGATGCCAAAGAAACCACGGTGGAGTAGGGCATCATGAGCACCGACGCCGTTGCCATTCTCGGATTTGTCGCGCTGTTCGCGCTGATGCTGCTGCGCGTGCCGGTGGGCATGGCGATGGGCCTCGTCGGCGTCACCGGCTTTGGTTATCTGGTCGGCTTTACCCCGGCGCTCAAGATGGTCGGCCAGACCTCGATGCGCACGGTGACCGACTATACGTTCGGCGTCATTCCGATGTTCCTGCTGATGGGCGCCTTCGTCAGCAACTCCGGGATGAGTCGCGAACTGTTTCGCGCCGCCAACGGCTTCGTCGGCCATCTGCGCGGCGGCCTCGGCATTGCCACGGTCGCGGCCTGCGGCGGCTTTGCCGCGATCTGCGGCTCGTCGGTGGCGACGGCCGCGACGTTTTCCGCCGTCGCCTATCCGGAAATGCGGCGCTTCGGCTATCCGCAATCCTTCGCCACCGGCGTGATCGCGGCCGGCGGCACGCTGGGCGCGATGCTGCCGCCGTCGACGGTGCTGGCGGTCTACGGCATCATCACCGAGCAGGACATCGGCAAGCTGTTCATGGCCGGCATCATTCCCGGCCTGCTCGCGATGGCCATGTACATGATCACGATCTCGCTGATCGGCTGGTTCCGGCCCGACTTCCTGCCGAAGGGACCGCAAACCAGCTGGCGCGAACGCTTTGCCGGCCTGAAAGACATCTGGGCGCCGGTCTTGTTGTTCGTCTTCGTGATCGGCGGGCTGTACGGCCTGCCGTTCCTGCCGCGCTTCACGCCGACGGAAGCCGGCGGCGTCGGCGCCACCGGCGCGTTCCTGATCGGCGTGCTCACCGGGCGGCTGAACAAGGAAAAAATCCTGAACTCGCTGCTGCAGGCGACCCGCACCGCGGCCGCGGTCTTCACCGTGCTGATCGGCGCCTTGATCTTCGGCTATTTCCTCACGGTGACGCAGACCCCGCAAAAGGTCACCGAACTGCTCACCGGCCTCGGGCTCGGCCCCTACGGCATCCTCGCGCTGATCATGGTGATGTATCTGGTGCTGGGCTGCCTGATGGACGCGATGGCGATGATCATCCTGACGGTGCCGATCATCTTCCCCGTCATCATGCATCTCGGTTTTGATCCGATCTGGTTCGGCGTCATCATCGTGATGACGGTGGAGTTGGGCCTGATCCATCCGCCGGTCGGGATGAACGTCTTTGTCATCAAGAGCGTGGTCAAGGACGTGTCGTTCACCACGATCTTCCGCGGCGTGATCCCGTTCGTCGTGACCGACCTGATCCGCCTCGTGATCCTGATCGCATTCCCGATCCTGGCGCTCTGGCTCCCGCAACGCATGATGGGGTAATTCCATGACGCCGCAGCTTGAGACAAAGTATATCTTCACGCTTACCGTCCGCATCGGCGAGGTGACTTCGGCCGGCGAGACCGGCCACGGCGTGCGCCGGATCATCCCGATCCTGGGCGGCGAGGTGCAGGGCGAAGGCGTCAACGGCAAGATCTGCGCGTTCGGCGCGGATTTTCAGATCATCCGGCCCAACGAGCTGATCGAGCTGGAAGCCAAATACGCCTTCGAGACCGACGACGGCGCGACCGTCTATGTCGAGAACAAGGGGCTGCGTTTCGGCCCGGTCGATCTGCTGCAAAAACTCAAGCGCGGCGAGTCGGTCGATCCCAAGCTGATCTACTTCCGCACCGTGCCGAAATTCGAAACCGGCCACGAAAAATACCGCTGGCTGATGGAAAACCTCTTCATCGGCTCCGCCGCCCGCCACACCGACCGCGTCGTCATCGACGTGCATCAGGTGTTGTGAGCCTTTCGGAGTAGGCCGTAGGATGGGTTGAGCTCTTCGCGAAACCCATCACCTCACCGCGCGAGTGTGCCCGTATGACCGGCTATCGTCGCAACTTCGTTGCTGGAGGCTGCTTCTTCTTCACCGTCAATCTCGCGGATCGACGGTTGCGCCTCCTGACAGAGCACATCGATGAATTGCGCATGGCGTTTCGGAAGGTGCGGCAGCAGCATCCGTTCACGATCGACGCCATGGTCGTTCTGCCCGATCACCTCCACGCGGTATGGACACTCCCCGAGGGCGACGCCAATTTTGCCACACGCTGGCGACTGATCAAGTCGGTGTTCTCGCACAGCCTGCCGGCCGGCGAACAAATTTCCGGGAGCCGCGCGGCCAAGGGCGAGCGTGGCATCTGGCAACGCCGGTACTGGGAGCATACCGTTCGCGACGAGACCGACTTTGAGCGCCACGTCGACTACATCCATATCAATCCGGTGAAACATGGTCTCGTCGCGCGGGTTGTGGATTGGCCTTTTTCGTCGTTCCATCGCATGGTGAAGCTAGGCGTCTATCCTGAGGATTGGGCAGGCGTCGTGATGAACGAGGATGCAGGTTTTGGCGAACGGGGATAGATTTGCTGAGCAAGACGATGGGTTTCGCGAAGAGCTCAACCCATCCTACGCACTTAAAGCGTGACTATGTGTTACGTCGTCCCAATTGACGCAGAGCGTAGGATGGGTTGAGCTCTTCGCGAAACCCATCACCTTACCGCCCGAGCGTGCCCGCATGGCCGGCTACCGCCGCAACTTTGTTGCTGGAGAACTCGTCTCCGGGGAGATCACGGCATAAGCCGTAAAGCCATTGCGCAGGGAAGGCCGGGTGTTCTCCGCTGCCCTGTATGCTCGTGTGCAGCCTACTTAGTGCAAACCGCACACGAGACCGCGGGCGCAGCGCGCACCCGGTCTTCCCTGCGCCCTCTATTTTCGAGGGCAAAGGAATTTCTGGCAAAGCTCGGGCGCAATGCGTCGCGAGAAGGTGAAAGTGCGCTTAGTGCACGGTGCAGCTACAAACACCGTCGTCGTCCCGGGCTTGACCCCGGACCCACGCCGCGGCCTATCGGTGAAGACGCTGGCGTTAGACACCCTTTGCAACAATGACTGCCGCGGATTATGGGTCCCGGCTCAAGGCCGGGACGACGCAGAGGATTGACTCCGACGACGAGAGGATTGACTCCCTCGCCAATAGTTATAAAATATAACTATTCTGGACGGGAAACAATAATCCATGGGAAACGCCGCTTCCGCAACCGCTGACCAGGCCGGATTGCTCACCATCGAGAAGTCAGGCGCGGTGCTGACCGTCGGCCTCAACCGGCCCGCCAAGCGCAATGCGCTGAACGACGGCATTATCCTTGCGATCCAGGATTGCTTCGCCAATCTTCCCGAAGGGACCGGCGCCGTGGTCATCCATGGCATCGGCGACCATTTCTCCTCCGGCCTCGATCTGTCCGAACTGACCGAGCACGATGCGACCGAGGGCCTGCGGCACTCGCAGATGTGGCATCGGGTGTTCGACCGCATTCAATATAGCCCCGTGCCCGTCATTGCGGCGCTCAAGGGCGCGGTGATCGGCGGCGGGCTGGAGCTGGCCTGCGCCGCGCATATCCGCGTCGCCGAACCGTCAGCCTATTTCGCGCTGCCGGAGGGCCAGCGCGGTATCTTCGTCGGCGGCGGCGGCTCGGTGCGGCTGCCGCGGCTGATCGGGGTGGCGCGGATGACCGACATGATGCTGACGGGGCGGGTCTATTCCGCGACCGAAGGCGCCGCCTACGGCTTCTCGCAATATCTCACCGAGGCCGGCGGCGCGCTGCCCAAGGCGCTGGAACTGGCCGAACGCGTCGCGGCCAATGCCCCGCTAACCAATTTTGCGGTGCTTCAGGCGCTGCCGATGATCGCGGAAGCCAATCCGCAGGCCGGCCTGTTGATGGAGTCGCTGATGGCCACGGTGGCGCAGAGCGACAAGGAAGCAAAACGCCGGATCCGCGAGTTTCTCGATCGCAAGACCGCCAAAGTGAAACCGACCTGACATGAGCGCCAAGCCCAGCATGTCCCCGATTGAAAGCGCCACGCGCACCGGCAGCGCCCATCCGCTCCGCGCGATCTCGTTCGGCAATCCCGACGTCACGGTCGAGCGTCGCGATAACGGCACCATCTATCTCAGGCCGAAGCTCAAACTGCGCGACTATCCCGTGCGCATAACGGATCGCCTGCATCATTGGGCGAAGGAAGCGCCCGAGCGCGTCTTCATGGCGGAACGCAACGCGACGACCGGCGGCTGGCGCAAGCTCACCTACGCGCAACTCCTGACCTCGACGCGGCGCATCGCCTCCGCGCTGCTGGCGCGCGGGCTGTCGGCCGAAAAGCCGATCGTGATCCTGTCAGGCAATTCGGTCGACCATGCGCTGCTGGCGTTCGGCGCGCTCTATGCCGGCATTCCCTTCTGCCCGGTATCGCCGGCCTATTCGCTGGTGTCGCGCGACTACGGCAAGCTCGCCTTCCTGATGAAGCTGTTGACGCCCGGCCTCGTCTTCGCCGACGACGCAGGCAAATTCGCCGATGCACTTGCCACCAACGTTTCGCAGGGAACGGAGATCGCAGCAACGCGCGGCGAGGTGCCTGGCCGCGACGTGACGCTGCTGTCGGACCTCCTGGCGACGCCGGAGCATTGGCGCCTCGACGCGGCCCATGACGCCATCGGCCCGGACACCATCGCCAAGTTTCTGTTGACGTCGGGCTCGACCGGCAACCCCAAGGCCGTCATCAACACCCAGCGGATGATCTGCGCCAACCAGGTGATGCTGCGCGAAACGCTGGCCTTCCTGATGGACGAGCCGCCCGTGATCATCGACTGGCTGCCGTGGAATCACACCTTCGGCGGCAACCACAATATCGGGCTGACACTGTTCAACGGCGGCTCGATGTATCTCGACGAGGGCAAGCCGATGCCCGGCGGCATCGAGGAGACCGTGCGTAACCTCCGGGAGATTTCGCCGACGGTCTATTTCAACGTCCCCAAGGGCTATGAATCGCTGCTGCCCTATCTGCGCGAAGATTCAGCGCTGCGCGCAAAGTTCTTCGGGCGGCTGCACGCGATGTTCTTCTCCGGCGCGGCGCTGTCGCCGTTCATCTGGAACAGCCTCGACGAACTCGCGGTGCAGGAGACCGGCTTTCGCGTACCGATGCTGACCGGCCTCGGCGCCACGGAAACCTCGCCGTTCTTCATGTCGGTACGGCCCGACACCAGCCGCTCCGGCCATGTCGGCCTGCCCGTGCTCGGCAACGACGCAAAGCTCCTGCCCAACAACGGCAAGCTGGAAGTCCGCGCCAAGGGTCCGAACGTCACGCCGGGGTACTGGCGTCAGCCCGAACTGACCGCGGCGGCGTTCGACGAGGAAGGTTTCTACAAGTTCGGCGATGCGCTCAAGCCTGTTGATCCCGACAATTTCGACGCCGGCTTCGACTTCGATGGCCGCATCGCAGAGGATTTCAAGCTCGCCAGCGGCACCTGGGTCAGCGTCGGCCCCTTGAGAGCGCGGTTCGTCGCGGCCTGCGCGCCTTTGGTGCGCGATGTCGTGATCGCCGGCATCAACCGCGACGAACTATCGGCGCTGGTGATGCTCGATCTCGATGGCTGCCGTCTCATCAATCCAAAACTTCCGGCGAACGATCTCGCGGCAGCGGCAGCCGATCCGCTGATCCGCGCGGCGTTCCGCGAGCGGTTTCAAAAGCTGCTGGCCGAAGCCACGGGCTCGTCGACCCGGATCACGCGCGCGGTGCTGTTCGATGCGGCGCTGTCGATCGATCGCGGCGAAGTCACCGACAAGGGCTCCATCAACCAGCGCGCGGTGATCGAGCATCGCAGCGCGCTGATCGATCAGATTTATTCACCGGCGCCGCCGGCGCAGGTCATCGCGCTGAAATGAATTCCAGAAACTCAACTTCGAGAAGATTCTACCAGGGAGAAGCACCATGCAGTTGAAGGACCAGGCCGCCATCGTGACCGGTGGCGCATCCGGATTGGGCGCCGCCACCGCGCGCCGGCTTGCCGCGCAGGGCGCCAAGGTCGCGGTGTGCGACCTCAACGCCAAGCTTGCTGAAACCGTCGCCGCCGAAATCGGCGGCGTCGCCGTGGTCTGCGACGTCTCGGACGCCGCCTCGGCGGAAGCGGCGGTCGCCGCCGCCGCGAAGGCGCATGGCCCGGCGCGCGTGCTGGTCAATTGCGCCGGCATCGGCGTCGCCAAGCGCGTGATCGGCAAGGAAGGCCCGATGGCGCTCACCGATTTCGACCGCGTGATCAAGGTCAATCTGATCGGCTCGTTCAACATGCTGCGGCTCGCGACCGCAGGCATGTCGAAGCTGGAGCCGCTTGAGTCAGGCGAACGCGGCGTCGTGATCTCGACCGCCTCGGTCGCGGCCTATGACGGCCAGATCGGGCAATCAGCCTACTCGGCTTCCAAGGGCGGCATTGTCGCGATGACGCTGCCGATCGCGCGCGAGCTGGCGCAGTTCGGCATTCGCGTGCTGACCATTGCGCCGGGCCTGTTCCTCACGCCGCTGCTTGCCAATTTGCCGCAAGAGGCGCAGGACTCGCTCGCCGCCTCGATCCCGTTCCCTCGCCGGCTCGGGCAGGCCGATGAATTTGCCTCGCTGGCGCTGCATATGATCGACAACCCCTATCTGAACGGCGAAGTGGTGCGGCTCGATGCCGCGCTCCGCATGGCCCCGCGCTAAGTATGGTCCTGGATTACATCATCGGGGTTGAGTGATGTTCGTTAACCGCCGCGACGTGCAGATCCAGTGGGGCGATTGCGACCCCGCCAACATCGTCTACTACCCGCGCTACTTCGCGATGTTCGACGATTCGACCTCGATCATGTTCGAAGCGGCCGGTTTTTCGAAACAGGACATCATCCACAAATACGGCCTCGTCGGCATTCCCATGGTCGATACGCGGGCGAAATTCCACATCCCATCGACCCATGGCGACTGGATCAGAATCGAAAGCCGGATCGAGAGTTTCAAGCGCTCCAGCTTCGAGGTGGTCCACAACGTGTTCAAGGGCGAGGCGCTGGCGATTGAGGCGTTCGAGACCCGCGTGCTGGTCGGCAGGCATCCGGACGATCCCGCGCGGCTGAAATCGGCTCCGATGCCGCCGGAGATCATCGAGCGGTTTACGCGAGGCTGAGACATATATGGCGGACTTGTTAGCTGACTTGGCGCGTCGCATGACCTAAAGAAGGGGCTGAACTGGCGACCGATTTTTGATCTAAAATTAAAACAATATCCAAGGGAGGAATGAATGAAGAAGTTTTATCTGTCCGCTGCCGTGATTGCGGCGTCGCTGGCGCTGCCGGCCGTGCCCGCGTTGGCGCAAGCCAATGAAATCGTCATCGGCATCACCATCGTCACCACCGGCCCGGCCGCGGCCCTTGGCATTCCCGAGCGCAATGCGCTGGAATTCGTGCCGAAGGAAATTGGCGGCGTGCCGCTGAAACTGATCGTGCTCGACGACGGCGGCGATCCGACCGCCGCCACCACCAACGCGCGGCGCTTCGTCACCGAATCCAAGGCCGACATCATCATGGGTTCGTCGACCACGCCGCCGACGATTGCCGTCTCCACCGTCGCCAACGAAGCCGGCATTCCGCATTTCGCGCTGGCGCCGCTGCCGATCAACGAGGCGCGCATGAAATGGTCGGTCGCGATGCCGCAGCCGATCCCAATCATGGGCAAGGTGCTGTACGAGCACATGAAGGCCCACGGCATCAAGACCGTCGGTTACATCGGTTACTCGGATTCCTACGGCGACCTCTGGTTCAATGATTTCAAGGCCCAGGCCGTTCCGATGGGCATAGCTCTCGCGACTGAAGAGCGTTATGCCCGTACCGATACGTCGGTCACCGGCCAGGTGCTGAAGCTGCTCGCCGCCAATCCCGACGCGGTCCTCGTCGGCGGCTCCGGCACCGCCGCGGCCTTGCCGCAGGCCGCGCTGCGTGAGCGTGGCTACAAGGGCCTGATCTATCAGACCCACGGCGCCGCCAGCATGGACTTCATCCGTATTGCTGGTGCGGCGGCGGAAGGCGTGATCATGTCTTCCGGTCCGGTGATGTCGCCGGAAACCCAGCCCGACAGCGCACTGACCAAGAAGCCGGGTCTCGCGCTCAACACCGCCTATGAAGCCAAGTACGGCGCCAACAGCCGCAGCCAGTTCGCCGGCCATTCCTATGATGCCTTTGAAGTCCTCAAGCGCGTCATTCCGCCGGCCCTGAAGGCCGGCAAGCCCGGCACGCCGGAATTCCGTGAAGGCATCCGTCAGGCCCTGTTGACCGAACGCGACATCGCCGCCAGCCAGGGCGTCTACAACTTCACCGAAAAAGACCGCTACGGCCTGGACGACCGCTCGCGCATCATCCTGACCGTGAACAACGGGAAGTACGTTCCGGCGAAGTGAGGGACGTCGTAGGGTGGGCAAAGCGAAGCGTGCCCACCACTACCTCCACGAAGAATGGTGGGCACGGCGCAAGAGCGCCTTTGCCCACCCTACTGCCTAAATCGCGCTCTCGCCCTCGTGGGTGAAGCCGAGATAGCTTGCGGCGACGCGTGCGTTGGTGGCGATGTCGCTGGCCGGGCCGCTCAGAACGAATTCACCGAGCTCCATCACGTAAGCGCGGTCGGCGATCTTCAATGCTGCTTGCGCGTTCTGTTCGACCAGCAGCACGGACACACCGGCGGCGCGGAGTTCGCCGATGGTGCGGAAGATGTCGGCGACGATGATCGGGGCAAGGCCGAGGCTCGGCTCGTCCAGCATCAAGAGCTTCGGCGCGCCCATCAGCGCGCGGCCCATCGCCAGCATCTGCTGCTCGCCGCCGGAGAGCGTGCCGGCTAGCTGCTTGCGCCGCTCCTTCAGCCGCGGAAACAGCGTGTAGACCCGCTCGAAGGATCCGGCGGCGATCGCCTTCGGAATCCGGAACGCACCGAGCTGCAGATTGTCCTCGACGTTCATGGTGCCGAACAATTCACGGTGCTCGGGCACCAGACTGAGTCCGGCAGCGACGCGGTCCTCGATGTCGAGGGCGGCCATGTCAGCGCCGGCAAAGGCGGCAAGCCCGGTCAGCGGCAGGATGCCCATGATGGCGTTCAGCAGCGTCGTCTTGCCGGCGCCGTTGGCGCCGATGATGGTGACGATCTCGTTGTCGGCGACTTCGAGCGACACCGAGCGCACCGCCTCGACCTTGCCGTAGGCGACATGCGCATCGCTCACCTTCAACAGCGCGCTCATGCGGTGGCTCCGAGATAGGCCTTGATCACGTCAGGATTGGTCTTGATCGCGGCCGGCGTGCCCTCGGCGATCTTGGTGCCGAAGTCGAGCACCACGATCCGGTCGGCGAGATCCATCACAAAACCCATGTCGTGCTCGACCAGCAGTACCGACATCCCGCCGTCGCGCAGTTGGCGCAGCAAGGCGGCGAGCCGCTGCTTCTCCATGTGGCGGAGGCCCGCGGCGGGCTCGTCGAGCAGCAGCAGCAGCGGATCGACGCACAGCGCGCGGGCGATTTCGACGATGCGCTGCTGGCCGAGCGACAGGCTTCCCGCCAGCTGGTCGATTTGGTCGCCGAGGCCGACGCGCTCGATCTGGCGCGCGGCTTCGGCCAGCAATCGGGCCTCATCAGCGCGGTCGAGCCGGAACATGCTTGATATCGCGCCGGCATGGCCGCGCAGATGCGCGCCGATCGCGACGTTCTCGAGCACGGTCATGTCGGGCACCAGCTTGACGTGCTGGAAGGTTCTGCTGACGCCGAGCTTGACGACCTCCTGCGGCGGCGCGTTGTCGACCTTGTTGCCGAGCACCGAGATCGCGCCGCTGGTCGACGTCAAGACACCCGTGATCAGGTTGAAGGTCGTGCTCTTGCCGGCGCCGTTGGGACCGATCAGGGCGACGATCTCGTGCGCCCCGACGTCGAAGCTGACGTCGTTGACGGCGATGACGCCGCCGAATTGCTTGCGCGCCTTGTCGACCTGCAGCAGCGCCGCAGGTGTCGACGGCGCACGCACGCGCCCGGGCGGCTCGAGCGAGGTGTCGGGGATCTTGCGCGCCGGCTTGAGCGGCAGCTTCGACATCAGCCAGGGCCACACGCCGGTCGGCGCCAGCTGCAGCAGGACGACCAGCAGGATGCCGAACACGATGGTCTCGAGCTGGCTCTGGCCGCCGAAGATATAAGGCAGATAGCTCTGCAGGATCTCCTTCAGGATCACCACGATGCCGGCGCCGAGCACCGCGCCCCAGACATAGCCGGCGCCCCCGACGACGGCGATGAACAGATATTCGATGCCGGCATGCGCGCCGAACGGCGTCGGGTTGGCGGCGCGCTGGAAGTGCGCATAGAGCCAGCCGGAAAGGCCGGCCAGCACCGCCGCATAGATGAACACCAGCAGCTTGGCGCGCGGCGTCTGCACGCCGAACGCTTCGCCGGCGATATGCCCGCGCCGCAGCGCACGGATGGCGCGGCCGGTGCGGGAATCCAGCAGGTTCATGGTCAGCAGCGCCGAGAGCAGCACGGCGATCCAGATCGCGAAATAGATCGTGCCGGGATCGAGCATCCGGAAGCCGCCGATGCTCAGCGGCGGAATGCCGGAAATGCCGTCATTGCGGCCGAGGAATTCGAGCTTGCTGAACAGGTAAAACAGCCCGATACCCCAGGCGATGGTGCCGAGCGGCAGATAATGGCCGGACAGCCGCACCGTGACGATGCCGAGCAGAACCGCCGCGATGCCGCTGACGAGCAGCGAGAGCGGCAGCGTCAGCCACGGCGACACGCCATAGGCGGTGGTGAGCACCGCGGTGGTGTAGGCGCCGAAGCCGCAAAACGCGGCCTGGCCGAACGAAGTGAGGCCGCCGACGCCGGTCAGCAGTACGAGGCCCATCGCAACCAGCGCGGCGAGGCCGATGTTGTCCAAGAGGACGATCCAGAACGGCGGTATGCCCGGGATGAACGGGATTACCGCCATGACGATGGCGAAGATGATGAGGGGAAGCCGCTGCGTCATGATCGTCAGTCCTTCTCTTCCTCGACCGCGGGGGCTGCGAGCGAACGCAGCACCAGCACGGGAAGGATCAGCGTGAAGACGATGACCTCCTTGAAATTGCTGGCGTAGAACGAGGAGAAAGCCTCGACGCTGCCGACCACCAGCGCGGCGACCGCCGTCAGCGGATAGCTCACCAGCCCGCCGATGATGGCGGCAATAAAACCTTTCAGGCCGATCAGGAAGCCGGTGTCGTAATAGAGCGTCGTGATCGGCACGATCAGGATTCCAGAAATCGCGCCGATCACGGAGGCGAGCAGGAAGGCGATCTGCCCCGACAGCGTGGTCCGGATGCCGACGAGGCGGGCGCCGAGGCGATTGACGGCGGTGGCGCGCAGCGCCTTGCCCATTAGCGTGAAGCCAAAGAACAGCCACAGCGCGATGATGAAGGCGATGGTCAGGCCGTAGACGGCGATGCTCTGGCCGGTGAAGCGCAGCGGTCCCACCGTGAACGCCGCATTCGACAGCGCCGGTCCGCGCAGGCCCTCGGCGCCGAAGAACACGAGGCCAAGACCCTGCAGCGCGAGGTGGCAGCCGACCGAGGCGATCAGCAGCACCAGCACCGAGGTGTGCGCGAGCGGCTGAAAGGCGATGCGATAGAGAAACAGCCCGATCGCCGCGACGATCAGCAGCGACAATGCGATATTGACCGCAATCGGGGTTTTGGGACCGGCCAGGGCGTAGGTCAGCGCCAGGATCGCCACCGGCAACACGATGTTGAGCAGCACCGAGCGCACCACCAGCTTGATGCGGAGCGAGCGCCGTGCCGCATACAGATCGAGGCCGAAGGCGACGACACCCATCGCGACCGCCAGCCGCGCCGTGCCCGGCACCTGGCCGGTCGCCAGCATGGCGTAGCTCAGCGCGCCGAAGGTAACGAATTCGCCCTGCGGGATCAGGATCACGCGCGTGACGGCAAACACCAGCACCAGCGCCAGCCCGAGCAACGCATAGATCGCGCCATTGGTGATGCCGTCCTGCAGCAGGAACAGCATGATCGTCGTATTCAAGACTGGCGCTCCCCTCACGCGTCGCGCCGATCCCGACCCTTAAGGGTTAGCCGGCGGTCCGATATCGGCAGTTGAAAGAAGCCGACATTTGATATAGTCTATAACAATTATCAAACATAACCTCAAGGCCCGGACCGTTGGCGGACCTTTTTATCGGGATTGCGAGCCCCCTGCGATGACAGTTTCCAAGGCGGCCACCGACGCCGTCAAGCTTTCCCGCGCAGGCGGCAAGGATCCTGTCGACGGCGCTGCGGAAAACGTCGCCCTGCATATGGGCGAATTGTCCGACCTGCTCGGCTATTCGCTGAAGCGTGCGCAGCTGAGGGTGTTCGAGGACTTCCTGCGCTGCGTCGCGCCGCTGCAGCTGACGCCGGCGCAATTCTCGGTGCTGCTGCTGCTCGACAAGAATCCCGGCCGCAATCAGACCGAGATCGCCAACACGCTCGGCATCCTTCGGCCGAATTTCGTGGCGATGCTCGACGCGCTGGAAAGCCGCGATCTCTGCACGCGGATGCGTTCGACCAACGACCGCCGCTCGCACATCCTGATGCTGACCGACAAGGGCCGCGCGGTGCTGGCGCGCGCCAAGAAGCTCGTCGCCACCAAACACGAAGCTCGCCTCAACGAGGTGCTGGGGCCGGCCAATCGCGTCGCGCTGCTCGATATGCTGTCGAAGATCGCGGCGGAGTTTTAGCCCAGCTGTCATTCCGGGGCGCGCGAAGTGCGAACCTCAGATGTGCAATTGCAACATCGGGGAATCTCGAGATTCCGGGTTCATCGCTGTGCGATGCCCTCAGATGCGCAACTGCGCATCGGGGAATGACAAGCAACAATTAATCAGGCCGCGACGATACGGCCCGCAACGGCCTTCGTCCCATTCCCCTTCAGGAACAGCCGCTCGATCTCGCGGGCGGGAAGCGGCTTGCTGAACAGGAAGCCCTGCATCTCCGTGCATCCTTCGGACGCGATGCTGTCGAGCTGTTCCTTGGTCTCGACGCCTTCGGCGGTGGCCGTCATGCCCATGCCGTTGGCGAGCGCTGCGACCGCGCGCACGATGTTGAGCGAGCCCGAATTCTCGGTGATGTCCTTGACGAAGGAGCGGTCGATCTTGATCTTGTCGAACGGGAAACTCTGCAGATAGGTCAGCGAGGAATAGCCGGTGCCGAAATCGTCCATCGCGATCCGGATGCCAAGCTCGCGCAACTGATGCAGCACCGCGAGTGTCGCTTCCTTGTTGTGCAGCAGCACGGTCTCGGTGATTTCGATCTCCAGCCGGGCCGGGTCCAGCCTTGATGCGGCAAGCGCGCCTGTTATCACCTGCATCAGGCCGGGGTTGCGAAACTGCACCGCCGAAATGTTGACGGCGATGTGGAGGTTGCCGGGCCATTGCGCCGCGGTAGCGCAGGCCTGGCGGATGACCCATTCGCCCATCGGGACGATGAATCCGATCTCCTCCGCCAGCGGGATGAACGCGGCCGGCGAAATCATGCCCTTGGTCGGATGATTCCAGCGGATCAGGGCCTCAAAGCCGCTGATCTCGTTGCTCGCCAGATTGACGACCGGCTGATAGTGCAGCTCGAACTCGCCCGCCGGCAGCGCCTTGCGCAGATCCTGTTCCATGACGCGGCGCGTCTGCATCTGCAGATCCATCACCGGTTCAAAGAAGCGAAACGTGCCGCGTCCGTCGCCCTTGGCGCGGTACAGCGCGAGGTCTGCACTCCGCAACAACTTGTCGGGGCTGTTGCCGTCGCCGGGTCCGACCGAGATGCCGATGCTGGCGCCGATCACGGCCTGGTGACCGTCAAGGTCGTAGGGTTCACTCAAAAGGCCGATGACGCGCTGCGCCAGCGACGTTGCATCGGCCGGGTCCGCGATCGGGGCCTGCACGATGACGAATTCATCGCCACCCATTCGCGCAATGGTATCGGTGTCGCGAACCAGCCCACACAGGCGCTCGGCGACGATCTTCAGAAGCTTGTCGCCGGCGTGATGGCCAAACGTGTCGTTGACAGCCTTGAACTGGTCGAGATCAAGGTGATGAATCGCGACCGTTTCCTCGCGGCCCAGGGCGTGTTCGAGCCGTTCATTGAGCAGCACCCGGTTGGCGAGCTCGGTGAGCGAATCATGGTGAGCCATGTATTCGATCTTGACCTCGGATTGCCGCTGCTCGGTGATGTCCTCGTGCGTGGCGACCCAGCCGCCGCCGGGCATCGGCCGATGGCGGATCTTGAAGGTGCGCCCGTTCTGCAGTTCGACGATGCTGTCTTTGGCGACGTTGGAAACCGCCACATTGGTACGCCAGTCAAGATATTCATCCCGGGTCATCGCGGGGAAGCTGCCGGCTTCAAAGCGAAGATCGACGATTTCAGTCAGCGGCGTGCCGGGGCCGACACGGCCGAACGGGATGTCGTACATCTCGACGAAGCGGTCGTTGCACACGATCAGGCGGTGGTCGGAATCGAAGAAGCACAGCCCCTGCGACATGTTGTTGATCGCGGTGTCGAACTGGAAGTTGCGTATCCGCAGCGCCTCTTCCTGTTGCCTTCCCAGCTCGTATTGTGTCTTCAGGCGGGCATGGAGTTCTTCGCGCTCGGTGACGTCCTCATGGGTCGACATCCCGCCGCCGCCGGGCATCGGGTAGACCGTGTAGGCGATGATCCGCCCGTCGGTGAACTCCTGGAACGTGGTGTCGAGCGCGATGTCCTGTCCGACGCGGGCGCGAACGTAATCATCCGGCGCCACCGCCACTTTCAGGCCGAGCCTCAGCCGGTGCCGGATCAGTTCGCTGGTCGGCGTGCCCGGCTTCACCTGTTCCGGCGAAAGCCCGTACATCTGCGCGTAACGTCTGTTGCAGAAGACGACTTGCCGCTTCTCATCGAAGACGACAATGCCGAGCGACAGATGACTGATCGCCTCCTCGAGCCGCGCACTCAAGTGAGCGGGCTCGGGGCGGATCGCCCCCGTTACAGAATCCACCATTTCCGCGTTCCCCCTGCCGCGATTTGCGGCACCCCGGCAATAAGGAGGGTCCTATTAAGGACCAGGCTGGTGAATTGCAGCTTTGAGAGGCGGCCATTGCCCGTGCATTCCTGCGAATGTCCTCAACAAAACGTTAATGCCGTCGGCCTGGGCGGATATCAAGTCGAAGGGCCCAAATCAAAGGACCGCGGCCCAAATTCAGTCGACCAGGATCACCCTGACGTCGTTGACATTGGTGAGCGTCGGACCAGTCAGCAGCAGGTCGCCCGTTGCCACAAAGAAGGCGGTGGCGTCGTTGTTGTCCAGATAGGCCCTGGGATCGAGGCCAAGCGAATTCATCTTCGCAAATGTGGTCTGGTCGATCACGGCGCCGGCCGGGTCGCTCGCGCTGCCGGCGCCGCCATCGGCGCCATCGGTATCGCCGGCCAGCGCACTAACGTCCGGTATCTCTTTCAAGAGGTCCGCCAGCGCCAGTGCATATTCCTGGTTGGGGCCGCCGCGGCCGTTGCCGCGCACGGTCACGGTGAGTTCGCCGCCCGACAGGATCGCGGTGCGCTTGCCCTCGCTGCGCGCTTTCAGCGCCAGTTGGACGTGCGCGGCCGCGACCTCGCGCGCCTCGCCTTCGAGGTCGGCACCGAGACCGATGATGGTGTAGCCCGCTTCCTGTGCAATCCTGATCGCCGCATCGAGCGAGGCCTTCGGCCGCGCGATCAGTTCGAATCGCGCGCGCGCGAAAGCGGAATCGCCGGGCTTGCAGCTCTCGTTCTTCGGGTCGTCCAGCGCGCGCCGAACCGCGTCGTCGACGGCGAGATTGTATTTTGCGACCAGCGCGCGGGCGTCCGCCAGCGTGGTCGGATCCGGTACCGTCGGTCCCGAGGCGATCGCGGACGGGTCGTCGTGCGGCACGTCCGAGATCGCCAGCGTGACGATTTCGGCGGCGCGGTGACCGGCGCGGGCCAGCCGGCCGCCCTTGATGCGCGACAAATGCTTGCGGACGATATTCATCTCGCCGATCGGCGCGCCGGAACGGAGCAGCGCACGATTCACCTGCTGCTTCTGTGCGAACGAAACGCCGTCCACCGGCGCGATCCAGTTCGCCGAGCCGCCGCCCGACAGCAGCACCAGCAACAGGTCATCGGCGGTTGCCTCGGCCGCGAGACGCAGCGTGTCGTCGGCGGCTTTCAGCCCGGCTTCGTCGGGCACGGGATGGCCGGCTTCGACCACCCTGATCCGCCGCGTCGGCACGCCGTGGCCATGCCGGGTGGTGGCAATGCCGGTGAGGCGCTCCGGGTCGAGCGCGAGCGTATCGAGATAGTGCCGCTCGGCGGACGCGGCCATGGCCGCGGCGCCCTTGCCGGCGGCAAGGCAAATCACCCGGCCTTTGGGTGCTGGGGGCAAATGCGCCGACAGCACCACATCGGGATGCGCGGCTGCGACGGCTGCATCGAAGATCGCACGCAGGAGGGGACGTCGGTCGGTCATCGGTTTCACGCCAGAGATCGCGAATGGGAGACCGGTTATCCATCCAATCGCCGCAAAAGAAAACCCCCGCGGGCGAGGCCGCGGGGGCGCTTGAGGCCACAAATGGGCCGATCGAAATTCCAGATAGCTAGCCGCCGACGTCACCGGAGAGGATTTCGCCGAAGCGTTCCCACGTCTCGCCCTTGAACTTGATCAGCTGCACCTGCGAAATCGGCGCAAAGTCGGTGGGCGAGGTGTTGACCTTGATACCCGGCAGCAAGCCTTCGAGTTCGAGGTTCTTGATGTTGGCCGCCTGCTTCATGACGTTCTCGCGCGTGAGATTATCGCCGCAAGCCTTCAGCACATGCACAAGACCTTGGGCCACGGTGTAGCCGAAGATCACCGACGCGTCGGCGCGGTTGGCTTCCGGATAATACTTGTCCAGGAACGCGTTCCAGGCCTTCATGCCGGGATCGTCCTTCCACTGCGCATCCGTCGGATCCTTCAGGTACTGCGACGAGATGATGTCCTGGGCGTTTTCCATGCCGGCCGGCTTGATGACACTGCCGATCGAGGCCGAGACGTTGTTGAGGAAGTGCAGCGGCTTCCAGCCGATTTCAGCGTTCTTCTTGATCGCCTGCGCCGCGAACTTCGGCGTGGTGATGTTGATGAACACGTCGGCGCCGGTCGACTTCATCTTGACGATGTGGGAATCGATCGTCGGCTCGGAGACTTCATAGCTCTCCTCGATCACGATCATCGACGCGGCCTTGGCGCCGAGCCCGTCCTTGAAGCCCTTCAGATAGTCCTTGCCGTAGTCGTCGTTCTGATAGAGCACGGCGATCTTGGCGTTCGGCTTCTCCTTCAGGATGTACTTCGCATAGATCTGTGTTTCGCTCTGATAGTTGGGCTGCCATCCCATGGTCCAGGGGAAGTTCTTCGGATCGTTCCACTTGGTGGCGCCGGTGGCGACGAACAGCTGCGGTACCTTCTTGCTGTTCATATATTTCTGGATCGCCGAATTCGGCGGAGTGCCGAGCGGGTTGAACACCAGCAGCACCTCGTCGCTTTCGACCAGCTTGCGCGCCTGCTCGACGGTCTTCGGCGGTGAGTAGGTATCGTCATAGCTGATGAAGTTGATCTTGCGGCCGTTGATGCCGCCTTCCGCGTTGATCTTCTTGAAGTAGGCCTCTTCGGTCTTGCCGATCACGCCGTAGGCGGAAGCAGGGCCGCTATAGGGCATGATGTTGCCGATCTTGATTTCAGTATCGGTGGCACCGCTGTCGTATTTTTTTTGAGCGAGCGCGCCGTTGCTCGTGGCTGCGAACGCAATGAACGCGGCCGAGGCAATAGCGAGTCTGCTGGTAGCAATAGGCATTCCGATTCTCCCTTTTTGAGATTGTCTTTTTGTGCAAGCGTCACGCTCTGTTGTTGATTGCAGTTTGCGCATGACGTGGACGGGATTGAATACGATTTAGCGCAAAGCATCAAGAAAAAGCCCCTGCGGCGATGCCGCAGGGGCTGCTCCTTTAGTAGTCAGGCAGTCGAGCTAGCCGCCGACGTCGCCCGTGAGAATTTCGCCGAACAGTTCCCAGCCCTCGCCCTTGAACTTCATGAGCTGCAGCTGCGAGATCGGGGCAAAGTCGGTCGCCGAGGTGTTGACCTTGATGCCGGGCAGCAAGCCGCCGAGCTCGAGGTTCTTGATGCTGGCGGCCTGCTTCATGATGTTTTCGCGGGTCAGGTTGTCACCGCTGGCTTTCAGCACGTGAACGAGGCCCTGGGCCACGGTGTAGGCGTACATGACCGACGCGTCGGCACGGTTGGCTTCGGGGTAGTATTTGTCCAGGAACTCGTTCCAGGCCTTCATCCCCGCATCGTCCTTCCATTGCTTGTCGGTCGGATCCTTCAGGTAGTTCGACGAAATGATGTCCTGCGCGTTTTCGAAGCCGGCCGGCTTGATGACGCTGCCGATCGAGGCCGAGACGTTGTTGAGGAAGTGCAGCGGCTTCCAGCCGATCTCCATGTTCTTCTTGATCGCCTGCGCCGCGAATTTCGGGGTGGTGATGTTGATGAACACATCGGCGCCGCTGGCCTTGAGCTTGACGATGTGGGAGTCGATGGTCGGCTGCGACACTTCGAAGCTCTCCTCCAGGACGATCATCGACGCCGCCTTGGCGCCAAGTCCGTCCTTCAGGCCCTTCAGGTAATCCTTGCCGTAATCGTCGTTCTGGTACAGCACGCCGATCTTGGCGTCCGGCTTGTGCTTCAGAATGTACTTGGCGTAGATGATGGTTTCGCTCTGGTAGTTCGGTTGCCAGCCGATGGTCCAGGGAAACTCCTTGGGGTCGTTCCATTTGGTCGCGCCGGTGGCGACGAACAGTTGCGGCACCTTCTTCTGGTTCATGTATTTCTGGATCGCCGAGTTCGGCGGCGTGCCGAGAGGATTGAAGACGAGCAGAACTTCGTCGCTCTCCACCAGCTTGCGCACCTGCTCGACCGTCTTCGGCGGACTATAGGCGTCGTCGTAGGAAACGAAGTTGATCTTGCGGCCGTTGATGCCGCCTTCCGCATTGATTTTGTTGAAATAGGCGGCTTCCGTTTTGCCGATCACGCCGTAGGCGGAAGCGGGTCCGCTGTAGGGCATGATGTTGCCGATCTTGATCTCGGTGTCGGATGCGCCGGTGTCGTATTTCTTTTGGGCAAGTGCGCCGCTGCTGGTGGCGGCAAGTACTGCGAGGGCAGCCGAAAAGGCCCCCAATCGCAAGTTGATAGCAGGCATGTTTTTCTCTCCCTGGAGACCGTGATGAATGTGTCGTTTTTTCTTGAAGTTGGAGCACTTTCCGGCTCCTGCCTTTATTGAATACCTTTCGGCCGCGCCGGGCAACAAAAAGCCCCCCGCGACGGAGCCGCGGGAGGCGATATTTTGTCTAAGGTCCCGGGCGTACTGCCCGTGACGCGGAATATTAATTACTGAGTTCGCCGCTGATGATGTCGCCGAACAGCTCCCATTTCTCGCCCTTGAACCGCTGCATCTGAAGCTGTTCGATCGGGGCGAAATCCTTGGCTGACGTGTTGATTTTGACGCCGGGCAGCAGGGTGTCGGGCGTGAAGTCCTTCAGGCTCGCCGCCTGCTTCATCACGTTGGCGCGGGTGAGATCGTCCCCGCACATTTCCAGCACCTTCACCATGGTCTGCGCCGCGCCGTAGCCGTAGACCACCGAGCCGTCGAGCTTGTTGGCCTCAGGATAATACTTCGCGAGGAAGTCGTAGAACTTCTTCATCGCGGGATCATTGTCCCACTGCGCGTCCGCGCCGTCCTTGGCGTAGGCCGCCGAGAGGATGCCTTGCGCGTTCTCGAAGCCCGCCGGCTTGATCACGCTGCCGACCGACGCCGAGACGTTGGTGAGCAGGTGCATCGGCTTCCATTCGATTTCCGCGATCTTCTTGATCGCCTGGGCGGCGAATTTCGGCGTGGCGATGTTGATGAAGACGTCGGCGCCGGTGGCCTTGAGCTTGACGATGTGGCTGTCGATGGTCGGCTCCGAGGTCTCGTAGCTTTCCTCGGCAATGATCATCGACGCCTTGGCGCCGAAGCCGTCCTTCAGGCCCTTGAGGTAATCCTTGCCGAAATCGTCGTTCTGATAAAACACGGCGATCTTGGCAGCCGGCTTTTCCTTCATCAGGAACTTGGCATAGATGCGCGCTTCGCTCTGGTAGCTGGGCTGCCAGCCCATGGTCCAGGGGAAGTCCTTGGGCTCGTTCCATTTGGTGGCGCCGGTGGCCACAAACAGCTGCGGCACCTTCTTGGAGTTGAGGTACTTCTGCATCGCGGTGTTGGAGGGTGTACCGAGCGGATTGAACACGACGAGCACTTCGTCGCTTTCGACCAGCTTACGCACCTGTTCGACCGCCTTGGGCGGCGAATAGGCGTCGTCGTAGGAGACGAAGTTGATCTTGCGGCCGTTGATGCCGCCTTCAGCGTTGATCTTCTTGAAGTAGGCCTCTTCGGTCTTGCCGATCACGCCGTAGGCGGACGCCGGTCCGCTGTAGGGCATGATGTTGCCGATCTTGATTTCGGTATCGGACGCGCCGGTGTCGTACTTCTTCTGGGCGAGAGCATTGCCGCTGACGGCAAAAGAGGCGATGAGCGCCGTCGCGAACGCGGCGCTTCTTGTCGAAAGCATCATTATATCCGGATCCTGTATTCGAGTTTGAGGTTAGTTTTTCTTCGTTAGTTTGCCGAGCAAATGCTGGGCAACCATTGCGACCTGCCTTGCGCCGTGCGGCACCAGGAAGATGACAAGGAACAGCAGCACGCCGAACACGGCGCCGGAGAGGCCCTTGGAGATGCTCTCGGCGATGTTGGGCACGAAGATGATGAAGGCCGCGCCGACGAACGAGCCCGGCAGCCAGCCCACGCCGCCGACCACCATGCCGAGGAACAGCGCGATGGCCAGGTTGATCGTGTAGCTGTCGGGCGCCACGAACGCCACGACGATGGCGCTGAGCCCGCCGGCGATGCCGGTGATGCCCGCGGACACGCCGAAGGCGAGCGTCTTGTACTGCGCGACGTCGACGCCCATCGCCGAGGCCGCGATCTCATTGTCGCGGATCGACATGAAGGCGCGGCCCGAGCGCGAGCGCAGCAGGTTGATCGACCCGATATAGATCGCCAGCGAGATCGCCAGTGTGAAGTAGTAGAGCCACTTGTCCTGTCCGATCGGCAGGCCGAACGGCGCATCGGGTTTCATGACGGTGAGGCCCTGCACGCCGCCGGTCCAAGCCTCGAGGAAATGCAGCTTCAGGAGCTGCGGCATGGCGACCGCCAGCGCGAAGGTGGCAAGGGCAAGGTAGATGCCGGAAAGCCGCAAGGCGGGCTTGCCGAACAGATAGCCGGCGCCGAACGACACCAGGCCCGCGATCGGCAGCGTCAGCGCGTAGTTCACGTTGGCGACTTCCATCAGGACCGCCGACGTATAGGCGCCGAGCGCGTAGAACGCGCTCTGGCCGAGTGAGAACTGACCGCTTCCGCCGGTCAGGATGTTGAGCGCCAGCACCGCGATCCCGTAGATCATGACCATCGTCATCTGGAAGACGACGAAGTTCTTCACGAATATGGGGGTAACGAGCAGCGCCGCCAGGATCACCAGCGAGGTGCCGGTGCCCAGCGTCATGGCGCGCTTCGGAACGGCCTCGACGGCCGGGGCTTCTGTAACGGCGTCTTCTGCAGCTGCGCTCATGATCAGACTCGCTTGACGATGGTTCGGCCGAAGAGACCGGCAGGTTTGAAGACCAGGACGGTGATGATCAGCGCAAGCGCGATCGGCAGTTTCAGTTCATTGCCCACGCCGGGGATGTAGGTGCCGGCGAGGTTCTCGAAGACGCCGACCAGGAAGCCGCCGATGACGGCGCCAAGCGGCGAGCTAAGTCCGCCGAGCACGGCGGCGGCAAAGCCGTAAACCAGGACGCCGCCCATCATGTTCGGTTCGAGGAACACGACCGGGGCGATCAGGATGCCGGCGACGGCGCCGATCGCGGAGGCCATGCCCCAGCCGAGCGCAATCATCCAGGAGGTGTTGACGCCGACCAGCCGCGCCGATTCCGGCAATGCCGCTGCAGCGCGCATCGCAAGGCCGATCCGGGTGAACTGGAAAAACAGGTACAGCCCGACCAGCATCAGCAGAGTGACGCCGATCATCCCGGCCTGGTGGGTCGAGATCAGCTGGCTGCCGAGGAAGGGCGAGGATCCGAACGGCGTCGGATACTGCTTGATGGTGAAATCCCAGATCAGGCCGGCGACCGAGTTGACGATGGCGAACAGGGCGATGAAGCCTGCGACGTTGGTCAGGACCGGGGCCTTGGCGAGCGGCTTGAACAGCAGCCGCTCGATGAGGATGCCGCCTGCGAACGAAATCGCCAGCGTGGCCAGGAAGGCCCACCAGTAGGGTATGCCCCACTGCATCAGCTGCCAGGAGATGAAGGTCGAGAACATCGCCATTTCGCCCTGGGCGAAATTCAGATGGTCGATCGCCTGGTAGATCATGACCACCGCGAGCGCCATACAGGCATAGATCGCGCCTGTGGCGACGCCGGCCAGGACTTGGTTGGTAAATAGTTCCACGGCCGTGCTCCTCAGTAGCCCAGATAGGATTTGCGGACGTCTTCGTTGCTCGCGATTTCCTTCGCGTTCCCCGACATCACGATTTTTCCGGTTTCGATCACATAGGCCTGATCGGCGAGCTCCAGAGCCAGTTGCGCGTTCTGCTCCACCACCAGAATGGTAACCTTGTCCTCACGGTTGATCTTGCCGAGGATCTTGAACAGGTCGCGCACGATCAGGGGGGCGAGACCGAAGGACGGCTCGTCCAGCAGCATCAGCCGCGGCCGCAACATCAGCGCACGCGCGACCGCGAGCATTTGCTGTTCGCCGCCCGACAGCGTTCCGGCCTGCTGGGTATGGCGTTCCTTCAGCACCGGGAAATGCGCGTACATGCGCTCGATGTCGGAAACGATGTTCTTCGAGTCGCTGCGCGTGATGGCGCCGAGCTGCAGGTTCTCTTCCACCGTCATGGTGGTGAAAGTGCCGCGGCCCTGTGGCACATGCGCAATGCCGAGACGGACGACGTTTTCGGTCGAACGGCCGGAGAGCGACTTGCCCTCGAATTCGATAGCGCCGGTGGAGCGAACCATGTTGCAGATCGCCCGCAGGGTGGTGGTCTTGCCGGCGCCGTTGGCCCCGAGCAGCGTGGTCAGGCTGCCCTCGTTGAGGGCAAAGGACAGGCCATGGAGCGCCTGGACCTGGCCGTAATAGGCCCGCAAATCCTTGACGTTGAGCATCGCGGTCATTGGTCGTCCTTGCTCCCCAGATAGGCTTTGATGACATCCGGGTCGGCCTGGACCTGGGCCGGGGTTCCCTCGGCAAGCTTGCGGCCGAAATTGAGCGCGACGACATGGTCGGCGATCGACATGACAAGACCCATGTGATGTTCGACCAGCAGCACGGTCATATGGCGTTCGTCGCGAATGCGGCGGATCAGGTCGCCGAGCACGTGAACTTCCTCGTGGTTGAGACCGCCGGCGGGCTCGTCGAGCAGCAGGATCTTCGGATCGGCAGCCAGCGCGCGCGCCAGCTCAACGCGCTTCTGGGTGCCGAAGGGCAGACCGGACACCACGGTATGGGCGACGTCACCGAGATCCAGATAATCGAGGATCTCATGAACCTTCCTGTTGATCTCCGTTTCGCCGCGCCGAACCCAGGCGAGCTTGAGCGAATCCGAGATGATGTCGCTGGAGGAGCGCGCGTGGCAGCCGACGCGAACATTGTCCATCACCGAGAGATTGGGAAACAGCGCGACGTTCTGGAAGGTGCGGCCGATGCCGATCTCGGCGATCTTGTGCGCTGGCCGCGTCAGGATGCTGACGCCTTCCATCAGGATGTCGCCGGTGCTCGGCTGATAAAGCCTGGAAAGGCAGTTGAAGAGCGTCGTCTTGCCGGCGCCGTTCGGTCCGATCAGGCCGAGGATGGCGCCCTTGTGCATGTCAAAGGACACGCCATTCAACGCGATGATGCCGCCGAACACGACGCTGACGTCGCGAACCGCAAGCAAGGGAGCATTTCCCTGCGCGAGCTGTGCCTGCGTCATCGCGTCCCGCCCACATGACTCATGGGGCGGGAATGACCGCGCGAAACTCTGCGCTGGCCATGATGATGGCTACCTGATCCCCTCGACCACACGTGCAACTTTCCCTCCTGCTTTCAATTTCTTGTTCTCTTCTTTTTTGGATTGCGGGGCCGCGCCGCCCAGCGCCGCCTCGATGTTCCTTACCATCGTCACAAGGCGAGGTCCAATGTCGTTGATCAAGCGATCTTCCGTGAAACGGAAAGCGGGCGCGCCACAATTGAAGGCATACGGCCCGGTTCCATCGCTGAGCTTCAACGCAACGCCTACCGCGTGCACATCGTCTTGCCATTCGCCTGCGGAGATCGTGAATCCCTGACGCACCACCATTTCGCCCGCGCGTTCGATGCCGTCGCGCATCCGGGCCCAGCGGCTGCCGTAGTGATCGCGCAGTTCGCGCAACAAAGCGGCGCGCTCGTCATCGGGCAGTGCCCAGATGTAGGCGCGCCCCATCGCGGTGGTCGCGATCGGTACCCGCGAACCGACGTCGAGCTGCACCCCAAGCAAGCCGGTCCGGCTCTGGCCGAAATAGATCATGCTGTGACGGTCGCGGCCGCCGACCGCAACCGCGCCGCCGGTCTCGCGCATCAGCGCTTCACGGTAGGGTTCGGACAAATGCCGAACGCCGAGATTGGCCAGCGCGGCATACCCCAGGGCCATGGCTGATGGCGCGAGCTGATACTTTTCGAACCGCGGAACGGGTGTAAGGTAACCCAGCTTGGTCAAGGTGTAGGTCAGCCGGGAAATGGTTGGCTTCGGCAATTTAGTACGGGCAGCGATCTCTTGATTGCCAAGAAGCCCGTCGTTGGGTTGGAATGCGCGCAACACATCAAGTCCGCGGGAGAGCGCGACGACGAAGCTGCGGTCAGTCGCCGCTTTCTTCCCTGGACGTTTCATTGCCTGCTGCTGTGCCGAGCTCGTTGACAAGGGACGTGCTTCAAAATAACCCTCGCTGTCAAGATGTGGAATTGAATTTCGCAGTGCGAAATCAACAAAGCCCGTAGCTACTCAACGCAAGTCGAGCGGCAAACCAAGAACAAGGATCAAGGGAGAGTCCCGTGAACGAAGTCGTAACACTCGAACGTCATGACGCCATCGCCATCGTCACGGTCAACAGCCCCCCGGTAAACGCGCTCAGCGCCGCCGTGCGTGGCGGCATTTTCGAGTGCATGAAGGCCGCGATCGCTGATCCCGAGGTAAAGGCGATCGTGCTGACCTGCGGCGGCCGCACCTTCATCGCCGGCGCCGACATCACCGAATTCGGCAAGCCGCCGAAGCCGCCCGGCCTGCATGAAGTGCTGGTCGCGATGGAGAACTCGCCGAAGCCGATCATTGCCGCGATCCACGGCACCGCGCTCGGCGGCGGTCTCGAAGTCGCTCTGGCATGCCACTACCGCGTCGCGACCAAAGAGGCAAAACTCGGCCTGCCGGAAGTGAAGCTCGGCCTGTTGCCCGGCGCCGGCGGCACGCAGCGCCTGCCGCGCGCGATCGGCCCGGAAATGGCGGTCAAGATGATCGTCAGCGGTGATCCGATCAGCGCCGCGGAAGCCCTCAAGAACGGCCTGATCGAGGAAATCGTCGAAGGCCCGGCCTCGGGCGGCGAGGCCTTTGCCCTCAAGGTGCTGGCGGAGAAGCGTCCGCTGCGCAAGCTGCGCGACGACGATTCAAAACTCGCCGCGGCGAAAGCCGACATTTCGATCTTCACCAACGCCGTCGCGGCCCTCACCAAGAAGGCGCGCGGGCTGGAAGCCCCGTTCGCCGCCGCCGACGCCGTGCGCGCCGCGATCGAATTGCCGTTCGACGAGGGGTTGAAGAAGGAGCGCGAGGGCTTCCTCAAGCTGGTGTCGTCAGACCAGTCCAAGGCGCAGCGCTACGCCTTCTTCAGCGAACGCGAGGCGGCAAAAGTCGCCGGCGTTCCCGAAGGCACCAAGCCGCGCAATGTCGAGCGTGTCGCCATCATCGGCGCCGGCACCATGGGCGGCGGCATTGCGATGTCGTTCGCCAATGCCGGTATCCCGGTGACGCTGATCGAAACCGGCGAAGAGCAGCTCAAGCGCGGCATGGGCGTGATGCAGAAGAATTACGAGGCGACCGCCGCGCGCGGTGGCATCCCAGCCGATGCGCCGGCCAAGCGGATGGGCCTGATCACCGGCGTGGTCGGCCTTGAGAACGTCAAGGACGCTGACCTTGTGATCGAAGCCGTGTTCGAAACCATGGCGGTCAAGAAGGAAGTGTTCACCGCGCTCGACAAGCACGCCAAGAAGGGCGCCGTGCTCGCCTCCAACACCTCCTATCTCAACATCGACGAGATCGCGAAGGTGACCAGCCGTCCACAGGACGTGCTCGGCATGCACTTCTTCTCCCCGGCCAACGTCATGAAGCTGTGCGAGATCGTGCGCGCCGACAAGACCGCGCCGGATGCCTTGACCACGGCCGTCTCGATCGCGCGCAAAATTGCGAAAGTTCCGGCGGTGGTCGGCGTTTGCGACGGCTTTGTCGGCAATCGCATGCTCGCCCAGCGCGGCAAGCAGTCGGAAAAGTTGTTGTTCGAAGGCGCCTTGCCGCAGCAGGTCGATGCCGTCGTGACGAAATTCGGCATGCCGATGGGCCCGTTCGCGATGGGCGATCTCGCCGGCCTCGATATCGGCTGGCGCTCGCGGAAAGACCGCGGCATCAAGTCGGAAATCGCGGACGCGCTGTGCGAGGCCGGCCGCTTCGGCCAGAAGACCGGCAAGGGCTACTACAAGTATGAAGGCGGTTCGCGCTCGCCGATGCCCGATCCGGAAGTCGAGAAGCTGATCGCGGAAACCCTGCAGCGCTTGGGGCGCAAGACCCGCACCGTCAGCGATGACGAGATCCTCGAGCGCATGATGTACCCGATGATCAACGAGGGCGCGCGGATCCTGGAGGAGGGCATCGCGGCGCGTCCGAGCGATATCGATGTGATCTGGCTCTATGGCTATGGCTGGCCGATCTATCGCGGCGGCCCGATGTTCTATGCCGACCAGGTCGGCCTCAAGCACATCGCGGATCGTCTGTCGTACTATGCCAAGGAGACCAACGATCCTTCGCTCGAACCGGCGCCGCTGCTCAAGCGTCTCGCCGCGGAGGGCAAGACCTTTGCGTCGCTGGCGCAGTCGAAAGCGGCTTGATGGTTAAAAGCGACATTCGCTCGCTTGATCCGTTCCCTCCCCCCTTGCGGGGGAGGGCTAGGGAGAGGGGTGGCGTCATCGGGACTGCCCGTGTGGACCCCTCTCCCCAACCCTCCTCCGCAAGGGGGGAGGGAGCCTGTAGATTTGTGCTCACCTCACGCGTCGCAGAATTTGCATGACCCATCCCGGCGAACAGTTCTATCCGCAAGGCGTTCAGTGGGACGATCCGCTGCCGCGCGGCACGCTGCCTGATTTGTTGTCGGCAGCAGCCGCCGAGTTCGGGTCGCGCCCGGCGCTCGAATTCCGCGACCGGCCGATCAGCTACGTAGAACTCGAAGCGCTGGTAGAGACGGCAGCCTCGGCCTTCCTTCGCGCCGGCTACAGCAAGGATCAATCGGTCGCGCTGTTCCTCGGCAATTCGCCGGACCATCCCGTCAATTTCTTCGGCGCGCTGAAGGCCGGTGCCCGCATCGTGCATCTCAGCCCGCTCGACGGCGAGATCGCGCTGTCGCACAAGCTCTCGGATTCCGGCGCGCGCGTGCTGGTCACCAGCAATTTGTCGGCGCTGTTGCCGACCGCACTGAAATTCCTCGACAAGGGTCTGCTCGATCGCCTGATCGTCTGCGAGGACGATGATTGGGGCAAGGTCGGCACGCCGCAGACGGCATTGCCGAACAATCCGGCCGTCATCACCTACAGGCAATTCACCGACGGCGCGGCAAGACCCGCGCAATGGCCTGATATCAGCGCCGATGATGTCGCGCTGCTGCAATATACCGGCGGCACCACGGGCCTGCCGAAGGGCGCCATGCTCAGCCACGGTAACCTGACGTCGGCCGTGTCGGTCTACGACGTCTGGGGCAGGCCATCGCGCGCCGAGCGCAACAATCCAATCGAGCGCGTGATCTGCGTGCTGCCGCTGTTCCATATCTATGCCTTGACGGTGGTGCTGCTGTCCTCGATCCGGCGCGGCCATCTGATCTCGCTGCACCAACGTTTCGACGTCGAGGCTGTCATGCGCGATATCGAGACGAAGCGCGCCACCGCGTTCCCCGGCGTGCCGACGATGTGGATCGCGATCGCCGCATTGCCCGATCTCGACAAGCGCGATCTGTCCTCGCTGGTCAGCGTCGGCTCGGGCGGCGCACCGCTGCCGGTCGAGGTCGCGCGGATCCTCGAACAGCGGGTCGGCATGAAGCTGAAGAGCGGCTGGGGCATGACCGAGACCTGCTCGCCCGGCACCGCGCACCCGAAGGAAGGGCCGGACAAGCCGGGCTCGATCGGTTTGATGCTGCCGGGGATCGAGATGGACGTAGTGTCGCTCGACGATCCCAAGCAGCTGATGCCGGTCGGCGAAGTCGGCGAAATCCGCATCCGCGGACCAAATGTGACAAAAGGCTACTGGAATCGGCCCCAGGAAACCGCCGAAGCGTTCGTGGGCGACCGCTTCCTGACCGGCGACATCGGCTACATGGATGGCGACGGCTATTTCTACCTGGTCGACCGCAAGAAGGACATGATCATCTCCGGCGGCTTCAACGTCTATCCGCAGATGATCGAGCAGGCGATCTACACTCACCCGTCGGTGCAGGAAGTGATCGTGATCGGAATTCCCGACGATTACCGCGGCGAGGCCGCCAAGGCTTTCATCAAGCTACGCGCGGATGCAAAACCGTTCGCGCTGGACGAGTTGCGCAGCTTCCTCACCGGCAAGCTCGGCAAGCATGAAATTCCGGCCGCGCTCGATTTCGTCGATGAACTGCCGCGCACGCCGGTCGGAAAACTTTCGCGTCATGAATTGCGCCTGCGGCAGCCTTCGCCGCAGACGGCCCAACCCAAACAACGGTTAGCTCAGTAAGGAGGATCCGATGGATCTCGCTTTCAGCAAGGAAGAAATAGCGTTTCGTGAGGAAGTGCGGGCCTTCTTCAAGGATAACGTGCCGCCGGATACGCGGCGCAAGCTGCAGGAAGGCCGCCACCTGTCCAAGGACGAGATGGTGACCTGGTGGCGCATCCTGAACAAGAAGGGCTGGGGCGTCTCGCACTGGCCGAAGGAATATGGCGGCACCGGCTGGACCTCCGTGCAGCACTACATCTTCAACGAAGAACTGCAGATGCACCCGGCGCCGGCGCCGCTCGCCTTCGGCGTCAGCATGGTCGGCCCTGTGATCTACACCTTCGGCAATGAGGCGCAGAAGAAGCAGTATCTGCCGCGCATCGCCAATGTCGACGACTGGTGGTGCCAGGGCTTCTCCGAGCCGGGCTCCGGATCGGACCTCGCCTCGCTGAAGACCAAGGCCGAGCGCCGTGGCGACAAATACATCATCAACGGCCAGAAGACCTGGACCACGCTGGCCCAGCACGCCGACATGATCTTCTGCCTCTGCCGCACCGACAACAACGCCAAGAAGCAGATGGGCATCTCGTTCATCGTGTTCAGCATGAAGTCGAAGGGCATCACGGTGCGCCCGATCGAAACCATCGACGGCGGCCACGAGGTCAACGAAGTGTTCTTCGACGACGTCGAGGTTCCGGTCGAGAACCTGATCGGCGAGGAGAACAAGGGCTGGGATTACGCCAAATTCCTGCTCGGCAATGAGCGCACCGGCATCGCCCGGGTCGGCGTTTCCAAGGAGCGGCTGCGCCGCATCAAGGATCTCGCCGCCAAGGTCGAATCCAACGGCAAGCCCGTGCTCGAAGACCAGGGGTTCCGCGAGAAGCTCGCGGCCTGCGAGATCGAGTTGAAGGCGCTCGAGCTCACCCAGCTGCGCGTCGTCGCCGACGAAGGCAAGCACGGCAAGGGCAAGCCCAATCCGGCGTCCTCGGTCTTGAAGATCAAGGGCTCGGAAATTCAGCAGACCACCACCGAGCTGTTAATGGAAGTGATCGGACCGTTCGCCGCGCCCTATGACGAGCATGGCGACGACGGCTCCAACGAGGCGATGGACTGGACCGCGCAGATCGCGCCGAGCTACTTCAACAACCGCAAGGTCTCGATCTACGGCGGCTCCAACGAGATCCAGCGCAACATCATCACCAAGGCGGTGTTGGGGTTGTAAGCCGAGCTGCGCGACAAACAACAACTGTCGTCCCCGCGCAGGCGGGGACCCAGTACGCCGCGGCGGTCGTGGCTTACGCACCACCGGCGATTACTGGATCCCCGCCTTCGCGGGGATGACGAGGGGAAAATGGGGCGACAGCGTCGCTCCGCATCGATAGCCGGAGAGAGTAACGAACATGGATTTTGATTTGTCCGAGGAGCAGCGGCTTCTCAAGGAAAGCGTCGACGGTCTCCTCAACGATTCCTACGACTTCGAGGCGCGCAAGAAATACCGCACCGAGAAGGGCGGCTGGAGCAAGACCGTCTGGGGCAAGCTTGCCGAACAGGGGTTGCTCGGTCTGCCGTTCTCGGAAGAAGACGGCGGCTTCGGCGCCGGCGCGGTCGAGACCGCGATCGTGATGGAGGCGATGGGCAAGGCGCTGGTGCTGGAGCCATATCTCGCCACCGTCGTCATCGCCGGCGGCTTCCTGCGCCATGGCGGCTCGGCCGAGCAGAAGGCCGCGCATATTCCCGGGATTATCGACGGCAGCAAGACGTTTGCGTTTGCGCAGCTCGAGAAGAATTCGCGCTACGATCTTTCCGACGTCGCCACGACCGCGAAGAAAAAGGGCGCCGGCTGGGTGATCGACGGCGAAAAATTCGTCGTGATCAACGGCGAGAACGCCGACACCCTCATCGTGACCGCGCGCACCAAGGGCGAGCGGCGCGACAGGAACGGCATCGGCGTGTTCCTGGTGCCCGCCAACGCCAAGGGCATCGGCCGCAAGGGCTATCCGACCCAGGACGGCCTGCATGCCGCCGACATCACGCTGACCGGCGTCGAGGTTGGCGCCGAGGCTGCGATCGGCGATCCCGAGAACGCGCTTGATCTGATCGAGCGCGTGGTCGACGACGCCCGCACCGCGATGTGCGCCGAAGCCGTCGGCGCGATGGATGAATCGCTGAAATCCACGGTCGAGTACCTGAAAACCCGCAAACAGTTCGGCGTCGCGATCGGCACCTTCCAGACCCTGCAGCACCGCGCCGCCGACATGTTCGTCGCCGTCGAACAGGCCCGCAGCATGTCGATGTTCGCGACCATGGCGGCCGATTTCGACAACGCCAAGGAGCGCGCGACAGCTGTGGCTGCCGCGAAAGTGCAGATCGGCAAGTCGCTGAAATTCGTCGGCCAGCAGTCGATCCAGCTCCATGGCGGCATCGGCATGACCCAGGAAGCCAAGATCGGCCACTACTTCAAGCGCCTGACCATGATCGAGAACACTTTTGGCGACACGGATTATCATTTGCGCCGTGTGACGGATGCGGGTGGGTTGATCTGACAAACTGTCATTGCCGGGCTTGACCCGGCAATCCATCGCTCTTCGAAAAGATGGATGCCCGGGTCAAGCCCGGGCATGACGAAATGAGGTCGTCATTGCGAGCGAAGCGAAGCAATCCATCGTGCGGCAAAGCAAGTATGGGTGCTTCGTCGCAAACGCTCCCAGCGCAAACGCTTCGCGTTTGTCGCAGGCAATGACGGCTAAAAACAGTCAGCGAGAAAACAACAATGAAAAACACCCCGTTCGATCTCACCGGCAAAGTAGCCGTCATCACCGGCTCGAGCCGCGGCATCGGTCGCTCCTCGGCGGAATTGCTGGCAAAGCTCGGCGCCAAGGTCGTGATTTCCAGCCGCAAGGCGGATGCCTGCGTGGAGGTCGCCGAAGGCATCAAGAAATCAGGCGGCGATGCCCATGTCATTCCCTGCAACATCTCGCGCCGCGAGGAAGTCGACGCGTTGATCTCGGGCACCACAAAGCATTACGGCAAGGTCGACATCCTGGTCTGCAACGCCGCGGTCAATCCGTATTACGGCCCGCTGCTCGACATCAAGGACGAGGCCTTCGACAAGATCATGGGCTCCAACGTCAAGAGCAACATCTGGCTCTGCGCGCAGGCAATCCCGCAGATGGCCGAACGCGGCAACGGCTCGGTCGTCATCATCTCTTCGATCGGCGGGTTTCGCGGCTCGACCGTGATCGGCGCCTACGGTATCTCGAAGGCCGCGGATTTCTCGCTGTGCCGCAGCCTCGCCGGCGAATGGGGCCCGAAGGGCGTCCGCGTCAATTGCGTGGCGCCGGGCCTCGTGAAAACCGATTTCGCCAAGGCGTTGTGGGAAGACCCGGACAATCTGAAGCGTCGCACCGCCTCGACGCCGCTGCGCCGCATCGGCGAACCCGACGAAATCGCAGGTGCCGTGGCGTATCTGGCGTCGGATGCCTCGACGTTCATGACCGGGCAGACGATTGTGGTGGATGGCGGCGTGACGACGGCGGCGACGTAGCGCTCTTCCCTCTCCCCTTGTGGGAGAGGGTGGCGCCTCACGAAGTGAGGCGACGGGTGAGGGGTTCTCTCCTCACGCAAGATTCGAGTTTGAGGATACAGACCCCTCATCCGGCGCTTCGCGCCACCTTCTCCCACAAGGGGAGAAGGAAGAGCGGCGTTCGCCGGGACGACGGTGAGATATTGACCTTCGCCTCTCAATCGGATTGCCTCTCGGCCACCACCAACCTTTCCGGGAAGCACCATCATGTCCTTTGTGCTGGCCATCGATCAGGGCACCACATCCTCGCGCGCCATCGTGTTTCGATCGGACATTTCGATCGCCGCCACGGCGCAGCAGGAATTCCCGCAGCATTTCCCGGCCTCGGGCTGGGTCGAGCACGAGCCGGAGGATATCTGGACCTCGACGGTGATGGTCTGCCGCGAAGCGCTGGAAAAAGCCGGGCTGAAGGCCAAAGACATCGCCGCGATCGGGATCACCAACCAGCGCGAAACCACTGTCGTGTGGGACCGCGCCACCGGCCAGGCCGTACACCGCGCCATCGTCTGGCAGGACCGCCGCACCGCCGACATCTGTGCCAAGCTGAAGGCCGAAGGCCATGAGCCGGCGATCTCGGCCAAAACAGGCCTGATCATCGATCCCTATTTCTCGGGCACCAAAGTCGCCTGGATCCTCGACCACGTGCCCGGCGCGCGCGAGCGCGCGGCGCGCGGCGAACTGATGTTCGGCACCGTCGATTGCTATTTGCTGTGGCGTCTGTCAGGCGGCAAGGTGCACGCGTCAGACGCCACCAACGCCTCGCGCACGCTGCTGTTCAACATCCACACCGGCGAATGGGACGACGACCTGCTAAAACTGCTGCGCGTGCCGCGCTCGATGCTGCCTGAGGTGAAGGATTCTTCCGCCAGATTCGGCGAGAGCGAGCCAGGCCTGTTCGGTGGCGTGATCCCGATATCAGGCATCGCCGGCGACCAGCAGGCTGCCACCATCGGCCAGGCCTGCTTCACGCCCGGCATGATCAAATCGACCTACGGCACCGGCTGCTTTGCCCTGCTCAACACCGGCGCCACGCCGGTGGCCTCGAAGAACAAGCTGCTCACCACAATCGCCTATCAATTGAACGGCAAGCGCACCTACGCGCTCGAAGGCTCGATCTTCGTCGCCGGAAGCGCGGTGCAATGGCTGCGCGACGGCCTCGGCATCATCAAGCAGGCGTCGGAGACCGGCCCGCTCGCCGACAAATCCGACTCCATGCAGAGCGTCTACCTGGTGCCGGCCTTCGTCGGCTTAGGCGCGCCCTACTGGAATCCGCGCGTCCGCGGCGCGCTATTCGGCCTCACCCGCAACACCGGCCCCGCCGAACTCGCGCACGCTGCGCTGGAAAGCGTCTGCTACCAGACCTACGATCTGCGCGAGGCGATGCGCGTCGACTGGCCGGGCGAAAAAGCCGCCAACGTGCTCCGCGTCGACGGCGGCATGACCGCCTCCGACTGGACCATGCAGCGCCTCGCAGATCTCCTAGACGCGCCGGTCGATCGCCCGATGATCCAGGAAACCACCGCGCTCGGCGCCGCCTACCTCGCCGGGCTGCAGGCGGGCGTCTATCCGGAGCCGGCAAAATTCGCCGACAACTGGCGGCTGGAACATCGCTTCAAGCCGGCGATGAGTGCGGCGACACGCGAGCGAAAGCTGGCGGGATGGGCGAGGGCGGTGAAGGGGCTGCTGGCGAGTGACGAGGGGGAGTAACGTCGAATGATCCTCCCCGACGGCACGCACGACGTCCCCGCCGGCAAGATCGCCACCGTCGTCACGCATCTGGAGATGACCGAACTTCCGGCGATTCCGTCCGACCCTGCGGGCGCTTGGACGCTGCGCCGGGTCGAGACGCCCGCGCTCGACTGGTATCGCAAGCTGTTCCGCCGTGTCGGCGAGGAATGGCTATGGATTTCGCGGGCGCGGATGGGGGACGCCAAACTCGCGGCGATCATTCATTCGCCGCTGGTGGAAGTCTATGCGCTGGAGCATGAGGGGCGCGACGAGGGTTTGCTGGAGCTGGATTTCCGCGAGGCCGGCCAGTGCGAAATCACTTTCTTCGGCGTCACCACAAAACTGTTCGGCAGCGGCGCCGGCCGCTGGCTCATGAATCGCGCGCTGGAGCTTTCATGGTCGCGTCCGATCGCGCGGCTCTGGCTGCACACCTGCACCCACGATCATCCCGGCGCGGTGGCGTTCTATCAGCGCTCGGGCTTTCGCGCCTTCCGGCGGCAAATCGAGATCGAGAACGATCCGCGGATTGATGGAACGGCGCCGCGTGACGCGGCGAGTCACGTGCCGGTGATTGAGTGATGGGACGAACGCTCTCGCAACCGTCATCACCGGGCTTGTCCCGGTGATCCACGTCTTGCTTTCTTGCTAGGGAATCAAAGACGTGGATGGCCGGGTCAAGCCCGGCCATGACGGGTAGCACTAGAGAACGTTCCGATCACCGAGGTGACCTCACTATCCTAAAACGTCTCAGCCTGGCATCTGATACGGCGCCAGCCGCCAAAGGCGCTCGGGCAGGGGTTGGATTGGGGGCAGCGAAAGTTCCCCATCGCTGGACCGCAACGGAAGATTTTGCTTCCAAGAATGGATGACGAAAACGACGCGGAACTGCGGCACGTCGGGCAACTTCTTGCCACGCCTGACCTCAAGCAAATGTTCTCCATCGGCAGTGAGGAATTTCTCATTCCACGCGACTTGCCAGGTGCTTTCGGGTTGAGAGGGATCGGGTTGGACGAATCCGCCGATATCGAATGTCGCACTGGGGTTGCTGATCAGCACCTCGATTACTGTCGCATCATCCATGTGCCGGCGCAGGTGCTTTTCCCACTCTCTTCGATCATCTTCGGTGAATGGCTGCAACGCATCTCCTCGCCCTAGCTTGCGAAGCAAGATCTTCTGATCTTCTGGGAAATTTGCCGGGTCGTGGGAGGCGATCTCTTGCTGGATGAATCGCGAGTACCGATCGGATGCGGCGCTCGGCGAGTAAAAGCCAAGAACCTTGATGGAGGGGGATATGAGTTCGTTCATCGCGGTTTGCGCTTGTGCAAGGCTGAATGTCAGAAAGAACAGCATCAAAAGTGTGAGTAGGCGCCGGACGCTCATCGTCTTCCCTCAAAACAAGTCCTGCTTCGCCCGCGACAGCGAAAACCCGCGCCTGTCCGCATTGAAGCACGTCACGCCTGATTGCTCCGACGTGCAGGTAAAGCCGCCGCGCTGCCAGACTTCGCCATAGGCCAGCATCGGCATTTTGGGATCCATGACCGTGTCGCCGTAGCACAGGCGCACGGCGCTGCCCCTGGATCGCATCTCGAACGCCTTGCCCCATTCAAGATCACAGTCGGCCGGCCGGCGCGCGGTCACGGTGGCTTCCATGATGTCGCATCGGAGCGTGTTCTGCTTGTCGTAGTCGAAATAGGCGCAGGCGATGTTTTTCGAAGGCGACTGGAAGCCGATGGGGCCGCTCTGGGCATTGGCTGCGCCTGTGAATAATACTGACAGTGTGAGGACGGCGAGGGATAGGCGCATGTCGTTCCTTCGGTCTCGAATGTCATGCCCGGACTTGATCCGGGCATCCATCACCCTTCATGATGACACCTTCAAAGCAGATGGATGGCCGGGTAGCTAGCACAAAGACGCGCTTCGCGCTGACGCCCCGGCCATGACAAGTAGGACACAGTCACCCATGTTCCTGATCGGCCAATACGACTCCCCCTTCGTCCGCCGCGTCGCGATTGCCCTGCGGCTGTATGACTTGCCGTTCGAGCACCGGCCGTGGTCGACCTTCGGCGATGCGGACAAGATCGCGCCGTATAATCCGCTGCGCCGGGTGCCGACTTTGGTGCTTGACAGCGGCGAGGCGCTGATCGAGAGCACCGCCATCCTGGATGCGCTGGACGAACTGGTCGGCCCGGAAGCGGCGATGATGGCCGAGCGCGGCGATTTGCGCCGGCGGCAATTGCGGATCTGCTCGCTGGGCAGTGGTCTCGCCGACAAGGCGGTCAGCCTGATCTATGAGCGGGTGCTGCGCAAGGAGCAGCTGCAGCTCTGGGTCGAGCGCTGCCAGACGCAAATCGGCGGCGTGCTCGAGATGCTGGAAAAGGAGCGCGAGACGATCCCTACGCCATACTGGTTCGGCGATCGCATCGGCCACGCTGATATCATGATCGCCTGTGCACTGCGTTTCATCAGTGAGGCGCATCCTCATCTGTTCGACGCGCGCTATCCGGCGCTGCAGGCCCACGCCGCGCGCTGCGAGGCGCTGCCGCCGTTCCAGGAAATTTTTCAGCGGCTCGATCCGCCGAAGGGGTGAATCTCCCCATCATTCCGGGCGCTATTACTTGCAGTCGCGGCAGATCGTCAGCTTGCGCCTGAGCGGCTCATCTTCCGGGGAATCCGCCCACGGTCCCTGGGCTGTGCTATCGGGCTCTTTGATGGGTTTCGACCGTTTAGCTGTGCGTGGCAGGTCCGGTAATTTTGCAACGGGCTCGTTCTGGGCATCGGTGGTGAAGCCGTCGTAGTCAGCAGCCGGCTTCGGCGGCGCTGTCTCCCTAGCGACCGGCGGCGCCGCGCGCTTGGCGGTCGCCCTCGGTGGAGGAGCGTCATCGCTTGCTGCTGGCGGTGACGCGTCCCTGGCGACCGGCGGCGCCGCGCGCTTGGCGGTCGCCCTCGGTGGAGGAGCGTCATCGCTTGCTGCTGGCGGTGACGCGTCCCTGGCGACCGGCGACGCCGCGCGCTTGGCGGTTGCCCTCGGTGGAGGCGTGTCGTCGGCTGCCGCAGGCTGTGACGCGTCCTTGGCGACCGGCGGCGCCGCACGCTTGGCGGTTGCCCTTGGTGGAGGCGCTTCCTCAGTAGCTGTTGGCGGCGAAGCCAGGATGACAGCTGGAGGCGGCGGCACAGCCTCGTCCGGCGATGGTGCCGGCCGGGCCAGCGAAAGCGGAGGAGCAAGCGAAGTTTGGCATCTCGCGCTGTCAGGCAGCCCAAGATTGATGGACAAGAATCCGATGGCAAACAGCGCAGCGTTTTTCATTCGCATCCGGAAAACCGCTCGGTCTGAAATCAGTGATTGCGGCCCTGCGAGGGCACGCTTCGTGTAAACTACCGATCCTGTCATGGCGGTCAAAGTTGTCGGAAGTTCGATCTGTACTGCGAGGTCTTACCACCGTTCCCGGAGATCTTGCAGAAGGGATGAGCTTCTTTCTTACCCTCCCCTGAAGGGTAAGTGATCGCACTGCGACAAATTAACCCGACGGGCAAAATTCCACTTCCCTCGTCGGGCAAATCAGCGGTTTGAATCGTCGCGTCCCGCCCGACAAGAGGGGCGTGCGCACGTCACGAACGCGCGGCGGGATGCGGTGGACGCTTGTTCACGTC
>NZ_JAFCME010000023.1 GCF_018130065.1 Bradyrhizobium sp. AUGA SZCCT0158 | reverse complement strand
AACGGTTCGCTGCGCAATGTCGAATTCCGCACCGACAAATATTTCGGTTTTGCGGTGCCGACGGCGCTGCCGGGTGTCCCCAGCGACATCCTCAATCCCGTCAACACCTGGCAGGACAAGGCCGAGTTCGACAAGACCGCGCGCGCACTGGTCGGCATGTTCCAGAAGAATTTTGCGAAATTTGAAGCCCAGGTCGACGCCGACGTCCGCGCTGCCGCGCCGGAAGTGAAGCTCGCGGCGGAGTGACCAAGGGCATGACGGTTCCGCGTCGCTGGAAATAATCGGCGCCTGTCTTGGGATAATCCAAACAGGCGCCCCATAAGAAATATCGACACCAAGTGTCCGGGCAAAATAACGGCTATTTGAAATCGAAATGCGCTATTTGCCGCGGCCGATTTTGCCCTTCAGCAGCATGACCGCCCATTGTCCGGCGCCAATCCCGCCGATGCCGCCCGCCGCCTTCACGGCTGCATCAAGCAGACGGCCGTGGCGGTCCGGCGTCAGCAGTTGCATGGTCTCCAACGCCACTGCGCCTCCGACAACGATCGCGACAACAAAAACCACGCGGTCAGGGTAAGCGAATCCAAGCGCAAGGCCCAGCAAGGCGAAGGCGACGAAATGCTCAATCAGACCTTCGGCAAGCACGGGGCGGGCGTCGATCGGCGACAGCGTCGCGTAGGCGATGAATGCCAGCGCCAGCCAGCCAACAATCATGCAAAATTTTTGAATGGTCGAGATAATCTGATCCCGTCAATAATCGTTGAGAAAACCCTGGCGTGGAGATCATCCAGCCCGTCCACGCGCCGGCTGCGCGCGCGTCCTGCAATAATCAGGGCGGAACTTACCCCCCAGCGGCGCGGAAGCAAGTCAATTGTCCGGAACTTGAAGTCTAAAACTTGCTCTTGTTGATCCGAAACCGCGCATTTGCCAGAGTCGCGTTTCTACCGGATGGGAGTGACGGCGATGCCCTTGTGGACTTGCGAGCAATGTGGTGCCCAGTTTCCGGACAGCGTGGCGCCGCCGGCAGCGTGCCCGATTTGTGAGGACGAACGGCAGTACGTGAACTGGAAAGGCCAGCAATGGTTTTCGCGCGAAGCATTGGCGGAGCGCCATAAGCTCGTCTGGCGCGATGACCTCGGTATATCAGGAATCGCTCTCGATCCCGCCTTCGCGATCGGGCAGCGCGCGCTGCTCGTTCCCGAGGCCGACGGTTGCGTGATGTGGGATTGCGTGCCTCTGGCCACATCGGAGGCGGTAGACCATGTCCGCTCGCTCGGCGGCCTGAAGGCGATTGCGGTTTCGCACCCGCATTATTACGGCGCGGTCGCCGACTGGAGCGAGGCCTTTGGCGGCGTGCCGATCTATCTGCATGGCGACGATCGGCAATGGGTCACGCGGCCGCATGCCGCGATCGTGCCGTGGACCGGCGACAGCCGCCAGATTTCCGATGACATTGTTCTCATCCGCACCGGCGGTCATTTCGCCGGCGGCACGATCCTGCATTGGCGTGCGGGCGGCGAGGGGCGAGGCGCGCTGCTCACCGGTGATGTTGCCATGGTGGCGATGGACCGCCGCTCGCTGAGCTTCATGTACAGCTTCCCGAACTACATCCCCTTGAATTCGAAATCGGTTCAAGGCATCGCGCGCGCGGTCGCGCCGTTGGCGTTCGACCGCATTTACGGGGCGTGGTGGGGCAAGAACATCGAGGCGGGCGCAAAGGCCGCATTCGATGCTTCGGTCCGGCGCTATCTGGCCGCGATTGCGGATTAGGGTCGGCCGAGGGCGGGAACCAGCCAGGCCGTCGAACCTTGCCACTCCAGATAGTATCGCTATATCAGGGGCTTTCCCACCCACGCTTGATCTCGTGAGCCCCTGATGACCACCACGACTGCCCCCGAATCCCAGCCGTTCCAGGCCGAGGTCGCCGAACTCCTGCATCTGATGGTGCACTCGGTTTATTCGGAAACCGATATCTTCCTGCGCGAACTGATTTCGAACGCGTCCGACGCCTGCGACAAGCTGCGCTATGAGGCGATCGCGGCACCCGAGCTGATCACCGATGGCGCGCCGCCCGCGATCCGCATCGTGCCGAACAAGGCGGCGAACACGCTTGCCGTGGTCGACAGCGGCATCGGCATGGACCGGCAGGAATTGATCGACAATCTCGGCACCATCGCGCGTTCCGGCACCAAGTCGTTTTTGTCGCGCCTGACCGAGGCCAAGGATGGCGCCAATCTGATCGGCCAGTTCGGCGTCGGCTTCTATGCCGCCTTCATGGTCGCCGAGCGCATCGTCGTCACCAGCCGCCGCGCCGGTTCGGATCAGGTCTGGACCTGGTCGTCGTCGGGCGGCAGCGGATTTGAGATCGCGCCCGCGAGTGAGGAAGATGCCGCGCGTATCACGCGGGGCACCGAGATCGTGCTGCATCTGAAAGAGAGCGCGCAGAAATATCTCGAGACCTACGAGATCGAGCGCATCGTCCGCGCCTATTCCGACAACATCCAGTTTCCTATTGAGCTGGTGCCGGAGGAGGGTGAGCCGCGCCAGATCAATTCGGCCAGCGCGCTGTGGCAGCGGCCGAAATCGGAATTGACGCCTGACGATTACAAGGGCGCCTATCAATCGATCGCCGGCGCCTTCGACGAGCCCGCGATGACCTTGCATTACCGCGCCGAGGGCCGCCAGTCCTATGCGGTGCTGCTGTTCGCGCCATCGACAAAACCGTTCGACCTGTTCGACCAGGCGCGCAAGGGCAAGGTGAAGCTCTATGTCCGCCGCGTCTTCATTGCCGACGACGCCGATTTGTTGCCGGCCTATTTGCGCTTCATCCGCGGCGTGATCGACAGCGAGGATCTGCCGCTCAATATTTCCCGCGAGATGCTGCAAAACAACCCGCAGCTCGCGCAGATCCGCAAGGCCGTCACCAGCCGCGTGATCACGGAATTGGAAAACCTCGGCGACAAGGAGCCGGAGGCGTTCGCGAAAATCTGGGATTCTTTCGGGCCCGTGATCAAGGAAGGCATCTGGGAAGATTTCGAGCGGCGCGAAAAGCTGCTGGGCCTGTCGCGCTTCACCACGACGTCGGGCGAGAAGCGTTCGCTCAAGCAGTACGTCGAAAACCTGAAATCGAACCAGACCGAGATCTATTACCTCGCCGGCGACAGCATCGAGCGGCTGAAATCGAACCCGAAACTCGAATCCGCCACAGCCCGTGGCATCGAGGTGTTGCTGCTGACCGATCCGGTCGATGCGTTCTGGACTTCGGCGCCGCTCGATTTCGGCGGCAAGCCGCTGAAATCGCTGAGCCAGGGCGATATCGATTTCGGTCTGATCCCCCTGCTGGACGACAAAGCGGACGACAAGAAGGAAGAGAGCACCACGGACGAGGCCGCGACCATCGCCGTCATCAAGGATACGCTCGGGGAACGCGTCTCCGACGTGCGGGCGTCGCAGCGGCTGACGTCGAGCGCGTCCTGTCTGGTGGCCGGCGGCGACGGCCGCGACCGCCAGCTCGAGCGCTTGCTGGCGATGCAGAACCAGGGTCCGCTGACAAAACCGATCCTCGAGATCAATCTGCGCCATCCTTTGGTGGCGGCGATTGCCGGGGCCAAGGACGCAGCCGCGGACCTGTCGTTCCTGCTGCTGGAGCAGGCGCAGATCCTCGATGGCGAGTTGCCGGAAGACCCGGCGGCGTTTGCGAGCAGGCTCAACCAATTGGTGCTGCGGGGTGTCAAACTGTAGCAGGGGCGAACCCGAATATAGGTTAGGCCGTATCTGGTAGACAGCTTCGGAAAACGGGGTGCATCGCAATGACCACGCCCGACGGCACCGACATCTTCTACGGCGGCATTCCGGTCTTTCGCGGCTTCACCAGCCTGATGGATCCGGCGCTGTATTCGCCGTTGCCGGATGATTGGACTGTCGGCGTCGCCGATATCGTGGAATCGACCAAGGCGATCGCCAACCAGCGCTACAAGGCGGTCAACATGGCGGGAGCCGCTGTGATCGCCGCCGTGACCAATGCGCTGGATGGACGCGAGTTTCCGTTTGTGTTCGGCGGCGATGGCGCGAGCTTTGCCGTGGCGCCCGCCGATCTCCCCCGCGCGCGCGAGGCGCTGGCGGCGACCGCGACCTGGGTCAGGGAGGGCCTTGATCTCTCCATGCGAGTGGCGCTGGTGCCCGTGACAGCAATCCGCGCGCAGGGCCTCGACATCAGAGTCGCGCGTTTCGGGCCGTCGCCCAATTTGTCCCTCGCGATGTTTTCCGGCGGCGGTCTCGGCTGGGCGGACGCGGCGATGAAGCGCGGCGAATTCGCGGTCCCCGCAGCGCCGGCGGGCGAGCAGCCGGATTTGTCCGGCCTGTCATGCCGGTTCGAGGAAATACCCTCCGCCCGCGGTCTCATTCTTTCGGTGCTGGTGGTGCCGGCAAAGGGCGCCGATCCGCGCGCATTCCGCAAAGCGATCGAAGACATCATCGATCTCGTCGAACGCAGCCCTGATGCCGGGCGGCCGGTGCCTTCAGGTGGACCCGATATCCGCTTTCCCCCGGCGGGCATCGAATACGAGGCGCGTGCCGCGCGCGGCGGATCGTTGTTGCGGCGCCGCGGTTCCGCGTTGGCCATCGCACTGTGGGCCTATGTCGTGTTGCGCTTCGGCATCAAGGTCGGCAATTTCGTGCCGAAGACCTACATGCAGCAGGTGGTGGAGAATTCCGACTTCCGCAAATACGACGATGGATTGCGGATGATCCTCGATTGCACGCCGGAGCTCGAGCAGGCGCTGGCGCAACGGCTGGCAAAGGCGGCTTCAAACGGTGTCGTGCGATATGGCTTGCACCGCCAGGACGCGGCGATGATGACCTGCTTCACGCCGTCGGTGATGCGCAGCGACCACGTTCACTTCATCGACGGTGCACGCGGCGGCTATGCCTCGGCGGCGACCGCCTTGAAGGCGATGGCGGCGTAAGCTTCTCGCCGCCACACAACGGGGCTGGATGCTCATTTGCCCCAGCGCGTGAAGCGAATGAACAGCACCGTGGAGAGGCCGTATACGACCATCGCGGCGCCGACGAGCGCGAACAAGGTCCAGGCCGGTGCGCCGGATGACGCCAGCCACCAGCCGCCGAGGCCGACCAGCAGCAGCCGGATGGTGCCGGCCATGACCGGGCCGCCGACCTTTGCTGCGCCCTGCGAGGCGAAGTAGAGGGCGAGGCCGGTGCCGAAGAAGCCGAAGGCCGGACCGGCCCAGGCAAGGTAGGAAGAGGCGGCAGCCGTCACCCCGGGATCGCTGGTGAACAGCGAGATCCAGAGCGTCGGCTTGATCGCGACGACGAGGCCAATCAGGCCGACGGTCAGGCCTGCCGCGGCGGCCGCGGTCCAGGCCACCCGGCGCGCCCGCGCCACGAGGCCAGCGCCAACGGCCATGCCGACCATCGGCACCGAGGCGATGCCGAACGCAAATGCAATCGGGACCAGCAGGAATTCCAGCCGCGAACCCATGCCGTAACCGGCCAGCGTCTCCGTGCCGAGGCCCGCCACGATTTTGGTGAAGATCAGGATGGTCAGGACGGTTTGCAGCGGCGCCAGGCAGGAGATCGCGCCGACCTTGAGGATGTCGATGAACATGTCGCGCTCGAACCGGAAGGCTGTGAAATTCAGCTTCAGCCGGCTGCGGCCGCTGGCGAGGTACCACGCCAGGAAGATCGCTCCCAGCGTGAAGGCGGTGAGCTGGCCTGCGGCAACCCCGGGCATGCCAAGCTTCGGCAGGCCGAACAATCCAAGACCGAGGCCGCCACCGACCACGACCTGAACGAAGGCGACGACGATCAGCACCGCCGAGGGAATGCGCATATCACCGGTGCCGCGCACCACCGAGGCCAGCGTGTTGACGAGCCAGATCGAAACCGCGCCGGAGAACAGCACGTGCGAATATTGCATTGCCTGCTCGAGCACGCCGCCGCGGCCGCCAAGCAGCGAGTAGAATTGCCGTCCGAACGCCAGCATGACAACGGTGAAGAACAGCCCGGCACAGGTGCCGATCATGGCCGCATGCAGCGCCAGACTCGCGGCGCGGTCGCGGTTGCCGGCGCCGAGCGCGCGGCTGATGGCGGAGGACACGCCACCGCCCATCGCGCCCGCCGACATCATCTGCGTCAGCATCACGAACGGAAACACCAGCGCGATCCCGGCCAGCGGCTCGGTGCCGAGCCGGCCGATATAGGAGGTCTCGGCGACCGCCACCAGCGCGGTGCCGACCATCGCGATCGCATTGGGGAGCGCGAGTTTTAGCAGCGTCGGCAGGATCGGCGAGGTCAAGAGGTTGTTGACCGGCGCAGCCGGGATGGCCGCGGGGCGCAAATCAAGCGGGGCGTCGATCGTCATGCGTCACCGGTTTGTCGGCCAGAAGGCAATATATTATGGCCAACATATTATCGGCACGCGCGACCGCAAGCCACCCCATCGCCGCGCAGGGGTCACCATGGCAGGCCGCATAGGTCGATGATGCCGTCGCGCGGGGCGCGGGTGAAGTCGAACACGAACGGCGCCATCGCCTCGAAACGAATGCGTCCCTCCGGCTGCTCGGCATAGATCTCGCCAGTGAATTTATGCCAGCCGCGGGCCTCGTAGAAGGCGAAATTATGCGGCTCACAGAACAACAGCGCAAACTTGATCGCTTCGTGGTCGCGCATGGTCTGGACCGCGGCGCCGAGCGCGAGGCCGGCAAGCCCGCGCCCCCGGAAATCCTCGCGGGTCGCAACCCCGCCGATACCGCCGATATCGACCTTGCGCCCGTTCCAGGTCACGGTGCGGAAATAGATGCCGACATGGCAGACAAGGCCGGGTTTTGACGATTCCTCTGGCGCTTCGATCAGCACGCGCAAATCGGCGTGGGCCCATTTGACGTGGCCCCAGGACAGTTTCTCGACCACACGTGTCGGCCAGACCGCATTCATCAGCGGTGCGACCCGCGGCCATGACGCGTCCCCGTTCAGGATATCGATCTCGATACTCATCTTTCACCCCGCAATAGCCGTATGTCCCGTCATACGCTGGACGCGGAGCATCGTTACCGAAGAAGCCGCCCCGCTTTGTCAAATTGCGGTGTTTAAGCGCGATGGAACCTTCTATAAGGGTTCCCGTTACACCACGTCTCCCATCATTTTCGGACATCACCCCATGACCTTCACGCTACCCGATCTTCCCTATGCCCATGACGCCCTTGCCCCCTATATGTCCAAGGAAACGCTGGAATTCCACCACGACAAGCATCACCAGGCTTACGTGACCAACGGAAACAACGCGATCAAGGGGACCGAATTCGAAGGCAAGTCCCTCGAGGAGATCGTCAAGGCCTCGTTCGGCAAGAACCCGGCCGTGTTCAACAATGCCGGCCAGCACTACAACCATCTGCATTTCTGGAACTGGATGAAACCGAATGGCGGCGGCAGCAAGCTGCCCGGCCGTCTGGAAAAGAAGATCACCGAGGATCTCGGCGGGCTCGACAAGTTCAAGACCGACTTCGCCGCCGCCGGCGTCGGCCAGTTCGGCTCCGGCTGGTGCTGGTTGTCGGTCAAGAACGGCAAGCTCGAAATCTCCAAGACCGCGAACGGCGAAAGCCCGCTGGTTCATGGCGCAACCCCGATCCTCGGCTGCGACGTCTGGGAGCACTCCTACTACATCGACTATCGCAACCGCCGCCCGGACTATTTGAAGGCGTTCGTCGATAATCTCGTGAACTGGGAATATGTCGACCAGCTGTTCGGCAAGGCTTGATCTGTTTGTCATTCCGGGGCGATGCGAAGCATCGAACCCGGCATCTCGAGATTCCCCCGATGCGCAATTGCGCATCTGAGGTTCGCGCTATCGCGCGCCCCGGAATGACGTAGAATAAATTTCAGGGGCGGCAGTGCAAAACTGCCGCCCTTATCTTTTGCCTCCCATGCCATCCTTGCAGGCGTCGCGGGCTTGCGGCACAAGCGCTGTGGCCGGGTGATTTCGCGATGTGGAAAATGCTGCGATGAGCTATTTGCTGGTCTTCGTCGGTGGCGGCCTTGGCGCGTCGCTACGCCATTTCATCAACCTCACCTGTGCGCGCTGCATCGGTACCGGATTTCCCTGGGGCACCTTCATCATCAACATCTCAGGATCGACCGTGATGGGGCTGATCGCCGGCTATCTCGTCCTCAAGGGCGAGACCTCGCAGCCGTGGCGGCTGTTCCTGATGACGGGCATACTCGGGGGCTACACGACGTTTTCCGCGTTCTCGCTCGATACCGCCGTGCTCTATGAGCGGGGTGAGCTTGGCCTGGCGGCGGCTTACATTATCGGCTCGGTCGTGCTGTCGATTGCCGGCCTGTTTGCCGGCCTCGCGCTGGTGCGCCACCTGACCTGAAAGGCCCGTGACAGCCTTGCATGGCCATGCCTGAGCCGCGCATGGATGTTTCAGTTGTTCCGTTTGCGTGAGGACCCGGCCGGGACTAAGCAGGGTTGGACTTTTCACCTGCCGATTCATTGCATTGTCAGAACCTCCTTTGAAACAGCCGGCGCCGGCCGACGATAGCCCGGAGGCCGAAGCGGTCCCGCGACGCAAGCGCAAGCCGGTCGGCTGGTCGATGATCTTCATCGCCGTGCTGGTCGCGGTCAGCGCCACGCTGGTCTATCGCCGCGACGGTATCGACGGCGTGCTCAAGATTCTCACCGATGATCTCTGGCTGTTCGGCGAGATCCTGCCGCGCGTATTGGCCGGCTGCCTGCTCGGCGCGCTCATTACGGAAATCCTGCCGCACGAGAAAGTGTCGCGATCGCTCGGGCCGAACTCCGGCCTGAAGGGATTGCTGATCGGAACGGCATTCGGCGCCATCCTGCGGGGCGGGCCGTTCACGGCCTATCCGGTGGCCGCTGCATTGCTCACCGTCGGCGCGGATTTCGGCGCCACAATCGCGATGGTGGTGAGCTGGACGCTGATCGGTTACGGCCGCGCGGTCGCCTGGGAACTGCCGATCCTCGGCACCGATTTCACGCTGTGGCGGATCGTGATCTCGCTGCCGATCCCGATCCTCGCAGGCGCGCTCGGGCGCTTCGTCTATGTGCGGATGTATCCCAAGGGTGAGCCAACATGAAGGGCGAGCCGTCATGACGATAAGCGCGCTGCTCATCGACATTACGCTGTGGGGCTCCGTCCTGGTGCTCGGCTTGATCGCGTTCCGGCGCGGCCGTGTCGTGGTGGTTTCGGCGGCGCGCGAAGGCGGGATGGATTTCATCAACATCGTGCCGCGGATCGCGCTCGGTGTGATCGGCTCCGGCTACATCGCCGCCGTCATTCCCCCCGAAATCATCACCGGCTGGCTGGGCCCGGATTCCGGCTGGCTCGGCGTGCTCACCGCCGTGATCGCGGGCGGGCTAACCCCGGGCGGCCCGGTGGTCGGCTTTTCCATCGGCGCAGTGGCGCTGAAGGTCGGCGGCGGTTCGCCGCAGGTGATCGCCTATGTCGTCGCCTGGGCGCTGTTCGCCTTCCAGCGGCTGATACTCTGGGAAATCCCGTTCATGCCGGCGCGTTTCGTCTGGTTCCGGGCCGCAGTGTCGGTGCCGTTTCCGTTCCTGGCGGCGGCCTTGGCGATGGCGATCGGGAAGCCGTGAGGTTGGCAGCTGCCTCCTCAAGCTATTGAAAATATGGGAATTTTATTCTGCTGAGTGGTGGCTAAGGGCTCGCCGCTTTTTGGGACTGCTGGAAAGCAGCGCTTCTGGTAGAATGCATCCCATGGAAAAGCAGGATATCCTTGCCAGGTTGCGCGAGCATGAAGCCGCCTTGAAGGCTCAGGGTGTGAGCCATGCGGCCCTGTTCGGCTCGCGCGCCCGCGGCGACGCCCGTCCCGACAGCGACATCGACATTCTGGTCGAAATCGCGCCGGACGTCCGGATGGATGTTTTCAAATACGTTGGGATCGTTCACAGCATCGAAGACCTGTTTCCGGTGCGTGTGGATGTTTCAAACCGGATTGCGCTCAAGCCTCATGTGAAGCCGATCGCCGAGCGCGAAGCCATTTATGCATTCTGAGTCCGTCAAGCTCGCCTTGTACGACATTCGGGACAACATCCTGCTCGCCGGCGGATTTGTCGAAGGTTTGACCAGCCAGGCGTTGGAAGGCGAGATCTGATCTTGCGTGTAATCAACCGCAGAGGTGACGAGACGGTCGTGAAAAAGACTCGTGAGACGACCGCTCCTAGCCTCACCCAAACGCCTTATGGACTCACGCTTGACGAAGAAGCGGACTTTGATGCTTCGCGGGCGGAAGCTGCGCGCGGCGAGTTTGCGACAGACGAAGAGGTCCGCGCCGTTTGGGCGAAGCATGGCCTGTGAAGGTTCCAATAGGCCGGATTGGCCCCGCACCCAGTCGGGCAAATCACGCCAGCGGTTGATCCAGTATCCGGCGCCAACGCGTGGACTCCCGTAATGTTATAATATAACATTCTTGCATGGCTCACTCCCATTCCCACGACCATGGACACCACGGGCACGCCCATAGCCATGGTCATCCCCATCACCACGACCCCTCGACGCCGCATCCGGCGCAGCCGGCGCCGTGGTCGATCCTGCGGATGACCGTGGCGGCACGGCTTGGCGCGGCGCTGGCGGTCAGCGCCTGTCTTTGGGTGGTCGTGCTGGTGGCGATGAGGTGAGCATGGCGGCGCAGGCAAAAGCTCTGGTGAAATTCAGCAATGTCACGCTCGGCTACGACCGGCATCCGGCGGTGCATCATCTCAACCTCGAGGTCGCCGGGGGCGCGCTGGTCGCGGTGATCGGGCCGAACGGCGCCGGCAAGTCGACGCTGTTTCGCGGCCTCGCCGGCATCCTTAAACCCCTGTCGGGATCGATCGCGCTGGGCGGGCTCGACAGCAAGGACATCGCCTACCTGCCGCAGACCGCCGACATCGACCGCAGCTTTCCGATTTCGGTGTTCGATTTCGTCGGCACCGGACTGTGGCGCTCGACCGGCTTCTTCGGCGGCATGGGCAGGAAAGAGCGCGAGCGGGTTTTGGCGGGGCTTGCCGCCGTCGGCCTCAACGGTTTTGAGAACCGCCCGATCGGCACGCTGTCCGGCGGCCAGATGCAGCGCATGCTGTTCGCGCGCGTGCTGCTGCAGGACGCGCGCCTGATCGTGCTGGACGAGCCGTTCAACGCCATCGACGCCAAAACCTCCGCCGACCTGATCGCGCTGGTCAAGCGCTGGCATGGCGAAGGCCGCACCGTGCTGGCGGCGCTGCATGATCTCGACATGGTGCGCAACCACTTCCCCGAGACCCTGCTGCTGGCCCGTGGGCCGGTAGCCTGGGGCGCGACCGCGCAAGTGCTGACGCCGGATAACCTGATGGTCGCGATGAAGATGTGCGAAGCCTTCGACGACCGGGCCGCTGCCTGCGCCGAAGATGCGCCGTCGCGGGCGGCCTAGCTCCAATGCTCCATGATGCGCTGATCGCGCCCTTCACCGAATTCGAGTTCATGCGCCGCGCGCTCGCCGCCGTGATCGCGCTGTCGCTGGGCGCTGCGCCGATCGGCGTGTTCCTGATGCTGCGGCGGATGAGTCTGGTCGGCGACGCCATGGCGCATGCGATCCTGCCTGGGGCCGCGATCGGCTTTTTGGTCTCCGGGCTCAATCTGTTTGCGATGACGACCGGCGGCCTGATCGCAGGATTTACGGTCGCGATCCTGGCCGGTGTGGTCGCGCGCACCACCGAACTGAAGGAAGACGCCTCGCTGGCGACGTTCTATCTGGTGTCGCTGGCGCTCGGCGTCACCATCGTGTCCATCAAGGGTACCAATATCGACCTCTTGCACGTGCTGTTCGGCAACATCCTGGCGATGGACGACCAGACCCTGCTGGTGATCGCCTTCAACGCCACGATTACGCTCCTTGTGCTGGCCGTGATCTATCGCCCGCTGGTGATCGAATGCGTCGATCCGGTGTTCCTGCGCACCGTGAGCCGCGCCGGCGCGCCGGCGCATCTGGCGTTTCTGGCGCTGGTCGTGATCAATCTCGTCAACGGCTTTCACGCGCTCGGCACCTTGCTCGGCGTCGGGCTGATGATCCTGCCCGCGGGAATCGCGCGGTTCTGGTCGCGCGACATTACCGGGATGATCTGCATCGCGGTCGCGAGCGCCATGGTGTCGGGCTATGCCGGGCTGGTGCTGTCGTTCCAGACCAAAATTCCGTCAGGCCCCGCGGTCATCCTGGTCGCGGCGGGGATCTATGTGGTGTCCGTGCTGTTCGGCAATGTCAGCGGCCTGGTCCGGCAGCTGTTCCCCGGCCGGCATCTCGAGGCGTAACGATGCAGCGTTTTTTCGGGTTCATGTGTCTGGCGCTGATCGCCACAGTCGTTCCGGCCAGCGCGCAGGAGCGCCTCAAGGTCGTCGCCAGCTTCTCCATCCTCGGCGATTTCATCCGCAATGTCGGCGGCGACCGCGTCAACGTCACGACGCTGGTCGGTGCTGACGGCGATGCGCATGTCTACTCGCCGACGCCGGCGGATGCGAAAAAGATCGCCGATGCCAAGCTGATTTTCGTCAATGGCCTTGGCTTCGAGGGCTGGCTGCCGCGGCTGCTGAAATCCGCCGGGAGCAAGGTTTCCGTCGTGACGGCGACCGCCGGTATCGCGCCGCTCAAGCTTGGCTCGGATGCCGACCCGCACGCCTGGCAATCCGTCGCCAATGCCAAAATCTATGTCGGCAATATCCGCGACGCGCTGGCGGCCGCCGATCCTGCCTCAGCCCAGGGTTTTCGCGCCAATGCGGAGGCCTATCTGGCGAAACTCGACACCCTGGACCGCGAGGCGCGCGAAGCCGTCGCAAAGATCCCGGCGGGCCGCCGCAAGGTGATTTCGACCCACGGCGCCTTCGGCTATTTCGCCGCCGCCTACGGCGTCGAATTCATTGCCCCCGTCGGCGTATCCACGGAATCCGAGCCCAGTGCCCGCGATATCGCCGGTATTATCACCCAGATCCGAACCGCCAAAATCCCGGCGGTTTTTCTGGAAAATGTCAGCGATCCGCGCCTGATCCGCCGAATCTCGGCCGAGACCGGTGCCAGGATCGGCGGGACCCTCTATTCGGACAGTTTGACGGCCGAAAAGGGCGATGCACCCACTTACATTGATATGGTCAGGCACAATATAAAGGCACTGACCAGCGCGCTTGGCGAATAGGGCAGGGGCCTCCCTGCTGTTGCCGGCGTGCCCGAATTTCCGCCCGGAGCCACCATGTCTGAACTGACGTCCCAAAAAATTCCTGTGACCGTGCTGACGGGCTATCTCGGCGCCGGCAAAACCACGCTGCTCAACCGCATCCTGTCGGAAAACCACGGCAAGAAATACGCCGTCATCGTCAACGAATTCGGCGAGATCGGCATCGACAACGACCTCATCATCGGCGCCGATGAAGAAGTGTTCGAGATGAACAATGGCTGCGTCTGCTGCACCGTGCGCGGCGACCTCGTGCGCATCCTCGACGGCCTGATGAAGCGCAAGGGCAAATTCGACGCCATCATCGTCGAGACCACCGGCTTGGCCGACCCGGCGCCGGTCGCGCAGACCTTCTTCGTCGACGAGGACGTGCAGAAGAACGCCCGGCTCGACGCGGTCGTCACCGTCGCCGATGCCAAATGGCTCAGCGACCGTTTGAAGGACGCGCCGGAAGCCAAGAACCAGATCGCTTTCGCCGACGTCATCGTGCTCAACAAGACTGACCTGGTTTCCAAAGCCGAGCTTGCCGAAGTCGAGGCGCGGATCCGCGGCATCAACCCTTACGCAAAACTGCACCGCACCGAGCGCTGCAAGGTGGCGCTGGCGGACGTGCTGGAACGCGGCGCGTTCGATCTCGACCGCATTCTCGAGATCGAGCCGGAATTCCTCGATGCCGGCGACGGCCATGATCATCACCATGATCACGATCATCACCACGGCCATGACCATCATCATGATCACAGCCACAGCCATGGCGGGCTGAAGCACTACCATGACGAGGAGATGCAGTCGCTGTCGCTGCGCACGGACAAGCCGCTCGATGCCACCAAGTTCATGCCGTGGCTGCAGAACCTCGTCGCCTCCGAAGGGCAGAAGATCCTTCGCTCCAAGGGCATCCTCGCCTTCAGCGACGATGACGACCGCTACGTGTTCCAGGGCGTCCACATGATGCTCGAGGGCGACCATCAGCGTAAGTGGAAGGATGACGAACGGCGCGAGAGCCGGCTTGTGTTCATCGGTCGCGAATTGCCGGAGCAGATGATTCGCGACGGTTTTGAGAGCTGTATCACCACGTGATGAAACAGTTTGATCCGGGCGAAGGCGCCTCCATTGCTTCGATCACCGACAAGGTGCGGCCGCTTGCGGTCGGCATGCCGATATCGTCGGTGTATTTTCTCGGCGAGACCGCGGTCTTCGTCGGCGCTGAGGAGAAGGCTGCCATCGTCGGCGCCGGCGGCGAGATTTCACCTGTCGATATTCACGGCGGTGCGGTGCTGTGTGCGGCGTCCGACGGCGCGCGCGTCGTTACCGGCGGCGACGACGGCAAGCTCGTCGCGCTCAATGCCAAGGGCGAGGTCAGCGTGCTCGCGACCGATGCCAAGCGGCGCTGGATCGACAATGTCGCGCTGCATCCCGATGGCGCGGTGGCATGGTCGGCCGGCAAGACCTCGTATGTCCGCAGCGGCAAGAGCGAAGAGAAAACATTCGATATGCCCTCGACCGTCGGCGGCCTGGCCTTCGCGCCCAAGGGCCTGCGGCTGGCGGTCGCGCATTATAACGGCGTGACGCTGTGGTTTCCCAACATGGCGGCGAAGCCTGAGTTTCTGGAATGGGCCGGCTCGCATCTGTCGGTCACCTTCAGCCCGGACAACAAGTTTCTGGTGACCGGGATGCACGAGCCGGCGCTGCATGGCTGGCGGCTCGCCGACAACCGGCACATGCGCATGAGCGGCTATCCCGGCCGCGTTCGCTCGATGTCGTGGAGCGCCGGTGGCAAGGGGCTTGCAACCTCGGGCGCCGATACCGTGATCATCTGGCCGTTCGCCAGCAAGGACGGGCCGATGGGCAAGGAGCCGGCGATGCTGGCGCCGCTGCAGGCCCGCGTCTCCGCGGTCGCCTGTCATCCGAAGCATGACATCCTGGCCGCCGGCTACAGCGACGGTTGCGTGCTGATGGTGCGGATCGAGGACGGCGCGGAGATCCTGGTGCGCCGGCGGGGCAACGCCGCGGTTTCGGCGCTGGCCTGGAGCCCCAAGGGATCGCTGCTCGCCTTCAGCACCGAAGACGGCGACGCCGGCATGGTGGAGCTCTAGATCATCCGCTGGTGCGTGGCGAGACTGCACCGAAGTGCATCCGCGATTGACGGTGCGCTCCCTCTCCCGCCCTTGCGGGGGAGGGCTGGGGTGGGGCGTCGCCACGAGTCGCACTATTCGTGTGGTGAGACTTCCCCCACCCGGATCGCATCTCACGATGCGATCCGACCTAAGAGCGAGCTTCGCTCGTCTCGACCCCCGCAAGCGGGAGAGGTGAGGCCAATCCAGCCCGCGTCACTTCACCTTCTTCCCAGCTTTGACGTAAGCCTCGATGTGGTCAAACGTCTTGCCGGCCGGTTCGAGATTTTCGAAGGCCGAAGCGGCCTTGCTCATGTTTTCGGCGGTCTTGTCGCGGTCTTTCGGGTCGGGTTTGAATACGGCGAGCATGGTGAGCGCCGTCACATAATTCCCGAACGCCGCTTGCTCGGCCGCGAACAGGTTTTTCAGGCGAGGATCGTTCGCAAAAAAGCCGGTGAAGGTCTTCTTGATGCCGTCGTCGGCTGATGCCAGCGACTGCAACGCCCAAAAGGCGCTCGCCAATGTCAGCACGCGAAAGAATTTGGCGGGCTCGGTTTTGCACGCGTATTTGTCGCAGGCCATCTTGGCCATCACGTTATCCCGGCCTTCCGCGGTCATGTTCGGTCCGAACTTGCTCTTCATGAATCCCATGCGCATGGCGATGCCTGCCATGTCGTCATCTGCGCTGGAGAAGTTTGCGAGGATTCTTTCAATGAAGCTGGTGTCACCGGATGCCATATAGGCGCCGATCAAGAGATCATTGTCGGCGGCATTCGACGACGGCCGCACCACGGCAAGTTTGGCAGGCTGGTTCTTTTCGATTTTCTGCAGCGTGGCTGTGATCTGGTTTTCCTCGGCAAATTTCTGCGCGTCTTCCGTGACGCCGGCGCCGTAGAGCGCCACGAGCTTCACCGATTTGACGTATGAAGAGGCTTCAAGTTGCAGGATGCGCTGCTTTTCCGCGGGCGACGTGCTGAAGATCTGCGCCAGGAATCCAATGACGGCGCTGGGATCTGCGTTTGGTCCGGCCCGCATCTGCGAGAGCACGCTGTCGACGCAGGCGGGCTGCCTGGTTCGGTAATAGCCCGTCATGCAGTTCTGGTCCGCAGCCGCGGGCGAGCATTGAATGCCGAGCAGCGCGACCGCGACGTAAAGCAATCTTTTCATGACAATTCTCGCAGAATCAGGCGAATCTGTTCTATCCGGGACCGCATCGAGCGCCGTTGCCCGCAGCGAAGCGGATCGTCGCTCGCACCCGGGGCCGGCGACCGTTCGTCGCCGCAAAGCACCAGATCGTTCAGGCTGTGATAGATTCGTCACCTCTCTCCCCTAGAAAACCGACATGCGCTTCCTGACGACATTCCAGATCGCCGATTTCCTCGACACCCTGGTCAGCCTGACCGCGGCGTTCGTTTTGGGCACCCTGATCGGCGCCGAGCGGCAATACCGGCAGCGGACCGCGGGCCTGCGCACCAATGTGCTGGTCGCCGTCGGTGCGGCCGCCTTCGTCGATCTGGCGATGCATCTGAAGTACGCCGAAGGCGCCGTACATGTGATCGCCTATGTCGTTTCGGGGATCGGCTTCCTCGGCGCCGGCGTCATCATGAAAGAGGGCATGAACGTCCGCGGCCTCAACACTGCGGCGACACTCTGGGGATCGGCCGGGGTTGGAGCTTGCGCCGGCGCCGACATGGTGGCCCAGGCGGCGGCGCTGACCGTGTTCGTGGTCGCCGGAAACACCTTGCTGCGCCCGCTGGTGAACGCGATCAACCGCATTCCGATCGACGAACGCGCGTCCGAGGCGACGTACCACTTCAAGCTCGCGGTCAGTGCGGAGGCGTTGCCCGACATGCGCGACCATCTGGTCGAGCGATTGGAGCATGCAAAATATCCGGTCGCTGAACTCAATGTGGTCGAGCATGGCGATGACCTCCTGGAGATCGTCGCAACGCTGGTCTCCACCGCGATCGATCCCAACGAATTGAACGCGGTCGCGGTCGATCTGCAGCGCCAGCCCGGCGTTCGCCACGCCACCTGGGAAGTCAGCACCAAGGATTAGGGCGTTCTCCTCGGTTGCCGGTTCCACGCGGGCTGCGCGCGGAACAATTCTTGTGGCCGGCCGTTGATGTCGCGAACAATCTCGCGGTGAACGACATGCCTGCCGATCATGACAAGCGCAATTACCGGAATGATTTTCTTGTCGCGGCCGTCCTGGTCACGGCGGGGCTTGTCATTTCAGGCCTGTCGCTGATGGAATTGAGCGCGCGCCCGCCGCAACAATTGGCGCAGGCCACCCAGCCGCTGCAATCGACGCCTGACGCGGAAAAAAAGCCGTCTGTTCCTGCGGAGACGACGACCGGCACCCGGCCGTCCAACGTGCCGCCTGAACCGGCGCGTCCCGATGCCGACGCGCAGAAAGCGGGCGCACAGCCCGCGCTGCCGCCCGCACCGGCAGAGAAAACGGCCGAACCAATCAAGCAGAAGTAGGATTTCCAAATCCCGCACCGTCATCCTGAGGTGCGCGCTCTTGCGGTGCAAGTGCACCGCAAGGCTCGCACCTCAGGATGACGTCAGCATCACCTCGCTGACGCCGATTTGACTGACGCTGCCGGATTTACAGTCTCGCCTGCATCATCAAGCTCCCCCATAATCCCTCATCGCGCGACCGCGCCGATGACAGATGGGGCAGGCCATGAAGATCGACGATGTCAGGAAAACCGCGTACTCGATGCCGCTGACCAACCCGTCCTTCCCGCCGGGGCCGTATCGGTTCTTCAACCGGGAATATTTCATCATCACCTACCGGACCGACCCGGAGGTGCTTCGTGCCGTGGTGCCGGAGCCGCTCGAAGTCGTTGAACCCGTCGTCAAATACGAGTTCATCCGCATGCCCGACTCGACCGGCTTCGGCGACTACACCGAAACCGGGCAGGTGATCCCGGTCCGTCTCGACGGCGAGGAGGGCGCCTATACCCACGCCATGTATCTCGACGACGAAGGCCCGATCGCCGGCGGTCGTGAAATCTGGGGTTTCCCCAAAAAGCTGGCGAAGCCGAAGATCGAAGTCGAGAGCGATGTGCTGGTCGGCTCGCTGCATTACGGCTCGGTGCTCTGCGCCTCCGCCACCATGGGTTACAAGCACCGCCCGGTCGATCATGACGCCGTGCTGAAGGGCATGAAGGCGCCGAACTTCATTCTCAAGATCATCCCGCATGTCGACGGCAGCCCTCGGATCTGCGAACTGGTCCGCTTCCATCTCGAGGACATCACGCTGAAGGAAGCATGGAGCGGTCCGGCCGCGCTTGGCCTGTTTCCCCATGCGCTGTGCGACGTTGCCCGGCTTCCGGTGCGCGAAGTGGTCTCCGCACTGCATTTCAAGGCCGATCTGACGCTGGGATTTGGGAAGGTGGCGTTCGACTATATGGCGAAGTGAGGGTCGTCACCATCGCGGAATGACGAAGACGCTCTACTGCGCGCCCTTCAGCGTGCAGGAGGTCGAGCAGGTCGTCATCACGCCGCGCTGGCAGGAGATGCACACGTTAATGCACTGCTTCAGGTCCTTGGGATTGTAGGAGCTGTAGAGCTTGCGGGCGCAGTTATCGATCGAGCCGGTGATGTCGTTGTTGTTGTCAGGTTTGCACCCGGCCAAAACGACCGCCGATAGCATGATTGCGATAAAGACGCGCATTTCCACCGCTCCACCGGGGACGTCGCTGCGCAGAGACACAGGACGGCTCAAGGCCCTCGCAAAAGGGGTACCCTTCAGGATGGCGCGATTTCATTAAGCGAGCGTTACGCTGGCCGGCGACCCCTGATGCTGCAGTGCACCGGGGGATGGAACCCAACATTACCGCACCAGAATATTCCGGAACTGCCAGGGATCCGAGGTGTCGATGTCTTCCGGGAACAGGCCCGGCCGGTCCGTCAGCGGGGTCCAGTCGGTGTAGTAGCCTTTCACCGGGCCGAGATACGGCATCTGGATTTCCAGCAGACGATCGAAATCCATCTCGTCGGCTTCGACGATGCCTTCGTTCGGGTTTTCCAGCGCCCACACCATGCCGCCGAGCACGGCGGAGGTCACTTGCAGGCCGGTGGCGTTCTGATAGGGCGCGAGTTTGCGGGTCTCTTCGATCGAGAGCTGCGAGCCGTACCAGTAGGCATTGTTGTCATGGCCGAACAGCAGCACGCCGAGTTCGTCGATGCCGTCGACGATTTCGTTCTCATCGAGGATGTGGTGCTTTTCCTGCATCTTCGCCGCGCGGCCGAACATCTCATGCAGCGAGAGCACGGCATCGTCAGCCGGATGATAGGCATAGTGGCAGGTCGGCCGGTAGATCGCCGTGCCCGATGCGTCACGCACCGTGAAGTAATCGGAGATCGAGATCGACTCGTTGTGGGTGACGAGGAAGCCATACTGCGCGCCGCGGGTCGGGCACCAGGTGCGCACGCGCGTGTTGGCGCCGGGTTGCATCAGATAGATGGCGGCGCCGCAGCCGGCCTGGTGGGTACGCGCATTCTCGGGCATCCATTTTTCATGGGTGCCCCAGCCGAGTTCGGACGGCTGCACGCCTTCCGACAGGAAACCTTCCACCGACCAGGTATTGACGAAGACGTCAGGCTCTTTCGGCGACTTGGAGCGCTGGGTGTCGCGTTCGGCGATGTGGATGCCCTTGATGCCGGCCTGCCGCATCAAATCAGCCCATTCGGCCTTGGTCTTCGGCTTGGGGGCATTGAGCTTCAGATCAGCGGCGACATTGAGCAGCGCCTGCTTGACGAAAAAGGACACCATGCCGGGATTGGCGCCACAGCAGGAGACGGCCGTCGTCGAGCCCGCGGGGCGCGCCTTCTTGGCGGCCAGCGTCGCTTCGCGAAGGGCGTAGTTGGAGCGCGCTTCCGGGCCCTTCGAAGAATCGAAATAGAAGCCGAGCCAGGGCTCGTTGACGGTGTCGATATAAAGCGCGCCAAGTTCGTTGCAGAGCTCCATGATGTCGGTGGAGCCGGTATCGACCGAGAGATTGACGCAAAAACCCTGGCCGCCGCCTTCGGTGAGCAGCGGGGTAAGCAAGGCGCGATAATTGTCTTTGGTCACGCCCTGCTGGATGAATCTTACATTGTGCTTCTCGCAATGCGCCTTGCGGCCCTCGTCCTTGGGATCGATCACGGTGATGCGCGACTTGTCGTAATCGAGATGCCGCTCGATCATCGGCAAGGTGCCTTTGCCGATGGAGCCGAAGCCGACCATGACGATGGGGCCGGTGATCTTCGCGTAGATCTGCGAGGCGGGGCTCATGGGATGGTTTCTCCGGAAAGTGCTGGCGGACAGATGGTGAGGGGTGGATCAGGCGCTGCGGCGCTTGGCAGTTACTTCGATCTCGATCTTCATCTCGGGCTTGTAGAGGCCCGCGACCACCAGAAGCGTGGCGGCCGGGCGGATGTCGCCGAGAACTTCGCCGCAGACCGCGAAATGGGCATCCGCATCCCTGAGGTCGGTGATGTAGTAGGTCGCGCGGACGATGTCGGCCATCGCGAAGCCGCCTTCTTTCAAGGCGGCCTCGATGGTCTTGAAGCAGTTCCGTGACTGGCTCGTGACATCGTCAGGCATCGTCATGGTGGTGTAGTCATAGCCGGTGGTGCCGGCGACAAAGGCGAAATCGCCGTCGATCACGGCGCGGCTGTAGCCGGCGGTCTTCTCGAACGGCGAACCGGTGGAAATGAGACGGCGGGGCATCGGAACCTCGATTTGCGGCCTGATCCGGAAATAGCTGATTTGGCGCGGTTTAAGGGCTTTTCGCCGGACCGCGCAACCCCTCTGACGCGACGGCTCAGGCCGCGTGCGGCACAGTCTGTAGAGCCTTCTTCGCGCGAGATGCCTTTGCCTTGGCCAGCGGCGCGCCGGACGCCGAGATCATACCCCACGCGCCGTCGAGCCCGCCGTCGCGCAGTTCGAGGCCGAGCAGGCGGTCGCGCTCGAACGGGCCGGGCAGCGACAGCGCGCCGGTCTTCTCAGCCGAGAAGCCGAACCTGACGTAATAGGGCGCGTCGCCGAGCAGGATCACCGCGCGATGGCCACGCGCCGTCGCCGCCGCGAGCGCGTGGTCCATCAGCGCGGCCCCGACGCCAAATTGGCGGGAGGATTCCTCAACCGCCAGCGGGCCGAGCATCAGCGCCGGGATGCCCCCGGCGCTGACGTGCCACAACCGCACGGTGCCCACCAGCTTCCCTCGTGCCACGGCCGACAAGGCAAGGCCTTCGGCGGGCGTACGTCCGTCACGCAGGCGCTGGCAGGTGCGGTTAAGGCGGTTTGCGCCAAAGCAGGCATCCAGCAGCGCTTCACGCGCAACGACGTCCGAAGCCCGTTCCGCACGGATCGCGAACGGAGCGGCATTCGGGGTGAGGGCAACAGTGGTCTTCCGCAAAGCAGTCATGGCACGTCAGTCCTCACTCCAACGGCAAATCACGCCGCGGAGCGTTGTCAGAAAATCGCGAAATGAGGGATGGGAGCCGGCGCGCCGGCTCCCGGTTAGTCAGGCCTCAGCGGCCAGTTCAGATGTGGTAGGTCCGCAGCGGCGGGATGCCGTTGAACGCCACCGACGAGTAGGTCGACGTATAGGCGCCGGTGCCTTCGATCAGCAGCTTGTCGCCGATCTCGAGCGTAACCGGGAGCGGATACGGCAGCTTCTCGTACAACACGTCGGCGCTGTCGCAGGTCGGGCCCGCGAGCACGCACGGCGTCATGTCCGCACCGTCATGCGGGGTGCGGATGGCGTAGCGGATCGACTCGTCCATCGTCTCGGCGAGACCGCCGAACTTGCCGATGTCCAGATACACCCAGCGCACCTCGTCCTCGTCGCTCTTCTTGGAGATCAGAACGACTTCGGTCTCGATGATGCCGGCATTGCCGACCATGCCGCGGCCCGGCTCGATGATGGTTTCCGGGATCTGGTTGCCGAAATGCTTGCGCAGCGCGCGGAAGATCGACCGGCCATATTGCAGGACCGGAGGAACGTCCTTGAGGTACTTGGTCGGGAATCCGCCGCCCATGTTGACCATGGACAGGTTGATCCCGCGCTCGGCGCAGTCACGGAACACCGACGAGGCCATCGACAGGGCACGGTCCCACGCCTTCACCTTGCGCTGCTGTGAGCCGACATGGAACGAGATGCCGCACGGCTCCAGGCCCAGACGCTTGGCGAGGTCGAGCACGTCGACCGCCATCTCGGGATCGCAGCCGAACTTGCGCGACAGCGGCCATTCGGCGCCGGCGCAATCATAGAGGATGCGGCAGAACACCTTGGCGCCGGGCGCGGCACGGGCAACCTTCTCGACTTCGGCGGCGCAGTCGACCGCGAACAGGCGAATGCCGAGCGCGAAGGCACGCGCGATGTCGCGCTCCTTCTTGATCGTGTTGCCATAGGAGACGCGGTCCGGCGTCGCACCGGCAGCCAGCGCCATTTCGATCTCGGCGACGGTCGCGGTGTCGAAGCACGAGCCCATCGAGGCCAGCAGCTGCAGCACTTCCGGCGACGGGTTTGCCTTCACCGCGTAGAACACGCGGCTGTCCGGCAAGGCCTTCGCGAAGGTCTGGTAGTTGTCGCGCACGACTTCGAGGTCGACCACGAGGCACGGCTCGGTGTCCTGGCCCTCGCTGCGGCGGTTGCGCAGGAATTCCTGAATACGTTCGGTCATAGCACCCTCCAAACGGCCCAGCGACGGGACCCGTTCAAATGTAAATCTCGGCCATAAGTGCTTCGGCGCAGTCGCACGATGGAGACGCGACTAGGCCTTGGACTCAGACCGAATAGTGCTGCCGTGGATTGGTTGGGAATTTCCCGCCCGCACACCTGGCAATGAAGGACAAGCCTTTTCAGTAGCCCGCGCCGGCGTTGGAATGCCGGTAGAGACCAAAAAAGCCCGATCCGTCGTTGCTTTAAGTCGCGTCCCCCGTTGAGAGCGGGGTGCGCCGGTTCGCCTCCGGCTGCCAGTCACGGTTGCAAAGGATGCAGAGACCTTCAACGGCATCTCTTGAGAGAGATGCTGGCCGCTAATGAAGCGACCCTCGGTTCTTCATCCCTTGGCGGCTGTCCGGCCTCTTGTCCGGATACCTACCGACTGACACACGACCACAGGCACGTGCGAAATTGGGCAAGAGTGCAAATAAGACTTTTGAATTCGCTTCGCAACATTTTTTTTAGGCTGTGGGCAAATTTCCCTAACGCGTGCTTACAGCAGCGCGCTCAGCGCGTCTCTTGACGTCGCCAGCGCGCGCTGGCGACGTCAAACATGAACAGCCGTTAAGACTTCTCGGGGAAATTACGGAGTGTTGTCGCGTGAAGTGGAATCGCGAAAGCGCCTGCGCCGCAGCGCTCTTCGCTTCAAGCGCGTCAGCTGCGTTTCCAGAACGGCTCGATGCGCTGAGCTTGGCGGATGAAGCCGACCATGATCACGACGCCGATGGCGAACATCACCGCCTGCAGGATGTGCGCGCCGGTGTCGGAGAGTCCAAGCAGGATCGCGATCGCCCAGCCGCCGGCGAATGCCGCGCCGAACACCTCGGCGCCGATCAGGATCGCCGCCGAGATGACGGTGATGACGCTCGGCCAGATGATCTCGCTCTTGGCGCCGGAAGAAGGCTGCATGCTCATGAAAAGGTCCTGTTGGGTGGGCGCAATCTCTCCGAAAAGGCCCCCACTATCAAGCTTAAAAGGCCCAAAAATGCCGTATCGCGTGATATAGATTGACGCATCATTCAGAGCGTTTTCGAGCCGAAGTGGATGCCGGTTCGCATAGCAATCAAGTGTACGCAGATTGCGTAGACTTACCTGCGGTAGGAAACGCGTCAAAAACAAGGCTGGAAGCCCGAAGCGGCTGCAGCGCGAAAGCGGGATTTGTGATGTCGGAAACCCAGCAAAATGCAGCCCCTCCGGAAGCCCCGGCAAATCCGCTGCTCCGGCCGTGGCAGACGCCGTTCGAGACGCCGCCGTTTGCGGAAATTCTCCCTGAGCACTTCCTGCCGGCTTTCGAGCAGGCCTTTGCCGATCACGCCGCCGAGGTCGCCGCCATCACCCACGATCCCGCGGCGCCCGACTTTGCCAACACGATTACGGCGCTGGAGCGCTCCGGCAAGCTGCTCTCCAAGGTCTCCGCCGTGTTCTACGACCTGGTGTCGGCGCACTCCAATCCGGCGATCCTGGAGATCGACAAGGAAGTGTCGCCCAGGATGGCGCGGCACTGGAATCCGATCATGATGAACGCGGTGCTGTTCGGGCGCATCGCCATGCTCCACCACAACCGCGCCGCGCTCGGCCTCACGGCTGAGGAGATCCGGCTGCTGGAGCGCACCTACACCAACTTCCACCGCGCCGGCGCCGGCCTCGACGAAGCCGCCAAGGCGCGCCGGGCCGAGATCAATGAGCGGCTGGCCGAGCTTGGCACCTCGTTCAGCCATCACCTGCTCGGCGACGAGCAGGACTGGTTCATGGAGCTTGGCGAGGACGACCGCGGCGGGCTGCCTGAAGCCTTCGTCGCCGCCGCCAAGGCCGCCGCCGAGGCGCGCGGGATGGCCGGCAAGGCGATCGTGACGCTGTCGCGCTCTTCCGTGGAGCCGTTCCTGAAGAGCTCGGATCGGCGTGACCTGCGCGAGAAGGTGTTCCGTGCCTTCACCGCCCGCGGCGACAACGGCAACGCCAACGACAACAACGCCACCGTGGTGGAGATCCTGGGGCTCCGCGAGGAGGCCGCGAAGATCATGGGTTACCCGACCTATGCGGCCTATCGCCTCGAAGACTCCATGGCCAAGACGCCCGAGGCGGTGCGCAGCCTGCTGGAGCGGGTCTGGAAGCCGGCGCGGGCGAGGGCGCTCGCCGACCGCGACGCGCTGCAGGCCATGATCGCCGAAGAGGGCGGCAACTTCGCGCTGGCGCCGTGGGACTGGCGCTACTACGCCGAAAAGCTGCGCCAGGTCCGCGCCAATTTCGACGACGCCGCGATCAAGCCGTATCTGGTGCTCGACCACATGATCGAGGCCGCCTTCGACTGCGCCACCCGCCTGTTCGGCGTCACCTTCGCCGAGCGCAAGGATATCCCGGTCTGGCACCCGGACGTCCGGGTCTGGGAGGTCAAGGGCGCCGACGGCAAGCACAAGGCGCTGTTCTATGGCGACTACTTCGCCCGGCCGTCAAAGCGATCCGGCGCCTGGATGACCTCGCTGCGCGACCAGCAGAAGCTCGACGGCGCGATCGCTCCCTTGGTGATCAATGTGTGCAACTTCGCCAAGGGCGCCGACGGCGAGCCGTCGCTGCTGTCGCCGGACGACGCGCGGACCCTGTTCCACGAGTTTGGCCACGGCCTGCACGGCATGCTGTCCAACGTGAACTACCCCTCGCTGTCAGGCACGTCCGTGTTTACCGACTTCGTCGAGCTGCCCTCGCAGCTCTACGAGCACTGGCAGGAACAGCCGCAGGTGCTGCGGCAGTTCGCAAAACACTACCAGACCGGCGAGCCGCTGCCGGACGAACTGCTCACCCGCTTCCTGGCCGCGCGAAAATTCAACCAGGGCTTTGCCACCGTCGAATTCGTCTCCTCGGCGCTGATCGACCTCGAATTCCACACCCAGCCGGCCTCGGCCAGCCGCGACGTCGGCGCGTTCGAGAAGGCGGAGCTGGAGAAAATCGGGATGCCCGCCGAGATCGCGCTGCGGCACCGGCCCACGCAATTCGGCCACATCTTCTCCGGCGACCATTATGCGTCGGGCTATTACAGCTACATGTGGTCGGAGGTGATGGACGCCGACGCGTTCGGCGCCTTCGAGGAGGCCGGCGACATCTTCGATCCCGCCACCGCCAAGCGCCTGCATGACGACATCTACTCGTCCGGCGGCTCGCGCGACCCCGAGGATGCCTATGTCGCGTTCCGCGGCCGGGAGCCGGAGCCCGACGCGCTGCTGCGCCGCCGGGGCCTGCTCGAAACGCCGGAGGCGGCGTGAGCCCCACTGTCGTCCCTGCGAACGCAGGGACCCATAACCACTAATGTTCGTTGTAAAGGAACGCCTTTGCCACACTGCCCAAACGAGACGACACGGCGTATGGGTCCCTGCGTTCGCAGGGACGACGTAATGCGTGTACTGTTCGGCTTCTTAGGCTTGATCGTCGCGTCGCTGCTCGGCGCTGCCCCAGCCCAGGCCCATCCGCATGTCTGGATCACCGCCAAGAGCGAGGTGGTCTACGCCCCTGACGGCGCGATCTCAGGCGTGCGCCACGCCTGGACCTTCGACGACATGTTCTCGACCTATGCGCTGCAGGGCATCGAGACGAAGACAAAAGGCGTCTACAGCCGCGAGGAACTGGCACCGCTGGCGCAGACCAATATCGAGTCGCTGAAGGAATTCGGCTACTTCACCTTCGCCAAGGCCGACGGCAAGAAGGAGAGATTCCTGGAGCCGGTCGACTACTACCTCGAATTCAAGGATGACGCGCTGACGCTGCACTTCATGCTGCCCGCCAAGACGCCGTTCAAGGCCAAACAGGCCGCGCTGGAGGTGTTCGATCCCGCCTTCTTCATCGATTTCAAGTTCGAGGAGAAGGACCCGATCAAGCTGGTCGGCGCCCCCGCTGACTGCAAGCTGCAATTCCAGCGGCCCAATGACGGCACCGCCAATGCGCAGCGGCTCAACGAAAACAACTTCATGAACGGCGACAATTCCAACTACGGCGCTATGTACGCCAACAAGATTTTGGTGGATTGCCCGTGACCAAAGCGTTTTCCAGCGAAGTGGGTCCGGTTCGCGTCAAGAAAACGCGTCAAGAAAACGAATCGGGAGCCCCGTTTCGATTCGATCGAAACGGAAAAGGCTCCAGCTTCACCCACGCGCTCCTGATCGGGATCGTCGCACTCGCCGCCATTGTCGCGGTCGACGGCGTCCTCCACGCCCTGCTGGCGCAAAACCCGTTCGGCGGCCCCCGGCCGGCCAAAGCCCCTGAGCCGCAGGTCGGCGGCATCGTCGGCTGGCTCTTGGCCAAGCAATCGGAATTTTATCGCGAGATGTCGGCGACCATCCGCGCCGCCAAGTCCGACGGCTCAGCGGTCTGGACGCTGCTGGCGATCTCTTTTGCGTACGGGATCTTCCACGCCGCCGGTCCTGGCCACGGCAAGGCCGTCATCTCGTCCTATCTGGTCGCCAACCAGGAGACCGCGCGGCGCGGCATCGTGCTGTCGTTTGCGTCCGCGATGCTGCAGGCGCTGGTCGCCGTGCTGATCGTCGGCATCTGCGCCTGGCTGCTCAACGCCACCGCCAAGACGATGTGCGGGGCGGAGAAGGCGATCGAGATCGCGAGCTACGCCCTGATCGCGGCGTTCGGCGCCCGGCTGGTCTGGACCAAGGGCGGCGGATTTATGCGCGCGCTGCAGGCCAAGCCGGTGCCCGCGATGGCCACCGCTACGGCTACGGCCAGCCATCATCACAATCATGGCCACGATCACCATCACCACCACCATGAACATCATCACCATGCGCACGCTCATGCTGACGCTCATTCCCACGCAGCCGACCACGTCCATGACGAGCATTGCGGCCATTCCCACGGCCCGACGCCGGATCAGCTTGCCGGTCCCGGCGGCTGGCAGCGTGGGCTGGGCGCGATCTTCGCCGTGGGCCTAAGGCCCTGTTCGGGCGCGATCCTGGTCTTGGTGTTCGCGCTGGCGCAGGGCCTGTTCTGGGCCGGAATCGCCGCGACCTTCGTGATGGGCCTCGGCACCGCGATCACGGTCGCGACCATTGCCATCGTCGCGGTGTCCGCGCGAGGCCTCGCCGAGCGCCTCAGCGCCGGCCGCGAAGGCGGCGGCGCGCTGATCATGCGCGGCATCGAGTTCGGCGCGGCGGGCCTGGTGCTGCTGTTCGGGCTCGGCCTGCTGTTCGGTTATCTCGCCGCCGAGCGGGTGACTTGTCTGTGATCCGTAGCCCGGATGAGCGCAGCGACATCCGGGGCGTGTCCCCGCATATCGCGAAGCTCATGCGGGCTACCTGCTACGTGATGCCGAGATCGAAAGGCGTGGAATCACCCGCCCGGATTTGCTATGATGTTGCTATGGAACGCGATGAGGCCATTAGCCGGTTGCGGCAGCACGAAGCCGATTTGAAGCGGCTTGGCGTCGAACATCTTTACATGTTCGGCTCAATGGCGCGTGGCGAGGCGAAACACGATTCCGACGTCGATCTCTTTTTTGATTACGAGAAGGGCAAGCTCGGCGTGTACGAGCTGATGGACGTGAAAGAGTACGCGGCCAGCATTCTCGGCCGGAAGACGGAAATCATGACGCGCGACAGCCTGCACAAGGCGCTGCGGGATACGATAGAAGCAACAGCCGTCCGCGTGTTCTAGTGATAACACGGTCGCTCATCCCCCGCTTAACGGACATCATCGAGGCGATCGAACGCGTCAATGGCGTATTGGCGGATGTGTCGCTCGAAGCGTTCGAAGGCGATTGGCAGCGACAGTGGCTCGTCGAGCGCGGTGACGAGATCATTTCGGAAGCCAGTCGTCATCTTACGGACGACCTGAAGGCGCGCCATCCGGAAATCCCATGGCAGAAAGTTGCAGGGATCGGCAACGTACTGCGCCACGATTACGAGAGTATTGCCGCGCCCGTGCTATGGAAGTTGGTGCATGGCGACTTGCCGACATTGGAAAAAGCCTGTCGGTCTGAACTCGGCGCGGAAGAGCGGTCTTTCCGGGAAATGATCTGATGTCACGCGAGCAGTTCTGGTTCTTCCACCCGTTTCGAGTGCGCTATTCCGAAATCGACGGGCAGGGCGTTGTCTTCAACGCGCATTACCTGACCTATTTCGACACCACGATCACCGAATATTTCCGCGCGCTCGGCTACGACCAGTATGCCGACTCCCGAAAGACCGGGATCGACTTCCACGTCGTCAAATCGCTGATCGAGTACAAGGCGCCGGTGCTGTTCGACCAGGAGTTGGACGTCGGGGCGCGGGTGGCGCGGATCGGCAATTCAAGCCTTACCTTCGAACTCGCGATCTTTCAGAAAGGCAGCCATGAGGCGCTGGTGACCGGCGAGATCGTCTGGGTCTATACCGATCAGAAATCCCATCGTCCGGTCCCGATCCCGCAATCGATCCGGAATTTCATTGCGGCGCGGGACCGGCATCTGGCCTGACGCCGCGGTGGCTGCGACAAAAACAACCCGACGGGCTGAGATCTCGTCATTGCGAGGAGCGACAGCGACGGCTTGTCCGCTGTAGCTCAACGAGCGAAGGTGGAAGCACTCCATCGTTTCGCAAGCGGCGTGATGGCTTGCTTCGCTCGCACGCAGCAGGCATTGCCTCGTTCATTCTACGCCGGCATTTTTGCTCAGGAACGCAGTAAAATTCTCCACTTTCCGATCGGAACCGCACCGCGCGAACTCATGACCGCTCCACGCTGCGAATAGTGCTGATGTACTATGGAGTTAGTAGGCCGGAACCAGTCCCCCTCCGCAACGTTATCTTGGCAACTTCCAATTTGCCGATCATGAGTCCACACAGGGGGCCGTCATGGACCAGGTGACGAGAGATTTTGGGCGCAACGAGGAGCTGGAGCAACTCGCTTCTGCCTTTACCGAGGGCGCTATTTTTGTCGATGCGACAGGACAAATTGTTTGGATCGATGAAAACCTGCGGCGTCGTCTCAACGGTGGCTTGCAGGATATTGCCTTGCCGATACCCCGGCCGGAAGGCCGGACGATCGATTGCTTTGTCGCGGCTACCCAGGTCATGATTGACGGCAAACCTTCTCCGGTGTGCGTAATTCAACAAGCCGGCGAACAAAAGGAGCCTTCGCAGCTGATCGCAGCTATCGAGGCCGTTATGTCCGACAGTTCGTGGCTTACCCGAATGATCGTTGAGAAGTTCAACGCATTGCGCCAGGGCACGAGGTCGTCGCCGCGATCCTCCGACCTCGATATTCTAACGGGCCGCGAACGCGAGGTGCTTTGGCTAATTTGCGAAGGGCGAAGCGACTCCGAAATGGGCGAGATGCTTCATCTTTCCCAGAATACCGTGCGCAACCACATTGCGTCATTGTACCGCAAAATTGGCGTAAATCGCCGTAGCGCCGCGGTCATCTGGGCGCGGGAGCGTGCGCTCACGAGCCACGACGCGCTGAACGCGCGAGCGTCATCGAAGCGCTCGGGCCAAACGCCGCGAAGCGACGGCCTGTACTAGTAGGGCTGGTATTTCTCTCTCTCTTGCCGGAAAGCCGGCCACCGTGTCTTCTAGGACGAGTCATGGCGGCATTCGGATGTGCCGCCATGGTCCGCATGCGCGGTGCGAGGTCAGTGCGGCTTCATCGGCGACGCCCGATGTTTCTCAGCGCCAAGAAGGCGATTCCGACGTGACCAACCTCTTGCTTCGACTCTACATCGCCGGACCGTCAGCGACCTCTCGCCGAGCGGAGCAGAATCTGCGGCGCCTGCGAGACGTCGCGAAGGCGCGCGACGGACTGGCCGTCGAAATTATCGATGTGCTCAAGAATCCGGAACTCGCCGAGCAAGCTGCGATCATCGCCACGCCGACACTCGCTCTTGAACACCCTGTTCGCCCGCGGCGGATAATCGGTGATCTCAGCGACGTGGAGAGGGTCCTCGATTTTCTCGGAATCGAATCTGAAGGAACAAAAGCATGACCACAGAGGATGCCGACATTGCTGCCGTGCTGGATCGGGTTCAGACCGGCGTTCAGGCCTTCGATGAACTGGTTATGGGTGGGTTGCCTCGCGCTCGAACCACGGTCGTTGGTGGCACGCCTGGAAGCGGCAAAACGGTCTTCGCGACACAATTTCTCGCACACGGAATTACGACTTTTGGTGAGAATGGCGTGCTTGTAACGTTCGAGGAACCGCCGGCGGATATTGAAGCCAATATGCGGGGATTTGGCTGGGAACTGGCGAAATGGCGCAAAGACGGGCGCCTGGGATTTGTCGATGCCAGTCCGCCGGCAAGCGATGAATTGATTATCGGCGATTTCGATCTGGTTGGTTTGCTCTCTCGCGTTCAGCATGCAGTCAAGACCGTAAACGCCAAGCGCGTCGTTCTGGATTCGCTTACTCAACTTTTTGACCATTTTATCGGCGACCCGAAGATACTGCGTCGCGAGCTGTTTCATATCAGCAGCGCCCTCAAAAAGTCCGGCCTTACGGTGCTCATGACGGCGGAACGCAATAGTGAATATGGAGAGATCACGCGACATCGCCTGGAAGAGTTCGTTGCAGACAACGTCGTTATTTTGCGCAACGTCCTTTATCGCGAAAAGCGTCGCCGCACCATCGAGGTCCTCAAGATGCGCGGCAGCCATCACGCCGAAGGTGAGGCACCCTTTACCCTGCTGGCGAACCAGGGCGTCGTCGCTGTCCCGCTTTCCTCGCTTCGCCTGGAACAGCAATCAAGCACGGTGCGCGTCACAAGTGGAAATTCTGAAATCGACAAAATGTGCGGGGGCGGCTTTTTTCGCGACAGCGTGACGCTGGTGAGCGGTGCAACAGGCACCGGCAAGACCCTGCTCGTCACCAACTTTCTCGCCGGCGGCGTAGTCGCCGGAGAGAAGGCCATTCTGTTTGGGTATGAGGAAAGCAAAGGCCAGCTCTTCCGCAATGCGAGCGGTTGGGGCGCCGATTTTGCTCAGATGGAGGCTGCGGGAAAACTCAAAATCGTCTGTCTCTATCCTGAAGCGCAGGGGCTGCCGGATCATCTGCTCACCATCCAGAGCCTTGTCGACGAATTCCAGCCGAACCGCATTGCGGTGGACAGCCTCTCCGCGTTGGAGCGGATCGCCCCGGATACCGGGTTCCGCGAATTTCTGATCAGCCTTACCTCCTTCATCAAGAAGCGGGAAATTGCCGGGCTCTGTACCGCCACCAGCAAATCCCTCATCGGTGGTGAGAGCGTCAGCGAGCAGCACATCTCGACCTTGACCGATTCCATCATCTTGCTGCGCTACATCCAGGAGCAGAACACCATGAATAGAGGTCTTATGGTGCTAAAGATGCGAGGCAGCGAGCATGCCAAGGAAATTCGGAAGTTCACAATCGACAGCGCCGGCATGCACTTTGGCGAGTCCTTCAAAACCGCGCCAAACGTGTTCACCGGTGATGATATTGCACGATGAAGCGGTGAACAGGCGGCAAGGTCGATACCATGAATAGTGCGGATGCCAATTCCCGCAGCGGCATCGATCAAGCCGAGATTAGATTCCTTGTCGAGAAAAATGCCGACGGGATCATTGTGATTGACGAGAACGGAACCGTGCTGTTTGCGAACCCCGCCGCAGAGCAGATTTTCGGGCGGCAGGCCGAGCTATTGATCGGGCGTCCGATCGGAATACCGTTTATCGCCGGAGACACAGCTGAAATCGCCATCCACAAGCCGGACGGCGACCAAATTGACGCGGAAATACGGATTGTTGATACGACCTGGGATCGTCAGCCGGTCCGCCTTGCAAGCCTTCGGGATGTCTCGGCCCGCAAGGCCACCGAGGAACGTCTGAGACATTCGGCAAAAATGGAAGCGGTCGGATTGCTGACGGCGGGGATAGCGCACGACTTCAACAATCTTCTGACGGTCGTGCTGGGCAATCTGGAGAGCGCTCAACGTCGATTTTCTGCCACTGATCCTGCGTTATCGCGCGCGCTGGAAAATGCCAACCGGGGCGCACGACAGGCCGCGAAGCTCACGGAGAAATTGCTGGCGTTTGCGCGGCGGAAACCGCTCGAACCCCAGTTGCTTGACGTCAACCGTCTCGTTTCCGGGATGTCCGATTTGCTCCAGCGCACACTCGGCGAGCAGATCGTCGTGCGGACCGGATTGATCAAAGACCCTTGGAACGTTGAAATCGATCCCACAGAACTCGAAGCGGCGATTCTGAACCTTGCGGTCAACGCACGCGACGCGATGCCGTCGGGTGGGCAACTTGTGATCGAAACGTCCAACGTCGAACTCGATTCCGAGCATCCGACAGTCAACGCCGATATCGCAAGTGGGCCCTATGTTCTCATTTCCGTTACAGACACGGGAATGGGGATGACGCCCGATGTGCTCAAGCAGGTTTTTGAGCCGTTCTTCACGACAAAGGCTGGCGGGCGCGGGACGGGTTTGGGGTTGAGCCAGGTCTATGGGTTTGTCAGGCAGAGCGGCGGTCACGTGAAGCTTTACAGCGAACCCGGTATCGGCACATCAGTCAAAATTTATCTGCCGAAGGTCATGGATGCCGCTGTTCCCACATGGACTCCTGTCGCGGAGCCGCAGGCGGCCGCGGATGCGCCGCGCGCCAAACAAGGCGAGACAGTTCTCGTCGTCGAGGACGAAGCGGACGTTCGTAGCTACACGGTCAATAGCCTGCGCGAGTTGGGTTATCGGGTCTTTGAAGCCATTGACGCACGGTCCGCGCTTGAGATCCTTACCCGCGAGAATGACATTTGCCTGTTGTTTACCGACCTTGGGCTGCCGGGCGGCATGGATGGCCGAGTTTTGGCGGAACGCGCTCGGGCAAACCGCCCCTCTATTCAAGTCTTGATGACAACGGCTTACGCCGCCGGCGCCTTGGTCCACGAGGGCAGGCTTGATGCCGAGATTGAATTGCTCAACAAGCCCTTCACCTACGCCGCGCTCGCAACGCGAATTCGTGAATTGCTGGATCGTCAACGGGAGCAGCGGGAGACGCGCATTCTCGTGGTTGAGGATGAATTCCTGGTCCAAATGTTTCTCGCAGACGTTCTCGTTGACGCCGGATGCGCCGTCCTGGGGGCTGCAAGCGCCTCGGAGGGGTTGACGAAATTTCGGGCTGAGCACGGCGAGCTTGCCGGCGCAATTATCGACCTTGGATTGCCAGACCGGCGGGGTGACGAATTGGTTGCGGATATTCGCGCAGTTCAACCTGATCTGCCGATCATCCTGGCGACCGGCTATGCCGACGACAGCGTTCGTCGCAGATTTGCGCATGATGAACGATTGGTATTCCTCTCCAAACCATTTGATTCCGAAAGCCTTTTGGCGGCACTTCGAAGGTTCGGTATTCGGTGCAGTTAGATAACGGGCGTCTTTGCCGGAACCGCGTAGGGGTCTATTTCATGCGAGGGGTTACGGTAACGGTGCATTTTATCGTTCGAACGGCGGACTGCATTTTCATCCCCACCCCATCCTGCGCGTTCAGGATTATAGCGAGTTGATGATGATGATTGCGATCGCCAGGATGAGCAGAACCCACCATATCTGGACGGCGATGGCTGCGAAGCCGAGGACGGCCGCGATACCTGCCAGCAGCTTTCCTTCCTTCACGATGATTGCGACGACGGCGAAAGAGATGGCGATCACGCCGAGCGCGGCCGCCCCCGTTGAGAGTACCTCGTTCCAGGTCGCCTGACCGACGAGCCCGGAAAGATAGACCCCCGGCACCAATTGCGTCAGCGCCGAGACCAGCAGCGCCAACAGGCCTGTCACGCTGCCGATAATGCTGAACCGGCGGGATTGTACGGCACTATCCATCACAGTATCCATCACATGAAATCTCCCGCGTCGCCTTGGAGCGAGCCGCGCTGATGCAGCCTTGGTGCGATCCAGCCGCTTGAAGGTTCAATGTGAACTGTGGGTGCCCCAGGATGGCTGCCACCGACCAATGCGGCTAAGGCAGCCATGCCTGCGGCAAAACAACCCGACGGGCAAATCAGTTCTGTTTTACGGAAATCATGTCAAGCCCCTAAATAAAAAATATTTCTGTTTACCAGAAGGCAAATCAGGCGTATGTGTTGGCCATCCCGTCCTGGTCAGAAGGGCGTCGGCCGTCGTCACGGACGTTGGACGGGTTGCGGTGGACGCTGGTTTACGCCTCGACGACGGCGTGGATAAGCGTACGGCAAAACCGTGTGGTCCTGGCGCCCGTTGCTGGCGTCAAGCTGTCGGGTCGGCGCAAGCCGAACGGCAGCGACGGAGTCAACCAAGAACTCGTCTCCGGGGAGATCACGGCATAAGCCGTAAAGCCATTGCGCAGGGAAGGCCGGGTGTTCACCGCTGCCCTGTATGCTCGTGTGCAGCATTTCTTGTGCTAACCGCACACGGGACCGCGGGTGCAGCGCGCACCCGGTCTTCCCTGCGCCCTCTCTATGAGAGGGCGGGAAGTTTCTGGCAAAGCTCGGGCGCATTGCGTCGCGAGAATGCGAAACTGCGTTTGGATGATGGTGCAACCACAAACACCACCGTCGTCCCGGCCTTGAGCCGGGACCCATAACCACAGGAAGAAGTTTTGCGAATGGTCTCTGCTACCGAGCCTCATCGAAAGATCCCGCGGTATGGGTTCCCCGATGCGCAACTGCGCATCTGAGCTCAAGGCCGGGACGACGAGAGATGGTACTACCCCGGCAAATACCCCTTGACCGCCGGCAGGAAGAAGATCGCGATGTTGATCGCAAAGCCGATGGACCACAGGATCGAGCGCAGCGTCGGGCGGTTGCCGAGATAGGTGAAGACATAGGCGATCCGCACGATCAGGAACAACACCGCCAGCTCGTCGATCAGGTGTTGCGGCCCGAGGCGAAACTCGGCGAGCAGCACCGCGACCGCGAAAAACGGAAACGCCTCGATGCCGTTCTGATGGGCGCCCAGCGCCCGGGCGCGGATCGGATCCTCGTAGAAATCGGGGTCGCGGGGCCTGGCATTGTCGAAACGGCGAAACCCGATCCATTTGACCGAGGCGATCGTCAGCAAGTACAGCAACAGCGTTCCGAAAACGCACCATTCGGCGACCGTCATGGTTCCTCCCGCCCGCGGCAAGACCTCAGCGTATCGAACCGATGCTTGTCTTGACAAGGATGGTGCAACGCGCGAAGCCACGGAAATCATGACCGTGGTCGTTCCCATAGGAAGTGCGAAGCCTGCGCCGGAAGCCAAGCCCGAGCGTGTCGGCGTGCTGCTGGTCAATCTCGGCACGCCCGATACGGCCGATACCAGGGGCGTGCGGGTCTACCTCAAGGAATTTCTCTCCGACCCGCGCGTGATCGAGGACCAGGGGCTGCGCTGGAAGCTGATCCTCAACGGCATCATTTTGCGCATCCGTCCCCGCCGCAAGGCGCGCGACTACCGGAAGATCTGGAACGTCGAGAAGAACGAATCGCCGCTCAAGACCATCACGCGCGCGCAGGCCGAAAAGCTGGCGGAGGCGATCGCGGACCATGACCACGTCGTGGTCGATTGGGCGATGCGTTACGGCAATCCGTCGATCCGCTCGCGCATCGATGCCCTGACCGCGCAAGGCTGCGACCGCCTGCTGGTCGTGCCGCTCTATCCGCAATATTCCGCGGCGACCTCGGCCACCGTGTGCGACGAGGTTTTCCGCGTGCTGGCCGGCATGCGCGCGCAGCCGATATTGCGGGTGACGCCGCCTTATTATGACGACCCCGATTACATCGACGCTCTGGCGGTCTCAATCAACGCGCATCTGGCGACCTTGCCGTTCCAACCCGAACTGATCGTCGCCTCATTTCACGGCATGCCGCAAAAGTATGTCGACAAGGGCGATCCCTACCAGGCGCAGTGCATCGCAACAACGGACGCGTTGCGCCGACGCATGGGGCTTGATGCCTCCAAACTGCTGCTTACATTTCAATCGCGCTTCGGTTTCGACGAATGGCTGCAGCCCTACACCGACAAGACCATCGCGCAGCTCGCGAAGGATGGTGTCAAGCGCATTGCCGTGGTGACCCCCGGCTTCTCCGCCGATTGCCTGGAGACGCTGGAAGAGATCGCGCAGGAAAACTCCGAAATCTTCAAACATAATGGCGGCGAGCAGTTCGCGGCGATCCCCTGCCTCAACGACTCCGAGCCCGGCATGGACGTGATCCGCCAGCTCGTGTTGCGCGAGCTCCAAGGCTGGATTTGATATTTTCCTGGTCAGACAGCATACATCTGGCGGGCGTCAAACGGCTCCCTACGTAACCATTGCTAGAGAACAGCCGGGCTGAACCGGCGGTGGCATCCGGCAGACATATGGACGACCGCGTCCGGCAACGGTCTTGCCGGTTTTGGAGGGAATTCATGACTGGTTTCGACATTTTCGCGATTGCGTTTTTGCTGCTGGTCATTGTGACCCTGTTCGCCGGCGTCAAGACGGTGCCGCAAGGCTATGACTGGACCATCGAACGGTTCGGCAAATACACCCGCACGCTGTCGCCGGGGTTGAACATCATCGTTCCCTATTTCGACCGCGTCGGCCGCAAGATGAACATGATGGAGCAGGTGATCAACATTCCCGAGCAGGAAGTCATCACCAAGGACAACGCCACCGTGACGGTGGACGGCGTCGCCTTCTTCCAGGTGTTCGACGCCGCCAAGGCCAGCTACGAGGTCGCCCATCTCGAGCAGGCGATCATCGTGCTGACGATGACCAACATACGCTCGGTGATGGGTTCGATGGACCTCGACCAGGTGCTGTCGCACCGCGACGAGATCAACGAGCGGCTGCTGCGCGTGGTCGATGCCGCGGTGTCGCCGTGGGGGCTGAAGGTCAACCGCATCGAGATCAAGGACATCGTGCCGCCGGCGGACCTTGTGGAAGCCATGGGTCGCCAGATGAAGGCCGAGCGCGTCAAGCGCGCCGACATTCTGCAGGCCGAAGGCCAGCGGCAGTCGGAGATCCTGCGCGCCGAGGGCGCCAAGCAGGGCCAGATCCTGCAGGCCGAGGGCCGCAAGGAAGCCGCGTTCCGCGACGCCGAGGCGCGCGAGCGTTCCGCCGAGGCCGAGGCCAAGGCGACGCAGATGGTTTCCGAAGCCATCTCCAAGGGCGACGTTGCCGCGCTGAATTACTTCATCGCCGACAAATACATCAAGGCGTTCGGGCAATTGGCTGAATCGCCGAACCAGAAGATCCTCATGCTGCCGATCGAGGCCACCAGCATTCTTGGCTCGCTCGCCGGTATCGGCGAGATCGCCAAGGCGACCTTCGGTGACGCGGCTACCGCGGCAGTCGCGCGGCGTGGTTCGGTGCCGAGCACCGGTCCCGCCACGCCGCCACCGCCACCGCCGCCGTCACCATTCTCGCCGCAGCGGTGAGGGACTTCCCTCTCCCGCGCTTGCGGGGGTCGAGACGAGCGAAGCTCGCTCTTAGGGTGCCGAGCGAAGCGTTGATGGATCGCACGAGTTGATAGGGAGGTCGTGTCATGGCCGACATATTCGCTACTCTGGGCACCTGGAACTGGCTGATCTTCGGCTTCATCCTGATGGCGCTGGAATTGCTGGCGCCGGGTGTCTTCCTGTTCTGGCTCGGTCTTTCCTCGCTGATGGTCGGCCTGGTGTCGTTTGCGATCAATCCGTCGTGGCAGGCGCAGCTCTTGATGTTCGCGGCGTTCGCGGCTGCGTCGGTGCCGGCGTGGCGGCATTTTGCCAAGAGCGCCGGCAGCAGCAGCCAGAGCAACCCGTTCCTCAACCGGCGGACCGAAGCGATGATCGGCCGGGAGTTCACGCTGGAAAAACCGATCGTCGACGGCACGGGCACGGTGCGGATCGACGACACGATCTGGCGCGTCGCGGGCCCCGATGTGCCGGCCGGCAGCCGCGTCAAGGTCGTGCAGGCCGATGGGGCGAGCTTGACGGTGGCGGTGGCCTAGATTTGCTTGCTCCACCGCTCGGCAAAGCGGTGGAGAGGAAGGAAGGTTTCGTTCAATTCGAGGCCGAGCCCGGTCAGGCCATAGCCATCGCCCGGCAGCAGTTCGATCAGGCCGGCCTCGCGCAGTTCGGAGAGCCGGGTCTGCATAACTGTCGGCGAGGCCTCGTCGCAGGCGGTGCGCAGCGCGCGCGAGGTCAGCGGTCCCTCGCGCAGCTCCCACAGGATACGCAGGGTCCAGCGGCGCCCGAGCAGGTCGAGCAGCGCCATCACCGGCCGGCCGGTGCGGGAGCCGCGGACCGCGCGTTTCTTCATAACAGGGGCCTGTTTCGGCATCGGGAAGCCTCTTGCGAGCTGCTACAGATATTGTAGCGTGTTGCTACATTTATTGTAGCATAGGAGTGAACGATGTCACAGACCGCGCCCCGGATCGCGCCGCTGCAGCCGCCTTATCCACCCGAGATTCAGGGGCAATTCGACCGCATCATGCGCGGCGCGCCGCCGCTGGTGCTGTTCCGGGTGATGGCCGGCCAGCCCCGCGCCTGGGAGAAGTTTCGCGCCGGCAGCTTGCTGGATCGCGGCCCGCTCAGCTTGCGAGAACGCGAGATCGTGATCGACCGCACCTGCGCGCGGACCGTTTGCGAGTACGAATGGGGCGTGCACGTCACGACGTTTGCCGAAGCCGCCCACCTGACCGCCGAACAGGTCCGCGCCACCGTGCTCGGCGATGCCAAGGCCGCCTGCTGGTCAGCGGCCGAGCAGGTATTGATCGCAACCGCCGACGCCCTGCACGACCGCGCGACGCTTGATGAGACCGAGTTCAAGGCGCTGTCGGCGCACTATGACGACGCAAAGATATTCGAGATCATCCAGCTCTGCGGCTTCTATCGCACCGTGTCATATCTGGCGAACGCGTTGGCCCTGCCGCCGGAGGAGACGGCGGCGCGATTTCCGAAGTGAGATGTCGCCCCGGCGAACGCCTGTAGGGTGGGTTAGCCGAAGGCGTAACCCACCATCTTCGTGCGTCGTGGTTCGGTGGGTCACGCTTCGCTAACCCACCTTACGAAGTCCCCTTGGAGCTACGCCACGCCCGCGCGCAGCAAATCATGCAGATGCACGATGCCGACCGGCTTGCTGGCGTCGGTCACGATCAAAGCGGTGATCTTCGACGAGTTGAGGATCTCAAGCGCCTCGCCCGCGAGCAGGTCACGGCCGATGGTCTTGGGATTCTTCGTCATCACCTCGTCGACGGTGGCGGTCATCAGATCGGGCCGCATGTGGCGACGCAGATCGCCGTCGGTGACGATGCCGACGATATGGCCGCGACCGTCCGTGATGCCAACGCAGCCAAAGCCCTTCGACGACATCTCGACCAGCGCATCCGACATTTTGGTGCCGAGCGGCTTCAGCGGCACCGCGTTGCCAGCATGCATGAGGTCGCGGGTGTATTTCAACAGCGCGCCGAGCTTGCCGCCGGGATGCAGCACGCTGAAATCGACCGAGGTGAAGCCGCGGCCTTCCAGAAGCGCGATCGCCAGCGCGTCGCCGAGCGCCAGCATCATCAGCGAGGAGGTGGTCGGCGCCAGATTATGCGGGCAGGCCTCGCGCGCCTTCGGCAAGGTCAGCGCGACGTCGGCGGCCTTGCTCAGCGTCGATTCCCGGTCCGCGGTCATCGCGATCAGGGGAATGGAAAAGCGGGTGGCATAAGTGATGAGATTCTTCATCTCCGGCTGCTCGCCGGACCATGACAGCGCCAGGATGACGTCGTCGGCGGTGATCATGCCGAGATCGCCGTGGCTGGCTTCGGCGGCATGGACGAAGAAGGCCGGCGTGCCGGTGGAGGCAAAGGTCGCGGCGATCTTGCGGCCGATATGGCCCGACTTGCCGAGCCCGGTCACGATCAGCCGGCCCTTGGCGTTGCCGATGCAATCGACGGCCGCCGCGAACGGCGCGCGGAGGTCGGACTGCAGCGCCGCCGTGATGGCGGCGATGCCGCCAGCCTCGACATCGAGCGTGCGCAGGGCCGACTCGATGGCGGCGTTCGCATGATCGGTGCCGGATGATTTTGCCATCAGCGGTTTCGGCTTGGCCATGTCTCAAATCCAGGGAGGAGGGGCAGAAGCCCCCGGACCCCTCCTTAGCACGGCCGATTTGGCGATGCGACGCGGGCCGCCGGCTCTCAACGGGTCATTAACCATAATTGTTTTAACTCCATTAACGACGTTTTCCCCGCGCGCTCGGAATGCGTCGAATAAGTAGCTGACGTTGTTGGAGTATTTTCATCGTGGTGGCAGGTCCAGTAAGGGGCCAAAGCAGGCGCGCGACAGTGTTCCGCGCGGTATTGCCATGCCTTGCGCTGATAGCCCTCACGGGGACCGCGGCGCAGGCCCAGACCGTCACGCCTGACTTGTTCAGCCCGACCCGCAGCAGCCAGCTGATGCCGGTTGATTCGCCGCTGCGCCGGACCAGTGCCGAGGCCAACGACAAAACCAGCGACGAGGCCAACGACGCCCGGGTTCGCGACAAGGAGAAGCCCGCGCCGTCGCGCATCGGGGCGATCCCGCGCTATGGCCTGCCCGCCGCCAGCGGCGCCTCCAGCTCCGGTTACGACTCGCTCAACCGCAAGCTTCAGAAGCCGAAATATTATCCGGGCCAGGCCCGGCCGAAACCGCCGCCGGGACCCGGCAGTCGTCCACCGCTGCTGTCGAATACGCCGCTGCGGCTTTCGATTCCGCCGTCGCAGACCGCCAACAAGGCCCCGATCCCGCCCGCGATGGCCGGCACGGTGGTGGGCCAACCTGCGCGCAAGCGGCTCAAGATCGATGACGATCCGTTCGGCCCGGTCGGCGATTACGCCGGCAGCTTCCTGATCAAATCGGCGCTCGAACTCTCGGGCGGCTACAACACCAACCCGCGCCGCACCGTCGACGAGAAGGGCTCGCCGTTCTATGTGATCGCGCCGGAACTCCTCGTCATGTCCGACTGGGAGCGCCACGCGGTGGTGGCGGACTTGCGTGGATCGTTCACCGGCTACGGCAACACCTTTCCGCCGCCGGCCGACGGCACGGTTTCACCGGCGCCGGTCGTGGTCGATCGTCCGGATTTCACCGGTCATGTCGACGGCCGTCTCGACGTCTCGCGCGACACGCGGCTGCTGGCGCAGGCGCGGCTGCGTCTCGCCACCGACAATCCGGGTAGTCCGAACATTCAGGCCGGCCTGCAAAGATATCCGGTCTATGCCACGTTCGGCGGCACCTTCGGCTTCGACCAGAATTTCAACCGTCTGCAGGTTTCCGGCGGCGCCACCGTCGACCGCACCGCCTATACCTATTCCAAGCTCACCGACGGCACCTCGACCAGCAACGACGACCGCAACTTCAACCAGTTCGGCGGTGTCGGCCGCGTCAGCTACGATCTGATGCCGGGCTTGAAGCCGTTCGTGGAAGCGCAGGCCGACAGCCGCGTGCATGATCTGAGACTCGACCGCAGCGGCTTCGCGCGCGATTCCACCGGCGGCTACGTCAAGGGCGGCACCAGTTTCGAATTCTCGCGGCTGCTTACCGGCGAAATCGCGGTCGGTTACGCCGCGCGCGACTATGTCGACAGCCGCCTCAACCGCCTCGAAGGCCTGCTGACCTCGGCTTCATTGACCTGGACGGCGACACCGCTGACAACAGCCAAATTCTATTCCGACACCACGATCACCGAGACCACGCTGCCCGGCGTATCCGGCGTGCTGACGCACATCTACACTGTTGAAGTCGATCATGACTTCCGGCGCTGGCTGACTGCGATCGGCAAGTTCACCTGGGGCACGCTCGACTACCAGGGCGACAACCGCAAGGACAAGATCTACACGGTGTCCGGCGACCTCATCTACAAGATGAACCGCAATCTCTGGGTCAAGGGCACGGTCCGTCGCGATTGGCTGGATTCAAACCTCCCCGGCAACAGCACCGCCGCCACCATCGTCATGCTCGGCGTGCGTCTGCAGCACTAGGCTTTATCTCTTCGCTTGTGTGCTCGAGTCGAGGCAGGGAACTATGACACACTGCTAATCGGTTGTGTGACAGTGTCACACCCACTAGCGCTTGACCGCGGAGCAAAGCAGCCCCACTCTGTCCGCCTTACAGAAGGAGTCTCAATGGCCCAGCGCAAGACCGCGTCTCGCAGCATTTTATCGCGAACACTGGCTACGATTATTCTCGTTGGCATTTATTGTTTCAGCATCGTCGGTGTGACGGCGCTGATGGTTGGAGGATCGACGACGGCTGCGTACGCGCAGCGCGGTAATCGTGGCGGAGGCCGCGGCCGAGGTTCCAGCCGCGGCGGTCGCGGTCACCGCGGTCACCACCACGGTTACCGTGGCCGGGGTCGCGGTTATGGTCGTGGCCGTGGCTATGGTTACGGCGGCGGCTACTCCGCCTGCTACTATGTTGCTGGCGTTCGGGTCTGTCCGTAACACCGACATTCCGCAAGAGTGACATCTTCAAGAATGGTGCAGTGTGCGAGGGCACGTTGCACCATTTTTGATTCCTTGCCGTTCAATTGCGGCCAGCTCCGCTTACCGCGGCAGTGTGGTCGATCCCATCAGATACTGGTCGATGGCGCGGGCGCAGAGGCGCCCCTCGCGGATCGCCCACACCACCAGCGACTGGCCACGGCGCATGTCGCCGGCGGAGAACACGTTCGGCACTGACGTCTGGTAGTCGGTCAGGTTGGCGCGAACGTTGCCGCGCTGGTCGAGGTCGACGCCGAGCGTCTTCAGCATGCCGTCATGGACCGGATGCACGAAGCCCATCGCCAGCAGCACCAGCTGCGCGTCGAGTTCGAATTCGGTGCCGGCGATCGGCTGGAATTTTTCGTTGACCTGCACGCAATGCAGCTTCTGCACCTTGCCGTCGACGCCCGAGAATTTTTGCGTCAGCACCGCGAATTCACGGCGGGCGCCTTCGGCCTGGCTCGACGAGGTCCGCATTTTCAACGGCCAGTTCGGCCAGGTCAGGCCCTTGTTTTCGTGCTCGGGCGGCGCCGGCATGATTTCGAGCTGGGTCACGGACTTCGCGCCCTGCCGGAACGACGTGCCGATGCAGTCCGAACCGGTGTCGCCACCGCCGATCACGACGACATGCTTGCCGCCGGCGAGGATGTCCGCGGCCGCCCCGAGCGGCTCGGAGGAGACGCGGCGATTTTGTTGCGGCAGGAAATCCATCGCAAAGTGGATGCCGTCGAGGTCGCGGCCCGGGATCGGCAGATCGCGGCCGGCTTCGGCGCCGCCGGTCAGGGCCACCGCGTCGTATTGCCGATGCAACTCGCGCGGATCGATCGCGCCCGGTGAGGTGCCGCCGACATGGACACCGTAATGGAAGGTGACGCCCTCGGCTTCCATCTGCGCCACGCGGCGGTCGATGATGTGCTTTTCCATCTTGAAATCGGGAATGCCGTAGCGGAGCAGGCCGCCGGCCTTGGCGAATTTCTCGTAGACATGGACGTCATGGCCGGCGCGCGCGAGCTGCTGCGCGACGGCAAGGCCCGCAGGCCCGGAACCAACGATCGCGACCTTCTTGCCGGTCTTGCTGGGGGCAATTTCCGGCTTCAGCCAGCCATTGTCCCAGGCGCGATCGACGATCGCGCATTCGATGGTCTTGATGGTGACCGGGTTGTCGTCGATGTTGAGCGTGCAGGACGCCTCGCACGGCGCCGGGCAGATGCGGCCGGTGAACTCCGGGAAATTGTTGGTCGAGTGCAGATTGCGCGAGGCTTCTTCCCAATTGTCCTGATAGACGAGGTCGTTGAAATCAGGGATCTGGTTGTTGACCGGGCAGCCCGGCGTGCCCGGCTGAACCGAGCCGGTGCCGTGGCAATAGGGAATGCCGCAATTCATGCAGCGCGCGGCCTGGTCGCGGGTGTCTTTCTCGCTCAGCGGAATGACGAATTCGCGATAGTGCTGCAAGCGGTCGGCGACGGGCGCATATTTGCGGTCGTGCCGGTCGATTTCCAGAAAACCTGTGATCTTGCCCATTAAACCCAACGTTCCTGCAACTTAAGCTTCGTCGTCTTCATCGTGCTCGTCATCCTCAGGGTGCGCGCTCTTGCGCGCCTCGAAGGATAAATTTGTCGTCCCAGCCGTCCTTCGAGGCCCGAGCTTCGCTCGGGCACCTCAGGACGACGGCGTCGCCCAGTCTACGCCCCGATCGCGATTTTCGGCTCGGCGTCGGCGTTCGCCTTCAATTCCTTCAGCGCGCGGCGGTATTCCACCGGCATTACCTTGCGGAATTTCGGCAGCCAGGTCTTCCAGTCGGCGAGGATCTCTTCCGCCCTCTTCGACCCGGTCAGCTTGGCGTGGCGCGTGATCAGGACGTGCAGCCGCTCGACGTCGGAGTCGAGCAAGTTCTGGAACACGTCGACCCTGCCATGCGCTTCGAGATCGCCGGAGTGATTATAGGTGCCTGCGTTGATCAGTTCCTCCGACAGCACCGGCTCGAGCTCGACCATGGAGAGGTTGCACAGCTTCTCGAAGTCGCCGGCCTCGTCCAGCACATAGGCGATGCCGCCGGACATGCCGGCTGCGAAGTTGCGCCCGGTCTTGCCCAGCACCACAACGATGCCGCCGGTCATGTATTCGCAGCAATGGTCGCCGGCGCCTTCGACGACCGCGACCGCGCCGGAGTTACGCACCGCGAAGCGCTCGCCGGCGATGCCGCGGAAATAGCATTCACCCTCGATCGCGCCGTACATCACGGTGTTGCCGACGATGATGGACTCTTCCGGCACGATGCCGGAATTGCGCGGTGGCTTGACGATGATGCGGCCGCCCGACAGGCCCTTGCCGACATAGTCGTTGCCTTCGCCCTCAAGCTCGAAGGTGACGCCGCGCGTCAGCCAGGCGCCGAACGCCTGGCCCGCGGTGCCCTTGAGGCTGACCTGGATGGTGTCGAGCGGCAGGCCGGCATGACCGTAGATTTTGGCCAGCGTGCCCGACAGCATCGCACCGGCCGAGCGGTCGGTGTTGTTGATCTCCTCGTCGATTTTCACCGGCGCGCCGCGGTCGATGGCGGCCTGCGCTTTTTCGATCAGGCGGCGGTCGAGCACGGCTTCCAGATGATGGTCCTGGCTCTCGGCGTGGTAGATCTTCTGGCCGGGCTGCTCCTTCTGGCGCACGAACAGTTTTGAGAAGTCGAGGCCCTTGGCCTTCCAGTGCGCCACCAGCGTCGACTGGTCGAGCATCTGGGTCTGGCCGACCATCTCGTTGAAGGTTCGGTAGCCGAGCTGGGCCATGATCTCGCGGACTTCCTCGGCGACGAAGAAGAAGTAGTTGATGACGTGCTCGGGCTGGCCGGTGAAGCGCTTGCGCAGCACCGGATCCTGCGTTGCGACGCCGACCGGGCAGGTGTTGAGATGACACTTGCGCATCATGATGCAGCCGGCCGCGATCAAGGGCGCGGTGGCAAAGCCGAATTCGTCGGCGCCGAGCAGCGCGCCGATCACGACGTCACGTCCGGTGCGGAAGCCGCCGTCGACCTGCACCACTATGCGGCTGCGCAGCCGCTCGCGCACCAGCGTCTGGTGGGTTTCGGCAAGGCCGATTTCCCACGGAGAGCCTGCGTGCTTGATCGAGGTCAGCGGCGACGCGCCGGTGCCGCCCTCAAAACCTGCGATCGTCACGTGGTCGGCGCGCGCCTTGGCAACGCCGGCGGCCACGGTGCCGACACCGATCTCGGAGACCAGCTTGACCGAGACCTGACCGTCCGGATTGACGTTCTTGAGGTCGTAGATCAGCTGCGCCAGATCCTCGATCGAATAGATGTCGTGGTGCGGCGGCGGCGAGATCAGGCCGACGCCCGGCGTCGAATGCCGGACGCGCGCGATCACGGCGTCGACCTTGTGGCCGGGCAATTGGCCGCCTTCGCCGGGCTTGGCGCCCTGCGCCATCTTGATCTGCATCATGTCGGAGTTGACGAGGTACTCCGTCGTCACGCCGAACCGGCCGGAGGCGACCTGCTTGATCGCCGAGCGCATCGAATCGCCGTTCGGCATCGGCTTGAAGCGATCGGCCTCTTCGCCGCCTTCGCCGGTGTTGGACTTGCCGCCGATCCGGTTCATCGCGATCGCCAGCGTCGTGTGCGCCTCGCGCGAGATCGAGCCGAAGCTCATCGCGCCGGTAGCGAAGCGCTTGACGATGTCCTTGGCGGGCTCGACCTGGTCGAGCTTGATCGGCTTGCGCTTCTCGTCCTCGGCGGACTTGATCCGGAACAGGCCGCGCAGCGTCAATAGCCGCTCGGATTGCTCGTTGAGGATCTTGGCGAACGCCTTGTAGCGCTCCAGTGAATTGCCGCGCGCGGCATGCTGCAGCATCGAGACCGATTCAGCGGTCCAGGCGTGGTCCTCGCCGCGGGTGCGGTAGGCATATTCGCCGCCGACATCGAGCGCGGTCTTGTAGACCTGCGCGTCGCCGAACGCATCGCTGTGACGGCGGCAGGTCTCCTCGGCGATTTCGGCAAGACCCACGCCTTCGACGCGGGTATGGGTGCCGGCGAAATACTTGGCGATAAAATCTGCCTTCAGGCCGACGGCGTCGAAAATCTGCGCGCCGCAATAGGACTGGTAGGTCGAGATGCCCATCTTGGACATCACCTTCAAGAGGCCCTTGCCGATCGACTTGATGTAGCGCTTGACGATCTCGTAATCGTCGAGCGAGCCGGGCAGGCGGTCCTTCATCGCGATGATGGTTTCGAACGCTAGATACGGGTTGATCGCTTCGGCGCCATAGCCGGCGAGGCACGCAAAGTGATGCACTTCGCGCGGTTCGCCGGATTCCACCACGAGGCCGACCGAGGTGCGCAGGCCGGTGCGGATCAGATGATGATGCACGGCGGCGCAGGCCAGCAGCGAGGGGATCGGAATCCGGTCCGAGCCCGCCATGCGGTCGGACAGGATAATGATGTTGACGCCTTCGCGCACCGCGCCTTCGGCGCGCGCGCAGAGTTCGTCGAGCACTTGTTCGAGGCCGGCCGCGCCGAAGCCGGCATGGAACGTCGTGTCGAGCGTGCGCGACTTGAAATGGCTGTCGGCAACGTCGGAGATCGAGCGGATCTTTTCCAGATCCGCGTCGGTCAGGATCGGCTGGCGCACTTCGAGACGCTTGGTCGAAGCGAGGCCCTGCAGGTCGAACAGGTTCGGCCGCGGCCCGATGATTGAGACCAGGCTCATCACAAGCTCTTCGCGGATCGGATCGATCGGCGGGTTGGTGACCTGCGCGAAGTTCTGCTTGAAGTAGGTGAACAGCGGCTTCGGCCGGTCTGACAGCGCCGAGATCGGCGTGTCGTTGCCCATCGAGCCCGCGGCCTCTTCGCCGGTCGAGGCCATCGGCGTCATCAGGATGGTGACGTCTTCTTGGCTATAGCCGAACGCCTGCTGCCGGTCGAGCAGCGGCAGATTGGAGCGCATGCCCTTGCTCGAGGCGGCGGGCAATTCCTCGAGCTGGATCTGGGTGCGATGCAGCCAGTCGCTGTAGGGATGGCTCTTGGCCAGATCAGCCTTGATTTCGTCGTCGGGAATGAGGCGGCCCTGTTCGAGGTCGACCAGCAGCATCTTGCCGGGCTGCAGCCGCCACTTGGTGATGATCTGGTCCTCGGGGATCTTGAGCACGCCCATTTCGGACGCCATCACGATGCGATCGTCCTTGGTAACGAGATAGCGCGCCGGCCGCAGTCCGTTGCGGTCCAGCGTTGCGCCGATCTGGCGGCCGTCGGTGAAGGCGATCGCGGCGGGGCCGTCCCACGGCTCCATCATCGCGGCGTGATATTCGTAGAAGGCGCGGCGCGTCTCATCCATCAGGGGGTTGCCGGCCCAGGCTTCCGGAATCATCATCATCACGGCGTGCGGCAGCGAGTAGCCGCCCTGCACCAGGAATTCGAGCGCGTTGTCGAAACAGGCGGTGTCGGACTGGCCCTCATAGGAAATCGGCCACAGCCTGGAGATGTCCTTGCCGTACAGTTCCGAATGCACCGAGGCCTGCCGCGCCGCCATCCAGTTGACGTTGCCACGCAGCGTGTTGATTTCGCCGTTATGGGCGATCATCCGGTAGGGATGCGCCAGCGACCAGGCCGGGAAGGTGTTGGTTGAGAAGCGCTGATGCACCAGCGCCAGCGCGCTCTCGAAATCCGGTTCGTGCAGATCGGGATAATACTTGCCGAGCTGGTCGGCGAGGAACATGCCCTTGTAGATCACGGTGCGGCACGACATCGAGACCGGGTAATAGCCGGCAAGGCCGCGATCGCGGCGCTGATAGATCGCCTGCGAGATCGACTTGCGCAGGATATAGAGCCGGCGCTCGAAATCATCCTCGGTCTTGGTCGCGCCGTTGCGGCCGATGAACACCTGCATGCAGGATGGTTCGGTCGGCTTGACGGTTTCGCCGAGCGAGGAATTGTCGGTCGGCACGTCGCGCCAGCCGAGCAGCTTCAGGCCTTCGTTCTTGATCTGGTCGGCGATGATGCTCTGGATGACTTTGCGCCACGCCGTCTCCTTCGGCAGGAACAACGCACCGATCGCATACTCGCCGGGCTTCGGCAGCTTGAAGCCGATCTCGGCGGCCTTGCGCGCGAAGAACGCGTGCGGGATCTGCACCAGGATGCCGGCGCCGTCGCCGGCGCGCGGATCGGCGCCCACGGCGCCGCGATGTTCGAGGTTGCAGAGAATGTTGATCGCGTCGTCGACGATCTGATGCGACTTCCGGCCCTTGATATTGGCGATGAAGCCGACGCCGCAGGAATCCTTTTCGAGGCTCGGATCGTAGAGGCCTTCAGCCGGCGGACGCCAGCTCCACTCGCGCTGAGGCTCGGTATGATACGCGGCGTCGTCCGGTTTCGAGATAGCGGTCGCCGACAGCGTTTCTGTCACGATGTTTTCGCGCTCGAATTCCGACCCGCTCATCTTAGTCCTCTCAATCAGGTCAAGGGCCTTAACTGTCACCGGCGCACCTTGGGCGCTTGCGGCACCCACCGGGCCACCGCTCGTCCGCCGCGAGCCGAGATTTCCTAAATTCAGGCTTGGGCGTTCAACGTCCCTGAGGAACGGCCTTGCCTGTACTTGCCTGGAGCTCGAGGCCGCCAGGCTTTCGTTGCAATCCCTGTGCCGGGAATGCCCACAATTGAGACAGTGATGCTGTCCTAACTCCCGACCATGCCAAATTTTTCTCTATCACACAAGCGCGTGAAAGTCCCTGCCCGCATGGCTGATCCGTGCCTGTAACCGGCGAAACACACTGCCCCGGCTTGCCGAAACATACTGCCCCGGATTTGGGGCAAACGCGCCGCGATCCGGCCCAAGGACCGCCGAATTTCACAATGAAATTCGGTTCCGGGACGGCCGGGCAAGAGAGCGAACACGCTCCAGGCAGGGGCTAACAGGAGCAATGGATGATGAAGTTCTTCACAGGATGGGTTTTTGCGGCGGGAATGGTTCTCGCCACAACGGCCGCGCAGGCGCAGGTACCGGCGCCTTACGAGGCCGGACGCTCGCCCTATTATTCGGTATCCGACATTGGCGACCCCTATTATGCGCCGCCCCGTTATGCGCCACCGGCGCAATACCCCCCGCCGCCGGCCTATCCCGGGCCGCGTTACGGCTATGGGCAGGGGCCGATGCTGCTGCCGCCGACCGAAGTCTACACCGTGCTGCGCGAGAGCGGGTTTTCGCCGCTCGGCATCCCGCAGCAACGCGGCCTCGTTTACACGATTTCGGTGATCGACCGGGGCGGCGATGACGGCCGCCTGATCATCGACGCGCGCACCGGCCGGATCATCCGCTTCATACCGGCGCACCGGGTGGGCGATAATTTCAACGACGATCTGACCATGAATTACGGCCCGCCCGGACCGCTGCCGCCGACCCATGCCAAGGGCGCGCCGTGGTCGCCGAAGCCGGCCCCGCAGGTTGCCAGCCGCACCGTGCCGGTGCCGAAGCCGAGCCCGCTCGCCGCCGCCGCCAAGCCGGCCGCCGCTGTCGAACCGGCGGCCAAACCGGTGGCCGCCGCCCAACCAGCCACCGTCGAGCCTGCGGCCAAGCCCGCAGCGGCGGCGGAACCGGTGCAGCAATCGGCGGCAGCCCAGCCGAAATCGGCTGAAGCGCAAACGCCGCCGCCCGCGGCGGTGACGACAGGTGCGGTCCCGGCCAAGCCCGCTCCGCAGATCGCCCCGACCCAGGACATGCCCAACGTGCAAGGGCTGGAGTAGAGACCAAACCGCAGCGGCGCTTGCTGATCCCTCCCTCATATGCGCGGGGAGGGATCAGGCGAGCGGCCACCTATTCCTTATGACCCGCCGCCGCGAGGATCAGGTCGGCGATCTCCTTCGGATGCGACACCAGCGACAGATGACCCGCGTCCAGTTCGACCGTGGTCGCCTTCATGCGCTTGGCCAGAAACCGCTCGAGGTCGGGATTGATGGTCTGGTCCTGCCTGGAGACCGCATACCATGACGGTTTGGAGTGCCAGGCGGCCACGGTGGTGCGTCCCGCAAACAGGGAAACGGCGGTCGGCTCCTGTACCGCGTAGAGCACCTCCGCCTTTTTCGGCTCCACGCCGTTGGCGAAATATTTCAGGAACGAATCCTCCGACAATTTGGTGAAGCCGTCATGTTCCCGGATCCCGGCGCGCACCGGCCCGGCCGGGAATTTTCCGGAGAGCGCGACAAAATCCTCGCCCGCATCAGGGCCGCGCGCGGCGACATAGACCAGCGCCGATACTTTCGGATCCGTTCCGGTCTCGCTGATCACGGTGCCGCCCCAGGAATGCGCGACCAGCACGGTCGGTCCGTCCTGCATCGCCAGCGCGCGGCGGGTCGCGGCGACGGAATCGGCGAGCGACGTCAGCGGATTCTGTACGGCGGTGACCTTCAGCCCCGCGGCCTGCAGATAGGGGATGACTTCCGACCAGCTCGAACCGTCCGCCCACGCCCCGTGCACCAGCACGACATTGCGCGCCACCGGCGTCGCTGCCTCGGCCCGCGCCGGGAGTGTGCCAAGCGATCCCGCAAATGCCGTGACCGCGAGCGCCGTTACCAGTTGAACCATCTTCATCGAACCTGCTCCGTGGATTTTTTCAGCGTGATGCGCTGCCCATGATTGGAGTTTCGATGCGCGGGGCGTGACGTTACGGCGCTCACGGCAGTGTGAATTTCTCTGAGTTTCGATGGCGTCATTCCGGGGCGCGCAAAGCGCGAACTTCAGATGCGCAATTGCGCATCTGAAGTCTGGTCCTCCGGACCATCCCGGAATGACTGCGCCAACAAAAAACGCCCCGGTTTCCCGGGGCGTTTTCGCGTTCAGCCAATATCTGCTGAAAGCCTGATCGCGTTAGGCCGCAACCGCCGAGCTGTCGACGACCCGCGGGGTTTGGGAGCCGTTGCTGATCGGAATGCTGCGCGGCTTCTTGGCCTCGGGAATCTCGCGGACGAGATCGACGTGGAGCAGGCCGTGCTCGAGCGAGGCGTTCTTGACCTGCACGAAATCGGCAAGCTGGAAGGCGCGTTCGAAGGCGCGCGCGGCGATGCCGCGGTACAGCACTTCGGATTTGTCCTGGCCGTTCTCGTTGGCAGACTTCTCGCCCTTGATCGTCAGCGTGTTTTCCTTGGCGACGATCGAAAGCTCGCCTTGCGAGAAGCCGGAGACCGCGACGCTGATGCGGTAGGCGTTCTCGCCGGTGCGCTCGATGTTGTAGGGGGGATAACCGGGGCTGCCGTCTGACGCTGCCTGGTCGAGCAGGGAGAAGAAGCGGTCGAAGCCGACGGTGGAACGATAAAACGGGGCGAGATCGTAGGTACGCATAAGGTAGTCCTCCATTGAGCGACTGTTGCAGTTAACCCGCCCGCCATCGGGCCGGGCTTTCGTCCATGTGCAGCCATGTGTTTTGAAGCCAAAACACGAAATGTCCGGGTTCCCGAAACACTGGTAGCGGCCTGCACAGAAATGATATGGGAGGGGCTGAACACCGTTCAAGAGGGGCCGAATCGAGCCTCTTTTTGCCCGCTCGCCTTGATTTCCATTCCTCCTTTCCTAGCCGGTTCCCCGTCCATGACGCTCGTCTCGATCCCTGCCAATCCGGTTCCGGAGGATGTCGTCAGCGGCACCATCAAGACGCCCGACGGCGCCGAACTGCGCTTTGCGCGCTGGGCGCCGCCGGCGGGCCGCAAGGGCACCGTCTGCGTCTTCACGGGCCGCAGCGAGCAGATCGAGAAATATTTCGAGACGGTGCGCGACCTGCGCGATCGCGGGTTCGCGGTGGCGATGATCGACTGGCGCGGCCAGGGTCATTCCTCGCGGCGCTTGCGCGATCCACGCAAGGGTTATGTCCGCGATTTCTCCGATTTCGAGATCGACGTCGAAACCTTCGTGCAGCAGGTGGTGCTGCCCGATTGCCCGCCGCCCTATTTCGCGCTGGCGCATTCGATGGGCGGTGCGGTGATGCTGCGCGTCGCGCATGCGGGAAAACGCTGGTTCGACCGCATGGTGCTGTCGGCGCCGATGATCGATCTGCCGGGAAGCCGGACCTCGTTTGTGGCGCGCACAATGTTGCGGGTGCTGCGGCTCGCAGGCCAGGGCGGCCGTTACGTGCCTGGAGGCAGCGACGCGCTGACCGGCACCGAGTCCTTCATCAACAATCCCTTCACCAGCGATCCCGTGCGCTTTGCCCGCAACGCCGCGATCCTGGAAGAAGACCCGACGCTGGGCATCGGCTCGCCGACCGTCGCCTGGGCCGACACGGCGTTTCGCGCGATGCACGGCTTTCGCGCGTCGAACTATCCTTCCGAAATCCGCCAGCCGATCCTGATGCTGGCCGCCAGCAGCGACACCATCGTCTCGACCGCGGCGATCGAGGAATTCGCCTATCATTTGCGCGCCGGCTCGCATCTGGTGATCGCCGGGTCCAAGCACGAGATCCTGCAGGAGCAGGACCGCTACCGCTCGCAATTCTGGGCCGCGTTCGACGCCTTCGTACCGGGCACGCCGCTGTTTAAATAGTTGCTTGCCCTGATTTGATCCGGTTCAATCGGACGCGAACCGCGCTGGCGATATTTCGAGTCTGGAGGTGCCATCATGATTCGTGGAAGCTGCCTGTGCGGCGCGGTCAGGTTTGAAGTCGATAAAGTGCGATCGATCACACACTGCCATTGTGCCAATTGCCGCAAGCTTACCGGCGCAGCATTCGCAACATACGCTCATGTCGAAGTGGACAAGTTCCGATTTTCGGCAGGCGAGGACATGACCGTGCGCTATGAATCCGCACCCGGCAGTTTCCGCTATCGTTGCAAGATCTGCGGTTGCCTGACGCCAGGCAAGGCAAGCTATCTGGAGACGGTCAGTATCCCCGCCGGTTTGTTCGACGACGATCCCAAGGTTCGGCCGCGCCTGCACGTATTTACGTCGTCGCGTGCGCCCTGGTGGACGATTCATGACGACTTGCCCCAGCATGAAAAATGGGTTCCGGGCTACGGGCCGAAGCCGTAGCGAATGCGTGGCCAGCCGCAGCGGCCGTCGGTAGTTATCTTCCGGCCTGTGGCTTCGGCAGCCGCGCCGTGATCCGCTCGGGCAACCGCCGCTCCACGAAGAGGGTCCTGACTTCCGCCACGCTGAGGTAGCGCGTCTCGCCGTCGCCCTTGCCGAGAATGTCGAGCAGGACCGGCCATTCGCCCTTCATCATGATCGGATAGGTCCAGCGCGCCTTATCGCCGTCGCGCTTCAGATTGTCCGCCATGAAGGTCTCGATCTGCTTGGCGTTCAGCCCGGGCTCGGTGCCGCCATCGGGATTACGGTATTCCTGGCCGAAGCTCGCGAAGCGTTCGATCTGCTCCAGATTGACCTGTCCATCCACTTCGAGGATGCGGGAGCCAGCGCCATGCTTGTCGAGCGGGCCGTTGCGCAATTCATCGAGAATTGCGCCTGATGTCACGCTCCTCAAGGGGTGGCCGTTTGCGATCATCGCAATTCCGTAGGTGAGCACCTTCGCCCGGATCAAACCCATTCCGGTTTTGCCGCTCGCCAGCCCGATGTCTTCGGTCAGCGTACCGAGCGGCACGATGTGGCCGTCGACATAGCCGTTCGCGACCAGCGCGCGCAGGAACGGGCAGGGATTATTCTTGGAGACGGCGATCTGCGTGGCCGGTGCTTGGTCTGGCATGGATCCAATCCTGAAAAGGCAGCGAATATGAAAAAGACAATCGGCCTCGGTCTGAAGGGGAATGGATTCGAAAAGAGAATCCGCCGGTCGTGTACTACTTCAGGGTGCAACCAAGTTTTCGCCGGATTCGAAGCCGTGTCAACCAGCGGCCGAAGGCGCGCCGGCCGGGATAACAAAATGGCGCAAAGCAACGCGGCCGCTTCAGGAATCGGCGGCAAGCTTCGGCGCCGACTCGACGAGCGTCAATCTGGTGGAGGGAACGCCGGCCTTCAGCAGGCCGTCGCGGTAATGGGCGATGTCGTCGGGCCGTTTCCAATGGAAATTGCTCAAATGGCGTTCGACGGTAAAGCTCGGATAATTGTGCAGCAGGACTTCAGTGGCGTTGGTTGCTTCCTCGGCGCGCCCGAGCTGGGCGAGCGCGGCTGCGCGAATCGCGAGCGCCTGAAGATGATTGGGATTGAGGTACAGCTGTTCGCGGGCCCAGGACAGCGAGGCGTCATACTGGCCGACGAGGTAATGGGCGAACGCATTCACCCCTGCCCATTGATAGCGCGGGTCGGAATTCCCGCGCTGCGCCGCCATTGAAATCAGTTCGATGGCCTGGCGATGGTCGCCTGCGTAAAAATAACAGAAGCCGAGAACACCGCGGGCGCCCATGTCGTAGGGGTTCAGCCCGACCGCCCGGTTCGCGGCATCCATGGAGACCTCGTGATGCCCTTCCAGGGCGTGCAGATAGGCGACGATCTGGAAGGCAAAGGACGAGCGCGGATCAAGCCTGACGCTGCTCTCGGCCAGATCCATCGCCGTGGTCCACAGTTCGCGCGTGCTCTTGATCCATCCGAACTGGATGCTCTGCATCATGATGGTGGCGAGATAGGCGCGGGCGATCGACAGCGTCGGATCGAGCGCGATCGCCTCCCTGAACAGGCCGATCGAGGTTTCGAAATCGGCTTTGGTCTGCAGGTAATAATAGGAAAGCCCCTTGAGGAAGCGGTCCCATGCGGTCAGGTCATTCGACGACGGCCGGGGAGGGGCGGAAGCCTCGGCCCGGTAGATCTCGGCCGCGATCGCCGCCGACAGGCTGGTGGTGATCTCGTCCTGCATCGCGAACAGGTCGCCCATGTCGCGGTCGTAGCGGCCGGTCCATAATTGCTCGCCGTTCTCGGGCGCGATCAGCTCGGCGGTGACGCGGATCTTGCTGCCGGCGCGGCGCACCGAGCCCTGGATCAGGTAGCTCGCGTCGATCTCGCGCGCGATCAGGCGCGTGCTCAGGTTCTTGCCCTTGAAGGAGAACGTCGAGTTGCGGCTCAGCACCCGGTAGAACGATTGCAGCGACAATGCGTGGATCAGGTCCTCGGTGAGGCCGTCGGAGAAATACTCGTCGGCGCTCTCGCTCAGATTGGCGAACGGCAGCACGCCGACGATCGCGGTCCGGTATTGCGCAGGCAGGTTCGCGGGATCCCTCGCCTCGCGGCTGCGGTGGTCGGCGCCCTCAGGCTCCCAGGACCAGACGCTGACCGGCTCCTCGATGTTCTTGAACCGGTGCGGGCCGGCGTCGATGAAGGGCACGCTGAGGCGCTTGCCGGCCTCGCCATAGGCCTTGCCCGACACAGCCACGCCGCCCGGGGCGGCCACCGATTCGAGCCGGACCGCGATGTTGACGTCGTCGCCGAACACCTCGTCCTCGTCGGCCATCACGTCGCCCATATGGATGCCCATACGGAATTGCATCACACGGTCGGTGGGCAAATGATGGTTTCGTTCGGCCATCATCATCTGCATCGCGACCGCGGCCTCGATGGCGCCGACGATGCTGGGAAACTCCAGCAGGAAGCCATCGCCGGTGTTCTTCACCAGACGGCCGCCATGGTTGAGGATGATCGGGTAGATCGCGGTGCGGTGAGCCTTGAAGGTGGCATGCGTGCCCGCCTCGTCGGCTCCCATCATGCGGGAATAGCCGGCGACATCAGCGCAAACGATGGCGGCTAGCCGTCTTTCCATGTATCCCTAAAACTCCCGCGCTTGCATACCACTATGCGGTCGGCCAAGCGATTCCAATGATTATTAAATACGCTGTATCTGGCGGAAGGCCGATCCAGAAGTGATAGTAACGCAATCCAATTGCGATTGGCATGCGCTGGACCAATGGATTGTCACGAGGGAACTGGTCAAAATCATGGGCGAGCTGCTCGGCATAAACGAACTCTGGTTGTTCATCCTCTCGGGGTTGCTGCTTAATGTCACGCCGGGCCCCGATACCGCCTACATCATCGGCCGCAGCATCCAGTTGGGCTGGCGCGGCGGGGCGGCGGCCGCGCTCGGCATCTGCAGTGGCTGTCTGGTTCACGTGTTCGGTGCAGCGATTGGCCTGTCCGCGCTGCTGATGACGTCGGCGGCGGCCTTTACGGTCCTGAAGCTGGTCGGCGCGGCCTATCTGGTGTTTACGGGCTTCCAGATGCTGCTGTCGCGCGCGGCCCCAATTGCTGAAGCAGCCGTGCAGGACGGGACGGTCTCGCTGCGCCGCGTGTTCTGGCAGGGGGCCTTGACCAACGTCCTCAATCCCAAGGTCGCACTGTTCTTCCTGGCGTTCCTGCCACAATTCGTAGCCGCCGATTCGCCGCACAAGACGGCGGCCTTCCTGGCCCTCGGCCTGATCTTCATCTTCAATGGCACGCTGTGGTGCCTCGGCGTCGCAGCCTTTGCGTCGAAGGCCGCCTCCCGCATCAGGCACTCCCAGCGCGTGATCGCCTGGATCAACCGCGTGCTCGGCGGGATGTTTATCTATCTCGGGATTCGCGTGGCGATGCTGCAGACCCGCTGATCTACCCCATTTGGGTGAGGCGCCTTTCAAGCCAGTTCGCGTCAGGAAAACGCGTCAAAGCAAGATAGCTGGAACCTGGTTCTGATCCAGCCAGAACCGGGTTCTAGCCGTGAATTTTCAGAAACCCGCCGACGGCGAGATAGAGCCCGAGGAAGATCATCGCGATCAGGAACCAGCGGCGGAACACGTCCGGCTGCATCCGCGTTCGCACCGCCTGGCCGATGAACATGCCGGCAAAGGACGCCGCCATCGCCACCGCGCCCGGCAGCGCGGTTGCGGCCGTCAGCAGGCCCGCCGCGGTGATGTTGAAGGCGAGCGCCACGGTGGCGACCGTGAAGAACACGCCGAGCGCCTGCACCAGTTCGTCCTTCTGCATGCCGATCGCCTGCATGAACGGCATTGACGGGATGACCTGAACGCCGGTCGCGGCCGAGATCACGCCGGTGACAAGGCCGACGATGCCGCCGATCCACTTCTCGTCGCGTTGCGCGACCTTGAAGCTGAATTTGCACAGGCCGACGATGGCATAGATCACCAGCAGCACGCCGAGGATGACGGTGCCATAGGCCGCATAGGGCCCGGTCAAGAGCCCGCCGTTGAGCCAGATGCCGATCACGGTGCCGACCATCAGCGGCCACAGCCGCCGCATGATGTCGCGCAGATAAGGGCCGCCGAAGGTCTGCCAGATGTTGGTGACGATCGCCGGAACGATCACGATCGCGATCGCCTGGCCGGGCGGCATCGTTACCGCGAGCAGCCCCATCGACACCGTCGGCAGGCCGAGCCCGATGACGCCCTTGATGAAACCGGCGAGCAGGAACGCGGCCGCAATGAGAATGAGCATGGAATCGATCATGCGGCCACATTGACCGATCGTGCTATCAGGCACAATCTGGAGATTACGGAGACAGCATTCGGCTACGCCGAAGGCAGATATCGGAATTCGTGATGCGCTTCGATCTGGTCGACCTACAGCTCTTTATCGCGGTGGCCGAGACGCGCAGCATCACCAATGGCGCGAACCGCGTGCATCTGGCGCTGGCCTCGGCCAGCGCGCGCATCAAGGGCCTGGAAGCCGCGCTCGGCGTGTCACTGCTGCAGCGTGGCCGCCGCGGCGTCGAACTGACGCCGGCCGGCGAAAGCCTGCTCGATCATGCTCGCATCGTCATGCACAATGTGGACGCGATGCGCGGCGATCTCGCCGCGTTCTCGCGCGGCGTCAAGGCCACCGTCCGCTTCCTCGCCAACACCTCCGGCCTGTCGGAATATCTGCCGAAGGCGCTGGCCGCGTTCCTGAGCCAGCATCCGCATATTTCGATCGACGTCGAGGAGCGCGAAAGCGCCGACATCGCGCGGGCCATCGCCAGCGGCGCCGCTCATCTGGGGCTCGCCGCCGAACACGCGCTGCCCGACGGCATCGAGCGGATCCCCTACAGCGAAGACCGCCTGGTGCTGGTCACCGCGCGCCAAGACGAACTGTCGAACCGGCGGCAGGTCGATTTCCGCGAGGTGGTGGAGCGGGATTTCGTCGGCCTGATCACTTCGAGCGCGCTGCACGCCCATGTCACCGGCCACGCCGCGCGGCTCGGTGCACGCTTGCGGTTTCGCGCCCGGCTCAACAATTTCGATGCGATCGGGCAGATGGTTTCTGCCGGCATCGGTGTCGCCGTGATGCCGGAAGTAGCGGCCAGGCGCTGCGCGCGGTCGATGAAGATCAGCGTCGTCAGGATCAGGGATCCCTGGGCCAACCGCAGACTTGCGATCTGCGCCCGCAGTTTCAAGTCGCTGCCGAAGCCGGCGCAGCAGTTGGTGGAACATCTGCGCAGGATGGCGCCGAAGTAATTTGGAGAAAGAGAATGCTCAAGGTCTGGGGACGCCGCAGTTCATTCAACGTCCAGAAAGTCATGTGGCTGATCGGTGAGCTTGAACTCGCGCATGAACATATCGATGCCGGCGGCTCGGCGGGCGGACTCGATGCGCCGGCGTTTCTGGCGATGAACCCGCACGGCCGCATTCCCGTCGTCAAGGACGGCGAGACCATTGTGTGGGAATCGCATGCGATCCTCCGATATCTGGCCGCGCGCCACGGCGCTGGTCGATTCTGGTCAGATGATCCCGTCGTCCGTGCCGCCGTCGACGGCTGGATGGATTGGTCGCAAACCGCGCTGCAACCGGATTTCCTCACCGGTGTGTTCTGGGGATTTTACCGGACACCGGAAGACAAGCGAAACTGGCCGGCGATCAAGGCCGCATTGGCGCGTTGCGCCAGGAATTTCGAAAAACTCGACCGGTTGCTGGAGGGGCGTAGCTTCCTGCTCGGCGAGTCCTTGTCGCTTGCCGACATCACGGCCGGGACGTCGCTCTACCGTTACTTCGAGCTGGAAATCGACCGCCCGTCATTGCCGCAGGTCGAGCGCTGGTACCGCGCCTTGCAAACGCGCGAGGCGTACCGGACCCACATCATGATTCCGTTCGGGGAATTATTCGGGCGGCTGGATTACTGAGGGCCTCCTCGCCAATCGGCGACATTCCAGCAGCCCGACGGCGAACAGCGGCCATCAGCGCTTATGAGATTCCTATATCGCGCGCAGCTTTGTCATATCGACTTTATATGCCAACGGACCAATCTCTATCGTGCTGTCGGAAGTCACTACCGAGCGGAATGGAGAGTGCGCCTCGCCGTACTGCTGGCGCTCTTTGTTCGTGTGGCCCTGCGTCCCAGCCAGGAGTTGAAGCGATGGTCGATATTGAATCGAAGCTGCCGTTGGACGTTGCACCTGCGTCCGATACCGATAGCCTCCTAGGCCCGATAACATCGCCGGTGATGCGATACCTTGCTGCAATCGCAATGATCGCCCTCGCGACGGTCGTCGCGATCGGTGTGGACAGCAAGATCGCGATCCCCAATTTGTCGCTCGTATTCGTCGTACCGGTGATCATCGCGGGCGTTAGCCTCGGCCTCGGACCGGCTCTCTGTTCGGCGATCCTTGGCGCCCTTGCTTTCAATTTCTTCTTCATTGATCCTCGCTACTCACTCGCCGTCGACGATGTGGCAAACATCTGGGCGATCGGGCTGCTGTTCGGTGGTCGGCCTCATTGCGAGTGGCGTTGCCTTCACCTCTGGCCGGAGGGCGATCGAGGCGGCCTCGTTAAGAAGGCAGGCGACGGCGCTGCAAAACTATAGCCGTGACGTCGTCGCGGCCGACGATACCAACGCGATCGTCTCGATCACTTCCCAGGCCCTTGAAGCGATCTTCCAGGTTCCCGCTGTCGTGATGCTTGTTACCGGGACAGGGTCGTTTCCCTCAAGGCAGCCGGCGACGTGGAACCCCAGGAGGCCGAACTGAATGCGGCGCGATCATCGCTGTCGACGGGAACTGTCCAGCGTTGCGAAGTCTATCCGAATCTGGCGTCGCGCTTCGACTTTTGGCCCGTAAAGACGGCCGGAGGCCCGAATGCCGTCATTGGACTAGCGTTCGACCCGGATGAACGTCCTTCGGCGCCGGATACGCTCGTCAACATCGTTGCGAGTGTTTTGGCCCTGGTGCTAGATCGTCAACATGCACGGGCTGGAAGCCCCGCTGAATAGGTCGTCCGGAGGAAGTTCGTTGTGAGCGTCGTGGCTGCCCACCTGTATCGCAACGGCAAGAGTGCAAGGGCCGTTTCGCTGGACGAGCCCATCGATTGCAAGGGCAAGTCCGAGTTTGTCTGGATCGGGTTGTTCGAGCCTTCGAAACGAGAGCTTGAGCAACTCGAGAAGAACTACGGGCTTCATCCGCTCGCGATCGAGGACGCGTTCAAGGCAAACCAACTGCCGAAAGTTGACGTCTACGGTGACCAGCTGTTTGTCATGACGCGCACGGCTCATCTTGAGCAGGATCACATCGCCTATGGCGAAACAGCGATCTTTGTCGGAAAGAATTTTATCATTACGGTTCGGCATGGCTCGGCGCGGGCGCACAGCGAACTGCGCGCCCAACTCGAAGCGGCTCCCAGCTTGCTGAGACATGGTCCGGATTATGTCCTGCACGCCATCCTCGACTTCATCGTTGATGGATACCTGCCGGTGGTCGAGACGATCGAGGAACACGTTCTCAAGATGGAGCAAAGCGCGCTTGACAGCTTCCTCAGTCGCGCAGACGTCAAACGGCTGTTCGGGCTGCGTCAGGAACTGATCCGCTTTCAGCGAATTATCGGCCCCATGATGGAGGTCTGCGGCCGGCTCGTCCACCTTGAGACACCGTGCCTCGATGCCAACGCCCGGCCCTATTTTCAAGACGTCCTGGACCACGTGCGGCGCGTCGAGGCGATGGTGAACTCGTTGCGAGACGTGCTGACCTCGGTCTTCGAAGTGAGCAATCTATTGGAGCAGCAACGTCAGAGCGCGATTACGCGGCAGCTGGCCGCGTGGGCCGCGATCCTGGCCGTGCCCACCGCGATCGCCGGAATCTACGGCATGAATTTCGAAAACATGCCCGAGTTGAAGACGCAGTACGGCTACTTTGTCGTGGTCGGAATTATCGCCCTGCTTTGCGCGGTGCTTTATGTGCGTTTCAAATGCGCTCGATGGCTCTGATACGAGTATGTGGTTCGCCGCATGACCGAGTTGGGGGCAATGATAGATCACGCGGCGGCCGAATGTCCGCTATCCCGCCAAAAGCGGCAATAAGTCATCACTTCTTGCGCCAGATATCCAGCAATGCGTCGGCCTTCGTTCGCAGCGGCAATCGTTCGTTGGTCAGCGCATCGAGGAAACCGGCAATGCGCTGCGACTTTGCCAGCGTATAGAGCGTGAGCGCGGCGAAAGCGGTTGCCGTTACGGCTACGTAAATTGTCTTCGCCGCGAGATGATGGTCGGTTGCGGCGATCAGGCTGCTCATGCCGAGGAAGCCCGTCGTGGTGGTGCCGATCAGGCCGATCATGGTCACGACGGTCAGCCTGAGGAAGATGTTCGACTGGCGACGCAGCAGATCGCTGTCGAGATAGGCGCCCATATCCTTCAGCTCTTCGCGAATATCGACGTACAGGCGGTCGGTGCCGAGGTGTTTGACCAGGGCATGGAACACCTCGCGCGTCTGCACGTGCTCCGATACGTCGTGAAACCAGTAGCGGTGGGTGAAGCGAAGGAATATTTCGAGTAGGCCCCTGATCTCGGCGCGGAATCGTCGCACGGTTTCCTGCTGCTCGATATTGAGGCGCGTCACAGCGTGCACCAGGCGGTCGGACATCATCAGCAAGGCGCCCTTGTGCATGTGCGCGATCAGCGCCAGCAGAAAGAACTGATGACGGAACTGGCCAAGAACGCCGCGCTCCGCATCCAGGAATACGGGCCTCGCGGCGTCGCCGACGATGAGGAACGCGTGATCGCAACACATCACGCGTGTGCGCAGCCGGGCGTCGGCTTGCGTTTCGTCATAGTACCTGTCGTAGCAATGGTTTTCTTCGAAGCTCGCCAGATATTTCTCGGAGTAGGGCAGCGCATGCCGGTCGCCGGGCGCGTTCGCGTAGGCCAGCCGGGCAAAGTCTGCCCGCGTCAGTTGCTCCGGATGTTCGACGGCGAGATAAGCCATCAACGGCATGCGGTAATATTCGAGTTGGCGGAACCGCAGCGCGCCCGCCTGATCGGAGTGATGGGCCGCCATCGGGTTGAGCAAATATTGCCAGTGCGCCGCGAGCGGCGGCGCCCGCTCGCGACACACCGATGCCAGATACTGTTTTCTGTCCTCGTAGTCCGACACCGCGAGCACGCGCCCGTCTGCCGCCAGCCATTCCACCTTGCGGGGGCAGTTGATGCCGTCTCCCTCTGCGGTCCAGCCCGCGGGATAGGCGCGGCCGAACCGGTGCAGCGAGTCCTGCACCACGTCGAGCGGCACGTCGGAGCCGGATACTTCGACGGCAAGAATGACAAGGTCGACGTCATAGAAAAAGTAGAGATCGACGTGCCGGACGTCGAACACAACAGGTGCGTCCCGTTCGGGGAAGAGTATCCTCACCGCTGCCACGTCCGTCCGGCGGTAGGCTTTTATCGGGGATTCGCCGTAGGCGGCCATGGAGCGGCGCTTGGCGCCTTCGCCGTAGAGCAGACGCTGCACATAGGGCAGGAACGTCACGAACTCGCGATAGTGCCGTTCCTGGAAGGCGTCGGGATCGGCGCAGAATTCGTCATCCACTTCCTTCCAGATCCGGCCGGCATCCTTCTCGAGCAGCTCCCAGTGATGATGGATCTGCGAGCCTTCCTTCAGCGGCAGCAGTTGAAGCGGCCAGAGCAGGATCTGGTGAAACGTACGCACCAGCGGTGTGGATTCGGGCGTGGATTCGATCGGGTCCGATGCCAGGCGCGCCTTGGAGTCCACCTTGGAGTCCAGCCCGCCGATCCTTTGCGACACCATGGCGCGTCCTCGACATTCGGTTTGGAGGTCAGAATACTGAACCATACGGCAAAAGCACCAAGCACTGTCCGCGCGTTGCTGTCGCACGCCGAAAGCGGACGACGCCAAATTCCGCATTGCAGCGGGAATGCCGCAAAGGCCAATAGACGACATTCCCGAAAGGAGTAGGCTGGCGAGCGTCTCATGCTTTTCTCAGGAGGTCACATGATACGGCACCTTTTCTTTGCCATCACCTTCATCGGCACCGGAATGCTCCTCAATGCACGGGCAGAAGCAGTTTCACCCTTGCGGTGCGAGGACCGAGCGGCAAATTGCGTTGGCAGATGTGCCAACCCCACTGGCGGGGGCGGTGACTGGCGAGGACATCAGAACAAATGCATGCGCTACTGCGAGCAGCAGGTGGGCAGGTGTCTGGCCCGCGCGCAATGACTCGCCGCTAGTAGCGCCTGGTGTTGGCGGAGATGCCAGAAAGATTTCGTTGCGGCGTCTTTTTTCTGCCCCCCGCGCAGAAACGAGAGCGGCAGCAAGGCGTGAGCACAGCGCCGTTCTTGAAGAGAATTACGCCTGGAGAGAATTACTTCGCCGTCTCCAGTCCGGCCTCCTTGATCACCTTCGACCACTTCTTGATTTCAGAGTCGATGAAGCCGCGGAAATGTTCCGGGCTGTCGCCGGCAACCGTGAGGCCCTGATCGGCGAGTTTTGCCTTGACGCTCGGATCGGCCATCGCCTCGTTGGCGATGCGGTTCAGCTCAGTGATGATCTTCTCGGGCGTGCCGCCCGGCGCGATCATGCCGTACCAGTTCTCGATCAACAGATCGGGCATGCCGACTTCCGCCGTGGTCGGCACGTCGGGCGCGGTCGGGGCGCGGGTGGGGGCGCCCAATGCAATTGGCTTCAGGGAGCCCGCCTTGATATGCGGCAGGATCACCGGCAGGTCGAGGAACGTCATCTGCACCTGCTGGCCGAGCAGGTCGTTGATGGCGGGCGCGGCGCCGCGATACGGCACATGCACGATGTCGAGTTTTGCGGTCAGCTTGAACAGTTCGCCGGCCAGATGCGGCAGGCCGCCGACGCCGGCGGAGGCAAAATTGAGCTTGCCGGGCTGCGCCTTGGCGAGGGCGATCAGTTCGGCCATGTTGTTGGCCGGAACGTTGCTGGCCACGACCAGCATTTCCGGCACGGTCACAACAAGCGTGACCGGTGCGAGGTCCTTTCGCACGTCGTAGGGCATTTTCTCCAGCGACGGGTTGATGACGAGCGAACTCGCGCTGGTGATGGCGATGGTGTAGCCGTCGGGCGCAGCTTTCGCGACCGCGTCGGTGCCCAGCACTCCGGCCTGTCCGCTGCGATTTTCAATCACGATCGGCTGCTTGACCAGTTCCGACATGCGCTGGCCGACCACGCGGGCGATGATGTCGTTCGGCCCGCCGGGTGGGAACGGCACGATCAGTTTGATTGGTTTGGTTGGAAAATCCTGTGCTGAGCCCGCGGCCGGCAATAGCAGCAGCGACAATCCGGTCGCCAGCGCGCCCCAAATCCTCATGCAAGCCTCCCTGCGCAGATGTCTAAAGCGTCTGTCGCGTCGCGGCTTATAGCAGATTTTTTGTACCCCGGGTTACGTCATCGCTTGGTCAAGGCACGAGTTCGTCGGTGGCCGCGAGGCGGACGGGTTTTTGGGAAATGAGATTGCACCAGACCCAATGATGATGCCGCATGACGCTGACCGCATCGAGGTGGGGGCGGTCGCTCAAGGTGTGGGCATCGGTCACTACGACGACGTTGTGCTGGTTCGAGACGGCGGATCGGACGGTCGCATCGACGCACAGATCGGTGGCCCAGCCGGTCACCAGCACGCGGTCGGGTGCGATCCTGCCGAGGCGGGCTTGCAACTCGGCGCCGGCGAAGGGGTCGTTCATGCTCTTCTGAACGACGACATCGGCCGGATCCCTGATGAGTTCGGGAAGCAGCGCCCAACCCGGCGATTGCGGTTCGAAATCGTCACCGGCATCGCCGCAGTGCTGAATGAAGATGACCATGCCGGACTGCGCGCGCACGCTGGCGGCGAGCCGGTTGATGCGGTCGATGACCCCTGGCAGATCGTGCTTGGGATCGCCGCTCCGCAGCCCGACCTGCATGTCCACGATCAGCAGTGCGTCCATGCGGTGCCTTCCGTGGCCTGGAGCACGATCGCCGGCCAAACCGTTTGTCCCGAGGAAAAAAGCCTGCCCCGCACGTGTTGCGGGGCTCGCCCCGCACTCGATGCGGGGTGGAACCGGTACTCCGGGGGGCAACACCAAGTGTTTGCCCGAAGATCGTCTTTAAAAAGAATGCGCTAGCTGTTGAGTAGTTTCATCGCCGCTTCGTGCACGCGGGCGTCGCCGGCGGCGATGATGCGGCCGCCGCTTTGGGCGGGCTTGCCGTCCCAGGTGGTGACGATGCCGCCGGCGCCGGTGATGATCGGGATCAAGGCGGCGATGTCATAGGGTTTCAGCTCGGTCTCGACCACGAGGTCGAGATGACCGGCCGCCAGCATGCAATAGGAATAGCAATCGCCGCCATAGCGCGTCAGCTTCACCGCCTCTTCGACGCGGCCGAAGGCGGCCCGGTCGGCGGCGTTCATCAGCAGCGGGCTGGTGGTGTAGGAGGTCGCATCCTTCAGCGAGGCGCAGCGCCGCACGGAAAGCTTCCGCTCGCCGGAAGGGCCGGAATAATGCGCCGAGCCGCTGTCGCCGGAAAAACGCTCGCCGATATAAGGCTGGTGCATCATCCCGAACACCGGTGTGCCCCGGTGCATCAGCGCGATCAGCGTGCCCCAGATCGGGAATCCCGCGATGAAGGATTTGGTGCCGTCGATCGGATCGAGCACCCAGACATATTCGGCGTTTTCCTGCTCGTTGCCGAATTCCTCGCCGACGATGCCGTGCTGGGGAAAGTTGCCCTTGATCAGCCGGCGCATGACAGCCTCGGCGGCGCGGTCGGCCTCGGTGACGGGATCGAAATCCTTGGCGCTCTTGTTGTCGATCGAAAGCGAGGTCCGAAAGAATGGCAGAATGGTTTCGCCGGAGGCGGTCGCAAGGCGGCCGATAAAGGCTGTGAAATCGATGACCGTCACGGCAGTTCCTTGAAAGGGCGGAGGGATGTTCAAGCGTTCCCGTTCTTGCCTAGCTCAATCCTGCGATGGGCGCACGATTAACGGAATGTTATTCCCATCTCATCCGACTAAGGGCCCCTCTTCATCCGACTCAGGGTCCCCCTTGGGGTTTCGAATCGGCTTCGTTTAGGCATGCATTTTTGGTGACACGGCTATTCACAACATCGAGATTTGTGAATTGTGGCCGCTCCGTAACACCGGGTTCCCACGGAATCCTCCTCGCAAGCCATTGAATATTAAAGTAAAAATTGTATTTAACTGACCTGTTGCATAACGGCCAGCCTCGCCGGGATTACGCTGGCAAAGTTTCGAAAGGACTTGCGTTTTGTGCAGCGCGGCCGCATATTGTTGCGGTGCGGTAGGGCCTCGCCCTATCGCTGCCCTCCTTGGGCGTTTCCTCCCTAGACTTGGGCCGCTTGTTCATTCAAGCGGCCCTTTTTTCTTTTGGAGCCGGTTTCTCTTTCTCGTCATTACGGGGCGCGCGCAGCGCGAGCCCGGAATCTATCGGGCGGCAAGTTACGTCGACGAATGGATTCCGGGTCTGCGCCAAGAGGCGCATCCCGGAATGACGAGAGAGATGCTTACTCCGCCGCGGCCTGGAACGGCCCGAGGTCGCCGAGCGGTACGGTGGCCAGCGCGTCGGCCAGAACGGCGAAATCGGCGGCCACCTGCGCAAAGCGCGGTGCGCGCTCGCGGCGGCGTTCATCCATATAGATCGCGCGGTTGAGTTCGAGCTGCACGGTGTGCAATCCGCTTGCCGGGTTGCCGTAATGCTCGGTGATGAATCCGCCGGCATAGGGCTTGTTGCGGCCGATCGAATAGCCGAGCCCGCTCATGACGTCCTCGACGACGTCGGGCAGCAGCGCGGCGCAGCTGGTGCCGTAGCGGTCGCCGATCACGATATCGGGCCGCCGCGGCTCGTCGCGCGATACGCCGATCGACGGCATCGAGTGGCAATCCACCAGGATCACGGTGCCGAACGCCTGGTGCGCCTTGTTGATCAGCCGCCGCAACGCGCGGTGGTAGGGCTTGTAGAGCGCCTCGATCCGGCCCAGCGCCTCATCGACATCGAGCCGCTCGCGGTAAATCTCCTGACCGTCGCCGACCACGCGCGGGATGGTGCCGAGACCGCCGGCGACCCGCATCGAGCGGGTATTGGCAAAGCTCGGCAGCCGCCCGGTAAACATGCGCGGATCGAGCTCATAGGGCTCGCGGTTCACGTCGACATAGGAACGCGGGAAATTGACCCGCACCGTCGGAAAACCGCGGTCGCTCAAATCGGCGATCAGTTCGTCCATGAACGAATCCTCGGAGCGGCGCAATGCTGCCAGATCGATCCGGGACGCGTTGAGGAATTCCAGCGGATAGACCGAGCCGGAATGCGGGGAATTGAAGATGATCGGCCCCCGCCAGCTGGCCGGCTCCACGATCTCGAACGGAGGCGACAGTTCGCCATCAAACTGGGTCATCGTCGGGCGCCGTCCTTGGATCCGTGCTTCCCAGGCAGTCGATCAAGACAGTCGATCAAGCCTCGCGATAGAGCAACCGATTCTGCCGGAAAACCAGAGATTTTATGAGAATGCATTGTCGGTAATCACAATCATTCTGCCAAGTGAAAAAAGCCGCAATGGTGCTGGAACACATCTCAAATGCGGAAAACGCCTGCCTTGATTGATCTCTGGCGCGTTCCGGTACAGAAATAGCGCCGCTCTGCGTGACCTGCACACTGCTGCCTTTCACCCGATCTTTACCGTCTGTCGGGCTTAGTGTGCGGACTGCCCCTCCAAGCCGGATTCGACGACAGACCGCCATGCACAAAATCCTCCTCGCCGAAGACGACAACGACATGCGCCGCTTCCTGGTCAAGGCGCTGGAAAACGCCGGATTTCAGGTCTCGCCCCATGATAACGGCCTGTCGGCCTATCAGCGGCTGCGCGAGGAGCCGTTCGAGATGCTGCTGACCGATATCGTGATGCCCGAAATGGACGGCATCGAGCTGGCGCGCCGCGCCTCGGAACTCGACCCCGATATCAAGATCATGTTCATCACTGGCTTTGCGGCCGTTGCGCTGAATTCGGATTCGGAAGCCCCGAAAAACGCTAAGGTGCTGGCCAAGCCGGTCCATCTTCGCGAATTGGTCAGCGAAGTGAACAAGATGCTGGCGGCCTGATTCGGACTATTCAAAAGCGTTTTCGAGCGAAGTGGGTACCGGTTCGCGTGAAGAAAACGCGTCAAAACAAGAAGTTTTACCTCGAAATCACACCGGAAATTACCCAGAAGCGTCCTTGCGGGGGCGCTTTGGAGCCGATATACGGACCGCACCCAATACGATCAAAGCTGGAGCGGGATGGTCATCCCAATCTAGGGCGCGTAGCTCAGCGGGAGAGCACTACCTTGACATGGTAGGGGTCACAGGTTCGATCCCTGTCGCGCCCACCAGCCTTCGCTCGCTTCGCGAGCTACGGCTGGGCAAGCCGGAACGTATCCTATCGTAGCGAAGCGAGCGAAGGCTGCCTCGCCAAAGCCCCTTGGCGTAGGCGGGCTGGCGCCGCGATCTCCGCTCCACCTCACATCCCCAAATTCTTCATCGCCGCCGCCACGGCCGCGCCCACCAGCATGGCGCTGAGCGCGCTGCGGGTGACGGCGGCCACGATCGCGGCCGCCGCAACGGCCATCCAGATCCGCGGCGCCGCGGCCAGCGTTGTCGGGATGACGATCGAAATCAGAACCGATGCCGCCATGTATTTGAGGAACGCCTCGATGCGCGGCGTGATTTCGACGTAAGACATGATCCAGACGCCGCCGACCCGCGTCGCCATCGTGACCAATGTCAGCAACAGGACGGCGGCCACCGCCGCAACAATATCAACCATGGCGCCAGGTTCCGACGATCCCGCCGGCCAGCGCGCCCGCGATGATATGCCAGCCCGGCGGCAGAACATAGGTCCCGATCACGGCGACCGCCGCCGCCGCGAGCCACGGATACAGGTCTTTGGCCCCCTTCCATTGACCGACGACGACGGCCGCGAAATACGTGACCATGACCGCATCGAAGCCGAAGCGCGTCAGATCGCCGAGAAATGAACCCGCGAGGGCGCCGACCGCTGTGCTGGCGATCCATATCAGCCACATCGCGATGCCGCTGCCGAACAGAACGCCGGCGTCGATTTCTCCCCGCTCGCGCGCGGACATCGCATAGGCAAAATTGGCGTCGCTGAGCCAGAGCAGCGCCCCCAGCCGTCGCATGACCGGAATCTGCAGCAGCCACGGCGCGAGCGCCGCGCCGAGGAGAATGTGCCGGGCGTTGACGGCGAGCACGGTGAGCGCCAGCGTCGCCAGCGGCAACGGCGCATACCAGAGATCCAGCAGCGCGAACTGCGAGGCGCCTGCATAGATCGCAATGCTCATCAGGACGCTGACTTCGGGCGGGATGTTCTTGGCGGAAGCGGCGACGCCAAACGCGATGCCGAACGGGATCAGGAATACGGCGATCGGTGCGATTTCAACGCAGCCACGCCACACGCCTTTTGCGGTGAAGCGTGGACGTTGTGCCGATTCGGTTGCCGTCGTCTGCGCCGCCATGCGGCTATTTGAAAGCGAAGCGCTGGTTTGGTCAATCGGGTCGGCGCCTGTTGCGGTGTATCAATCCCCCACTGCAACCAGTCGTATCCTTCAATCCCTGCGCTGCTCATTGGTCGTCTGTCGCAAATCCATCAGCGCGCCAAGAACGGCCGGCGAATGCAGGGCGGCAAATGTCTCGCGTGGGCTGAGGAATGTGGCCGCCTCGTCGAAGGTTTCGGCATCCTCGATCTTGGCGCGCGCGATCGCGAGATGCGGATCGACCTCGCCGCGATTCCGCGGCCTTGGGCCGGACAGATTGCCTAGATGCGCCTCGCGCAGGTCGGCGTCACGGCGCAGTTCGAGAAGCGGGCAGGAAACCGCCCGGTGCGAGGCGCTGGCCAGTTCGTTGGCCCGCAGCAAGACCTGCGGTGGCGAGGTCTCCTCCGGTGTCTTGAACAGGCTGGAAGCAGCGCCTGCGCTGGCCGAGGAAGACAGCGTGGCAAGCGGAATGGCAAGCAGGAGGCCGAGAATGACCGGCAGCATCCATAGCAGCAGCGGCAACGACACCGCGTAGGCGCTGATCGCCATCGCGACGCCAAAGAATGTCGGAACCGAATATTTGCGAAGCGTATCCTGACGCGACACCACGCCGTCGTCGCGGCGTTGAACCTGCCATCCGGCATCGCGCCCCAGCAGGATCTCTCCGACCGCGGACGATTGGAAGACCATCATCACCGGCGCCGTCAGGCCCGAAAGGAATGTCTCGGCGCAAATCCCCGCAAGGGCCCGAAAGCCGCCGCCGAACTTTCTTCGCTCGTCACGATGGGTGAGCATGACGATATAGGCGAGCAGTTTGGGAAGAATCAGCATGCCCATCGTGGCGACGAATACCCAGGCCGCCAGGATCGGATCCTGCGCGGGCCATGTCGGAAACAGCGAAAATCCCTTCGGAAAATATTCCGGCCTGACAAACTGCGCCTGCAACGAGACCAGGATGCCGAGTCCCAGAAAGATGAACCAGAGCGGCGCCGTCAGGTAGGATCCGATCCCGGTCAGGAGATGGAGCCGCGAGACCCAGTGCAGGCCGCGCGACGGCAGCACCGCCAGATGTTGCAGATTGCCCTGACACCAACGCCGGTCGCGGGCGGCGAAATCCAGCAGCGATGGCGGGCATTCCTCGTAACTGCCGCCGAGCGTGGGCGCCATATGGATGGCCCAGCCGCCACGCCGCATGAACGCGGCCTCGATGAAATCATGGCTGAGGATGTGCCCGCCGAACGGCTTGCGGCCCCTCAGTTCGGGAAGGGCGGCGTAGCGCGCAAAGGCGCTGATGCGGATGATGGCATTATGCCCCCAGTAATTGCCTTCGGATCCATGCCACCAGGCAATGCCGGCGGCGATCAGCGGACCGTACAACCGCCCGGCAAACTGCTGCCACCGCGCGAACAACGTTCTGGCGTTGACCACGATTGGCAGCGTCTGGATCAGCGCGACGTGTCGATGTTGCTCCATCGCGGCGACAAGCCGCACGATGGTGTCCCCCGTCATCAGGCTGTCGGCATCCAGAATAAGCATGCACTCATAGTCGGAGCCAAACCGCCTGACCCAATCCTCGATATTGCCGGATTTCCGCGCGGTGTTTTCCGGACGGTGACGATAGAAAATCCTGGCTGACGGCCCGGCTTCATGCCGGAGTCGAAGAAAACACTTTTCCTCGGCGATCCAGATCCCGGGATCGGTCGTGTCACTCAGAACGAACCAGTCGAACTGGCAAGCGTATCCGGTTTCCTCGACCGATTCGCAAATGGCGCGCAGCCGGGCCAGAACGCGATAGGGGTCCTCATTGTAGGTGGGCAGCAACATCGCGGTCCGGCTTTCGATCGCCGGCAGGGCCGCGCTGGCGTCGATGCCAAGTTCGTCCTTGCGTCGAAACAGCAGCACGAAGAAGCCGGCGATCGCCGACGTGAAGGAAAACGCAATCCATGCAAACAACAGCACGAACAACACGAGGATCATCCACTCCAGGATCGTCACGCCTCCGACCTGGAGCACCTGGTACATTTCGTAGCAGCCGGCCAGGGTCAGCATGACGGTGCCGGCAAGGATGCATGCGCGCCTGGGCCATGCCGCCGTGAAATCCGCGGCTTGGGCTTGCGGTTGGAATCGCTGCTGCTGCGGGAGCGCCATTTCCATTGGCGCCTCCCGCGGCAGGAATTGATTGGAGGGATCGCTGCGCTGAAGCGATCCGTGGACCTTCCCTAGGGTGTCCATCGATATACCCAGACCTCCGATACCGGCTCGTTCTCCTGCATGAGCGATGCGCGTATCTCGACGGGGTTCTTCTCCTTCAGGAGTTCGAAACTCAAACGCCAGCCGCCCGAGGCCGGATTCGGCTGGGTAACGATGTTCTGGATCTTGGCCTTCTCCGCGGTCACAACGCCCCGCAGAACCTTTGGATCGACGGACTTCAACTTGTCGCCGATCAGGTCCAGCACGAACAGCGTCGCGTTATCGCCTCTTGCGCCGATGCCGGTTCGGGAAAACCGCGCCAGCGGGGACGGCTTCGGAATGTCGGGGCCCCAGTTCAGCCGATAGGTGTAGGTGTGTTCGCCCTTGGCCTGCAAAGCGGCCTTGGGTTGCCAAAAGCTCGCAATATTGTCGTGCACTTCTTCCTTGGTCGGAATTTCGATCAGCTTGACCGAACCTTCGCCCCAGTCTCCGATCGGCTCCGCCCACAGACTTGGCCGCCGCTCGAAACTGGATTCGAGGTCCTGGTAGGCGAGAAAATCCCGCTGGCGCTGCATCAACCCGAAGCCATGCGGGTTGAGGTCGGCGAAGGCGCTGATCTGAAGATCCCTGGGATTGTGCAGCGGCCGCCAAAGCTCCTCGCCGCGGCCGTTGGACACGAACAGCCCGTCGGAATCATGGACGGATGGCCTGAAGTCGTCGACGTCCTTGCGGTCGTTCGGTCCGAAAAAGAACATACTCGTCATCGGCATCAGGCCGGCGCGCTCCAGATTCACTCTGGGATAGATCGCCATTTCCACGTCGAAGACGGTGGCATCGCCGGGCCGGATGGTGAAGCGATAGGCCGCCGCCGCACTTTCGCTGTCGAGCAGGGCGTGCACCACAATGGATTTGGCGTTGGCTGCCGGCTTCTCGATCCAGAATGCCTTGAATGACGGAAACTCTTCGCCCTTGGCTTCGCCGGTGTTGATCGCAAGCCCGCGGGCCGACAGCCCATACAATTGGCCCTTGGCGACGGCCCGGAAGTAGCTCGCGCCGAGGAAGACACAAACCTCGTCATAATAGTCGGGCTTGTTGATCGGCGCATGAAGCCGAAAGCCGGCAAAGCCGAGATCGACACCTGCGCCGGGCGGCGCCAGCTTGCCGAATGAAAAAAGGTCGGGCTGGTAGGCGATCTTCGCTGCCTGGCCGTCCTTTACCTCAAAGATATCGACCCGGTTGGCGTAGAAAAATCCCCGATGAAAGAACTGCGCTTCGAAATGCAGCTTTTCGCCGCGCCAGAGCGCGCGTTCCGGCAAGAACCGTATTGCCCGGTAACGATCGTAATCCAGATCCTTCAGATTATCCGGCAGCTTGTTGTCGGGCGCCTTGAACGCTTTGCCGGCGAGATCACGGGCCATTTGCCGCACAAGAGACCGGTCGAACGGCATCGGCTGCGCGTTCGCGGAGGTCAGGAGTCCTGGCGCCGCGATCGATACGAGCGGCAGGGCGGAAGCTGCAAGGAAATCTCTGCGGTTCACAAAATCACTCGTGGTTGCTGGCGACCATGAGCAACGCAGTGCAGCAATAACGGTTCCTGCGCACGGAACCTGATTGCCGGTTTTTCCTGCTCCAGCAGGGCTTAGTGGGCCAATGTGTGGCTTATTCGCGTGACCACGCGGTCCCATTGCCGTTTTTCCGCGGCGGGATAATTGATCAGGACGCAATTCATATAGCCGGCCGAACGGTTACAGCGGTTGTACCAAATCCGGTCGTTGCGGATGCTGGACACCACGAAGAAGTTCGGCGTCACTCTTTTGTAGATGATGCCAGGCGGCGGATTCTTCTTCGCCAGAAACGCCGCGGGCGAGTCGTTTTCGGGATTTGCAACCGATTGGATGGTCAAATCAGCGCGGCGATCGTCGGTGTAGAAACGCCGCCCGGTTCCACCATCCGGCAGTTCGGCGTCCGTGCTGAAAATCGTCACCGGAATTTCGACGTTGGTTCCGGTGCTGGGGATTACATACCTCTGCCACTCCACGTTGGCTGCCAGGACGGTCGCCGGGAGGAGAACGGGAACAAGAGCCGTGAACAGGCGGAACGTGCGCACCAGGAGATCTCCGGTTCGATCGAAGCACAATCGAGCCGATCGGCATTCGTTCCATAATGGACTGCACGTTCGGTGAGGACGTCGACCCGGGCGGAGCCCGGAAGTCGGGCTAAGCCAAACCTTTGCCCGCGATGTGCCGTCCCGCGATGTACCCAAACGTCAGCGCCGGCCCGAGCGTAATCCCCGCGCCCGGATAGTTGCCGCCCATGATGCTCGCCATGTCGTTGCCGACAGCGTAGAGGCCCGCGATCGGCTGGGCGTCGGCGCCGAGCGCCTGGGCGTTCGCGTCGGTCCGGATGCCGGCATAGGTGCCGAGATCGCCGATCACCATCTTGATCGCGTAGAACGGCCCGTCCTTGATCGGCGCGATGCAGGGGTTGGGGCCGTGCAGCGCATCGCCCTGGTAGCGGTTGTAGGCGCGCGAGCCCTTTCCGAATGCCGGGTCCTGTCCGTCGGCGGCGCTCTTGTTGAACTGCGCGACCGTGGTCTCGAGTCCTCTGGCGTCGATGCCCGCCTGCGCAGCGAGTTCAGCCAGCGTCGCGCCGCGCTTGAGATAGCCGGTTCGCAAATGGTGGCCGAGCGGCATCGGAAACGGCGGCACGCAGCCAAGGCCGTATTTGCGCAAGGCGCGGTGATCGCACAGCAGGAACGCCGCGATCTCCTCGCCAGGTTTTGCGACCTTCATCATGTCCTGCACGAAGTCGTGGTAGGAATTGCCTTCATTGGCAAAGCGCACGCCTTCGCGCGTCACCGCGATCACGCCGGGTTTGGCGCGGTCGATGAAATGCGGCATCACGCCCTTGCTGCCGTCCTTGCGCGTGGTGATCGAGACCGGCACCCACGCCGCGGCGTTGGGCAATGAATCCTCGGCGCGTCCGCCGGCGGATTCCGCCAAACGCAAGCCGTCGCCGGTGTTGCCGGTCGGGCCGGGCGAATAATGCTCGTTGCCGGTCGGCGCATGCGGGAACATCGCCTTGCGCCTCGCCACATCGTGCGGAAAGCCGCCGCAGGCGAGGATGACGCCGCGCTTTGCATGAATGCGAATCTTGCGCCCGTCGCGTTCGACGATGGCGCCGCGCACCGCGCCGCTATCGCTGATCAGTTCGCGCACCGGCGACGCCAGCCATAGCGGAATTTTCAAATCGAACGCCGATTTGGCGAGGCGTCCGGCCAGCGCATTGCCGTTGGTGAGGTTCATGCCGCGGCCGTGGCGGATCACGTCGACCAGATGCTTCGACAGCCGCTTGGCGACGAACAGCGCCGAGGTCAGCGACTTGGTCGCGCGCATGAAGTGGACGATCTCCTTGCCGGAGCCCAGCATCATGCCGAACACGGTGAGTTCGGGCAGGGGCGCGCCGATATCCTTGAGGTGCTCGCCGAGTTCACTTCCGTCGAACGGCCGCGTCACCATCGAACGGCCGCCTTGCGTGCCGCCGGGCGCTTCGGCGTGATAATCCGGAAAGGTCAGCGGCATGTCGAAACGCACGGCGGTCTTGCTGGTGAAGAAATCCACCGCTTCGGGCCCCGCGGTCAGAAACGCATCGACGCGCGCGGCATCGTAGGAATTGCCGGCCTCATGCCGCAGATAGGTCCGCGCCTGCTCGGGGCTTTCGACGATGCCCCAGTTGCGCGCCAGCGAGGTGCCGGGAATCCACAGCCAGCCGCCGGAGCGCGCGGTGGTGCCGCCAAAGCGCGGCTCCTTCTCGACCACCAGCACCTTGAGCCCCTGATGCCCCGCGGTGACCGCCGCCGACAGGCCGGCACAGCCCGAGCCGACCACCAGCACGTCGCATTCGTAAGTTTCTTGTTGTTCGCCGCCCGCCACGCGATCCACCCATTGTTCTTGTTCTGGGCGGACATTGGAGGCGGATAGATTTGTCTGTCAATGCGCGCTTCCCCCTCTCCCCTTGTGGGAGAGGGTGGCTTCGCGAAGCGAAGACGGGTGAGGGGTTCTTTCACCACGGTACGGCTTGGATGAGGATAGAGACCCCTCATCCGGCGCTTCGCGCCACCTTCTCCCACAAGGGGAGAAGGAAATAAGGAGCACCTCACTTGGCGAACGGATTCTGCCAACCGCCGCGCGCGGCAGGAGCGCGCGGCGGATAGGCGGCTTCGAGATAGCCCAGCACCACGGCGCGATCCTTGTCGTCGAGCGGCGGCATGTTGTGCCGCCTGATCATCAGGTTGATCGAGTCCTCCCACTGCGCGCGCGTCAAACCTTGCTGGGCCACGAGCTTGAAGCCATGGCAGGCGGTGCAGGCGTAGAAGGTCTCGTCGCGGCCGGTCCCGGCGGCAAATTCCTCCGGGCTTTCGTCACGCGGCGTGAAGGCGGTCTGGGCGATCGCCGGCGTCATCCACAGCAGTGCGGCGACAGCCATTCCCAAAGGTCGCAGCATCAGCCCACCAGCACCGCGATCCGGTGCATGGCGTTGCCGCCATAGCCCTGCGGATTCCAGAAACCGGCCTGGTGCGGCTGCATCGTTCCCTTTGAATCGGTCGCGCGCGTCCAGATTTCAAAATAGCCGTCGGAAGCCAGCTTCACGCTCGCGGTCCAGCGCTGCCAGTCATACTTGTTTTTCGGCTTTTCCAGCTTGGCCCGCTGCCAGCTCGCCCCGAAGTCGATCGAGACGTCGATCTGCTTCACCGTGAGATCACCGGCCCATGACGCGCCGCGCAGTTTCAGCTCCTTCGTCCCGGCCGCGAACTTGGCGCCGTTCGCCGGGCTGGTGATGACAGAGCGAGCTGGCATCGATTCCAGGATCCGGAAATTCGCCGGATCGCCCTTGTCGCCGGGGATCATCGGCTTGATCGGAACGCGATAAGAAAATTCCGTCATGCCCGGGCCGTCATGCTCCTTGTCGCGGATAGTGATCTTGGTCAGCCATTTCTGCGACGCCGAGCCCGGCCATCCCGGCACGATCAGGCGCACCGGCCCGCCATGAATGTTCGGCAGCGGCTGGCCGTTCATGGCCCACACGATCAGCGTGTTCGGATCCATCGCCTTCTCGATCCGCACGCCGCGCGAGATGCTCGGTTTGCTGGCGTCGCCCGACAGATGCAGGTCGGCCGCATAATGCGCGGTGTATTTTGCGCTTGGCTTCAGCCCCGCGCTCTTGAGCACATCGGCAAGCGGCACGCCGGTCCATTCGGCACAGCCGACCCCGCCATTGCTCCACTGGTTGCCGCGCGCCGGCGGCGAGAATGCCCCGCGACCGTTGCCGCCGCACTCCAGCACGATGCGCCGCGTCACCGCCTTGTATTTCGATTTCAACTCGCCGAGCGTGATCTCGATCTTGTTGTTGACCTCGCCGTCGATGGTAATTTTCCAGGCATCGGGATTCTTCGTCTCTTCCGGCAGCTGCCCGTTGTTGCGGATGAAGAATTTCTCGATCGGCGTGGTGTCGTCGTCGAGCAGGCTCTCCGGCGTCTCCGCCACCAGCGGCTTGTCGCCGAGCAGGATGAGCTTTTCATTCTTGCCGGGGAATTTCAGATATTGCGGCCCCTTCGGCGCGGCGGCCGCGGGCGCCGTGCCTTGTGCATAGGCGGCGGAAATGTCGGCGCCGCCGCCGGAAATGCCGAGGGTGACGCCGAAGGCAGCAAGACCCGTCGTCCCCAGGAATCTGCGCCGGTCGATCTGCATGCTGTTCTCGCTGCGGGCGGCCTTTCGCTCCGTATGCGTCATAACGTTTCTCCCCCGGTCCTTGTTTCTTGCGGGTTCAGCCGGAATCTTTCCCGGCCCCGCTTGACGCGAGTATTTGCGCTTTGCCGCCGTGCCGCAAGGCTGCGCATATCGCTCGCTATGCGTCCACCCAATGTCTGCCACCCGGTCGGTTTCCACGCTCGACCCTTGCGCTGCCGGGGCATCGGCGGCACATTTGCGGCGCGGCGGAACGGTCGCCAATAACGAGATATCCCAGGGAAACGCCATGGCGGCCACGCGGATCGACTGCGACATCCATCCCGCGGTGGGCGGAACCCGCACCACGCTGCTGCCCTATCTCGATGATCACTGGAAAGAGCAGGTCGTCAGCCGCGCCATCGACGGCCTCGATCTCAATTCCTATCCGCCGAGCATGCCGCTGTCCGGCCGCGCCGACTGGCGCCCCGCCACGGGCAAACCGGGCAGTGATTTGGCGATGGTGCAGCGCGGTGCATTCGACCAGCTCGGCGCCAGCCACGCCATCTGCAACGTGCTCTACGGCGCGCAGGCGGTGTTCGATCCCTATATGGCCGCCGCCTTCTGCAAGGCGATCAACGACTGGATCGCGGCCGAGTGGCTGTCGAAGGACAAGCGGCTGCGCGCCTCGATCGTCGTGCCGATGCAGGCGCCGGATCTCGCGGTCGAGGAAATCGAGCGGCTTGCCGGCGATCAGCGGTTTGTCTCCGTGCTGGTGCTGGCGCAGGGCGATCAGCTGCTCGGCAAGCGGCACTTCTGGCCGGTGTACCAGGCGGCCGAGAAACACAAACTCCCCATCGCCATCCATGCCGGCAGCCAGTATCGCGGCGCGCCGAGTTCGATCGGCTGGCCGTCCTACCGCTACGAATTTTATTTGATGGAGGCGCAGGCGTTTCAGGCCCAGATACTGAGTCTGGTCTATGAAGGCGTGTTCGGCAAATTCCCCGGCCTCAAAGTGGTGCTGATGGAATCAGGCGTCAGCTGGCTGCCCGCCTTCATGTGGCGCGCCAACAAGACCTGGCGCGGCGTGCGCGTCGAGGTGCCCTGGGTCGAGCGCGAGCCGGCCTCGATCATCCGCGACCATTTTCGCGTGACGATGCAGCCGTTCGATGGCCCGCCGGATGCGGCTGGTGTCGCCGATATCATCGAGCAGATCGGTTCCGACAAGATGTTCCTGTTTGCGTCCGATTATCCGCACTGGCAGTTCGACGGCGATGACGCCATGCCGCCGCATCTGCCGGCCAGTATCGTTTCGCGTATGTGCGTCGACAATCCACTTGAGACGTTTCCGCGGCTGAAGCTTGCGGCTTGAACTACCTCATAAGGAGGATCGCATGAGCGACGTCATCGACCGCCCGATTCTGGAACAGGAAGTCGCCGCCAAGAGCCGGCTGCGCATCATCGATTGCGACGTGCATCCCAGCATCCATGCGCATACCGACCTCGACCAGTTCATGACGAAGCGCTGGCAACAGCACTTCAGGGAATATGGCAGCCATCTGCGTACGCCCTATATCGGCACCACGCCCTATCCGCGCTCCTCGCCCTTGATCGCGCGGCGTGACGCGTGGCCGCCGACCGGCGGACCTCCGGGATCCGATCTCGCCTTCATGCAGAAGCAGCACCTCGATCCCCTCGATGTCGAGTACGGCATTTTGCAGGTGCTCGACCTCTTCATCTTCTCGCAGCAGAATCTGGAATTCGGTGCCGCGATCCAGCGCGCCATCAACGACTGGCAGCTTGCCTTCTGGTCGGATCGCGATCCGCGCCTGAAGGCCTCGATCCTCGCCGGCCAGGACGATACGGCGCTCGCGATTGCCGAGATCGAGCGTTGCGCCAAGATCGGCCGCTATGTGCAGATCAACGTCTGCCCGCGCGCCAACGAGCCGCTCGGACGGCGCCGCTACTGGCCGATCTATGAGCGCGCCCAGGAGCTCGGCCTGCCGCTCGGCATTCACGTCGGCGGCTATGGCGGGCACGCGCCGACCGGCGGCGGCTGGCCGTCTTATTATGCCGAGGAGCACCAGAGCAACGCGCATACCATGGCGTCGATGCTCTGCAGCCTCGTGCTCGAAGGCATTCCCGAACGTTTCCCCAAACTGAAGATCGTGTTCATCGAGGGCGGCTTCGGCTGGATCCCGCCTGCCATGTGGCGGATGGACCGGCACTTTGAGGCCTTCCGCAGCGAGGTGCCGCATCTGAAGCGCAAGCCGTCGGAATATGTGAAGGAGCATTTCTGGTTCACGACGCAGCCGATCGACGAGCCGGACGAAGCAAAACATCTGCGCTCACTGATCGAATGGGTCGGTGTCGATCGCCTGCTGTTCTCGTCGGATTATCCGCACTGGGATTTTGACGATCCGCGCTTCGCGTTCAGGACACCGCTGTCGGAGATCGAGCGGCAGAAAATCTTCAGCAGCAATGCCCGCGCGGTCTATAAGTTATGATGGTTTAAGCGAGACATGACCCGGCACATCGTCGCCCGCACGTCAGACATCCCGCCCGGCGGCAACAAGGTTTTCAGTGTCGAGGGCCGCGACATCGTCGTGTTCCACGTCAATGGCGAGTTCTTTGCGCTGCTCAATCGCTGTCCGCATGCCGGTGCGCCGCTGGAAAAAGCGGCGTGCGTGGCACGGCTGACCTCGCCGGAGCCCGGCGTCTATCAGCGCTCGCGGGTCGGCGAACTACTCCGCTGCGCCTGGCACGGCTGGGAATTCGACATGCGCAACGGCCAATCCTATTTCGATCCGAAGCGCGTCAAGATCCGCTCCTATCCGGTCGCGATCGAACGCGGCGAAGAGCTTACGCAAGAACTTGCCAAAGGTCTTGAAGACCTCGAGAAGGGCCCTTACGTGGCCGAGACGTTCGCTGTCCATGTCGAGGACAGCTACGTCATCATCGAGACCTGAACCGCCGCAACATCTTTCTCTTTTTCATCCCACCGAAGGAAAAAGCATCCCATGACGCACGCCGTCCGTTTTCACAAGACCGGCGGTCCTGAAGTTTTGACCTGGGAGGAAGTCCAGGTTGGCAAGCCCGGTCCGGGCGAGGCACGCATCCGCCACACCGCGGTCGGTTTGAACTTCGTCGACATCTACAACCGTTCGGGGGTCTATCCCCAGCAACTGCCGAGCGGGCTCGGCAGCGAGGGCGCCGGCGTAGTCGAGGAAGTCGGCAGCGGCGTCACCGATCTGAAGCCCGGCGATCGCGTCGCCTATGGCGCCTCGCCGCTCGGCGCCTATTCCGAGGCGCGGCTGATTCCGGCCGATCGGCTGCTGAAACTGCCCGATGGGATCGATGACAAGACCGCGGCCGCGATGATGCTGAAGGGCCTGACGACGCAGTACCTGATCCGCCAGACCTATCGCGTCAAATCCGGCGATACCATCCTGCTGCATGCCGCCGCCGGCGGCGTCGGCCTGATCCTCGGCCAGTGGGCCAAGCATCTCGGCGCCACCGTGATCGGCACCGTCGGCAGCGAGGAGAAGGCGAAGCTCGCGCAGGCCCATGGCTGCGCCCACACGATCATCTACACCAAGGAGGATTTCGTGAAACGCGTCGACGAAATCACCGGCGGCGCCAAGGTGCCCGTGGTCTATGATTCCGTCGGCAAGGACACGTTCCTGAAATCGCTCGATTGCCTCGCACCGCTTGGCGTCGCCGCGCTGTTCGGTGCGGCCTCCGGCCCGGTCGAACCGCTCAACCTCGGCCTGCTGGCTGCAAAGGGGTCGCTCTACGTCACCCGCCCGACGCTGTTCACCTACGCCGCCAAGCGCGAGAATCTCGTCGCCATGGCGAACGAACTGTTCGAGGTGGTGAAATCGGGCGCGGTCAAGATCGAGGTGCGCCAGACTTATCCGCTGAAAGACGCGGCCAAGGCCCATGCCGATCTCGCCGCGCGCAAGACCACCGGGTCGACGGTTCTGACGGTGTGAGGCTGCCGCTTTTCGTCTTGGGCGGACTTGACCACCATCCACGACTTTGCCGGTATACAAAAGTAAGTCGTGGATGCCCGGGTCAAGCCCGGGCATGACGGCGTTCCTCGTTGGTCTGACCGACCACGTAAAACTTTACTAAAATCCGACTCCAGCTCCGCACCGCCCTTCAACGCCTCCTGTGTATTTCTGGTTGCGAGAACTCAGGGGGCTGAGATGACGGATTTCTGGATCGTGGGCGGCTTGATGGCGGGGGCGTTCGTGTCGCCGCTGTATTTCCTCGTGATGCGGTGGCTCACCAGATCGCAACGCGCCGCATTCTTTGTCCTGATCGGCGCGCTTCTGCTGGCGGTTTCAGCGCAGATCTACAACAGCGCGATCGCGGGACATTATTTGTCGCTGGCCGACATCCTCGCGATGTTCAGGCCGCTGTCTTTCCTGGTCCTGACGTTTGGCTGGTTTGTGTGCGGATTGCTCCATGCGCTGGCTTCGCTCGGCCGGACGTGGGCGCCGCAGCTGGAGCGGCCGGCATCGTTGCACAACTAGGACATGGACTCATTAACGCGCAGCCCTGGACGGATCGCCGCAAACTGAACGACAGCCGCCGCTTCCAAACTATTTCGCATTCAATCGAGGTCTCAAGCCAATGGATGATGACGACGATAGTTGGCTAGCCGAACTATTTGAGCGCGGAAGCGACCCGGATCGCGCAAAACAGCTGCCGGCCTGGGCCCTGCTGTTCCACTCGTCGTTCGACCGTTCCGACGGCGCCACGTCGTGGATCGGCGGCGCGCCCAAAGCGCCGCGCAACTTCGAATGGCCGAAAGACAGCGACGGAACGCCGCTCCACTTCATTGCCCAGATTGACCTCGCGTCGCTGAAGGCTGAACCGCAGACCGGATCGCGGCCGCCGGGATTGCCGGCCGAAGGTGCCCTGCTGGTCTTCATCGGAAAATCCTTCGCTTGCCGGATCCTGAGCGCTGCCGAGGTGGCTCAGGCGGAGATCCTCTCGCCGCCCGACGACCTCGCGCCGGTCAGAAAGCACGGCTTCTTCGGCGAAGGTCGAACGTTTCTCCGCCGGCCCGTCACCCCGACTGCGTATCTCGACACCGGCGACGAACGCCCGGCGTCATTCCCGGATCGCTTCAAGTCGCCGCTCGACTGGATCGTCAATTGGGGTATCGCCGCGCTCGAAGCTGAGTGCGTCATCCGCAGCCTCACATTCGATCTGAACGACGGCTTGCAGTTCTTCGCCTGGCGGGAACGCTTGCCTCAGGATCAGGCCCGCGAACAGGATCTCAAGGATGTCATCCGCAACAAGGTTGCGCATTACGGCGTCCTCAAACGCAAGGCGCCGAGCGTGATCACGGCCCTCGAATCCTGGCGCGACCTTGCGCTCTCAAAGACCCAGGACGAGACGATCGACAGGGACGCATTGGGCGCAATCATGCGCCTGCGCCTTGAGCTGCATGACGAGATGCAGCCGCACATGTCGAAGCACATGCTCGCGGGCAGGGCCGTGGCGGTCTGGGACGCGATCCTGCGGCAGCATCCGCGCCTCCGCCATGGCGAAGGCTATGACGAACTCCCGTCGTGTTACCGTCCCTTCGTCGACATGCGCGAGACCGGCTGGCGCGGCCACCGGCTGTTCGGGATCGAGCCGGAGTTTTCAAACAATTGGGAAGATTTGCGCGGGCAGGATTGCGTCATCAGCATCTTCGCCGATGAGCTGCTCGAGACAAAATCGGAGCACGAGTACGGGCTCTCCATCTGGTGCCCGCGCGACCGCATCGCGAAAGGCCAGTTCGACGAAGGGCAGCTGATTCGCCATTGCGCCGTTTAAGGCGCCAAACAACGCCGGGGACAAGCGGACATAATCCAAACGCCCTGATTTATGAACGTGCCTAGGTCAGCCCCTTCACCATCGCCCGCACGATAACCGCGATCTCCGCGCGCAGCGCCTCGACCGGCACCGCGATCAGCTTCTGTTCGAGGCCGAGCAGCACCATGCCGTGCACCGCGGAGAACAGGCTGCGCGCGGTGACGCCGAGTTCGCCTGGAGATCGTGACGGCAGCAACGAAGCGAGCGGCTGGAAGATGTGACGGAACAGCTCCATCTGCTCGCTGACCGCCCATTCCGGTATCGGTTTGCCCGGCGTCATGCGGTGTTCGAACAGCGCGCGCCAGAGTTCGAGATTTTCCGCGGCGAAATCGCAATAGGCGACCGCAATGCGCACCAGCGTCTCGGTCGGCGAGGGGGGACCCGCGCTTTCGGCCTCGCTCAGCGTAGCATCGAGCCGCCGCAGCGTGCGCGATCCCACCAGCAGGACCAGTTCGTCCATATCGTCGACCAGATTATAGACCGCGCCATTGGCGCAGCCGATTTCCCGCGCCAGTTCTCGCGTCTTCAGGGCCCCCAAACCGCCCGCGGAAATGCTCCGTTCCGCCGCCAGGATCAAATCCTCGCGTAATTTTGCTCGTCTTTCCAGTGCTTTAGACATGTCTTCCATTTTTCTTGAGCAATGCTCAAAATAGTTCTTGAGCAATGCTCAAGATGTGCTACAACACGTTCATGAGCAACGCTCATAACACAGGGAGCTGCAAATGTTCAAAACTGTTTTGACGCTTTTCCGGGGCAGCGTGGCTGCGGCGGGAGAAGAACTGGAGGACCGCTCGGCGCTTCTGATCCTCGACCAGCAGATGCGCGACGCCGCCGCGGCGGTCGAGCGGTCCAAGCGCACGCTGGCGCTGGCGATCGCCGGCGATCAGCAGGAGGGCCGCCGCCTCGACGCCACCAACGCCCGGATCGCCGATCTCGAAGTGCGCACCACCGCGGCGCTCGATGCCGGCCGGGAAGATCTCGCCCGCGAGGCCGCGCAAGCCATCGCCAATCTCGAAGCCGACCGCGACGCCGCGATGACCGCGCGCACGCTGTTCGCGTCCGAAATCACGCGGATGAAGCGCCAGGTCGCCGGTGCGGAGTCGCGGATCACCGAGCTCGATCGTGGCCGCCGCATCGCCCGTGCTTCGGAAGCAGTCCGCGCCATGCGCCGCGGCGGGGTGGAAGCGACGCGCCCCTACGAGGCCACACTGCCGGAAGCCGAGCGGACGCTGAAGCGTCTGCGCGAACGGCAGATGGAAGCCCAGGCCGCCGACGAAGCCCTGATCGAACTCGACGCCGCCTCTGGACCTTTGGCGACCGCCGAGAAGCTCGCCGAACAGGGCTTTGGACCACGACTGAAGTCGACCGCTGACGACGTGCTCGCGCGGCTGAACGCCAAGCGTGCGCAAACGACCTGAACTTACTTTGTGAACCGAGCTCAATCGAACTCAGTGCCGTAACACCCAACTTCAAACGTCCACACACAGGAGATTATCATGAACCAGAATGTCCAACCCCACAGCAATGCCTGGGTCACCTTCACCTATGTTTCGTTCGCCGCCTCCGTCTTCATGGTCGCCGTCGGCCTGTTCTATCTGCCGATCGATCTTTGGATGAAGGGCTATCTCACGATGGGCATCATCATGATGGTCCAGTGCTGCGTCACCCTGACCAAGACCGTCCGTGACATGCACGAAAGCGGCAAGCTGGTGAACCGCATCGAAGATGCGAAAGCCGAGCGCCTGCTGATGGAAGTTTCGAAGGCCGCGTAAACCTGTGGCGCGTGCTGGCGAAGGCGGGCGGTGGATGCTTTTAGCGTCCGCCGCTCGTTTCCCCCGGGGGCGCCCCGGCCTATCAACGATTGTGTCGAAGCCGTATCCCGCGCGAACTCCACGCCAAGGCATGAGAAAGGTAACGACGATGCACGTATCTTCTGAGAATTCTCTCGATGATGATAGCATGCGCGGCGGGCCGGCATGGGCCGATCCACCGTCGCCGCGACGGGCGCTCGTGTTCCTGTTGCTGGGTCCGATCCTTGGAGTTCTCGTCGCCTTGGCACCCGACGTTGCGAGCGGGGGACTTAACGCCTGGCTCGTGCTTATCGGCAAGCAGGTGTTTGTCATCGCCCTGCTGGTATCGGCAATCACCGGGCTCGTCGACGGCATCCTGTCCCGCACCTTGTCGATCTTCTTGCGGGCGCCCCTGACCGCGATCGTCGGCGCGATATCGGCTATTGGTCTGCCGGCCGCTTTGCTCGGACCGCTGCCGCAGGAGATGTCGATAGCGCTTGCGATCGGCGGCGCATTCTGTATGGGCGTGTGCTCGGTGCTGTCGCACGAATATGGCCGTAGCCATCTGCAATGAAGGGCTGACTTCAATGAGTCGACCGCTTGTCTTCCTGCTGCTGGGCCCGTTGTCGGTCGTTCTCACGACCTGGGTCGCGGTTGGAATGCCCTTTGAAAGCTTCGTCCCGCCCATCGCGTTGGCGTTGTTCTTCTTCACCTTGCCGGTATCAGCGATCGTGGGGATCCTTGATGGACAACTGGCTCGCGCGATGCCGCTTCTGCTGAGGGCGCCCGTGACGGCGCTGGTCGGCGCGGCGGCGGCCATGGTGCTGCCGCGCGCACTGCTTGGACCGATGCCGCAGGACATGTCGGTGCCATTCGGGCTCGGCGGCGCATTCTGCATGGGCCTGTGTTCGTTGCTTGCGCACGACTATAACGCCAACAAAACCCGGCCCGACGACGTCAGCGGTTCCACGTCATGAATCATTTGAAATGGCCGCTCAATCTATCGTTTACCCTTGCGCAACCTGAGGGTGCTTTAATCATATCTCCTTAACTGGCGCGGGCGCAGAAATCGCTGGCGGAAGTTCCGCAACGGGATTTTCGTCACGGGCCGGGACCGGGGTCCTTCATTTCAGCCGCATCAGCAGGATGGCGCCATGAACCAGAACGTCCAGCACCACAGCAACGCGTGGGTCACCTTCACCTATGTCTCGTTCGCGGCCTCGGCCTTCATGGTCGTCGTCGGCGTCTACTTCCTCCCCGTCGATCTCTGGATCAAGGGCTATCTCACGATGGGCATCCTGATGCTCGTGCAGTGCTGCGTCACCCTGACCAAGACGGTGCGCGACATGCACGAGAGCGACCGGATGGTGAACCGTCTCGAGGACGCCAAGGCCGAGCGGCTGCTGATGGAAGTTTCCAAATCAACGTAATCGGTCCACGTAACCTGAGCGCCGTGGCTGGCGAAGGCAGACGGCGGGTGCTTCGGCATCCGCCGTTTGTCGTCCGGCACGATGTCTGCCTCGATGTCTTCCCTGCGGATTGTTTGACGCCGCCAACACATCGTTTACCCTCTCGCCACCGCAACGTGCCGCACTCATGGCTCCTTAACGGGCCCGGCGCACAAATTCGGATCGGGTGCGGGCAGGTGGCATGGCGTCTTCTGGGAGCGGCAATTCGGCGATCCGTCATGGCCTCGGGCAGATCAGCTCCGCGGCCGGGCGCCTGCGCAGCTATGGCGCGTTCTGGCTGAAGGCGTTCTCGCAGGAAACCATAGATATCACCTTGCGCACCCATACCGGCCTGCAGACGCGGATCGTCGAAAGCCCGGGTCTGTCGCTATCGCAACAGGATCTCGACGCACTGGTCGCGGATTTGCGCACCGTCGCCGGCAAGACCCTGCCGGCGGGCAGCCTCACCTACGGCATCTTCTCCGGCGAGCGCGAACGCCTGTCGCGCGCTATCGTCACGCTGATCCGTGAAGAAGCCACCGGCCGCCCGATCGCCTTCAACGCGCTGTCGGTGATGTCCGTCGAGCTCGACGGCGAGGAGCAAGAGGTCACCCATCTCGGCCTCGTGATGGTCGACCCTGACGTGCAGGGGCAGGGGCTGTCCTGGGTTCTGTACGGCCTGACCACGCTGGTGCTGTTCGCCCGCGACGGGTTTCGTCCGAAATGGATCTCGAACGTCACGCAGGTGCCTTCCGTGTTCGGCATGGTCTGCGACACGTTTTCGGATGTATACCCTTCGGCCGATGCCAGCGCACGCCAGAGCTTTGCCCATCTGCAACTGGCGCGCGGCATCATGCGCAATCATCGCGCGGTGTTCGGGGTCGGCGACGACGCCGGGTTCGACGAGGGGCGCTTCGTCATCACCGACGCCTATACCGGCGGATCGGACGCGCTGAAGAAAACCTGGGACGTTGCGCCAAAACATCGCGACGAGCACTACAACGCGTATTGCCTGCGCGAGCTCGACTACGCCAGGGGCGACGATGTGCTGCAGCTCGGCCGCGTCGATCTCGCCGGCGCGCGGCGCTACCTGCAGCGCGAGGTGCCGGCCGGCTCGATGCCGGCGCTGCTGGCGGCCTCGGCCGTGCTGGCGCTGCAACGCCTGGTGCTTCCTGTGATGCACTGGATGGACGATACGCGCGCGTTCGGCACCCTGCGGCCGCGAGGGAGCGGCCGATGAGCCCGATGTCATCAGGCGTGATCGCCGATTCCATCGTCAATCTCTGCGGCGCGCTCGGGCTTTGCGTCGCCATGTTCGCGCTGTATCGGCGCGATCCCCGAAGCCCGCTGACCCTGCGCCTGCTCCTGCTGCTTGGCGTGGTCGCGCTGTTGTTCTTCACACGCGGCATTGCCTGGTGGACCGGCAGCGCGCTGCTCGATCGGCTCTCTTTGATTCCGGCAGCGCTGCTGCCGCTCGGCGCGCTGATTGTCACCGAAGGCATTTTGCGGCGTCATGCGCCGCGTGCGGCCAAGATCGCGGCATTGGCGGGCGCCGTCGTGATCGGCCTCGGCGGCGTGTTCGGGCTGGAGAGCTACACGACGCCTTATGCGATCGCGCTGGCGATATTCCAGCTTGCGGGATTTGTCGTTTGCGCGTGGCTGTTGGCGACGCGGGACCGTACCTCGCTGCTGGCCTCCGAAAACCGCAGCATCGGCCGCCTCGCGGCCGGCGCGCTGATCGTGATCCCCTTCATCGTCACGGATTATCAGGCGCTCGCGCCTGATATGCCGGTCCGGCTTGGCGCACTCGGCGCGCTATTGGTCGTCACCGCTGTCCTGATCGCAGGCAGCGGCACCGAAACGCGGCGTCAGGGTATTTTGATGACGGCGCTGCGGTTGGTGAGTTCCGCATTGCTGGGCGCGGCAGCCGCCTGCGTGTCGCCGGATGTCGATGCCGCGCAGATCATGCGCTTTTGCGCGATCGCGATTGCGGGCGTGCTGACCATCGGCCTGATGACCGATACGCTGCGCGCGCTGTTCGAAGCGCAGGTGCCCGGCGTTTTGAATTCCGTCGCAGCGTCCGCAGCCCGTACCCGCGACGAATTGATCGCGGAACTGGCGCGCCATCCGATGTTCGAAAGCGCCCGGCGCTACCGCGAAAGCGATCTTGCCGCCTACGATCCGCCATTGCTGCGGAACCTGCTCTCGACGCGCCGGGTGTTGCGCCGTCCCGAAGCGCCATGGGGGCTTGCCGCGACGGATCCCGCGGTCGAACGGTTGATGTCGCTGATGAAGGCCGGCAATGCCACGCATGTGATCATTTTGTCGCATGAGCCGGTCGATCTGCTGGTGCTGGCCGTTCCCGTCATTTCCGCCGATCCCGCCACCGAAACCGCGCTCGCGCTGGTGCGGCGCATCCTCGCATTGACGCCGGAAGCGGCGTGACTGGCGACATCAAAATGTGTTAGGTGCCTGACATGTTACGCGGCAGGCGTTCTTCATGACAGGTGCGGCTGATGGATAAGCAAGCGATGCGCGAGGAGGCCGAGCGCCTGATCCGCGAGACTATGGAAAAAAGAAACCTGACCATCAAGCAGGGCAATACGCGGATCGAAACGACTTGCGGCAAATGTGGCGCGCCGAACCGCCTGCAGGCCGAAAAGGGCGCCACCCGCGTCAAATTCGCCTGCAAGCAATGCGGCCACAAGCAGGAGACGCTTTGACGCCGCTAGGCCGTCATTGCGACCCGGTGGCTCGCAATGACGAAGACAACATGCTTGGCTCAGAACACGCCCGGTAGCAACATGGCGACCCGTTCGCGATACTTGCGGTATTCGTCGCCGAAGAACGCGACCAGGTCGCGCTCTTCCAGCCAGATGCCGACGAAGATGTAGGCCGTCGTCACGGACGCGAACAGCAAATGCCCCAGCGTCATGACAGGCGTTGACCAGAAGGCGATGATAAAGCCGAGATAGATCGGATGCCGGATCAGGCTGTACAGCCCCGGCGTCCTGAACGCGATGGGCGCGGTCAGGCGTCCGGCGAAGTGCGCCACCACCTGCGTCAATCCGAACAGCTCGAAATGGCTGATCAGGAAGGTGCTGTAGAGCACGATCAGCCAGCCCATGAAGCCAAACGCGGTCACGACGGCGGCGAACACGGGGCCTTCGATGTTCCAGACCACCGCCGGCATCGGCTGCCACTGCCAGAACAGCAGGATCAGGCTGAGGCTGGCGAGCAGGACGTAGGTAGAGCGCTCGATCGCCGGCGAGGCGAAGCGCGCGAACAGTCTTTTGAAGCCCTGCCGCGCCATCCCGCTGTGCTGCACGGCGAAGATCGACATCAGGATCAGGTTGATCAGCAACGCCGTCGGCAGCGAAGCGGCCGGGCCGCTATTGATTGTCTTGGGCACGACCAATTGCGAGACGAAGCCGACCGCGTACAGGAACGTGCCGAGGAAAATCAGATAGGCGAGGCCGCCGTAACAGAGGGCCAGCATTCTCATCGCAAAGGAAGGGATGGCAGGAGGCGTACCTGTTTGCATCGTAATCGACATCTTCAGTCTCCTTTGAAATATGCAGTTGCTCAAAAATCGCTTCGTTCGAGTCGGTTCAGGCGGCGTGCTTGCGCTGCCTCGCTGCGGCCAGGACCTGGTCGAGCGGGCCGCAGTAGATGCGCGTCTTGTCCAGTCGGCGTTGATCGAGCTTGCGCTGCGCGATTGACGCGGCCTCTCGCTCATGGTGGGCGATCGCGGCCGCCACCTGGCCATTGAGGAAGCGCCTCAGGCGCGCGGCCAGGACGAGGATGTTCCTCAGCAGGGTTGGCACCGTCGTGGACTGGAACGGCGCGAGCGCCCACATTGCATGATGCTGGCCGCGTTGCCGTGCGGCAACGGGCCGTCTGGCGGAATATCCGTAAGCGTGGAAATCAGATGAGCCGATCATGGGTCGTCTCCGGTTGTATGATCCTTGACCCGTCTGTAAATTGAACTGCGCCCTCACGCTTGGCGGACTCCTTCAGGAGACGTTGGTTTTTCCTCCGCCAGAGGTTGATTTCGATCTGCAATGCTGAGGATTGTGGCGCGGCCTCGGCTGAGGTGGTAATGAAATACCGATTTTCCAATTTCGAGATCGACCTTGGCCAACACGAGCTGCGCCGCGAGGGCGTGTCCGTCCACATCGAGCCTCAGGTCTTCGATGTCATTGTCCATCTGGTGCGCAACCATGACCGGGTTGTCAGCAAGGATGAGTTGATCGACACGGTCTGGCATGGCCGGGTGATCTCGGAAGCCGCGTTCTCCAGCCGCATCAATGGCGCAAGACGCGTGCTTGGCGACAACGGAACGGATCAGCTTTTTATCAGGACATTGCACCGGCGCGGCTTCCGGTTCGTCGGCGATGTTCAGGCGGTCGCCGCGTCGGATGCCGATGTGGTCAGGCTTGCGCCTGACGATACCGCGTCAGCGAGTGTCGCTCCCGCGCGGGTCTCGATTGCCACCGACGTGTCTCATCTCGACGATGTCGTCTCGGAAGTCGTAAAGGCGGAAGCCATCGCGCGATCGTCGATCGCGGTGCTGCCGTTTGAGAACATGTCGAATGACCCGGAGAACGACTATTTCAGCTACGGCCTGACCGAAGACATCATCCGCCTGCTGGCGCGCAATCGCTGGCTTTCCGTGATCTCGCGCCACTCCACGGTTGGATTCGGGGGGCGCGTGGTCGATGCGCGTGAGGTCGGTGCCCAGCTCGGCGTGAGTTATGTGATGTCCGGCAGCGTTCGCAAGAGTCGCGACGCGGTCAGGATCACGGCGGAACTGGCCCGTGCTGCAGACGGAAAACAGCTTTGGTCCGACAAATACGATCTCCAGCTCGAGAATATTTTCGACATCCAGGAAGAAATGGCGCGGCAGATCGCTGCCACGATCGAACCGGAGCTGTCGAAGGTCGAGCAGCAGCTCGCCGCCCGCAAGGCGCCGGAAAGCCTGGATGCCTGGGATTGCTACCAGCGCGGCCTATGGAATCTATGGCGATTTACCACACCGGGGTTTGACCAGGCGGAGGCCTATTTTAGGCGCGCGATCGAAGCCGATCCGGATTTCGCCCGCGGCCATGGCGCGCTCGGCTACGTCAATGTTCAGCGCTCGCTGTATGACGATCCCAGGGATCGCCCGGCGCGGCTGGAGACGGCGTTGCGCCAGGCGCGTGTCTCCGTGGCGCTCGACGACCTCGATTGTTTTTGTCACTGCGTGCTCGGCCGCGCGCTGTGCCTGACCCGTCAGAATGATGAAGCGCTGGCAGCGATCGACCTGTCGCTGGAACTCAATCCAAGCTTTGCGCAAGGGTACTTTGCGCAAGGGTTCAATCTACTGTGGTACGGGCGGGAGATCGAAGCGGAAACGCTGCTCGATCGAGCGACCATGCTCAGTCCGCGCGACAGCCATCTTTGGAGTTTCCACCACGTGCGCTCCTGGGCGCATTTCTCGCTCGGTGAGTACGACATCGCCGTCGAGTTTGCCCGCAGGGCAACCCGGCAGCCCAATGTCCCGTATCGGGCGTTTGCAACGCTGGCAGCCTCGCTCGGCCGTCTCGGCGAAAAGGCGCAGGCCGAAGCCGTGGCCGCTGAACTCCTGCAACGCAAGCCGGGCTACAAAACCGATACCGCGCGGCAGGAGCTCTTCTTCTGCAATGATCAGGGCTTCATCGACCGGTTCGTCGCGGGCCTGCGCGTCGCCGGCATAACCGGCGGCTAGGCAAGCGGCTATTTCACCCGCAGCTTGAGCGGGATGACCTGCCGGTCGGAGCAGGTCATGGTGCCGTTGTAGCCATCGGACAATGGTCCGCTGGCCGTGCATTCGGTGCCCGGCATCGACAATGTCGCGTTCAATTGGGACGAAGCCGAAATCTGCAGCCGCATTTCGCCCTTTTTCTCCACCGGGCCGTCCTGCGTGCACAGGCCGATATGCTTCAGCACGAGCGGGCCACGGTAGTCCCTGATGCGCCCGGATGCCGTTTCCGTGACGGTGGCAGTCACTTCCCATTCCCCAAGAAAGCCGGAAGTGCCTCTCACCTCAAGCGCGCGCGCCGGCGACAGCGTCGCCATGACGCCCAGCATGACCGCCAGACCGAATGCTTTCACAACCTGCTCCCGTGCGAGTTGGCTTATGATCCTTATCACTTATCGCCAGGTCGGGTAAGGGAGCAGAAATTGTAGGATGGGTTGAGCCCTTCGCTCCACCCATCCTACGCGGTGCCCCGCGATGATTGTTGGGTGCGACAAATCAACCCGACGGGCAAATCAGTTCTGATTTGCGGAAATCGTGTCAAGCCCCGAAATAAAAAATATTTCTGTTTACCGGAAGGCAAATCAGGTGCATATGTTTGCCCATCCCGTCCTACTCAGAAGGGCGTCGGCCGTCGTCACGGACGTTGGGCGGGTTG
>NZ_JAFCME010000022.1 GCF_018130065.1 Bradyrhizobium sp. AUGA SZCCT0158 | reverse complement strand
TGAGAGGGCGCAGGGAAGACCGGGTGCGCGCTGCACCCGCGGTCTCGTGTGCGAATAGTGCAAAGTAGGCTGCACACGAGCATACAGGGCAGCGGAGAACACCCGGCCTTCCCTGCGCAATGGCTTTACGGCTTATGCCGTGCTCTCCCCGGAGACGAGTTCTTGATTGACTCCGTCGCTGTCGTTTCCGCTCGCGCTTCTCCGACAGCTTGACGCCGGCAACGGGCGCCAGGACCACACGTTTTTGCCGTACGCTTGAGTCCACGCCATCGTCAGGCGTGAACCAGCGTCCACCGCATCCCGCCGCGCGTTCGTGACGTGCGCACGCCCCTCTTGCCGGGCGGGACGGCGAGAAACATGCACCTGAATCGACCTTCTTGAAAAGCGAAATATTTTTTGTTTCGGGGCTTGACATGATTTCCGTAAATCGGAAGTGATTTGCCCGTCGGGCCAGTTTGTCGCAGGCGGCAGCAATCCGCCCTGTCGTCATTCCGGGGCTCGCGCAGCGAGGGAATCCATTAAGCGACAGCGCATGCGGCCTGATGGATTCCGGGCTCGCGCTTCGCGCGCCCCCGGAATGACGAGTCGGCCCAGTTCAGGGGAACGACGACCCCAACCCTACCCCGCAACCTCATCTCTCCCGGACGGGCTGCCATCCCGGAATAGGAGTTGTGCAACGCAGCATTACCGGTAGAATCCCGGTCTGGGATGAGGTCGTAAGTGTCTGAAATCAATGCCAATGCCTGGGTTTCCTCAGGCCACCGCCCGATGGGCTTCCCCGAATTCGTCGTCATCATCGCCTCCATCATGGCGCTGAACCCGCTGGCGATGGACATGATGCTGCCGGCGCTGCCGAACATCCGCTCCGCATTCCACCTCGCCGACGCCAACCGTCCGCAGATGGTGCTGTCGATCTTCATCGTCGGGTTCGGCGTCGGCCAGTTCGTGATGGGACCGCTGTCCGATCGCTTCGGCCGCCGGCCGGTGCTGCTGGGCGGCATGACCGTCTATTTCATCGCCAGCCTGCTGGCGATCGCCGCCCCCTCGTTCGAGACCCTGCTGCTGGCGCGCGCGCTGCAAGGGCTCGGCACCTCCGCGACCCGCGTCATCGCCACCTCGATCGTGCGCGACTGCTATGCCGGCCGCCGCATGGCGAGCGTGATGTCGCTGGCGATGATGGTGTTCATCGCGGTGCCCGTGATCGCGCCGTCGTTCGGCCAGGCGGTGCTGCTGCTGACGCAATGGCGCGGCATCTTCATCGTGCTGATGGCCTATGGCGTGGTGACGCTGGTCTGGAGCGCCTGGCGCATGCCGGAGACGCTGCCGCCTCAGCTGCGCCGCTCGCTCGCCGTCCGCGAAATATTCGACGCCTTCCGCCAGACCGTCACCAACCGCCAGACGCTGGGTTACGCGCTCGTCTCCGGCGGCGTGCTCGGTTCGCTGTTCGCTTTCGTGTTCACCTCGCAGCAGGTGTTCACCGAGATCTACCAGCTCGGGCATTATTTCCCGATTGCCTTCGCAGGCATCGCGATCGGCACGGCGATCGCCGGCTTCGTCAACTCCCGCTTCGTCAACCGCCTCGGCATGCGCGTGATTTCACACGGCGCATTGCTCGGCTACGTCGCCATATCGGGTATCATGCTGGCGGCGGTGAAATGGCAGATGCTGCCCTTGCCGCTGTTCATGGTGCTGTCGGCGTCGATGATGTTCGCATTCGGGCTGATGATCGCCAACTTCACCGCGCTGGCGATGGAGCCCCAGGGCCACATCGCCGGTACCGCCTCGTCGCTGTACGGATCGATCACCACCCTGCTCGGCATCGGCATCGGCACCACGATCGGCCAGGATTATGACGGCACGCTGCTGCCGTTCGCGACCGGCTTCTTCCTGTGCACGCTGGCATCGCTCGGCGTCGTGCTGGTGGTGGAAAAGGGCCGGCTGTTCAGGCCGCATCAGGTGGCGGGGTATTAGGCGGCGTGGGTCCGTAGGGTGGGTGAGCCAACGGGTCGCTTATTGGCCGGAACCATCGTGACCCAGGCGGCTTGGTCTCCAGCAAGGGATAGCCAACACCGGTGTTCGACCAACCCGACCTCGATCCGGGGCTTTGGCAGATAGTCCCAGCGAAGGAACCGTATGGCCATCAAAAAACACGGCGTCATTATCGAAACGCCAACGGAAGCTCGCCAGGCCGAGCCTGGACCGTCGATACTGTTTTTGCTCATCATTAGCCTGGGTATTGCCGTTGTCACTCTGGCAATTGTCTATTTCGTGTTTTTCCGAACCTGACGCTTACGATTGCATCAGCATAATTCCGGAACGATACGGAGGAGCGGGCTTTACCCCCTCAGATCGAACTCAACCGATGAGATGGCCCAATGCAAACGCTACCCGTGGATCGCGCGCTGAGCATATACGGCGCCCTTGCGGACCGTTCCGAGACGAAGGGCGCCCGCGAGCGTCTTTCAAGGCATCTGATGAAATTATACCTTGACGGTGAAACGAACGAGCACCGCTTGACCGTGCATGGGCTGTCATACCTTCAACAGTTGGATCGTGAAAACGATTTCAGGAACTGAGGTTTTTCCGGTGTCATGCCTTTTGCGCCAGCCGCTGCTTTCGCAGTGAATTGCGCCGCATGATCTTTGCCTTCGCGGCGCGGACGGCATCGGCTCTGGTCGGTTTGGTTTTCGGCACTGATGCTCTCAAATGATCCGCTTCGTCCGAGCCGGGCATTGCAGGAAGCAACGGTGCCGGCCTCGTCGAACTGTGATCGACGGGCTGCATGTTCATTGGGCCGGCGCAGCGTGGTTTGCCTTTTTGCATGCAGGAATAACCCGTTGTAGCCGGATTAGTTCGATGTCGCGGACCGCACCGGCTGGCAACCTGCTCGCCAAAATCCTTTGACGAAGGCTGGTTCGCAGTTCGCAAAATGGTTCCGTGGTCTGCGGTGAATACACCGCCCTAACCGGTGCAACCTATGCGCCGGTCGCGCCTTGGTTCACGACTGGATATTCAGACCATTTTTTGTGCCGGCGGGCTTCTACTGCCGCACCGTCTCAGAAAGCTTCAATGAGTTTGATCACCCGAAAAGTCAGCACCGGACGCACGATGGACGAGTTGCTGGCTTTGCTGAGTGCCGTCGCCTGCTCGATCCTCGCCGCATTGTTCATTGCGGCGCTGTATTTCGGCCGAGAAATATTCGTACCCATCGCGCTCGCTATTCTTCTCAGCTTTGTGCTCGGACCGCCGGTCGGACTGCTGCAGCGCGCCCGCGTTCCCCGCAGCCTGGCGGTCGTGGGCATCGTCTTTCTGGCATTCTCGGTGATCTTCGGCCTTGGCACCCTGATCGCCAATCAATTGACCCAACTAGCCGGAGACTTGCCGGTTTATCAATCTACGATGCGTGAAAAGATCAAGTCGGTGCGCGGCGCCACGGCGAGCAGCGGCACCCTCGAACGTGCGGCGGATATGCTCCAGGAGTTGAGCCGGGAGCTCGACAGGCCCAAGGAGGACAAGTCGGCTCGGGGAGCAATCCCACGTCTCGGCGCGCCGAACGCTGCCGGAACGACCCTGCCTATTCCCGTTGAAGTGCGTCAGCCCGACCCGGGAGCTCTGGAGAATCTGCGAACCTTGATCGCACCATTGCTCAATCCGCTGGCGACCACCGGCATCATCATCATTTTCGTCATCTTCATCCTGATCCAGCGCGAGGATCTGCGAAACCGCCTGATTCGATTGGCGGGCTCGCATGATTTGCAACGCACGACAGCGGCGCTGGACGATGCGGCGAAGCGCCTTAGCCGGCTGTTTTTGGCTCAGTTGATGATCAACGCCACTTTCGGCGTGCTCATCGGGGCGGGACTATCGTTCATAGGTATTCCCAGCGCGATCCTCTGGGGCATTCTGGCGGCCGTGCTGCGGTTCGTCCCCTACATCGGCACAGCCATCTCCGCGGCTTTTCCGCTGGCGTTGGCGGCCGCCGTCGATCCCGGCTGGTCGATGCTGGCATGGACGATCGTGCTTTTTCTGGGCGTTGGACCGATCATCAGCCAGGTGGTGGAGCCTCTCGCCTACGGCCAGAGCACCGGCCTTTCTCCCGTCGCTATCGTCGCTTCAGCGACGTTCTGGACCGCATTGTGGGGACCCATCGGGCTCGTCCTTGCAACGCCTTTGACGGTTTGCCTCGTCGTCCTCGGACGTCATGTCGAGCGGCTTGAATTTCTCGACGTGATTTTTGGCGACCGGCCTGCATTGTCACCGCCGGAAATGTTCTACCAGCGAATGCTTGCCGGCGATCCGATCGAGGCGGCAGGAAAGGCCGAAGAATTCCTGAAGGAGAAATCGCTGTCTTCGTACTTCGACGAGGTCGCCCTACGAGGCCTGCAACTGGCGCAGGCAGATGCAAAGCGCGATGCCCTGGACCAGGCGCGCATGACCAAGATTCGCGACGCCGTTACCGAGTTTGCCAGTGACCTTTCCACCCAGGACGATTCGATCCCCGAGGGGACCTCGCCGACCATGGACGCCGAGGCGGCGGCCGCGGTCGAAACCGTCCCGGATGCAGCGATTTCCAGCAATTTGCCGGTCGTGCAAAAAGCCGATCTTCCGCTTCACTGGCAGGGAGAGGCGCCGGTGTTCTGCCTGGCCGGACGCACCCCGCTCGACGAAGCCGCAGCGGTGCTATTTGCACAGCTTTCCAACGCGCACGGCCTCGGCGCACGGGTCGAGCCTGCGGACGCGCTTTCATCAAGCAAGATCGTGCAGCTGGATTTCACCGGCGTCGCGATCGTCTGCCTGTCCTACCTCGACGCCGGCAGTCCCGCACACATGCGCTACTCGGTTCGGCGGCTGCGTCGCCAATTGCCAAAGGCCACGATCGTCATGCTCGGTTGCTGGGCCGAGAACCTCGACAAGGAAACGTTGGAAGAACTGCGGGAGGCGGCCAAAGCCGACATCGCCGCGGCGACCTTGCGCGAAGCGATGATGATGTGCCGGATGGCTGCCGGTGTGGAGGAAATCGATGAACCGCCGGGCCGTGCTACGCCAGCCCTCAAGATTGCGTAAGAAACCGCTGGATCAACCCCAGAACCTCATCCGGTCTGTCGTGCTGCAGCCAGTGGCCGGCGCCGGCGATCTTGGCGAGTTCGGCGTGCCTGAAATGCGACATCACGCCGGCCTTCTCGGGATCGGGCAGAAAGCTTTCGCTGGCCGCGACCAGCAGCGTCGGGCACGCGATGCGCGACCACAGCCCGATATTATCTTCGAGCGACAGCCGGTAGGGCGCACGCGCGCGCAAATAGGGATCGTATTTCCAGCTGAAGCTGCCGTCGTCGTTGCGCTTCATGCCGTGGGTGGCCAGATGCAGCGCCTGCTCGCGCGTCAGCCGCGGGTTGCGGCCGACGATCCGATCGGCGCCGTCGGCCACGGTCGGATAGCGGTGGATCTTTCGCTGCGCCAGCTTGTCGAGATCGCCGGCCCAATCCGTGATCCTGACGTCGGCAGGCTTTGGGCGCCGCGCCGGAAAATTGGTCACGCCGTCGAGCACGACCAGCTTTGACACGCGCTCCGGAAACGCGCCGGCATAGGTCAGGCTGACCATGCCGCCCATCGAATGGCCGACGATGGCGACTTTGCCAAAACCTTCCGCTTTCACCAGGCCAGTGAGATCGTAGACGTGGTCGGCAAGGCTGTAGCTGGAGCCGAACGCCCAGCCGGAATCGCCATGGCCGCGCAAATCGGGCGCCACGACGTGAAAATCCGCAGCCAGCGCCCGCGCCAGATAATCCCAGCTGCGGGAGTGATCGAGGCCACCATGCACCAGCAGCAATGGCGGCGCCGATGCGTTACCCCAATCCGTGAAATGAAGCTTGAGCCCCTGCGACTGAAAATAGCGCGACTGCGGCGCATCCGATGCAATGTCCATCGGAATTACTTAAAGGCTCGCGCAGCAGAGGTCCAGCGCCGCACCAATACGTGAGCCGCTTATTGCGGCATGGCCGACCGATGGAAATGCACGATCTGCCAATCGGCGCCGCGCTTTGCCACGACGAAAGTGACCCGTCCCGATGCGCTGATCGGGGTTCCGTCTTTGACACGAGTCGTCGTATCGAGACCGGTAACCAGCACCGCGTTGTCAGAGAGCACCATCGATTCATAGCTGTTGAGGGTGGCCCCTCTCGGCCGGTTGTTGAGAAGCGCGGCTTCAAAATAGGTTCTGATACCCTCGGGCTTGGTCACGACGGCCTTGCTTCCGGTCCCCATGAACAACGCGTCCGGCGCGTAGAGCTTTACGATTGCGTCAACGTCCGACGCCGTGAATGCCTTGGCCCATCTATCGATGATCTGAAGCGCATCTGTCTTTGCATCCGCAGTCGCCGTTGCAATCGAAGCCATCAAAATAAACCCACAAAGAAAGAGACGCATGGCACACCTCCCGATATCTCAGGCGATATACGCAGGTTACGACAACTCAGGGAAAATCATAGCCCCTTGATGGGTGGTGGCGGTGATCGCAATCGCGTGGGCCTCAATTCAATCGCAGCTCGGTGATATGCCGCGGATCCGGCTTCAGCTCGCCCCGTTCGACGCGCATGACGATGTCGGTCAGCGCGGCATTGGCGCGGCAAGCGATGCCGATCTTCTCGCCCTCATCAACCACAAATCCGTTGATGAATTCGATCTCGGTGCGCCGGCCCTTCTGCATGTCCTGGCCCATCGAGGGACGTTGCCCTGATGCCGTGCGCTTGCCGTCCGCGAAGCGCTGCTCGTCGCAGGCGCGCATCGCCGCCTCGTCGCCCTCGCCGGCCCGCGCGATGGTCTCCGGCGCCAGATGCAGGATCTCTTCGAGCTGATAGCCATGCGCCTGGCCGACGCGAATGGCCTCGCTGCCGAGCCGGGTGGAGAAGCGGCGGATCGGCTCGCTCTCCAGCATCTGGCCGCCGGTCATGCCGGTGCAGGCGGAGAGCCCGTTGCCCATGACGTTGGCGACCAGCTTGGACCAGCGCTCGCCCCACAGATTGCTGGTGACCTTGGCGCTGTCGGTGTAACCGACCAGGCGGCAGATTTCCTCCGCCCGTGGCGTGATGCGGCCGTGCACTTCGCCGGCGCGAAACACCGTATGTGCGGCCCCGTGCTTGCCGGCGCCGCGGTGAATGTGGCCGGGCTCCGGCAGATTGACCGTGATACTGCTGGCGATGCAGCCCAGCGTCTTGCCCCAGCCGACGATGCCGGCAATGGTTTCTTCATTCATGCAGTTCTGCAGCGACACCACATAGCCATCCGGCGCCAGATATTGCCGGATCAGCATGGTGGCCCAGGCGGTGTCGTAGGATTTCATGCAAACGAAGGCGATGTCGACCGGCGCCTCCTTCGCAAGCTGCTGCGCGTCCGTGACGTGCAGCGCGCGTACAGGAACCGAAAATTCCGGAACATCCATGGCGTGGGTGACGCGCAGGCCGTGTTTGCGCATATGCTCGACATGCTCGGGCCAGGGATCGATGAACGTCACGTCCTCGCCCGCCTGCACCATGTGTGCGCCTGCATAGCCGCCGACGGCGCCGGCTCCGACGATCGCTACCTTCTTGCCCATGCTCGCCCCTTGGTTTTCTCTTTGGCGTTTCTTGGTACATTTTCTTGGCACCGAGGCTAGCGCACTGGCCCGCCCCGCCACAATGGCTGAATGCGTGCGGCAGCTGATCATCGCCATGCGTCAGGTGCGTGAGTTTCATATATTCGCCAAAGCGGCCTATACTTGTCCTGACTGGCGCGGGATGCGGCAGCAGCATGCTTAAGGAGACTTTTGTGACGGGAACTGCGACGGCGCAGGCCTTTGAACCGCGCTACATCCGGCTCGACCCCAACGACAACGTTGCGATCGTGGTCAACGATCTCGGGCTGCCGGCGAAGAGCCGCTTTGCCTGCGGTCTCGAGCTGCGCACCTTCGTGCCGCAGGGCCACAAGGTGGCGCTGTCGGACATTCCCGAGGGCGAGCCGATCCGCCGCTACAACGAGGTGATCGGCACCGCGGCCCGGCCGATCCTGGCCGGCGAATGGGTCGACGAGGCGCGCATCGACATGCCGACGCCGCCGGAGCTCGACAAGCTCGAACTCGCGACCGCCGTCTCCGCCCCGCAGGCGCCGCTTGAAGGCTACACGTTCGAAGGGTTTCGCAATCCCGATGGTTCGGTTGGCACCAAGAACGTCCTGGCGATCTCGACCAGCGTGCAATGCGTCGCCGGCACGCTGCAATTTGCGATCAAGCGCATCAAGGCCGAACTGCTGCCGAAATATCCCAATGTCGATGACGTCGTCGGGCTGACGCATAATTACGGCTGCGGCGTCGCAATCAATGCGCCGCTGGCGATCGTGCCGATACGGACGCTGCAGAACCTCGCCTTGAACCCGAATTTCGGCGGCGAAGTCATGGTCGTCGGCCTCGGCTGTGAGAAGCTGGTGCCCGAGCGGCTGCTTCCGGAAGGGACAGACAGCAGCGTGGTGCGGATGCAGGACGAGGCGTTCGACGGGTTTGGCGCCATCGTCGACGCCGTCTTGGAAATGGCGGACGCGCGGCTTGCCGTGCTCAATGCGCGCCGCCGCGAAACCTGCCCCGCCTCCGACCTCGTGATCGGCCTGCAATGCGGCGGCTCCGATGCGTTTTCCGGCGTGACCGCCAATCCCGCACTCGGCTTCGCCGCCGATCTGCTGGTGCGCGCAGGCGCAGCCGTGATGTTTTCCGAAGTCACCGAAGTGCGCGACGCCATTCATCTGTTGACGCGGCGCGCCGCCAATGAGGATGTCGGCCGCGCGCTGATCCGTGAAATGGACTGGTATGACGGCTATCTCGCCAAGGGCGACGCCGACCGCAGCGCCAACACCACGCCCGGCAACAAGAAGGGCGGGCTCGCCAACATCGTGGAGAAGTCACTGGGCTCGATCGTCAAATCAGGCACCAGCCCGATCGTCGACGTGCTGTCGCCGGGCGAGCGGGTGCGCACAAAAGGCATGATCTTTGCGGCCACGCCCGCCAGCGACTTCATCTGCGGCACGCTGCAGCTTGCGTCGGGAATGACATTGCAGGTGTTCACCACCGGCCGCGGCACGCCCTATGGGCTCGCCGCTGCCCCCGTCATCAAGGTATCGACGCGCACCGAACTGGCGCGGCGCTGGAAGGACCTGATCGACTTCGACGCCGGCCGCATCGCCACCGGCGAGGCGACGATCGAGGAAACCGGCTGGGATCTGTTTCGCCTGATCCTCGATGTCGCGAGCGGCCGCACCAAAGTGTGGTCCGACCGCTGGGGCATTCACAACGATCTCACGCTGTTCACGCCGGGACCGGTGACGTGAAGAGCGTCCACTTCGTCGCAAGTTGCCATTAGGCCTGCGTTAACCATTGCGCCGGGAGCGATATGGGCCGTGCTTGCGCGCAAGCCATCGCGTCCGTTGCGCCCGGCGCTTCAAATCATGCGATTTATTTAAGCGAACATTACGGAATCTAGCATAGGCAAAGGGGCAGCAGCGCGCATTGGTTGGCGTCATTGAGGAGCCCTGTTTTGCAGCCCTTCCCAAAAATTACTGGCCGCCACTATTTTGCGATTTTCGTATTGGCATCGGTCACGCTGTCCTACCAGATCCTGATCACGCGGTTCTTCAGCGTGATGCTGTATTACCATTTCGCGTTTGCGGCGATTTCGCTGGCAATGCTCGGGCTGACCCGCGGCGCGATGGAGGTTTACAACAACCCCACCCGCTATGCGCCCGAACGCGTCGGACCGGAATTCGCGCGCCACGCCTCCTGGTTTGCCGTCACCGGCGTCGGCGCCATGATCTGCTTTTTGTGCGCACCGGTGCTGGTACCTGTTGAGTATCTGTGGCTGGCGCTGCTAACCACGACGATCGCCTTCGTGATCCCGCTCTCCGCAAGCGGCGTCTGCATCACGCTGCTGCTGACGCGCATGCCATATAGCGGCGGCTGGCTCTACGCGGCTGACCTCGCCGGTGCCGCCGTCGGCTGTCTCGGCATCATCTTCGTGCTGCTGGTGATCGATCCCGTCAGCGCCACGCTGGGCATCGGCGCGATGGCCGCAGGTGCCGGCTGGATGGTGGTGCGCGGCAGCGGCGATGCCCGCACGCTGCGTCTCAGCGGCGCCGTCGCGCTGTCGCTGGGAGCCGCCGCGATGGTGCATGCGGCGCTGGATGTTTCCGGCAAGAGCCATCTCGGCGTGTTCTGGGCCAAGGGCACGCAACAAACCGGAACGTTGTTCGAGCGCTGGAACACCTATTCACGCGTCCGCGTGACGGCGATGGGCGAATCCGTGCCGTTCGGCTGGGGCTTTTCGCGCGCGCCGACGACCAAGATCGATCAGAAATATCTCGACATCGACGCCGATGCCGCCACCGTCATCACCCGCTTCGACGGCGACCTTGGCAAGCTCGGCTATCTGAAGGACGACGTCATCAACGGCGCTTATCTTGTGCAGCCGACGGCCGATGTCGCGGTCGTCGGCGTCGGCGGCGGCCGCGACGTTCTTTCCGCGCTGCTGTTCGGAGCCAGGAAAATCAGCGGCATCGAGATCAATCCGGCGATCTTCGAGGTTCTCACCGACAAATTCGCGGATTTCTCCGGCCATCTCGACAAACAGCCCGGCGTATCCCTGATCAATGCCGAGGCCCGCAGCTACATCAACCATTCCTCCGACCGCTACGATCTGGTGCAGATCTCGCTGATCGACACCTGGGCGGCGACCGCCGCGGGCGGACTGACACTCACCGAGAACCGGCTCTATACCGTCGAAGCATGGGGCGATTTCTACCGCGCCCTGAAGCCGCGCGGCATGCTGTCGGTCTCGCGCTGGTACGATCCGGGCACCCACCGCGGCGAATTCTATCGCCTGGTGTCGATCGCGGCCGAAGCCCTGCAACGCAGCGGCGTGCCCGCCGCCGGACTGAAGGATCACCTGATCGCGCTCAACGTCGGCAACATCGTCAACGTAATTACACGGCCCGATGCCTTCACCTCGGCCGAATGGCAGGCCGCGCGCACGCGACTGGAGGCCCAGGGTTTCAGGATCCTGATGGGGCCGGATGTCGCCTTCGACGCCGTGACGACAAAACTGATTTCCGGAACCGCCGATGCCGCCTACTTCGCCTCGCTGCCGGAAAACGTCACGCCGTCCACCGACGACAATCCGTTCTTCTTCTACACCGCGCGCTTCGGCGATTTCGTCGCAGCCCCGATGTCGGCGCGCACCCACAACAACACCGCGATCACCATGACGCTGGCGCTGATCGCGGTGGCGCTGGTGGCCTGTCTGTTCTACGTCGTCGGGCCGTTCATTCGCCTCGCGCGCACGACGCCGCTGGCGACGCTGACGCCGTCGGTGACCTTTTTCTGCGGAATCGGCATCGGCTTCATGCTGATCGAAATCTCACAGATGCAGCGGCTAATGGTGTTTCTGGGCCATCCGGTCTATGGGCTCAGCGTCGTGCTGTTCACCATCCTGCTGTTCGGCGGACTAGGCAGCACCACGGTCGGCGCGCGTTCGCCCCGAACCCGCGAAGTCATCACCCGGCTGGTCGCACTGCTCGCGACGCTCGCGATTGCCGGACTGCTGACGCCCGCATTGACGACCTGGGCACGCTCGGAAACTACAAGCATGCGCATCGTGCTGTCGATACTGCTGCTGGCGCCGCCCGCGTTCTGCATGGGCATGATGTTCCCGCTGGGGCTGAGCATCTGGCGCCGCCAAAGCGAGCTGCATCCGTACTTCTGGAGCGCCAACGGCATCATGTCGATGCTGGCGTCGGTGCTGGGCATGGCGCTGTCGATCGAGTTCGGCATCGCCAACACCTACGCGCTCGGCGTCGGTCTCTATGTCGTCTGCGCGTTGATGATCGTTGTCGCCGGCCGCCAGATGAGCCGTATGGCGCTGTTTGCGGCAAGGCCGGCGATCAGCCCCGCGATGGTTGCGGACGCGCCGTCGATCCAGCCGAAGCAGGCCGAAACGCCGGCGGTGCCGGCGCGCACCAGCGAGGTCGCCGGCTGACGGCGATGCGGCGGACGGAGGCGTCCGCCGACCTACTTCGATTCCTGCATCGCCGCATCATAGGCACGGATCGTTGCCCTGGCGCGTTCGGCGACTTCGGCCGCGGTCATTCCCGGCTTGTAAAGGCTGGTGCCGAGACCGAAGGCATGAATGCCGGCCTTGGTGTATTCCGCAAAATTCTTGTCGGAGATTCCGCCCACGGCGGCGATCATCAGGCCTGCGGGAAGAACGGCGCGGATCGCTGTTATCCCCGAGGCCCCAAGGGTGCCGGCCGGAAAGAATTTCAGCGCAGAAGCCCCAGCCTTCGCCGCCAGCAGCGCCTCCGTCGCCGTAAACACACCGGGCATCGTGACCATGCCGCGGTCCCGGGCGCTGGCAATGACTTCCGGATCGACGTTCGGGGAAACCATCAGCCGCCCGCCGACGTCATGGAGCCGCTCGACATCCTCTGGCGTCAGCACGGTACCCGCACCGATCAGGATATCGGCAGTGGCTTTCTTCACGGCGAGCTCGATAGAGCGGAACGGATCCGGGGAGTTGAGCGGAATCTCGATCGCCGTCATGCCGTGTTCGATCAGCACGTCGACAATGCCCTCGGCCTCTTCGGGTTTCACGCCGCGCAGGATCGCGACCAGCGGACGCTTCATCGGCGGAAATGGAACAGGTGCCACGCGTTTGATCCTTCCTACAAGGTCCAGATGGACTTGGCAGCCAAGGCAAGACCGCGTCGGACCGCATCATCTGAATCGATGGATTGGACCGCAACGGAAAGGCTGTCAAACGCCAATCGATACAGCGCCTCAAGCCTGCCTGACGCAACCAGGGTGATGTCGCGCCTCGACCGATCGCCAACCATTCCCGCCGCCAGTTCGAGACCGATCAGGGTTCCCGATATCTTCTCGCGGGCCGAGGCAGGACTGCCGCCGAATAAAAGCTGACCCGAACGCACCTGGAACAGCAAATTGGCTGCGAACGCGGGCGTCTCAAAGGCAGCAATGACAGCCGACTTGAATGCCTGGCTATCCACCGCTTCGTCCGCGTTCGCCACGGCCAGCGACAGGATCGTCCCTTGCGATACGGCGCTGAAGAGTTCGCCGGTCATGAACGTGGTGAAGCGTTCGACGGTCCCACCACGGACGCTCGCCCATTTCGAATGGGTGCCGGGCATGCAGACCAGCGCTTCACCGGATGCGCCGAGAGCCCCGAGAAGTTGGGTTTCTTCGCCGCGCATCACGTCCGGCGCTTTGGGGTCGCGCTGCGCGATGCCTGGAAGGATGCGGATATCACGCGCCCCTCCGGGAGCCGGGACGGCACGCTGCAAGATGGATGTGAGGCTTGCCGGCGTGTCGATATATCCCGCTTCAACCCAGCCCTGCCGGGCACCCGCCATGCCGCAGATGATGACAGGCAGGTGATCGGCGGCGCCGACGGCATCGAGATGCGATTGCAACACGGCGGCAAAGCCGATCTTGGCGGCCGCCATCATGCCTTCATCGCTGCGTCGTTCCGACAGCACGTCGCCGGATTGATTCATCAGCCACAGCCGAAAGCTGCTGGTGCCCCAATCGACGGCGACATAGGCGGCCTGGCTCATTTCGAAATCCGTCTTGATGTTCGTGCGTTCTGAATGGCGCTCCACACCAGATACGGCGTCGCCGGCATGTCCAGTTCATTGATACCGAGCGGCGACAAGGCATCAAGCACGGCGTTCATGATGGTTTGCGGCGCGGCGATGCTGCCGGCCTGCCCGGTTCCCTTGACGCCCAGCGGATTCGATTTGGTCGGCGACGATTCATTCAGACCACCGGCAAAATTCGGCAGATCCTGCGCGCGCGGCAACGTGTAGTCCATGAAGGAGCCGCTGAGCAGCTGCCCCTCGGGGTCGAACACGATGTGCTCCAGCAGCGACTGTCCGATACCTTGCGCCACCCCGCCATGCACCTGGCTGAGAGCCACGCGGGGATTGATGAGGCGGCCGAAATCATCGACGATGGTGTAGCGATCGAGCCGCACGACGCCGGTGTCGGGATCGATCTCGACTTCCGCGACATGGCAACCGTTCGGAAAATTGTAGAGATCGGAACTGTTGGTCGCGCTTCCTTCGAGCCCCGGCGTCAATCCCTCCGGCAGATTGGCGGCATCCCGTGCGGCATCGGCTACCTTGCCGATCTCGATGGCGCGCTCGGTGGATTTCACGACAAAACGGCCATCGGCAAACACCACCTGGTCGGCGGGCGCCTGCAGCAGATGCGCTGAAATCAGCTTTCCCTTCTCGATCAGCTTTTCAATCGCCATCACCAAAGCGGTGCCGCCCATATGCATCGAACGCGCGCCGCCATGGCCGTTGCCGCCGGGCAGAAAATCCGTGTCGCCCTGCTGGAAGCGGAATGCATCGATCGGCAATCCGAGCAGGTCGGCCGCGACCTGCGGATAGGCCGTCTCATGCCCCTGCCCGTTGGACTGCGTTCCGACCGCCAGCGACACCATGCCGTCGGTCTCGAACGCGGCCCGCGCCATTTCCAACGGCACACCGCGGGAGGTTTCGAGGAAGCAGGCAATCCCGAGGCCGCGCAGCAGGCCGGCTTTGCCAGATTGTTTGCGGCGCTTGCGAAAACCGTCGCGATCGGCGAGCGCGATCGCGTCGTCCAGATTGGCCTTGAAGCGGCCGCCGTCGATCTTCATGCCCATCGCGGTGCGATGCGGAAACGTGCTGACGATGTTGCGGCGGCGCAACTTGACGGCATCGATACCGGTCTTGACCGATGCGAGATTCACCAGCCGCTCGATCAGATAATTGGCCTCGGGCTTGCCGGCGCCGCGATAGGCGTCGATCGGTGGCGTGTTGGTGAAGGCGCCGCGCACCTCGTAAAATACTGACGGGATGTCATAGACGCCGCCGATCGCGCTGCCGGCGGCATTGGTGGAGCTTATGGGACCGCTGGTCGACAGATACGCGCCCATATTGGCGACCGCTTTGACTTCGAGCGCGAGAAACCGGCCATCTTTGTCGAGCGCGAGCCGCGCGCGGGAAAAGAAATCGCGGCCATGCGCCGAGCTGACGAAATCTTCTGATCGTTCGCAGACCCAGCGCACCGGGCGACCGAGCTTCCTGGCCGCCCACAGCACCAGCGCATATTCGGGATAGACGTAGTTCTTCATCCCGAATCCGCCGCCGACGTCAGGGACCACCACGCGAAGCCGTTCGAGCGGAATCTTGAAGACGGCGCCGGCGAGCACCTTGCGGGTGTCGTGAGCGGCCTGGCCGGTCACCGACAGCAGAAACTGATCCGTCTTGCGATCATGGAAGCCGATCGCGGCGCGCGTCTCCAGGGGAGCTGCCACGACGCGGTTGTTGAAGAGGTCGCATTCGACGATATGCGTAGCCTCTGCCATCGCCGCGGCAACCGCCGCCGCATCGCCCTTCCGGAACAGGAAGGCGGAATTGCCCGGCGCCTCTTTCCATAACAGCGGGGCATCCGGTTTCAGCGCCGCGGTCGCCACGGTGACGCAAGGTTGCGACTCATAGGCGATGTCGACCACTTCGCCGCCCGCCACCGCCGCTTCCAGCGTCTCCGCCACAATGAGCACCACGGGATCGCCGACATGCCGCACGAAATCACGGGCCAGCGCGGGTCGCGGCGGCGCGATGATCGGCTCAGCCGCGTCGATCACCGTGACGCAGGGCAACTCGCCGATGCCATCGGCAGCGAGATCGGCTTCACAGAGGACTGCGACCACGCCGGGAAGCCCACGGGCAGCATCCAGGTTGATCTTGATGATGCGCGCGAAGGCGTGCGGCGAGCGGACCACATGGGCGTAAAGCACATCAGCCACATGATCATTGGCGACATAGCTGCCGCGCCCGGTGAGGAAGCGATGATCCTCTAGCCGGTTCAGGGACTTGCCTTGATAACGCTCGCGCAACCGCTCACCTCCTTGGCGTAGAACCAAGGGTTATATTGGGCCATTGCGGGGACCGCCACCCTTCTCGCCCTGTCGAATTTGCGTTGCGGACCTGTCGACCACTTCGCCCGCTCTAGCTAGCGGGCCGAACCCGATGACGTCTGCCGGGCCCAATTCCTGTTGGCCGAGAAGACACCGGTGCCAATCAGGATCCCGACGAGAACGAGTGCCATACCGGCGACCAATTCCACCGTCAGCGATTCGCCAAGCATCGCGATGCCCAGCGCCATCGCCGTGATTGGATTGAGCGTCAGGTACAAAACGGTTGTCGTCGGCGGCAGCCAGCGCAACGCCCACATGAAAAGGGAAAACTGCAGAACACCGGCGACTGTTCCAAGGAACGCCACCGCGAGCCATCCTCTTGCGCTGAGCGCCGGCAAAGCCGCACTGCCTTGCTGGAGACCGACAACCGGCAACAAGACAGCGACGGCGAATGCCATCGCCAATGCCGTCACGAAAATCGGCCCGTGGCGCATCAGGGTCGCGCGGCTGAAAACGGAGTAGACGGCGGCGCAGAGGACGCTCAGCAGCATCAGGGCGTCTCCGATCATGTAATCGGCATTTCCCCGTCCGAATGCAGCGGTGCCAAACGCCACCGCGATGCCGGAAAACGCCAGCACGACACCTGCCACCTTCGCGGTGGTCAGCTTCTCGCGGCCGAAGGCAGCTGCGACGATCAGGGTCTGGATCGGTATCGTCGCCAGACCAACCGCGCCACGCGCGGCCGGCACGTACTGGAGCGACGCATTGAAGGCCCAGGGAAAAAGCACGAAGAAGAGAATCCCGAACCCGGCGATCTTTGCACATTCGGATAGCGCAAGGCCGCCGCGCGGCCACATCGCCAGCAGAAACGGCGCAAAGCAGGCGATCGAGATCAGATAGCGGTAAAAAGCCAGCGAGATCGGGTCGATCTCTCCAATGACGGAGCGCGTGGCGACGACGGCAGCCCCTGCGATCAAGGCGGCTGCCGCCGCGGCGGCATGGGCAAGCACAATCCTGTTCACGACGTCGCCACCCCGATCAGCCGCCCGGCGCGGCCAGTCGCTTTAAAATCGAAAGTTACACTAGCCATGACACTTTAAAAATGCAAGTCGGTCTGCTAGATTATCGAGGGACACCGTTCCGGGCAGGTCCGGTACCGGAAACGCGGACACGTTCGCCATGGCAAAACATGACTTCCGATCGACATGCTCCATCGCGCGCGCGCTGGAAGTCGTGGGCGACAAGTGGACCCTGCTCATCGTTCGCGACCTGATGTGGCACGGCAAGCAGACCTTTCAGGCGCTGCAGGACAGCGCTGAACGCGTCCCCTCGAACATCCTGTCCGAACGTCTCAAGCGGCTTGCGGAATGGGGCCTGGTGAAACGCGACCCCTACCAGCAAAACCCGGTCCGATACGCCTATCAGCTGACCGACGAAGGAAAGCGCCTGGAGCCCGTCCTGCTGCAGATCATGAATTGGGGCCACGAGCACCTCGGCGGCGGGCGCTACGACCCCAAATCAGGCAAGAGCTTCAAAGCTCGAACTGGGTCTTAAACGCGCGGCAACGCCGCGCTCACCAACCGGAAGAGCTATCGTTCGCGAAAGGCGCGGGCGACCTGGTCGAACATCGGCTTGGTCAAGTAGGAGCCAACCGTCCGATCCGCTGTCTTGATGAACGCTTCGACCGGCATGCCGGGCACGAGCTTGACCTCGCCGAGGCGCGCGAGCTCTTCGGGCGCAATGGCAATGCGCGCGGTATAGTAGGTGACGCCGGTGCGCTGTTCCGTGGTCACGTCGGCCGATACCCGGCTGACGACCCCATTGATCTCCGGCGTCGTGCGCTGGCTGAAGGCGGAAAAACGCAGCGCGGCAGCCTGCCCGACCCGCACCTGATCGATGTCCTGCGGCGCCACCCTCGCCTCGACCGTCAAACGCTCGGAGTCCGGCACGATCAGCATCAATTGCTCGCCGGCACTGACGACGCCGCCGATCGTGTGGACGTTCATTTCGTGGACGGTGCCTGAAATCGGGGCCCGGATGTCGACCCGCCGCAACTGGTCTTCGGCCGCCACTTTCCGCTCGGCGTATTCACCCGCCTTGCCGTCGATCTCGCGCATTTCACGGCCGACTTCGCTGGCCAGTTCGCGGTCGATCTGGGTGATCTGAAGTTCGATCTCGGATACCTTGCCGCGTCCCTGCGCCGCCGCCGCGATCAGCTGCGCCCGTTCGCCGTCAAGCCGCGCCGCTTCGCGCTCGAGCGCCGTCAGGCGGTTGATCTGGATCAGATGCTTGCTCCAGAGTTGCCGCACCCCCTCCAGCTCACGGTTGACCAGATCCAGTTCCTGCGATTTGGCCGCCTGCTGGGCAGTGATGCCGACCGCTTCCTCGTTGAGCTGAGCGATCCGCTCGCGCAGCTGTCGCTTTTGACCAAGCCGCGTGGTGTTGCGCAGTTCGAACAGACGCTGCTCATCGGTCATCAGCTCGACAACGCTTTCCTCCTGCCGCCGGTCCTTGAACGCCGAGGGCCATGACACTTCCGCTGCGCCGTCGCGTTCGGCACGCAACCGCGCGCGGCGCGTCGTCATTTCATCCAGCGTCTTCGACACGATCTGCAGATTTGCCCGCGTCATGGTTTCGTCGAGCCGGACCAGGAGGTCGCCGGCCGTCACGGCTTTGCCATTGGTCACCGCAATTTGCCCAACGACGCCGCCGGTCGGATGCTGAACCTTCCGTGCGTTGGATTCGACCACGACACTTCCCGGCGCAATCAGGGCGCCCGAAATTTCGGTGGTTGCAGCCCATCCGCCGATGCCGCCGGTGACGAGCATGATGGCGGCCAGCCCGACCGCGATGTGTCCGCGAATGGACGAACGAGGGTCGATCAAATCAGCGTCAGACATCGCTCATCCCTGGACGGCTTGCACAACTTTGGGCGCGCTGACAGGCCCATCGCGCCGCAGCACCTTGGCCAGCACCTCGTCCTTGGGGCCGAAGGCTTGCTGTCGTCCGCCGCTCATCGCGAGCACGTGATCGACGCCCGACAGTGCGCTCGGCCGGTGCGCGACCACGATCACGATCGCGCCGCGGGCGCGGACACCCAGGATCGCCTGCGTCAATGCCTCGTCGCCTTCGGCGTCAAGATTGGAATTCGGCTCGTCCAGCACGACCAGGAACGGGTCGCCATAAAGAGCACGCGCCAGCGCGACGCGCTGTTGCTGGCCGGCCGACAGCGCGGAGCCCTGCTCGCCGATCTCGGTGTCGTAACCTTGCGGCAACGACAGCACGAGCTCGTTCACGCCAGCAGCTTTCGCCGCCGCGATGATCGCCTCCGACGAGGCGTCGGGATCGAACCGCGAAATGTTCTCGGCAACGGTCCCTTCGATCAATTCGACGTCCTGCGGCAGATAGCCGATGTGGCGCCCGAGTTCATCGGGCACCCATTGGTCCAGCGTCGCGCCGTCAAGCCGGACGGCGCCACGTGCGGGCGCCCACAGTCCAACCAGAACCCGGGCCAGTGACGATTTTCCCGACGCGCTGGGGCCGATCACGCCGAGCCCGTTACCGGCCTTCAGGGCGAACGTCACCTCGTGCACGACCGCACGCTGGACGTCCGGCGGCGCCGCGCTGATATTCTCGACGCTGAGACCGCGTTGCGGCTTCGGCAACGAGGTCGGCGTTCTCAGTTCCGGCAGCAACATGAGCAGCTTGTGCAGGCGCTGGCGCGCCTGTCTGGCGCCGACGAAACTGCGCCAGTGGGAAATCGCAAGATCGACCGGTGCGAGCGCCCGCGCCGACAAAATAGACGATGCAATAATGACACCCGCGGTGGCCTGCTGGTTGATCACCAGATACGCGCCGACGGCAAGCACGCCGGACTGCAGCATCATCCGGAATGCTCGCCCCATGGCGCCAAGGCCCGCGGCGAGATCACTCGAATCGACTTGGCCGGACAGGAATTTGCGGTTCAACGACTGCCAGCGGCGCGAAATCCATCCGGTCATGCCGAGCGCCGTCAGAGCCTCGGCGTTGCGACGGCTGGTCTCCGCCAGCCGCGCGCGTTGATTGCCGATGCGATTGGCGTCCAGCGCCGACTTCTTCGCAAGCAGTTCCGACAGCAGCGTCAGCGAAACCAGGACCAGCGCGCCCGCCAGCACCGTGACCCCAATCCAGAAATGGAAGGCAAAGCAGATTGCGAGATAGAGTGGAACCCAGGGCAGATCGAAGAAGGCCGTTGGCCCCGGGCCGGACAGATAGCCGCGGATGGTATCGAGGTCGCGCAGCGGCTGGATCGACTCGCCGCGCTTTGGCGCCTGGATCGGCAACCGCATCACCGTCGCATAGACCCGATCCGACATCTCCTGGTCGAGACGGAGGCCGATCCGAACCAGTAACCGGCCGCGCAGCGCGTCCATAAACCCCTGAAAGACGTACAGGATCAGCACCAGCGCCAGCAGGCCCAGCAGCGTCGGCACGCTCCGGCTGGGCAGCACCCGGTCGTAGACTTCCATCATGAAGAGGGAGCCTGTCAGCGCCAGAATGTTGAGGATGGCGCTGAATCCGGCGATGGCAAAAAACGCCGAGCGGCAATGCGCGAGCGCCTTATCCAACTCGCCGCGGGCGGCATCTGTGGGTTGTTGCCGGCTGGTGGTCAATGGTTGCGCTCACTCGTACAGCCTTTGCTCGTACAGTCTTGGCGGTAGCCGAGAATTGTTACAGTTATCTGACAAAACGAAATGGGGGCGCGTGCGCCCCCACTCGTATGACCAATTCGGCATGGACCGTCAGGCGAAGCGGAAGTCATCCACCGTAAGCGTCGCCTTGTTGACCCCGATCAGGGTGATGCTGGACCCGTCAGCGTACTCGATCTCGGTGCCGATCTGGCTGTTGGTGACCGCGCCCGACGCCATCAACGCGTTGAAGTCGGCGAATGCGCTGGCGTCCAGCTGGAGGACATCGTCCGAGCCGGCGCCCGACTTGAAGTCGAATGCCAGATCGCGTCCGCCGCCTTGCTGGAATATGAAGGTGTCGTTGCCCAGACCGCCGAACAGCTGGTCATTGCCCTGGCCGCCGGCCAGCGTGTCGTTGCCGTCCTCTCCGAACAGGATATCCCGGCCGGCCTCACCGCGCAGGGTGTCATTGCCAAGACCGCCGAACGCGAAGTCATCGCCGGTTCCGCCATTGACGATGTCGTCACCGCCCTGGCCGAAGGCAAAGTCAACCGAGCCACCCGCATTGATGAGATCGACACCATCCGTACCGAACAAGAGGTTGGTGCCGTTGGTGCCATTGATCACGTTGGCATCGGTATCTCCGTTGACCGTCAGCGTGAAGGTTCCGGTCGACACAGCGTGGGCACTGTCTTGCGCCGTATAGCTGATCGAGACGGTGGCGCTTTCGCCGGTGTTCAGGCTGTCGAACAGGTTGCCCGGATTGAACTGCAGCTGGCCGCCCGGATTGATCGAGAAAGCCGTCTGGGCGTTCGCGTTGCTCAGGTCGATGCCCGAGACGCCGGTCACCTCGAAGGCCGACAAGGTCGGGGATACGCCATCCTCGACGTCGGTGTCGTTGGCCGTCAGGTCGAAGGCCATCGACTGGTTTTCGCCTACGGTCGCGACGTCGTTCACCGTGACCGGCGCATCGTTCACCGCGGTAACGGAGAAGCCGACCTTGCCGGTATCCGACCCGCCGTTGCTGTCGCTGAGGGTGTACTCAAACGAGGCCGACCCGTTGAAGTTGGCCGTCGGCGTGAACCGGATGCCACCCGCTACGATCTCGGCCGTGCCGCCCACGACATTTGCGAGCGCGGTGATCGAGAGCGCGTCAAGGTCGGCATCGGTATCGTTGCCGAGAATGCTGGCGAACGGAATGACGAACGCCGCCGCATCTTCCGCCACCGTCGCTGCGGTGTCGTCAAGGGCCATCGGCCCGCGATTGACGATCGCACTGTTGATGCCGCTGCGATCGAACTCCTGGCCATCGGCGAAGGTCACCTTCTCGACGCCGCCGCTAACCCGCTGATCCTTCAACGTGATCACGCTGCCGTTGGACAGCTCGATCTGAGTGTCGTTGCCAAACCTGCGGAACGTAACATTCGCAGCGTTCTGATCAACGAGTGCCAGCGTATCGGTGTCGGCCGGTGTATTCGCCGCTTCGGTAATGATGTCAGAACCGTCGCCCAGCTTGTAGGCATAAGCGTCCGAACCCGCGCCGCCGTTGACATTGTCGTTGCCAGTGCCGCCGACCAGCTTGTCGCTGCCGTCATTGCCGCGAAGCCGATCGTCGCCGGCGCCGCCCAGCACGGTGTCATTACCTGCATCACCGAAGACGAAGTCGTTGCCCTCGCCGCCCTCGACACGGTCGTTGCCGTCGCCACCCTCGATGACGTCGTCACCGCCGCCGCCCAGCACGAGATCGTCCCCACCGAGGCTGCGAACGCGATCGTCGCCGTTCTTGGCAAAGATCGAGTCCTTTCCGGCGGTGCCGGAGAGATCATCCTCACCGTCGGTTCCCATGATCGGAAGGACGGTATCGTTGCCGCCGTTTGCAACCAGATTTTGGATGCGCTGATCCTGGGCCGGGGTCGTATCGGCCTGCGCGAACGGGGTTGTGGAGAAGTTTGCCGCGAAATATTCGGCCAACGCATCCTGCTCGAAGCCGTCGTCGGTGAATGTTGCAGCGCCCGTACGGGTAGCCACGTCGTCTGCCGGCAAATTATCCGGAGACAGATCGACGCGATTGGCAAAGGCCGAGTTGGCAGCGATGTACTCGGCGAACCGGAAGCCGTCAGGCCGGTTGAACCCGCCCGGGGCGTTGGGATTTGCCCCACCGATCAGGAAGCTCAGCGTCACCATACGGATCGCCGCCGGAGCATCAGCAACCACGTCCCCGTTCTCGACGACGACCGCGATGACGTGTTCGTTCTCGTCGACCAACGTGACCGAGCGGACCCGGTCACCCGCAGCGCGGGTCAGATCATAGCTGAACCGGAGACCGCCCACCTGGGCGAAGATGCCGCCCGGGTTGGAAACACCGTTTTCCAGCGCTTCGAGCAGTTGCTGTGGCGTCAGCGTGACAAGGCTGAGCGCGTTGTTGAAGCGCAGCGAATTCTCGATGTCGAGCTGGCTGACCTCTCCCGCTTCCTTGCCAACCTCGGGGTTTGCCGCAGGCGGAAGCTCGGCACCGTCGCCCTCGGAGCTGATCGAGCCGATGGAGTCGCGGATGCCACCGCCGTTCTTGATCGAAATCTGAACGGCGCTGTCGTATTCCGACTTGGCGTACCACAGGTTCGCGTCGGCGGAGAGGTTTCCGAGATTGGTTTCCTGCGAACGCACCTCACCACGCCGACCCTCAAGATAGACGTCGGTACGGCCGAAGGTGACAGCATCCTTCTGGGTGATAATGCCGTCGATTGCGGTGGTGAGATCGCGCACGGTATCGCCGCGTGAACCCTCGGCGAACGGATCGATGCCGGAGCCTTCGTAAACACGGGCCAAACCCGCATCGTCAGTGGCATAGGCGCCGTTCACGCCCGGATCGAGGCTGGCGGGAATGATGTCGCCGTTGGCATCGAACTCGAGCACCAGTCGGCCGACATATTTGTAGTTCCCGTCGGTGTTGACGAGAACCGTGTTCTTGCCGCCTGCGTTGGTGATGATCTGCGCGTACTCGCCTTCGCTGACGTCGCCCGGACGGAGAACATCGTTGCTGTCAGAGAGCAGCGTGTTCGAGCCGCCGCCGATCACGACGTCGACGCCGTGCAGGAAGCTGATGAGCTTCTGCTCGTTCTTCAGCTCCTGCAGCTGCGAAACGATGATGACCTTGTTCACACCCTGGGCGATGACGGCATCGATCGCCGGCTGAATGATCGCGGCAAGCGCGATGAAGTCGGCATCGGTTTCCAGCGTGCGCGGGCCGATGATCCGGACGCCGCCGGGGGTCGTGATGTCCTCGAACACCGGAGTAGTGACACCGACCACACCGATCTTCTCGCCGTTTTCCTCGAGAATGGTCGAGGGCGCGATGCGGCGGCCGCCGCTTGCACCGACACCGAACGTCGCTTCGGTCAGCGGCGTGGTCTGGGCATTGGGCGCCAGGTCCGGCTCGCCGGCGAAGTTCAGGTTGGCGGCGAGATAGGCAAACCGGGTTCCTTCGTAGCCGCCTAGCGGGCCGGCACCGTCGGGATCTGCAAGAGGACGGATGAGGTTCTGCACATCGCGCGGGCCCGGATCGAACTCGTGGTTGCCGATGACCGACGCCTCGATCCCGATCGTGTTCAGGATGCGGATATCGGCGCGGCCGATGCTCGGCTGGAAGAACGATGCAAGGCTCGGGTCGCTGGCCGCGTTGAAGAACGGGCTCGGAATGTAGTTGTCGCCCGACGCCAGGGTGATCGAGTTGGCAAACGTATCTTCGAGTCGGTCCACGATGGCTGCGAAGCGCGGTGCGTCGTCGATCGCCTTCAGGCCTGCCTCGAAATCCGACGCGTGCAGGATCTGAAGCTTGTAGGTCAGCGGCGCCGCGACGGTGAAGTCGAGGTCGTTCTGCGCGATGCCGCCGAACGCATTGCCGGCAACGTCGGTGATCACGCCCGAGGCCAGTGTGACGTCGTAGGCGGCTCCGGCGGCCAGATCGGCGGTCGGATTGATGGTGACAATGTTGCCGGAGATCGTGACCTGCGACGCATCGCCGATCGCGATGGTGCGGGTGTCTCCCGCGCCGTTGCTGATGACGATGTTTCCGGACCCTGCCGCGACGGCTTCGTCGAATGTCAGCACGATGTTGCTGCCGGCGGCGACCGCAGTCGCGTTGTCGGCAGGCGTGGCCGCGGTGAGGACCGGCCCCGTTGCGTCAAGCAATTGCGCCGCGGTAAGCGTGCGGTCCGTAAACTCGAACCGTTCGACGTTCGTGACGGTGTCAACGCCGTCGGCGGAGCCCGCGCGGGTATCGGTGATGACGAACGAGCCACCCTGCTGGGTGATCGTGTAGTTGCTGCGCGCGCCGGTGTAGACGGCGACGTCGCCGGCCGCACCGTTGGCGCCGCCATCGACGGCGTCATTGCCGCCACCAGCGGCAATGCGATCATCGCCGCCAAGGCCGTCGATCGTGTCGTTGCCGGCGAGGCTGCCGCGCACGCCAAACTTCGCCGTGTAGGCGGCCTGATCGAACACGTCGTTGCCGGCGGTGGCGATCGCAGCCGAACGGGACATCACCAGCGACGACACCGACGGATCGTGGTCTGAAAGCTGGTCGATGAACTCCGAATTCATGTGCACGATATCGAACTGGGCGCTGTCATACAGGTTGTTCGAAACCAGGATGTGATCCAGCGCCTGAGCATTGCCGTCGAAAATGTAGGAATAGCGCTCGTTTTCCGGGAGCTTGCTGATCAGCTCGGAGAGCACCGCGGTACCGGGCGCGAAGACGCTGGGGGTCCCGTCAGGGTTGGCGGTGGTGCGGGTGAGCGCGCCGGTGACGAGGTCGACGACCGGGAAGAACTGGAAGTCGTTCAGATCGCCCAGCACCACGATGCGGTCATCGGTCGCCGAGCCGTTGGCCAGCAGGCCATCAACAAACGCGTTGATCGTCTCCGCCTGTCCCTCGCGCTCGTTCGACGAACCGGTCTGCTGCGCGGACCCGTTGATCGGGTCGGCATAGAGCGGCAGATCCAGCAGCGTGGTGTAAAGCGGCGCCGAACCGCCCTTCGAGGAGAGATGGTTGTTGACGGTCCAGAACGTGCCGCCCTGCTCGTCGGTGTAACCTACCGGCGACCATTCCATCGGGAGCGATTTGCGCGTGGCGGTGAAGTCGGTATTGCCCTGCCCGATCTGGCCAGCGCTGGCAAAATGCTGCACCTTCACGCCGTCAGCGTCGCTGACGATGTCGGTCAGGCCGTTGCGGGCGCTCGGAGATACCGCCAACGGGTCGTAGAGATAGGCGACACGCTGATTGCCGCCTGGGATGCCGCCGATGTTGTCGATCGGTGCGGAGTCGATCGCCACATAGCGCGGTCCGCCGGCAGCAACGATGGCGTCGATCAGCTGCGACAGGGTTTCCGAAGCGCTCGTGGTGCTTGAGCTGGTGGCGCCGTCATTGTCCAGCACCTCCTGCAGTGCAATGATCTCGGGTGCCTTGAGGTTGTTGACGATAGCAGCCGCTAGACCGGCGAACTTGCTCGCCGGCGTCGGCACGCCATCCACCAGTTGACCAACCGGCGCCAGGTTCTCGACGTTGAAGGTGGCCACGCGAATCCGGTCGAGATTCTCGACGATCGTGGTGGTTTCCTTCTGCAGGTTCGCCGCGGTCACCGGGCCATAGGCCTCGGTCGTGTTCACCTCATACTGGCCGTTGGCGTAGTTGACGACGCCGGTCACATCACCCAGGCGGTCGCCGGTCTGAAGGTTGGTGGGCAGCGCCACGCCGGCTTCGTCGTCCAGCTGAATGCGCTCCGGATTGAAGTCGAACACCTTGTCGGCGGGCTGCGTCATTCCCGGCGTCGTGTCGCTGATGGTCAGGCCGCCGCGCGGATTGTTCGAGGGGTTGGCGCCGACGTTCGGGGTGACGAACTGTTCGTCAAAATTCGAGTGGAACGGCGTGGTGACGCGCACATCTTCCAGCGTGACGCGCATGCCTTCCAGGGATTCCCAGAAATCCGACCCTTGATTCACCGGGTCATAGGTGCCGCCCGGAGCTGATGTATCGACGTCATCGTCACCGAGCGACACCAAAGCCGGCTTGCGCTCGAGGCCGGTCGCGAGGTTGTCGACATCGCCGACGCGCACGGCGGTCGGCAGCGCATTGCCCGTCGACAAAATGCTGGTCGTGCCTGCTACCGGGTTGAGCTGCGTCGTCGACAGCTGGTTGGTGCTGGCGAACTCGCTGACGGTTGCGGTCAATTGCACTTCCGCACCCACGACGATCCCGGCCGGGATCGTGGCGCCGGCACCAGTCCCCAGGAACACAAAGACGCCGTCCGAAGTCCGGTAGTCGCCGTCGCCGACCGCGTCCTGAATGTAGTAGCCGACCGGGTTGTTGCTGCCATTCTCCGTGCCGGAGGCGTCAATCGCCGTGACGATGCCGCGCACCGTCACCTGCTGGCCGACGAATTCCGAGCGATGTCCGGCGCCCTGAACGTCGTAGATGTGCATGGCGTCGTCGTTCTGGATCGTGCCGGTGGCGACCGCCTGGGTGGCGCTCACGGCAGCGGTGACGCCGGGCTGCGTCGTCGACGCGCCGGTCACCGTCAACGTGAAAGTCTCGTTGGCTTCGAAGGCGGCATCGCCAGCGACGTCCACGGTCACCGTCACCGACGACTCGCCGGCCGGAATGGTGGCGTTGATGGTCTTCGGCAGCGCCGCAACACCGGAGAAGTCACCGGTGTTGGCCACGGCGGATCCGAGCTGCAGCGACACGTCGACCGCACCGATGGTGCCGTTGGTGCGCTCGATCACGAACGAATAGGCGGTTGTGCCGCTGTTGCCTTCTGCGTGCGAGACGCTGGTCGACGACGAGGCGACGCGGACCTCCTGGGTATAATCGTCCGGCAGCGCGGCATAGACCGTCAGGCCCGAGCCGGTATAGGCGCCCCCTGTCGAATTCCCCTCATTGGCGGTAAGCACGAGCGCCGTCCCGGTCGGCGAATCCGCGGCGCTGATGAACTTGGTCACTTCGGGCGCATTGCCTTCGCCCACGCCCGGCGGCTTGTACCCGACGAACGATGCGTTGGCGGGATCGGTGATGTCGTAGATCATCACACCGCCCGCGCGCTCGAGGCTGACGAACGCATATGTCCGTCCGTCGATGACGCCGATATCGACGCCCTCGGGCTCCGGCCCCTTGTTGTCGGACCGGGTGTCGAAGCCGCCGCCTTCGGCGGTGTCGATGTTGTGTCGCGTCGCCAGGTCCCGCGCGATGATCGCTTCGAATTCGCCGCCGGTGTCGCGCACCTTGGTGATGGTGCCGTCGGCATTCTGCTTGAAGATCGACAGGCTGCGGCCGCCATAGGCGTAGATCTGGTCGATGTCGCCGTCGCCATCGGTGTCGCCGAGATCTTTTCGGATTCGCAGGCGGCCGAGGTCGGCATTGGCCCTCATCGCGGCCTCATCGGGATAGGCCGTGTTGTCGAGATCGATGGTGAATACGCCGCCGCCCTGTTCCGCGAGCGTCGCCTCGTCGTCGAGCAGCACGCGGGCATCGCCTTCATTGGCAGTGACGAAGTAGGTGTCGTTGCCGACCTTGAAGGTGGCGATGGCATCCGGTTGCAGCAGGCTGATGACGTCGGCGTTGCGAAGATTGATGGCCTGGCCGTTCGATGGGCCGTCCCGGTCGCTGGCATCGAACTTGTTGCCGGCCAGGGTGTGGTCGACGCCGCCCAGCGGCAGGATCGCAAGCGGCTTGGTTGCCGCCGGATTGGTCAGATCGATCACGGCGACCGCGTTGACCTCCTGCAGCGTAACGTAAGCGCGGGTGCCGTCCGGCGACACCGAAATGTATTCCGGCTCGATGTCTGCCGATGCCGTCTGGCCGGTCAACAGCGCGACGCCGGCCTGCTTCAGCACGGTCTCGTAGCCGTCGAGCAGATCGAACCCAACCGTCGTGGCAACCGTGGCCGCTGCGGCGCCGCCGGACAGATCGAGAATCGAAACGCTGCCTTCGCGATTGATCAATTGCGTGCCGCCGCCGGGCAATGTGATCTCTCCGGGCTCGCCTTCATTGGCGACCAGCAGCTTCGAACCGTCGGCGGTGAACACCACCTGATCGGGACCCGCCCCGACTTCCACGGTGTTGACGAGCGTACCGTTGGCGTCGAACAACGCGACAAAACCGTTGGCGCCGGTCAGATCGCTGGCGTAGGCGACGGCAAGCACGCCATTCTTGATTGCGACCGAATTTGCCCCGTTGAAACCGTCGAGTGCGGTCAGGTCGATCGAGGACACGAGGTTCACGGCGCCGCTGGCGCTGATCGAAACGATATCGATGGTGTTGCCGATGGTGTTGAGCAAGTAGGCCCGGCCGGTCGACGGATCGAACGAAACCACTTCGGCGTTGGTGCCGGCGGCGGGCGCGTAATTGCCGAGGCGAACCAGCTGAACCGCATTGGTGGCGGTCGGCGTTACCGCGTCGCCCTGCAGCGACGGCGCCTGATCCAGGATCGTGATGCCCTCGATCACGTTTCCGGGACCGGCGGCATCGTCGTTTTCGATCGTTCCGGTCGCCGTCGTTTGCGCGCCGAGCGAGGTCGAAACGGTTGCGTCGCTGTTGACGACCGTCTGAAGTGCCAGGTTGAAGTTCTCAGTCGGCTCGAACGTCGTGTCGCCATTGACCTGGACGGTTACGACCGTCGAGTTCTGCCCGGCGGCAATGCTGCCGTTGAAGGCGAACGGCGGAGGCGTTGCGCCATTGAAATCGGCGGCATCAGCCGCCGCCGAAGTCAATTGACCGCTGAAGCTGACGTCACCAATGGTGCCGCCGGTGCGCTCCACCGTGAAGCTGAAGGCGGTCGTTCCGGCATTGCCTTCGACCTGCGAGACCGAAACAGAACCTGAGGCGAAGCCGACAATCTGCGGCGGTATGCCTGACTGGATGGTGAAGGTCACACCCGCGAGCGGAGACTGCGCATCGGTGAGGAACGGCGCATCGGGCGTGGTGCCGTCGCCATCCTGGTCGCCGCTACCGCTTTGCGCGACAAAATTGGTCGTCGTATTGAACGCGACAAGGGCGTCCGCGCGCGATGCGAACGAGCTGCCACCGAAAGCCGGGTTGTAGGCGGCGACATCGGCGCCGTCGGTCCGGGGCAGCACCAAAGCCGTGGAGCCCGCGACGAGCCCGGTGCCTGCGAGCAGGCCGCTGACATTGGCGTCGGTGAAGCCGCCATTGTTGTTGGTGACCGCAGCCAGGAAGGTGGTCGGGGCGGTGTCAGAGGTTCCGACGAAGGCGTAGATCGACTCTTCCGAGTTACCGAGCGCAAAACCTGCGCCAGTGACTGTACCGATATTGGCGGTGCGGCCGGCCACGGAGGTGTTGAGGAGTTCGACAATCGTGCCGGCAGCCAGATCGCCTCCGCCATTGGTCCAGGTCAGCCCGCCTTCGCCGGTGTTGAAAGCGCCACCAGATCCGATTTCCAGGCCGTTCCATTCCTTGTCGCTGAAGCGGACAACCGTTCCCGCAGCAATCGGGTCGATGACAATGAACGCTAATCCGTCAGTTCCGTCCGCGTTGAAACCGACGAAAGCGATCGAACCGGGACCAAGAGCCATCGATAATCTCCATGATAAAAAAAGGCAAAAGCAGGCCGCAGCGGCACGAGGGGCTCGCGCAGCGTTGAAGGTGGGGAATCGCGTGTTGTCGCGCGGGGCGCGTCAGCGGCCGGAATATAAACTGGCGTTAATTACAACGCGGTGACGGTTTATTAACCATTGTCCATCGTCCACCGGAAGCGCCCCGCGACGCGGCAGGCATCGTGTCGCGAGTTAACCGCTTGCAAAATCCCCGTTTTAGTTCTCAGGCGACACACCCCGTTGAGTCTGTGACGGCGCGTGCACTGCGTAGGCTTTGGGCGCGCGCTGGACGCGTGACGGTCACAGGTCCTTTTCAGCGAGTTTGCGAAACGCGTCGGGAACGGAAGAAGAGACACCCGGCGCCACCGATCCATATCCGATCGCATCCCATCCGAAGCGATCGCGGATTTTATCGACGGCATGGTCGGCCGCCGAACGCGCCATGCCTCTTTTGCTGCCGGGGCGGCGTGCTTCATCGCCAAGTCCGAGCGGGAGTTCGAGCTCCACATCCCGCTGCTCTCCAAGATGCGACACGGACATCGCCAGGAGCGAGATGGTTTTCTCGTGAGGATGATCGGCGAGGACAGCGCGCACCAGGTCCCCGGCGACCTCGGCCAGAATCAGGGTCGCGGAGACCGGTGCGTCGAGCGTGACCGAACGCGTGACTGACTTCAGATTGGCGAAGCGAACGCGGACCGTCACGGTTCGCCCGGGCCTCGACTTGGCGCGGAGCCGGCTGCCGATTCGGTCGGCGAGGTGAAGCAAGGTGGGTCGAACAACCCGCCCTTCGGCGGGTTTCCTGCCAAGCGCCGACTGCGCTCCTGCCGATCGAGCCCGGCGGTGAGTCTTGATTTCCCGTGGATCACGATTCCACGCCAGCGCCGAAAGTTTCGTCCCTGCCGCGGAACCAAGCACCCGCTTGAGCGAACCTCCCGGTGTCGCTGCCAGCTGCCCGATCGTGAGCACGCCGATTTCGGCCAGCCGTGTCCGCGTCGCCGGACCCACGCCCCACATCAACTCGACCGGCAGGTGGTGAAGGAATCCGAGTTCCGTGTCGGGATCGACAACGACAAGCCCGTCGGGTTTGGCCACTTGCGAAGCAATTTTCGCCAGATGCTTGGTGCGCGCGACACCGACCGAGATCGGAAGGCCAAGCTCCGCGCGCACGCGTTGGCGGATGGCCGTTGCAATCTCGGCAGGCGGACCAAACAGATGGGTGCAGCCCGCGACATCGGCAAAGGCCTCGTCAATGGAGATCCGTTCGACGAGCGGCGTGAAATCGCCAATCACCTTGATGGCGGCATCGCCCAGCCGTTGGTATTCCCCGAAATGTCCGCCGACAAAAATGAGCTGCGGACAGAGTTCGCACGCTTGCCGTCCCGGCATGCCGCCGCGGACCCCGAAGGCCTTGGCTTCGTAAGACGCGGCAAGCACAACCCCGCCACCGACGGCAATGGGTTTGCCGCGCAGCGAAGGATCAAGCAGCTGCTCTACCGAGGCATAGAACGCATCCAGGTCCGCATGGAGGATGGTGGCTGTCGTTGCCATCCGACCGTTTGCCCATGACGTTTCGACGATGTTCCCGATAAAAGAACATAATGAGAACATTGATGCCTTGTGTCAAGCGACTGGAGACGATCGCACGGACATGGATCGGCATTCAGCCGTGATACGCGAACAGCTCGATTGGGTCGTTGAAGCCGCGCACGGGATGTTCGCCGACGCGTTCGAGATCGAAATCGCTCTCGACGAAGTCTGCGAACGCGCGGGACAGCAGCACCGTTTTCCCCAATTGCTTGGTGAGGGCTTCGAGGCGCGAGGCCATATTGACCGCCGGACCGATAACCGTGAAGTCGAGCCGGCTGCGCGACCCGATATTGCCGTACATGACGTCGCCGACGTGAACGCCGATGCCGTAGTTCAGCGGCGCACGGCCGGTTTCGCTGTTCTTTTCGTTCAGCGCCGTCATGGCCTGACGCGCCTCAGTCACGGCATGCAGCAGATTTGCGCAGGCCGAAGGCTGGCTGAGCGGAAAAATGGCGAGCAGACCGTCGCCGATGAATTTCAGTATTTCGCCGCCATGCCGCGCGATCGGCTCCGACATCGCGTCGAAATAGCCGTTCAGGAGATCAATGACGTCATCGCGCGGCCAGTTGTCGGAGATCCGGGTGAAATCACGTAAGTCGCAGATCATGATGGCGGCGCGCACCGTGGTTCCGGTTCCGCGCCTGGTGGCGCCCGCCAGAATAAGTTCGCCAGCATGCGATCCGACATAGGTTTCCAGCAGCGTACGCGCCAGCCGGTTCTTGACCCGGATCTCACTGACCAGCGCCAGCACCGGCAGCAATCTCTGCAGGGCGGCGATATGCGCGGCGTCGAAACCGCCTGGCCGGTCGGTAGCAAAGGTCACGATGTGCCGCTTGCCGAGCGTATGGTACAGCGGCCACGCCACATAGTCGCTCAAGCCTTTCGCCCGCATCTCGTCATAGACGGCGTGCTTGCGGCCTAGCGCAGGATCGCGCTCGAGATTCTCGCGCACCTCGGTGACACCGTCATGGATTTCGTTGGCGGGACTGCCGATATATTCGGAACGCTCCTGGACATCGTAATCGACCCGCGCAATTTCGGCCTCGCTCATCCCGTCTTCCCACATGATCCGGGCGCCAAGCCATTGCGGATGGTGGATCAGGATATGAAGCGACGCCCGCTTGACGGGAATGTCCGCTTGCTGAAGCCGGATGCACATTTCGGCAAAAATATTGTCGATGAAGCGCTGATCGCGCGTGCCGTTGGTCAGCCAGTGCACGACGTCACCGCCGGATTGCGCTGTGACGGGATCGATATTCGACGGCGCGTCCATACTTACTCCTGAGCGGTAACGTGGATCGATGGTGCGGGATATGTGTTCCCGCTCGACAACGTCAATGGAGGCCGCCGCAATTTGCCTGCGCGATCGGGAACGCCGGTTTAATCACCCATACTTGGTCACACACGATCGCGGAGATCCGCGTCCGGCGCCAGATCGGCCGCCTGCCGCAGCGCCTCGATCAGGCTGCGCTCATCCGCGATACCCTTGCCCGCAATGTCGAAAGCCGTGCCGTGATCGACCGAGGTCCGGATCACGGGCAAGCCGACCGTGATGTTAACGCCCGCTTCCAGTCCAAGCACCTTGATGGGGCCGTGACCCTGATCGTGGTACATGGCAACAACCATGTCGTAGTCGCCGCGGCCGGCCAGGAAGAACAGCGTGTCCGCCGGCAGCGGGCCGCGCACATCCCAGCCACGGCGCTGGCAGGCATCAATCGCGGGCGCGATCTTCGCCGCTTCCTCGCCACGACCGAACAACCCGTTTTCGCCGGCATGCGGATTGATCGCACAAACACCAATTCTTGGATTAGCGATACCGGCGCGTACCAGTACGCCGTGTCCGCGCGAGATCACGCGTTCGACGAGGCCGGGCTCGATCTTCTCGATCGCATCGAGAAGACCGATATGCGTGGTGACGTGGATGACGCGCAGCTTCGATGACACCAGCATCATCGAGACTTCGGGCGTTCCGGTGAGATGCGCCAGCAATTCGGTGTGGCCCGGAAACTTGTGGCCGGCTGCGTGAAGAGCTTCTTTCGATAGCGGCGCGGTGCAGATCGCCTGCGCGTCGCCTGCCTGCACCACCTCGACGGCCTTTTCGATGCAGCGATAGGCGACCTCGCCTGCTGCTGCCGACACCTGGCCGAACGGCAAATCGTCCGGCACCAATTTCAGGTCCAGGCATTGCACGGCGCTTGCGGCAAAGTCCGCCTGCTTGGCATCGCCGAGTGCATCGACCGCAACCGACGCGCCGACAAGCCGGCCTGCCTTGCGCAGCCGGTTGGCGTCGCCGATCACGAGCGGATTGCAGATTGCCCGCGCCGCTTCTTGCGCCAACGCCTTCATAATCACTTCGGGGCCGATGCCGGCGGGATCGCCCATCGTGATCGCAATCGTCGGGCGGCTCATGCAAAACTTCCTCTGGTTCGAACGGCGTGAAGGCGCTCGTTGATGCGTACAAGACTATCCGCGTCGCCGAATGCGCCCGCCTTGGTGACGACAGGAACGGACAGCGAGCCCAGCGTGAGGCCGAGCGACACGCCGGGCTCAATCTCGTCGGCAAGACGGATAGCGTTGACACCAAGGCCCGACAAGAGCGCTGCCGCGGTTTCGCCGCCCGTTGCCGCAATCGCACCGATCACGGGCGCGGCGACTTGCAGCGCTGTCGCTAGATTGTGGGCCAGAAGCGGCCCTACCGACATGTTCGGAGCATCGTTCAGCGATATCTCGACGAGAGCATCGCCACCATTAGCGAGACGCGCCATCACGCCGGAAGCAAGTTCCGCGCGATCGACATCATTTCCAGCGAGGGCTTTCGGCTCGACCGGAAAATATGCGGCCGTTCCCGTCTCTCTCAAGCGGCGCGCCGCGATACGGGAGGCCCCGGCGAGCGAACCGACGACAGTGAGCGTTCCGAACTTGCCGGCGGGAATACGCAGCGCTTCGCTGTCGCCACGACCCTCCAGATTCGCCAGCGCATGCGCAAGACCTGCGCTGCCGATGAAGACGCTCGCAGGCGATGCATGCAGCCCCGCCTCCGCGATCAGAGCCAGATCGTTCTCGGTCTCGGCGTCACAGATGGCAACCACGGTGGCCGACCGATCCGCCATCGTTGCGAACCTGGCTCGCAGATCGCCCCCACGCACAGCGGCGAGCGTGACCTTCTCGCCGCAAGTTCCAGCGGTAGCGAGAACGTCGTCGAGATCGGCATTCGGATAGGTGTGATCGCGCCGCCATAGCTCGGTTTCTTCCAAGGCCGCGCCGTGAACGAGGACTCGGCCATCGACGGTGGTGCGGCCGGTCGCCGGAAAGGCTGGTGCCAGCACGGCAAATATCCGCTCGGCGCCTGACTTCAAATGGGCAAGCGTCGCGGCCAGTTCCGCCGCGGGCTGTCCCCGCAACGTTGAATCGATTTTCTTGAACAGCGCGCGTTCGGACATCGGCAAGCGTGCCAGCACGCCGAGATGGCGCGCCGCAGCGGCCTCGGACGAAAGACCGCGGCTTGCGACGTCATGAGCCCAAACAGCTGCCTGGCGATGCCACGGCTTTGTGGCGTCATCCCACGTCACGACAGCCTCACGCCCCATCCTGCCGAAGGCAATGGAGCAGTCGGCGGCTCCGGTCAGATCGTCTGCAAGGATCAGCCAGCGACGGGCCATCCTTGCGCGGTCGGTGATATGCTTCGTCACCCCCAGACCCTACCCTATTTGCCGTATGCTGCCGTGCGCAGGCTGGATCCTTTCATCAATCGTAAAAGGTAATTTAATACCGTAAGCTTGACCCACTATTGACTTCTGAGCCAATCAACTTTAGTAAGTGATTACTCACTTGATTAGTTTGGATGTGTCTTATGGCGTCAAAGTGGCCCTGTCTCCGGCGATGCGGCCGGATGCGTACAAGGGAATCCGGTCCAGGCGGGAGCCGCGGCGGTCCAGCAATCGCGGGCGCCTGACGGAGCGAATGGTCGCGGCATCCCGATGGCGCCGAATGGCGAAGCGACTCGCGATGCCCCGCGGGTTGCCCCTGAGCGCTCCCTTCCAATCCGGAAATGTCATGAACTGCATCGGTCTTCGGACATCCGTAGCCTTGGCCATGGTTTCAGCGCTCAGCCTTATCACCGCCGGATGTTCGTCGCTGCCGAGGACGCCGCACAGCGTTGCGGAGGCATCCTCCGCGCGCGTGCTCGATCTGACGGATCTGCGCCGCTACGCCGACGAGCCCGCCGCCACATTCCGGCAATATCCCGCACCAGCCGCGCTGCGCGGACCGCGCACCTATCTTGCGTTATCCGGTGGCGGGGCCGACGGCGCCTATGGCGCCGGTGTGCTGATCGGCTGGACCGACACCGGCAGGCGTCCCGCGTTCTCGATCGTGTCTGGTGTCAGCACCGGCGCGCTCATCGCCCCATTCGCGTTCCTCGGTCCCGGCTATGACGCGACCTTGCGTGAGCTCTACACCAGCGGCATCGCCGAGAGCCTTCTCGACGCACCGAACCCGTTCAATGCCATCTTCGGGGCGGGCCTGTTCGGCAACGCCCGGCTGCGCGAACTGGTGGCCAAATATATCGATGCCGATTTCGTCGCGGCGGTCGCAGCCGAACATGCCAAGGGCCGGCGGCTGCTCGTCGTCACGACGAATCTCGATTCGCAGCGCACCGCGATCTGGGACATGGGGCGCATCGCCTCGCTCCGCACGCCCGCGGCGCTGAACCTGTTCCGGGACGTCGTCGCCGCATCGGCCAGCCTGCCCGTGGTGTTTCCGCCGATGCTGGTAACCGCGGAAGCCAACGGCAAGCGTTTCGAGGAGATGCATGTCGACGGCGGCGTGACCGCGCCTGTCCTGACGCTGCCGGAGGCCTACCTGCTGCACGATGCCAAGCCGGGCAAGCTGGACAATCTGCAGCTCTACATCCTGATCAACAACAAGGTAGAGCGTGAATTCAAGCTGGTTCGCAATGCCACCGTCGAAATCGCCGCGCGGTCGTCATCGACGATGACGAAAATCCAGACCCGCTCGATTCTGTACAGCACCTATATCTTCGCCCGCCGCAACAAGTTCGGATTCAACCTGACTTACATCGAGGGCGATCAGCCGGCTTCGCCGACCTCCGGCTTCGACACCGCCTATATGCGCGCGCTGTTCCAGTACGGTTACGACAGGGCGCGCGGCAACCGTCTCTGGTCGGTCTCCCCGCCGCCCGACGAATTGGAACCTGCGCCGATGTCCGGCGTATCAATCAGTCGGCAACTCGCCAGCGGCAATTGATGTCAGCCCCGACTTTTACCCCCTGCACGTGCGAACAACGAAAGCAGCCGATGTCAAACAAGCAACGATTTGCGGTCATCCTTCTCTCCCTCCTCGCGCTTGTTCCGCCATATGCGATACCCCCGTTATCGGCCACGCAGGCCGCTCAGGAGGAAGGCGCGGAGGGCGAGCGCATTCACCAGGACGCGGTGAACCGCGAGCTCGAGGCATTCCGTGCGGCACAGCTATCGCTGCGCCAGGCGATGGGAATCGCTGAAAAGCGGCACGCCGGTTCGAGAACCGCGGATATCAGCTTCGATGGCGCCTCGGGCTCCCCGATTTATCGCGTCAAGACGGTCCAGGATAACCGCCTCTGGGAACATGCGATCGATGCAAAAACCGGGGACACGATCGGCGCGGAAACAGTGTCGCATTTGAAGGACCTCAATCCGGACGACCGGAACAACGTCATGGCATTGCGGACCGTCCGGCAAGAGCTGTCGGACGCCGTCATCATCGCGGAACAAGTAGCGTCGGGACGAGCCATTGGCGGAAGCCTGATGGACGACAACGGGAAACTCAATTTCGTCATCGTCGTGGTGAGCGGCGGCAGCGATCTGAAGCAGGTCGTTCTCGAACCTCCGCAAGCAAAAGGCCGGGGATCGAACGCCCGCCATGGATCGCGATGATTCAATCACACCACGGCGAACACCATTCGATCCCGTCGCTGCGTGAAGGTCGTGCAGAAAAAATCTGCTGACATCTTCGTTGCTTGCAGCCCCACCTCCAGGATCGAAAGACATGCCTGCACGCCTCACACATGAGCATCGCCATGCGCGAGTTCGCCCTGGCGGCCACCAGTCCTCAATGCAGCGATGACGATCCAGGCGTAAAAAGCCAGCATGACCGCCGATATGATCCAGCCGGAAACCGGACCCACGCCGGCATTCCTTACCCAATCGTGGAAGGTGAGAGCCGGCGGGACCTCGCCGCTGAAGGAGGGAAAGGTCACTTTGAGCGCCCATGCGCCCAGCAGGATCAGGAATATCCAGATGTAGTTGCGTCGCAACCTTCGCGACACGGCCTCTGCCATCGACATCACGAATGTCGGCGCCAGGAGATCGGCAGCCATGATGCGCTGCCAGTCCTCCTCCGCTTTCACGCCGGGATCAAACAGTTTGGCGTAGTAATTGCGCTCCAGCCGGCGCACGCGAGACCGATAGACGTCGAAGAAGCGATAGCGCCGCGACTCAATCATCAGCAGGAAGAATGCCAGCACCATCGCAAACATCAGCACGCTGTGGTGCGCATTCGACGTCGAAAGCGAGACCGAGAGCATCGCGGCGACCAGCGTAATGGCCCAATTGGTGGTCCGGTCGATACGATCTCGCCATCCGGCCATGCGGGCAATCTCGGCCCGATGGAAATGAGCGAATGCAGTTATGAACTCGCTGGGAGATGAAGGAAAATAGATGCGGCCGATTTCGCGTCTTTCCGGTTCCTGCATTTTCATCTCCCTGTTTCGAATTCATCACAGCGATCGGCCGGCAACAACGGCCCATCAGCGTGTCAGGCACCGATGCATCATCGATAAGCTCGCGATCGAGATCAGCCGCATCGTACGCTTCGCTTAAGGGACGTGCAGGCCAAAATCCCGGACTTCGGTTTCGAGCCGCTGGGTGACACGACCGAACCCTTCGCGGCGTTTGTGAAAGCCCAAGCGCAGCGCTGGGCAGCGGCCGTCAAGGAAGTAACACCGGGTGGGGGATTCGATGACGGCTTCGTCATTGACGATGACCGCATCTGGTGAAGAGGGCCGGTCTCGAGGACCGCATCAACGCAACGTTGATTCGCCATACGCTCGGAGAACGTCGCGCGGGTGTCCGGGCTCAATGGGCTCCTGACGACCTTCTCCTGCACCATCGGGCGGGTGATGAAGACCGTCTCGTGCGCCCCGAAAATGCTGCGTGCATTTTGCGTGCAAAACCGGGATTTTTGGTCAATAAGAACCCGCGAGAAGGTCGCGCAAGCCGTTGATTTAATGGTCGGAGTGGCAGGATTCGAACCTGCGACCCCTGCGTCCCGAACGCAGTGCTCTACCGGGCTGAGCCACACTCCGACTAAGAACGCGGCTTATAGCTGCCGGTTTCGGTCACCGCAAGGCACCGATTTGAGGAATTAATCCCTGTGAATACAAGCCTGAAAACGTCGGTTTTGCCCGCCAATGAGGCCGCGGTGGCCTCTGCCGCGCATTGTTTGCGTGAAGGCGGGCTGGTCGCCTTCCCGACCGAGACGGTTTATGGGCTGGGAGCGGATGCCACCAATGCGGCTGCAATCGCCCGGCTATACCAGGCCAAGGGCCGGCCGGCCTTCAATCCGCTGATCGCCCATGTCGGCGATCTCGCCGCGGCGCGCGAAATCGGCCGTTTTGACACGGCGGCCTTGCGGCTGGCCGGCGCGTTCTGGCCGGGGCCGCTGACGCTGGTCCTGCCGAAAACCGAACATTGCGCGGTCGCCGAGCTCGCCACCGCGGGGCTCGAGACCGTCGCGATTCGGATACCGGCGCACCCTGTGGCGCGCGACATCCTGCGCGTCTTCGGCCGTCCGGTGGTGGCGCCGTCGGCCAATCTGTCCGGGCACGTCTCGCCGACGACAGCCGCCCATGTGCACAGCGATCTGGAGGGGCGGATCGACCTGATCGTCGATGGCGGCGCGGTCGCGGTCGGCGTCGAATCGACCATTGTCGGGATTTTCGACGAACCATTGCTGCTGCGGCCGGGCGGCCTGCCGCGCGCCGACATCGAGCGCGTGCTGGGCCGCGCGCTCAAGCAACCGCCTGCGGACGCCGAGAGCGACAGGGCCCAGCCGCTGGCGCCGGGCATGCTGGCGTCCCATTATGCTCCGAGAACACGTGTGCGGCTCGGTGCAATTCAGATCGAGCCCGGCGAAGCGCTGCTGGCGTTCGGCAGCGATGCAGTTTCGGGAATTGACGCCGCCGCCGCGGTGATGAATCTGTCCCTGCGCGGCGACCTCAGCGAGGCCGCCGCCAATCTGTTCGGCTTTCTTCGCGCGCTCGACAGCAAGGCTGCGCAAACCATCGCCGTGATGCCCATTCCCAACGACGGACTGGGCGAAGCCATCAACGACCGGCTGCGCCGCGCCGCAGTCGGGCGGGAGTGAATCGGACGGGAGTGAAAGACCAGACCATGAATATCGTGCAGCCTGCCGCGCCACAGTTTCCGCCCGAACTGATCGCGAAATTCCGCGCGATCGTCGGCGACAAATATGCGGTGACGGATGCTGCCGATATCGCGCCCTATGTCACCGAAGAGCGCGATCTGTTTCACGGAAAATCTCCCTTGGTGTTGCGGCCGGGATCAACAGCGGAAGTCTCCGAAATCTGCAAGCTCGCCACCGCGCATAAAATCGCGCTGGTGCCGCAGGGCGGCAATACCGGGCTGGTCGGTGGCCAGACGCCGCATAATGGCGAAGTCGTCGTTTCGCTGCGGCGGCTCGATAAAATCCGCGAGGTCGATGCCGCCTCCAACACCATGACCTGCGAGGCCGGCGTGGTGCTGCAGATCGCGCAGCAGCGCGCCCGCGACGTCGACCGGCTGTTTCCGCTGTCGCTCGGCGCCGAAGGAAGCTGCACCATCGGCGGCAATCTCTCGACCAACGCGGGCGGCACGGCCGCGCTCGCCTACGGCGTGGCGCGCGAGATGGCGCTCGGCCTGGAAGTGGTATTGGCCGACGGGCGGATCCTGAACTCGCTGTCGAAGCTGAAAAAGGACAATACCGGCTACGATCTGCGCAATCTCTTCATCGGCGCGGAAGGCACGCTGGGTATCATCACGGCGGCGACGCTAAAGTTGTTTCCGAATCCGCGGGCGATCGAGACCGCCTATGTCGGCCTGCAATCGCCGGCGCAGGCGCTGAAGCTGCTGTCGATCTCGCAGAACGAGGCGGCCGGCAGCCTGACCAGCTTCGAATTGCTGGCCGACATCGCGGTGGATTTCAGCATCCGTCACGGCATCGACATCCGGGATCCCCTCGACAGCAAGCACCCCTGGTACGTGCTGATGGAATTGTCGTCCTCGCGCGACGATGCCCGCGACGCGCTGGAATCGATCCTGGCCAAGGGCATGGAAGAAGGCATCGTCGATGACGCCGTGATCGCGGCGAACCTCAGCCAGCGCTCCGCGTTCTGGAAGCTGCGCGACGAGATGTCGGCGGCGCAGAAGCCGGAAGGCGGCTCGATCAAGCACGACATCTCCGTCCCGGTCGCCGCCGTGCCCGATTTCATTGCCGAGGCCAACGCGGCGGTGGTGAAGTTGATCCCGGGCTCGCGGCCGGTGCCGTTCGGCCATCTCGGCGACGGCAACATCCATTACAATGTCAGCCAGCCGGTCGGCGGCAACACTGCGGACTTCCTGGCGCGCTGGCACGAGGTCAACGAGGTCGTGTTCGCGATCGTGCTGCGGATGGGCGGATCGATTTCCGCCGAGCACGGAATCGGCGTGCTCAAGCGCGACGAACTGCCTGACGTCAAAGACAAGGTCGCGATCGAACTGATGCGGAGCATCAAGGCGATGCTCGATCCACTCGGCATCATGAACCCCGGCAAGGTTCTGTGAACGCATCAGCGCCAAAGCCGCTTCCGCCACTCGCCATCGCGCCGATCGCGGACGCCGACATTCCCGCCGTCGTCGCGCTGTGGCAGGCGTGCGGACTGACGCGGCCGTGGAACGATCCGGCATCCGACATCGCGCTGGCGCGGCGCGGGCCGAATTCGACCGTGCTGATCGGCCGCGACGGCGGCGCCATTGTGGCGACCGCCATGGCCGGCCATGACGGCCATCGCGGCTGGGTCTATTATGTCGCGACCGATCCGGAACGCCGCGGCCGCGGCTATGGCCGCGTCATCATGAACGCGGCTGAAGATTGGCTGCGCGCGGCCGGCATGGCCAAGGTGCAATTGATGGTCCGGCGCGAAAACGCCCAGGCCGGCGAATTCTACCAGTCGATCGGTTATGCCGAGGCACAGACGATCGTTTTCGCCAAGTGGCTCGACGGCCGCGCGCCTACGCCTTGATCAAGGAATGCCATGACCATCTCCGACCGCATCCGCATCAAAGACGAGCGTGTCCTCTCCCATGCCCGGTACCTGTTGAAGAGCATCACGCTCGACTACCGCCGCGGCAACGGCGAATGGCAGACGCAAACCCGCGAAGTCTATGACCGCGGCAACGCCGCAGCCTTGCTGCCGTATAATGTTGTGTTGCGCACCGTGGTGCTGGTGCGGCAGTTCCGCTTACCGGCCTACGTCAACGGCCATGACGATCTCCTGATCGAAGCCGCCGCCGGCATGCTCGACGATGCATCTCCGGAGGAACGGATCCGCGCCGAGGCCGAAGAGGAAACCGGCTATCGCCTCCACGACGTCAAGAAGGTGTTCGAGGCCTTCATGAGCCCGGGCGCGGTGACCGAGAAACTGCACTTCTTTGTCGCCGAATATGAAGCCTCGATGCGGATCGGCAGCGGCGGCGGTCTCGCCGACGAGGGCGAGGACATCGAGGTGCTGGAATTGCCGATTGATCAGGCACTCGCGATGATCGCCGATGGCCGCATCGCGGATGCCAAGACGATCATGCTGTTGCAATATGCGGCACTGAATATTTTCAGGTGAGTTGTCGCTCCGGAGTAGCTGTCGTCCCGGCCTTGCGCCGGGACCCATACTCCGCGGCGTTCGTTACTTTAGAGGTCTCTGACACCTTTGCTCTTGCCGATAGAGCACGGCGTATGGGTCCCGGCTCAAGGCCGGGACGACGCGGAGTTAGAACAAAGTCCCCTGCCCTTCATCCTCCTCCGCCGCCACCGCCGCCTTGCGCACAGCCTTCGGCTTCGGCGCCTCCGCCGCACGCTCTTCTTCCGTGATCGGCAGCAGCAATTGTGCGTCGTCATTGGCGACGCGATTGACCCGCGTCGAAATCTCGTGCCAGGCGAATTCTCCTTCCGCGGGGCCGGTCAACAACGCCATGACGTCGTCGGCGTCGAAGGCCCGACCGTCGAGCCAGCGTTCGAATTCATCGGGCGCGATCGTCACGGGGACGCGGTGATGCAGCGCCGCCAGATCGCGGCTGGCCGGCGCGGTGACGATCGCAACGCTGTCGACCTCCTCGCCATTCGGCCCCATCCAGGTCTCGGCCAATGCGGCAAAGCCGACAGGCTTGCCATCGCGGCGGTGAATGAAGAACGGCCGTTTGCGGCCGCTCGAATCCTGCCATTCGTAATAGCCGTCGGCCGGGATCAGGCAGCGCCGCCGCTTGATGGCGTTCTTGAAGGCGGGCTTTTCCCGCACCGTCTCGGAGCGGGCGTTGATCAGCAGCGAGAACTTGCGTGGGTCCTTGACCCAGGCCGGCACCAGGCCCCAGCGCATCAGCCGGAAATGCCGGCCGCCATTCTCCAGCATCACCACCGGAATCGGCTGGGTCGGAGCAATATTGTACCGCGGCGGGAAATTGGGCTGCTCAACGTAGCCGAAAATCTGCCTAAGTGCCGCCGGCGGCGAGGTAATTACGAAACGTCCGCACATAATCTAACCCGAATGGGGGTACGTTTAATCCCTTTTAACCCCAGTTGTTAACACTGGAACAGATGAGCTTACCGGCCGCCACAGAAGCGCGACCCGATCGCCCGACACCGCCGCCACGCACGGGCCCCATCGATGAAGCCCGCGCCGCGCTTCTGCGCGCCGCCAACATCAATCCCCGCACCGGGCTGGCCACCGACTATCTGAATCATTTCAACGAAGCCATCATGCTGCTCGAGATGGTTCCGGACATGCCGGAATGCGCCGAGGATTTTCTGACCTGGAGTCCGCTGTCCTACGCCGAGCACTTCTGGGCTTCCAATTTCAAGGCCCGCGATCTCGCGATCGAGGCCTACGAATTGGCCGACCCCAAGATTCGCACCGAGTTCGACAAGGTCGCCAACACCATGACCTCGATCCTGACCGCGGTAGGCTCGGCGATGCGCGAAGCCCGCCAGGACAAGACCCGCGCCACGCTCGCCGAGCAGGCCACCGGCTGGGTCAAGCCGCTGGTGGCGCAGGCTGGCGGCATCATCAACGGCGCCACCGAGGCCGACGTCGAAACCATCATGTCGAACTAAGGCCTGGCCTGACGGCAGTGCATTAGACCTCCGCGCATCGATCGGGCATGATCCAGCCCGAAACCGTCCACCACTTTCCCGGATCAAGCCTTGGACTCCTCCCCGCCACCCATCCGCCCGCAACTCGCCGTCAGCGGCGCGATCTTTCGCGACGGCAAGGTTCTGCTGGTCCGGCGCTCGCGCTCGCCGGGCAAGGGCTTCTATTCGTTCCCCGGCGGCCGGGTCGAATTCGGCGAATCGCTGCATACGGCACTGCATCGCGAGGTCGACGAGGAAACGGGCTTGCGAATCGAGATTTTGGAGCTGGCCGGCTGGCGCGAAGTGCTGCCGGGAACCGGCGGCGGCGGGCATTATTTGATCATGTCATTCGCAGCGCGCTGGACCGCCCGGGAGCCGGTCCTGAACGACGAGCACGATGACTTTGGATGGTTCGACCCCGATGCGCTCGGCGATCTCAAGGTCACCGGCGGCCTCCTGGAGGTCATCGCAGCGGCACGGAAGCTCATTTAGGCCCGAATTGTCTCGGCTCCTTGTTTCGACGCGTTTTTTTTGACGCGAACCGGCACCCACTTCGCTCGAAAACGCTATGTTCCCCGCCTTGCCACCGGCGCATTGAGGGGGCATATCGGGCGGGTTCTGGACCCCCAAATGCGCAAGCACTTTTTCGCCGTCCTCATCCTCATCTCGGCCTGCCAGCTGGCGCCCGCGCGGGCCCAGGATGGCGCCGCGCCGTTCGACCGCGATTTGCAGCGGCTGGCCGAAATCCTCGGCACGCTGCACTATTTGCGTGGCATCTGCGGCAACAATGAAGGCGCGAAATGGCGCAACGAAATGCAGGCGCTGGTCGACGCCGAAACGCCTTCGGGCGAACGCCGCGCGCGCATGATCGCCGGCTTCAACCGCGGCTATAACGGCTTTCAGCAGACCTATCGTACCTGCACGCCCGCCGCCTCGATCGCGATCCGCCGCTACATCGAGGAAGGCTCGAAAATCTCGCGCGACCTGACTGCCCGCTATGCGAACTGACCTGCCCCTCGACGCAATCTATTTCGATCTCGACGGCACGCTGACCGATCCAAAACCCGGCATCACCCGTTCGATCCAGTATGCGCTGCAAAAGCTCGACCATCACAGCGTCCCGACCGAGGACGAACTGACCTGGTGCATCGGCCCGCCGCTGCGCGCCAGTTTTGTCAGACTGCTGGGCGCGGAAGATTCCGCCGACCGCGCCGTGTCGCTGTACCGCGAGCGGTTTTCCGACGTCGGGCTGTACGAGAACGGCGTGTATGACGGGATCAGCGAAGTGCTGACGAAGCTCCGCCAGTCCGGCCACCGGTTGTTTGTCGCCACCAGCAAGCCGCATGTGTTCGCGACGCGCATCGTCGAGCATTTCGGGCTGCGGCATCATTTCGAGCATGTGTTCGGCTCCGAGCTCGACGGCACCCGTGTCGACAAGTCCGATCTCCTGGAATACGCGCTGAAGACTGCTTCGGTCGATCCGGCCAAGACGCTGATGATCGGCGACCGCAGCCACGACATGATCGGCGCCAGGAACAACGGCATGCAGGCGATCGGCGTGCTCTATGGCTATGGCAGCAAGGACGAACTGATCGGGGCCGGCGCGCGGCATGTCTGCGCCACGCCGCAGGCCATACTCGACTGCATTTCCCGGGATTTTTCTGCGGAACCCGCGAGCCCGTCAAATGCCGGAAGCGGCGTTAACCTTTCTTAAAGATGTGGCCTAGCAGGCCCTGCGGCGCATGCTACAGCTTGGCGATCAGATGCGCTCCGCTGGGGAACGCGCGCAACGTCTGTCGAGTTTCATGAGCCATCCTGCGTCCTATTCGCTTCACCGCGATCCGCTGCCCGACCACGAACAGAAGCAGGCTGCGCTCAGCTACCTCCATGAGGCCTGGGCCGAGGCGCGCCACGATGGCGTCGACGGCGACTGCCTGGCGCAGGCCAGCCTGTTCACGGCGCTGGCCGAACTGGTCTCGACCTATGGCGAGGACGCGGTGGCGAAATTCGTCGAAGGGCTTCCCGCGCGCGTACGCAATGGCGAGTTTTCGTTGGCGCTGGCGCGGCAGTAAGCCATCACGCACTCCGCTGTCGTCGCCCGCGAAGGCGGGCGACCCAGTACGCCGCGGCCTCTCGGCTTTATCACAACCGTCTCTGGAATACTGGATCACCCGCCTGCGCGGGTGATGACACCTGTGATGGAGCCGCGTGTCCAGCCTGCGCTCAGAACACTACGCCGTCAACGTCTCCAGAAACCGCACCGGCTCGCCGGTCGATGGTGTCGTCAGTTCGCCCTGCCACATCACGCGCTTGCCGCGCACGAACGTACCCACCGGCCAGCCGGTGACGCGCATGCCGTCATAGGGCGTCCACCCCGCCTTCGAAGCCACCCATTTGTTAGTGATGGTCTCGGAGCGCTTGAGGTCGACGACGGTGAAGTCGGCATCATAGCCGGCGGCGATGCGGCCCTTGGTCGTGATGTTGTAGAGCCGCGCCGGACCGGCGCTGGACAGATCGACGAAGCGCGCCAGCGACAGCCGCCCGGCGTTGACGTGGTCGAGCATGACAGGCACCAGCGTCTGCACCCCCGTCATGCCCGAGGGCGAGGCCGGATAGGTTTTTGCCTTCTCCTCCAGCGTATGCGGCGCGTGGTCGGAGCCGAGCACGTCGATGATGCCCTGCTCGATGCCGTACCAGATGCGGTCGCGGTGATCGGCCGAGCGCACCGGCGGGTTCATCTGGGCGTGGGTGCCGAGCCGCTCGTAGCATTCGGGCGCCACCAATGTGAGATGGTGCGGCGTCGCCTCGCAGGACGCGACGTCCTTGTGGTCGCGCAGATAGTCGATCTCCTGCTTGGTCGAGATATGCAGCACGTGAATGCGCTTGCCGCTCTCGCGGGCAATATTCACCAGGCGCTGCGTCGCCATCAGCGCCGCGGTCTCGTCGCGCCACACCGGATGCGAACGCGGATCGCCTTCGATGCGCAGCGACTTGCGCTCGTTGAGGCGGTATTCGTCCTCGGCATGGAAGGCGGCGCGGCGCTTGATGACCGCAAAGATCCGCCGCAGGCTTTCGTCGTCCTCGACCAGCAGCGCGCCGGTCGACGAGCCGATGAACACCTTGACGCCGGCGCAGCCCGGCGCGCGTTCCAGTTCCGGCAGATCGGCGACATTGTCGCGGGTGCCGCCGATGAAAAACGCAAAGTCGCAATGCATGCGATGATGGGCGCGCTTGATCTTGTCGCTGAAGGTCGCCTCGGTGACGGTCAGGGGATCGGTGTTCGGCATTTCGAACACCGCGGTAACCCCGCCCATCACGGCGCTGCGCGATCCTGTTTCCAGATCTTCCTTCTGGGTCAGGCCCGGCTCGCGGAAATGCACCTGGGTGTCGATCACACCGGGCAGGATGTGCAGGCCCTTGCAGTCGATCGTCTCGGCGGCGGACGCCTGCCCGAGCCCGCCGATCGCGGCGATCCGGCCATTGGAAATGCCGATGTCGCGGATGGCCTCGCCGTCCTGATTGACCACGGTGCCGGATTTTAGAATGGTATCAAATCGCTGATTCATCGGTCCTCGACGCCCGTTTTAGGCTGCCTCTCGGGCTTGTTGACGGCACCTTAGCGCCTTAACTTCCCATGTGATATCCGCCACCTGTGTTTCCCCAGGAACTTGAACGAGTACTTGAACGAGAAGTTCGAGAAGAACCTCCAAAATAGGCCTTTTCAGCGCATGAAAGCAGCGTTTCTTACCGACCGGGGCGTAATCAAGGTCTCAGGCGAGGACGCCCGCAATTTCCTCAATGGCCTGGTCACGACCGACGTCACGCTGCTGCGGCCGGGCCTTGGCCGGTTCGGCGCGCTGCTGACGCCGCAGGGCAAGATCACCGCCGATTTCCTGATCACGGAGGCTCCCAGCGGCCATGGCGGCGGGTTCCTGATCGACGTGCCGCGCCCCTTGGCAAAAGGCCTCGCCGACAAGCTCGGCTTCTACAAGCTGCGTGCCAAGGTCGCGGTGGAAAACCTCTCCGACAGCCTCGGCGTGCTCGCTGTGTGGGACGGCGAGCCTGACATGAAGCCCGATCTTTCGTTTGCCGACCCGCGCAACGAAACGCTCGGCTGGCGCATCCTGGTTCCCGAAGAGCTCAAGCAGAAGGTCGCCGATTTGATCGGTGCAGAGCTTGTCGATGAAGCCGCCTATGAGGTCCGCCGCGTCGCCGCGGGCGTGCCGCGCGGCGGGCTCGATTTCATGTACAGCGACGCGTTTCCGCACGAAACCAACATGGACCGCCTGCACGGCATCGATTTCGAGAAGGGCTGTTACGTCGGGCAGGAAGTGGTGTCGCGGATGCAGCACCGCGGCACGGCGCGCACCCGCGCGGTTCGGATCACGCTGGAAGATTTCTCGCCCGAGGCCGGCATCCCCGTTGTCGCCGGCGACAAGCCGGTCGGCACCATGGGGTCGACCGCCGGCGGCCACGGCATCGCGCTGCTGCGGACCGACCGCGTCGCCGACGCGCTCGACGCCGGCCTAACGTTGTCGGCCGGCGGGCTCGCGATCCGCCTCACCGATCCGAACGACGTGCGCACGCCGCCGAAGCAGACCGTCGCATGAGAAAAATCCTATGAGCCGCTCCGCACGCCTGCACACCGACGGCAAGACCCGCTGCCCGTGGCCGGGCGAAGATCCGTTCTACATGGCCTATCACGACACCGAATGGGGCGTGCCTGAGTATGACGACCGCGCGCTGTATGAAAAGCTGATCCTCGACGGCTTTCAGGCCGGCCTTTCCTGGATCACGATCCTGCGCAAGCGCGAGAACTTTCGCAAAGCGTTCGACGATTTCCAGCCGGAGAAGATCGCGCGCTACAACGAGAAGAAAGTCCACACGCTGATGAACGATGCCGGCATCGTTCGCAACCGCGCCAAGATCGAAGGCGCCGTCAACAGCGCCAAGGGCTATCTGAAGATCATGGAAGAAGGCGCGGGCTTCTCGAAGTTTTTGTGGGACTTCGTCGACGGCAAGCCGAAGGTGAACCAGTTCAAGACCACCGCCAGCGTGCCGGCATCGACGCCGCTGTCGATCAAGATTTCCAAGGAGCTCGGCGCGCGCGGATTCAAGTTCGTCGGCCCGACCATCGTCTACGCCTTCATGCAGGCCACCGGCATGGTCAACGACCATCTGGTCACGTGCTTCTGCCACGAGACCTGCAGCGGCCAACATCGCAAGCCCCGCCTCAAGGTCAAATGACGTCAAGAAGAACATCCGGCAAATCGTCCGATGTCTCGACCCGGGCCTGGCAGCGCATGCTGTCGGGACGGCGGCTCGATCTGCTCGACCCCTCGCCGCTCGATATCGAGGTCGCCGATATCGCCCATGGCCTCGCGCGTGTCGCACGCTGGAACGGCCAGACCAGCGGCGCGCATATCTTTTCGGTGGCGCAGCACACGCTCCTGGTCGAGGCCGTATTGCGCCAGCAGATGCCGCGCGTCGATATCAAATTCCGGCTCGCCGCATTGCTGCACGACGCACCTGAATATGTCATCGGCGACATGATCTCGCCGTTCAAGGCCGTGATCGGCGGCGACTACAAGGTGGTGGAGAAGCGCCTGCTGGCGGCGATCCATATCCGCTTCGGCCTGCCGCCGGTACTGGCGGATGCCATCACCCAGGCGATCAAGGCCGCCGACCGCGGCGCGGCCTATCTCGAAGCCACCCATCTGGCAGGCTTTGCGGAGGCCGAAGCCAAGCGTCTGTTCGGCAAGGATCCCGGCCTGCCCGAACCAACTGTGCGCGAATATCTGACACCATGGACCGCAGCCAAGGCCGAGAAGCAGTTTCTGGCGCGGTTTGGCGCGGTGGCATCGTAGGCGTTGCGTTCCGAACTCCATCAACGCGTCGTCCCGGCCTTGAGCTCAGATGCGCAATTGCGCATCGGGGGACCCATACCGCGTGATCTCTCAATAGAAGCTCTGTAGCAAAGACCTTCCGCAAAACTTCTTGCTGTGATTATGGGTCCCGGCTCAAGGCCGGGACGACAGCGGTGCTGTTGCACCGTGGAGGCCCTCCCACGGCATAGTTCGCATCAAGCGGAACCGAGTATCGATAGCGCCGTTTCTTCCGTGGAGGATGGCTATGAGCGGTCTTACGAAAAAAGAACGACCCGACCGGTCCAAGATCAACATGCGCGATCCGCGTGAGGTCAAATACTGGGCCAAGGCGCTTCGCGTATCCGAAGAGGAGCTTCAGAAGGCGGTGGAGAAGGTCGGCAATTCCGCGGCCACGGTTCGAAAGGAGCTCGGGCTCATCGGCAGTTGGCACTAGCAGCCGATGGGCTCTCGAGCTGGTTCGCTCCGGTGAGGGAAGCGCTTTTTGTCCTGATGAAAAGCGCACTCGCCGGGAACGGGTTAGATGTCAGCGCGTACCGATGCGTTGGTGTCGCAGGCAGAAACCGGAAAAATGCCCACGTCCATCATTCTCCGTTGCGTCCGGTTGACACCCGGCAAGTGCCTTTCTCAACGCTGCTTGATCGATTTGGTTCTCCGGTAGAGCGATCGGTTGATGGGTGAGTGAAATTGCCTCTCCTTGCGCCTTGCCGCATCGCAGCGTTGCAGAACAAAGAGTTCAACGGGCAACTTCGGATGATCTCGCGGCTCTGAAGTCAAAACGCCCGGCGGAACCCGCTTTGACCGGTCCCCACCCGGGCCTATAATGGCGACTCCCCAGGGACGGTCCGCAATGGACACCTCCCCAAGAGGATCGCCATGCTTCACGTCTGCTCGCTCGCCGCCCTTCCCGAAACCGTCAAGGCCACCGGCGCCAGCCATATCCTCACCGTGATGGCCAATGTCGATCAGGTGCAGCGGCCGGCCTCGGTGCTCGAGGCCAACCATCTGCGCGTGTCGATGGACGACATCACCGAGGTGATGGACGGCTTTCTGGCGCCGTCGGACGCGCATATCGAGAAGGTCTTGAACTTCGTGCGCGGCTGGGACCGCAGCGCGCCGATGGTGGTGCACTGTTATGCCGGCATCAGCCGATCGACCGCCAGCGCCTTTGCCGCCGCCTGCATGCTCAATCCGCACCGCGACGAGATTTCGATCGCCCGGCAGATCCGCGCCGCCTCGCCGATCGCCCAGCCTAACCGGCTGATCGTCAGCCTCGCCGACAAGGCGCTGGGGCGCGACGGGCGGATGCTGCGGGCACTCGATGAGATGGGCCCGGGCAGCATGACCGTCGAGGGCCGCCCCTTCCGCGTGGATCTCGAATAATCTTCTTCGGATAACGTGCTAAAATGCCGCCACCTAGGGGGCGGTTTGAACTTTTTCCGGGCAAAACTGCACTCACAGCATTGCGACGGGCCGCATAGAGGCGGTTGACGTTTCTGCGTGCCCGCCTGGAGGCCTGATGCTCGACGAGTTTGTAATTCTTCCGTTCCTGTTCGCCATTGTCGCCGTTATCATTGCCGTCAAGGCGATGAACGAGATCGGGGAGTTGCGAAGGCGGCTGGACAGGATGGAAGCAGCCGCAGCGCTCGCCAGGTCCGTCCCGCCACCGCTTCCCCAGATGTTCGACCAAGGCACCACGCCCGCCTCTCCCGGCGTCGTGGCCGAACCGCCGCCGATCGCGCCCGAGGCTGAATGGACCCCTCCCGCCGCCGGACCGCAAACCGAAGCGCCGGCCGAAACGACAGCGGAAACGGCTGACGGCCCGCCCGCCGCGCCGCCGCCGCCCTTGCCGCAACCCGATCGCGGTTTCGAGGAAACGCTCGGCACCCGCTGGGTGGTGTGGATCGGCGGCCTGACGCTCGCGCTCGGCGGCTTCTTCATGGTGCGCTATTCGATCGAGGCCGGCCTGCTCGGCCCCGGAGTGCGTGTGCTGCTCGGCGGCCTGTTCGCGCTGGCGCTGCTCGCTGCCGGTGAATGGACCCGCCGCAAGGAAAGCATCTCCACGATCGAAGCGACGCCGATCGCCAACATCCCCGCGATCCTGACCGCCGCCGGCACGGCCGTGGCCTTTGCGACCGTCTACGCAGCCTATGCGCTGTACGGCTTCCTGGTGCCCGCCACCGCGTTCATCCTGCTTGGGCTGGTGGCGATGGGCACGCTGGCCGCGGCACTGCTGCACGGGCCGGCGCTGGCCGGGCTCGGCATCGCCGGAGCCTTCGTCACCCCGGTCCTGGTCTCCTCCGGCAAGCCGGACTTCTGGGCGCTCTATGTCTATCTCGCGATCGTCACCGCGGCCGCGTTCGGCCTGGCGCGGGTGCGGATGTGGCGCTGGCTCGCGGTCACCACCATCGTGTTCGCGGTGCTCTGGACGCTCCCCTGCCTGCAATGCGGACCGTCGATGGTCGCGCCGCATGTGTTCCATGTGATCGCCGGTTTCATCCTCGCCGCATTGCTTGTCGTGTGCGGCTTCATGTTCGGGCCTTCGGCGCAAGAAGGCGAGATCGAACCGATTTCGTCCGGCTCGCTCGCGGCTTATCTGTTCGGCGCGACCCTGATCGTGCTGAACAGTTCTCATGCCGACGCCGCGATGGTCGCGTTCGGCCTGCTGGTCGCCGGCAGCCTGTTTGTGGCCTGGCGCACCGAGGCCGCGGTCGGCGCGGTCGGCGCCGCCGCCGGTCTCGTCTTCATCGTGTTCGCCGAATGGGCGATCCGCGCCAACCCTGACATGCTGGTGCTGCCCGGCGGGCCGATCGCGGGCATCGGGCCGAGCGCCACGGATGGTTCTGTTTCGCTGCACCTGATCTCGGCTGCGATCTTCGCCGCCGGATTTGGTGTCGCGGGATTCCTGGCGCAGGGCCGCTCGGCCAGCGCCGTCATCCCTGTGGTCTGGTCGGCTACGGCCGTGTTCACGCCGCTCGCACTGCTGGTCGCGCTCTATGCCCGGATCGCGAATCTCGACCGCTCGATCCCTTTCGCGATCCTCGCGGTAATCCTTGCCGCCGCCTATGCTGCGGCGACCGAGATCCTGACCAAGCGCGAGGACCGTCCGGGCCTGCAGGCCTCGATCGCGCTGTTTGCCACCGGCGCGCTCGCAGCACTGGCGCTGGCGCTGACATTCGCGCTGGAAAAAGGCTGGCTCACGATCGCGCTGGCGCTGATGTCGGCAGGCACCGCCTGGATCTCGATGCAGCGCCCGATCCCGTTCCTGCGTTCGCTGGCCGCGATCCTCGCCGCCATCGTGGTGCTGCGGATCGGCTACGAACCGCGCATCGTCGGCCACGCCGTCGGCACCACGCCGATCTTCAACTGGCTGCTGTGGGGCTACGGCATTCCGGCGCTATCGTTCTGGGCCGGCAGCATCTTCCTGCGCCGCGGCGGCGACGATGCACCGCTGCGCATCGTGGAATCCGCCGCCATCCTGTTCACGGTGCTGCTGGCGTTCATGGAAATCCGCCATGCCGTCAATAATGGCGACGTCTATCGCCCGAGCGCGGGCCTCGCCGAAGTAGCGCTGCAGGTCTGTGTCGCGCTGGCGATGGCGATCGGGCTGGAGCGGCTGCGCCTCCGCACCGGAAGTGTCGTTCACAATGCCGGCGCAATCCTGCTCACCGCCTTTGCAGGCCTGGCTTCCGTGTTCGGGCTGCTGGTGCTGGAGAACCCGATGCTATGGTCGATGATCGATGTCGGCGGCGTCGTCATCAACCTGCTGCTGCTCGGCTATGCCCTGCCCGCGGTGCTGGCGCTGCTGTTGTCCTATGCGGTGGCGGGGCGGCGTCCGGTCGAATACGCCAACACGATCGCGGCAGGCGCGCTAATTCTGGCGCTGGCCTATGTGACGTTTGAAATCCGCAGGATCTATCACGGTCCGGTCATGGCCATCGGTCCGACCACTGGCGCCGAGCAATACACCTACTCGATCGCCTATCTGGCGTTCGGCGTCGTCATGCTCGGGGTTGGCATCCTCTTCAACTCGCAACGCGCGCGGCTGGCGTCAGCGGTCGTGATCGCGCTGACGATCCTGAAAGCGTTCCTGATCGACATGTCGACGCTGACCGGGGTCTACCGTGCGCTGTCCTTTATGTGCCTGGGCCTGGTGCTGGTGGCGATCGGCTGGCTGTATCAGCGGATCCTGTTCCGCAGGCGGGCGGCTACGGCGCCCGCGGTGCCGACAGGGAGTTGATCGGTCGGACCGCGCACCGAACGGAGGAACTTGCCGATCGAAAACTAGAGCTTTGGTTCTGATTGAATCAGAACCAAAGCTCTAGACTCTTGTTTTGACGCGTTTTCTATCGCAGATAAGTCTACGCAATCTGCGCAAACTGGATTGCTATGCGAACCGGTATCCACTTCGCTCGAAAGCGCTCCTAGGTGACGGATTCCGCCACGAGGCGGATCCTGAACACCGGCTTCTTGGATTCGTCCAGCATTTCCATCTGCCATTCGGCATTCTGTTTCATGCTGCGCGAAATGCTGCCGAGCAGGTTGCCGGACACCTTGGTCATCTCGGCCCAGGCCGCTTCGCGGCTTTCGAATTCGGAGCCCTGGTCGGATGCGCCAGCGTAGTGACCGTTGCTGATCCGGAAAAAATACAGCGGCATAGTTGATCTCACGTATGAGCCGCCCCCAGGCCGTCATTGGCCGTCACGGTGGGCTAGACTCGCTACCAAGACGTGAAAACGCCAGCCCGTATGACTACGGGCACACTTTCCCAACTTTGGGCTTCATTTCGCCTGATATCACTCGGTGGAACGGCGCAGCTCCGGCGCGCTTTCGGCCTTCGCCGGCTCGGCCTTCACCGGCTCAAGCTTCGCGGCCTCAACCGCCGGCGTTTCGACGCGAGCCGAGACCTCCGTGCGGGAGGCGTCGGCCGAGCGGGTCTGCGCCGGCGCATGCAGCGAACGCGGCCGCGCCACCGAGCGGGCCATCAGCATCTGCTGCGCGCCCTGGTGGCGGAAATCGCAATAGGCGAAGCCCATGCCCGACACCGATCCCCGGAAGGAGCGGTCATCGCGCTTGTCGAGATTGAAGCACGGCTCGAACGGAAGACCCTTGATGGAAGCGCAAACCGCCTGGCCGCGGATCTGCAGCGTGTTGCCGGGCAGACGCACATGGCGGGTCGGCCCCGCGCCGCTGAATTGAATGGATCCGGCCGCCCCGAGATCGTCGAGCACGCGGCCCGCGCCGCGGGTGCCGTCGAAACAGGTGAAGGCGAAAACCTTGCCGCTCACAAACTTACGGGCTTCATCGGCATTCATCATCCCGGCCAGCGCCGGCACCACCATCGACGTGGCCGTGACGGCCCCCAACACCAAACGCGCAAGCATGCAGCAACTCCACCCTACTGAGCGCGGGCACCCGCCTTGCTAGACATGACCTCCGCGGAAAACCGGTATCCCGTTTTCCGGATCATGCAGGCCTCTTTACCCGCTGCTTACCATACGAACCGTGGCAACATTGGAGCAGCATGGTTGGTAAAGTCTGAACGCCGTTAGAGAATTTTTACCACGATTCGACCGCGGACCTCGCCCGCGAGGATTTTGGCACCGGCGCCGATGACTTGGTCCAGGCCAATTTCATGAGTAATATCAGCTAGTTTGCCGTGATCCAAATCGCTGGCAAGGCGGCTCCAGGCAAGCTTGCGCTGCTCGATCGGGCACATCACCGAATCGATGCCGAGAAGGCACACTCCGCGCAAAATGAACGGCGCCACCGAAGAGGGCAGGTCCATGCCCGCCGCAAGGCCGCAGGCGGCGATAGCGCCGCCATATCTGGTCATCGAGAGCAGGTTGGCGAGCGTGGTCGACCCGACGCTGTCGATGCCGCCGGCCCAGCGCTCCTTGGCCAGCGGCTTTGCCGGGCCTGACAATTCGTTGCGGTCGATCACCTCGGCGGCGCCGAGACCTTTCAAATAATCGGTTTCCGACACCCGCCCGGTGGAAGCGATGACGTGATAGCCGAGTTTCGACAGCACAGCGGTCGCGACCGAACCGACCCCGCCCGCAGCTCCTGTCACGACGACGGGGCCGCTTTTGGGCGCCAGGCCGTGCTTCTCCAGCGCCAGCACCGACAGCATCGCCGTGTAGCCGGCGGTGCCGATCGCCATCGCGTCGCGGGTCGAGAGGTTGTCGGGCAGCCGCACCAGCCAGTCGCCCTTGACGCGGGCCTTCTCGGCGTAGCTGCCGAGATGGGTCTCGCCCATGCCCCAGCCGTTGCAGACCACCCTGTCGCCGGCCTTCCACTGCGGATGGGTGGATTGTTCGACGACGCCTGCGAAGTCGATGCCGGCGATCATCGGGAAGCGCCGCACCACCGGGGCCTTGCCTGTGAGAGCCAGGCCGTCCTTGTAGTTCAGAGTCGACCATTCGACGCGGACGGTGACGTCGCCTTCCATCAATTCGGCTTCGTCGAACTGCGTCAGCGCTGATGTGGTACCCTTTTCCGCCTTGTCGATCCTGATGGCCTTGAATGTTCCCACGGCAACTCTCCCGAACTTTGTATGTCCGGGGTTTTTACCGGATCAGGCGGGCTGCGCAACCGCCCGCGCGACCGGCTGTTCCACGATCGGCAAATTGATCAACGCCGACAGCACGCCGAAGAAGATCGAGAGCCACCAAAGCGGCGTATACGACCCGAACTGCTCGAACACGATGCCGCCAAGCCATACTCCAAGGAAACCGCCTACCTGGTGGCTGACGAAGGCAAAACCATACAGCGTCGCAAACCAGCGGGTGCCGAACATGATCGCCACCAGCGCCGAGGTCGGCGGTACCGTCGAGAGCCAGGTCAGACCGGTGGCAGCGCCGAACATGATCGCCGAAAAAGTGGTGATCGGGAATGAAATGAACGCCAGGATGGTCAGTGCCCGGGCAAAATAGAGCATCGAGAGGATGTAGCGCTTCGGATATTTGTTCTGCAGCCAGCCGACGCTGAGCGAGCCGATGATGTTGAACAGGCCGATGGCGGCGACCACCCAGCCGCCGGTCTGCGCCGAGACGCCGCGATCGGACAGATAAGCCGGCAGATGCACCGTGATGAAGGCGAGCTGGAAACCGCAGGTGAAGAAGCCGAGCACCAGCAATACGTAGGAGCGGTGGCCGAACGCTTCCGCCAGCGCGGTCTTGAACGATTGCTGGTCGGCGGCGGGAACGTTCGACGACGTTGCGGGCGGTGTCGCGATCGCCAGCGACAGCGGCACGATCAACAGCATCAGCAGGGCAAACACGGTCAGCGCCGGCTGCCAGCCGAAATTATCGATCAACGCAACGCCAAAGGGCGCGAACAGGAATTGCCCGAACGAACCGGCGGCCGTGCCGGCGCCGAGCGCCAGGCCACGCTTCTCCGGCGGTAGCAATTTGCTGAACGCCGACAGCACCAGGTTGAACGAACAGCCGGAGAGTCCAAAGCCGATCAGGACGCCGGCACCGAGATCGAGCGAGGCCGGCGTCGAAGCGTAGCGCATCAAAAGCAGTCCGCCGGCGTACAGCAGCGCGCCGATGACCATCACCCGCAGGATGCCGAAGCGGTCGGCGATCGCGCCAGCGATCGGCTGGCCCAATCCCCACAACAGGTTCTGCAGCGCCAGCGCGAGGCCGAACACGTCGCGGCCCCAGGTAAACTCCTTGCTCATGGGCTGGATGAAGAAACCAAGGCTCGATCGCGGCCCGAAACTGAGCAGCGCGATCGCGCATCCGCAGATGATGATCACCAATGGCGTCCGCCAGCTGGCTTTGGCCGGGCGAAGATTGTCTGCGGTGACAGCCATGCGTTTCCTCGATGCTTGGCGCCCGGGCCGGAGGGGACAGGCCGGGTGCGCCGGGAGGAGTTAATGCATTCGCATGGAAATCCCAAGAGCGGCGGATAAAATTTTTCCACTGCAGGGCAGCCCTGCAAAATCGTCGAGTGCAATTTGGGGGAGCAAGCTGGTGCACGGAGCCAACCGCGCAATAACTCGTCGTCCCGGCCTTGAGCCGGGACCCATAAACACAGGACATTGTGAGCTAAGGAAGTCGTCGACCACCGTCTCAATCAGCACGGCCGCAGCGTATGGGTCCCCCGATGCGCAATTGCGCATCTGAGGTCAAGCCCGGGACGACGGATGAGAGACCTACCTTCTGAAGCTCGCCTGCTCGGCCGAGCTCTTTGCGGCTTCGGCGAGCTTGGCGGAAATTTGCGCCGTCTCCGCCGCCGTGCCCCAGCTTGGCGCGTCGCTGCCGTCGCCCCAGTTGCGGGGCCGGTAGAAGGTGTGCACGCCGGTCTTGTACATCTTCTTCATCTCGCTGACCCAGGACGGACGCACCCAATAGGCATGGTAGTGCGTCGACTTGTCGACCTCGGGCAGCCAGAGCTGGCCGTCCAGCATCGCCTTTGCGATCCGTTGCGCGCGATCCCACATGTCGGGCTCTTTGACGACGTCCTTGTTGTTGTCGCAGGCGAAGGTGAACTGGCAGGCCAGATGGCGGTGCTTGTTCTGGTAGACCACGCCACACACCGTATCCGGATATTTGCCGGAGAAGGCGCGGTTCAACACCACTTGCGCCACCGCGATCTGGCCCCGCACCGCTTCGCCGCGGGCTTCGAAATAGACAACTTCGGTCAGACATTTTTCCGACTTGGCGCGCGACTTCTCGTCGAACAGGCCGAGCCGCTCAGCCGGGGTCTTGGCGCGCTGGTTGTCGGAATTGACCTCGCCCTTCGGCGCGACGCTGACGCCCATCTCGCCGGCCTTGACCGGGCCGTCGGCGTCGACCGGCAGCGAGGCCATGATCTTCATGTCGGAATCGGCCACCACCGCGCTCGGCAGCATGATGATGGGCTCCTCGCCCGGCCGCCAGCGCTCGATGGTTTCGGGCGCGCCGAGGGAAGAGCCAAAAAACAGGCTCGAGGTCTTGAAGGCGAAATTGTCGCGCGGCGGCGCGGGCGCGAGCGCCACTTCTGGTGCTGCCGAGACGTCCTTTGGCTTACCGAGCGGCTTGTCGTCGAGCGGCAAATCTTCGCGCGGCCTGACTTCGAGTGACATCGACACATCGAATTGCGGCAGCGGCGGCGCGCGCAGCGCGGCCTGCAATTCCGGATCGAGCGGCGCGGGCCCACCTGAAGGCGGCGCGGCCGCGGTCTTCTGGCCTTTGACGGAAGCGTTTGAAGACGAAGGATCTTCGATGGCCGGCGCGCTGCCGGCGGGGATTGAACCCTCCGCAGGCGCGGACGGCGCGATGACAAGGCGATCGCCCTTCATGGTGCGATCGACCTTGGGGAAATCGGCGGCAAGATAACGCGGCGGCGGGGCGATGATCGGGTTGCGCGTCACTGCGCCGGTGATGTCGATGCCCTGATTGTCGAGGTTGGCGAGCCGAAAGGTTGCGGTCTGCGGCGAAGAGGTTCCGATTGGACGGCCGAAGCTGAAGGTCGCGACATGGATATTGCCGGCGGTGGAGAACACCCGCTTCTGCCAGCGTTCGGCCACGCCCGGCTGCCGGGCCAGCAGTGACGCGATATCCTGATATCCGATCTCGGTCGGCATCAATGCGAAGATGCAAAGACCGAGACCGAAGGACGCAAACCGCGCGCCCTTCGGCTGGTTACGCAACACATTCATCGATACGCTCTACGCAACGCTTACAAAAAACGACCGAACTCAGTACATCCGTGCAATTCGATCTTTATTGTTGGTATCGAATTTAGGTTGCCGGGGAGTTAATCGGCGTGGCCTGCGTGCACCACGCAAGATTTCGCGCGCATTTGCTGTGGCGCTTGAGAAAGCTTGGTAAACGGGAGCGCGATGAAAGTGGTAAACATCCCGTCAACGAAGATGATGAAGAAACTGTTGCGGGTTCACCGTGTTGCTACGGGGCTGGTGATCGCAGCCTAAGCCCCGTCATTGCGAGCGAAGCGAAGCAATCCATCGCACGGCATAACGGATGGATGGATTGCTTCGTCGTTGCGCTCCTCGCAATGACGAAGGGCCCGCGCGCCCAAAACGTTCATGCCGGGACAAGCCCGGGCATGACGACGTCTCTGTTAATTCTCAGCGTTGAGTAAAAACTACGCCTGGCTGGCGACCGTCTTGCCGAGCGCCGCTTGCGCCGCGGCGAGCCGCGCGATCGGCACGCGATAGGGCGAGCACGAGACGTAGTCGAGGCCGATCTCGTGGCAGAACGCCACCGAGGCGGGATCGCCACCATGCTCGCCGCAAATCCCGACCTTGAGATCGGGCCGCGTCTTGCGGCCGCGCGCGACGCCGATCTTGACGAGTTCACCGACGCCATCGCGGTCGACCGAGATGAACGGATCGATCTCGAGGATGCCCTTCGCCACATAGGTGCCAAGGAAGCTCGCCGCGTCGTCGCGGCTGATGCCGTAGGTGGTCTGCGTCAAATCGTTGGTGCCGAAGGAGAAGAACTCGGCGGTCTGCGCCACGTCGCCGGCCATCAGGCACGCGCGCGGCAACTCGATCATGGTGCCGACCTGATAGACCAGTTTCTTGCCGGTCTCCTTCATCACCGACTGCGCGGTGGCGTCGATCCGCGCCTTGACCAGGTCGAACTCGGCCTTGGTCGCGATCAGCGGCACCATCACTTCGAGGCCGACGGCCTTGCTGGTGCGCTTCTCGGCCTCGACCGCGGCTTCGAAGATCGCGCGCGCCTGCATCTCGGCGATTTCAGGATAGGCGATCGCAAGACGGCAACCGCGGAAGCCCAGCATCGGGTTGAACTCGGCAAGATCCCTGGCACGGTCCGCGAGCTTGCGCGGATCGGTGTTCATCGCACGCGCGACTTCCTCGATCTCGGCCTGGGTGTGCGGCAGGAACTCGTGCAGCGGCGGATCGAGCAGACGGATCGTGACGGGAAGCCCCTTCATGATCTCGAACAGCTCGACGAAGTCCGCGCGCTGCATCGGCAGCAGCTTCGACAGCGCCGCGCGGCGTGACTGTTCGTCCTCGGAAAGGATCATCTCCCGCACGGTACGGATGCGGGTTTCCTCGAAGAACATGTGCTCGGTACGGCAAAGGCCGATGCCCTCGCCGCCGAACTTGATCGCGGTGCGCGCGTCTTCCGGCGTATCGGCGTTGACGCGAACGCCGAGCTTGCGAACGGCGTCGGCCCAGCCCATCAGCGTGCCGAATTCGCCCGACAGTTTCGGCTCGATCATCGGCATCCGTCCGGCCAGCACCTGGCCGACCGACCCGTCGATGGTGATGACGTCGCCGGTCTTGAAGGTGCGGGTGCCGATGCTCATGGTACCGCGGCCGTAATCGACGCGGATGGTGCCGCAGCCGGAGACGCAGGGCTTGCCCATGCCGCGCGCGACCACGGCGGCGTGCGAGGTCATGCCGCCACGGGTGGTGAGAATGCCCTCGGCGGCATGCATGCCGTGAATGTCCTCCGGGCTGGTCTCGACCCGCACCAGAATGACCTTGCGGCCATCGGCCTGCAGTTTCGCAGCTTCATCGGACGAGAACACGATTTCGCCGGAGGCGGCGCCCGGCGAAGCCGGCAGGCCGGTCGCGATGACGTCGCGCTTGGCGGCGGGATCGATGGTCGGATGCAGCAACTGGTCGAGCGAGGCGGGATCGATCCGCATCACCGCGTCCTTTTTCGAGATCAGTCCTTCATTGGCAAGCTCGACCGCAATCCGCAGCGCCGCCTTGGCAGTGCGCTTGCCGCCGCGGGTCTGCAGCATCCACAATTTGCCCTGCTCGACCGTGAACTCCATGTCCTGCATGTCGCGGTAGTGCTTTTCCAGCAGCGTGTAGATCCGCGTCAGTTCCTTGAACGCGTCGGGCATCGCGGTTTCCATCGACGCCTTGTCGGAGCCGGATTCCTGGCGCGCAAATTCGGTGATGTCCTGCGGCGTGCGGATACCCGCCACCACGTCTTCGCCCTGCGCGTTGATCAGGAATTCGCCGTACAGCTTGCTCTCGCCGGTCGAGGGATTGCGCGTGAACGCGACGCCGGTCGCCGAGGTCTCGCCCATATTGCCGAACACCATGGCCTGAATGTTGACAGCGGTGCCCCAGGATTCCGGGATGTCGTGCAGGCGGCGGTAGGTCACCGCGCGCGCGTTCATCCAGGACGAGAACACCGCACCGATCGCGCCCCACAATTGCGCGTGCGGATCCTGCGGGAAGTCCGCGCCGGTCTCGCGCGCCACCGCATCCTTGTAACGGCCGACCAGCTCTACCCAGTCGTCGCCGGTCAGATCGGTGTCGAGCGTGTAGCCCTGGCCGTCCTTGAAGGTGTCGAGGATGTCCTCGAAATGATGATGCTCGAAGCCGAGCACGACATCCGAATACATCGTGATGAAACGCCGATAGCTGTCATAGGCAAAGCGGCGGTCGCCGGACAATTCGGCGAGCGCTTCGACGGTCTCATCGTTGAGGCCGAGATTGAGCACGGTATCCATCATGCCCGGCATCGACGCGCGGCCGCCGGAGCGCACGGACACCAACAGCGGATTTTTGGGATCGCCGAACGACTTGCCGGCGAGCTTGCCGACATGCTCCAGCGCCTTCTCGACCTGAGTCTTCAGCGCAGCCGGATAGGATTTGTCGTGGGCGTAAAAATAAGTGCAGACCGAAGTTGGAATCGTGAAGCCTGGAGGCACCGGCAGGCCGAGATTGGCCATTTCGGCGAGATTGGCGCCCTTGCCGCCGAGCAGATCGCGCAAGCCGGCTTTGCCCTCGGCCTTGCCGTCGCCAAACGTGTAGACCCACTTGCCGGATTTTACCGCTTCGACGGCCGGCTTGCTCACCTTCTTCGCCGTCTTGCTGGCAGGCTTGTTCGGAGCCTTCGCAACTACTTTGGCAGCTGCCTTGGCAACTGGCTTCGTAACCGCCTTGGGTGCCGGCTTCGCAACTGCCTTCGGTGCCGGAGCCTTCGTTAGCGTCTTGCGCGCCGAGGCCGCCGGCGCGGCTTTGCCCGGCGCCGATGACTTTGATTTCGCTACGATTTTCACAAGGTTTTTCTTGGACTTCGCAACCGCTTTGGCCATGGCAGATGACAATCCGAAAAGAGAGGAGAAGATGCGCGCCTTACACCACTTTGAGGGGTTCCGCGCAAGCCGCGAAACCCCGCTTGCCTGACTAGAAGCGCAGCATCTTGAACACGCCGAGCCCGGCCAGACCGACGATGATCAGGTAAATCGCGACGATGAAATTCAGGAACCGCGGCATGATCAGGATCAGGATTCCCGCAATCAGGGCGACGATCGGGGAAATATGCGCGGCGGTGATGGTCATTTGAAATTTCTCCGGATGATGAGGGGAAGCTCGAATCGAGGGCGGCAACTTAACCGCTGGCGCGGTTCCGGAATAGGAGACGCCTGTCGCGTCAATGGGTTCCGGCGTTCGCAAAAATTGCCCGAAATTGCCGCGTTTGAGGCAGTCGTTTTTCCGGAACTATGCCGCGCGGGATGAATTGGCCCCGGATTGTACGCTGGCTAGCCGGCGTTCTTCTGCACGAGGGAGTACACTATGCAGAATAGACTACTTGCCATCGCAGCTATCGCCGGCGTGATGGCTGCACCGATCGCAGCACAGGCGCAGAGCGGCACCGTGGGTGTCGGTGGCGGCGGCACCGTGGTGATCGGCGAACATGAGGGCATCTCCGTCAACCAACGCCCGGCGTTCCGGGAATATGTCGTGCGTGAGCGCGTGCCGACTTTCACCATTCCGGATCGCGTGACCGTGGGCGGTGTGCTGCCGGAAGCCGGCATCACCTATTACGACGTGCCGCAGACCTATGCGGCAACGCCCTATCGCTACACCGTGGTGAACGGCCAGACGGTCCTGGTCGAGCCGCGTTCGCGTCGCGTCGTTCAGGTGGTCGACTAATCCCACTAGCCTGAACGACAGTCCGGGCGCCGCGCAAGCGGATGTGCGCGAGATACGACCGGACAAGAAAGCCCCGCCCGGTTTCCCCCCTGGGCGGGGCTTTTCTTTGTTTGTTTTCGTCATTCCGGGATGCGCCTCTTGGCGCAGGCCCGGAATCCATTCATCGACGTAACCTGCCGGTTAATGGATTCCGGGCTCGCGCTGCGCGCCCCGAAATGACGATTTGCCTATTCCCTGATCTCCAGGCCCGGCTTCTTGGCGACGAGACGGTGAATCTTCTTGCCCGAGGAGGCGCTGACGACCTCCTCGTCGAGCAACAGCGCCGCCGACTTCAATTCCGCCAGCACCAGCGCCGCATCGAACGCCGCGTAGAGACGCCCCTGGGAATCGCGCAGGTCGGAATTGTCGGTGATCCGCCAGCTCAAATAAAGAATGCCGCTGGGCTTGACCGCATTGAGCAGCCGGCGAACGGCGACCGCTATCTGCGCGCGATCGAGATGCATGATCACAGTCTCGCACAGCACGTTGTCGTAAGTGCCGATGCCCTTCAGGTCGGGCAGTTCGGCATGTGCGAACTTCAAACCGGGATAACGCTGCCGCGCCTCCGCCAGCAGGCCCTCCGAGGCGTCGAAACCGGTGGCGGAAAAGCCGTTGGCGTTGAGCCAGGCCACCTCGCGGCCGCAGCCGCAGCCGATATCGGCTGAATTGCCGCCGCGCACGAAGAAGCGCTCGACGATTTCGTGCAGGTCAACGGGCGCCGGCTGGTCGTGCCAGTCCCTGGCGAACGCCGCCGCATCCGAATCGTAAGCGGCCAGCGTCTTCTGATCCACGTGTCAGCCCTCGATCTTCGAAAAGTCCGCCACCGCGCGCGTCGCCGCGCGGATTTCGTTCAAGAGCTTCAGTCTGTTCTCACGCACTTTTGGTTCATCGTCGTTGACCTTGACCTTGTCAAAGAACGCATCGACCGCCGGCCGCAGCTTCGCCATCGCGCTCATCGCGGCGGCAAAGTCTTCCTTGGCCACCGCAGCGCCGGCCTCGCTCTTCACCTGATCGATCGCCTTCGCCAGCGCTTTTTCTTCGTCGAGCTTATAGAGCGAGACGTCTGGCGCGCCGTCGAAGCTGCGCTTGTCCTTTTTCTCTTCGATCGAGAGGATGTTGCTGGCGCGTTTTGTGCCCGCGAGCAGGTTCTTGCCGTCATCGGTATCGAGGAATTTTCCGAGCGCCTCGACGCGGCGGACGACCATAAGAAGATCATCCTGGCCGCCGAGCGAGAACACCGCGTCGACGAGATCGTGACGTGCGCCCTGATCGCGGAGCTGGACCTTTAGGCGATCTGCGAAGAAGGAGAGGAGATCGTTTGCGAGCTTGTCTATCGCTAGCTTCGCAAACGGCTCGCGATACAGTTGTTCTAAGGCATTTCTAACAGCTGATATCTTGCCCGCGGGCGGCACATCTTCGAATATAAACGGACCACGGACTGCCTCAAGCCGTCCCAGCCGCCGCTTGAATTCTTCGAATGCTTGAGCTCTTTCGGCGTATTTGTCTTCATCCTCTTCAGCTCCTAAGTCAGGATTGCCGATTTGATGCATCCCAATTTTTTCGCTGTTTCTGTCGATGAATCCATCGCTATTCAGGAAAAGTAGATACTGATACTCATTCCATTCAGACTGACCATCGTGGGATTGGGGATCCCAAGTTGCCGCTAGCTGCAAATAGCCGTGGTCTGGCCGGAAGCAAAAGTAGAGTGCGAGCGTCAGAGCCTTGTGGAACAATTCGTTTAGAGACGCACGAGTTTCATTGGAAAGCACTAACCTAATCACACCCAACGCCGCACGCCTCAGCGCATACGGGTCCTTGCTTCCGGTCGGCTTCTCGTCTATCGCCCAGAAGCCAACCAGCGTATCGATCTTGTCGGCCAGCGCCACCGCAACGCTCACCCGATCGGTCGGCACGCGATCCGCAGGCCCCTGCGGCTTGTAATGCTCTTCGCTCGCCGCGGCGACGGAGGCATCCTCGCCCTGCGCAATTGCGTAGTACTTCCCCATCAAGCCCTGCAGCTCCGGGAACTCGCCGACCACTTCTGTCAGCAAATCCGCCTTCGCCAAATGAGCAGCGCGTTTTGCCTTTTCGACATCGGCGCCGACCAGCGGCGCAATCTCCGCGGCCAGACGCTCGATGCGCTTGATGCGCGCTCCCTGCGTGCCGAGCTTCTCGTGGAACACGATGTTCTCGAATTTCGGCAGGCGCTCTTCGAGCTTCGTCTTCAGGTCGGTCTCATAGAAAAACTTCGCATCGCTCAGCCGCGCGCGGATCACGCGCTCGTTTCCGGCGATGATGGCCTTGCCGCCGTCCGTCGCTTCGATGTTGGCGGTGAGAATGAATTTGTTGGTCAGCTTTCCGGTTTTGTCAGGATTCTTATCAGAATCCTTGGGATCGCTGACGACAAAGCATTTCTGGTTGTTGCGGATGGTGGCGCGGATCACCTCGCCGGGGATCGACAAAAATTCCTGGTCGAACGATCCCATCAGCACGACAGGCCATTCGACGAGGCCTGACACCTCGTCGAGCAGCACCTGGTCCTCCACCAGCTCAAAGCCTTGCGCGAACGCCAACTGCTTGGCATCGGCCAGAATGATGTCTTTGCGCGCCTGCGGGTCGAGCACGACCTTGGCGGCCTTCAGCTTGGCCTCGTAATCCTCGAAGCGGCGCACGGAGATCGCCGATGGCGCCAGGAAGCGGTGACCAAAAGTGGTCTGGCCGGCCTCGATGCCGTCGATCGAGAATTTCACCACCTCGGGTTCTTCGGTCTCAGGGCCGAAGGTCGCGATGATCGAGTGCAGCGGCCGCACCCAGGTCAGCGCGCCTGATTTGGCCGAGCGCTCGCCCCAGCGCATCGATTTCGGCCACGGGAAGGTGCGCACGATGACAGGTAGAATTTCCGCAATCACGTCGATCGCGGCGCGGCCGGGCTTTTCGAGCAGCGCGATATAAAAGTCGCCCTTCGGGTCGCGCTGGATCTTGGCCTCGTCGAGCGAAGTGAGGCCGGTCGCTTTCAGAAAACCCTGCACGGCCGCATCGGGCGCGCCGATTTTCGGACCCTTGCGTTCGGTCTTGAGGTCGGGCTGCCGCGCCGGAATCCCGTGCACCGTCAGCGCCAGCCGCCGCGGAGTCACGAAGGCCTTTGCGCCCTCGTAGACCAGCCCCTCGGCAACCAGCTTGTCGGTAACCATGCGGCGCAGATCGTCGGCCGCCTTCGCCTGCATGCGCGCGGGGATTTCTTCCGAAAACAGTTCGAGCAAAAGATCAGGCATCAGGACGCCCTGCCCGCTTCGGTGTGGACCCAGGCGTCGCCGCAGGCTTTTGCGAGGTCGCGCACGCGCCCGATGTAGCTTTGCCGTTCGGTCACCGAGATCACGCCGCGGGCATCGAGCAGGTTGAAGACATGGCTCGCCTTGATGCACTGGTCATAGGCCGGCAGCGCCATCAGGTGTTCTTTCTGGTTGCTGCCGGATTTCCAGCCGGCCGCGAGATACTTCTTGCAGGCTTCTTCGGCCATCACGAACTGCTTGAACAGCATTTCGGAATCGGAGTGCTCGAAATTGTGCAGGGAATATTCCTGCTCGGCCTGCAGGAACACGTCGCCATAGGTCACCTTGTCGGCGCCCTCGCGGCCGTTGAAGTTGAGATCCATGACGTGGTCGACGCCCTGTAGGTAGCAGGCGAGCCGCTCCATGCCGTAGGTGAGCTCACCGGCGACAGGCGCGCATTCGACGCCCGCGACCTGCTGGAAGTAAGTGAACTGTGACACTTCCATGCCGTCGCACCAGCACTCCCAGCCGAGACCCCAGGCACCGAGCGTCGGGCTTTCCCAGTCGTCCTCGACAAAGCGGATGTCGTGCAGGCTGGAATCGAGGCCGATCGCGGCGAGCGACTTCAGGTACAATTCCTGAAGGTTCGGCGGCGATGGCTTCATGATCACCTGATACTGGTAATAGTGCTGCATCCGGTTCGGGTTTTTGCCGTAGCGGCCATCCTTGGGCCGACGCGAGGGCTGCACATAGGCGGCCCGCCACGGCTTTGGCCCGAGCGCACGCAAGGTCGTCGCGGGATGAAAGGTGCCCGCGCCCATTTCCATGTCGTAGGGCTGCAGGATCACGCAGCCCTGTTCGGCCCAGAACCGCTGCAGAGCGAGAATGAAGCCCTGGAACGAACGTTCCGGGCGCATGTGGGCAGGCAATTCGTCCATCGGCAGAATCGGTCTCGCGAGGGGGTTTTGGGCGCGCGGGACCGTATCGGCGGGGAAGCGGGGAATCAAGGCGATGTGCTGTTTCCGTCATGCCCGGCCTTGTGCCGGGCATCCACGTCTAAAAGCACTATGGAGAGAAGAAAGACGTGGATGGCCGGGACAAGCCCGGCCATGACGCATTTTCAAGCTACCCCGGCCGATAGGCCCCGGTGACGGGATCCCGCCGCAGGGTCGGAATTTCGCTGGTTTGCGCAGACTCCGAGACGCGGGCCAGCCTCGCTTCTTCCAGCTCCCGGTTGATCCGGACGGCAGTCTTGTAAGCCCAGCGGACCACGGCGAGCCCACCCAGGGCCCCTGCGAATGCGATCAACGGTGGCATCGGTCGATCCTTGTCGTTCACGTCGGTCACGCCCCCAATGGCTGCATTCTCGCGCAAGCCGGGCTGCGCCGCAATTCCCGCCTTTAGGACTAAATGGCGCGCCTCTCCCGGGTTCTAAAACCCGAATTTGGCCCAAATTGCCCTGGTTTCGAGCGCGGAAATCAGTTCATCCGGCAGGCTCCCGATGCCGTCGAGGGCGCCCATGGAGCCCGCCCCCGGCGACCGCCGCCCGAGCAGGCCGGACAGCATTCCGCTGGCGGGCGCGACCACGGGGGTCAGCACCTTGTCGCCGTAGCGGGTCCGCAGCGTCGAACGCAGATCGCCGACCGCATCCGCAAGACCCAGCGACACCGAGGTTTCACCCGCCCAATATTCGCCGGTGAACAGCGTGTCGTCCGCGCCCTTGAGGCGGCTGCCGCGGCTCTGTTTGACCAACGCAATGAAGATGGCGTGGATCTCGCGCTGGAGCGCCTTGATGCGCGCCACGTCATCGGGGTTTTCGGGGAGGAACGGATCGAGCGTCGCCTTGTGGACGCCCGCCGTATAGAGCCGTCGCTCGACGCCGATTTTCTTGATCAGCTCCTGGAAGCCGAACGTGCCGCCGACCACGCCGATCGAACCGAGGATCGAGGACGGATCGCAGAAAATCTCGTCGCCGGCACAGGCGATCATGTAGCCGCCGGATGCGGCGACGTCCTCGACGAACACCAGCACCGGCAAATTCTTTTCGGCGGCGAGTTGCCTGATCCGCAAATAAATCTGGCGCGATTGCACCGGCGAGCCGCCGGGTGAATTGATCACGAGCGCAACCGCCTTGGCATTCTTGGTACCGAAAGCGCGCTCCAGCGTCTTGGCGACACCGGCCAGCGACATGCCCGGCCGCAGCGGAGTCACCGCGCCGATCACGCCGGACAACCGCACCACCGGCACCACCGCGACCCCGCGGCGGAATTTGGCCGGGACCAATCCCTTCAGCCGCTCGATAAGGCCCGGCAATCCCACGCGATCACTTATTTGTTCACTCATGCGGATACCTCGAATTAACCATTTTTTATCACGCCACTGTCATTGGAAGGGCTGGAACGAATTAGGGCTGGAAGGCCTTTTGCAACGTGGCCGGTACGGCTGCAATGGCGCAGCGGAGAGTGACATGAAAATCTACCTGCTGATATTGTTGATCGGCACCATCCTGACCGCGGTTCACTTCACCAACACTCCGAAACGGCAGTCGGAAACCCTTCCGCAATAGGCTTTTCCGCTTCGCCTCGCGTTCGGGACATCAGTTCTCGGCCACCTCTAGGGGGTGGCCAGCGGCAATATCCCCCTCCCCGCTAAAATCTCCTGCACCTCTTTATTGGGCACCCCTCGCTCATCATTGAGCATCAGTCCGGCATGAATTCGAGTCGGCGCGCGACCGCCCTTGATGGCGCGAACCAGGATTCGATTCGCAGGCGCCTTCACATCGCCGTGAATGGGCAAAATTTCCAGACTGCCAAAACCGTGATCGAGCGCCGCCAGCACCTCGGCAATCCCGTCGGCGCGCCAGATCAGCGTCAGCATGCCCCTGGATTTGAGGATGCGGCGGGCTGCATGAATCCAGTTTGAAAGCGTGGTGGATGTCGCGACATGCGCGATCCCGCGCGCGCGGTCCGGCGAGACCCGATGCCGCACGGAATCGTTGAACGGCGGATTCATCAACACGACATCGACGCTATCAGGATGCAAATTGACCGCGGCGTAGGCGTCGGCGGCCGCTTCGACGTCGAGCACGATGACCTCGGCGGCAAGCGCGTTCGCCTCGGCATTGGCGCGCGCCAGGCTTGCGAGACCGGCATCGATCTCGACCAGCGCGAGATCGATTTGCCCGACGCGCCTGGCCACCGCCAGCCCTGCCGCACCAACACCGGCGCCAAGATCGGCCACACGATTGCCTGAACGTGCCGCCGTCGCCGCAGCCAACAGCATGGCATCGTGCCCGGCGCGGTGCCCCGATCTCAGTTGCCGCAAGCGCAAGGCGCCGCCGAGAAACGCGTCCTCGGTGACATCCAGATTATTGTTTTGACGCGTTTTCTTCACGCGAACCGGTTCCCACTTCGCTCGAAAACGCTATGCCTTACTCATCCGCCCGCAATTCGTGGGCAAGCCCGGCATCGGTCAGAAGCTGGCGCGCCTCGCGGTTGTCGTCCTCATGGACCAGGATGCGACGTGGCAGCACGCCGAGCGATCCCTCGATGATGCTCATGTTCTGGTCCAGCACCAGATGATGGATATTGGCGCCGTCGAGCAGCGCGCCGACCGCGGAAACCAGCACAATATCGTTGGTCCGAACCAATTCCCGCAATTTGCGCCCTCCTTAGGCTGGCCCGGTCCGAGCCCGGCCGGTACCTGTCAACCACTACGTGCCCTTGCCGCTTCAGCCTGCACTTTCTATTGTAGATAAGGATAGTGCGAATTGGCCAGATTTGGAGACCCGCGTGGCGGTTATTGTACCCTTCGAAAGCCCAAACGCTTCGATCGATGAGCTGGTCGGGCTTGTCGCCGCCGACATGGAGCGGGTCAACGCCACGATCCTGTCGCGGACCGGTTCCGAAGTGACCATGATTCCCGAGGTCGCCAACCACCTGATCTCCTCCGGGGGAAAACGGCTGCGCCCGATGCTGACGCTGGCGATGGCCGGCCTCACCGGCTATTCCGGCGACGGCCATATCAAGCTCGCCGCCTCGGTCGAGTTCATGCACACCGCAACCCTGCTCCATGACGACGTGGTCGACGAGAGCGAATTACGGCGCGGCAAATTGTCCGCGCGGATGCTGTGGGGCAATGAGGCGAGCGTGCTGGTCGGCGACTTCCTGCTCGGCCAGGCCTTCCGCATGATGGTCGAGGTCGGCTCGTTGCGGGCGCTCGACATCCTGTCTTCGGCGGCCGCCACCATCGCCGAGGGCGAGGTGATGCAGCTCGCCGCAGCAAAGAACACCGCGACCACCGAGGACGAATATCTCGCTGTGATCCGCGGCAAGACCGCGGAATTGTTCGCAGCCGCCTGCGAGGTCGGCCCCGTGATCGCCAACCGGCCGAAGGCCGAGCAGACCGCGTGCCGCTCGGTCGGCATGAATCTCGGCATCGCGTTCCAGCTGGTGGACGACGTGCTGGACTACGGCGGCAAATCGGCAAAACTCGGCAAGAACGTCGGCGACGATTTCCGCGAGGGCAAGATCACGCTGCCGGTGGTGCTGGCGTTCCGCCGCGGCAGCGCCTCTGAGCGCGCGTTCTGGGTCAAGGCGCTGGAGCGCGGCGAGATCGGTAGCAACGATCTCGATCACGCCATCGGGTTGATGACCAAGCATCGCGCGCTGGAGGATACGATCAGCCGCGCCCATCATTACGGCGCGATGGCCGTCGATGCGTTGGCGCTGTTTCCGGCTTCCCCGATGAAAACCGCGCTCGAGCAGGTGGTGGCGTTCTGCCTGGCCAGGTCGCACTAAATGAACGGCACGAATTTTTCGCTCTTCCTGGTCGCCGCGCTGATCATCGCCTTCGTGCCTGGTCCCGGGATCTTCTACGTCGCCGCGAGGACGCTGTCGGGCGGCCGCAAGACAGGTATTGCCTCGACATTCGGGACCGCGCTTGGCGGGCTCGTGCATGTGATCGCAGGCGCGCTGGGGGTGTCCGCGATCATCCTGGCCAGCGCCGAACTTTTCACGGTGCTCAAACTTGCCGGCGCGCTCTATCTGGTCTGGCTTGGCGTCCGGACGTTTCGCGAGGGCCGACAGGCGATGGTGGAGGCGATCAGCCCGGCCGGCGCGCGGCAGGCGTTTCGCGAGGGCGTGCTGGTCGAAGCGCTTAACCCGAAGACCGCGGCGTTCTTTCTGGCGTTCATTCCGCAATTCATCGATCCCGCCGGCAGTCATCCCGCACTGCAGTTCATCGCGCTCGGCCTGATCTCGGTGTTACTGAACACGCTCGCCGATGTCGTCGTGGTGATGATGGCCACGACCGCGCGCGCGGGCCTGGTGCGGCGGCCATTTCTCGTTCAACGCCTGCGGCAGGGTTCGGGGCTGTTCATTGCCGGGCTTGGCGTGTCGCTGGCGCTGGTGCGGCGGCCGGCGAATTAGAATCGTAGGGTGGGTAGAGCGCAGCGAAACCCACCGACTTGGTCGGTTGCCATTGATGGGTTTCGCTGCGCTCTACCCATCCTACAAGAACCTTAGCTCAACGTTCCCGCATGCACCCACCAGCCGGGGTGCTCGCGCCGGATTTTTTCAGCGGCGCGGCCGGCGTCGGCGGTGTTTTCATAGATCGCAAAACAGGTCGCGCCCGAGCCCGACATCCGCGCCAGCCAGGCGCCGTTGGTGGCGTTGAGCGCGGCGATCACTTCACCGATGACCGGCTGAATGCGCATCGCCGGGGCTTCCAGATCGTTGCTACTTGCCGCCAGGACTTCGACCCAGTCTTCGACCGAAGCTCCGGCTTCCGGCCAGTCGATGCCCCGGAAAACGTCGGTGACGCCGACCAGCAATTCGCCGCTACGCAGGCCGAGTGCCTTGAATACGTCCTTGGTCGGAACGGGAACGCAGGGGTTGATCATCACGCACGGCATGATCGGCAGGCTGAGCGGCGTCAGGGTATCGCCGACCCCGGTCATGTCGCAGGCGCGCGACGCCAGGCAGACCGGCACGTCGGCGCCGGTCGCAAGCGCTACCTCGCGCAGCCGCTCGTCATCGAGCGACAGCCCGTTCAATTTTGCCAGCAGCCGAAGGGCGGCCGCCGCATCCGCCGAACCACCGCCGATGCCCGCCGCGACCGGCAACACCTTGTCGAGCGTGAAACTGCCGGACTTCAGGCCCGGCACCCGCTCTGCCAGCAGGCGCGTCGCCTTCAGCACCAGATTGTCCGACGTCTCGCCGCAGGCCTGCGCCAGCGGTCCGGACATTTGCAATGTCAGATCGGAACCCGGCGTCAGCGTCAGCCGATCGGCGCAGTCGGCAAACGCCACCACGCTTTCCAGGTCATGAAAACCGTCGGTGCGGCGGCCAACCACCCTCAAGGTCAGGTTGACCTTGGCACGCCCCTCATCAATCAACGCCGGCATAGCCGAACAAGCCCCCCAAGCCTTCGATCTAGCCGCCCTCTAACCACCCCTGCCGTCTTCTTTTTTCTTGTCGGCCGAAGCTGCAGACGACGTGTCCTCGGGCAGACCGTTGGCGATCTTGGCCTCGATCTTCGGCAGTTCTTCCGCCTCGGGCTTCAGGTCGCGGGCGTGGGCCCACTGGAACTTGGCTTCCAGCGTGCGGCCGACGCGCCAATAGGCGTCACCGAGGTGGTCGTTGATGGTCGGATCCTCGGGCTTCAGATCGATCGCGCGCTCGAGGTTCTTCACCGCGTCCTCGTAATTGCCGATGCGGTAGAACGCCCAGCCCAGCGAGTCCACGATATAGCCGTCGTCGGGACGCTGATCGACGGCGCGCCTGATCATCTTCATGCCTTCGTCGAGATTGATGCCCTGATCGATCCAGGAATAGCCGAGGTAGTTCAGCACATGCGGCTGTTCGGGCTGCAACTCGAGCGCCTTGCGCATGTCGGCCTCGGCTTTGCTCCACTGCTTGGAGCGCTCCTGGCAAATGCCGCGATAGTAATAGGTGACCCAGGTGTTCTTGTCGGTCACGCCGGGCATCACGTCAATCGCCCGGGAATAGGTCGTCGCGCAATCGGCGAACTTCTTGCGGCCGCGCTCGATATTGCCGAGCGCCATGATTGCTTCGATGTCCTTTGGATCTTCGGCGGTGACGTCCTTGAGGATCTTGATCGCCTGCTCGCTGCGATCGGCGGCGTCGAGATTGGTGGCGAGCTGAATCTGCGCGTTGCGCTTCAGCGGCGAACTCGCCGGCATGCGCTCATAGACCTTGATCGCCATCGGCGGCTTCTTCACCGACTCATAGAGATCGGCCAGCGAGAGCAGCGCCAGCGGATGGTTGGGCTGCAGATATAGCGAGAGCTGCAGATAGACCAGCGCCAGATCCTCGCCGCCGCGGCGGGTCAGCGTGGCTCCGATGCCGTACAGCGCCTCGGCCGCACCTGCCTGCGCCGATTCGATCAGCGGCGGCATCTTCTTGCCGGCTCGCGTCTCGCGCAGCGCCTCCTGTACCAGGGGATGCCGTGGCAGCTTTTTGTCGAACGCCTCGTAGATGCCGATTGCCGCGGCCGAGTCCTTGTTGCGCGACAGCCAGCGCCCATAGGCGTCGGACACGCGCAGCATGGAATCGTCGAGCTTGTAGGCGCGCTCGAAGCGGGCGCCGGCGTCCTTTTCCTTGTTGGCGAGTTCCAGGATCATGCCGGTGTGCAGATCCTTGAAGATCGGATACCACTCCGGCCCCGTCAGCTTGTCGATATTGGCGACCGCCGCCTTGGAATCACCCGCGCCGAAGCTGGCCCAGCCCGACAACAGCGTCGCGACCAGATCGGTGATCGGTCCGCGGATCGACTGATTGATGTTGATCTGTGCGGTCGCGTATTTCTTCTGCTTCAGGTCGCGGACGCCGACGACCAGCCGGGCCACGCGATTGGATTTGTCCTGCGTCAGAATGCGGTCGGCGAGCTTGACGGCCTCGTCAATGTCGCCATCCGCGAGCGAGGAGATGAAGGCGCGGTCGAGCAGTTCGTTGTTCTTGGGATCGGTACGCAGCGCCGAACGGTAGAACGCCGCGGCCGAGCTGGCGTCGCGTTCGACGCTGGCATGACGCGCGGCCAGATAGCTGCCGGACGTGGTCAGCGATTTCAGATCGCTCTTGCTCGGAAACTGCGCCGAATTGTCGCCGGTATGCTCGGGCGTCTGCGCCAGCAGCGAGCCGGGCGCGGCAAGCGCGGCGACGGTGACAGCGGCGATGGTCCAGCGATTGAAACGAGTGGAAAGCATCACGGTTCGCCTAGCTCCAGGATTTATGGCGGAATCTTTTCGATCGCTCTCGAATGCGGACATACGCGGCGCATCAAGGCCCAGCAACAATGCCGCTTTTGGCGTTCAACCGCAAGGATACGAGGTGGCGAATCGATCGGCAGCAGGGTCCCCAAGATCTCCCCGTCCGCCGTCGTTCCACCCCTTTTGGCCAGTAGCCCCGGAAGACGCTTGTACTGTGGCGGTATCGTGGCCGGCGCCGGGGTTACCCGGACACCTGCGCGCCCTCCGCCAATAACTCACGTAATCGTGGTCACATCGCCTGGTAATTGGGCCCGCCGCCGCCTTCCGGCGGAACCCAGGTGATATTGCCGTTCGGGTCTTTGACGTCGCAGGTTTTGCAGTGGACGCAGTTCTGAGCGTTGATCTGGAAGCGCGGACCGGAGGCCTCCTCGACCCATTCGTAGACGCCGGCCGGGCAATAGCGGTTGGATGGCCCGGCAAACACGTCGTGTTCGGAGGTCTTCTGCAGGTTCATGTCGGCGACCTTGAGGTGGACCGGCTGGTCCTCCTCATGGTTGGTATTGGACAGGAATACTGACGACAGCTTGTCGAAGGTCAGCTTGCCGTCCGGCTTCACCGGCGCGATCGGCGTGTGCGCCTTGGCTGGATCCAGCGTCTTGCGGTCCGGTTTGGCGTGCGACAGGGTTCCGAACAGCGAGAAGCCGAACAGCGTGTTGGTCCACATATCGAGGCCGCCGAGCGGTACGCCGATCAGGGTGCCGAACTTCGACCACAGCGGTTTGACGTTGCGGATCGGGTAGAGGTCCTTGCCGACCTGCGAACCGCGCCACGCATTCTCGTATTCAGCCAATTCATCATTGGCGCGGCCGGCGGCGAGCGCGGCCACGAGGTGTTCGGCGGCGAGCATGCCGCTGCCCATCGCGTTGTGCACACCCTTGATGCGCGGCACGTTGACAAAGCCCGCCGCGCAACCGATCAGCGCGCCGCCCGGAAAGCTCAGCCGCGGCACCGACTGGTAGCCGCCCTCGGTGATCGCGCGCGCACCATAGGCCAGCCGCTTGCCGCCTTCGAACACGGTGCGGATCGAAGGATGGGTCTTGAAACGCTGGAACTCGTCGAACGGTGACAGATAGGGGTCGTCGTAATTGAGATGCACGACGAATCCGACCGCGACCTTGTTGTCGTCGTAGTGATAGAGGAACGACCCGCCGCCGGTCGAATTGTTGAGCGGCCAGCCGAACGAATGCTGGATCAGGCCCTTCTGATGCTTGGCCGGATCGATCTCCCAGACTTCCTTCAGCCCGATGCCGAATTTCGGCGGCTCGCTGCTCGCGTCGAGCGAGAACTTCGCGATCAATTGCTTGGAGAGGCTGCCGCGCGCGCCCTCGGCAAACAGCGTGTATTTGCCGAGCAGTTCCATGCCGCGGGTGAACGAATCCTTGTGGCTGCCGTCCCTGGCGATACCCATGTCGCCGGTCGCAATGCCCCGCACCGCGCCTTGTTCGTCGTAGAGCACTTCAGCTGCCGCAAAGCCCGGATAGATCTCGACGCCGAGCGCTTCGGCTTTCGGCGCCAGCCAGCGGCAAACATCGCCGAGCGAGCCGATATAGCAATGATGGTTGTTCATCAGCGGCGGCATCGCGAAACCTGGCAGCCGGATCGCGCTTCCGCCCGTCATCCAGTAGAAGCGGTCGTCCTTGACCTGCGTCTTCAGCGGGCAATCGGCGTCCTCGCGCCAGTCCGGAATTAGTTTGTCGAGCGAGACCGGATCGATCACGGCACCCGACAGAATATGTGCACCGACTTCGGAGCCCTTCTCCACCACGACGATATTGAGATCGGCATTGAGTTGCTTGAGACGGATCGCAGCCGCCAGGCCGGACGGCCCGGCGCCGACGATCACGACGTCAAATTCCATGGACTCACGCGGCGGAAGTTCTTCGGTGCTCATGTTCTGGTCTCAGCCCAATTGAGAACGGCTCTAAGGTTCGTTTGTTTCCGATTTTTGCGCCGAGAACAACCATCGAAATGAAATCTCAGGCATTTCGCTGCCACCGAATACATCCTAGATTGGAACGATGTCCATCGCGCCCGAACCCTCCCCTACCGTTCAGCAATTGCTGGCCTTTTATCTGGAGGCCGGGGTCGATTGCGCGTTGGCCGATGAGCCGATCGACCGGCTTGCCGAGCCCGACAGCGCTACCATCGCCGCGCCACGCGAAGCCGCGCCACAAAGACTGGTGCGGGAAATGCCCGCGGCGGCGCCGGCAGTTTCGCGCAGCGAAATAGCGCCGGCGCCGGAAGCCGCCATCGCCTCGGCGCGGGAAATGGCCCGAACCGCGCCGTCATTGGAGGCGCTGCGCGCGCTGCTGGAGAATTTCGACGGCTGCGCGCTCAAGCACACCGCAACACGGCTGGTGTTCTGCGACGGCAATCCGCAGGCGCGAATCATGTTCGTCGGCGAAGCCCCCGGACGCGACGAGGACATCGAGGGGCTGCCGTTCGTCGGCCGTTCCGGCAAATTGCTCGACCGCATGATCGCGGCGATCGGGCTCGACCGCAGCAAAGCTTATATCGCCAACGTGATCCCATGGCGGCCGCCCGGCAACCGCACGCCGACGCCGCAGGAAACGCAAATCTGCCTGCCGTTCATTCAGCGGCAGATCGAGCTGGTCAATCCGGACGTGCTGGTGACGCTCGGCAACCCCTCGACGCAGACGTTGCTGTCGACCCGCGAGGGCATCATGAAGACCCGCGGCAAATGGTTCGATTACGACACCGGCACCCGCTCCATCCGCGCCATCGCGACGTTCCACCCGGCCTATCTGCTGCGCTCGCCATCGTACAAGCGGATGTCGTGGCAGGATCTGCGCGCGATCGCGAAGGAATTGGAGAAGGCGTCGCCGTGATGAAGGGCGTCAAAGTGACAGTACTGGTGATTGGATCGATGGCCGCGCTGTTGACAGTCGCGGCTGTCACCTATTGGCTGGTCATCTTTCCTAGCCTGATATCGCTCCTGAGTTTTGTCACGCTTGTTCCGGTATTCCTGATCCTCGGGCTTGGCCTTTTCAGAATCGCCAGAGCCTGAATCAATCTCAATCGTAGGGAGCCGCCCTAGCTCACACCACGCTTGTTGCTACGGCGCTTTCGGCCGCACGATGGCCCAGCCGACGCGCAGCAGCGGCTGTCTGCCATTCACCATCCATTCGAACGCGCGCGGCACTTCCGGCACGAGGCCGGGAAAGCGCAACGCGATCTCGGGAGGCGGCGCGCCTGACGTGTCCGAGGCTCGCCAGACCACGACGCCGCCGGTTTCATTGAACTTTTGGAGCGAAAGCCACGGCGTGCGTTCCGGCGTGGCGTCGAGCAACAGATGCGGCCGGCCTTTATCCATCGCAATGAAGCTCGCGAGCTGCGGATCGCCGGCCACCGCGCGCAGCCGCTGGTTGGTGCGCCGCTCAAAACTGTCACCGAAGAAATGCGCGATCGTCCGCGCCGGCAGCGAGGTCGGTACTTCGGCGCCGCTGGTCCAGGGCAGGAACAGCGTGGCCGCGATGGCTACGAAAGCCGGCGCTGCGACCGCCGCGGCCCAGACCGTGCGGAGCAGCCGCTGGCGCCGCAGATACACCAGATCGCCGGTCGCGACGATCACGGCCAGCCCCGACATCAACAGGGCAACGCCGGCGCCGCCGGTGACGCGCTCGAGGTTGAACACGCCGGCAATCAGGCTGCCAAACAGCGCCGGGGCGATCGCGAACGTGTAGACGAATTGGCGCGCCAGCGGATCGATCTGCCGCCGATAGATGATCGGCGCTTCCTCGGCCTTGCGGACAAACACACCGGAGTTAAGGATCACCAGCATCACGATGCCGGCCGTCGCCAGCAACAGGCCGCCGAGCAGCCCGCCCCAGTGCATCGCCCGGCCCGAGAGATCATCGATGGCAGGCAAGGGCGGCATCGCCAGCACGTCGGCGCGAACGACCCAGATCAGATAGGGCAGCACCAGTACGACGATCACGAGCAGCGCATACAGCGGATCGAGCGACATCAAGGTGCGCCGCCCGCGCGCGGTGGCGACGGCAAATCCTGCGATCAGCAGCAACAGCCCGAGCGCGGCCGACGTCGTCAGGAGCAGCAGGCCTGCCTCGATCGACCAGGCGAACCAGGCGCTGCGCCGGTTCTGGCCGATCAGTCGCCACGAATGCAGCAACAGCAGCGCCCACAGCGGCCGCGCCAGCACCAGCGGGCCGAATTCGACGCCGGGCGAGCTGAAGGCCACCACCGTCATGCTCAGGAGCACCGCGAGCACCGCCTGCTGACCGCCGACAATGGCGCGCGCGAGCTGATAGAAGCCCCAGAAGGTGACGACCGCGCAGATCTGCGCCAGCAGATAGACCCCGAACACATGATTGCCGGCCGCGCGGAAGGCGATGTCGGCAAGCCAGAACGCCAGCGGCGGACCGAACCAGGTCCCGACCTGATATTCCCTGCCGAACGCCAGAACGGTGGCGATATCGCCGGGTGGGCTGCGATAGAGCAGCATCGGCAGGATCAGCCACATTGCCGCCTGCAGCAGCACCACGAGCCAGACCACCAGCCGCGGCCGGGCGCGGATCAGTTCGACAACCAGGGAGGTGAAACGCATGAAACGTCCGAAATGCCCCAGCCGATCCCATGGGTCCGGCCTATTCGAGACCATTTGATAGAGCGCGCCAGCCGCCGAGGCAACTAGCGCGTTTTCAAGCGAGGTGGATACCGGCGCGCGTCAGGAAACGCGTCAATGCAAGGTGCGTTAGAGAACCGCCGAGACATCCGCATCGATTTGCGTTTCGACCGTGAACAGATCGGGCTCGACGCTGCCGGGCTGATGTTTTGCGCGCGCGGCGATGACGGGCGCGAAGAAGCGGCGGTGGTGGACGCTGGGACCTAACCGGTCGAGCGCTTCGCGATGTTCCGGCACGGCGTAGCCCTTGTGGGTCTCGAAGCCGTAGCCCGGGCAATCCAGCGCCAGCGCGCACATCAGGCGGTCGCGCGTCACCTTGGCGATGATCGAAGCGGCCGCGATCGACATCACGATGCCATCGCCGCCGATCACGGCGTCGCAGTCGCATGGCGCCTCGATCCGGTCGCGGCCATCGACGAACACATATTTGGGGATTTCCGGTAAGCCCCGCACGGCGCGGGTCAGCGCCCACAGCGAGGCGCGCAGGATATTGTCGCGGTCTATACGCGCCGGCGAGGCAAAGGCGACCGCAAACGACGAGGTCGCGCAAATCTCTTCGAACAGTTCCTCACGGCGCTCCGCAGTCAGCCGCTTCGAATCGTCGATGCCTTTGGGAATTCGTTTGGGATCGAGAATCACGGCAGCGGCCACCACCGGGCCTGCCAGCGGACCACGCCCGGCCTCGTCGCAACCGGCGATCGGCCAGACGCCGCGCTTGATCAGCGCGCGCTCGCGGCGAAAGCTCGGCGGCGCCACCGCGATCACGCCGTTCGGCAGTTTTGCCTGTTTGGCGACCGATTTGTTCGCTGGTTTCTTGGACGACTTATCCCGAATCATGCCGGGATGGTGGGCAAGCACGCGCCAGCGCGCAACCTGGAACTAACCCCAATTCCCGCTATTCAGTCACGACAGGCTTCCCCTAATCCGCCAAATGCACCCGCCGGTCTTCGCCGACCTCGATGCCGGGGGCGACCACGACTTCCCAGGGATGATTGTCGGGGTCGGCGAAATATCCGGAGTAGCCGCCGTACGCCGTCTCATGCGCCGCCTTCAGCAGCGAGGCGCCCTTGGCGGTGGCAAACTCCAGCACGGTATCGACTTCCTCGCGTGAGGCGCAATTCCAAGCCAGCGTCACCCCGCGGAAGGTGCTGGGCCGCGGATGGTCCGGCAGCGTCGCGTCCTGTGCCAGTTGATCCCACGGAAACAGCGCGATCACCGGGCCGCCGGTGTCGAAGAAGGCAACCGCCTCGCCGGTCGAGCGAACTCTTCGCGCAAAACCCAGCGCTTCATAAAAGGCGATGCTGGCGCGCATGTTGGTTACGCCGAGCGTGATGACGGTCAGTCGTGGGATTGGTGGATTCTTTTTCATGCAGTTCTCCTTTCGTCATAGCGAGGAGCGCAAGCGACGAAGCAATCCATTCTTCTTTGTCCGGACATGGATTGCTTCGCTTCACTCGCAATGACGAACACTCAGAACAAACTCAACTGCTGCCCGCTCCGCTTCGGCTTAACGAAATGATCGGTGGTCAGTTTCAGGCGCCGCTTGTTCAGTCCAAGTTTCTCGCAGGCGATTTCGAAGCGGCGTCCGATCATCCAGGCCATCGGCCCGGTTCCCTTCATCCGGGTTCCCCATTGCGAGTCGTAGTCGCGGCCGCCGCGCATGTCGCGGATCAGCGTGAAGACGTGGCGATATCGGTCGGGATAATTCGCCATCAGCCATTCGCGGAACAGATCGCGCACTTCCAGCGGCAGCCGCAGCAGTACATAACTCGCCTCTTTCGCGCCGGCATGGGCGGCGGCATCGAGGATGCGCTCGATCTCGGAATCGTTCAGCGCGGGGATCACAGGCGCGACCATCACGGTTGCCGGAATGCCGGCTTCCGCCAGTTGCTTTATCGCCTCCAGCCGCTTCGGCGGTGTCGAGGCGCGCGGCTCCATGGTGCGCGCGAGTTTCGGGTCGAGCGTCGTCACTGACAGTGCGACCTTGACCAGGTTGCGTTTTGCCATCCGCTGGAGGATGTCGATGTCGCGCGTTACCAGCGCCGATTTGGTGACGATGCCGACCGGATGGCCGGCACGCTCCAGCACTTCGAGAATGCCGCGCATGATCTTGTATTTGCGCTCGATCGGTTGATAGGGATCCGTATTGGTGCCGATCGCGATCATCCGCGGTTCGTAGCCCGCCGCCGCCAGTTCCTTTTCCAGCAACTCCGGCGCATCGGGTTTGGCAAGCAGCTGGGTTTCAAAATCAAGCCCGGGTGACAGCCCGAGATAGGCGTGGGTCGGCCGCGCGAAGCAGTAGACGCAGCCATGCTCGCAGCCGCGATAGGGGTTGATCGAACGGTCGAAGCCGATATCGGGCGAGTCGTTGCGGGTGATGACCTTGCGCGAGGTGTCGAGCCCGACCGTGGTCTTGAACGGCGGCAGGTCTTCGAGGCTCTGCCAGCCGTCATCGAAGGCGACACGCGCCTCGGCCTCGAAGCGGCCGCTGTCGTTGGACTGGGCGCCGCGGCCGCGCCGCCGCTCGCGTTCGATCGCGACATCAAGCTCAGGAAAAGGAGTAGCACCCGCCGGTTCGGAGGGCGCCGTGACCGGCGGGTGCTTGAGGGCATGAGAGGATGCTCGGCTCATGCTTGGAACGTAACACGTCTTTAGAACAAAGCAAGAACATCGATTGACAAATCCACACGAGAGCTGCCTCAAAAATCCGCACGGCAAAGGCTGTTTTGAATGTGACAAGGTGATAACAAACGGCGTTTTTCACCGTTTGAGCCCAACGAAGCCCTCATTATGTTGAGCGTGATCATCCGTACTGAAGGCGTCGAACAGCCGGCGGTCGCCACCCTGGCGGCGCTGGTGCCGGGCGCCGCTGCCGGCTTGATCCGCGAAGTGGTGCTGGTCGACCGTTCCGCAAGCAGCGTGATCGAGCGGGTGGCCGACGTCGCCGGCTGCCGCTTCATGGCCTTCGAGGGGACCCGCGCTGCGGCGCTTGCCGCCGGTGCCCGCCAGGCGCGCTCACCCTGGCTGATGTTCCTGCATGCCGGCGCCGTGCTCGACTCGGGCTGGATCGACGAGACCGCGCAATTCATCCAGAGCGTATCGAGCAGCGGCCGGCCTCGCGCCGGAATCTTCCGCTATGCCCGCTCGCCTTACGCCGATGCCGGCTTCCGCGATGGCCTCAAATTCATCGCCCGCATGGTTACGGGGCCCTCGGCGGAACAGGGCCTGCTCATCGCGCACGACCATTACGACCGGCTCGGCGGCTACCGGCCAGATGTCCGCCGTTCCGAAGCCCGGCTGCTGCGCCAGCTCGGCCGGCGCTCCCGCACCATGCTGCGCAGCCGGATCATGGTGGTCGCCTAGGCGCCTCTCCCAAGGTCAGACACAAAATCGCGAAAGCAACCCCATGCAAAGCAAACGGGGTCCGGTTCGCATCAGAATATACTTGCTATAGTCAAATAATTATATGACAATGGCAACTATTGAGGTGCGCCATGTCCGAGAATAATTCCGATGAAGCAGTCGCGGCGGTCCGCGCCTTCAACCGCTTCTACACCCGCAAGCTCGGCGTGCTCGACCAGCAACTGATGAAGAGCCCGTTCTCGCTCAGCGAGGCGCGGGTGCTGTACGAACTTGCCTATCGCGAAGACCTTTCGGCCAAGCAGATCGGCGCCGAACTCGGGCTCGACGCCGGCTATCTCAGCCGGATCGTGCAGAACTTCGACGAGAATGGCTTGATCACCCGCAAGCCGCTGCCGGCGGACCGGCGGCAATTCCAGGTCGCCCTTACGGCCAAGGGACGCCAGACCTTCGCCAAACTCGAGCGCAGCATGCAGGACGACATCGGTGCGATGCTGGCCGCGCTGCCGCGCGGCGGCAGCCAAAAGCTCGTCGGCGCGATGGCCGAGATCGAGCGGCTGCTCGGCGTATCAGGCGCGGCGGCGCCGCCAGCGATCCTGCGCACTCACCGCCCCGGCGACATGGGCTGGGTGGTGCAGAGCCACGGCGCGTTCTACGCCAGCGAATATGGCTTTGACTCCTCGTTCGAAGCGCTGGTGGCGGAGATCGCGGCGAAATTCCTGACCTCGTTCGACGCCTCGCGCGAGCGTTGCTGGATTGCCGAGCTGGATGGCGTCCAGGTCGGCTCGGTGTTTGTGGTCAAGCACAGCGACGACGTTGCCAAGCTGCGCCTGCTGCTGGTCGATCCCGCCGGACGCGGCCAGCGATTGGGCCAGCGGCTGGTCGCCGAATGCGTCGCCTTCGCGCGGGCGACCGGCTATCGCAGGATGACATTGTGGACCCAGAGCATCCTGGTCGCCGCGCGCAAGATCTATCAGGACGCCGGCTTTAAGCTGGTCGCGACCGAGCCGCATCGAAGTTTTGGCCAGAGCCTGGTTGGCGAGACCTGGGAACGCGAGCTGTGAAGCCGGGGCGCCGCGACACGCCGCGGCGCGTCACGTCGGACCTGCTCGCTTTTTATAAGGGAAGGGCGCACGAGCTACGTGCGGAAGCTTACCGTGACATGTGGCGTGGAGTTTGGCGTCTTTTGATCAAGATGACGCGGCCGCGCTGACGGCCACCAGCCCCGGACTCGTAGGATGGGTTGAGCTCTTCACGAAACCCATCAATCACGCAAAGAAAAGATGATGGGTTTCGCGAAGAGCTCAACCCATCCTACGCGAAACCCATCCTACGGATACGGCTAAACCGACGCGCCCTTGGCTTTCGGGCGGCGCAGATGTTCGTCGAGCCGCGGCATGATCTCGACGAAATTGCACGGGCGGGTGCGGTAATCGAGCTGGGCGGCGAGGATGCCGTCCCAGCCGTCACGGCAGGCGCCGGGCGAGCCCGGCAGGCAGAAGATGAAGGTCGCGCCGGCAACCCCGGCGGTGGCGCGGCTCTGCACCGTCGAGGCGCCGATCTTGGCGTAGCTCAGCATGTGGAACGCGGTGGAGAAACCGTCCATCCGCTTTTCGAACAGCGGCTCGACCGCCTCCGGCGTGACGTCGCGGCCGGTGAAGCCGGTGCCGCCTGTCGTGATGATGGCATCGACACCGGGATCGGCGATCCATCGGCGGATGATGACGCGGATCGCATCGACGTCGTCGACGATGATTTCGCGCGCCGCGAGGTGATGGCCGGCGGCGACCAGCCGCTCCGCCAGCGTCGCACCGGACTTGTCATCGGCAAGCGCGCGCGTGTCCGAGATCGTCAGCACGGCGATATTGAGCGGTACGAATTGCTTGGTTTCGTCGATGGAGGACATTTGAACTACCCTTTGCCTCTCACTCCGACGTCATCCTGAGGTGCGCGCTCTTGCGCGCCTCGAAGGATGGCTACGAGCGCTTTATCCTTCGAGGCTCGCCGAAGAGGCGAGCACCTCCCGAGCGAACGCAGGTGCGTTCCTCCGGGGATGACGCGTTCTACAGCATAACTCGCGCTACAACGCCTCCGCGGCAAACGTATTGCAGGACTGCACAGTGCCCTGCTTGTAGCCGGTCATGAACCATTGCTTGCGCTGGGCGGCGGAGCCGTGGGTGAATGAATCAGGCACCACCCTGCCCGTCGCCTTGCGCTGCAGCGTGTCATCGCCGATCGCGGTGGCCGTGGTCAGCGCGGCTTCGATGTCGCCGGGTTCGACGAAGCCCGGACGTTTCTTTTCCTCGCGGTTGACCCAGACGCCGGACAGGCAATCCGCCTGCAGCTCGACCTTGACCTGGAGCGCGTTGGCTTCCGCCTTGCTGCCGGCCTGCTCCTGCATCCGCTGCACGCGCGGCAGGATGCCGAGCAGGTTCTGGATGTGATGGCCGGCCTCATGCGCGATGATATAGGCGGTGGTGAATTTGCAGGAGCTGCCCGAACAGCCGCGAAACTTCGTCTCGACGTCGCGGAAGAATTGGGTGTCGAGGAAAATCTGCCTGTCAGGCGGGCAGTAGAACGGCCCCATCGCCGACTGCGCCATGCCGCAGCGTCCGCCATTGGTGGCGTTGCGGAACAGCACGATGCGCGGTCCCTTGTAGGTTTGCCCGCTGGCCTGGAAGATCTCGTTCCAGCGATCGTCGATCTCGCCGAGCACGCCGGCGATCATGCTGCCCATCTCGTCCTTGGGGGCGCCTGTGGTGGCCGGGCCCGACCGGCGGTCGGTCTGGTAGGTCGGCGCCTGCTGGCTGCCGCCGGTGAGAATTTCCGCGCCGCCGATCAGGATGCGCGGGTCGATACCGAAGGCATAGCCGACCAGGCCGAGCACGATAATGGTGCCGATGCCGAGCCCGCCACCGCCGCCCATCGGAATGCCGAAGCCGCCGCCACCACCACCGCCACCGCTGTCGTCGCGACGGTCGTCGATAGAGTCGCTGCGGCGGAAGTCATCGTAACGCATGGCGCAAATTCCTCATCCCGGCGGATTGCCCTTGGATACCCAACGCGGCACAGACGTAAAATTTCCATTCCATTAATCAATAACCCGCCCGGCAATTATTGCCTAGCGCCGTTTCCATTCCGATTGAATCGGAACGGGGCGCCAGATTCTTGATTTGACGCGTTTTCCTGACGCGAACCGGCATCCATCCCGCATCAAGTGCGGGACAGGCCTCGCTGCAAATCGCTTTGGTGCGCTTAAACGCTAATCAGCCCCGGCAAATCTGTCCGAGCAGCAATACTGATTAAGTCGATTTTTACTTTGCCCGGTCAATGTAACGCCAGTCGGTTGTTTAGTCCCGCGTCGCCGACAGCGTCGCCTGAGTCAGAGTAATTGAGTCATGGTAGTGTCGCGTCGCGGGGCGTCTGCAAGGGCGCCCCGCACTAAATTCGAGTTCGAAGAGAGTGTTCGTATCGTCGTAGGCGATTGCGTCGCCGAGATGTCGAAGCTTCCGGCAGGCTCCGTCGATCTGGTGTTCGCAGATCCGCCGTACAATCTGCAGCTCAAGGGCGATCTCAAGCGTCCCGACGAATCGCATGTCGATGCCGTCAACAACGACTGGGACAAGTTTTCATCCTTTGCCGCCTATGACGATTTCACCCGCGCCTGGCTGCTCGCCTGCCGCCGCGTCATGAAGCCGTCGGCGACGCTGTGGGTGATCGGCTCCTACCACAACATTTTCCGCGTCGGCTCGATCATGCAGGACCTCGGCTTCTGGGTCCTCAATGATATTGTGTGGCGCAAGACCAATCCGATGCCGAATTTCCGCGGCCGCCGCTTCACCAATGCGCACGAGACCATGATCTGGGCGGCGCGCGACGAAAAAGCCAAGGGCTACACCTTCAACTATGAAGCGCTGAAAGCCGCCAACGAGGACGTGCAGGCGCGTTCCGACTGGCTGATCCCGCTCTGCACCGGCGACGAGCGCCTCAAGGGCGACGACGGCAAGAAAGTGCACCCGACCCAGAAGCCCGAGGGCCTTTTGGCGCGCGTGCTGCTGTCGTCGTCAAAGCCCGGCGATCTCGTGATCGATCCCTTCAACGGCACCGGCACGACAGGCGCCGTGGCAAAACGCCTCGGCCGCCGCTACATCGGCTTCGAGCGCGACAAGACCTATGCGACCGCGGCCGAAGCCCGCATCGCGGCCATCGAACCGCTGCCCGAGGCGACACTGGCGCCCTTCATGACGGCCCGCGACGCGCCCCGCGTGGCGTTCTCCGAACTGATCGAGCGCGGCATGATCTCGCCCGGCACCAAACTGGTCGATTCCAAGAAGCGCCACGGCGCTTTGGTCCGCGCCGACGGCGCCATCATGCTCGGCGACAAGGTCGGCTCGATCCACCGCATCGGCGCGGTGGCCCAGGGCTCCGGCGCCTGCAACGGCTGGACCTTCTGGCATGTCGAGACCAAGAAGGGCTTGCGGCTGATCGACGAGCTGCGCGCCGAGATCCGCTCCGGAATGGCGGTAGGCTAGAAGCCTCCGCTTCGCGGTTTATTCACCCTGACAACCAACATCGTCGTGGCGCCGCATCCGGCCCCGGGCAAACCTTCAATGGCGTTTGCTAGAGTGCCCCGCCATGTACTTTTCCGTCGAAATGATCCTGTTCGTCCTGGCGCGCTTGCTGCTGCTCTGCGTGTTGAGCCTGCTGGCCGTCATTTTCGGTTGGCGGAAACTCGCGCGTGGAGACCGCAACGGTTGGGTATTGCTGGCAGCGAGCCTGCTGATGCTCGGCTATTACGGCGCCCAATGGGTTCAAAGCCTGCTCACGCCAGCCAATCGGATTGCCGAGGTCGCGGCGTGGCCACGCGTGAAGGTGGCGGAGGCGGATCGCCCGCGGGTGCTGATCGTGCGCGGCTACGGCGATACACTGCCACCATTCGTCTATTTCCTCGCCGAGACCGGTCTGTTTGACGTCTACGCCGTCAACGGTCTGGACTTCCAGCCCAAGAAAATCTGGCGGATGGACGTTGGGCTGCGCGACAATTGCGCGAAAGACCGTAGCGAGCGCGACGAGATGATCGTGCTGACGGGATGGGGGAGCTGCGCGACCGCGACTCCCGCCGAAAGCGCCCCCAGGGACGGCCTGATCCTCTATACGATGAGCACGCTTGCTCCGCATTCATGGGCGACGACGCGGAAGGATTACAACAACCAGGCGGTCTGGACGTACGAGCTTGCACTGCGCGCGGGCGACGTCGAACAACTGGTCGCCTACGACGAGTACGTCGCCTTTCCGGAAATGCGCTTCAACTGGTTCGCCGGCCCCTATCTGGTTCCGGAGGGACCCCCGCGCCGTACCGCAGCGGTCGACTCGGATATTGCCGCACCGGAGCCGGGCGCCTTCGTGCTTTCCGCGCTCGGAATCGACGAGCGCACCGTCGCGCCGCCATCAGCCCTGAGCATCGAGGGACAACGCGCGCTGACGGAGAATCTCAGTCTCAGCAATCAACCCGACGACACGCAACGCGCCCTCGACCTGATCGCAGCGGCGCCGCGCGATCCGGCGTTTCGCAATGCCATGAGGCGCCTCGCCTCCAATCCGGCGACGTCGACGAACATGCTGGTCAGGCACGGGCCTCGCTGGTGCAAAAAGGTCAATCGCTTGCTGCGATACCGTGACGCGCTGATGGAAGGCTGCGCCAACAGCGCGATTCCGGCGGACACGTGCGGCCAGCTCGGTTACGCAACGCAATGGCTCCGCTTCTGTGCGGATCATGCAGAACCGGTCTGGCGCAGCGAGGACAAGCCGGCGCGGCGGGTGTTCATTGCCGACGTCGGGGGCGGGCAGAACACCAAAGTGTTGCTGACGCGACCGGCGCGGGCGACCGAAATCCGGGTGCCGGCGGATCGCGGCGCACTCGACATCGTGCTGCGCAATCGGGACCCGCGTGTATTCGTATTCACCGGGGCGGCCGTATGCATCGAGCGGTTGACCGTGCTGGAAAACGGTCAGACCGGGGTCGCCGGCGTCGATCCCGGCCGTGTCCGCTTCGCGGCACCAACCGGGACCGGAAGCTGGATCAATCCGAAGGCGCCCTACTCCGGCGACTTTGTCAGCCTTCTCGGCTTCAAACCGGACGACATCATCAACGGTCACGAGGGCGACATCGACCTGGCCGATGCGCTGGCGAAGAGCGGACCGGCGATTCCATGCACGGGGGCTTCCGACGCCGGGCTCAAAAGCGGCGGCACATTGCGGCTGGACACCGGCGCCATCCTGACGGCGCCGCCGCTGCTGCCATTCGTCCGCAAAGAGGCAAGCCGCGCCCTGACTGTGCCGGCCGACCCGCCGCGCGTTTACCTTTCGTGAATCTCTCCCGACATGCAGATTGTCGCAGTCTGCGAGATGGCAGCCCTGTGATTTTCGCAGTCTGCCGCCCCCTGTTTTGCCGTGATTCGTAGCTATATTCATTGCTTGCTTAACCCATACAGGCCGTTATTTGCGGCCGCAGCGAGCCGTCCGATGCGCTCACAATCCGATTCCTTACTGGTGTTGCCCCTCCTGCCGATCTTCCTGATCGGCGTACCCCCAATCCTGCTGTTCACCTTGCTGGGCTTTGCCGGCTTCGTCATCCTCGGCGTGCTCCTGATCTGCGTCGGCCTGACCGAGCGGCTGGAAGCGAACAGCGATTTCAACCAGCAGATCATCGTCCACGGCTATGCGCGCCGGTCGGAGCGGATGATTCAGGCGTCGAACTTGCACTCGGCCATTCGCTTCGCCACCATCATCGACCTGGCGGGCGCGGGATTGATCATCGTCGGGCTGGTTGGCTTTTTCTACCTCGGCTGATCGGCTTCTATCTGAGCTGAGCGGCGCGGTGGGCATCTTTGCCGCGCCGCGCCCTGCCTCACGGACTCGTCGGTTGCGCTCCTTCCAAAAATTTGAGCATGGACATGCCGCGCTGCGGTAGGGTCACCCGCGCCCGGCTCGCAACGCTGGCAGGCAAGAAGCAAAGGGAGTTTTCCAAAAATGCTCAAATTCTATTTCAACGGCTCGCCCAACCCGACCAAGATCGCGCTCTTCCTCGAGGAAGCCGGCATCGCCTTTGAACCTGTCGCGGTCGACACCCGCGCCGGCGACCAGTTCAAGCCGGAATACCTTGCCATCAATCCGAACGCCAAGGTGCCGGCGATCGACGACGACGGCGTCAAGGTGTTCGACTCCAACGCCATCCTGCTCTATCTCGCGGAAAAGACCGGCAAGTTTCTGCCTGCGAATACGGCGTCGAGCCGCGCCGAATTGCTGTCCTGGCTGATGTTCATCGCCACCGGCGTCGGCCCGTACAGCGGCCAGGCCGTCCACTTCAAGCACTTCTCGCCGGAGAAGATCGATTACGCCCATAACCGTTACCAGTTCGAGGCGCAGCGGCATTTCGCCATTCTCGACGAGCATCTGGCCAAGCGCCGCTATATGGTCGGCGACACCTACACCATCGTCGACATGGGCCTGTGGGGCTGGGCCCGCATGATCCCGTTGATCCTGGGCGAGGACGGCTTTTCGAAGTACCCCAACGTCAAGCGGCTGGTCGACGAAATCTCGGCGCGCCCCGCGGCGGCCAAGGCGATCGCGCTGAAGGACAAGTTCAAGTTCAAGGCGGAAATGGACGACGAGGCCCGCCGCAACATGTTCAAGCACCTCGCGGTGCGGGCGGCCTGATCAGGCCTGCAGCGTAGGGTGGGCAAAGGCGCTCTTGCGCCGTGCCCACCATCTTTTTCAAACGCTAGCGATGAAGTGGTGGGCACGCTTCGCTTTGCCCACCCTACGGACTGATCAACCAGTACAGCAAAACGGCGTCCTTCGCGGGCGCCGTTTTCGTTTCACGCTTTAGTCGATCGCCGCCACCACCTCGATTTCGATCAACCAGCCCGGCCGCGCCAGACGGCTGACGACCACGAGCGTGCTTGCCGGCGGCTTTTCCTTGTTCAGGTAGCGGTCGCGTATCGCTCGCATTTTCGGCAAATCGTCCTGGCTGACCTCGGCAACCAGATAGGTGTTGAGCTTGACGATGTCGGCCATGGTGGCGCCGGCCGCGTCCAGCGCGAGCTTGAGGTTCTTGAACACCTGCTCGACCTGCGCCTCGAAATTGCCTTCGCCGACCATCTTGCCGGATGCGTCGGCCGAAACCTGACCCGCCACATAGACCAGCGTGCCCTTGTTGACCTTGGCGACGTGCGAATAGCCGGTCGGCGGCGGCAGCGTCGCCGGACTGAAGATTTCCTTGCTCATATCGATCTCCCTTTATTATTTCCGCCAGAACGGCTTGCCGACTTCGCAGCCCAGCTCGGGCCGGCACAGTCCGATATCCTCTAGTTCGCGCGCGCTCATGACAGAGAGTTGACGCCGGGAACGGCGGCGCTCCCGCCAGACCCGGACGAGAGCGATGATAGCCGCGATGACCGCGCGCGTCGAACCCAGGCGTGTTCGCACCTGCTGGCGTCGATGATGCCGGTCGCCGGCGCAAACGCTGCTCAACGCGTCAACCCGCAAGCTTGCGCTCCTGCGGGAACGGCCCGAGCACGCGCTCGCACAAGGCCGAGTCGTTGTACTCACGGATTTCGCGAATCTTGCCGTTCTCGATCCGGTAGATCAGGCAATAATGGTTGTCGTAGCGCTCGCCGGCGTGGGTCACCATGTCGCCCCGCGCTTCCACCGCGACCCATTCATCGTCGGCGATGATCCGGAACGGAACGGTGCGGCGATGCTTCAACAGGGAAGAGACATAGCCGTGCAGGTCACGGAGCACGGATTCCTTGCCGTGAAAGGTCTGCGACCACGAGTACTGACCCGTGACAGTCATGGTGACGTCAGCGGCCAGGGCATCGGTGAACGAAGTCCGATCGCCGGCGGCAACGCCGGCAAAGATCGTCTCCATCAGTTTCTTGTTGGCTGCGGCGCTCATGGGGGCTTTCTCCTGTGATCTGATGATTCAGATCATCGCTCGCCCTAGCGCATTCTTCCAATCGATAGGAGATATGATATATATTCACCCAATGAATTTGAAATCGCTTGACCTCAATCTGCTGGTCGCGCTCGACGCGCTGCTGCTTGAAGGCAATGTCAGCCGGGCCGCGATGCGGATCGGGCTGTCGCAGCCGGCCACCAGCCACGCGCTGCAGCGGCTGCGCGACCTGATCGGCGATCCTCTGCTGGTGCGCAACGGCGCCCGCATGGAGCTGACGCCGCGCGCGCTGGCGTTGCGCGGCCCGCTGGCGCAGGCGCTCGACCAGGTGCGCTCCCTGTTCATATCAGACGATTTCGACGCCGCGCGCAGCGAACGGCATTTTCGGCTGATGATGCCGGATCTCGCGGTCGAACTCCTGATGCCGCCCCTGATGGAGAAGATCACCAAACTGGCGCCGAACGCCCGGATCGACGTTGTGCCGTGGCGGGGGCCTGCGATCTTCACCGCCGAATTCGCCCGCACGCTCGATCTCGTGATCTCAATCGGCGACGCCTTTCGCGGCTTTCACCGCCAGCGCCTTTACACCGACAGTGATGCGCTGGCGGTGCGCCGCGGCCATCCCGCCGCCGCCAAACTGAAAAAGCGCGACGGATTTCTCGACGCGCGGCATGTCGCCGTCGTGATTCGCGGCCAGAGCGAGGATCTGATTGATATGTGGCTGCGGCCCAAAGGCATCGAACGCAAGATCGCGCTGGTCGTGCCCGGCTATATCGAGGCGCTGCACGTCACCGCGCGCACGGATCTGGTCGCCTTCGTGCCGCGCCGCCTGATCGGCGCATTATCGAAGCAATTGTCGCTCGCGACCATCACCCCGCCGTTCGATCCCGGGATCGACGAGCAGTTCATGTTCTACCCGACCCGCGCCCAGATGGATCCCGGCTCGATCTGGCTGCGCAACACCATGCTCGGCATCGGCCGCGAGATGGAGCGGGAGAAGAAGAAGGTCGCGTAGCAACCCTTAAACCCTCATGGTGAGGAGCACGTCTTCGCGCGTCTCGAACCATGAGGCCACAGACGGGCCTGCATCCTTCGAGACGCGGCCAAGAGGTCGCTCCTCCAGCGATGAGCTTACGCTCACGCGGGGATGAGGTTTGACAGATGCTCACACCTTCTCTTCCGCCAGCGCCTTCTGTACGGCGGGCCGGTCCTTCATGCGCTTGAAATGGTCGGCGACCTTCGGCAGTGTCGCGATGTCGACGCCGTCGCCTTCCAGCCATCCCGTCAGCGTGAACAGATAGGGGTCGCAGATCGTGTAGTTCTCGCCCATCATCCATGGGCCCTTGAGCATCTTCTGCTCGAGCAGCGCAAAGACCGCGCCCATGCTTTTCGGAAGCGTCTTCTTCATGTCGGCAAAAGAGGATTCTTCCGTGGCCCAACGGTAGCCGCGGCCCTTATGGGAATGCGCCACGTGTACCGTCGAAGACAAATAGCTGTTGATGGCCTGCACCTGCGCGAACGCAAAGGGATCATCGAGCGGCGCCAACTTCGCCTTTGGAAAACTCTGCGCGATGTAGGCCAGCATCGCCACGTTCTCGGTCAGGACGCCGCGATCGGTGACCAGCGCCGGCACGCGGCCTTTCGGATTGATCGCCAAATATTCCGGACTTTGCTGCTGGTTGGTCTTGAAGTCGATCCGCTCGGCGGTGTAGTCGGCGCCGGCTTCCGCCAGCGCGATGTGGGTGGCGAGCGCGCAGGTGCCGGGGGCAAAATAGAGCTTGAGCATGTTGATCCTCACGGGTGATGCCTCAGGTTAGCGGCGCATTGCTGCGCCGTCTATCCCAGGCGAACCCTGAGTGGGACTCACGCCGCGCGGGGCTGCAGCTTTCCCTCGATATAGACGCTGACGATGGTGTCGTCGGCGGGATAAAACTCGGGCGCCACCGCCTGGATCTGGGCCTGGATGCATTTCCACGCGCCGTTCTCGAACAGGTAGGTGTCGGTGTACATGGTCATCCCGGTCACTTCGTTGCCGTCGCGGCGACGGGTGGCCTTGTTGGTGGAGCGCACCAGCGCGACATCGCCGATGACGGTGATGAGTTCGTCGCGGACGTCCCAGTACGGGATCAGTTTCGGATCGAAGGCGGTCGCCCAGTATTTCAGATAGGTCGCGCGATCCCAGCGCTGTCCGGTCGGCCAGATGCTGATGAAGGCGGGGTGCAGGATGGCGTCGTGCGAGGCGACATCGTTGGTGATGTAATTATGGATGAAGCGGGCGTTCAACGCGCGCAATTCGTCCATCGTCTCGGCGGATTGATCCTTACGTGTAGCGAGTTGCATCGTCATCTCCTCTGGTTTTGTCAGAGCGCCATCGTGCGCGCCATCTCTGCGGTGGCGTCATCAGCCGGAAAAAAGCATTCGATCTTGATCTGTTGCAGCGCCGCGTCCGTCGGCATCGCGAGCATCGTAAAGGTGGAAAAGAACGCGAGCCGGAAATCATCTTTGGCGAGTTGCATGATCATCACGGGCGAACTGGCGTGCGAATGGCGCGGAAGGCGCCATTCGGCCGGCAGCCCGGGATAGGCCATGATCTCGTCGAACAGCCGGGCGGCGGCGCGGCTGCCCTGCGCGACGTCGCGGTGCAGGATCTGGATCATCTGGCCGGCGAACTCCTCCCAGTTCACGATGAACTGCCGCAGGCCTTTTGGATGGAAAACGACGTGCATGGCGTTGTCGGCAACGCCGGCTTCCATCTGGTACGAATCGCGAAACGGCTTGAGTAGGCGCGCGGACCCCTGGTTGCGCATCCGAACGTCCCAATGCCCGTCGACCACGATCCCCGGATACGGCTCCTGCTGCCGCAGCATGAAATCGAGCGCCTGTTGCACCGGCTGCAGATTTTCAGCCGCCAGCCCCTTGTCGCCATAGGGCGGCACGAAGCCCGCCGCGACATGCAGAGCATTGCGCTCCTCGAGCGGCAGATCGAGCGCGCTGCCGAGCAGTTGCACCATCTCGCGGCTCGGCTGCGACCGGCCGGTTTCCAGAAAGCACAGATGCCGCGCCGACACGTTGGCATCGCTTGCCAGCTCGATCTGGGTGAGACGGCGCACGCTGCGCCAGTGCTTCAGCAGGCTGCTGAAATGCCCGGCCGTGGTATCCTGCAAACCCAGTACTGGTGTGCCCATGTGCCGCAATCTAGACCATCAGATCAGAACGGCAATTACCTCGGATGTAAGTGACAAGCCGACAACCCCTTGCGAGAGTTGGGCATGGATTTGATCGTGCGGAGAGCATCATGGACGGCAACGCGATCAAGGAAGTCGTGACGCAGTACATGGCGGCATGGAACGAGCCGGAGGCTGCCGCACGGCAGGCGCTGCTTGAGCAATGCTGGAGCGACGGCGGCGTCTATCTCGATCCCAGGATCTCGCTGACGGGGCGGGACGAACTCGCCCGCCACATCGCCGCGATGCAGGCGTCGCGGCCGGGCGCGCGGCTGGAGTTCATGAGCGGCATCGATGTGCACCACAACGTGTTCCGCGTCCTCTGGCGCCTGGTGCGCGCGGACGGCAGCTGCGGCGACATCTCGATCGATTTTGGCGAGGTCGGCCCCGATGGCCGACTGGTCAAGAACATCGGCTTTTTCGGCGCGCCGCCCCCGCTGCCGTAAGATCTCGGGGGAATATCTGCCGGCTTTTCGCAGTTGCCCCCTGCCGCCCCTCATGTCATGACGCCCTCGATCTAACAGGGGCGTAGACATGACCGTACTCATCGCCGGCGGCGGCATTGGTGGGCTGACGCTGGCGCTCAGCCTGCACCAGATCGGCGTTCCCGCACGCGTCTTTGAAAGCGTGCCCGAGCTGCGGCCGCTCGGCGTCGGTATCAACGTGCTGCCGCATGCGGTGCGCGAGCTGATGGAGCTTGGCCTGCACGACCGGCTCGACGCGGCCGCCGTCCGCACCAAGGAACTGGCGTATTTTTCCAAGCACGGCAAACCGATCTGGAGCGAGCCACGCGGCGTGGAAGCCGGTTACAAATGGCCGCAATTCTCGATCCACCGCGGCACGCTGCAGCAGATCCTGCTCGATGCGGCAACCGAACGGCTCGGAAAAGAGAACATTCTCACCAGCCATCATCTCACCGGCTGGACAGAAAGCGCCGATGGCGTCCGCGCCGAGTTCATCGACAAGGCGACCGGAAAAGCTGCCGGCCACCAGGACGGCGTGTTGCTGATCGCCGCCGACGGCATTCACTCGGCGATCCGCGAAAAGTTTTATCCGCAGGAAGGCCCGCCGATCTGGAACGGCCGCATCCTGTGGCGCGGCATCACCACGTCGGACGCCTTCCTGTCCGGCCGCACCATGATCATGGCCGGTCATGAAATCCTGAAATTCGTCTGCTATCCGATTTCGAAGGCGCCCGACGCGTCAGGCAAATCTAGCATCAACTGGGTGGCCGAGCGGCACATGCCGCCGACCTATCAGTGGCGCCGCGAGGACTATAACCGGACCGCAAACCTCGACGAATTCCTGCCCTGGTTCAAGGACTGGAAGTTCGACTGGCTCGACGTGCCCGGCCTGATCCGCGATTGCCCGCATGCGTACGAATATCCGCTGGTCGACCGCGATCCGATCCCGCAATGGACCTTCGGCCGCGTCACCCTGATGGGCGACGCCGCGCATCCGATGTACCCGATCGGCTCCAACGGCGCCTCGCAGGCGATTTTGGATGCCCGCGTCATCACCCGCGAAATCCTGGCGCACGGCCCGACCAACGCCGCGCTCGCAGCCTATGAGGCCGAGCGCCGGCCCGCGACCACTGACCTTGTGATGCTGAACCGGCGCAACGGGCCGGAACAGGTGATGCAGATGGTCGAGGAACGCGCCCCCGACGGCTATGAGGTCGTCACCGACGTGCTGTCGCTGCAAGAGCTGCAAGACATCGCCGCCAACTACAAGCGCGTCGCCGGTTTCCAGGTCGAAGGCCTCAACGCCAAGCCGCCGATCGTGCAGCTGGGGCGCTAACGACCTGATAGTTTCGCCGTCTCGACCAGCCGCGCGCTGGTGGTGGCCGTTGCCAAGACGGTGCCGTCTTCGGACATCAGCCTGCCCTCGACGAACGCGATGGTCTTGCCAAGCTGCGTCACGGTCGCTTCACCAACAATCTTGCCCGGCTTGGCCGGGGTTAGAAAATTCACGGTCATGGTGATGGTTGCGGTGTAAAGTTTTCCGTCGGTCATCGCGAACACCGCCGGCCCCATGGTGTCGTCAAGCATCGCCGAGAGAATGCCGCCCTGCACGAAGCCGGCCGGGTTGCAGAAATCCTTGCGGCCGTCGAAGCCGATCCGGACCCAGCCTTTCTCGGGGCGTGCATCGAGCAGGTGCCAGCCGAGCAACTTTGAGGATGGCGGGGGCGTGAGATGGTCGAGCGCGGTTGCGATCATGGGAACCTCCTGATCGCCGCGTTGTAGCGGAGGCCTGCTGACAGCATGGTGTCAGCAGCCATAGCGTTTTCGAGCGAAGTGGGTACCCGGTTCGCGTGAAGGAAACGCGTCAAATAAAGATAACACCTTGCCTTAGAGATCCAGCCCGTGCGCGATCGCCTTGCGCATCACATTGGGCAACGCTTCGCCGGCGAGCGTCGCGATCGGCACCCAGCGCATGCCCTCGGGCGCACGCGTCCGTGCGGCCACCTTCGCCGTGTAGATCACGAGCTCCAGCGGAAAATGCGTGAAGACGTGCGTCACCACGCCCGCCTTGCGATGCCATTTGGCGATGCCCTTGAGCGCGGGCGCCTGCGCCAGGGCCGCCTTGTCGTCCTGGCCGGCGAGCCAGTCCGAGCCCGGCACTTCGGTCATGCCGCCGAGCAGGCCCTTTTCCGCGCGCGTGCGGACCAGCAGTTCATCGCTGCGCGTGACGACGAAGGCCGCGCCCCGGCGCAGCGTGCCGGATTTCTTCGGCGCCTTGCGTGGAAAGGTTTCCTGGTCGCCGCGCGTGAGTGCGAGGCAATCATCATTCAGCGGACACAGCACGCAAGTCGGCTTCTTCGCTGTGCAGATCGAGGAGCCGAGGTCCATCAGAGCCTGCGCGCTGTCCCCGGCGCGAGATGGACCCAGCAACGTTGCCGCGAGCTGCCGGATCAACGGTTTGGCCTGCGGCAGCGGTTCCTCGACCGCAAACAGCCGCGACACCACGCGCTCGATATTGCCGTCGACCGGCATGGTTCTGATGTCGAACGCAATCGCCGAGATCGCCGCCGCCGTGTACGGCCCGATCCCCGGCAGTGCGCGCAGGCCCTCCTCGGTATCCGGAAACACCCCGCCATGATCGCGCAGCACCGCGACCGCGCAGGCGTGCAGATTGCGCGCCCGTGAATAGTAGCCGAGCCCGGCCCACATCCGCAGCACGTCGTCGAGCGAGGCTTGGCCAAGCGCCGTCACATCGGGCCAGCGCGTCACGAACTTCAGGAAATACGGCCCGACCGTTTTGACGCCGGTCTGCTGCAGCATGATCTCGGAGAGCCAGACCCGGTAGGGATCCGCGCGCTCCCCCGCCAGCGGCCGCCACGGCAGCACGCGGCGATGGCGGTCGTACCAATCAAGCAGCAGCGCGGGGCAGCCCGGAGTTGCCTTGGGCGCATCGCGTGGTTTGATCTTGGCTGCTGCAATTGAATTCATGCGAACACTCTAATGGCTGGACACCAATCTCTCCACGTCATGCCCGCGCTTGTCGCGGGCATCCACGTCTTTCTTCTTGATGGTCCAAGACCTTCTTGATGGTCCAAGACGTGGATGGCCGGGCATAGGCGAGCGGAAGCGACGCCGTCCTTCAGACGGCTATACCCGGCCATGACGGTGTAGCGGTTCCTGCCGAGAGCCGCGCCGTGCTAAAAGCCCCCATGGCAAAGCGCAATCCGCACCCCGGCGAAATTTTACTCGAAGAGTTCCTCAAGCCGATGGGTTTGAGCCAGAACGGCTTGGCGCGCGCCGTCCACGTCGCCCCTCGCCGCATCAACGAGATCGTGTTGGGCAAGCGCGACATCACCGCTGACACCGATCTCAGGCTCGCGCGCTATTTTGGCCTATCGGAAGGATTCTTTCTCGGGCTGCAGATGGACTACGACCTGATGCACCGGCGGCGGGAGATCGACCGTGACCTCAAGGCGATCCGCCCGCGCGCGGCATGATACCGACTGCCACCGCCCGCTAGTGGTGCTATAAGCCCCCATGGCAAAACCCGGCCCGATCTCCGCAAAACCGCTTTCCGTCCTGCTCGGCGATGTGTTTTCCGACGCCTATGCCAAGCAGGGGTTCGCCGCGCGCGAACTGGTGACGCGCTGGGCCGAGATCGCAGGCCGCGAGATCGCGGCCCATTCCGAGCCCCTGAAGATGCAATGGCCGCGGCCGGTCGAGGGCCAGCCGCAGGAACCGGCCACCCTGGTGCTGCGGGTCGAGGGCCCGATGGCGCTGGAAATCCAGCATTCCTCGGATGTCATCCTGGAACGGGTCAACCGCTTCTTCGGCTGGAGCGCGGTCGGACGGCTGGCGCTGCGACAGGCGCCGCTGTCGCGCCGGGACCGGCCAAAACCGTCCCGCGCGCCGGACCCGAAGGCGGTCGCCGAGATCGCCAAAACCCTTTCCTCGGTGGAGGACGACGAATTGCGCGACGCGCTGGCGCGGCTCGGTGCCTCGATCAAGCGAAATTGAGCCTGCCGCGCGCCCGCCCCGCGGCAACCTGCCATTGCCACAATTATCGTTTCAAGCTACGCGAAGGCACGTTTTTCCTACTTCTTCGGGCGTGAACGCGCCAATCGGGAGCTGACCTTGATCATCACGCGCCGCGCCTTCACCGCCGCCCTTTCGCTGACCGGGCTTGCCGCCCTCGCCGGCTTCTCGCCGCTGCGGCTGATCAATGACGCGCTGGCACAGGGTGCTGCCGACGTCGCCAAGCCGCAGTCGCTGCCGGACATGGCGCTCGGCCCGGCGAATGCCTCGGTCACCATTACCGAATACGCCTCGATGAGCTGCTCGCATTGCGCAGCGTTCACCGAAAACGTCTTCCCCAAGATCAAGTCGGAATTCATCGACAGCGGCAAGATCCGTTTCGTGTTCCGCGAATTCCCGCTCGACATCAAGGCCGCCGCCGGATCGATGCTGGCGCGCTGCATCGCCAAGGACGACGCGCCGAAATATTTCGCGGTCGTCGACCTGCTGTTCAAGCAGCAGAACGACTGGGTGTTGAAGAACACCACCGAGACGCTGATCCGGATCGGCAGGCAGGCCGGCCTCACGCAAGCGGCGGTGGAAGACTGCCTCAAGGACCAGAAGCTGCTCGACAAGATCGCCGCCGACCAGAAATACGCCGCCGAAGTGCTGAAGGTGCAGTCGACACCGACCTTCTTCATCAATGGCGAGATGATCAAGGGCGAGCAGAGCTTCGAAGAGTTCAGCAAGCGCATCAACGCGATGCTGAAGAGCTGACCGGCGCGCAGAGCGCGCCAGGAACATCAAATCCCTGTTGAAAACCTGATTCGTCCACCGGATTCGTACGGGCCCGTAAGCCCTGCAAAAACCTCGACAAAAGGCTTGGGAAAAGCCCTCCGTCCCGTTGCCCTTCGGCCCCGGCCTCGCCATTGTCGCAGGCCATAAGAGCCGCAACGCGCGACTCGTCCACACACCGACATTGCCTTCTATGGTATTGTCACGGCAGGGAGATTCGCGCCCGGCCAACAGAGAATCGTGTTCATGAAACTCACGCGCCTCCGTCTTCATGGTTTCAAGTCGTTCGTTGAACCCACCGACTTCATGATCGAGCCGGGTCTCACCGGTGTGGTCGGGCCGAACGGCTGCGGCAAATCCAATCTGGTCGAGGCACTGCGCTGGGCGATGGGCGAGACCTCGCACAAATCGCTGCGCGCCGCCGATATGGATGCGGTGATCTTCGCCGGTTCCGGCAACCGTCCGGCGCGCAACCACGCCGAAGTGGTGATGACGATCGACAATGCCGATCGTTCGGCGCCGGCGGCAATGAACGACCGCGAGATTCTGGAAATTTCCCGACGCATCGAACGCGAAGCGGGCTCGGTCTATCGCATCAACGGCCGCGACGTCCGCGCCCGCGACGTGCAGATCCTGTTTGCGGATGCCGCCACCGGCGCGCGTTCGCCGGCGCTGGTCCACCAGGGCAAGATCGGCGAAATCATCCAGGCCAAGCCCGAACAGCGCCGCCGCGTGCTGGAAGATGCCGCCGGCGTCGCCGGGCTGCACGCCCGCCGCCATGAAGCCGAATTGCGGCTGCGAGCCGCCGAGACCAACCTCACCCGCGTCGAGGACGTGATCGGCCAGCTCTCCGGCCAGGTCGACGGCTTGAAGAAGCAGGCGCGGCAGGCGATCCGGTTCCGCGAAGTCGCCGCCAAGGTGCGCAAGGCCGAGGCCACGCTGTTCCATCTGCGCTGGCTCGAAGCCAATACCGACGTGGCGGAAGCGGCCCGTACCCATGACCTCAACGTGCGCGAGATGGCTGAACGGACCCGTGAACAGGCCGAAGCGGCCCGTATCCAGGCGATCCGCGCCTCCGAACTGCCGGCGCTGCGCGACGGCGAAGCCCGCGCCGCGGCCGGACTGCAACGCCTCACCAATGCGCGCGAGCTGCTCGACCGCGAGGAAGAGCGCGCGAAAGAGCGTGTCGCCGAACTCGACCGGCGCCTGACCCAGTTCACCGCCGACATCGCGCGCGAACAGCAGCAGACCTCGGACGCCGAAGTCGCATTGCAGCGGCTCGACACCGAAGATTCCGAAATCAAGGAAGAGATCAAGTCGCGCGTCGAGAAGCGCAGCGGCGTCGATGAACGCGTCTCCGAAGCGGAAGCGACGCTCGCCGCCGCCGAGCGCATGTTCTCGGAACTGACGACGGTGCTGGCCGATCTCACCGCCAAGCGCAACCAGCTCGAGGCTGGCGTGCGCACCCATCGCGACCGCCTCGCCCGGCTCGACCAGGAAATCGCCAACGTCCAGAGCGAGGAGCAAAAGCTCGCGCAGGAAACCGGCAATCTCGGCGACCTCGACGCGCTTGCCGGCGCGATGGAGACCGCGCAGGAAACGCTGGCCGCTTCCGAAGCCGCGGCGCAGGCCAACGAGGCCGGCCATGTCGCGGCGCGCGCACGGCTGGAAGCGTCCCGTTCGCCGCTGGCGGAAGCCGACAAGCGCGTGCAACGGCTGGAGACCGAAGCGCGCACGATCTCGAAGCTGGTCAATGGCGAGACCAAGAATTTGTGGCCGCCGATCATCGATGGCGTCACCGTCACCAAGGGCTACGAGAAGGCGATCGGCGCCGTGCTCGGCGACGACCTCGATGCGCCGATCGATCCCTCCGCGCCGATGCGCTGGACCAATGCGGGCGCAACCTTCGACGATCCGGCGTTGCCCGCGGGCGTCGAAGCGCTTGCCGCCCATGTCGAAGCCCCGACCGAACTGGCGCGGCGTCTGGCGCAGATCGGCGTCGTTGCCAAGGAGCGTGGCGCGGAACTGGTGTCTCAACTCAAGACCGGCCAGCGGCTGGTGTCGCTGGAAGGCGACGTCTGGCGCTGGGACGGCTTTGTTGCCGCCGCCCACGCCCCGACCGGCGCCGCACGGCGTCTCGCCGAACGCGCCCGCCTGGTCGATATCGAGAACGAACTGGAGCAGGCCCGCGCAGATGCTGCCGCCAAGCGGCAGGCGCTGGAAGACGCCGAGAGCGAATTGAAGGCGGCATCGGGCGCCGAGTCTGCCGCCCGTGACGCCTGGCGTGCCGCGCAGCGCGAGGCCGATGCCGCGCGCGAATGCCATGCCGCAACCGAGCGCGAAATCAACCGCCACGCCGCACGCAAAGCGACGCTGACGGAAGCCCATACTCGCCTCGCCGCCGACCGCGCCGAGGCTGACGCCGCGCACGAGAACGCCAATGCGGCGCTGGCCGAGCTGCCGCCGAGCCTCGAGACCGAAACCAGGCTCTCCACGGTTCGCACCGACATCGAGGGCCATCGCCGCTTCGCAGCCCAAGTGCGTGCCGAAGCGCAGGCGCTGGCGCGCGAGGCTGAACTGGCCGACCGCCGTGTGCAGGCGATCCTCGCCGAGCGCACCGAATGGCAGAACCGCAAGCAAAGCGCGGCCTCGCAAGTCTCGACCATCGAAGCCCGCGTCACCGAAGTGACCGCAGAGCGTGCCGAGCTCGAAGACGCTCCGGCGCTGTTCGCCCAGAAGCGCCGCGCGCTGATCAGCGAGATCGAGTCCGCCGAAAGCGCGCGCCGCGTCGCCGCGGATGCGCTGGCCGCCGCCGAGAGCGTGATGGCGGAGACCGACCGCGAGGCAAAGGCTTCGCTGGAAGCGCTCTCCAGCGCCCGCGAGGCGTGCGCCCGCGCCGAGGAACGCATGGACGGCACCAGGCGCCGTCTCTCCGACATCGAGCGCGAAATCCACGACATGCTCGAAGTCGAGCCGCACGCCGTGGCTGGTCTCGCCGAGATCGAGCCGGGCGCGGAATTGCCGCCGCTCGCCGAGATCGAGGAAAACCTCGAAAAGCTGCGCCGCGACCGCGAGCGGCTCGGCGCGGTCAATCTGCGCGCCGAGGAAGAACTGCGTGAAGTCGAGACCCAGCACACGGCATTGACCACCGAACGCGACGACCTGGTGGAAGCCATCAAGCGGCTGCGCCAGGGCATCCAGAGCCTCAACAAGGAGGCGCGCGAGCGGCTGCTGACCTCGTTCGAAACCGTCAACGAGCACTTCAAGCGGCTGTTCACCGAATTGTTCGGTGGCGGTGAAGCCGCCTTGCACCTGATCGAGAGCGAAGATCCGCTGGAAGCCGGCCTCGAAATCATCGCCAAGCCGCCCGGCAAGAAGCCGCAGACGCTCTCACTGCTGTCGGGCGGCGAGCAGGCGCTGACCGCGCTGGCTCTCATCTTCGCGGTGTTCCTCACCAACCCGTCGCCGATCTGCGTGCTGGACGAAGTCGACGCGCCGCTCGACGACCACAACGTCGAGCGGTTCTGCAACCTCTTGCATGAAATGACGTCCTCGACCGAAACCCGCTTCATCATCATCACGCATAATCCGATCACGATGGCGCGGATGAACCGGCTGTTCGGCGTCACCATGGCCGAACGCGGCGTCTCGCAACTGGTCTCGGTCGGCCTCGACGACGCGGTGAAGATCCTCGACCAGCACGTGGCGTGACCTCTTGCTTCCCTCTCCCCTTGTGGGAGAGGGTGGCTTCGCGAAGCGAAGACGGGTGAGGGGTTCTCTCCTCACGGCAAAATGTTCAGATGAGGATAGAGACCCCTCATCCGGCGCTTCGCGCCACCTTCTCCCACAAGGGGAGAAGGGGAAGAGCACACGATGACCTCACCCGACCTCCCCGCCGAACTGAAAGCCGCGCTTGACGCCAAGCTGCGCGGTTTTTCGCGCAATGACGCGGCCGAGCGCTCGGCGTTGATCTCGAAAAACTACCGCGACGGCGGCGGCTCCGGCACGATCCGGTCGGAGACCGATGCACTGGCCTATGCGCTGGCGCGGATGCCGGCGACCTATGCCGCGGTGACCGCCAGCCTGAATGCGCTCGGTGAAATCCGACCCGATTTTGCGCCCAAAACCCTGCTCGACATCGGTGCCGGACCGGGCACGGCGAGCTGGGCCGCGGCGGAAGCATTTGCCTCGCTGCGCGGCTTCACCCTGCTCGACGCCAACGACGCGTTGCGCAAGCTGGCGCTCGATCTGGTCAGCGAGAGTTTTCGCCTGCGCAAACTCCATTACGAGCGGGGCGAAGCCCGCAACGCCCTGATCAAGGCTGATGCCGCCGACCTCGTCGTCGCCAGCTACGTGATCGGCGAACTCAGTGCCGCCGAACAGAGCACGCTGGCCGTGCTGATGTGGGAAAAGACCCGCGACACGCTGCTGGTGGTCGAGCCCGGCACACCGGCCGGCTATGCGCGGATCATCGCGCTGCGCGAGCGCCTGATAGCGGCCGGCGCGCATGTCGCGGCGCCCTGCCCGCACGACGGGACGTGTCCGCTTGCCGCGCCAGACTGGTGCCATTTCACCCAACGCCTGCAGCGCTCGCGCGCGCACAAGCAGGTCAAGGGCGCCGAGTTGCCGTTCGAGGACGAACGGTTCGCTTATGTGGCGCTGACGCGCGCGCCGTTAGCGGCGCGCCCGGCCCGGGTGTTGTCGCAGCCGGCCATCTCCAAGGTCGAAGTCACGGCCAAGCTTTGCACCCCGGCCGGTCTGGTCCTCAGCCGGACACCCCGGCGCGCCAAGGCGGATTACGCCGTTGCCCGTCGCTGGCGCTGGGGCGATGCGGTGGCGGAGCAAACGGGTCGTCCCGGCGAAGGCCGGGAGCCCCGGCGCTAATCGTTAAGCGTTGGTCAGAGTGCTCCAACGAAAGGCCGCAGCGTATGGGTCCCGGCCTTCGCCCTAGGGCATGCACACATGTCTGAGGCTCCATCCTGCGGCGGCGGCGTGGAAGTATTCGAGGCCGTGCTTCATGGTGA
>NZ_JAFCME010000021.1 GCF_018130065.1 Bradyrhizobium sp. AUGA SZCCT0158 | reverse complement strand
CCAGCCAGCATGGTGAATCAGAAACCTACTGATTTGGGAATCCCAAATCGATTCAACCTAACTCCATCCCGCTTTAGATTCTTGATTTGACGCGTTTTCTTGACGCGAGCCGGTGTCCACTTCGCTGGAAAACGTTCTAGTCCGTTATTGGACTAGCTCTGAGAAATTCTGCTCACCTTGACTTCGCCGGGAGAGACCACATCGGCGTTGTCAAAGTCGGGGATTGCATCGAGGGCTTTGACGATCTCGCTTGCTAAGCTGTCGGTAAATTTTACGAAATCAAAATTCATTTCGGTTGTTTTGTTGGAGAGAAATTTGCTGATATCATAACCAACGCGGTTCGATGCACGGGCCGGTAGACTGGTGGGAGAGCTAAGCAGCGGCAAGATAAGGGAGTGAGAAGAGGCCCCTGTCCGTTCCCGTCGCTCAAAGGTCTCCCATTCGGCCAAGTTCCAGCTCGACGCCCAATAGGAGGGCGTAACTATCGCCAATAGGAGCTTGCTCTTCGCAAGCGCTGCGAACGTCTGATCGGCGAAATTTTCGCCAAGTTCAATTTCCCGGTAGTCGAAAAAGATTCGGGCGGGTCGCCCAATTCTCAATGAGATTGCATTATCGAGATGTTTCAGAAACGGACGCAGCCAATCGTCCAATACGCTGTCCCGTTTATAGCTTACGTAAAGGTCGTAGCTGGCGGCGCGAATATTAGTTGACTCGAGGGGGCGGCGATCCGGGGAATTCGGAGTTTGAGGTGAAACGCCTAGCTGGAATACCTCTTCTGCATTCCCCAAATTGTGAGCTAATAGATTTGCTACCTTCAGGTAGGTAAAGCCCATTCCTTGAGGGTCCGATGTCCCCTGTTCGATGACTGCGAGTTTCTCTCCGTATGCAAAATAATCTACGTGTGGGATTTTCAGCTGATCAGTTACGCCGTGTATATTCGCGCCCCGTGGTAGCCAATCGGAATAAAATTCGCTCATCGCCCCTGACGCCCGCTCAACCCAATCTTTGGATTCGCGAAAATCGTTTGCGAATCGTGAGCCAAGGGGGATGATACTGAGCTGTGATCGATCATAAGCTAGGGATTGGCGGGCGCGCTGGGCAAGTCTCATAACGTCGCGTACGCCGTACAAACTCTGGTGGTTTGCCGTGAACATTCCGACCAAGATATCGGGCAACTGAATTGTGCAGATGCCACCAGAGTCGCTGAGACCGGTGCGGCTGTCTATCATAACTACGTCAAAGTCGTTCAGCCATTTGCTACGCAAGGATTCCAGAAAATTACCGCCCCCGTTGGCGAAGAATGACTGCCAATCAAAACTTTCAAGATTTGCAGAATAATTGTCATCAGTAGCGCGACCGCTGGCCAGCAAATAAAGCGTTATTCCTCGGCGACTATCGGTGACAAATAGTTCCTATAGTCAACCTCAGTGCCTTTGCCGGCATCAATCAGCAGCGCCAACAGTCCGGGTCCCCCAACTTCGTTTTTAAAATAGAAGAAGTAATTCTCAAGCCCTGGCGCCTCGAGGTCCCAGTCGACCATCAATACTTTTTTGCCTTGGCGCGCCAGCAAGACGGCGACATTCGCGAGTGCCATGCTTCTGCCGACACCGCCCTTATAAGAGTAGAATGTGACGATCCGGCTCATTTGGGTTGAAACTTTGGCAGGGCAGTTTGAGCGGGCGTGTCCGCTTTATAGAACTCGCGGAAAAAAGCGTCCGATGCTGCTTGCGACCATTTCGACTGCCAGTTTGGGGCCTGCTGAATTGCTTTCGCAATACCCACCGAGTGAACGTCAATGAGGTCGCTCAATTCCTCGGCCTTGGGACTGTCTTCCCGCATGCGGGTATTGTAGCAGGACCGAATGTCCATGCTCTGAATGAACTTCAGTTCCTTGGGAAAGTCTTCCCCGTCGTGAATGATTGCGGGAATTACCAAGCCATATGTAATCCCTTTGGCGCGGCCTTGCCGACCGAGCATATGGCTCATTTCCTTTGCGCACCACACGCTGTTGAAAAAAGTCTTTGTCCACAATGCCACCAGCACCTTTGAGACTCCCAAGGCATCGCCGAGCGATTGTGGCCAAAGCTCTCCAGCCGAGACCTGTTGGTTTATCTCATGAACGAAGATCGTCGGTTCACTGCCGAGGGCAAGTCCTACCCTGTGCCCGAGCAGCGGTTCGAAATGTTTCTTGATCCAGCCCAGCGTCTCAGGGTGACGCTTATAGCTGATAAAAATGTCGTACTTGTACGTCATCGTCCTATCCGCATTGCGGCCGTGAGGGGACAGATCCTAGCACCAAGTCGGGCCGATCTCAGCTTATGGGCGTGAATTTTACAACCATTTTCGCGATAGCAACCGAAGGTCGATCGGACCCAAGCGCTTGCGCTCCCTCAGAAGCACGAGCGCCGCAGCCCGCGCTACCCCGAAAACGGGACGCCGGGATCATTCCAGGAGTGTTTCGATCCCTGTTTTACCGGTTGATTTTCCTCCTGCTTGGGCGCTAATCGCCTCATGGAACGAACCCCACCCACCGAACATTTCGACGTCCTCATCGTCGGGGCGGGTCTCTCGGGCATCGGCGCGGGCTATCACCTGCAGCAGAAGTGCCCCGGCAAGAGCTACGCCATCCTCGAGGGCCGCGACTGCATCGGCGGCACATGGGATCTGTTTCGCTATCCCGGCGTCCGCTCCGACAGCGACATGTTCACGCTCGGCTATTCGTTCAAGCCCTGGACCGAGCCGAAGGCGATCGCCGACGGGCCGAACATTCTCAACTATGTGCGGCAGACTGCGCTCGAGAATGGCATCGACAAGATGATCCGTTTCAACCACCGCGTCAAACGCGCGTCGTGGTCGTCGCAGGATGCGCGCTGGACCGTCGAGGCCGAGCGCAAGGCGGGCGAGGGCGGACCGGAGACCGTGCGCTTCACCTGCAATTTCCTGTTCATGTGCTCGGGCTATTACAAATACGAGGAAGGCTACACGCCGGAATTTGCAGGCACCGCGGATTTCGCCGGCCGCATCGTGCACCCGCAGAAATGGCCCGAAGACATCGACTATGCCGGCAAGCGCGTCGTGGTGATCGGCTCCGGCGCGACGGCGGTAACGCTGGTGCCGGAGATGGCCAAGACCGCGTCCCACGTCACCATGCTGCAGCGCTCGCCGACCTATGTGGTGGCGCGGCCCGCAGAAGACGCGCTTGCCAACAAGCTGCGGCGCAATCTGTCCGCAAAACTCGCCTATCACATGATCCGCTGGCGCAACGTGCTGTTCGGCATGTATTTCTTCCAGCTCTGCCGGCGCAAACCCGACCGCGCCAAAGCGCTGATCCTCGGCGGCGTCAAAATGGCGCTCGGCCCCGACTACGATATCGGTACGCATTTCACGCCGCGCTACAATCCCTGGGAGCAGCGGCTGTGCCTGGTGCCGGACGGCGACCTGTTCAGGGCGATCAGGGACAAGCGCGCTTCGGTCGTCACCAATCATATCGACACCTTCACCAAAAGCGGCATCAAGCTGAAGGACGGCAGCGAACTCGAAGCCGACATCATCGGCACCGCGACCGGGCTTAACCTGCAGGTGCTCGGCGGCCTCGACGTCAGCGTCGACGGCAGGAAAGTCGATTTCGCGCGCACGCTGAACTACAAGGGCATGATGTATTCGGACGTGCCGAACATGGCCTCGGCGTTCGGCTACACCAACGCGTCGTGGACGCTGAAATGCGATCTCACCTGCGAATATGTCTGCCGCCTGATCAACTACATGGACCGGCACGGCTACAAGCAGTGCGTGCCGCACAACCTCGATCCTTCGGTGTCGGAACTGCCGTCGCTGGATTTCTCCTCCGGCTACGTGCAGCGCGCGATCGCGCAGATGCCCAAGCAGGGCTCGAAGCGGCCGTGGCGGCTCTACCAGAACTACGCCCTCGATATCGTCACGCTGCGCTACGGCAAGATCGACGACGGGGTGATGCAGTATTCGTGACGGGATGGCGCCGGAAACCGTCATGCGTAACTTCGCGCATCCGTGCCCTCGTCTGGCTAAGGGGCGGGACGGCCGGTGGCTCGGAAACCATGTACGTCCGGGCCTTCGATGGCACCGGTTGGAGCGCCTGGGATATGTTCGGCCTTACGACGGTCTAGTCGCGAGAGTGCTTCCGTACCCCGACGCTTCGCGGCTTCATAAGACATCCCCGGAAAAGAAAAAAGCCCCGGATCAGATCCGGGGCTTTGCTTTTTGCAGTATGCGTTTCGCGACGATCTATTCCGGCTCCCCGATCGCGACCTTCAGCGTGCCGACGCCGTCGACGCCGCATTCGAGGTTGTCGCCCGGCTTGAGCTGGGAGACGCCGGCCGGCGTTCCCGTCATGATGATGTCGCCGGCGGCGAGCGCGACCTGCTGCGAGAGCTGCCAGATGATTTCAGGCACGTTCCAGATCAGTTCGGTCAGATCGCCCTTTTGCGTTTCGGTGCCGTTGACGGTGAGCCAGATCTTGCCCTTCGCGGGATGGCCGATCTTCGAGGCCGGCTGCAGCGCCGAGCAGGGCGCGGAATAGTCGAACGACTTGCCGACTTCCCACGGGCGCTCCTTCTTGCGCGAGGCGATCTGCAGGTCGCGGCGGGTCAGGTCGATGCCGACGGCGTAGCCGTAGACATGGTCGAGCGCCTTCTCGGTGGGAATATTGAGGCCGCCGCTCTTCATCGCGACGACCAGTTCGACCTCGTGATGCAGGTCCTTGGTCAGCGGCGGGTAGGGGATGGTGGCGCCATCGGCCACCAGCATGTCGGCGTGCTTGGCGAAGAAGAACGGCGGCGCGCGCTCGTCATTGCCCATTTCGCGGATGTGCTCGAGATAGTTGCGCCCGACGCACCAGATGCGGCGCACGGGATAGGACTTTGTCTCGCCGACGACGGGAAGCGAAGGCTGCGGCGGAACGGGAATGACGTAGGATGCGGCGTTCATGAAATGGGTCTCTTGGACGGTTTTGGAGTGGAAACGGCGGGATAGCTTTACGCGCTTGCGCTGATCGGCGCCAGACTGGGGTGACCGGCGTCGCGCTGTTGCAGGCGGAAGAACGAGGCGTAGCGCCCGCCGCGCCGCAACAGGTCGTCATGCTGGCCGCGCTCGACGATCTCGCCGCCTTCGACCACCAGAATGGCGTCGGCGTGCATGATGGTGTGCAGGCGGTGGGCGATCACGATCGTGGTCCGGTTCCGGCACAGATGCTCAATGGCTTCCTGGACGGCTTTTTCGGATTCCGAATCCAGCGCGGCGGTGGCCTCGTCCAGCAGGATGATCGGCGCGTTCTTGATCAGCGCGCGGGCCACCGCGATGCGCTGGCGCTGGCCGCCGGACAGTTGCGTGCCGTGCTCGCCGACCGGGGTGTCGTAGCCGAGCGGAAAACCCTTGATGAATTCGTGGGCACAGGCGGCCTTGGCGGCGGCCTCGATCTCGTCCCTGGTGGCGCCGACCTTGCCGAAGGCGATGTTGGCGCCGATGGTGTCGCGGAACAGATAGACGTCCTGGCCGACGTAGCCGGTCTGCTGGCGCAGCGAATGGCGCGACACGCCCGAGATCGCCTGGCCATCGATCAGGATGGCGCCGTCGCCCACCTCGTAGAGCCGCAGCAGCAGCGCCAGCACGGTGGATTTGCCGCCGCCGGACGGGCCGACCAAAGCGGTGGTCTTGCCGGGCTCGGCGATGAAGCTCATGCGGCGCAGCACCGGCTCGTTCGGCCGGTAGGCGAAGGTCACGTCGCGAAACTCGACCCGCGCGTCGATAAGTTTCAGGGCCGGCTTGTCGTCGTCGGCGGGCTCGGTGGGCGGGCTGTCGACGATTTCCAGCAGCTTGCGCGCGCCGATCAGATTGCTGTTCAACTCGATATTGAGCCGCGCCAGCCGCTTGGCCGGCTCATAAGCCAGCAGGAACGCGGTCAGGAACGAAAAGAACTGGCCCGGCGAAGCGCCCATCGCGACCACGCGATAGCCGCCATACATCAGCCCCGCGGCGATCGCGAAACCGCCCAGCGTTTCCATCAGGGGGCTCGAGCGGCTGGACACCCGCGCCATCTTGTTGGCGTTGCGTTCGACGGCGGTAATGCTGGCGTCGATCCGCTCGCGCATTGCCTGTTCGAGCGTGAACGCTTTCACGGTGCGGATGCCCTGCAGCGATTCCTGCATGGTTTCCATGATGTCGGCGGTGCCGGAGAACTGGTTATGCGCCAGGCCCTTGATGCGCTTGACGAGCTTGCGCAGCACCAGCATCGCCGGGGGGGCCACGCCGAAACCCAGCAGCGCCATGTACGGATCCGTCATCAGCATGACGACGACGAGCGCGATCAGCGACAGCAGATCGCGTCCGATGGCGTTGATCAGGAGATTGAGGACCTGTGTCACCGACGTGGCGCCGGCGGTCAGCCGCGCCAGAAATTCCGAGGAATGCCGCTCGGAAAAGAAGGCGATGTTTTCGCTCATCAGCTTGGCGAACAGCTGGCGCTGGTTGTTGGCCAGGATCGCGTTGCCGATCTGCGACAGGATCACGGTGTGTCCGTAGGTCGCCGCACCCTTGAGCGTGAAGATGACGATGGTGACCAGCGACAGGATCGCAATGCCGCGCACATCCTTGTCGACATAGGCCTTGTTGATGACTTCGCCGAGCAGATAGGCGGAACCGGCCGTCGTCGCTGCCGCAACCCCCATCAGCGCGAACGCCAGCAGGTAGCGCCGCCAATAGGCGAGGCCCTGTTCGGCCACCAGGCGGCGAATCAGGATCGCTGCGCCATAGGGGTCGTCAGTGATTTTTCTCGGTGTTTCCTTGGGAAGCTCGGTCATCCGCGTTCCATTGACGGCGCAGGCGTGAATAACCTGCGTGTCAGGGCTGCTACGGTGACTGCTTGCCCGCTAAATGGCGGTTTTTCAAGCCAAATAACAGCTTGATTTTACGCCGATTCCGCTTGCCGGCCGAGGCCGCCGCGCTCCTGGAACAGCCGCTCTTCCCAGGCCAGCGCGTGGGTGGCGATGGTCTCGAGATCATCAAATTGCGGCGTCCAGTCCAGCGTGGCGCGGATGCGGCTGGTGTCGGCGACCATGGTCATGATATCGCCGGGCCGGCGCGGCGCGTATTGGACCGCGAAATTGCGCATCGCGACGCGGCGAACCGCCTCAATGGTCTCCAGCACCGAATAGCCGCGGCCATAGCCGCAGTTCAGCGTGACCGAATTTCCGCCGCTGCGCAGATACGACAGCGCGGCGAGGTGTGCCTGCGCGAGATCGCTGACGTGAATGAAATCGCGGATGCAGCTGCCGTCCGGCGTCGGATAATCGGTCCCGAACACGTCGATCTTGGCGCGCTGCCCGGTGGCGGCTTCGACGGCGATCTTCAGCAGATGCGTCGCGCCGACGGTGGCAAGGCCGACGCGTCCCTTCGGATCGGCGCCCGCGACGTTGAAGTAACGCAGCGCGACATATTTCAGATCATGCGCCGCGGCGACGTCGTGCAGCATCAGTTCGGTCATCAGCTTGGAAGAACCGTAGGGCGACAGCGGCCGCGTCGGCGCATGCTCGGGCACCGGCACCTGGTCCGGGTTGCCATAGACGGCGGCGGTCGATGAAAAGATGAAGCGGTTGACGCCGCCCTTGACGGCTGCGTTCAGCAGGCTGCGCGTCGTCATGGTGTTGTTGCGGTAGTAAGCCAGCGGATCGCGCATCGAATCCGGCACCACTACCGAGCCGGCGAAATGGATGATGCTCTCGACGCCGTGTTGGGAGAGCACGCCCTCGACGAGGTTTTCGTCGCCGGCGTCGCCGATGAACAGCGGCACACCCTCGGGCAGGAAGGCGGAGAATCCGGTGGAGAGATTGTCGATCACGACGACGCTTTCGCCGGCGTCCGCCAGCGCGTGAACCATATGACTTCCGATATAGCCGGCGCCACCGGTGACAAGCACGGTCATGGGCTTACCCTCTCTCCCAGTTGTTGCCGCCGATGCTAGCCGGGGCGCGGTGAAGAGTGGGTTTCGGCATGAGCGAACTGGTCACTATGCTTAATGTTGCGTATAGGAACCCATGTAAACGGAGCCGGACGTGCCGATCGAGAACAATTCAGCCGATGATCTGCAGCTGATCGTGCCGAATCTGCACAGGCGTTATTCCGGCGTCACGGCGACCAACCGGATGGTGGCGCCGAAACTGGCAAAAATGTTTCGCGCGGCATGGCTCGGTTCCCACGCCCCTGACGGCATTGCGCGGATGGGTTTCGCCGATTTGCCAAAACTCTGGCGCCGCCCCGCGCCGCTGATCTGGCACGCGCGGCGCAACGACGAAATGATTGCGGGCGTGTTGTTGCGCGCGCTCGGCTGGCCGCTGAAGCTCGTGTTCACGTCAGCGGCGCAGCGGCATCATAAATCGCTGACGCGCTGGCTGATCCGCCGCATGGACGCGATCATCGCCACCAGCGCGCTCTCGGCTTCCTTCCTCAAGCGTGAATCGACGGTCGTGATGCATGGCGTCGATACTGATCGTTATGCGCCGCCGGCCGATCGTGCGGCGGCGTTTGCGCAAAGCGGATTGCCGGGTCGCTATGCGATCGGCTGCTTCGGCCGGGTCCGCGCGCAAAAGGGCAGCGACGTCTTTGTCGAGGCGATGTGCCGGCTGCTGCCGCGCTTTCCGGATTTCACAGCCGTGATCGTCGGTGCTGTTGTGCCCGAGCAGCAAGGCTTTGCGAACGGGCTGAAAAAGCAGATCGAGGCCGCCGGTTTGCAGTCACGAATCATCATCACCGGCGAGATCGAGATCGAGGAAGTGCAGCGCTGGTATCAGCGGCTGACGATCTACGCCTTCACCTCTCGCAACGAAGGTTTTGGGCTGACGCTGATCGAGGCGATGTCGTCCGGCGCGGCATTGGTGGCGTCGCGGGCAGGGGCGGCCGAATTCGTGGTCGAGGACGGCGTCACCGGCGTACTGACGCCGCCCGGCGACGCTGATGCCTTGGTGGCGGCGCTGGAGCCATTGATGAAAGATCCCGCCTCGGCGGCGGCGATGGGGGTGCGGGCGCGAGCGCGCGTACTGGAGAAGTTCAGCCTCGACGCTGAAGCGAATGCGATCGCGGCCGTCTATCGAACCGTGGTTTGAGCCATCACGTCGGCCACAAAAGCGTCGAGATCACCGCCTGCGAAAAGGAAACCCGGCAGGCCCACGGCTTGCCCGGCCTCGATGTCGGTCGGGCGGTCGCCGATGACGAAGCTGCCGGCGTGACGCACCGGCCAGTGCTGCATCAGGTCATGGATCATGCCGGGGCTTGGCTTGCGCCAATGATGATTTTCGAGATAGCCGGCGACGGTGCCTTCCGGATGGTGCGGGCAGTACCTGATGTCGTCGATGACGGCGCCTTGCGCCGCGAGCTCGGCGCGCATCCAGTCGTGCAGCGCGTTGAGTTCGTCCTCGGTGAAATAACCGCGCGCAATACCGGCCTGGTTGGTGAAGAAGAACACGAAATAGCCGGCGTCGTTCAGCCGCCGGATCGCCTTCGCCACGTTCGGCATCCAGCGAATCCGTTCCCGCGTGCCGACATAGCCGTCGTCATGGTTGACGACGCCGTCGCGGTCGAGGAAGGCGGCGGGCTTCGGAATCGCGCGGGCGAGGTCGGTGCCGCTCATTCCGGAGAGGCCTCGCGCATCATGGTCTGCTCGATCTCGTCGCAGATGCCGTGGCCGATGGCGAGATGGATCTGCTGCACCACCGGCGTGTCGTCGGTCGGCGCCACCAGCAGATGATCGCAATCCGCGCCCATGGCCGCGCCCTTGCCCCCGGTGAAGCCGATCGTGACAAGCCCGCGCTCGCGCGCCTTGCGCAACGCCGCCAGGATGTTCGGCGAGCGGCCCGACGTGGTGAGCGCGAGCAGCACGTCGCCGCGCACGCCGAGGCCTTCGACCTGGCGGGCGAAAATCTGCTCATAGCCGTAATCATTGCCGATTGCGGTCAGCGCCGACGTGTCTGTGGTGAGCGCAATCGCCGCGTAGCCGGGCCGGTCCTTCTTGTAGCGGCCGACGATTTCGGCGGCGATGTGCTGGGCATCGCCGGCGCTGCCGCCATTGCCGATGATGAGAAGCTTGTTACCGGCGCGCAGCGCCGAAATGATCGCGGCTGCAATGGCGTGCGCGACGGCCAGCAGTGCCGCGTCGCTGTTGGCGCGTTCGAGCGCGACGAGCGACTCTTTCAGATGGGCGGCGATCAGGTCTTTCGAATTCTGGTTCAAGATGCACCATCAGGGTTGCAACGCGCGAGTTCTACCTTGGCAAGTCTTTTGGAACGTCTTGGTACTGATCGCACGGCTCACGCGCAAGCTCACGAGGGCTGATGTGCACGCGCGCGGGCTTCGCCAAGCACGCGCTGCACGATGTCGACCACGTCGGATGCCGGGATGTCCCGCATGCAGCGATGGTCGTTCATGGTGCAGACCGTGCGCTGGCAGGGCTGGCAGGTGAGTTGCGATTTGGTTTGCAGAACCGTCGCCGCCAGGCCGTTCAGCGGCGCCCAGAGATAGGGGCTGGTCGGCCCGAAAATGCCCATGGTCGGCGTGCCGATCGCGGCGGCGATGTGCATCAGGCCCGAATCATTTGAGATGGCGACGCTGGCCGCCGCCATTGCCAGGATTCCGTTGCGCAGGTCTGATCCGGTGAGGTCGCGGATTCTCGGTCCCCCGGCGGCCACGATCTCCTGCGCCAGCGCCTTTTCGCCGGGACCGCCGACCACCCAGACCTCAAAGCCGCGTTCTGCCAGCAGCCGGGCCGCTTCCGGGAAATAGGTCCAGCGCTTGGACGCCCCGACGGAACCGGGCCCCAGCGCCACCGCAGGCCCCGTACCCAGCCCGTTGGCCTGCCGCCAGCGGCTGGCATCGTCAGGCGGCACCGCCAATTGCGGCACCGGCCATTTCGGCGGCAATGCCGCGCCGTCGGGCAGCGCCAGCGCGGCATTCTTGTCGATAAAGCGGGGCAGGGCCTTCTCGCCCCAGCGCATCCGGTTGATCAGCCCGAACCGGGCTTCGCCGAAGAAGCCTACCCGTTCCGGGATACCGGCCAGCGTCGGCGCAATGGCCGCCTTCCAGGTCCGGGGCAGGACCAGGGCGGTCGCATAGTCCCTCGACCGCAATTCCCTGGCCAGGCCCTGTTGTTTGGCCACCGCCAGCCGGCTGCGCGGCAGATCCCAGACAATGCCGGCGCGAACCCCGGGCATGTAATCGACCAGGGGGGCGCAAAGGGAGGTCACCAGCAAATCGACCGGCCGGTTCGGCCAGCGTGCCTTAAGGACGCGCACCACGGTATGGCCTCGGACGAAGTCGCCGATCCACATATAGGGAATGATCAGGATCGGCCGTGTATCGGCCGCATCCTGCATCGCGATCCCATCTATTGAATCTTTATTCATATCTTAGGTGTCTGACGACCGGTCTTTTTCCGGCTTCGTCGGTAACCGCTCCGCACCGGCAGGTAAAGTCGCCCCTGCGGTCTTCACCACGGCCCACAAGCCAAGTTGCCTGCCGGGCGCGTCTGAGGCAAAGCTGGCGCCGCACATCAAGGCAGGGGATGACATGTTACTGGTGACCGGTGGCGCCGGTTTTATCGGATCGAACGTCGTGGCCGCGTTGAACGACGCGGGCCGCACCGACGTGACCGTGTGCGACATCCTCGGCCATGACGGCAAATGGCGCAATCTGGCCAAGCGACAGCTTGCCGACTTCGTGCCGCCGGCGGAACTGATGGACTGGCTAAAGGGCCGGGGGCTCGAAGCCGTGATTCATCTCGGGGCCATCTCGGAGACGACGGCGACCGACGGCGATCTGGTTATCGAAACCAATTTCCGGCTGTCGATGCGGCTGCTCGACTGGTGCACCGTGAATGCGACGCCGCTGATTTATGCGTCTTCCGCGGCCACTTATGGCGATGGTGAGCGAGGCTTTCGCGACGACCAATCTGTGGAAAACCTGAAAAAACTTCGGCCGATGAATCTGTACGGCTGGAGCAAGCATCTGTTCGACATGGCGGTGGCCGAACGCGCCGCGCGCGGCGAGAAATTGCCGCCGCAATGGGCCGGGCTGAAGTTCTTCAACGTGTTCGGGCCCAACGAGTATCACAAGGGCACGATGATGAGCGTGCTGGCGCGGCGCTTCGACGACGTCAAGGCGGGACGTCCCGTGCAGCTGTTCAAGTCGCATCGCGAAGGCATCGCGGACGGCGATCAGCGCCGCGATTTCATCTATGTCGACGACGTCGTTCGCGTGATGATGTGGTTGCTGGCGACGCCCGGTGTCAGCGGTCTGTTCAACGTCGGAACCGGAACTGCGCGCAGTTTCCGCGATCTGATGCTTTCAGCCTATGCCGCGCTCGGCGCCAAGCCCAACATCCAGTATGTCGACATGCCCGAGCAAATCCGCGGCAGCTATCAATATTTCACCCAGAGCGAAGTCGATCGGCTGCTGCACGCCGGCTATAACGGCGGCTTCACGGCGCTGGAGAACGCGGTCGACGCTTACGTGAAGGGTTTCCTCGACCGCGCCGATCGCTTCCGCTGACGGGCTACAGGTAAGAACATATGCTTGATTTTGATGCCCTGTCGCATGCGATAACCCGGCAGACCGTCCTCTGCATCGGCGATCTCATGCTCGATGAATTCGTCTATGGGGAGGTCTCCCGGATTTCGCCGGAGGCGCCGGCGCCTGTCATTTCGGTCCAGCGCAGCGAGACCAATGTCGGCGGCGCCGGCAATGTCGCGCGCAATATCGCCTCGCTCGGCGCGCGCTGCATCTTTGCAGGATTGATCGGTGAAGACGAAGCGGGCGCGAAACTGCGGGCGGAGCTTTCGCGTGAAGCCCGGATCGAGGCCGTGCTGGTGTGCGATCCCAACCGGCCGACAACGCGAAAAGTGCGTTTCGTCTCCGAACATTTTTCGACCCATATGCTGCGCGCGGACTGGGAGCTGGCGCAGCCGGCGGCGCCCGACATCGAGCAAAAGCTGATCGACGCCATCCTGCCGCAACTCGCCCGCGCCGACATCGTGCTGCTGTCCGATTACGCCAAGGGCGTGCTGACGGCGCGTGTGATCCGCAATGTCATCGACGCCGCCAAGAAGCTCGGCAAGCGCGTGATCGTCGATCCCAAGAGCGCCAATCTGGCGATCTATCGCGGCGCGACGCTGCTGACGCCCAACCGCAAGGAATTCGCCGAAGCGACCCGCAGCCGCGCCGACACCGCACAGGGCATCGCCGATGCGGCCCAGGACGCGATGTACCTGGCCGATTGCGAAGCCATGCTGGTGACGCAAAGCGAACACGGCATGACGCTGGTCGTTCGCGGCGGAGAGGCGATCCATGTGCCGGCGCTACCCGTGACGGTGCGCGACGTCTCGGGCGCCGGCGACACGGTCGCCGCCGTATTGGCGCTGACGCTCGCCGCCAACGCCGATTGGGAAACGGCGCTGCGGATGGCGAATGCAGCGGCTGCCGTCGCAGTCGGCAAGAAGGGCACCGCCACCGTCACGCCGGCCGAACTGCGGCGAAAAATCCTGCCGCATGCGTCGCTGGCGGCCGAAGAAAAAATCGTGGCCGCAGGCGGTGACCTCGATGTTCATCTGGCGGAGTGGCGCCGGCAGGGCCTGCGCGTCGGTTTCACCAATGGCTGTTTCGACATCCTGCATCCCGGCCACGTGAAAGTGCTGACCGCGGCGCGCGGCGCCTGCGACCGCCTGATCGTCGGATTGAACAGCGACGCCTCGGTCAAGCGGCTGAAGGGCGAGGGGCGCCCGGTGCAGGACGAGCGCGCGCGCGCAGAGGTGCTGGCGGCGCTGGAGGCGGTCGACCTCGTCGCGATCTTCGAGGAGGACACGCCGATCGACCTGATCACGCGCGTGAAGCCGAGCGTGCTGGTCAAGGGCGGCGACTATACCCGCGAGCAGGTCGTCGGCTATGAGGTCGTCGAGGCCTGCGGCGGCGAGGTGCTGCTGATCGATATCCTGCCCGGACACTCTACGACGTCGCTGGTCGACCGCGCCCGCGGGAGCGCAGCGTGAACGCCAGGACGGCCACTTCGCCGGGAGGCCAGGCGCTGTCGGTCTGGCGCGATCCCGCCCGGTGGACGAAAGCCGCCGATATTTTCGCGGTGCTGATCGCGTTCTCGCTGCCCTGGTCAACCTCGCTGGTCGGCATCTTTGCCGTGATCTGGCTGCTGGCGCTCGCGCCGACGCTCGATTTGAGGCTTTTTCTGCAATCGCTGAAGCGGCCGATCAGCGCGTTGCCGATCGCGCTGTTTCTGCTGGCGCTGGTCGGGACGCTTTGGTCCGACGCGCCATGGGACGTGCGCAGGTACGCCCTCAGTCCCGCAACGAAGCTCCTTGTACTGCCGCTGCTGTTCTATCACTTCGAGCGCTCGGCGCGCGGCATGTGGGTGTTGGTCGCCTTTTTGGTCTCCTGCGCGCTGCTGATGGTGATGTCCTGGTTGGTCTTGATGTATCCAAGCCTGACGCTCAAGCCGGAAGGTGCCGACCGCGGTATTTTCGTCAAGAACTACATCGACCAAAGCCAGGAATTTGCGTTGTGCGCGGTCATACTCGCTTATCCCGTCATCACACTGTTGCGGGACAAGAAGGTCTGGCAAGCTTTGCTGCTGATCGCGCTGGCGGCGAGCTTTATCGCCAACATGACTTTCGTCATCGTGTCGCGCACCGCGATCGTCACCATGCCGGTGATGATCGCGGTATTCGCGCTGATGCACCTGAAATGGCGGATCAATGTCATCCTGTTCCTGACCACGATCGTGCTGGGCGGGCTGGCGTGGATCGCGTCGCCCCAGTTGCAGGCGACGACGGACAGGTTCGCGCGAGATTACCGGTTGTACAAGGAACGTAACGAGCCGACGTCGCTCGGCTTGCGGCTGGTATTCTGGGAGAAGTCGCTGCGGTTTTTTGCCGAGGCGCCGATCATTGGACACGGGACCGGATCGACGCGGAGGCTGTTCGAGGCCGCCGCCACCGGTCCCGCGGGACTTGCCCAGGGGCAGGTAATCGGAAATCCGCATAACCAGACGCTTAACGTCGCGGTGCAATGGGGTTCCGTCGGGGTCGTCCTCCTGTATGCGATGTGGCTGGTGCATCTGCTGTTGTTTCGCGGCGAAGGCCTGGTGGCCTGGATTGGCCTCATGGTCGTCCTGCAGAACTTCTTCAGCTCATTGTTCAACTCGCATCTGTTCGATTTCCACGAGGGCTGGATGTACGTGCTGGGTGTCGGAGTGGCCGGCGGCATGATACTGAGGGCCAAGAATACTGAGGGCGGATACTGTAAGGGCGGAAGCGCCATGCCGGCGTCCACAGGCTGACTGGTCAGCGATTTTCAGGGATCAGCACCACCGGCCGTAAACGCTGGTTTGAGTGATCGAGATGAGCTATGAGCGGTGTTTGACGTTGCGGGACAGGTTTAGTTGATCAAGAGCATGACGCGTCTTTCCCAATTAACGATGCGGAACCTGCTGATCGCAGTGCATGATGCGCTTGCGACCGGCGCAGCGTTGCTCGCCAGCTTCTATCTCCGGTTCGAAGGCGACATGTTCTACGATCGCCTGCCGTTGCTGCTGCGCATACTGCCGTTTTTCGTCATATTCAGCGTTCTCGTTTGCTACTTCTCGCATCTCACCACGACGAAATGGCGGTTCATTTCGCTGCCGGATGCGTTGAACATCCTGCGCGCGACGACTGTCCTGACGCTCGCGCTCGTGGTGCTCGACTACGTGTTCGTTGCGCCGAACGTGCTTGGCACGCCTGTCGCGCCGAACGTGCCGGGTGCGTTCTTTATCGGCAAGATCACCATCATCCTCTACTGGTTTCTCGAGGTGTTCTTCCTGAGCGGATCGCGGTTCGCCTATCGGTATTTTCGTTACACACGCGCGCGACGTCATGCGAAGGCCGAGAATGCTTCGCCGGCGCTTCTGGTCGGCCGCGCTGCGGACGCCGAGATTTTGCTGCGCGCCATCGAGAGCGGCGCCGTCAAACGCATCTGGCCGGTCGGCGTGTTGTCGCCGTCGCCGGCCGATCGCGGGCAGTTGATTCGCAACATTCCCGTGCTGGGCGGAATCGACGACATCGAGGACGTGGTTCGCGATTTCGAGGCGCGCGGCAAGCCGATCGCGCGCCTCGTGATGGCGCCATCGGCGTTCGAGCCGGAAGCGAAGCCCGAGGCGGTCCTGATGCGCGCCCGCCGGCTCGGCATGATCGTCAGCCGGCTGCCGTCGCTGGAAAGCGGAGAAACGCCGCGCCTGACCACGGTTGCCGTCGAGGACCTGCTGCTGCGTCCGAGCGAGGCCATCGACTATGCGCGGCTCGAAACGCTGGTGAAGGGCAAATCCGTCATCGTGACCGGCGGCGGCGGGTCGATCGGTTCGGAAATCTGCGAGCGCGTCACGACGTTCGGCGCGTCGCGGCTGCTGGTGATCGAGAATTCGGAACCGGCGCTCTATGCCATCACCGAAGCGCTGGTCGAGAGCGGAACCACCGCCGAAATCGACGGCCGGATCGCCGATATCCGCGACCGCGAGCGGATCATGCGCCTGATGCGCGAGTTCAAGCCGGATATCGTGTTCCATGCCGCCGCGCTCAAACATGTGCCGATTCTCGAGCGGGACTGGAGCGAGGGGGTCAAGACCAACATCTTCGGCTCCGTCAATGTTGCCGACGCAGCGCTGGCGGCGGGCGCCAAGGCGATGGTGATGATTTCGACCGACAAGGCGATCGAGCCGGTCTCGATGCTCGGCCTGACCAAGCGCTTTGCCGAAATGTACTGCCAGGCGCTGGACCATGACCTGGCGACGCAGTCGGACGGCAAGTCGCGGATGCGCCTGATTTCCGTGCGGTTCGGCAACGTGCTGGCGTCGAACGGGTCTGTTGTGCCGAAGTTCAAGGCGCAGATCGAGGCGGGCGGGCCGGTCACGGTCACCCATCCCGACATGGTCAGGTATTTCATGACCATCCGCGAGGCCTGCGATCTGGTGCTCACAGCCGCGACGCATGCGATGACGCCGGCACGTCCCGATGTTTCGGTCTATGTGCTCAACATGGGACAACCGGTGAAGATCGTCGATCTCGCCGAGCGCATGATCAGGCTGTCCGGCCTGCAGCCCGGATACGACATCGAAATCGTCTTTAGCGGGATGCGGCCGGGAGAACGGCTGAACGAAATCCTGTTCGCCAACGAGGAGCCGACCATCGAGATCGGTGTGGCCGGCATCATGGCCGCCAAGCCCAACGAGCCGCCGATGCAGGTGCTGCGCAAGTGGCTCGCAATACTGGAGGAGGCGATCGCGAAAGATGATCGTGCCACCATCAGTGCGGTGCTCAAGGACGCGGTTCCCGAATTCGGATCGACGGCGGCCTGACCGCTAGCGCTGGCCGGTCTGCGCAACGCGCGCCTGCGAAAACTGAAACAACACGGCCGCGACACCGAAAGCCCCAAGCGCCAGCATCGTCAGATCGACGCTTCTCGAGGAGGCGGCAATCGTCGTCATCGCCAGGCCAGCCAAAGCGAGATTGAGCAGGAACACGCGGGCGATGACCTGCGTGACGCTGAACCCGTTATCCGTCGCGCGCTGATAGAAGTGCGATCGATGAGCGTCCCAGAACCGTTCGCCATTTACAATCCGCCTGAGCAGGGTAATCGTCGCGTCGGCAAGATAATAGAGCGGCAGCAGCAGGGCTGCCGCAATGTGCTGTTGCGAGGCGAGTTCGAACAGGCACCAGCCGATCAATAGACCTATGGGTAGGCTGCCGACGTCACCGAGGAATAATCGCGCGATCGGTCGATTGAAGGGTGCAAAGCCGAGCAAGGCGCCGGCGAGCGCCAGTGCTATCGGCAGCACGCTCGCCGGAGCTTGGCCGAAAAATGCAAATGCCGCCAGCGCTGCGGATGCCGGAAGCATTTCCGCGACCGTCATCCAGTCCAGGCCGTCCATGAAGTTCACGAGATTGATGAACCAGAGGAAGCCCACAATCAGCAATGCTCGTTCCAGCCCAAGCGGGATCGCTTCGAGAATCCGTAGCTGCGGAGGCAGGGTGGCAAACAGAACCGTGACGATGGCCAGTTGCAGCGCCAGCCGCGGGATTACCTGGATCGGCCGGAAGTCATCGATCATGCCGACGGCCGCAAGGCAGAATGCCGCCGCCATGACGACGGGGATCGCGTGGCCGAAAGAGGATACCCCGAGGACTCCGGCCAGCGCCGCCGCGATTGCGGTGGCGACCATCACGGCGATACCGCCGCCTTGCGGGGTTGGAACTACATGCGACGATCGCGCATTCGGGCGGGCCAGGGCATAGCGCCGAAGCAGGGGATGCAGCATCACGATCAGGCCCGCACAGATCAGCGCAGCTGCGATCGGAATGACGAGAGCCAGGGCAGTTCGATACGGATCCAAAAGTGTCATGAAAACTCAGCCGCCGGCTTTCTGCTGTTGATGCCAACGGCCTATCAGATGGGTGTCGCTTCGCAAATACGAAGCTTTGCTTCCGGTCAATACTCGGTGGCAAAGGGTTGAAAGTCGTGTTGCGAACAGCTCTCACCACGTCCCATTGCGGAAGAGCGACCCCGCTGGAACGCAGACGGAGGCCGCTCGTTGGACCTCGTTGGGCGTGCTGACGCCGGGCTATCTTGAACGCTACGTCGCCATTGATAAGAGACTGATTTCAATCATAGTTTTTAGTGGTCGATGCACCCGTGCTGCCGGCCGGCGGCTGTAGCGCGTTCCATTCGTTTCATGGCAACGATCCCGACCGTAAGGGCGAAGAAAAACCAAACCAGAAATTGAAAAGCAAATGAACCGGAAAGCTCGGACCCCACAAGCTGAAAGACATACATCGACACCGCGGACTTTTCGGCAAGCGAAAACCAATGCCAGTGCGCTAGGGCGGCACCTAACGGAAATAGCGTAACAATGCTGAACAGCAATAGACCCACAATTCCAGTTTCGTAAAGCATTTCGAGATGCACGTTGTGAGGGTAATGTCGTGATGCCGCAGCTTTGCTTAGCACCCAATCCGGAGCGCCAACCCCCTCATTCACCGGATACATCCCGATGCCCCTGCCGAACCAAAGCGAATCCGGTTCGGCCAGAATGCGTTGCCACGTTCTTGTCCATATCGGCAGTCGGAAGCCGGGGTCCGGATCCTGGATTTCTCGAATGGTCCGGGAGATAGCGTCAGGAGCTTTCGGGTCGACGTTCTTGTCCTGGAGCGCGCGCTGGTAGAATAGCGTTGCCGTCACTGTGATTGTCAGGACCAGGGCAATGGCACCGAGCACGGTGAATGATTTTGAGCGGGTCCAGAGGAACGAGCCCATCAAGAAGGTCAAGCTACAAGCAAGTGCAACAAGCGCCGTTCTTGCGGCGATATGAAACATAAATAACAAAACCAGCGGCAAAGCGATGCCGGCAAGAATCTGCCTGATCCGATTCGAGCCGAGCCCGATGGCAGCGAGCGTGGCCAACGCCAGCATTGTGCCGATCGGCTGGTGGAACGAGATAGCTATATTCGGATCGCCAACTCCCAGGATGTCATTGAGAGCGCCGCCGCGCATCACATCGCCGAACCTGATGGTATGTTGGACAATCACGATGAAGTAAAATGCTGCAGCGGCGAGAAACAGCAGCATGGCCGCCTTCAAGGCACGTGCAGCGGCAAAACCAAAAATCATGAACAGCACATGGAAAATCAGGATCCCAAACAGGTGGGTCGTGGGGACGGCGGGACGGGAAAGAAACAGAAAATTGGCAATCGCGAAAATATAGAAGGCCCCCACCAGGAGAAGGATATCGCTGACTTTGCTCGCCATGGTGCATATCGGGCGCCAACTAATAGCGATCAGCGCAGCTCCAAGCGCGCCGGTTACAGCAAAAATTGCCGTTGAGCCGATCAGATAAAATGGCACGAATATTTTTGCAAATGCCGCCGTCGTGACCACCGCCGCTGTCACTCCCGCGAGTGCGCGTTTGTCGTAGTTTACCAACATGACTCCGCAAAATGCTCCGTGGATTTCAGGCGGAAAACGACGAGTTTCGTGTGATCCCGGGCAATGTTGCCGGATAGGAGTGTTGATGGGCAAGCAATTTCGGTCATTTCAGCGTTTTCTTCCGACCGCACACCAGTAGGGTACGTTGTCGGAAAAGCCTATGTCGCCAAACCCGGCGCCGGCTAACATTTGTTCTATCTGTTGCCGCGTAAATCGCTGCTCAAGTGTGGTGCAAAACCGGTCGTAAGCGTCGGTGCGCATCACGTAGAATTTTCGATGACGGTAGGACTCGAGTGGAATGGCTGCAGGAGAGAATCCTGCGCGCTCGACCAGCGCGGCAGAACGCGCCAGCGGCCAATAGACGATAACCGCGATGAGCTGGCTGATGATGAGCCGTAGCGCTGGCGGCAATCGTGAAATGATCATCCGGAAGACATTGCTGAGGCGCCACATCGCGCGGTACCACCGAGGACGATTGTCCAGCGCATAGTAAAGGTAGATCAAGAACGGCGCGCCAACCCTGAGCTTGGCGGCGACTGCCCGAATCGCAGCGGCCGTATCCGGGACGTGATGCAAGACCCCCAGCGAGTAGGCGAAATCGAGGGAATTGTCCTGGAGCGGGATATCACCGACGCTTGCAAGATGAAAGCTGACGTTGGCGGTGTCGGCGAGATTTGCTCGCGCGACGGCAAGGGCATCTTCACTTGCGTCGAGCACATGAAGATGGCCGACTTTCGGTGCGACCATCACCGACCAGCGCCCGCTGCCGCAACCGACGTCAATGCCGACTGGGTTTGGGGGGAGCTCGTTCCACGGAAAGATACGAAAATAGGACTGGAAGATCGCCTCGCGGTCCAAAGATGAAAATTCGGCCTCGCTCTGACGGAAGGTCGACCATTCATGCCCAAACCCGGCCGCGACATCGTGATCAATGTTTCGCGTGACGTCGTTCATGGCAGCCATTTCGGGCAGTGAGTACGCAGAATAGGCGCGTGTCTATTGGATGGAGAAGGGGTCGGTCAAGCTGCGCAGCACGCGGGAGATGGCTGAGGCGATATGGCAATTCGAGCCGACTTTGGCGTGCAAAACCGGGCGGTAATCCGTGGTACTGGCACAAAATGAAAGTCGCCCCGATCCGTGAGCAATCGCGCTGTAGTGGCTTGCTGAAAGGTGGTCGGGCTGCTGATGACGTTATTGACGTGGGCACAACCAAGACGAGTTCATTTTACCCGATCAGGGTAATCTTTCCTGACTTCGCGTGAAAATGGTAGAAATTTCAATAGGATAGATGCTTCTCTTGATATTGTGTCGGCTTGACGTTCACGCCGTGAACGTGGTATCGACGACCATCCATTAGGGTGCATTCATGGACCGTACGTTAAGCGATAGTGCAGAGGACGAAAGGATCGTCCTCAATCTCCTTAAGTCTGTCGACGACGGCGCAGGGTCGCAGCGCCGTATCGCGGAAGAGCTGGGAATCGCGCTTGGTCTCGTCAATGCCTACCTGAAACGCTGTATCAAGAAGGGCCTCGTCAAAGTAAGCCAGGCTCCAGCGCGGCGTTACGCCTATTACCTGACACCGCAAGGCTTCGCTGAAAAGTCGCGGCTGACCGTGGAATACCTGTCGTATTCGTTTTCCTTTTTTAGGCAGGCCAAGGCGGATTGCGCGCGATCGTTTGAATTGGCGAAGGAGCGCGAATTTCACAATCTAGTACTTTTTGGAAAGTCGGACTTGGCCGAGATTGCCGTTCTGTGTGCGGTGGACTGCGGGGTCTCGATTGTTGCGGTCGTTGACAAGAGCGCAGATGCGCGGGGACTTTTTGCCGGCGTAAAAGTGGTATCGGATTTTGCGGAGGTCTCGGCTCCATTCGATGCGGTGGTCATCACCGATTTGGTCAACGCCCGCCAATCATTCGATCGGGCCGTGGAGCGCTATGGGCTTGAACACGTGCTCGTTCCAGGATTGCTGGGTATAAACGCAGCCGATCGCCGAGGTGAATTGCAATGAACGAAGTCAACGATAGCCATTGGTATGTCGTTCAAACCCGGGTGAATTCGGAGACGAAGGCCGCGCGCAACCTGATCCGCCAGGGATTTGAAACCTATCTGCCGCGGTACTTGAAGAATCGCAGTCACGCCGGGAAGATTGAAAAGGTCGCTGCACCCTTATTTCCGCGCTATCTGTTTGTGCAAATCAACATCGCCACTCAGCGTTGGCGCGCAGTTCAATCCACCTTCGGTGTGTCGCATCTTGTCACGAACGGTCCAAGCCCTGTGCCTGTTGCGGAGCAGGTGCTCTGCATGCTCAGATCGCGTGAGGATCAACGCGGCTTCGTAAAACTGGATCGGCGGCCGCAGTTTTCGGTTGGTGAGAAGGTCCGGGTACTCGCGGGTGCTTTTGCCGATAATCTTGGGTTGTTCGACGGCCTGGGTGATCGCGATCGCATTGCAATCCTGCTTGATTTGCTGGGGCGAAAGGTCCGGGTCTCGATCGAGGCGGATATGGTCGCGGCGGCCTAAAGGGCAAGCGCGAATGTCCCGCAAAGCTACCTTAATCGGCTTGGAGAGCGCCGCGGTCCCGACTGCGGCTTGCTGGAAATACCAACGTTGAACCGTTGAATGTTAGTGGGCACAATGACCTCATTTGCGCTGATCGGAGCCGCCGGTTACGTTGCGCCTCGGCATATGAAAGCCATTCAGGCGATCGGTGGCGACCTGAAGGTAGCCTACGATCCGAACGATTCCGTCGGAATCATCGACAGTCATTTTCCGGACGCGCATTTTTTTACCGAATTCGAACGCTTCGACCGGCATATCGACAAATTGCGACGGCGTGGCGAGAAGGTGGACTATGTGTCTGTCTGTTCGCCCAACCATCTGCACGACGCCCATTGCCGTTTTGCGCTGCGCTCGGGAGCCGACGCAATTTGCGAAAAGCCGCTGGTCCTCAATCCCTGGAACATCGACGGTCTTGCCGAGATCGAGCGCGAGACCGGCCGCCGCATCTCGACGATACTTCAACTGAGACTGCATCCCGCGATCGTTGCGCTGCGCAGCAAATATGCGCAGAGCGGCATTCGTCATCAGGTCGAGTTGTCGTATATCGCCTCACGCGGGCGGTGGTACCATACTTCATGGAAGGGTGAGGACGCCAAATCCGGCGGTGTCGCAACCAATATCGGCGTGCACCTCTTCGATATGCTGAGCTTTGTGTTTGGAGCTGCCAAACGGAGCGAGGCGCATCTGAGAGAGCCGGAGCGAGCTGCGGGCTTTCTCGAGTGTGAGCGCGCCGATGTCAGTTGGTTTCTTTCGGTGGATCGCAACGACCTGCCGGAAAAGGCCAAAGGCGCCCGGACAGCGTTTCGGTCCATCACCGTCGATGGTGAAGAAATCGAATTCTCGGACGGATTCGCCGATCTGCACACCCGCAGTTATCAGGAAATCATGGCAGGACGCGGCTTTGGCCTGGACGAGGTGCGCTCGTCGATCGGCGTGGTATCGGCGTTTCGCAGCGATCCTCTGAAGCGGGGCGGCGCGGTGCACCCGTCTGCACAGAAGCGGATCGGCACATGAAAGAGATGCGTGAAGATCCGCGCTTTCCCGGCGCCTTGATTCACGTATCGAGTTATGTCGATGACGGCGCCCTCATCGGGCGAGGGACGCGGATTTGGCATTTTTGCCATGTCCTTGCAGACACGATCATCGGCGAAAACTGCTCGATTGGTCAAAACGCCATGATCGGTCCCCGCGTGAGGGTTGGTAACGGCTGCAAGATTCAGAACAACGTGTCTCTCTACCAGGGGGTGGAGCTGGCCGACGAGGTATTCTGCGGACCGAGTTGTGTTTTCACCAATGTCAACAACCCGCGGGCGGGCATCAGCCGCAAGGATGAGTTTCGCTCGACACCGGTTGGCCGCGGCGCAAGCATTGGTGCAAATGCAACGATCGTTTGCGGCCACCGACTGGGAGAGTATTGCTTCATCGGAGCGGGCGCCGTTGTAACCAAGGATGTACCTGCATTCGCTCTCATGGTGGGGAACCCGTCGCGGCGCATTGGCTGGATGAGCAAGGACGGCGAGCGTCTCGGGCCCGATCTTGTCTGCCAGCGAAGCGGCGAACGATATGTTGAGGACCGGGCTTCCGGGACTTTGGCGCCATCGCCGTGATCATGACTTTCAGCGTTTCAGCCGGTTGTCACCTTTCCCGGATAGCGTCATGTGCGGCGTAGCGGGTGTCTTTCGGCCGGGGGGGCATCGCGGTAGTGCCTTGATCGATTGCGTCGCCGCAATGACGGCCACGCTGGCGCACCGCGGACCTGACCGGGGCGATACATGGGCCGATCCAGAAGGCAGGATCTGTCTCGGTCATCGCCGGCTATCGATCCTGGATCTGTCTGCGGCGGGTGCCCAGCCGATGCACAGCGATTGCGGCCGGTTCAGTGTGACCTTCAACGGCGAAATCTACAACCATCTGGAAATTCGCGGCGAGCTTGAGGCATGCGGCGGTGCTCCCCGCTGGATCGGATCATCCGACACGGAGACGCTGCTTTATGCAATCCGCCATTGGGGTATCGAAGGCGCGTTGAAGCGCTTCAACGGCATGTTCGCCTTTGGGCTCTGGGACGCCCGCGATCGCACATTGACGCTGTGTCGGGATCGCTTCGGCGAGAAGCCGCTGTTTTACGGCTGGATCGGACAGGACTTTGTGTTCGCCTCCGAACTCAAGGCCTTCTCGCCCCATCCCAAATGGCATCCGACGATCGACCGCCGTGCGATGACGGCCTTCATGCGCTATGCCTATGTACCCGCGCCGTGGACGATCTGGGAGGGGTTCAGGAAACTCGTCCCCGGCTCGTTCATAACGGTTGCCTCGGGTGCCCACGCCGGTGAGATCATTCAACCCCGGTCTTACTGGTCGATGCGCGACTGTGTCGTGAAAGGCCAGCAGCAACGGCTGAACGATCCGGTTGCAGCAGCGGACGAACTGGAGCGACTTTTGTCGCTGGCGACCAAGCGCCAGCTGCTATCCGACGTGCCGCTCGGCGCGTTTCTGTCGGGTGGCATCGACTCATCCACGATCGTGGCGCTGATGCAAAGCCAGTCGTCGCGACCAGTCAAGACGTTCTCCATCGGTTTCGCCGAAGCCGGCTTCAACGAGGCGGATCACGCGCGTCGCGTCGCGCGTCATCTTACGACCGACCATACCGAGATGATCGTCTCGCCGTCCGACGCCCGCGACGTCATTCCGCGTTTGGTGGAAATGTCGGATGAACCATTCGCCGATTCATCCCAAATTCCGACCCTGCTGGTTGCCATGCTGGCTCGGCGCAGCGTGACCGTTTCGCTGTCAGGTGACGGCGGAGACGAACTTTTTGGCGGGTATAACCGGCATGTCTGGGGCTCGCGGCTGCAAGCCCGATTTGGTTCGCTGCCGGGGCCGGCAAGGCGGCTCCTCGGCGGTATCCTCGGCGCGATAGCGCCTGAACCGGCCAACATGCTCTCGGCCGTCGTGGGCAGGATTCTGCCCGCCCGCTATCGCGTGCTGCGGGCGGGTGATCAGATCGTCAAGGTCGTGCGGGTTCTCGGCACGCACTCGTTCGATGAGATGTATCGAAGGTTGAGTTCGATCGAGGACAATCCCGCGGCCGTTATCGTCGGAGGTGCGGAGCCTCTCAGCTGGTTTAACGACCAGATGCACGAGATCGAAGAACCACTAGATCCGCTCGATCGCATGACACTCTCCGATGCGTTGAGTTATCTGTCCGACGACATCCTTCAGAAAGTCGATCGTGCCGCCATGTCGGTCGGTCTCGAGACGCGAGTGCCGTTTCTGGACAAGGACGTCGCGGAATTCAGCTGTCGGCTTCCTCCCGACATGAAGGTGAAGGAGGGGCGCGGCAAATGGATCGTGAGGGAGGTGCTCAACCGTCACGTTCCGGATAAATTAACCGTTCGCCCCAAGACCGGGTTTAGCCTTCCCCTGGACGACTGGCTGCGCGGGCCGCTTCGGCCGTGGGCTTCGGATCTATTGTCGCCCGATCGCCTCGAGCGGCAGGGTCTGTTCAATTCAGAGCTGGTCACCCGGATCTGGCATGAGCATCTGCACACGTCACGCAATCACGGATTCTGGCTCTGGAACGTACTGATGGCGCAGGGTTGGGCGGACAGGTGGCATGGCGTCGCGCGCTAGCCCGGTGGAACGATCAGGGCATCGACTCTAGGCTTTTCTTGCGATCATGAAGTAGTGGTCCACCAGCAGCTTGAGGCCATTCGTCAATTGGCGATCCCGGCTCTCGGTCTTTATCGTCCAGGTTCGGATAGGATCGTCTTTGGGCTTTAGATCGATCGCGATCTGAAAGCGCTTCAACTGCAATGACGACCCGTTGGCTTCCACAATCTCGTCAATGGTCTCCTTGCTAAAGACGTTCCAGCCGGTCTCCCACTGCGCCGCTCTTCCACCCGGCCGCTTGCGATGCCTGATCATCGCGTCAATACCGAACTCGTTCAATGGCGAGAGTACTACAATCAACCCGCCGGGCCTGGTTACGCGAAACAGGTTGCTCCAAAAGGCTGCGATCTGGGTTTCGTCAAAAATCGACATGCAGCCGATGGCGCAGGTCAGATCGAAAGTTTCCGTAAAGCGCTCGGGCAGGTCCAGGGCCGATGCATTGACGAACTCGGCTGCGGGGAGATTCCTCCGCGCGGCTATCAGCAGGTCGTCGGTCACATCGACGCCGGAACATTTTGTGCTTGGAAGTTGAGACGAAAGAAATCCGAGCAATTCGCCTGTAGCGCACCCGACGTCCAGGATGCTTGAGGCACTCGGCGCTTCGGCTCGGACGATGCCGAGCAGTTCCTTGAACGACTCTTTCGGCTCCTCGCTCCAGCCTTCTGCGATGTAGTGCGTGTGATTGCGGTATTCGGCGTTAGTCATCTTTGTGCCCTGACCTCAGACAAGCGTAAGTACCCCGTCGGCAAATGCCAGGCAAGCAGTCAACAGCTGTCGTGCCGGTCATTGCTGGCTCCGCCCCGGTCTTGGAGAGGTACGATTTATGGCTGTCACCACCAAGCAGGAGTTCCACGGCCGGTCGTTGCTCGATCAATCTCCGACATAATGCGCGTGACGCACTGGCCGTCCATTATGCCGAACTGCGGAGCGGCATCAATTTGCGCCTGGGCAAATTCGCCGTATTTCGTCTCCGACGCGAGGAGGCCCGCGAGGGCCTGCGAAAACTCGGCAAGGGTCTCCGTATGAAGCACAGCGGACATGTGCGCGAAATTGGGAAGCTTTTGACCGTATAGGTCGATGTTGACGATAGGCTTGCCTGCTGCGATGGCCCATCGCGTCGCGCTTGAGAAAAATGAAATGAAGATGTCGTGCTTCGGAATCAAGCTCACCAAATGCTCGTTGGATGCAGTGATGTTGTTTTCGCGCATCATCCGCTCCCCAATGTCTCCGGCCGAAGGATGAATCGAGAAAGTGATTTCGCAGCCATCAAGGGTCTTGAGGAGCGAAATATACCGTGTGGTCATCTCTTCATAGGATTGGAATTCACTCTTGCCGATATGGGTTGAATGGTAGTCCGGAGGCCAGCTGATCAGGATGCGAGGTTTCCTGGCGTCGATGAAATGAGGTTTGAACAGCGCGGCAGCCGACACTGGGTCCGTTTTGACGGCGTCGATCATTTCGTCGCAATACGGCGATCCGGTCAGCTTCAGCTTTGCGACCGGCAAACCTTCAAGCAGATACTGGTCGTAGCTCGCCTGGCTTTCGACGCACAGGATATTCATGGGGCCGCCCTGAACGATCCACGGATTCTTCAGCGTGATACCCATCGCTTCCATCGCAATGATATACTGAGGCTGAAACATCGTGGCGCCGGCTTCCCGTCCGGTTTTAATCCAATGACGCATCATGAGCCGCATGAGCAACTTCGTCCGGCCATTTGGCTCGTTGCGCTCGCCGGCAAGGCGCTTGCGCTCTAAGTCGATCTCCAGATCGTGGGGACGCGCGTTGCCATATGGAATCGTGGTGCAAATGATCCCGCGCGATTCGGCACGGGTGAGAAATGCCAGAGGTCCGGAAATGCCGTTCTCGGCAACGATAACAGATGCTGGGTTCAATCTGTCGAGTATGGCGTCGGCCGCTGCCAGTTGGCCCGCGAGAGCTTTCATGATGCCGTGTGGTGTCTCGATGCGCAACGACCGAAGCAGCGCTCTAACGAGGGCAGGCTTCACTCCGGCGAATCCGACGGTCGCGGCTGAGGTTGCGGAATTGAGAACTTCTTCGAATGCGACGGCCTCAATGCCGAGGTGGTTTGCCGACGCCGTTACTCTTTCAAAAAGATTATCCCTCGGCCCCATGTAGAGAAAAGCACAAGGCCGTGCTTCGCGGGCATGGCGCGCGGCGACATATCGCAACAGCGGAAACGATCCCGCGCTCGTCACCACCACAAGAGTGCTGTTTGATTTCTGGTTCATTCCTGCTTCGTACGTTTGATTAACTTATGGCGAGAGGCCGAGTGAACGTAAGCGGAGAACACGCGGCGCCCATGGAATTGAGCGATAAAACCGGCGTGCTGCAACATCGTTGCTCGTGGGGGAACGATCGCAAGCCTTGAATTTACTCGCGATGGGCGTGAACGAGGTAACCGGACCCAAGATATGCGTCGGCGCCCCATCCAGTCCAAAGCGCGATCGTCGGCTGTCGTTTCCAGTTCACCTTGTACCCCGCTTCTTCAAGCAGCGTCTTGTAGTCGTGGAGATGCAGGTTGTGCTTGGTGATAACTGCCCGCATAGGCATTTTATCGAATTCAAGGAATTCGAGCCGTGATCGTACCATCCCCGCGCTTTCGATAAACACAATGTCGTTGATGCCGGCTTTGGCAGATCGTTGATACAACTCCGATACGAATGACGGAACCATCACGACCGATGTCCGAAGATGCGCAAGCGCCTTCCGGCCAGGAAGTCGCGAAACCTCCTCGATGGAATCGAAGATGTCTCCGTCGCGGAAATGCATGTTTGGTTGAGGATATGCAATCTCGTTCAGCCGCTTTAGAAAAGTCTGACGATCGCAGCCATAGAACGAAACATCGGGATTCATTCTCGCAGCGGCGTATAGGGGCTGCGCGCACATGGTTCCGAATTCAAGTATCGCGGCAGGGGACGGGATATTGTTCATGAGGCCGACGTACTGGTTCAGGAGGGCAACATCGCCGTGCTGGCGTTGCCGCCTGGTGACAAAGCTTTCATAGTAGGAAATCCACATGGTTCGGCAAAATTCGTCCGTGTAGATATCCTTCTCGCCATCAGGCGCGGAACGATTCGAAACGAGGTCGTTCTGGTTTTTTGTGGCGATCGAAATCTCTTCCGCCAGTTCGATTGAGACGCGATCCGCGATCTTGGCCAATCTGTCATTGGCCGCGGAAATTTCGTTCTTTTCGACCAGGCAGGCGATGATCGCCAATTTGAGCAGGTAGCTTTCCCGGAACTTGGCTTCGCCGTCGAGCAGGCATTTTAGAGCGGCCTCGTGACCGTCGATCGCGTATGCAACGCGCGACTGGAAATAGCGATGTAAATCGCAGTCATCAATGGCGATCAAGGAATCGGCAATGAGTCGACATTCATCATCCTTTTCAAGAACATAAAGACTCGCGAGAACGGCAACCCGCAAGGCCACGCTATGCGGGTGCCTGGCCAGATAATAATTTGAAGAAGCGACGACCGCGGCTTGCTCTGGCCGGGCCGTGAAAAAATTGACGATGTCGGTTTCCGCAACACGGCGATCCGCGGCCTCTTCAAGATAGGCGTCCAGGAGTTTGATCTGTGCGTCCTGTATTTGATCGTGCCCGAGCCTGGCTGCGAGACTGGGAGGCGCGGGCCGAACCGTCTCCACGGAGTGGACGGAGTTGTAACCTGCAATAAAGCGGCGGGCCAGGTTCTTCGCTCGGCGGATCATCTGCTATCTCCTCACGGGCTGCAACCTATCCGGCAAGGCTCGGCAACCGATCCGATGCGTCGCGGGTTGCGGAATCATTGGGTCAGAAATTGTAATATAGAAATGTCGCTTGCTTCTGCGACAGCGAAGCTATGGAGAAGTAGAGAAAGAAGGCAACGAGGGCCGCCGGCACCGCTGTCTTCGTGAAGGCGTGGCTGTACGGGTCGATGACGAGCCGCCGTATGCGGCCGCTGATCTGGAAGGTATTTGGGCCGAACACGGCAAACAATCCAATGGCAATCAACAAAACTGGAATTACCTTGTAAAGCCAAAGTTCAGGGAAAATCACGCTGGACCAGCCATGCGACTGGAAGAACATGCCCTTGAACATCGTCCATGCGCTTGAGAAGCTAGTCGATCGAAAGACCACCCACAAGCACAGCACCGCGAACAAGGTTGCAAAGCGCGACAGCAACGGGCTGATGTTATCGAGGTAGAATTTCAGCCAGCGAGAATCATGGCTGCGAAGGCGAGGTGCGACGGCGCGGTGCCAGTAGTGCGCCACGGCGACGAGGATGCCGTGCCCCGCTCCCCACACGAAGAAGGTCCAGCCGGCGCCGTGCCAGACACCGGTCAGGAAGAACACGATCAGGATGTTTACGATCTGGCGTGCGGCGCCGCGCCGATTGCCGCCGAGCGGAAGGTAGACGTAGGTGCGAAAGAAGCCCGTGAGCGACATGTGCCAGCGGCGCCAAAAGTCGAGTATGCTGGCGGCCTGATAAGGCGAGTTGAAGTTGATGGGAATCCGAATGCCGAACATTCGTGCCAAGCCATAGGCCATTTCGGAATAGCCGGAAAAATCGAAATAGAGCTGCAGTGAGTAGCTGATCGATCCGATCCAGGCATCGGAGGGAGAAAGCTCGCCGACCGCGGCGCGGGCGAATGCCGCTTCCGCGAACGGCGCCAAGGAATCAGCGATGACCACCTTCTTGAACAGGCCGATCGCGAAGATCAAAACGCCAACCTGGAACGACTTGAAAAGGAAGTGCCGCGGCCAGCTGCTGCGCAGGTACTGACGCGAGACCATGGCGTAGCGCAGGATGGGGCCGGCGATCAGATGCGGAAAGAACAGCATCGAGAAGGCATGTGCGTCGAGCGGAGCGGGACGAACGATCCGCCGCTGGACGTCGACCAGATAGGCGATCTGCTGGAATGTCCAGAACGAGATGCCCAGCGGCAGGATCAGCGATTCGAGCAGCGCAGGGGGCGGTACCGCAGGTGCCAGATTCTGGAACGCAAAAAGCGAATATTTGAAGAAGCCGATGAGCAGGAGATTCATCGTGATGCCGAATATCAGGATCGAGCGATGGTGAAATTTTCCGATCGCATGGCCCACGATGTAGTTGAAGGCAATCGAGCCGCACATCAGCGGAACGAAACGGACGTCCCAATAGGCATAGAAGCCGAGCGACGCCAGTGTAACGATGGCCAAGGCGGCTCGTTTGCTACGGAGATTGACGGCGTAAAAGGCCAGCAGAACCAGCGGCAGAAAGCCGAACAGGAAAATGTAAGAGTTAAAGAGCATTCGTGGACGGTCCTGGTCACCAGGTATGGTGATCACATGAATGAAACGATAAGTTATCGGCGCGGAGGTTTGACCAGCTCTACTATGTCGATACGCGCTGCTAGTTCAGCGGGCGAACTTCGGCGCGATCAATTCTGCCAAGGCCTTCGCGCCGTTTCCGTTGAGATGTGAAAGGTTGTAAAAGTTCCGCTCTTGCGCGGTCATCGGGGTCGTATCCACGCAGTTAGAACCGGCGATCTCCTGGCACATTTTGAGGACGCCGGCGAATTGCTCTCTTACGGAGGCTTCCTGATCCGTCCGGCCAGCGAGGCCCTCGAGATAGACCGGCGAAACAAACACGATCACATTGTCGCTGATCGACTTCGCCTGGGCATACATGAACGCGATGTTGTCACGGAACACCGGAATGACCTTCTTAAAGGCGTCTGACGTTGCATAGTATCCGTCCGGCACGCGCCTTTCGAGTCTTGGGCAATCCGGTGGGTCAACGTTTCGGTAGCGGTCCCTCAGAATCGGGAGCCAATCAATACCGTAAAGCCTTTCGACAAAGACGCGGAAGAGGCCGCCAATGTTTTTGCTTGGACAGGGGCCGGTTCTTGCGGCTTCAGGGGCCTGGTGTGGAAGCCAAGACATCTCGTTGATCAGCGGAATTTCGAGAACCACAGCCCGTGCTTTGATATTTCTGGACTGCATCTCGCACAGCACCCAATGGCTGATACCCTGCAAGCCAAGCGCCGTCACTCCCAAATTGACGGTTTGAATGCCCATTCTGTTCAAGTTGCCCGCCATCGTCCACTTCTCGGTGAAGGGATGCCCGAACGTTAGCGACGAGCCGACAGTCACGACCACGCGATCGTCGACTATCGAACCGATATAGCCGCCGATTATCCTCGGAATTTCGACGGACGAAACGCCGGGTGCTCGCAAGTCGAAAAGGCGTTCCTGATAATAAAAACGAGAGAAAGTTGCCGCGGCTGCGGTTACAACGACGTGAAGCGCGCCCACCAGAGCGACAACCAAAGCCGTTATCTTGGCGAAATACTTGAAATCGGTGCCGATTAGCGGGGCGTCGGTCGGCCGCCTGGCAACGGGTAACTCCCACAATCCGGTCGCAGACCGCCAGTTCATCGAACTATCTTTGGCGCTATCAGGTCTGCCAGTGCCTTCGCGCCGGTGGCGTTGAAATGCGTAATATTGGCGAAGTTGCTTTCGGTAATCAGGGCCGAGGTATCGAGGCAATCTGGTCCGGCCGTGCGCTTGCAGATTTCGAGCGTCGCCTCGAATTGAGCGCGCACCATTTGGGCATCGCGGCCGACGACGGCCACGCCGTCATAATATACCGGGGTCACGAACATGGCGACGCTGTCGCTGATGGATTTTGCCCGAGCGTAAAGGCTCTTGATGTTCGACTCCAGCATAGGTCTTGCCTCTGCAAAGTCTGCTGCCGTCGGAAAATAGCTGTCAGGAACGACGCCAAGCGAGGGCTTCTCGGGCGGCGCTATCTTGTAAAATTGGTCTCTTGCGACCGAAAACCAATCGACTCCAAGCGGGTGGGTGAGCGTAAACTGGAACAATCCCCCGACCCTGACGTCGGGGCAGTGGTCCCCGACGGAGGCTCTAACCCCAGCATCCCTGATCGCGGCGATCTCGTTGATGAGTGATACTTCCAGAACAATGGCGCGAGGCCGCTTGTTTTGCTGAATAAGCGGGCACAGGATCGCGTCGTGCATCGCTTTCGCGCCATATCCTGTCGCGCTGATGTTTGCAGTCCTGATACCGCGCCGGTTCAATTCTGCGGTGTAGGTATAGGCCTCATCGAATGGATAGAGAAATGTGAAGGATGACCCGGCAGCCAAAGCCATCTCGTCTGAAACCTCGGATTTGATGTAGGCCGCCATCCATTTGTACTTTTCGCCTGAGAGGCGATGAATGTCGAAGATTCTTTCCTGATAGTAACGGCTGACCGCCGTGGACGCGATTGCGCTCCATGTAACGTGAAGCGCGCCCATGACCACGACAACCAACACTGTCGTCCTGGCGAGATATTTGAAACCCAAGGTCATTTGTAGGAATTTACTCCATCGCCCGGCCATTCGCTCACAGCTGACGGTTCCATTTTGAACACTCCCACTCGCACGATCAGATTTTCCATATCGCAGTGACATCTGCTTGATTTTCGACGTAGGGCACCTAACGTTTTAATGAAAAATTCACACGTGTCGAGGTTCCATTGACATGGTTGACTGGCGATTAACGGGTCCCCGATTCGTTGCGCTGAACGTTGGCTGCGGCCTCTCATTTGAGCTCTTGGCGGACGGGTTATCGATGGCAAACAGACGGTTAGCCGCCTCCTTGGAGACTTCGGCAGCTTCAGATATTGGGCCGGAAGAAGAGGACAGCTTTCCGCAGGCTGGCACAACCGCTTCCGCCTCTGATGCGTCGAGTGCTCCGGGGGCTGCCGCGACCATTCCGCAGCTCGCCCACTACCTGGTAAACGGGTTCTGGCAATACCACGGCACCATCGGCCATCGCTGGGCCAGCAACACCATTACCTACAACGTCAGTGGCTTGAATGCAGCCGAGCAGTTCCTCGCGCGTTCGGCGCTAAATGCCTGGCATGAGGTCGCCAACCTCACTTTTGTCGAAACCTCCGGCGCGGCGAACATCACGTTCACCCATAACGGCACGATGACCGCCTATGAAACCGACAGCTACACCGGCTCCGGTATCATCACCTCGGCAACCATCAACATCAGCGCCGACTGGATCACCAACGATGGCGGCGCGTATGATGGCAAGACCGGCATAGATAGCTACGGCTATCAGACCTACGTTCACGAGGTCGGCCACGCGCTCGGTCTTGGTCACCAGGGCCCGTATAATGGCAGCGCGAGTTACTCGAGCAATGCGCTGTTTGCCAACGACACCTGGCAATACTCCATCATGTCGTATTTCGCGCAGCAGAACTACAGCGGCAGCTCTTATCGCTATGTCGTTACGCCGCAGATGGCGGATATCTATGCCGCTGGGCTGATCTACGGCGCTGCTACGACCCGCACCGGCGACACCACGTACGGGTTCAATAGCACCGCCGGATCAATCTACAATTTTGCATCATACACACAAGCCCCCGCGCTGACGATCTATGACAGCGGCGGCACCGATACGCTCGATTGCTCGGGCTATTCATCTGCTCAGAGAATCGACCTTCGAGCCGGCTACTTCTCGTCAGTTGGCGGACTGACCAACAATGTCGGAATCGCTACAAGCTGTGTCCTCGAGAACGCAGTCGCCGGCGCCGGGAGCGATACCCTCCATGGAAACACCACGAATAACCGGCTGACCGGCGGTTCGGGTTTTGACTCCTATGGATTTTCGGTTGCCGGATGGGGCGCCGATCGAATTGTCGATTCCGATGGCACGGGAAGGATAATCTTTACCGGCGTCTCCAGTGTTTCGTCGCTGACCAGGCAATTCACCGGAACGATATCCGGCGGCGATTACATCCTCACCGATCTGGCCAACAGCTCGCAAATCATCCTTCAGGGCGCGTCGTCGGTTGCGAGCTGGACGTTTGGCTATACCTCGAGCGATTTCATCACCGCTAGCAACTGGACTGCAATTGGCTACCAGACGATGAGCTACGTTCCCAACACAGCGCCGGTTGTGAGCGTGACGGGGTCGGTGTCGGTTCAGACCTTTGGAAATGGCGCGCCATCATGGACTAGCGGGAACCTTCTGCCATTTACGGTGTCGGACGCAGACGGCGATGCAATTGTAAGATACCGGGTCACTGATGTTGGGACGGCGAGCACGAGCGCGGTCCTGTGGTATGACGGCTCGTTCCTGGCGCAAGGGGCGACGGTTGAATTCACGGCAGCTAATCTGCCGAACTTCTGGCTGGAGGGCGGCACGGTCAATGGGACCGATACGCTGCGGATTCAAACCTATGACGGCTACGATTGGAGCGCGGCCCGGGACATCAGCATTGTGACGGGTCCACCGCCGGGCAACGACGCGCCGGTTGTGAGTGTCACCGGTTCGGTGTCGATTCAGACCTTTGGGCACGGCGCGCCATCATGGACCAGCGGGAATCTGTTGCCATTCACCACGTCGGATGCTGACGGCGATGCAATTTCAAGATACCGGGTTACCGATCTCGGAACGGCAAGCACAAGCGCAATCTTGTGGTATGGCGGTTCGTTCCTGGCACAGGGTGCGACGATTGAGTTCACGGCGGCTAATCTGCAGAACTTTTGGCTGGAAGGTGGCACGGTCAATGGGACCGATACGCTGCGGGTGCAGGCCTATGATGGCTACCAGTGGAGCGCGGCCCGGGATATCAGCATCGTGACGGGTCGACCGGCTGGCAATGACGCCCCGCTTGTGAGCGTGACAGGCTCGGTGTCGCTTGAGATCTTTGGGAATGGCGCGCCATCCTGGACCAGTGGGAACCTGCTTCCATTTACGGTGTCGGATGCCGACAGTGATGCGATTGCAAGATACCGTGTTACCGATGTCGGAACGGCGAGCACAAGCGCTGTCCTATGGTATGGCGGCGCGTTCCTGGCGCAGGGCGCGACGGTTGAGTTCACAGCGGCCAATTTGGCGAACTTTTGGCTGGAGGGCGGCACGGTCGCAGGGACCGATACGCTGCGGATACAGGCCTATGACGGCTACGAGTGGGGCGTGGCCCAGAATATCAGCATCGTGACGGGCACGCCGCAAGGTAACGACGCGCCGGCCCTGAGCGTGACAGGTTCGGTATCGGTTCGGACTTTTGGCCATGGCGCGCCATCCTGGACCAGCGGGAATCTGCTTCCAATTGCGGTGTCGGATTCCGATGGCGATCCGATTGTAAGTTATCGGGTTACCGATGTAGGAACGGCGAGCACAAGCGCGATCCTGTGGTATGGCGGCTCGTTCTTGGCGCAGGGTGCGACGCTCGAGTTCACAGCGGATAATTTGCAGAATTTCTGGCTGGAGGGCGGCACTGCCGTCGGGACCGATACGCTGCGGATACAGGCCTATGACGGCTTCGAATGGAGCACCGCGGCGGACATTACCATCGCGTCGGTCGCTTCGAATCAACCCCTGTCATCAAGCAGCGCCAGCATCGCTGTTATCAGCGCAGACACATTTGTCTTTTCGCCGCCGCCCGGCAGCAACGCCGTCACCGACCTTCAGCCCAATTCCAATGCGATCGAACTCGATCACTCCCTGCGCGCGTTTGTCACCGGCACCACTGACCATGCGGCGATCAACGAACGCAACGACGACGTCGCCGCCACCAAGGCGAGCTACAGCCTGACTGACCAGTCAATCGGGCTCGAAAAGCTGCTGCAGCATTTGAACGATTTTCTTATCCTTTAGCGGCTTGCGCCAGGGCTCCTCCGGATTGGCTCTCGGGTTTGCCCGTCAGTCCCGAGACGCTTGAATCCGGGCAAGAAAATCCGAGGTATCGCCGGCGCGGCTGTTCCAGGAATGGTGGCTTCGCACGGCGGCGGCGCCGCGCTGTCCCATGGCGCGCGCGGCAGCGGGATCGGCGTCCACAACAGCGACCGCGCTTGCCAGCGCCTCGCCGTCGTCCGGCGGAAAGCAGATGCCGCAATCGTGCTCGCGAACAAGGTCGGCCTGCCCTGGGAAATCGGATACCAAGGCTGGAATGGCGCAGGCGAGTGTCTCGTATAATTTCAGAGGTGCCAATCCGGCTGACGATGACCTGCCGTCGGGGTCGCTGATCGGCACCAGGCCGGCGATGGCCCGTGCCACGATCCCGCCGACGGTTGTATAAGGAAGGCGTCCAAGCAAAACGATCCGCGAATCCGAGGCCGCGGCGAGGCGAGGTGCTTCCGGTCCGTCGCCAATGACGACAAGCGACACGTCTTTCGGCCAGGTTTTGGTCTCGAGCGCTGCCAGCATCTGGGGAATACCATGCCAGCGCGTCAGCCCACCGAAAAAGACAACGTACTTTTCCGGAAGCTGGCCCGATATTCCCGCATCGGAAATAGTCGCCGATGGCGAGAACAGTTCCACGTTAGCACCGTTCGGAATGGTCGCGACCGGGACCGGGCGGTTTTCGATTTCATTCTTGACCCACTGCGCGAGCTGAGGCGTTACGCAGATCACCCCCGCCGCCCAGCGAAATTGCCGTCGCTGCATGGCGTCGAGGAATCGGCGGCCGTGGCGAGCGCCGGGATGGGCGACGTAAAGGTCGCCGTACGTTCCGTTTACCTCGTGCACCAGCGGGATGCCGAACAGCTTCGCGGCGCAGGCGAGGGGAAACGCCAGCGGATGTGCGCGGACATACACCGCGCGGTATCGCCTGAATTTCAGCGTCAGGGAAATTTGCATGGCCGCGTATTTGAGCACTCTCGCCATCAAGCCCGGCCGCCGCCACTCGCCGCTGTGGCTCGGCGCAACCAGATCCACCGTCCATCCGCGTTTCCTCAAACCGGCTATAATTTCGTGGACATGGACGTAGCTGGCTACGCCTTCTCGCGGTGCTTCCAGGCAGAGATAGGCAAGCGACATGCGGCCCGTCACGCCGGAAGCTTTCCAATGCGGCTCGCGACAGATTTAATCGCCTCGCGCCACCGCCGATCCGAAGAATATGCGTTATGCGCGACCGGTGGGCTCGTCATCAACTGGTCGAACTCACTTTCGGAAAATCCAAGCTTCTTGAGCACAAAGGCCTTGTCGCGGCGAAGCTGTTCTGGATCGTAAAGCGGCGTTTCCAACTCCGCGAGCGCCTGCTCTCTCGTGATCTCTCCGTTTCGGATCAAGGCCGACAAATGGACCTTGCGCTTATCGATGCCGAACTTCTGCGGAAGGATATGGGCCTGATAGAATTTCGTGAAGATCGATTCATAGTGCTTTCCGCCGTAATAGCGCCACCCCGTATTCTGGATGAGCGTGGCCATTGCGGCATCCTTGCGGAAGTTCGCGATGTCTAGAATCTCGACAAAATGCAGATTGGAACTGAGGTATCTTCGCCAGATCGTCTTTAACAGGCCCATATGCGGGTAAGATTTGAGCTTACGACTGCCGAATTTCCTGTGAATGGCCTTGATGTTGGTCCAGTCCTGCTTGTTCCAGCCCCAAGCGCGCGGCATGCCGAACTCCGTCGCGATGTTGGTGCCGGAAATGACATAAGGCACGTTATGGCGCTCGGCGAGGTCGAACATCGCGGCCATGATGGCGTGATCGGTAAGCATCTCAATATCGACTACGCCTGCCTGGATGAACGCCCGTTGCAGATCGCGGAATTCCGGCCAGTCGATGACATAGGTTTCGAGATTGAAGCCGCATGCCTCGATGACAGCATGGATGTTTGCGGTCGCGACTTCCGCGTTCCAGCCGTTATCGAAATGCACAGCGAGAATACGCAGGTCCAATTTATGGGCCAGCCAGGCGACATAGCTGGAATCGACGCCTCCGGACATTCCGACCACGGCGTCATAACTGCGCCCTGAACCGTCGGCGCGAATGCGGTCTGCCAACTCCTGAAGCTTCTTTTCGGATTCTTCAGCGGAAAGCCTGATGCGGGCGAGCCGGACTTCGGCCTCGCGGCAATGATTGCATACGCCATTCCGGAACTGGATGTCCGGATCGCTGGTGTCCATGACGCAGATTGTGCAGACGGGACCGCCTGAGGCAGAGGAAGAAGTTGTCAAGGCAGGATCGATTCAAGGCGTTGGCGGTCAGGATAGGAAACGAGCACGGCGCGGTGGGGACCGTGATACACGAACATGCTGCCCGCCGCGACAGCGGACGCTCCCGCATCGACAGCCTGCGTGAAATGTTCGAGTTGGCCCGCGCCGCCGTTGGCGATCAATGGAATACCGACCGCGCCGGCGACGCTGCTGATCAGGTCGCAGTCGTATCCCATCCCCGTTCCGTCCCTCGAAATGGACGTCAGCAGCAGTTCACCCGCACCACGCCGTTCCATCTCGCGCGCAAAATCGACCGGATCGCGGCGCAGCGACTCGCGACCGTTCTGAACCTTGAGCTGGCGCGATCTGAATAATCCGTCGACAACATCGATGGATGCCACGATGCTTTGGCTGCCGAACCGGGCGGCAACCCCATCGATGATTCCCGGGTCGCTGGCCAGAACGCTGTTCAGGACGATCTTTTCGACGCCAAGTTCGAGGATGCGGCCGGCCTCGCTGACGGACGTTATGCCGCCGCCATATGCGAGCGGCATGAAGGCCTCCGCGACAATTTCGGCGATCGCATCGAAGTTGGGGCCGGCGCCCGATGCGGTCGCTCCAATGTCGAGCAAGGCGATCTCATCAACTTCCTTGCCGCTGAAAATTCTGACCGCGTTGATCGGGTCGCCGACATAGGAGGCGTTTCGAAACTTGACGGTCTTGACCAGGCCGCCGTCTTTCAGCAGCAGACAGGGAATAACGCGGGTCTTCAAGGGCCGCTTACCTTCGCAAAGGACTCGAAGATCTTCATGCCGAACCGATGACTCTTTTCGGGGTGAAACTGGACGCCAAGAATGTTGCCGTGTTCGATGGCGGCGGTGAAGCGAGTTCCGTAGGTTGCGGTCGCTGCGACATCGTTACTGTCCGCGCATTGCGCGTGATAGGAGTGCACGAAATAGTACCGGGCGGGCTCGCGATCGCCTTGGAAGAGCTTTCCTTTCCTGGCCAGGGTGATCTCATTCCATCCCATGTTCGGAATCCGCAACCGCTCGTGTTCGCCGTCGAACTTAAAGCGCAAGCACCGGCCCTTGATCCATCCCAATCCTTCGAGCGATCCTTCGTCGCTGCTCTCCAGCAGCAATTGCATTCCGAGACATATTCCGAGGATCGGCCGCTTCCGTTCCAGCACGGCATGGTTGAGAGCCGGGATCAGCCCGCGCTCGGCCAGGCGCGTCATTCCGTTATCGAACGAGCCAACGCCGGGAAGAATGAGGCGATCGGCATCGCGTATGGCGTCGGGATCGCTGACCGTCTGCGCTTCAATTCCAAGGTGCCGCATCATGTTGATGATCGAACCGACGTTCCCAAATCCGCTATCCACGACTGAAATCATGGCGCTACCTCGACGTTGAAGCGGTCCATCCAGACGCCAAAATTTATCAGGCGCCAGAAGCGATTGTTATAAGGAGTTCGGCCGTCGATCATGGCGTTACCCATTTCGATCGCTTCAGGCTTGAGGACTCCCCTGGACGCCTTCACGGCCTGATGAAGCGCCGCGCGAAATCCGTCCGGCTGTTCGTGGCGTACCCAATTCTCCTCCGGGGTCACAAACCCCATCTTGTCGCGCCTGTTGAGGATTTTCTCGGGAACCGTTCCCGCCATTGCCGAGCGCAAGATGCGCTTGCTGATTCCTTGATGGATCTTGAAGCGGTCAGCAAGCCCGAGCGTGAATTCGACAAGCCGGAAATCGAGAAATGGCGCTCGGCTCTCGATCGAAAAGGCCATCGAATTGCGATCGTTCCAGTGCAGCTGCATCGGCAGGCTGGTCGTTGCCAATTGCGAGCGCGAAAGCTCGGAGATGGTTCTTGCGTTGGGGAACGGCGTTGCCGGGGTGACCTTGATGCGGGTGGTGTCGATCCAGTCCGGCGTCGCGATAGTGCGTCCCGTGATCCGGCGCAGCATATATCGCAGGCGATCCGAAGCGACATTGTCGATCACCAGCTGAAACAGGTATGCCGGCCCGACATTGCCGCGCTTCGCTAGATCCCGTAGTTCGCCGAAAAACTGGAGCAGCCGTCCGCGACGGAGCAGATCTCCGAGAAACGGGGCGGGGTATTCACGGTAGCCGGCCAAAATCTCGTCACCGCCGTGACCGTCCAGCGTTACCTTGACATCCGTCGAGGCGACCGTCTCAAACACCTTCCATTCGGCGAAAATGCTGGCTGAGCCGAACGGTTCGTCCATGTGCCAGGTGATATCAGAGAGGCGATCAAGCAAATCTCGCGCTTCCGGCCAGACGCATGTCTGGGAAACCTTCGTCTTTTGAACGACGGCTTCCATGAACTCGCTCTCATCGAAGCTTGCGTCGTGCGCACGCGCAGAAAATGCGGCCCGACTCGCGCGGTCCTCCGAACCCCGCAGCAAATGCGTGATGCAGACAATGGATGACGAATCGAGCCCGCCTGAAAGTGCTGTGCCGACCGGGGTGTCGGCCTGCAACCGCAGCCGCACTGCGTCCGTGAACAAGGCGCGCCAGCGCTCTCGTACGGTGTCGTCGCTTGCGGCAATCGCTGTGCCGGTTGGAAGGGTGTACCATGCGACCGCTACGGGCTCGATCGCGATGTCTGGTTGTCTGATCTCGATGAACGTGCCCGGAGGAAGCGGACGCACGCCCTGAAACATTGTCCGGCCATTGTGGTCGGTCAAGCCCCAGACAAGATAATCATATGCGCTCTGACCGTCGAGATGGGCTCGCCAGCCGGCCAGGGTAGTGAAGGCCTTGATCTCGGAGGCAAGCGCCAATGTCCCATCGGGGGCGCGCCACCAATACAGCGGCTTGACACCAAATCTGTCGCGCGCCGCAAAAACGGTCTGTGTTTCACTGTCGTAGATGATGAATGCAAACATGCCGTTCAAGCGCGGCAAGCAGTCCCGTCCCCATCTTGCGTACGCGGCCAGGAGAACCTCGGTATCGCAGTTCGAGCGAAATTTGGTGCCGCTGGATTCGAGTTCCGAACGCAATTCAGAGAAGTTATAGATCTCGCCATTGTAGGTCACCCAATAGCGTCCGCTGGTATCCTGCATCGGCTGCGCGCCGGCTTCCGTGAGATCAATAATGGCCAGGCGTCGGTGTCCAAGCGCCGCTCGGCTCATCGCAAAATCAGGCGGCACCGGATGGCGGCGGTCCATGACATGCGATTTGCGGTCCGCCAAGAGTACATAGCCCTCGCCATCGGGGCCGCGATGCCTAAGCACGTCGCACATCGCCAAAATGTTGGCGGACTGCTCGATCGGCTTGGGTGAAATCAGTGCAGCGATGCCGCACATGCTTGAGCTACTTCTTGGCTGGTTTCGCGCGAGCCAACGCGCGCGCCGGAACACCCGCGACCGTCGCCCCCGAGGCGACCGGGCGGATAACCGCGCTTCCTGCTCCGATGACGGCGTCGTTGCCGATCTGGATCGATGGGATCACCGCGGCACCTGTACCGATGAAGCTGCCACGTCCGATGCTCACGCCGCCTGCGAGCGATACTCCTGGGCCGACGAAGCCGTAATCTTCGATCACGCAGTCATGGTCGACGCTCGCTCGGGTATTGATAACGACATGATCACCCAGTCGGGACCCGCAGTTGATCGTCGCCGACGCCGCCACGAAAACGCCTTGCCCGAACCGGATATCGTCGGCGATCACGGCCGACGGATGGATCACGTTGGCAAATTGCAGCTCGGGAAATTTCGTTTTCATTGAAGCGGCGATTCGCGCTCGCGCCTGATTGTCGCCAACGCCTATGATGCCCATGATGTTGGCCGACCGTGACAGGATATTCTGCAGACCGGTCTCGCTTCCCAGCACCGTCACGCCGTCCACCACTTCGCCGGCCGCGCGATCTTGATCGACAAAGCCAAGCACATTGAACGAGGCGGATCGTCGTGCGGCATCCGCAATTACTCTCGCATGACCGGAAGCGCCAAAGATGATCAGGTTTTGCATGGATCAAACATCTTTGACGATGATCTCGCCCTTGTGGGAATTGGCGACGAAACATCGATTTCCGAAAACTTGTGCATCGTAGGGCTTTTCGAGACCAAGCGAGTCATCGATCTCGAGCAGGTATCCTTCCGCATCGATCCATTTCAATCGGTTATTTCCCCAGTCGGTCACGACGATACGGCCGTCTTCCACGATACTGAGGGCGACAGGCGCGTGAAAGCCGGATGGCGCGGAGCTCTGAGGGGTTACGGCATCAGCGCCACGCCAGCCTTCCTTGCTGCCGCCGAGAATTCCCATGAAACGGCCTTCCGGCGAAAATCGTTGCAAGCGATGGTTCCAAGTGTCGGCGACGATGATATCGCCGCTCTTCATCGTGACCGCCATATGAGGCCGGTCAAAAAAGCCGGCCTTGCTGCCGGGTTCAAACCCGCTTGCCTGCGCGAAGCCATCCCGTCCGCCGCCCAGTGCGCCAACAAACCGGCCTTCAGCGTCGAAGGAAAAAATCCCGTGAAGCGCGTATTCCGTAACAAGAAGGTGCTGGCGGGCGTCGAAGATCCCGGTTGCCGGACCCTTGAACCGGAAAAGCGATTTTGCGCCGTCGATGCGCGTAACAAGCCCGCCGGTTGGCGCCAGAATATGCAGGCCGGGATCATAGTATGTCGTGACGTAAATGCGTCCATCTTTCCCGCATGCCACCGAATGGGGGCCGTTGAACCGGCCTGGTGGCCGGGGATGGGCGCGTTCTGCCAAGCCATCAGTGAGCGGCATTCTCTCCGACCAACCGGCGTCATCGCCGAGCCATTGGTAGGCCAGCAGGTCGGGCGTGAACCGCACGATGCCGTGAAGATCCATATCGGCGACCAATACACGTCGTTCCGGATCCATGCCGATTCCGAAGGACCTGCCGAATCCTCCAAAGCGAAGAAGTCCTCGATCTTTGCCGAAACCTATTCGAGGAGGAGGGGAGACCATGACGTTCGGCTTAAACGCCGAAAATGCGGTTGATGAGCTGCATTGTCTGAAGGCTCTCCGCTATTCCTACCGCCCGCGTCTTCTCGCCGCGAGCTGCTCCCAGCACGGCCTCGGCCTGCCTTAGAAACCCCGCTTTGTAGTCGACATCGGCCGCATCCGGCTCGACGGGGGTTTGTTTGCGCTCATTGGCATTCTGGAAGGCCGCCCGTTCCAGGGGCTGCAACATCCAGCGGCGGCTGGGCGTACTGACCGAGCAAGTCCATGGGCCCGGCCCTTTCCACAACCCTTCGTAAAGGGCAGAGTCGCCGCTATCGAACGCGACATGCGACAGGACGACCTCGGTTTCTTCGCCCCGCCAGGGCATGATCTGCTTCACCTCGACAACGTTGCCCCTGCAAAGAGCACGCATCATGTCGATGACGTGTATCGAGTTGGCGTACATGAACTTCTGAACGACCGGCTCCGGATGGTTGTAGCGGCGAGCCTCTGCGAAACTTTGCTGGTCCTGAATATGGGCGTACCGAAGTTCGTTCCGGCTATCGAGGTCGGCCAGAACGGACATTGTGCTTGAATAGAACCGGCGATTGAACCCTACGAAGACCGGCTTTTGGCGTTGCGACGCCGCATCAGCGATGTCCAGGGCATCGGCAAGATCGTAGCCGGCGGGCTTCTCCAGTAGCACGGCCCAGTCCTCGAGGAAGGCTGCCTTCGCCACGGCGTTTGCAGAAATTTCGGGGACGGCGACGACGACGAGATCGGCCGCACTCTTCGATTTCAGCGAAGGGATATTGTCGCAGACCGATCCAATGCCGAATTCTGTGGCCAAAACCTCGGCTTTTGCGCGAGTCCGGCTGTACAGTCCGGTCACGGAGACGCCCGGTAATGCTGAGAACGCGCGAATGTGTTCGCGTGCCATCGATCCGGCGCCGATAATCGCAACCCGAGTCATTCTTCCTCCGTCATGTAAGTTGCCGCAGCCTTATTGGCTGGTCCGTGGCACGTGATCAAGGCGGCACAGACCATCGATAAGCCCGGCGATTCGTCGTGTGGATTTGCCATCGAGATTGCCCCAGCGTTTCGATGAAACCGCGATTTCAGTCTTCAGACCTGACGCCAGGGTCGGGTTCGACAGAAGGTCCGAAAACGTTTTGCGAAGCTGGTCGAAGGAGTCGATATGAACGACGCCGCTGACGTTCTTGTAGTCGGCATAGTCATAATGAAAGACATCATAGTTAAGCGTCGGAACGGCACAACCGATCGCCCAGCGGATCGTCGCCGACCCGAATGCGAGATAGATGTCGCCGAGCGCGACGAGTCGGGCGGTATCGATCATGGTCGTACGAATGCCGTGTGCCGCCATCACGTCGGCCATTTGCGTGAAGTTCGGATGGGGCCGCATCAGAATTTCGTAGCGTGCCTTGAGCGGCTGCAGTGCATCGGCGAGTTGTTTGGTGAAATCGGTAATGTCGTCGAATTCAAATCCAGCGGGGCATGACGTGGATTGATCCGGGCACCCGCCGATCACGAGCAGCGGCTTCGCATCCACAATTCCCAGTTCAGATCGCAGCGCCGAAAGTTCGGCTTCCTTGTTCAGCTTATATTTTGCGAGATAGTCATCGTAGATCGCGCCCAATACGTGCATTTTCGAACGTGGAAGGCCGGAGCCAAGATAGTAATCCAGCATCGCGTCATTTTCGACGGCGATCGCGTTCGCGAATCCGGAGTTCATCATCCATGGATTGGGCGGGCTCGTCGAAGTCAGCTGGTGCCCGAGGATATAGGGAGCAGGCAAGCGAACTAGCGCCAAATTGTCCTGCGTCATCTTCCACCGGGGAAACATCCATCCGACAGCACGGTTTGCCCAATGTGAGTAGTGATAGCTTGGATTGTGCTGCAAGCTGAGAAAAGCTTCCTGCTGGTTCGCGATTGTGTAGGGCACGATCACCGAGGGGATATTGCAGCGATGACCTGCTTTGATGACAAGAGGCGTAATTAATCCGACAACGTCCTCCGGGAGGACGATCGCATCTGGTTTTAGATTGGCGACGCTCTGTCGTATTTTTCGCTCATCCCCCAGGTAGAGCAACACTATTCTGACCGCCACCCGGATTAGGCGCAATACTTCGTTGGGGTAAGAACTGCGTAATGCCTCACGGCCCCGCCTAATTGAAGGGTGAGCGTCCAGTATTGTTTTTATGACAGAGGTTTTTCTCAAGCGCTGCCGCAGCGTTTCTCGTTCTATTTGTGGTTTTCTCTCGCTTACTCTTGCTGGAACGAAACGCACGAATTCATACCGTGAGATTATGCCTTTTCGTTGCAATTCCACGACTTCGGAAAAAATTTGCTGCTCTTCTTCGTTCGGATTATTCTGGCCGAAATAGAGTAGCAGCGATGTCCACCCGATCTCGTGAAGCGCAACAGCGCAACGCCGCATTTCGACGTAATCGGACGGCCGCTGCGCAACCATCAAAACGGATCGCGGGGGAAGCGACTCAGGCATGACCGATGATGTCCTCGACCTTGGGACCGTCGATTGTGTAGACGCGCGTCATGGCACGCGCAACTAGAGCTCTTTGCTCGACATAGCCAGTTGAATTTCGCCACATTGAGATGAGCGACAGAAGGGCCTCGGCGCTCGAAACCTCGGGAATAATGTCGGCAAGCTCGGGCATTTCGAAGGTAGCGCAAAAACCTTCAGCGGCCGCGCCCCCGCGCAAGCCGACCACAGGAATACCAAGGCCGATGGCTTCGAGCAGCATCAATGAGGTGTAGCCGATCACGCAGTCCGCCTTGAGCATTTCGTCGAATGCCTCACTGTCGTCGGCCGCGATGCTGCAGCTTTCCGGATATTTGTCGGCCAATACCAAATACTCAGAGCGTTGTGTCCGCTCAAGCGGATGGATCTTGATGCGCAAGCGAAAGGTGTCCGAGCCGGAATTTTTCTGGCGCTCAAGTATCCCATTCAAGAACTGGATCGCCGCCGCTTGCACATAGGGTTGAGTGGGAAAGACGAGTCGAAGAGGAGAATCGGCCGCTGCGCTCGTCTGTCGAGTTGCCAGATGCCGGTACTTGTCGAGGATAGGGCTTGGCGCCTCGATTATCTCATCACCGCACCAATATCCCGCGCGACGCAGCTGGTCCCCCCACAACGGTCCGAACACGACCATCCGGTCGGGGAGGGGTAACTTGAGCGGAAGTGCGCGATGCACTGCCGACCAGGAATAATGGGGCTCTTTGGCGCTGAACATGCCGTGCTGAACTTCGGTGACTGGCAGTCCTAGCGACTTCGCCGCGGCGATTTCAGGAATCTTCGCGCTGGCATCGAGAACAACGATTGACCTTACCTTCCAACGCTTCAGGAGCAGCCGGATCAGGCCAAATTGAATTCTGAAGCGCGCCAGCTGGTTTGAAACGGTCAGGGCTACGACTTGCCGCGGGAGCTCCGGGATTAAGGCGGCTATCGCGCCGCTCAGGCCTTCGGCGAGGCGTCGGATGGCGGGAGCGCGGGACACAACCGAAGCGCCGGCCGCAGTCACTGCGCCAATTCCATAATTGTCAAACAGGCCGGGCCCGGCCGACCGATCGCGGGTCGTTCCCCAGTCGTAACGGTAGTGCAGAATACGCCGCCCCGGTTTGAGGTGATCTATCTCTCCCAGGTGGGGGTGCAGAGTGATTCCGGGAATGGGAGTCACCTCGCGCGGTTCATAAAACAACGCCAGGTCAGCCTCGATCGGAACGGCAAGACCGCGAACGATCTGAGATATTCCCAGTCGGAGTCGTCTAATACTGTCGGCGGGCGACGGTTGCGAATTGACCTCAAAGCAGAGCAGCCAAATCCGTTCCTTGACGATGGGCCATGCAAGCCATCCATCGAACGCCTCTCGAAGCAGAACCGGGTGACGGTCGAGTTCGAGAAATCGTTGGTTGATTTCCGCATGACCAAGCATCAGGTCCGGCCCGGCGCGTCCTGTCCGGGGTACTTCAATATCGCATCGAGCACGCGCATCGGCGCCGCGGCAGGGTCGGCGAGCTTGCGGGCCTGCTGCCAAGAGAGCGCTTTCTCTTGCGGTGTAGCGGCGCGCGCAAGGGTGTCAGCAAGGTCGGCTTCCTGGCGTACCGCCATTACCAGGCCGGCCTTCAAATATGGAAACTCGGCGAGGCGCACCATGCGGTGAAAATAATCGACGATACCGGGATCGAAGAATAGCGCAACCGGCGAGATCAATGGCTTATCTGAAAAATAGTTGAGGTAGGCGACGTCGTAGGTGCAGTTCGAAAATGCGCTACAGACAACATCGCAAGCCAGCAGAGAATGCTCCACGTCTCCGTAGTCGCCGAGAACGCAACGCACGCCCGAGCCGGCGAGGCGCTGGTGCGACCAGGTTACATCCTCGGCGTGCTCGCGCGGATGCGGGCGATAGATGATGACGCAAGGACCTGCTTGCGAAGCCACCGCGTCCGCCCACGCACTCAGCGTTCTGCGGTAACCGTCTATCGAATGCAGCGCCTGGCCGAAGAAACCCATCACCACGGTGCCAGGCTCGATTGCGAGTCGATCTCGCACCGTCTGCCGGATCGATGGAATGTTCATTGAACTATAAGCTGAATGCCGCGGCGAACCGATCGCAACCGCGGGAATATTGTGGCGCTCAGCGCTGAGACGAACACCTTCTGCATCAAGCGCGAAGTACAGATCGGCCTTTTGGCCGAACAGAAGATTAGCCTCGCCCCAGAAGTCCTGCATGACAAATCGCGGGCCTTGAAAAGCCGCCGTAACCGCTTCGTCAATGCCTCCATCGAATGGCGTCGAAAGACCGCAAAGGACCGAGTCCGGCATTGTTCGTTCGAGGATGGCGTCCGCTTCCCGCATCAGCGCGGCGCCCTCCGGGCAGTCGCGGGAAGCGCTTGGCGGCAGATCGACCTCATGGGTAGCTATGCCCGCGTTACGAAAATACCGTGTTGCCGGCATTTGGGTGGCGATTTCGATTGCGATATCCCGGCGACTCGTTGCCGCCTTTGCAATTTCGATCAGGTGAAGGGATGCCGCAGCATCGCGAGCCGTAATCAGCAGGCGGAAGGTCACAATGCGGCATCCCTGAATATGGCACGTATGGTTTGCGCGCGCTCGCGTGCCTGGCGTTCAAGTCGAGAGAATTTTCGCCACTCTGCGTCGGATATCGAAGTGCCTTTGCTTGCCGCGAGCGCCAAAACGCAGAGCGAGCGCAATGCCAATGCACGAAAAACGTCGACCGGATCGATTTCGATTTGCTGCGGCCCGTTGTCGATGCCGGCTTCGTAGCTTTGCAGCATGGCGCGGCCAAGGTCCACGGCAGCCTCGTCATCAACGCGTACGAGTATGAACCGCTCGACCATCAGCGCAAGTTCAAACCGTACGGGCAGGACAGAATGAAACACATCCTCGAAGTCCAGCAACAGGGGCTGCCCCTCGACGAACAGCGTGTTGCCCGGATTAAGGTCGCCATGAAGAGGCTGCACGTGCAAGCCCGGACCTGTGAAGTCGACGGCCTGGTCTGACGCAAGGATTCGCAGAAAGTCGGGTTCCGGGCCAACCGTGAGTCGTCCGGTCGCGCAGTCGGCCCGTATCGATGTCAACTCGGCAAGACGCGTTTGGGTATGCGCGTGCCATTGCTCTTTGGCGGGGTGGCGAGCGAGTGCGGTGTGGAATGCGGCCACGCTCTTCCCCAACGCCACGCAGTCGCCAAGGGTGGCATTGAGCCGCCGTCCCTCGAGATAGGGCATCGCCACCACAACACCTCCATCGGCGAGCGGTTTTGGAAATCCGGCAAGGGCAGCAGCTGCGTGAATGCCCTGACCGGCCAGCCAGTGCCCAATGGCCTCAGCGCGGATAGCTGCCGCGCGACGCTCCGGCGGGATTTGCTTCAGGAAAACCGGCGGGTGGGCCGCCGAGTCAATCCGGAACATCTTTTGCGGCACGCCGTCGAAGTTCAATACCGAAACGCTACCCTTCAGGCCGGTTGCCTCGAGCAGACGGACGCTTTCGGCCGGCTCGGCCAAACACCATTGTGGCAGCCCCGGCTCCAGGTCCTTCCACGCGGGTTCCCTAGCTAGGTCGTTGCTGGACATTGTGCCACTGCACCGGTGTCCCCGCCGCAACGGGCGAGGTTATCGTCCAGCCCGCGACGAGATCCCAGTATTCAACTGGAATGCCTTTGCACGGAAATGCAAAGCGCACGGTATCAAAAGAGACGACGCTTCCTGGCTTGAGATCATGCTTTGCGACGACGCACTGGCGCTGCGAAGTGCCGATCACGCCGTCGATCTTCGCTTTCGGATCGCGAGCGGGTTTCCCCATCGCCTGCCAGGATTCGTAAACCGACCGCAGAATGCGCGGCAAGTCATCCAGCGCTGCCGAGTGAGAAATGTCCTGATCGAGTTCATCGGCCGCGACGTGGACGCCTTTCTCCAAAACCGTTGCGCCGAGTGCGATCGACAGATAGAGCGCTTCAAGGCCGACGTGATGATCGGACAAGCCAACCGGCACGCCGAACGTGCTCAGATAGGTCTGCAGGATGCGTAGATTGTGTGCCTTCGGCAAGGCGGGGTGACCGTCAGGGCTGTGCTGAATAACGATATCCTCGCAACCTGCCGCGCGCGCGGTCGATACCGCCCGATGTACCTCTCCAATGGTTGAGCGGCCGGTGTCGATGACCAGCGGCAGCCCCTTCGCGGCCGCATGGCGTATCAATGGAATGTGGACGAGATTGGAGGATGGGATCTTCAGTGCCGCCGCGCCATGTGCTGCCGCGAAATCGGTTGCTACGAAGTCGTATATCGAAACGACCAGCGGCACGTTGGCGTCCGTTGCAAGTTTGAACAGGCGTGCATATGCCTCCAGCGGTACGACCTTCCGCTCGATCAGCGTGCGGTAATTTTCCTGCCGGGTGCGACCGTCCTTGGCTGCGTAGGTCTCTGTCGTGTCGCCCGGCAGGCAGATTTCCGGATCGTTCAGGATCTCGGTCTTTAGCGCCAAAGGCTGCTCGGGCACCTGCAATTGGGCAGCAAGAATGCGCTTGATCATCCCTGCGGCAAGATCCACGTCGCCGTTGAAATAGCTTCCGATCTCCGCGAAAAAAAGCGGCGGGGCGTCGGGCGCCAAGGGGTGCCGGCCGATAGAGAAGCGTCGCGTCATGGCGTCAGTCTCCAGATAATTTTTGGGGGCTTCGGATCATGCCGAAGCGATTTGTTATCTCGATGGTTCGGGCGGTGGGCCGGCGATAAACTCTGCGAACTGAAGGTCGAACTCGTCGTCGATATCGATGCTTTCGCGACGGGTCATTCTGTATCCCTTGCAGGGCCGTCGAAATAGCTGGTTACTTTCCAGAAAATCGGCGACGTGCGTCACATAGATGGCCCCATTCTGCCGATATACCGGCGTCATGTCCTGCCGGCGGGCTTCCATATCGCGGTCGTTGGTAAACGGTTCGATCAATCCGCCGTCCAATCTGACCGCCTTGCCCGGGTGATGATCGACATCACAAATGCTGATCACGGAGGCCGCCGCGCCGTTCACGAACAACTCAAGCGCACCATCAACATGACTTGCCCGTCGAAACGGCGAAGTCGGCTGGAGCAAGACCAGAATTTTCGGATCGTGGCCGTCATGGCGGATCGTGTGCAGGGCGTGTCGTAGCACTGAATCGTTCTGCGCAATGTCGGTCGCCAACTCCGCCGGCCTCCTGATGAGGCTTGCGCCGTGCTGCAACGTGGCTGCTGCGATCTCGTCGTCCTCGGTCGAAACGTATGTCGCATCGACGCGGGCGGATTCGAGTCCCGCGCGGATAGCGTGGGCGACGAGCGACATGCCGCCGACGACGCGGAGATTCTTTCGGGACAGACCTTTTGATCCTCCGCGCGCCGGTATGATGGCTACGATCTCTATCGGCATTCGTTTGCCTGTATTCGACTAGGAGCGTCGGGATCTGGGTGAACGACCAGACCGTTGACGTGCCCGGTCATGATGCCCGAGCATTCAATTCTGCCTGGCGATTCAGATTCGCCAGTTCGACCAATCTGCGGAATGGCGCGCAGCGGACATTCAGCTCGTCGAACGTACCGGAATCGATGACGGTTCCCTTGTCGAGCATGATGATGCGATCGCAGTCACGCAGCGTGCTCAGCCTGTGCGCAATGATGACGACTGCGCGGTTCCTGCGAATCCGCATCAAATTATCGCTGAAGGCGCGCTCCGTTGTATTATCTAGGGAAGATGTCGCCTCGTCAAAGACCATGAATTCGGGATCGTCGTAGAGAACGCGGGCAATCCCGACGCGCTGACGCTGGCCGCCAGACAGACGCGCGCCGTCCTCGCCGAGTCGGTGCTTGAGCCCATCCGGGAGACTTTCAACGAATTCCCGCAACTCTACCATTTCAAGGGCCCGCCAAACGCGCTTTTCGTCAATGTCCGCGGGATCGACCGCGAAGGCAATATTGTTGGCGATGGTGTCATCGACCAGGAAGACCCCCTGTGGCACGAAACCAATGTGCATTTGCCAGGCGCGGATCGTTGCCTGGTTATCAATGACAGTGCCGTCAATACGGATCTGACCGTCGGCCGGGGGTAGCAGTCCCATCAAAAGGCTGGCGAGGGTGCTTTTTCCGGATCCGGATGCGCCGGTGATGCCGACGATTTCACCTCTGCGAATTGTAAACGACAGGTCATGAACGGCCCGCGCCTCGGATTCGGGATAAGAGTATCCCACGCGGTCGAACTCAATCTGCTTTTGGAACGGAATTGGCTGCGGTTCGATGGTGGACCTGAAAATGTGAGGTTCGAGTTCGTCCAGTTCCTTTGCAATGATTTCAACCGAGTTGCGGCTGAGGTTCATGGCCTGCAAAGCCGAAAGGATGCGATTGAGCACCGGCGTCAGCCGGAAAAGCGTCGCGGTCAGCAACGCCAGGACGGCAATGCCGGTATTCTGGTGTCCGCTGAAGAACAGGATGTAAGTAACAATACCGAGGATCGCGACGATAACCGCGGCTTCGGTTCCGAGCGGCGAAATTGACGACAGGAAATTAAAGTGAGCCTGCCGCGAGAAATTCCTCCGCTCAACCTCGATGTAGCGGTCCAGGAAGAAATTTTCCTTGGCGTTCAGCTTCGTCTCTTTCATGATGCCGATTGACTGGCGCAAAATGGCCTGGCGTTTTTCAAAAATGCTGTTGAGCTCTTGCCCGGTTTTTTCGAAGGGGCGGCGCATGGAAAGGTAAAGAGCCCACGAGGCGAGACCGACCACGATCAGGCTTACCAACGTCTCCGGAGGTAATACGAACACCAGGACGGCGCAAAGCCCGATCAGCATGACGCCATTGACGGTGATATTTATCAATGCGGTCATGAATTGATCGAAAACAGCGGCGGTCAGCGACAGATTGCGGATGATCTCCGAACTCGTTTTGCTGAGATGCACGCTGTAGTCCGAGAACAGATAGGTATGCATCAGGCGCCGCGACAACTGTGCCTTCCACTTGGCGATGGTGTGCAGCTGAAGCCACGTGAAAAAAAGCATGTACACGTTCTTGCCGACCATCAGAATGCCGATCAGTATGATGATCAGGATCGGCAGTTCGTTGCCGACGCCAAAGCGCGTGACCAGGTCGGCAAGGATCGGGACTTTGTTGAGGCTTGCCGGATCGACGATGATGATGAGCAGCGGAAAGATCAAGCCTACGCCGGTCATCTCGATCAACGCGGCAATCAGGCTCAAGATAATAAAGCCGGCAAACTGCCATCGCCTCCGCAATATTTCCCCGAGAAGAAAGTGGCGGGCAATCGCCGAGATATTGATGACAGCGAGCGGTTTCAACGGTTGCATAAGATGATGTTACCTGGAGAGAGGCGGTTATCCGGAACGTCGGTCAGACGTTGCCGTCGAAGACGGTCTTGCGCAATTTCCACTGATTGCCTTCGAACTTCCAGATATGCGGAGAGCGGAACTGGTCTGTCAGCCGGTCGAAATATTGGCGGTCTATGATCGGCTGCTCGAACATCTTCGACGCAACCGGGAACTGTGCCGGAGGGATCGACAGGAAGTCGAAATTGTCCTTCTCGAATCGCTCCGAATATTCCCCGTCGAACCGGCGCACGAGTTGAACGCCTTCGACGCGGTCGAGTTCCCCGTTGCGGATTTCCTGCGAAGAATCGTAGGTCGCTCGTCCGATGCCGAATTTTACGAAGGTCGTGAAATAATGCAGATCGTCGATCTTGTCGTCGATCGAGCTGTATTTGCTGTAGGTGCCGGCGGTACGCTCCGGCGCCGCCTGGAAGCCGCCATGCTCGACGGCGTAATAGTAACATTCCTGCGGATGCCACGGCATGTAGTATCCGAGATACTGCACGTTAAGCGCGGCCGCCTTGATCGATCCGGGATCGGGCGGCAAGTAAGGAAGTAAATCGTGATCGGTAAGACCGAATTTCGACTTGAGCTCTGCGACCGCGGTGCCCGCGAGAAAGATGTTCGATTTGTCGGCGCTCGAGAAGAACTCCAGGTCTTTGGTAGCCTTGGAATCCCCGGCGGCGGCGTTGCCATACTCGGTCGGGTTTTCGCCGTAGAAGACCAGGGGGATGCCAAGTTGGGCCGCGATCTTCGGCGGAAAGTACATCTGTCCCATGATGAACGGCTGGAATGGATGGAACATTTGTTCGAGCGCGAGGCGGGTGAGCAGGCGATGGACCCGGCCATTGGGCGTGAATAGGTAGTTGTCGAAGCCTGCATGCATCCAGGCCTGGAAATTCTTCCATCCCCAGTCGGTGTAGATATGGGGCGCCCAGGTCACGGTCAGCGGGTTCATGCCGTATTCGTGCTTGAGCTTGTGGGCAGCATAGAAGCTGTCCTTGCCGCCCGATCCGGGAACGACGCAATCGTAGCTGCCGTCATGCTTGCGATAGCGGTCGCAGAGCGCCCGCAATTCGAGGTCGCGCGCAGCCCAGTCGACGTTCTTCTTTTTTTCGGCGACCTCGCATGCCGAGCAGATGCCCTTGGCGTTGAAAGCGACGGTCGGCTTCTTGGAGCCGCGCGTGTGCTTGTACTCCTTGTCGGAGTTCGGCTTCTGGTTGCTGTAGGTGCAGCTGCTGCAGAACTGGATATCTGCCGGAAGGCCGTAAAATTGCTCGGGCTCGGCCGCGTCGGGTGCATACAATTTGAGGTCAACGGGCTGCGGGGCTCGGATGATCGTCATGCTGTGATCCTTGGAAACTTCAACGATTGTTTTTCTGAGTATGACCGGCGCTTACCAGCAGCTCATGCCGCCGTCGACGATAACGTTCTGCCCTGTGACGTAGCTCGATGCGTCGGAGGCCAGAAATATCAAGGCGCCGTGCAATTCATTGTCGCGGCCCATGCGGCCGAGCGGAACCCGATTCGAGTAGCGCTGACGGAACACGTCATTCTGGCCGCTCTCGATGCCGCCGGGCGTCAGCACATTCACTCTTATGTTGTGTGAGGCCCAGTATGTCGCAAGATATTTCGCCAGCCCGATAACCGCAGCCTTCGATGCGCTGTAGACGGCCGGCGTATTGATGGCGACGCCCATGTATTGCGAGCCTTCGTAGATGCGCTGGTCGGGGGCGACAACGCCGTAGATCGACGCGGTTTGTATCATGCTGCCGCCGCTGCCCTGCGCGAGCATCTGCTTGCCGACGGCTTGCGCGACCAGGAACATGCCGTCGATATTGACGCTCATGATCTCACGCCAGACATCGGCGCTGTAGGTCTCGAAAGGTTCGAAGAAAGCCAGCAAGTCGCGCGATTTGGTGGCGGCGTTGTTGTGCAGGATATCGATCCTGCCAAAGCGCTTGACGACGGCTTCGACCATCGACTTGACGCTGTGCGGATCCGAAACGTCGCAGACCACCGGGAATATGTCGGTGCCGTCGGCGGCATTGAGGGTTTCGGCGGCTTCCCGCGCGCTCGCTTCGCTGACATCGACCAGTGCCACGCGCGCCCCATGCGCCGCCAGCACCTGACAGAAGCCGCGGCCGAGGATGCCGGCGCCGCCGGTGACGACGGCAACCTTTCCGGCCAGATCGAATAGTTCAGACATTGGCCAGCTTTACGGTTTCGCCGGGCGCCAAATTCTTGGCGGACCGGATCAGGTTCATGGTGTCGACGATCTGTCCCGGAGGGATCGGCGGATTGCGCGTTTCGACCATCTTGACGAAATGGCCGAGCGTGCGCGCGAACGCGGAAAAATTATCGTGAAGATCGACATGGGCGTGCCCCTTGTCGCAGAAGACGCTGAGATGGAGCGTTTTTCCCACATTGCCCAGGCAATTGAGCGTCATCGCGGTGCCGTCAGCCAATACCAGCGAGAAGGCCTCAAAGCGCGCGTTTAGCCGGGTCACGGACACCGGCTTCGGAAACCCGAGACCGGCGACGGCGTCGAGCATGTGGATGCCGTACTTCTCGATGCCGTTGAGCACGGTCGCTGCAACCAGCCGGGGCGTGCCCACAGCCGACATCTTGCCACGAAGTTCATCGAGTTCCGCCGCGTAGCGCAGACCCGAAGTCGACATCAGCGTGCCGTTTTCGAGATAGGGCCGAAAGCGCGCGAGTTCATCAGCATCCAGCGTCAGCGGCTTGTCCACGAACACCGGAACGCCGCGCTCCAGAAACGGCATCGCCAGTGCGGCGTGCTGTTCCCAGTCGTCACGACCGATGATGACGGCGTCAACGGCGCCCAGCATTGCCTCGGGCCGGTCGACCGCATGGTCGATCCTGCAAGCGGCGCATAGCTTGGCCGTGACGTCGGGGTCTTGCGTCCAGGCGTGGGTCACGCGGGTATTGCGAAAGCCGAAGGCGGTGTCCGGTTGGCGCTCGAGATAGCTCAGGATCACCGGCCAGCCTGCCACCTCGAACGCGGCGCGGTCGTAGCCATTGATAATCGCCGAGAAGGAAAATGGATGACCATTGCCTTCGCTGATACCGAGCATGCCAATCCTGGTCACCAGACTGCCCAGCCTCCGTCCACGCAGATATTCTGGCCGGTGATGTAGGAACCGGCGTCGCTGCACAACAGCGCCGCAGCTCCCTTGATGTCCGGCGGGCTACCGATCCGGTTGGTCGGGTTCTTGCCCTTGAGACGTTCGATAAAATCCGGATTTTCCTTTTGCGTGCTCTCGAACGGGAATGGTCCGGGGCTGATGCAGTTGGCCCGGATCCCCTGTGGGGCAAGGAAGCTCGACAGATATTTCGTCAACTGAATGACGCCGGCCTTCGCCGCGCCGTAGCTCGGCGGGTTGGCAAACCGCTCGCTGTCATACATGCGGTAATCGGGCGCGACGTGGCCGTACATCGAGGCAATCGAAACGATGTTGCCTTTTTTCCTGGCGAGCAGCGGCACCGCCGCCTTGACGGTCCGGAACACGCCATTGAGGCAGACTTCGATATCGAGATTCCAGTCCTCGTCGGAAATCGATTCAAAGGTGTTCTTGCGCCCGGACCAGCCCGAGTTCACCAGGATATCCAGTTCCCCGCCCGTGATCTTGCTGGTATCCTCGAGCAGTTGCCGGATCGAGGCAGGGTTGGTGATATCGACGGATAACGCCTCATGTTGTCCCGGCGCGCGTCGCGCGATGCGGGCGACGAATTCGCGGCATTTGTCGATGCTGCGGCTCGCCACGATGACGCGCGCGCCAAGCTCGGCGAGCGTGTGGGAAATCTCGCCGCCGAGCAGGCCGGCCCCGCCGACGACCAGCGCGGTTCGGCCCTTCAGCGACATTAATTGCGCGAGACTAGGTGCGGTTTCGGGATTCGAGTAGGGCATTGGCAATCACGAAGTCCTTGTGTTCGTCGATGTCGATAACGTCGTCGCGTGAAACGAGTTCGGCGCCCATGCGGCCAAACAGGATGCTGGGGCCGTCCGCCGGCAACCGGTCCGGACGAAAAGCATATACCGCGCCGTTGAGCTGGTAGGCGGGCGTCAATTGCTGTCGCGGCTTCCAGGGAACCGCACCGTCGATGAACGGACGCGGCTGGCCCGCTTCGATGCGCCAGACCCGTTCCGGATTGATTTCGGCATCGTGGAATGTCGCGATCGAATCCAGATCCTCGGTTACGAGCCGTTGCAGGCAGCGCGAGACCAGCTCAGTGCTGCGCAGCGGCGAGGTGGCTTCCAGCAGCACCATGACGGCGGCAGGCCGGCCATCGGAGACGAGCTTCCTGTGCAGATGCCGGATCGTATCGATGACGAGTGCGGTATCGGTCGCGAGCTCCGGCGGCCGTTCATGGATCTCGGCGCCGAGTTCGCGGCCCGCCGCGGCAATGCGGGCATCGTCGGTGGATACGAAGACCCTGTCGATCTCGGTGACCGAACGCGCGGTTTCGATTGGCCAGGCGATCAGCGGCCGTCCGCCGAGCGGATGCAAATTCTTATAGGGGACGGATTTGCTGCCGCCGCGCGCGGGCACCACGGCGACGATATGATGACCGTTAATCAAGCTTGTCGTCTCCCGCGAATACCTTCTGCGCCCACATCAGGTCGTCCTTATGCCCGATGTCGATCCACTCTTCGCTGACCAGGAAGCTGTTGGTCGGGTGTTCCTTGCTGATGAGCGCCTCGAACAGTTGCGGCATGTCGAAGAACTGGCCGCGCGGCAAATGCTCGAGCGTGTGAGGCGCAATGACATAAACGCCTGCATTGATCAGGTGCCGGAACGTGGGCTTTTCGTCGAGCGAGGCGATGCGTCCATTGTCCATGCTGACGCAGCCATAGGGCACCGTGTAGTGATGCTCGCGGACGGCCATGGTGGCTGCCACGCCCTCCTCGGTGAAATAGTCGAGCATCCGGCCGAAATCGGCCTTGGTGATGATGTCGCCGTTCATGACGACGATGGGATGTTTCTGCGGCGGCAGCAGGAAAAGCGACCCGGCGGTGCCGAGCGGTTCGGTCTCGCGAATATATTCGATCTCAATGTTAAGCCGCGAGCCGTCGCCGAAATGTTCCTCGATCATGTGTCCGAGGTAGTTCACGGAAATATAGAAGCGATGGAATCCGTGATCGATGAGCTGTTCGATCTGGCGCTCGATGACCGGCTTCTTGCCGACCTCGAGCAGCGGCTTCGGCTTGTTTGCGGTCAGCGGCATCAGCCGCGAACCGCGGCCGCCGGCCATCAGCACCACGGCCGAATCGCGCTGGCGGACGTCGTCCATGTGGCCGAGCAGCACCAAGCCTACCAAGTGGCCGTCACGGTCCACCCGTGGCATGTGCCTAATGACCGATGCCCGCATCCTGGCACGCAGGATCTCTTCGCTTTCGTCCGGCCGCGCAACCTTCGGCGTTTTGTTCATGATCGAACCGACCGGGCCGTCGAGATCGTCGCCATTGGAAACAGCCCTCCGGATGTCGCCGTCGGTAAGCGTCCCAAGCAGCCTTCGATCGTCCCCGCACACCAGCAAGATCTTGATTTCGGCTGATTGGATCGCGCGCGCCGCGGACCGGATGTTCAGCGACGGCGCGATCACCAGCGAGTTCAGCGTCGTTTCGCTAATCACAGGCGGACTCCGGACTTCATTGTTTTCATTTATTCAGCTCATTGGCGGCGATCTGATCGTCGACGGCATAGTCGCGTTGTGCGTTTCTTCCGAGCAAATCCCATAGCGTCAGTGGCGACAGCCCGTTGCCGGGACGCTTGACCGTTACGTCGTCGATTGAAAATTTCGTACCTGCCGCAATGGGCCGGGCGGCAATGACTGAGCCGCGGGCGGGCAGGCGGTTCTTGAGTTCAACTTCATCCGGCTCCTTGATGCCGGATCCGAGGGCCGCCGAGACATCGCGAACTTCGCGGATCATGCGCGCGAGTTCATCGGGCTCCAGCGAGGCCAGATGATCGGGGCCCGGAAGACGTCGCGACAGAGTGAAGTGCTTCTCGATTACCTTGGCGCCGGCCGCGACGGAAGCCACGGGCAAATGCCAGCCCAGGCTGTGGTCGGAGAAACCGACCGTCAGTCCGGTGGCCTTCGCCAGGGTCTCCATGGCGCGAAGGTTGATGGCCGAAGGCGGCGCCGGATATTGCGTCGTGCACTGCAACAGCCAGACACGCGCCTTGAGCGAGGCTGCCCAGTCGGGTTTCTTCCTGAATTCGGCCAATGCCGTGCGCGTCGGAGGAACACTGGAGGGATGGGCGTCGCTCCACGCGAGCAGGCTGAGGCTTTCCTCGATCTCGTCCAGTGAGCACATTCCGCTCGACACGATGAGGGGCAAGCCGCTCCGCGCGGCGCGCAGCATCAAAGGGCCGTTGATGACCTCGCCGGAGGGAATCTTCAGGCGCTTGACGCGCAGGGTCTGCACCAGGAAATCGAGGCTTTCGATATCGAACGGCGACGACATGAACTCTATGCCCCGCTCGTCGGATAAGGTCCGTAGCGCGATCTGGGCGTCGATACCGAGCTCGAGCGCCTTGAGCATGTCGTATTGCGAATCTCCCGACCTGGTGTTGGCTACCTGGTAGTCGGCCTTCTTTGCACTCTTCAGCACCAGTTTGTCGGCCGAAAAGGTCTGGAACTTGACAGCGTCGGCGCCGGCCTCGAGCGCGGCGTGAACGAGTTCACGCGCGAGCGTTTCGGAGCCGTTGTGGTTGACGCCGGCTTCCGCAATGATGAATACGCCGTCCGACCCGTCGCTCATGATCGTGTCCCTGATACCGAATTGGACCTTGCAGCGACATCACCGGCAAAGCGCATATCGACAAAAGGCTTCGCCGCGCGCATTTCGGTTAAGTCGGTGTCCAGCAGCAAATTGGCGATTGTCTTGCCGATCCCAAGATCGCGGCCGCCGTAAGGATTCTGGCGCTTGGAGGCGAGCGCGCGGAACGACGGTTCGAGGGCGCGGGCGATTGCTCCGCGGATTTGGTCCGCCCCGGCGGCGCAATCAATCACCGATGCGGCGCGGGGCCGTCCCTCTTGTCTTGCACCGATGTTGACCGTCGGAATTCCAGCCGTCGGAGCTTCGATGATTCCGCTCGACGAATTGCCGACAACGACATCGCTATGGGCCAGCGCGTTGAAATAGTGCCGCTGGCCCAGCGATTCACAAATGTAGAGTCGCTTGCCGAACTTCTCCGCAGCCGCCCGCAATGCCGCCATCGCCAGCTGTCCGCCGGGGTCGGCGTTGCTTCCGGTCGCGATGATGCTGGCATCGGGAAATGTGGAAATGGCGTCTACGATGGCTCCCATCGCGGCCGCGGGATCCTCGTCGGCCGCGGTCGCTGGATGATAAGTCAGCAGGATTGCAGGGCTTCCAAGCTTGATGCCGATATGCCGCTCGAAACTGTCGCGATCATCGGCAGAAATACGCTGAAAGGTCTCCAGGCCGGGCGCGCCGACATTGTGCACCCACGCCGGGTCCTCGCCGAGCTGCATAACCCGCTGCCGGTGGTCCTCGGTGCTGGTCAGGTGCAACCTTGCAAGTTTCGTGATCGCGTGCCGGTTGCCGTCATCGAACGCGCCAATCGTAACCTCGCCACCGTGAATATGCGCCACCGGTATCCGGCCGAGATAGGCGGCCTGCACCGAAGCGAGGATTTCAAACCGGTCGCCAAGCACCAGCACGATATCCGGTTTCAACCGTCGCAATGCCCGGGCCATTCCCGCCATGACGAGGCCCGCGGCCTCGGCGCTCGCCAGCCCGTCGGCGTCGTCCAGCGGCATGTCGACTTCGGCGTCGATGCCGAAGCCGTCGCCCTTGATGGCGTCGACGGTGTGGCCGAACGCCGGCGACAAGTGCGTGCCGGTCGCGATGACCTGAAGATGCGCGCGCGGATCGTCCTTCAGGCTCTGCATGGTCCAGCGCAGCAGGCCGTAGTCAGCCCGCGTGCTCGTCACCACGGCGATGCGGCGCGCATCAGGCATCCTGCGGCGCCCCGGCGAGCTTCGGGCTGCTTGGAAGGTTGATGATGCGGGCGGCAAGCGATTCAGTCGTCGAGAGATCGTCGCGCGGCGCCTCGGCATACATCGGCATCAGATGCATCGGCGTCCAGCAGGGCCGGCACAGGAAGCCGGCTTCATGCAGATGGCCGAGCGTTCTGTCGAGCAAGACGGCGTCCGCTTCCGGCAGCATGACGGCATTGAGCCAGAAATTGCTGCTGGAGCCGGCGGGCTCATCGATGAAACTCCAGTGCTTTGCGTTGGCAAAGCCGTCGCGATAACGGCTCGCCAGCAGACGCTTGCGTTTCAGCATGTCCGGCAGACGTGCCATCTGGCCCAGTCCGAGCGCCGCGTTGATATTGGGCAGCCGGTAATTGAACGCGATCTCGTCGTGAACGAAATTCCAGCGGTGCGGAAGCTTTGCGGTGGTGGTGATATGTTTCAGCCGCGCGGCGAGTTCGCGGTCATTGGTGACGATGGCGCCGCCGCCGCCGGTGGTTACGATCTTGTTGCCGTTGAAGCTGAGCGTCGCGGCGATGCCGCCGCCGCCCGATGGTCCATGCCGGTCGCGGCTGCCCAGCGATTCCGTGGCGTCCTCGACCACGAGCAGCTTCCACGCTTCGGCAAGCTTGCGGATCGCGTCCATTTCGCCGATATGGCCGAAAATATGAACCGGCATGATCGCCGAGATGCGGCGGCCGGTTTGCTTGTTGAAGGTGCCGTCCGGCGTTCGGCTGGCAACGCGCGAGAGATACCGGTCGAGCTTGGCGACATCGATCCCGAGGTCGGTTGGCGTGCAATCGACGAAATGCGGCATCGCGCCGGAATGTGAGATAGCGTTGGCGGTTGCGATGAATGTCAGCGCCGGACAAAGCACTTCCTGTCCGGCGCCAATTCCGAGCACATGAAGCAGCACGTGAATCGCGGCCGTTCCACTGACGACCGCGATGGCATCGGTGGTCCCGCATGCCTTGGCAAGTTCCGCCTCGAACTGCCCGACCTGGCGTCCGGCGTAGGAAACAAACCCCTCATCGAGAATCTGCATGACGAAGCGCCGCTCCACTTCCGTCAATTCCGGCTCGTGCAGTGCGAACGGCGCGGCCCCGGTGTGAAGCACCGACCGCAGCACATCGGTGAGCTCGGTCGCGGGGTCGTTGCGCAAGACGGAATGGGGGGTGGTCATAGCGTGTAGCTCCCGACTCGATAGCGCGCCAGATTTGCCGGGTCGCTGAACCAGGCTGCCGTCTTTGCCAGCCCCTTCTTGAAACCATCGCGGCCGCCGAATTCCGGCGACCAGTCGAGCAGCCGTTTGGCCTTGGCATTGCTTGCATGCAGCCGTTCGACCTCGCTGGCGGCGGGTCGCTGGCGCTCCTCGCGCTCCACCACCTCGACCTCGACGCCCATGGTCTCGGCTATCAGCGAAACCGTATCGCCGACCGAAATCTCGAACCCGCTGCCGAAATTGATGACTTCGCCGATCGATTTCTCGGATTGAAGGGACGCCATCATGCCGCGCGCGGTGTCGCTGACGAAATTGAAGTCGCGGGTCGGTCGCAATGCGCCGAGTTCGATGCGACGCTGCCCGGCCGCGATCTGTGTAATGATGGTCGGGATCACGGCGCGGGTCGACTGCCGCGGACCATAAGTGTTGAACGGGCGCGCAATCGTCACCGGCGTGCCGAAGGCGCGGAAATATGACATGGCAATCTGATCGGCGCCGATCTTGGTCGCGGAGTAGGGGGATTGTCCAACCAGCGGATGTTCCTCGGTGATCGGTACGAACTGCGCGGATCCGTATACTTCGCTGGTCGAAACCTGCACGACCTTCGCCACGCCAAGATCCCGCGCCGCCTGCACGACGTTGAGCGCGCCGGTGACGTTGGTGGTCACGTAGCTTTCGGGCGCAACGTAGGAAAACGGGATCGCGATCAGGGCGGCAAGATTCAGCACGCCTTCGCATCCCGTCATGGCGTTGCGAACGAAATGCGGGTCGCGGATGTCGCCGGAAACGATCTTCAGTTCCTTCAGGATTTTGGGATCGATGGAGTCCAGCCAGCCGCGCGTGTCGAATGAATTGTAAAGCGCCATCGCGGTCACGGTGTGATTTTCCCGCACCAGCAATTCGGTCAGGTGCGATCCGATGAAGCCATCCGCGCCGGTAACCAGGATTTTCACGTGGATTCTCCTTACGCCCAGCTGAACATGCTTGCTGCGGCGGCTTCGTTTTCGGCGAGTGTCACGGGCCGGTTGCCGTTGTCAGCGGATGCGTGGCAGGCCGCCAGAGCGGCAACGATACGACGTCCGCTCTGCCCATCCGGGTAATTCCGGCCTTCGATCAACGCAGCAATCACGCCGCGTGTCGGCTCGACATTGTCCGCCTGCGGAAAGCGACGGGTTTCGCGCTCCCACGGCATGCCATATCGAGTCGACGGCATGGCGCGATGTTCCGGCAGGCGGCTGGTGATGATCGCTTCACCCTCGAGCTCATCGACGAACATGTGGCCGTATTCGCCGGCATAGGTCACGGTCATGCCGTGACCATGATCGGGGCCGATGGAGAATGTGAGGCGCTGGCCGCTCTCGCCGAGAAAGCGAACCTCGCCGGCCTGGTCAAAGAAGTTCGGTCCGCGCGGATTTGGCAGCTTCCCGCCGGAAAACCACGCCGATGCGCTGACCGGCCAAGTTCCGGTCAGATAGTGAAACGCTTCGATATAGTGGGAGCCGTTCATCGCGAGGCCGAAGTTGCCCGCGATGACGTTCATGCTGCCGAGCCGGCCGAGCTTGCCGCTGTCCAGCACTTCCTTGACGATCTGGTACGCCGGCATGAAGCGCATCTGATGATTGATCGCGAGCCTTGCGCCGGCCTTGGCGCAGGTCGCGATCATCTCGTCGCATTGCGCTAACGAGGATGCCATCGGCTTTTCACAAAGGATCGCCTTTGCGCCGGCCTTCGCCGCACCGCAGGTGAGCAGGTGGTGCGTGTCCGCGGTGGTGGCGATCATCACCGTGCCGTCCAGACCGCTTGCGAACAAGTCCTCGGCATTGGTGAACCGCCGATTGTCGGCGACGCCGAACTGATCCCCAATATCCCTGACCGATTCCGCGCGCACGTCACAGACGGCGTCGAGTGACAGTCCGAGCTTTTGTGCCGCCAATGCGTGCGCGCGTCCCATGCGCCCGGCGCCGATCAACGTCACTTTCGCGGATTGTAGCGGTGTTTCAGATGACATGGATATTTCGTTCTGTCCGTTAGGCTTTGGCGATGAAGCGGCTGAGTATTTTCAATCCAACCGGACCGCTCTTCTCGGGATGGAATTGGACGCCCGTCAGATTGTCCTTGCGTACGGCGGCGCATACCCGGCGGCCATTGTATTCGCAGTGGGCGAGATCGTTTTCCGCGTGATCAGCCTGCGCCGCAAACGAGTGCACGAAGTAGCAGGCTTCGCCCGGCTGGACATCTTCGAAAATGCTGCCGGCCCAATCGCCGGAGGCGGGGTGCAGGCCGTTCCAGCCGATATGGGGAATCTTGTGCGGCGTGCCGTCCGAGCCGGTGTTCGGGATCGCCTTGACGGTTCCAGAAATGAGGCCCAACCCGGCATGCTGGCCGAATTCTTCGCTCTCATTCATCAGCATCTGCATTCCGACGCAAATTCCGAGCACGGGACGTCCCGACGCGATGACCTGCAAAACGGGTTCCGCAAGGCCGTGGGCCTTGAGCGCGGCCACGCAACTGCCGAAGGCACCGACCCCGGGTAAAATCATGATCGAGGCCTGCGCCACCTGTTCCGGCGTGGTCGCCAGAATGGGCGTCGCCCCGCAGCGCGTGACCGCCCGCGCGACGCTGCGCAGATTTCCGACGCCGTAATCCACGATAATGACGGTTCGCATCAGAGGTGCCTGATTGCGATGTTGGCAGAAGCCGCGGCAGTCCGGATGTCCGACAGCGGCATGCGGTTGTAGTGCAGGATGTCGGCCATCGCGACCGCATCGGCGTGGCCGGAATGCACTGCGTCCACCAGATGTTCGACGCTGCCCATGCCACCGCTGGCAATCACCGGCACCGAAACAGCGTCGGAGATCTGGCGGATGAGTGCCACGTCAAATCCCTTTCGCGTGCCTTCGCGGTCGACCGAAGTCAGGAATATCTCTCCGGCGCCAAGCGCGACGCCGCGCTTTGCCCATTCGACGGCATCCAGTCCGGTCTTCTCGCGGCCATTGTCGGTATAGGCTTCCCACTTGCCGGGTGTGGTTTGCTTGGCTTCGATTGACAAGACCATGCATTGCGAACCGAAGGTGGTCGCGATGTCCGAGATCAGTTCCGGCCGTTTGATAGCGGCGGTATTGATCGCGACTTTGTCGGCGCCACAGCGCATCATGTTTTCGACGTCGGCCAGCGAGCGGATTCCGCCGCCTACTGTGATCGGAATGAAGACTTCTTCCGAGGTGCTGGAAACGATGTCGCCAAGACTGTTTCGTTCGTAAAGGCTGGCGACAATGTCCATGTAAACGATCTCGTCGATGCCGGCTTCGTAGTATTTTTTCGCGAACGCCGCCGGGTCACCGATCTTGCGGAGGCCCTCGAGATTGACACCCTTGATGAGATTGGGCGCCTTGATGTCCATGCGCGCGATCAGTCGGACGTTGTTCATGTGCTTCCGGGCGAGGGGATCGAGGATGGCAGCGCGGCGAAATCCAGCCAGAGCAGGCGGCGTCTCGGATCGGTTCTAATAAGCTACCGCAGTCCGGGTGACTTGAGTGTCACCCTGACCAGTGCGCTTATTTCCGAATTGGCCACCCCGAAGGGGAAACCGCTTTTTTTCAATTATTCTGATGTGAGACGACATCTGGATGTCGCCTCAAGCCGATCGGCCGGTTTATACCGGCTCGGAGATAGCATCGTCAACATTTGCGTTCATACGGTGAACAGTAATTGTGCAGGTCCACACGCGGGACGATTTAAGATTAATATATAAGTAAAATCAATATGTTGTGTGATTTTCAGTCGGGTGTCGTCGAGCCAGGGCCAACTTGCAAAATGGCGTGAAATCATTGATGACGCGCAAAAGCATTTGCGGTGGCCAAACCGACCCTTCGGCGCGGTTTTCGGGAACTTCCCGCTTTCTTTTCCAACCGCGAACGCCTCGAGGCGTCATTCGCACCCAGCGCAGGTTATTTGCTCAATGCCGATGTCTCCGCGCAAGGCGGCAACCCTTCAGCACTCCGAAGCCTATGCCGCCGAACGGGTGGAATGGCGGCGCAAGGCGAGCTTTTTCCATCAGGAGGACCAGAAATACCTGCAATTTCTGGTTCCACCCGGCGCGCGCGTGTTGGAGATCGGCTGCGGCACCGGCGACACGCTTGCCGCGCTGCAGCCGTCTTATGGTGTCGGAATCGATTTCAGCCCTGGCATGATCAACCAGGCGCGAAAGCTACATCCCGGCCTTACCTTCCACGTCGTCGATGCGGAGGATGGCGCTGCGCTTGCCGCCATTGCCGAGCCCTTTGATTTCATCCTGGTGATGGACACGATCGGCGCGATCGAGGATGTTCAGAAGTTCATCGAGCAACTTCATCTGTATTGCGGCCGGCAAACCCGGCTGATCGTCGGATATTTTTCCCACCTGTGGCAGCCCGTGCTGAAGCTCGCCGAATGGACCGGACAACGGATGCCATATCCGCCGCAGAACGTGCTGTCGCCGTCTGATCTGCACGCGTTGGCCTCGCTCGGCGAGTTCGATGTGGTCAAATCGGAGCAGCGGGTGTTGATGCCAATCTCGTTGTTGGGAATCGGGCGGCTGATCAACCGCTTCGTCAGCATTCTTCCCGGCTTCAGGTTCTTCGCGCTTCGCCACTACTTTGTGGCGCGTTCACGCCATGCGGCCGTTGAGGATCTGAAATCTGTTACCATCGTCATTCCGGCCCGTAATGAGCGTGGCAATATCGAGCCCGCGATTCAACGCATTCCGTCGTTCTGCGATGACATTGAGATCATCTTTGTCGAGGGCCACAGCAAGGACGGCACCTTCGAGGAAATCGAACGGGTCAAGGCGGCGTATCCGCAGATGGACATCAAGGCGATGCGGCAGCCCGGCAAGGGCAAGGCCGACGCGGTATTCGCGGCCTATGACGTCGCCCGCGGCGACGTGCTAATGATCCTGGACGCCGACCTGACCATGCCGCCGGAACAATTGCCGAAGTTCTGGGAGGCACTTCGTTTGGGAAAGGGCGAGTTCATCAACGGGTCGCGCCTGGTCTATCCCCTTGAGGACGATGCGATGCGGTTCCTGAATCTGGTCGCAAACAAGTTGTTTTCCTACCTGTTTTCGTGGCTGCTCAACCAGCGCTATACCGATACGCTGTGCGGGACGAAGGTGATGCGGCGATCCGACTATTATCGCTTGCGGGACGGCAAAGCCTATTTCGGTGATTTCGATCCGTTCGGCGATTTCGATCTCATCTTCGGCGCGTCCAAGCTCAACCTGAAGACCGTCGATTTACCGATCCGCTACGCCGCGCGCGAATACGGCGAGACTCAAATTTCGCGCTTTCGGCACGGCGTCATGCTCCTGAAGATGGTCGTCTTTGCTTTCTTCAGGATCAAGGCGATCTGAGGCCCGCGTGCGTTGGAATCGCAGCTAGACGCGCGCTATGACGTTAATGCTCTCGCCGTCCCCGATCAGATTCTCGAGCTCGGCCGCGGTGGAAGGAAGGGGGCGCTCGTGCTGTTCATCATAGAGACGGTACCCGTTGGGTAGGAAGAACGACAGCAGTTCTTCCAACGACGTGCCACGCTCCGCGAGTACATAGGGGGCGAGTTCCATGATGAATATTGGACGACAGACCCGCAGCAAGTTGGTCGCGCCTCGCAAGATTTCACACTCGAAGCCGTCGACGTCCAGTTTGACGAGTTGCACTTTGGCTTCGCCGTGCTCCCTGAGGATACTGTCGATGCTGCGGGCCGGGGCCGACAGTGTCGGCATTTCCTGCCCCAGATGCTTGGCGTGGCGTTCGCTTCCTTGCGTCAGCGGCCAGCTCGAATAAATGGCGCCGGGCACCGGCGCTTCATCCTCCGCCGCGAGGAAACAATGATAGGCAGTGACCCGCTGGGCAAGTTCGGGGTTGAGTTCGAGGTTCCTTGCCTGTTTGCGAAACGCGAAATCGGTCGGCTCGAAGGCCAGAACGCGACCGGCCGATCCCACCAGTTTTGCGAGTTGCAGCGTGTGAGCGCCGATATTAGCGCCGATATCGAGTACCAATGCGGAGGGAGCTACCAGTCTTCGTAGCGCGGCTCTGGTGCTTCGCTCAAAAATATCCCCAAAATAGATGGCGAAGTCGACTCCTTGTGAGAGATCAAGATCGTATTTCAAGCCGTCGCGCGCGACGATGCAACGGTCCGAGCGACCCACAATGGTTCGGCCGAGACGAACGGCACGGTAAGCGAGACGCGCAAGCTGTATTTTGCGGGCAGTTTTCATTTGAATTTTCGGCCCCTGCGTTCTTTGATCGGGAGAAGCGGGGGCAATTCCTTCGTCGCAGGTTTTCGATTTTGGCGTTTACACGGGTTGCCGTACCAGGAGATAAGAAATCGTGAAATGCTGATCGATCAAGGCAGGCCATGAAACTATCTTCGGATCAAGATTAGAATGACGGACGCTCTGGTCAAGTACCGTAACATCTGGCAGCACAAGCCGGTTTTGCGGCTGCTCTATGATGACTTTTTCGAACGCATTGCCAATTCCGTTGTCGATGGCCCTACGCTCGAGCTTGGTGGCGGTATTGGCAATCTAAGGGAGAAGATACCCGCGCTGATCTCATCGGATATACAGTTTGCGCCATGGCTCGATCTGGTAGCCGATGCGCAAAAACTCCCGTTTGCCGCGAACTCCCTGTCCAACATCGTAATGCTCGACGTGCTTCACCACGTCGAATTCCCTTCGCTATTGTTCCGGGAAGCCGCGCGCGTACTCCGCGAAAACGGGCGAATCGTCATGGTGGAACCCGGGATAAGTCTGGGCAGCACCCTGTTCTACCGGGTGTTACACCATGAGCCGGTGGTGATGAACGCCGATCCGCTGGCGGAAGGTGCACCCGATCGCCATCGCGATCCCTATGCAGCCAACCAAGCGATACCAACTCTGCTTGTGGGGCGCGATAGCGAAGCGTTTCATGCTAAGTTTCCCGAGTTTCGGATCGTCGATACGCACTGGTTTTCGTTCGTCGCCTATCCGTGCAGCGGCGGGTTCAAGCCGTGGTCGCTGGTCAGCGAGGCTGTTGCCCGAAGGATATTGTGGGCGGAGAAGAAACTCGAACGATGGTGCGGGCGTCTGTTCGGATTTCGCTTGCTCATCGTGATCGAGAAAAGGACAAATGGCCCGTTGCCATGATGCCGTTACAAGGTGTGCTGTTTCCTGAAGGAGGCAAGCCCGCGATTGCCGAGGATCGCCACAATCCCGGCGCCTGTCATGATATTGAAAAGCGGCTCCAGCGGTAGGCGATATTTCGGCGAGGCAATCGGGCCGTTCAGAATCAATAGAAATACGATCCACGAGCCGGCGAATGCGAGGCGAGGCCAGTATTGCCGCTGGCGCAGGAGGGAGACGATCCCGAGCAACTGGATTGCGCGAACAGCGGCAAGCCCGATGCTCCCCAAAATCAGCAGCCAGCTGTAAAGCGCGTTGCCCGACCGGAACGCGTAGTTCCACACTTTCCCAAGAAAGGAATCGCCACGCGTCTCGTAAAAGCCGGCGCGCGGCAGTGCCGATACCGGCGGCGACAGCAAATGAGCCGGCGATACGAGATTGATGAAGATGCCCGAGCCCCAGGATGCCGCCAGCGCCGTGAGCTTGATTTCGTTGCGGAGAAATTCCCAACCGATTTCCTGAAAGCGCCGGGATTGCTCGAAAGGGTTAGACGACGGAATCCCAAAGCGCTGAGCGGTTCGTTGTATTACGTCGTCGACCGTCGTCGCGTAAGGCGTGCGGTCCTGAGTTTCCTTTGCCAGCGGAACGATCCATAGCGCGAGGTAGTCGCCGCCCTGCGGGCTCAGGGCAAACGTTCCGTATTGAGCATGGCTGCGGGCCGCGATCATGCCGAGGCCAACGCAAAGCACCGCTGCTGCGAACGCCAGGCTTGAAATTTCCGAAAGGGATTTGCGTTTCCACCACGCAAATGCAGCTAGCAGACCGATGGCGCCAATGCCCCATGGAGCGATCGTGACTCGGATCAGCGCCGCCCCGCCGAGAGCGCAGCCGAGGAGCATCGCGTTGCGTCGCGTCGGCGCGTCAGCCCAATTCGTTGCGAGAAAAAGTGATAAAGCGACGAAGAACGTGAAGGGCGTATCGGTGTACATCAAGCCGCTCATCACGATCTGTGTCGGATTGAGGATGGAAGCGATCGCGGACGGTAGAGCCAGCCTGGTGTTGAGCGCACGCGCAGTGAGGTATGTGAGAGCGCACGTCCCACTATCGAGGACGCCCTGCAGCAGGACGTAGACGATGGTTCCGGCTTTGCCGGCCAGAATGAATGGTAAGGCTGTCAGCCATTGGAACAGAGGCATCGTGTATGGCGCTTCGCCGAGCCATTGTGATCCATGTACGTTGCCGGCGAGGATCGCGCTTGCGAATGCTTGGGCCTGAGCCGCGAACGTAACGGAGTCGACGCCTTTAAGGCCGTCGTCGCCCATCCATGCATAGATCAGCAGCGCATATGACCAGCGCACTGCCAGCGCCGCCAGAAAAATTCCTGATAGGGGCGATCGCAAGCGAAGGAGGGAGCTTTCACGGTCTGCGAACGCAAGACTCATGTCACGGCGCTTCCAGAATACCTTTTGGAGTTTTTTCCGACCGCTCCGCACTCAATATCCATACCAGCCCGCCGATGCCGCCAACGATAAAGGATACGGCGCCGAATAGGATCGAAACAACCGTTCCGTCGGTTGGCGCGAGGCCCGCATAACCGAACGCGACCATCATCGTTGCCTCGCGCACGCCCCAGCCCGCGATCGAGACCGGCATCATCGTAATCAGCATGATCGGCGGGATCAGCAGGAACATCTGCTCGAAGTCAGCCGGCGCTGCGATCGAGCGCGCGGCGCACCACGCGATTACGACCGCCAGCACATGGATCGAGAACGACAGGACCGCAATTTTCGGTCCGCTGGTCCGGTCGAAGATCACGCTGTTGGCGATCACCGAACAGGCATAGAGATGCTTCGTCGGCCAAAAAGTTCGCAGCCACGAAAAAGGCAGATTGCCAAGCAGGAGAAATCCCAGCCCGCCGCACAAGGCTGCGACGTCGACAAGGACGAGAGCGATGCGTCCATGGCTGTCGGCAATGATCGCGAGGCTCCATGGCAGGCTGGCAATGATGATCAGGGCCAGAGCGATCAGTCCGATGGCGCGGTCAGTCAAAATCGAGTAGGTCGCGGCGCGCCAGCCCGCGCCGGTACGGTTAACGAGCCAGAGCCGCATGGCGTCGCCGCCGATCGTCGACGGCAGCGTCTGATTAAAGAACGCCCCGATCATGTTGTAGCGGAAAGCCTGAAGGTCGGTCAGCGGCGCCTGGCATTTCCCCGAGACTGCACGCCATCGAAGCGCACCCAGAAATATCTGGCCAACGGTGACAAGCACGGCGATCCCGAGCCAACCCAGGTTAATTTGCCCGAGACGGGACTGAATCGCCCCAAAATTGATGCCGCGGAGCGCAAGATAGAGTAGCGCCAGCGAAACCAGAATTCGAACCGTCAATGTCAACAGTGGACGCATCTTGGGCCGTGTGCAGGTGGTTGATTCGCCGATTAGCGCGAAAGCGCCCATTTTGCTCTGGTAAGGCTTTAAGGACGCCGTGGCAATAATCGTGACAGCCGGCGGCCCATCGCCCTTGCGAACAGGCGACAACGGCGGCTAAACAATGGTTGGAACGGGTGGTATCCCGGACAACTCTGGTATTTTTATGCAATTGGGCCGAAACATCGCGGTCATAGGTCTCGGCTATGTGGGATTGCCGGTGGCGGCATCGTTCGCCAGGAGGGGATTTCCCGTCGTAGGGTTCGATGTGGACACTGGTCGTATCTCCGAACTCGTGGACGGGTACGATCGCACGTGTGAAGTCGAAGGTGACGATCTTCGTCATGAATCGCTGACGTTTTCCAGTGATCCGGCCGCAATCCGAAATTCCGATTTTTTTATCGTCACAGTACCAACTCCAATTGATGACGCGCGTAGACCCGATTTGGGAGCGATGATCGCCGCTTCGCGTTCTGTCGGAAGCGTGCTGAAGATCGGGGATATCGTCGTCTATGAATCGACGGTCTATCCGGGCGCGATAGAGGAGGTGTGTATTCCCGTTCTCGCCCAGGTATCAGGTTTGAACGCCGGTTCGGACTTTACGGTCGGATACTCACCTGAACGCATCAATCCCGGCGACAAGCTCCATCGATTTGAGACGATCGTTAAGGTGGTCTCCGCGCAGGACGGGCCGACGCTCGATATTGTCGCCGATGTTTATGGGGCGGTGGTCTCCGCTGGAATCCACCGCGCTCCGTCGATCAAGGTCGCCGAAGCGGCTAAGGTAATCGAAAACACCCAGCGTGATCTCAACATTGCCTTCATGAACGAGCTGTCGCTCATCTTCAAGGCGCTAGATATCGACACCGGGGACGTGATTGCTGCTGCACGAACCAAATGGAACTTTCTGCCTTTCCAGCCCGGGCTGGTAGGCGGTCATTGTATTGGTGTCGATCCATATTACCTGACCTATCGTGCGGAAAAGGCCGGCTACCACCCCGAAGTCATTCTGGCTGGCCGCCGCATCAATGACAGCATGGGTCAAAGGATTGCCCGCGAGTGCGTTCGAGGATTGCTGCGTCGGAAAGGCGGCGGTGGCGTGGTGACCGTGCTCGGCCTTACCTTCAAGGAAGACGTTCCGGATACGCGCAACTCTCGCGTGGTCGATGTCATCAAGGAGTTGCAATCGTTTGGTCTGACCGTTCAGGTCCATGACCCGATCGCGAGTGGAGCGGACGCCAGGCACGAATACGACGTGACTCTAACTGAATTCGATGCACTTCAACCGGCCGATGCGGTCATTCTGGCGGTGGCACATGAGAAGTATCTCAAAGGCGGCTGGCCACTCGTTGAACGATTGCTGAATGGGGGAGAAGGCCTTGTTTTCGATGTAAAGATGAAGCTTGATCGCAGCTCAAAGCCAGCCGCCATCGAGCTGTGGCGCCTATAGGCCTTCAAACGGAGCCCGGATGTCCGATCGAGCGATTCTAGTCACTGGCGCTGCCGGCTTTATAGGATTTCATGTTGCGCAGCGGCTGTTGGCGGAGGGGCGTCCGGTTGTCGGTCTCGATATCGTCAACAGCTACTACGATCCGAAACTCAAGGAAGCGCGCATCGACATTTTGAAACGTCATGCGAGTTTCACTTTCGAGAGGCTTGATCTGGCAGATCGGGCCGCGATGAAGTTGTTTTTCGCACAGCATCGCTTCCCGGCAGTTGTTCATCTCGCCGCTCAGGCGGGTGTTCGCTATTCGCTGGAAAACCCGCATGCCTACATCGATGCAAATGTCGAAGGCTTCATGAATGTACTTGAAGGTTGTCGACATAACGGTTGTGAGCATTTATTGTTCGCATCTTCATCGTCGGTCTATGGTGCGAATACCAAGCTGCCATTTTCGGTGCAGGACAATGTCGATCATCCGATTAGTCTGTATGCCGCATCGAAAAAAGCGAATGAATTGATGGCACATACCTATAGCCATTTGTTCGGACTTCCTGCTACAGGCCTGCGGTTCTTCACGGTATATGGCCCTTGGGGTCGCCCGGACATGGCAATCTTCATCTTTGCCAAGGCGATCGTCGAGGGGACACCGATCAAGCTGTTCAATCACGGCAACATGCGACGTGATTTCACCTTTATCGACGACGTCAGCGAAGCGATTGCTCGCCTGATCAACCGCCCGCCTCGGGGTATTTCAGAGTGGTCCGGCGACAGGCCTGATCCATCGACGAGTTCGGCGCCGTGGAAAATCTACAATGTCGGCAACAATAACCCCGAGGAACTGATGCACGTGGTTTCTCTACTCGAGAAAGAGTTTGGTCGTACCGCCAATAAGGAAATGTTGCCGATGCAACCCGGCGACGTGCCGGAAACTTATGCCGAGATGGAAGATCTGCGCCGTGATATCGGGTTTCGGCCCGCGACCAGCATCGAGGATGGAATAACCAGATTTGCGCAGTGGTACCGCAACTATCATAATTTGGACGGCAGGGCGCTATGAACAAACGCATTATTCCCCTCATCATGTGCGGCGGCGCCGGCACGCGGCTATGGCCGGCCTCGCGCGAGGTTCATCCCAAGCAGTTCCTGCCGCTGTTCGGGACCCGCTCGACGTTTCAGGACACCTTGAAGCGGGTATCCGACGCCGCGCTGTTCGAGCGTCCGGTCATCATCACCAACAATGCCTATCGCTTCATGGTGCTGGAGCAACTCGCCGAGATCGGTCTGGAAGCCGACGTGCTGCTGGAGCCGATGAGGCGCGATTCCGGGCCTGCGATCGCGGCGGGCGCCGCGTTTGCGCAAACCCGCGACAAGGATGCCAACGTGCTGGCGCTGGCGGCCGACCATGTGGTGCGCGATACTGCGGCATTCGTCGCGGCCTGCCGTGAAGGGCTCGCCGCCGCGGAAGCGGGCCACATCGTGACCTTCGGCGTGCAGCCGGAGCGGCCCGCCACTGAGTATGGCTACATCAGTCCCGGCGATGCGATCTCGGGACAAGTGCGCAGCGTCGCCAAATTCGTCGAGAAGCCGAACGCCGAAACGGCGGCGGCCTACGTCAAATCGGGCTATCTCTGGAATAGCGGCAACTTCATGTTCCGCGCCGACGTGCTGCTCGATGAATACCGCAAGGTCGATACTGCAAGCGTCGAGGCGGTGTCGGACTCCGTCGCCCGGGCCGGCAGCGACCTCGGCTTCGTCAAGCTCGACAACGATACGTTTGCCGCCGCCAAATCGATCTCGATCGATTATGCGGTGATGGAGAAGACCTCACGCACCGCGGTGGTGCCGGTCGCCTGCGGCTGGTCGGATGTCGGCTCCTGGCACGCGGTCTGGGAATTGTCCGACAAGGACGGGCAGGGCAACGCCGCGCGCGGCGCCGCCGTGTTCGAGGATTCACGCAATTGCAACGTGACGACCGACCGCGCGCTGGTCGCGCTCGAGGGCGTCGACGATCTGGTCGTGGTCGCAACCCAGGATGCGGTGCTGGTATCGGGGCAAAAGGATGCCAACGGACTGAAGCGGCTGGTCGCGAAGCTGAAGGTCGTGGCGCCGCAGGTAACTGAAGATCATATCAAGGTGCACCGGCCCTGGGGCTCGTACCAGTCGGTCGACAATGGTGAGCGTCACCAGGTCAAGCGCATCATCGTCAAGCCGGGCGGGCGGCTGTCGCTGCAGAAGCATCACCATCGCTCGGAGCACTGGATCGTGGTGCGCGGCACCGCGCAGGTGACCGTCAACGAACTGATCAAGACGGTGCACGAGAACGAGTCGATCTACATCCCGATCGGCGCAGTGCACCGGCTGGAAAACCCCGGCAAGATTCAGCTCGAACTGATCGAGGTGCAGACCGGCAGCTATTTCGGCGAGGATGACATCATCCGCATCGAGGATGATTACCGTCGTTCATAGCGTAGCCCGACAAGCGGCGTCCGGACGCCGAACCTTAGGCATCTTCTGTCGCAGGGTTCAAAGTACTAACGCCGCCAATAGAAACCCGGCGTTCCTGTGCTGGATCCGCCGAAGTCGGTGTGGGTGGGTCCCCCGACTCACCGGCAAACCAGCTGAGATGACCGCGAACACGTTGCTCCTGCGACCGATGCCGTCTGAGCTGGTGTTCTGACTCGTTCATTCGCATCCTGCCTGCTTGGCGAGAGCCTCGGCGGATTTGGTTTGGACAAGTTAGCGCTGGCAACTTTGCGCTGGCGGAGTCGATGGGGCGGTGATGGATATCTCTACAAGGTCCCTGACAACTGCTGATCCTGGCCCCATCTCTGATGTGTCCGATCGATTGCGCAGTCAGGAACCGCTGCACACGGCATACGGTTCGGCGTCCGCTGCACGTGGGCTGAGACCGAATGCCACATATTTGCCCATCCCGTGCGCTCGCGCGGTTCGTTCTTGATCACTACTTAAGCGTCGTCGATAGCTTTAGAGATGCGGGGTACGACCAATGCGGTGGTTTCTTGGAACCGCGGTCGCCGTGGCTATGGCGATCGTGCTGTATATCGGATCAGCCGTGGTTTCTCTGCATGGCCTGGTCGAGGCGGCACGTGCCGGAGACGGCGATACGGTGCTGATGCGGACCGACACGGCTCGGCTGCGGCGTTCGTTGGTTGATCAGATTGTGTCAGCCTATCTGAAGCAATTGGGCCGTGACCGTCCCGTCAAGCCGCTGGAGAGAGTGGCGGCAAATACCTACGGTGCTTCTGTCGCCGATGCGATGATTGCCAAATTGCTGACCGCGGAAAACCTGACAGCCATCCTGGCGAAGGGAACAGTCAGTTCTGCCGGAGCAACCGTCAGCATCCCTCGTCTGACCGAAATTAAAACTTCAAATCTGTTCGAAACGCTGGGGCGGTTAAGACCGATTACGCCTGTAGAGTTTCTGATTTGGCTCGACCGGCCTGCCGGTACCGGCGTTAACGTTCATTTCGAAGGGGACGGGTGGAAGCTGTCAGGCATTCAATTGCCAACCGCGGTCGTTCAGACGCTTGCTCAAGAACTCGTGAGTGCCAAAGGGCGATAGCTGCGTGCGCTACGTGCTTAGTCTTCCTGGTTGGACACTTGCCTGCCGAACTCGCTACGTGAGCTTTTCATTCTCGGCGTCGACAAACACGTCTTCCTCCCGTGAGGCCCCGACCGGCTCCTTGCGCGCGGAGACCGCGCATTGGTCATCGATGCCGACATCACAGCCCAGGCCAGGCTGCCATCAGGAACACGGCCGCCTCCAGGCGGTGGTGCGGATCGAAGGCAAAACAACCCGTGCCACTACCCGTGCGCGACCATTACATGGCGCACGGCCGTGTAGTCTTCCAATGCGTAGAGCGACATGTCTTTGCCGTAACCCGACTGTTTGACCCCGCCATGCGGCATCTCGTTGGTCAGCATGAAATGTGTGTTGATCCAGGTGCAGCCATATTGCAGTCGAGCCGCCGTCGCCATTGCGCGTCCCACGTCCTTTGTCCATACCGACGAGGCCAGCCCATAGTCGCTGTCATTGGCCCAAGCGACCGCATCATCGACTTCTGTGAACCGCGTCACCGACACCACCGGCCCGAAGACTTCACGCCGCACGATCTCGTCGTTTTGCAGCGCGCCCGCGACGACGGTCGGCTGGTAGTAGAAGCCCTGGCCCCCACCGACCTTGCCGCCGGTCGTGATCGCGACATGTTTGAGTTCCGACGCACGCTCGACAAAGCTTGCGACACGATAGAGCTGACGCTGTGAGATCAAGGGGCCAATCTCGTTTTCGGTGTCGTCCGCGCGATCGTACTTGATCGTTGAAACGGCAGACGAGAGATCCGCAACCAGCTTGTCGTAAATCCCCTTGCCGGCATAGATGCGGCAGGCGGCTGTGCAATCCTGGCCGGCATTGTAGTAGCCGAAGGCGCGCAATCCGGTCACCACCGCCTCGAGATCGGCATCGTCGAAAACGATGACGGGGGCTTTGCCGCCAAGCTCCAGATGTGTGCGCTTCACCGACTTTGCCGCCGCCTGCAACACCTTCTTGCCGGTTGCGACGTCGCCCGTGATCGAGATCATGTTGACCTTGGGGTGGTTGATCAGCGCGTTGCCGACCGTATCGCCGCGGCCGAGCACGACGTTGACCACTCCCTCGGGCAAGATATCTGCCAGGACTTTGGCCAGTTTGAGCGCCGTCAGCGGCGTCTGCTCGGATGGTTTGAACACCACCGTATTGCCTCCGGCGATGGCTGGCGCGAGCTTCCAGGCCATCATCATCAGCGGATAGTTCCACGGCGCGATGGATGCGACGATACCGATCGGGTCGCGGCGGATCATCGACGTGAAGCCTGGGAGATATTCTCCGGCGATTGCCCCGGGCATGGTACGGACTGCGCCGGCGAAGAACCGGTAGCAGTCGACGATCGCGGGCAGTTCGTCGTTGAGCACGGCGTTGATCGGCTTGCCGCAGTTGAGCGCCTCGAGCTTGGCAAACTCGTTAGCCTCCGCCTCGATACGGTCGGCGATGCGCAAGAGATAGGCCGAGCGCTGTGCAGGTGTCGTGCGCGACCAGGTCGCAAACGCTTTCTCGGCGGAAAGGATTGCGGCCTCGATCTGCTGCAGCGAGGCCTCGGGCATCTGCAGCACGGTCTCTCCAGTGCGCGGATCGAAGATCGGTTCCTCGGTCTCGGTTCCCTTTTCGAGTTTCGAGCCGATCAGCATCGCCATATCCATAGCCCAGTCTCCTTCCTGCATCTTCTATTTGCCTGCGCCCGAGACTTGATCGCCCTCGCGCGTCAGGTAGTAGGCGGCGACGATCGGGATCAGCGTCACGAGCACCACAACCATCGCCACCACGTTCGTGACCGGCCGCTGACGCGGCCGCACGAGTTCTTCCAGCATCCAGATCGGCAGTGTCTGTTGCTGCCCGGCCGTGAAGGTGGTGACAATCACCTCGTCAAACGACAGCGCAAAGGCCAGCATCCCGCCCGCGAGCAGCGCCGTACCGATATTCGGCAGCACGACATGGCGGAAGGTCTGAAAGCCGTCGGCGCCGAGATCGTACGATGCCTCGATCAGCGAGCCGGACGTGCGGCGGAAGCGCGCGACCGCGTTGTTGTAGACGACGACCACGCAGAACGTGGCGTGGCCGAGCACGATGGTCCACGTTGAGAACGGAATATCCATCAGCGAGAAGGCCGACCGCAACGAGATGCCGGTGATGATGCCGGGCAACGCGATCGGCAGGATGATGAGGAGTGATATGACCTCGCGGCCGAAAAAGCGCGAGCCGCTCACCGCAGCAGCGCACAATGTTCCGAGCACGATCGCGATCAGGGTTGCGATCGCCGCGACCTTCACCGACACCGTCAGCGCCTCCCAAACGTCGGGCCGATTCCAGGTTACCCCGAGCCACTGTGTCGTAAAGCCGGGCGGCGGCCATTGGTAGGTTTTGTCTTCAGTGGTGAATGCGTACACAAAGATCAGGAGAATCGGCACGTGCAAGAACAGAAGGCCGCAGGCGGTCGCCACCTTCAGCCCGAGCGGCGCGGATGCTTTGCGATCAGATCGCATCGAACGCCCCCATGCGCTTGGCCATCCACAGATAGAGGCCCATGACCACGATCGGCACGACAGTGAATGCGGCGGCGAGCGGGATGTTTCCGGCTGTTCCCTGATGGGCGTAGACAGCCTGTCCGATGAACAGGTGCGAGGTGCCTATGATTTTCGGAATGATGTAGTCGCCAAGCGTCAGAGAGAACGTAAAGATCGATCCTGCGGCGACGCCCGGCAACGCCAGCGGGAAGATCACGTTCCAGAAACTACGCGTTGGCGAGGCTCCCAGATCGGCCGACGCCTCAATGAGGCTCACGGGAATGCGCTCAAGTGACGCCTGGATTGGCAAGATCATGAAAGGCAGCCAGACATAGACGAAAACGATGAACGTGCCCGTGGACGACACCGACAACGAGTTGCCGCCGACGATCGGCAGCGCCAGCCAGGCCTCGAGCAGGCCCGTCAGGTGCAGCTTTGCAAGAGCCCAGTTGAGAATGCCTTCCTTGGCGAGGATGAGCTTCCAGGCATAGATCTTGACCAGATAGCTCGACCACAGCGGCAGCATGATTCCGAGATAGAACAATGCCTTCCACTTGCCGCGGGCATACCGGGCCGCATAGTAGGCGATCGGAAACGCGACGACGGCGGATGCGATCGTCACCAGCGTGGCCATCACGACGGTACGAATCATGATGTCCAGGTTGGAGGGCTGCAGCAGTTCGCCGTAGGTTTTCAGCGTGAACTCACGCTTGATCATCCCCGAATATTCATCGATCGAGAAGAAGCTCTGCAGCAGAAGCGCAAACAGCGAGCCGAGGTAGACAATGCCGAGCCACAGAACCGGCGGCAGCAGCATGAGAAACAGCAGCAGCTTCGGCTTGCGCCAGAACAGATCGGACAGGGCGCCCAGCACGCCGTTGCGCGCGGTGAGAACCGCCGGCGCGCTCCGATCGGTCAGCGCAACCGTATCGCTCATGCGTCGGCCTCCATCACATGCAGCGCGTTGGCGCCAAAGGAAAGGACGACGTCCGCTCCCCGCTCCGGCACGGTCACGCCGGCCGGCACCGTCGCATGCAGCCGCAATCCTTCCGCGTCCAATCCGAGGCGCGTCGCCGCGCCGATATAGCTCACCGACACCACGCGCGCCGGGATGCCTGTGCCGTTGGCCTGGGTGCTCACGCGGATCGCCTCAGGCCTTAGGCTTCCCCAGCCGTCACGCTGGCAATGGCGTTTGACGAAGTCCGGCGGCACAACATTGGAGGAGCCGACGAAATCGGCCACGAACCGGGAAGCCGGGCGAGTGTAGATGTCCTGCGGCGTGCCTACTTGCATGATGCGGCCATCGTTGAAGACTGCGACGCGATCCGCCATCGACAGAGCTTCGCCCTGGTCATGCGTTACGAAGATGAAAGTGATCCCGAGCGATTTCTGCAGCGCCTTCAGCTCTTCCTGCATGTTCTCGCGCAGTTTCAGGTCGAGCGCGCCAAGCGGTTCGTCCAGCAGCAGAACCTTGGGCCGGTTGATGAGCGCACGCGCGAGCGCAACACGCTGGCGTTGCCCTCCGGAAAGCTGCCCAGGCTTACGCGTGCCGTAGCCCGGCAAGCGGACGAGCGCCAGCGCGTCCTCCGCAGTCCGTATCCGCTCTGTCTTGGAGACACCTTTCACCTTCAGTCCGTAGGCCACATTGTCCAGTACATTCATATGCGGGAACAGTGCGTAGTCCTGGAACACGGTGTTGACGTTGCGCCGATACGGCGGAACGCCCTCGGCACGTTCGCCGAAGATCGAGATGGCGCCCGCGGTTGGATGTTCGAAACCAGCGATGAGGCGAAGACAGGTGGTTTTACCCGACCCGGATGGCCCGAGCATGGCGAAGAACTCACCGGGCTGTACCTCCAGGTCGACCGAGTCGACCGCTTTTACGCTGCCGAAATGGCGCGATACGTTCTCGAATGAAACGGCGGCGATCATGCTTTGCCCGCGTTGCTTGTATGATCCGGCGCTCGGCCTACGGCGCCCGTCGGTGGCCAGCACGCGCTTGAGATCTCGTGGCCAGTCGCGGCAACCCTTAAGGGTTCGTCGCGCCCGGCCACCTTTGCCGCGGAATTGCACCGCGGCATCAGGCTTCAACGCCCTCCGATGACGCCGATGTAGTCCGAGACCCAGCGGTAGTAGGGCACGCACTTGTCGCCCTGCGTCGCGCATTTCGTTGTTGGCGTCGTCCAGAAGCGAACCTTCGAGAAGTTGTCGAAGCCATTTGTCGAGCAGCCCTCTTTGGTCTGCATTCCGCGTCCGTCCGTGCACGCCGCCGGAACCGCCGGATTGGCCCCGAACCAGGCCGAGAGGTCGCTCTGCAGGTTGGATGCAAGCGAATGCTCCATCCACATGTATGAGCAGTTCGGATTACGTGAGTCGACGTGCATCATGGTCGTGTCGGCCCACCCGGTGACACCCTCGTCCGGGATCGACGATGCGATCGGTTGATTCTGGCTCCTGAGCAGGTTGACCTGGAATGGCCACGAGCCCGACGCGACAACGCCTTCGTTCTTGAAATCGTCGATTTGGATGAAGGCATCGTGCCAATATCGGCCGACCAGCTTGCGCTGTGCGCGCAAGAGTTCGAGCGAGGCCTTGTACTGCGCGTCGTTCAGCTCATAAGGGCTCTTGATGCCAAGATCGGGCTTGTGCGTCATGAGATAGAGCGCCGCGTCTGCAATGTGGATGGGGCCGTCATAGGCCTGAACGCGCCCCTTGTTCGGTTTGCCATCCGGCAACGCCATCTCCTCGAATACCACCTTCCAGCTCTTCGGCGGGTCCTTGAAGACTTTGGTGTTGTACATCAGAACGTTCGGCCCCCACATGTAGGGAACGCCGTAGTGCACGCCGTCGACCGTATGCCAAGGCGCCTTCTTGAGGCGCTCGTCGATTGTTCCCCAGCTCTTGATGAGGCTGATATTGATCGGTTGCACCCGCTTGCCGGCAACGAGCCGCAATGAGGCGTCGCCAGATGCGGTCACGAGGTCGAAGCCGCCTTCATTCATCAACGCCACCATCTCGTCGGAGGTGTTGGCGGTCTTTACATTGACTTTGCAACCGGAGGCTTGTTCGAATTTTGTGACCCAATCGAACTTCTTGTCGGTCTCGCCGCGCTCGATATAGCCCGGCCAGGCGACGATGGTAAGTTGCCCTTCGGCCTTCCCGATTTCCTTGATTTGCGCCGCGGATGGATTCGCAAGCGCCAGCGTCAACGTAACGCCACTCAGCAATGCGAGTATCGACTTCATCAACACCTCCCAGGTCCAGGCGGCTGCATTTTCGAGGCAGCACGGTCCTCGCACAGAGCGTGTCGGCAAATGCAAGCTTTCGCAAATTCATTTATCAGAGGGTGGGTTTCGCTTTTTCCGATAGCGTGCCGTTATGGTCGCTGCCGTGCGCTGCGCTGGCCTTGCGCTATGCCTATGAAGTCGCGCGCGTTTTGCGTGAGACCTGACCCGCGCCGCCACGTCATGCCGATTTGAACTGCCGGCAGTGAGCCGGAGACGTCGCGCGACTCGATGCGATCGCCTTCCAGAGACCAGGGCCGGTAGACAATATCGGGCAGCAGTGCGAGTCCGGCGCCCGTGGCGACCAGGCTGCGCACCGCCTCGACGGATCGCGTGCGGAAAGCAATCTTGGGGCGGGTTCCGAATGCGGCGAGCAGTTTGCCCGTATTTTCCTCCACCTCATCAATTGTCAGCATGATAAGGGGCTCAGAGAGAATGTCTGCAAGCGCGATGCTGTCGGCGCTTGCAAGTGAATGTCCGAGCGGCAGCCACAAACGATAGGGCGAGACTTCGACGATCTCGGCGTCGATTGCGAGGCGGTCGCGCAGGTTCGACACCACCATGACGGCAACATCCAGTTCGCCGCCGATCAAGAGGTGCTCGAGGTAGTCGCCGTTGTCTTCGATGGCGTTGACCTCAACCGACGGAAACGCACGGCGATAGCGCGCCAGAAGATCCGAGAGCACGTAGCCGGCGACGAGCGAGGTAACGCCGAGCTGTAGGCGGCCACCACGGTTCGAAGCTTGCTCGGAGAAGCTCCTGCGTGCATCGGAGATATCCGTCAGGATGCGCGTCGCGTGGCGCAGGAGCTGATGGCCTTTGTGGGTAATAGACAGGCCGCGCGGGTGACGCTCAAATAGCTTGACGTTCAGATCGGCCTCGAGCTCCTTGATCGCCTCGGTGACGGACGATTGCGAGATCGACAGCGCTTGCGCGGCATGGGAAACCGTGCCGGCCTCGGCCACCGCGACAAAGAACTGAAGCTGTCTGATCGTGAACGCCATGACGGGATTAAGCACCAATATTGCCGCGGAAGAAAGCTCCAGCCGCGAGCGGCAGATCGACGACCACAGTATCAATGCGAGGAATGGCGCCATGAGGTGGCGCCTGAAAAAACCGTCAAAGAGCAAAAAAGACGTGACCGAGAAAGCGGGTTTATTGTCCCTGGCGCAAGCTCGGTTCTGATCGAAGCAGAACCGAAGGACTACTGAACGTCCCGCACGACGCGAAAACCGTTGGCGAAATAGCGCACGTCGAGATCGTAGCGGTAACGCGCCGCCGAGGTGACCGTATTGGCCTTGTTGGCGAACGATCCGCCGCGCAGCACGCGCTGGCGGCATTGTCCTTGCGTCCAGGCGGAGCCGTCCTTGGGCGCATTCTTGTAATTGTCGTTCCAGCAATCCTCGACCCATTCGTAGACGTTGCCGGATGTGTCGTAGAGCCCGAAGCCGTTCGGCCGGTAGGATCCGGTCCGCATCGTCCGGCGCAGCGAGTCGCCGCAATTGTCGCAATTGGCGTTCGACTTGCCGACCTCTTTGCCCCACCAGTAGGTGGTCGTGGTGCCGGCGCGCGCCGCATATTCCCACTCGGCCTCGCTCGGCAGGCGGTAGTTGCGGCCGGTCTTCTGCGTCAGCCACAGAACAAACGCCTTGGCGTCCTCCCAGCTCACGTCGATCACCGGCTGATCGCCGCGACCCCAGCCGCGATCGTCCGGCCGGTGCCTGCATTTGCCGTCCGAGACGCACGCATCCCACTCGGCGAAACTGGTTTCGCGCCGTTCGATCGCGAAGTTCTTGGCAATGGTGACCCGGTGCTGCGGCGCCTCGTACGGGCTGTCCTTGCCGCCCATGTCAAACTCGCCTGATGGCACCACCACCATTTCCGGGCAATCCGGACAGTCGCGGAACAGCTCGCCGGGTTCGGGCGGTGCGGCCGACTGGGCGGCGGCCGGTCCGGCCGCGAGCAGAAATATCAAAAAAGCAAAAAATCTGAACATCGTACCCTCGGCCTCAATTGCGCCGGTCGTCCCGCGCGCCGCCTGTCGGTCCATCGTGCCCGCAACACTCCATAAAATCAAAAGTCGCAGTGTCGCTATCGTCAGTTAGTTTGGCGGTATTATAATACTCCAGCTCGCCTCATCCCATAATCGAATCGACGAGAGCTTGGGCGCAAGGGTGTGGTCCGCCCGCGGGCAGGGGACGATATTCAATGGCGCAAATCCAGTGTACTATTTCACAGACGCATTTCAGTTCTTGAGTTATTTGAGATTTTGGCAGCCGGCCTGTCTGATTTTAGGAGGTGTGCGCGTGTTCTCGAAAGTATCGACTGGAATTGCTGTTTCGCTTTTGATGCTGGCAGGAACGATCGGACCGAGCCACGGACAACAAAAGCCGGTTGGTGGTCCCAATCCCTCTCCCCCGGGTGCAGCGGTTTACTTTGTTGGCCTCAAGGATGGTCAGACGGTACCGACCACCTTCACCGTGAATTTCGGCCTCAAAGGCATGGGCGTCGCGCCCGCCGGCTCCGACAAGGCGAACGCCGGACACCACCATTTGCTGATCGACACCGAGCTGCCGCCGCTCGATCAGCCGATCCCGAGCGACTTCAATCATCTGCATTTTGGCGCGGGGCAAACCGAGGCCGAAGTGACCTTGCCGGAAGGCGAGCACACGCTGCAGCTGGTGCTGGGCGACAAGGACCACATTCCGAATACGATTCCGGTGATCTCCGAGCGGATCAAGATTCGCGTGGTTGCGGCCTCCCAGGTGCCTGCGGCGTCGGCATCTGCCGCGGCGCCCGCCACGACAACCCCCGCCAGCGCGGGCCGCAAAAAATCTCCTGAAGGCGCCAAGGTATATTTCGTCTTTCCGAAGAATCGCGGCTATGTCACGCCGAACCCGGTCATCCGTTTCGGCCTGATCGGCATGGGCGTTGCACCCGCCGGCTTCGAGAAGGTCAACACCGGTCACCACCATTTGCTGATCGATACCGACGTTCCGAACCTCGACCTACCGATTCCCGCCGACTTCAATCATCTGCATTTCGGCGCCGGCCAGACCGAAGCCAAGATTACGCTTCCGCTCGGCAAGCATACGCTGCGATTGCTGCTCGCCGACGAGCTCCACATCCCGCACGATCCGCCGTTGCTGTCGGAACCGATCACGGTCACGGTCACCGCCAACGGTCGTCCGCCTGCGAAGAGGAAGTATCGCAAATATCGTCGCTATTACTAAAGGGGGCAGTTCCGGAGCCTGATATGAGCACACGTCGTCCGATCTGGATTGCAGCTCTGTATAGTCTCGTGCTGCTGACCTGTTCGATCAGCGTTGCGAAGGCTGACCGGCGCGTTGCGCTGGTTGTAGGCAACTCGAACTACAGCAATGCGAGCCTGTTCCTGGCCAATCCGAAGAACGACGCCACGGACGTTGCCGCGGCACTCCGCGGGGTCGGTTTCGAAGTGTTGCAGGCGATCGACGCCAACAAGCGCGATCTCGACCTGAACATGGCCAAATTCGCGAGGCTGGCGACCGACGCCGACGCCGCGCTGTTCTATTACGCCGGTCATGCCGTCCAGTATCAGGGCCGCAACTTCCTGATGCCGACCGACGCCGAAGTCGAGGACGAGATCAGCTTCCGCTACCAGATGACGCCGCTCGACGACGTGCGCGCCGCGCTCGACCGCGGCGACGGCGTCAAGATCGTGATCCTCGATGCGTGCCGCAACAATCCGATCGTCAACGCGCTTCGCCGCAAGAAGAAGTCCGGCGACAGCCGCGCCATCGATGCGGTGCGCGGCGGGCTCGCCAAGATCGACAAGGCCCAGGGCATGGTGGTGGCCTATTCCACCGCGGCGGATGAAGTCGCCGCCGACGGCGACGGCCGCAACAGCCCGTTCACCAGCGCCTTCCTGAAGCGGCTCAAGGAGCCCGGCCTCGAAATCGAACAATTGTTCCGCCGCGTCGCCGCCGACGTCAACGCCCAGACCGGCGGCCGCCAGCGCCCGGAAACCTACGTGTCGCTGCTGAGCAATTACTACCTCAACCAGACCGACCGGATCGCGTTCGACAAGATCAAGGACTCGCCCGATCCCGCCGTGCTGCAGGACTTCATCGCCAAGTTCTCGACGTCGAGCTACGTGCCGGAGGCGCAAAACCGCATCCAGCGCATCGAGGCCGCCATTCGCGAACGCCAGAACCAGGAGGCCCGTCAGCGGGAAGCGGCAAGGCTTGCGGAAGAGCAGCGCATGGCCGAACGCGAAGCGATGATGCGCAAATTGGCCGAGCAGGAAGAAGCGCTGCGCAAGCAGGAGACCCTTCGCGCGCAGGCGGCAGCCGAGAAGGTTCGCAAGGAACGCGAGGCCGCGCAGGCGCAGGAAGAGCAGCGCTTGCGGCTCGTGGCCGAGAAGGAGCGCAAGGAGCGGGAAGCCGCCAAGGCCCAGGAAGAGCAACGCGTGAAGCTCGCGGCCGAGCGGGAGCGCAAGCTGCGTGAAGAGGCTGCGCAATTGCTGGCCGAGCAGGCGCGGACCAAGATCGCCGCAATCGATCGGAAGGAGCCGACCAGTCCGTCGCTCGCCGGCATATCGACCGACATCCGGACGCTGCCGCCGACTGACGCCGCGCCGGCGCCTGGCGATCCCTGTGATCGCGACAGCGCCATGCTGGCGCAGTTGCGCAGCAACCCGTCGATCGAGGCCGTCACCGAATTGGAACGGAGCCTGAGCTGCGAGAAATTGCGTGCCCAGATCCTGCGGTTGCGGGAAAGCCTCTCGGCGGTCGCCAACGCGGCGCCGGCCATCGCCGCCCAGATCAAGCCTGTCGTTGAAAAAGTTGCGCCGCCGCCGGCCTTGGTTATTGCGCCACCGCCGCCGCCGGCCGCCCCGAAACAGGAAGCCGCCCCGAAGCCGCCGGAACCGAAGGTCGCCGTTGCGACTGTCGCACCGGCACCCGAATGCAAAAAGGACGAAGCCAGGCTTGCCAAGATCCGCGCCAATCCCTCGCACGCCGATCTGGCCGCGCTGGAGCGTGACCTCAGCTGCGAGCGGTTGCGCCCGCAAATCGTGCGGCTGCGCGAGAGCCTGCCCAAGGAAATCGCGAAGGAAGTGGCGAAACCGGACGAGCCGTCGGTTGCGGCCAATCCGCCAACCCTTCAATCCGCTCAGTCCGCGCCATCAGGGGCGAAGCCGGCGCAGCCCGCGCCGATTGTCCAGGTCCGAAGCTGTGACGAGGAGAGGGCCACCTTGGCCAAGCTGCGCGCCAGCCAGTCACGCGAGGATGTGGTTCGATTCGAGCGCGAACTCGCCTGCGAGCAGTTGCGGCCTCAGGTCATACGGCTGCGGGAAAGCCTGTCCGGCGGTTAGGCAGGACGGGCTCCCATAGCCTCGGCCGAAGCACTTAATTCCTCCATATTGCGGTGGCCTAAGCCCCCGATGAGCCCCGCCAATGCGCTTCTCTCAGTGTTTCTGGGCTGTAACTCTTTGAATCAAAACGTGTCCGGATAGCGAGGATGGCGTTCGCCACATTTGTGGCGGCGTGCTAGAGAACCGCCGGGGCAATACTGGGGGATTGATTTGTTGGGGTCGACAATATGAGTTCCAAAGGGTCCGGGTCGGATGCGAAAGCCGGCGCCACGCCTGAATTGCGCGTTGGCGTGATCGGTGCCGGCGTGATGGGCAGCAACCATGCCCGCGTGCTGGCGGGGCTGCCCGGCGTCACGCTGGTCGGCATCGTCGACCCGCTGCCGGAGCATCGCCTGCGCGCCACCGAACTCGCAGGCTGCCGCGCTTTCGAGGGTCTCGAAGAATTGCTGGCCGAGGGCGTCGATGCGGTCACGATCGCGGCCCCGACCCATCTGCATCATGAGGTCGCGCTCGCCTGCATCGCGCGCAAGATCCATATTCTGGTCGAGAAGCCGATTGCGCCCACGGTCGAGGAGGGGCGGGACATCGTCGACGCTGCGCATCGCGCCGGTGTCACACTGATGGTCGGCCATGTCGAGCGCTTCAATCCGGCGGTCGCGGCGATCAAGCAGGCGATCTCGGGCGAGGACATCCTTTCCATCGGCATCACCAGGGTCGGGCCGTTTCCGCCGCGGATGTCGAATGTCGGCGTCGTCATCGATCTGGCCGTGCACGATATCGACCTGATCCGCTGGTTCACCGAATCCGACATCGTCGAGGTGCAGCCGCAGCTCTCCAGCGCGATCGCCGAGCGCGAGGACATCGCGCTGCTGCAGTTCCGCACCGCCTCGGGCGTGCTCGCCCATATCAACACCAACTGGCTGACGCCGTTCAAGGCGCGCAACGTCACGGTCGCGACCCGCGGCAAATATGTGATGGGCGACCTCTTGACGCGTCAGGTTACGGAGTGCTTCGGCTTCAAGCCCGACGGCAGCTATTCGATGCGTCATCTGCCGGTCGGCCATGACGAGCCGCTGCGCGCCGAATTGATTGCGTTCCTCGATGCCGTCCGGTCAGGCAATGTGCCGGCGGTTACCGGCGACGAGGGCGTGGCCAGCCTGGAAATCGCGATCCGCTGCCTCGAAGCGCCGGCCCGGCCCGCGGCTTCCTCCGCGCGCAAGGGTCCTCGCCGCGTCGCCGGCTGATTACCGTTCATCTCATTCGTAGCAAGGCTCCATGAACCAGCACATGCGTCCAGAACCCATTCCCCTGATCGATATCGCCGCGCAGCGCCGCCGGCTTGGCAAGTCGATCGATGATGCCGTGTCCCGCGTGCTCAACCACTGCCAGTTCATCAACGGTCCGGAAGTGACCGCGCTCGAGACGGCGCTGGCGGCATTCAGCGGCGCCAAACATGTCGTGAGCTGCGCCAGCGGCACCGATGCGCTGCTGATGGTGCTGATGGCCAAAAACATCGGTCCCGGCGATGCCGTGCTGTGTCCGTCGTTCACCTTCAGCGCGACCGGTGAAGCCGTGGCGCTGACCGGGGCTACGCCGGTTTTTGTCGATGTCGATGAAGCCACCTTCAACATGGATCCCGCCTCGCTCAAGCGCGGCATTGCGACCGCCCGGCAACGCGGCCTGAAACCGCGTGGCGTGATCGTGGTCGATCTGTTCGGGCAGAGCGCCGACCACGACGCCATCGGCGCGGTCACGGAGGCCGAGGGGCTGTTCGTGCTGGACGATGCCGCGCAGGGCTTTGGCGCCAGCTACAAGGGCCGCAAGCTCGGCACCTTCGGGCTCGCCACCGCGACCAGCTTCTTCCCGGCCAAGCCGCTCGGCTGCTACGGCGATGGCGGCGCAATCTTCACCGACGATGACGAGCTTGCCAACACGCTGCGCAGCATCCGCGTGCACGGCCAAGGTGCGGACAAATACGACAATGTCCGCCTCGGCCTCACCGGACGGCTCGACACCATGCAGGCGGCGGTCCTGATCGAGAAGCTGAAGATCTTCGAGGACGAGATCGCGGCGCGCAACAAGATCGCGGATCGTTATGCACGCGGCCTCGGCAATGTCGTGACCGTGCCGCGGCTCGCCTCCGGCTGCACCTCGGTGTGGGCGCAATACACCATCCGCCTGCCCAAGGGCGCCGACCGCGATGGCTTTGCTGCCGCGCTGCAGGCGCAGGGCATTCCGACCGCGGTCTACTACACCAAATCGATGCATCAGCAGACCGCCTACCGGAATTACCCGGTTGCGGAAGGCGGCCTGCCGGCGAGCGAAAGCCTTTCGGAGGACGTCATCAGCCTGCCGATGCACGCTTATCTCGACGAGGCGACGCAGGATCGCGTCATCCAGGCGGTGCGCGGCGCGCTTTCCGCCTGATTTCGGGCCAAAGCGTTTTCGAAGAAAACGCGTCAACCGATAGCGTTTACGTGAAGAAGGCGCGTCGATACAAATATAGTTCTCGGTTCTGATGCAATCAGAACCGAATATGCGCTAGAAGCGGGCTCATGCTTGGGCGCATTTTCACCGTCGGCGGCTATACGCTTCTTTCGCGCGTGACCGGTTTTGCGCGCGACATCATGCTCGCGGCGATCCTCGGTGCGGGGCCGGTCGCGGACGCGTTCTTCGTGGCGCTGCGCCTGCCCAATCATTTTCGCGCCATCTTCGCCGAAGGCGCCTTCAACGCCGCGTTCGTGCCGGCCTATGCCCATCTTCACGGGCAGAACGTAACCTCGGCAAAACTGTTCGCCGATCGCATCTTCACGCTGCTGTTCGGCGCCCAGATCGTGCTGCTCGTGGTGGCGTGGCTGTTCATGCCGCAGGTGATCGGCCTGCTGGCGCCGGGATTTGCCGACGATCCGGCGCGCGGCGAACTGGCGATTGCACTGACGCGGATCACCTTTCCCTATCTCTTGCTGATCACGCTGGTGACGCTGTACGGCGGCATGCTCAACGTCATGCATCGCTTTGCCAGTGCGGCGGCGGCGCCGATCTTGCTCAATCTGTCGATGATGGCGACATTGGCGCTGGCCGCATTCTTTCCGGGCGCCGGTTATGCCGCCGCATGGGGCGTCCTGATCGCCGGCATCCTCGAATTCCTGCTGCTGGCGGGTGACGCGGCGAAGAACGGCATTCTGCCGAAGTTCAGCATGCCCCGGCTCGATAACGATGTGCGCGCTTTCTTTCGCGCGCTGGGGCCGGCGACCATCGGCTCGATGGGAACGCAGGTGGCGCTGTTCGCCGACACCATCATCGCGACGTTTCTCGCCGCCGGCGCGCTGTCGGCGCTGTATTATGCCGACCGCCTCAACCAGTTGCCGATCGGCGTGATTGGGATCGCGATCGGCACGGTGCTGCTGCCGGAATTGTCGCGGCGCCTGGCGGCGCAAGACGATGCTGGCGCCGCCAAGGCGCAGCGGCGGGCGTTCAACTTCACGCTGTTGTTTTCTATACCGTTCGTCGCCGCGTTCCTCACGGTGCCTGACGTGATCATGCGCGCGATGTTCGCGCGTGGCGCGTTCTCGAAAGCCGATGCCGCAGCAGCGGGCGCGACACTGGCGGCCTATGCCGTCGGGCTCATTCCCTTCGTGATGATCCGCAGCGCGGTCGCCACCTTCTATGCCCGCAAGGACACCGCGACGCCGGTCAAGGCGGCGCTGACTGGCGTTGCCGTCAACGTCGCCCTGAAAGTCGCGTTGATGGGGACGCTCGCCCAGATCGGCCTCGCGCTCGCAACCGCCATCGGCGCCTGGGTCAATCTGCTGCTGGTACTTGGTTTTGCAGTGCGAAGAGGATTTCTCGAACTGGACCGCGAGTGGCTCGGATCGCTCGCCAAGTTCGCGATATCTGGCATCGTGCTTGCCATAGCCCTTTGGTTGACCGCGCGTTTCGCCACCATTTATTTCGCGCAAATGAGCTCGTTCCGTGACGAACTCGCATTGCTGTTACTTATGGTGAGCGGCATCTTTGTCTATGGTGTTTCGATCCTCGTCCTGTTCGGCAGAGGCTGGATTTTCTCGCTGATCCGCGGCTAAACCCGTTTGCGCTTGGCGGCGAACCACGCCAATATGGCGCGAAACAATCAGGCTATTGGAGATACGATGGCAGCTCCCATCAAGTTCGGCGTCGGTCATAGCGTCCGCCGCAAGGAAGACGATGCGCTCATTCGCGGCAAGGGCCGCTACACTGACGACGTCTCGCCGTCTCCCGCGCTGCATGCGCTGATGCTGCGCTCGCCGCATGCGCACGCCAAGTTCACCATCAATGTCACCAAGGCCCGCGGCATGCCCGGGGTCGCCGCGGTGCTGATCGCCGACGACGTCAAGGATCTCGGCGATCTGCCGTGCCTGTTCAATTTCGAAGTCGATCCGTTCACCGGACCTCCGTACCCGATCCTCGCCAGGGATGAAGTCCGCCACGTCGGCGATTCCATCGCCTTCGTGGTCGCCGACACCATCGACCATGCCCGCGATGCGATCGAGGCGATCGAGGTCAACTGGACGCCGCTGCCCGCGGTGGTCGGCCTTGTCAACGCCGTCAAGAAAGGCGCGCCGCAGGTCTGGCCCAATCATGCCGGCAATTTGCTTTTCGACGTGCCGATCGGCGACAAGGCGGCAACCGAGGCTGCGTTTGCAAAAGCGCATGCGGTCGCCGAAGTGTCGATCGTCAATCCGCGCGTCATCACCAACTTCATGGAAACGCGCGCGGCGGTCGCCGAATACGACGCCAAGAAGGATCATCTGACGCTGACGATCGGCAGCCAGGGCAGCCATCGCCTGCGCGAGATCATCGGCGGCATGGTGCTCAAGATGCCGCTGGAAAAAATGCGGGTGATCTGCCCCGACGTCGGCGGCGGCTTCGGCACCAAACTGTTTCCGTACCGCGAATATGCGTTGATCTCGGTCGCGGCGAAACGGCTGAAGAAGACCATCAAATGGACCGCCGACCGCTCCGATCACTTCGTGGGTGACGCGCAGGGGCGCGACAACGTCACGGTCGCGAAGATGGCGCTCGCCGAGGACGGCAAGTTCCTGGCGATGGACGTCGACCTGATGGGCGACATGGGCGCGTATCTGTCGACCTTCGGTCCCTACATTCCGCATGGCGGCGCCGGCATGCTGCCCGGCCTCTACGATATCCAGATCTTCCACTGCCGCGTCCGCACCGTGTTCACCAACACCGTGCCGGTCGATGCCTATCGCGGCGCGGGCCGCCCCGAGGCGGCGTACGTGATCGAACGGCTGGTGGACGCCTGCGCGCGCAAACTCGGCATGACGCCCGATGCGATCAGGCGCAAGAATTTCATCCCGCCGAAGGCGCTGCCCTACAAGACCATCACCGGCAAGGTCTACGACTCCGGTGATTTCGCCGCGCATATGAAGCGCGCGATGGAAGTCGCCAACTGGAAGGAATTTCCCAAGCGCGCCAAGGCCGCCAAGAAGGCGGGGCTGGTGCGCGGCATTGGCCTTGCAAGTTATGTCGAGATCTGCGGCACCATGGGCGATGAAACCGCCAATGTGGCGCTCGATCCCAACGGCGACGTCACCATCCTGATCGGCACCCAGTCGAGCGGGCAGGGCCATCAGACCGCCTATGCGCAGTTGATCGCCGAACAGTTCGGCTTGCCGCCCGAGCGCGTGCACATTGTGCAGGGCGACACCGATCGCGTCGCCACCGGCCTCGGCACAGGCGGTTCGGCCTCGATCCCGACCGGGGGCGTCAGCGTGCAGCGTGCGGCCCACGACCTCGGCGGCAAGCTGAAGGAGATCGCGGCCGAAGCACTGGAAACCAGCGCTGCCGACCTCGAGATCAGCGACGGCCGAATCCGGATCGCCGGCACCGACCGTTCGGTGAGTTTCGCCGATCTGGCCAAACGTCCGGATGTCGATCCGTCAAAGCTGAACGCGAGTGCGACCTTCAACCAGGCCGACGGCACCTACCCGAACGGCACCCATCTGGCCGAAGTCGAGATCGATCCGGCCACCGGCATCATCAAGATCGTCAACTACGTGATCGTCGACGATTTCGGGGTGACGCTCAATCCGCTGCTGCTGGCCGGCCAGGTCCATGGCGGCGCCATGCAGGGGATCGGCCAGGCCCTGATGGAGCAGGCGGTGTTCGGCAGCGACGGCCAACTCGTCACCGGCACCTTCATGGATTATGCGATGCCGCGCGCGGCCGACGGCCCGTCCTTCCACTTCGAAACCCACAACGTTCCCTGCACCACCAATCCGCTCGGCGTAAAGGGTGCGGGCGAGGCCGGTGCGATCGGCTCCTGCCCGGCGGTGGTCAATGCGATCGTCGAGGGGCTGTGGCGCGAATACAAGATCGACCACATTGACATGCCCGCGACCGCCGAACGGGTCTGGATCGCCATCCGGGAGGCACAGCGCCGGCATAACCTCTGAATATTGTGTTGAAGTTGGAATGAATCTAAACTCGCGGTGTTGGCTAGGTCAGGCAAGGTCCACGGCGGTCGCGGACCAGCTTGTGTCATAAAAGAGGGGTCTAGCGAATGAAACGGGTTTTGGTGGTTGCAGGAGCACTGTTGCTCAGTGTTGGCGCAGGCGTGGCGCAGCAGGATCCCGTCAAGGATGCCCAGAACGTCATGAAGGCCAACGGAAAGAACCTCGGCGGCGTGTTGAGCCCGATGTTCAAGGGCGAAAAGCCCTACGATCAGGCCGCGGTCGATGCCGCGCTCACCCAGCTCAACGATACCGCAAAGAAGCTCCCGACCATGTTCCCCGCCAGCGTCAAGGACGCCAAATGGGAGGGCGACTACGCCCCCTCGCCAAAGATCTGGGAAGACAAGGCTGGCTTTGACGCCAAGGTCGCCAGCTTTACCAAGGTGGTGGCCGAGGCCAAGGCCAAGATCAAGGACCTCGACTCGCTGAAAGCGAATTTCCCCGGCATCGGCAAGGAATGCGGCGCCTGCCACGAGACCTACCGTCTCAAGAAGGGCTAGCCCTTCGGTTGACCAGACAGGAAGGGGCTGGACGCGTGATGTGTCCGGCCTCTTTCTTATTCGCGGGCGCGAACGCTTACCTCGCTCATCAATTCGGTGTGAAGTGGACTTCATCACCTGGGTATGAAGCCTGCTTCATCGTCGTGTGAAACTCACCAGCTGGCCGCGGATTTCGCCGCGCGGATCAGCGGCGGTTTGTTGCCGAACCGGCCTAGAGTCGTCGTAATTTCGTGGAAGCTTCCGGCTGGAATTGCGTACATACTGGCCGCCATATCAAAACGCCCGATGACGGATTGGTGAATGCTGAAACGACTGTTCCTTCTGGCCGTTCTGGCAGCCATCGCCGGGCTTGGCATTTTCTGGTGGCTGACCATACCGGCGGTCGTCGCTGCGAGTTCATTGCCAGCCTACAAGCCTAACCTCGCCAACGGCCTCACAGCGTTCAATGCCGGCGGATGTTCGTCCTGCCATTCCGTGCCGAACCAGCCCGATCGCCTCAAGCTCGGCGGTGGATTGCCGATTCCGTCTCCGTTCGGCACCTTCAACGTTCCCAATATCTCGCCCGATCCCAACGATGGCATCGGACGATGGAGCGAGGCCGATTTCGTCACCGCCATGCTCAAGGGCACGTCGCCCTCGGGCTCCCATTATTTTCCGGCGTTTCCATACGCGTCTTACGAACATGCGAAGGTCGAAGATGTCAGGGATCTCTTTGCCTATCTGAAGACGCTGGCACCGGTGGCCGGCAAGACGCGCGACCATGACGTGCCGTTTCCGTTCAACATTCGCCGCAATGTCGGGGTGTGGAAATTCCTGTTCACGGACGGCAAGCCGTTCGTGCCGGACGCCAGCAAATCGGCGCAATGGAATCGCGGCGCGTATCTCGTCAACAGCCTCGGTCATTGCGCGGAGTGCCACAGCCCGCGCAATTTTCTCGGTGGCATCATCGACGCGCAACGCTTTGCCGGCGGACCAAATCCGGAAGGCGAGGGCTGGGTCCCCAACATCACCCAGAAGCGGATGTCGGAGTGGAGCGCGAAGGATTTTTCCTATTTCCTCGAGAGCGGGCAGACGCCCGACGGCGATACCGCCGGCGGCTTGATGACGCGCGTGATCCGCAACACCTCGCAATTGTCCCCGGAGGACCGCACCGCGATGGCGGAATATCTGAAATCGCTGCCGCCGGTGGAGGGACCGCCGCGGCCGAAGAAGGCGGAGAAATCCTGACGTTTTTTTGATGCGAAGTCGCAACCGCGACGGAGCTGCGCTCCCTCTCCCGCTTGCGGGGGAGGGCTGGGGCGGGGGTGGTGCCACGAGTCAGACTCTTGGTGAGGACCCCACCCGGCGCTGCCCGCCGACCTCCCCCGCAAGCGGGAGAGGTGAAGTGAGTCTGCCGCCGGACTAATTCAACCAAAATTCGTTACATCACTCGAACGTATTGACCATGCCGGCCTTGGCAAGCGCGGCCTTGCGTACGCCCATCCACTCCTCGGCGAGTTTTGCCGGATCGGAAGCCGGGCTGCCCTTCATGTAGTCGGTCCACGCCGCGATCAGGACTTCCTGCCGCTTGAGCAGTGCGTTGTTGTGCTTCTCCTGGTCGTCGCTCCAGGCGCCCACCTCTTTCAGCGCCTTGACCGCGCCCTTGTGCGTCGGCACCGCCCAGTTCTTTGCCTGCGCTTTCACCGCAAGCCCGCTGGCGCCGGGCGCGTTGTCCTTGTAGCCGTCATAGCCGTCGATCATCGCCTTGGTCAGCATGTAGACCTCGTCTTCGGACTGGCTGCCATAGACGCTGTAGATCGGGTATGGGTAGGTGCCGACCTCGACCGGCTTGTCCTTGGAAAATTCGCCTGCGCCGCAGGTTGCCTTGTGCTCGGTGAAATACGGGCCGACCTTGCGCATGCGCTCCCATCCCGCCTTGTCGGAGAATGGCATCGCGGGCCAGGTGATGCCGCGCGGCGATGTCTGCAGTTCCTTGGCGGGCCCGGAGATCGTCGAACCGAATACCGCATCGGTATCGTTGTTGATGATGCCTTTCCACATCGCGTTGTTGCCCGCGAACTCGACGATCTTGACGTCCTTGGCCGTCAGATTGGCGAACGCCAGCACGGCAAGCGCATTCTGGTTGAGCGCGGGAGAACCGACCACGAAGCCGATGCGCTTGCCTTTCAGGTCGGCATAGGTCTTGACGCCGAGGTCGGCGGCGACCGCCAGCGAAAGGCCGTTGCAGTCGATCGAGCTCAGCGTGATCTGGATGGGCTGCGGTCCCCATTCCCGGGTCGCGAACTCGAACACGCCTTCCTGCGCGAAAAAGACCCCGACGCCCATCGCCGAGATGCTGGCGCGGTTGAGGCGCAGCGGTTGCAGGCGGGCGACGTCGTTGCCGGCGGGCAGCACGCGCGCATCCGAGCCATACTTGTCCTTGAACATCTTGCCGACGGCGACCGTGATGTTGAAGCCGGAGGTCCCCGTGTCATACGCGGTCATCGTCACGTTGGGCGGCAATTTCACCTGTGCGGCCGCCGTCGATGCCGCGACCGCGGTTCCGGTCAGCGCGATGGCCGCAAGCATCATCTTCGGATTGATCATTCATCCCTCCCGTTGCGGCTGACGTTGCAGCCTTGAGACGCTTGTCGCCGAGGATTCCGGGAAGTCAGCCGGAAACAGGCTTTGCGCATTGGCGCGAATGCTCGCGGATTTCCGCGCATACTGCAAGGCAGAAGCAGGGGGTCCCGATCCGCGTCAGCTTGACGCGTTGCGTTGTCCGAAACGGCGGAGGGTGGCAGGTCCTGATTTGCTTGATGACGCTGTCGTCAACCTGTCGAAGGGCTCGGGCGCTGCAGTCAGATCGGCACTCCGCGCAGGCAGAGGTCTGAGGTAGTCCCAACCAGGCGACGCCCTAGCTCCCGCCGAACGCCTTGAAGGTGATGATGGTGTGGGTGTCCTGGATGCCGGGAATGACCTGCACCTTCTCGTTGACGAAATGGCCGATGTCGGTGGCGTTGTCGACGTAGAACTTGACCAGCAGGTCGTAATCGCCGGCGGTGGAATAGATCTCCGAGGCGATCTCGGCTTCCGCGAGCGCATTGGCGACCGCATAGGACTGGCCGAGCTTGCATTTGAACTGGACGAAGAAGGGAACCATGGCGTGTCTCCGAAGGGAAGATTTGTGCTCAATATAGCGCTTTCAAGCGAAGTGGATACCGGTTCGCATCAGGAAAGCGCGTCGGGGTCAGAAGCTCAAAAACGGAGGCTGATGGCAAGCCAACTTGCTGGCAATGGCCGGCCGCGCTAGGACAGTTTATGGCTCCGAACTCACCAATTCCACGAGGTAGGCGATGACGCCGATCGCGCTGACCATCGCCGGCTCCGATTCGTCCGGCGGCGCCGGAATCCAGGCCGACCTGAAGACGTTTGCCGCGCTCGGCGTCTACGGCGCCTCGGTCATCACGGCGCTGACGGCGCAGAACACGACCGGCGTCAGCGGCATCCATCAGGTGCCGGCGGAGTTCATCACCGCCCAGATCGATGCGGTATTTTCCGATCTTGCCGTCGGCGCGGTCAAGATCGGCATGGTGGCGCAGCCCGCCAGCATCGATGCCATCGTCGCGGGGTTGACGCGCTGGTCGCCGAAGCATGTCGTGCTGGATCCCGTGATGGTCGCGACATCAGGCGATCGCCTGCTGGCTGCGGAAGCCGTCGATGCGCTGCGCACCAAGCTCATTCCGCTCGCCTCGGTCATCACGCCCAATCTGCCGGAAGCGGCGGCCTTGCTCGATGAACCGGTGGCGGAAAGCGAAGCTGCGGTCGAAAATCAAGGCAAGCGGTTGCTGGCGATGGGCTGCCGGGCGGTGCTGATCAAGGGCGGCCACGGGCATGGCGCCGAGAGCACCGACTATTTTATCGACGCCGGGAAGACCATCACGCTGGCCGCACCGCGCGTCGCCACCAAAAACACCCACGGCACCGGCTGCTCGTTGTCGTCGGCGATTGCGGCGGGCCTCGCGAAGGGCGAGAACATGGAGACCGCCGTCCGCAACGCCAAGGCCTGGATCAGCGCGGCGATATCGGCCGCGGACCGCTTCAGCGTCGGCCGCGGGCATGGCCCGGTGCATCATTTTCATAAGTATTACTGAAGGCAGACGTTACTGGAAGCACCGCTGCAGCCCCGTTTCTGTCCTTGTCCGAATGGCCCATTGGCGGGACCATGCCCGGCCCCTATAATTCAGCGCCTGAAATTCAAGTAAATCGCGACGCCGCCAACGCGCGGACCAGCCGCAATATCCGGGAGAGAAACGCCGTGAGACAAACAACCCTTCGCTATGCCTTATTGACCGTTCTGGCGGGCCTTTCCATTGCCGCAAATCCGGCCCAGGCCCAGACATGGCCGGACAAGCCGATCACGTTCGTGGTGCCGTTCGCGGCCGGTGGCGGCACCGACGCTTTCGCGCGCCCGCTCGCAGCCCAGCTCGACACCCAGCTCGGCAAGCGCGTGCTGGTCGAGAACCGCGCCGGCGCCGGCGGCACGGTGGGCGCCTCGGCGGCGTCCAAGGCCGCCCCCGACGGCTACACCTTCTTCATGGGCGCGGCGCATCACGCCATTGCACCCTCGCTCTATCCCAATCTCGACTACGACATCGAGAAGGATTTTGTCGCGGTTGCGCTGATCGCGCGTCCACCGCAGGTGATCGTGGTCAATCCCGAGAAGGTCGCCGCCAAGACGCTCGCCGAGTTCATCGCGTTCAACAAGGCGAACCCGGGTCAGTTGAACTACGGCTCCGCCGGCGCCGGCACCACGCATCACCTCGCGGGCGAACTGTTCAAGATCCTGACCAAGACCAACCTCCAGCACGTGCCCTATCGCGGGGCGGGACCTGCGATGCAGGACCTGATCGCCGGCCACGTGCCTGTCGTGTTCGACGGCATGGGCTCGTCGGCGGGGCCGATCAGGGCCGGGCAGCTCCGCGCCCTCGCGGTCGCCGCGCCGAAGCGGGTGGCGGCTTTCCCCGACCTTCCCACGGCCAAGGAAGCCGGTCTGCCCGATTTTGAAGTGGCGACCTGGTACGGCCTGTTCGCGCCAAAGAACACGCCGCCGGCGATCGTCGAACGCATGATCAAGGAGCTGCAGCAGGCGATGCAGGTGGCTGCGATCAAGGAGGCCTGGGAGCGCAACGGCTCTGATGTTCCTGATGTCACGGGCCCTGCATTCGCGAAGATGGTGTCAGACGAAGTCGTGCGCTGGCGCAAGGTCGTGAAAGAGGCCAATGTGAAGCTGGACTAGAGAGCGTTTTCCTAGCTGTTTTCCTTGGCGCCAATGCGGGCACCGTTGATCGGTGCCCGCCCGCCTGCGACGTATGGCGCGGTGCGCTGAAGTAGCACTTCCACGCTTCCCCCAAAGTTCGCTAAGATGAGGACTGAAGGTCGCGGAAGCCTCTGCCCCGCGCCAATACATTTGCAATCCAGGGAGTGATCAAATGAAGCGCCGTACGTTCCTCAGAGGCGGCGCCGTGGCCGGCGCTACGACGCTGGTTGCGGCACCCGCGATCGCGCAAGCCGCGCCCGAGATCAAGTGGCGTTTGACCTCGAGCTTTCCAAAGTCGCTCGAGACCATCTACGGCACGGCGCAGACGTTTTCGAAATACGTCGCTGACGCCACCGACAACAAATTCCAGATTCAGACGTTTGCGGCCGGCGAGATCGTGCCCGGCCTGCAGGCGCTCGATGCGGTGAGCACCGCGACCGTCGAGATGGCGCAGACCCCGCTTTATTTCTACATCGGCAAGGAGCCGGCGCTCACCTATGCCACCGGCGCACCCTTCGGCATGAACCATCGCCACCAGCATTCCTGGTGGACGTTCGGCGGCGGCGCTGATCTCTGCAACGAGGCGCTGAAGCCATTCAAGGCGCATGCGATCCTGTGCGGTAACTCCGGCACACAAATGGGCGGCTGGTTCCGCAAGGAGATCAAGACCGTCGATGATCTCAAGGGCCTCAAATTCCGCATCGCGGGCATGGGCGGCCATGTGCTGGCAAAGCTCGGCATCGTGCCGCAGCAGATCGCGGGCGGCGACGTCTATTCGGCGCTCGAGAAAGGCTCGATCGATGCCGCGGAGTTCGTCGGTCCCTATGACGACGAGAAGCTCGGCTTCTACAAAGTAGCAAAATACTATTACTACCCCGGCTGGTGGGAAGGCGGGGCCATGCTCCACATGATCGTCAACGACGAAAAGTGGAATGCGCTTCCCAAGCAATACCAGGCAGTTCTCAGCCAGGCCGGCGCGGCGGCAGGCGCGTGGATGATCGAGAAATACGACAGCGTCAATCCGGCCGCCCTGAAGCGGCTGATCGCAGGCGGCGCCGAACTGCGCGCGTTCCCGCAACCGGTCATGGAGGCCTGCTACACCGCCACGCAGGACCATCTGAACGAAATCGCCGAGAAGAGCCCGCTCTTCAAGAAGACCAAAGAGAGCCACGACGCCTACATGAAGGAAGTGCTGTTCTACACGCAGATCGCGGAGAATTATTACGACAACTATCTGCTCAGCAAGATGCGCAAGGGCTGAGGACGGGCGCGCGCTCGTCCTGTGAAGCCGGATTACTGGTGCGTCGGTAGCAGGTCCATTCGCCTGATAATTAAAGGGGCTGGGAACGATTGTCTGTTCCGGGCGTCGTTTCTTCGACATTGCCGGAGAGAACCCAGATGATCGGCGAAGGTATTGATGCAAAGCTCGACCAGGCCAAGGAGGCCGTTCAGGCGGCTACTCAAACGGTCAAGGATACCACTCAATCTGTTGCCGACGCCGTCGAAGCAGGCCGGCAACCTGGTGCGCCTCTTGATCGCTTGGCTCGGTGGGCTAAAGAAGCGCCCCTGCACGCAGTCACTGTCGCGTTCTTGGTCGGTGTTCTGGTCGGGCGCCGCCGCAGGTAACAAGCCACCGCACCTTTCTTCGGTCGATCGCGCAAGTTGGTTGGCAGCCTCGACGGCCGCCTCTCGGCGATGAACCCGGAGAGCTGCCTAAAGTCGCACATGGTGAGGGCTCACCTGCTAATGGATTGCATCGCCAAGACCAGCGTCGCTGAAAGCAGCGACGAAAGGGCGAGCAACGTCCAATCCGGTCTCGCGCTTCCTGCTGCTATCTGTCCGATCAATAACTCTATCCGCTTCATCATTCGTCCTTGGGAAGCCGGTCAAGGTAGGCGAGTCCAGAACACGTGAGCTCTTCGGTCTCGCCTTGGCTGGCCTCCAGCCTTCCTTGCAGATGTCGCTCCAACAGGCATCGTCGACCGTCCGCAACGTCGACGTCGCGATGTGTCGTCAGATAGACGGTCCAAGCCGTGTCGACCGCCTTTCGAAGAACTTCATCGACCATTATCCAGCTCCAACAAGTGCGACCACCGAGGCAACTCACGTTGTCCCCGGAGGTTTCCTATTTTTCCCGGAGCGTCCGAGGTTCAAGTTTTGCGTCGCAATACCTGAGAGCGCCAAGGTGTCAGGCGATCCGGATCAATACGTTTCGAGCAGCTCCGTCGCTCGCCTATGAGCAGGATGAACAAGCATTCATCTAGTTCAATTCTCGACTGACCAGCGGCGGCAACTTCCGGGCGCTTTCGGACTTATTGCCAAGGGAAAAAGTGGAAGAGGCGTCCGGGATGGTCGCTGATCAACTTTGCTGTGCCGTCCTCCGGCGCTCAGAACGATAAGGGTGACCCTTGATGTCCATGCTGACTTCCGCCATTCAACGATCGACCCTCGGTCTTCATTCGCTTGAACAGTATGAACCGTTAATCGGCGCGGCGACGGTCGAACGGATAGCCGCCAAGGCCGATCGAGTTCGCACCATGCGCGTCGCTCACATTAGTTCGACGTTCTACGGCGGCGGCGTCACCGAGCTGCTGACGCCGCTAACTCTGATGATGAATGCAACTGGCATCGAAACCGACTGGCACTTGATTCAGGGAACGCCGGGTTACTTCGGTTGTACCAAGAAGCTTCACAATATGTTGCAAGGCGAAAGCTTGGGCTTTTCAGACGCTGAAAAGACGATCTACGAACAGGTCGTGTTCGAAAATGCGACGCGGCTTCATCTTGACGATTGCGACGCGATCATCGTGCACGATCCTCAGCCGCTGCCGTTGATCACTCATTTCGCCGATCGCGAAATGCCGTGGCTCTGGCAATGTCACGTCGATCTTTCGTCGCCCCACGCGCCGGTATGGACCTATCTGCGCCAATTCATCGAGCAATATAGCGCTGCGATCTTCTCGCTATCTGAATATCGCCAGGATCTTCAGGTTGACCAGCGGTTCGTCACCCCGGCGATCGATCCGTTTTCAGCGAAGAACCGGGAGCTGTCCGACCGGGAGATAAGGGAATTCCTGGGCAACTACAAAATTCCGACAGATCGTCCGTTGGTGACGCAGATTTCCAGGTTCGATCGGTGGAAGGACCCGATGGGCGTGATTGAAGCCTTCCGAAAAGCGAGAGAGCAGGTCGATTGTACGCTCGTGCTCGTCGGCAACAATGCCTCCGACGATCCAGAGGGTGGGAAAATCCTCGAAACGATCAAGAGCGTCGCCGACGAAAGCATAATTGTTCTTGCGGTCGATGATCCAACCTTGGTGAACGCGCTGCAGCGATCTGCGGCCGTCGTCCTGCAGAAGTCGACCCGCGAAGGTTTCGGTCTCACCGTGACCGAGGCGATGTGGAAAGGCGCAGCCGTCATAGGCGGCGACGTGGGAGGAATTCGGCACCAGATCAAGAACGACTGGAATGGATTCCTTGTGCGTACGCCTGATGAGGCGGCGGCAAGAATCGTGCAGCTCTTGAAGGATCCCGGTATTCGGAAGCAGATTGGTTCGCGGGCGAAGGAAAGCGTGCGGAAGAACTTTCTGATGAGCCGGCTATTGGAAGATTGGCTCGATCTGCTGATCAACTACGAACGGCCGGTGATCTGACCCGTTCTGGTTCGAAGCCCTTGATACGTGATGGGAAAGCCGATGCGAATTGCCCAGGTAGCGCCTCTCGCCGAAAGTGTTCCTCCCAAGCTCTATGGCGGCACTGAGCGGGTGGTGGCGTGGCTGGTTGATGAGCTGGTGAGCTTGGGTCATGAGGTAACGCTTTTCGCCAGCGGGGATTCGAAGACCACCGCCAAGCTGCATGCCGTTTGGCCTCAGGCTCTTCGCCTCGGCCGGCCGCGGACGGACCCGATGGTTACCCAGGCTGCGTTGTTGGAGGCGGTCGCCCTACGGGTGACCGAATTCGATGTCATCCACCTGCATATCGACTGGCTGCATCTGCCGCTCCTTAGCCGGCTTGGTGTTCCGTTCCTGACCACCTGCCATGGGCGCATGGATTTGCCGGGGTTTCCTGACGTGGTCCGCCGCTTTCCCAACGCGCCGTTCGTTTCGATATCGGATAATCAGCGCGCTCCGCTGAGCGAAGCCAACTGGCTCGGTACCATTTACCACGGCTTGCCGACCGACCTGTTCCGGCCTTCGTTCGAGGCCGGCTCCTATCTCGCCTTTCTGGGCCGGCTGACGGCGGAGAAAGGACCGGAAGCCGCCATTCGGATAGCGCATGCTGCCAGAATGCCGCTTCGTATCGCCGCCAAGGTGCCGCGGGGCGAAAGGAAATATTTCAAGGAACGGCTTGAGCCGCAGATCGACGGGGATCAGGTCCAGCTCATCGGCGAGGTCAATGATGAAACGAAACGGCAGTTTTTGGCGGGCGCGGCCGCGTTGCTGTTCCCCATCGATTGGCCAGAACCGTTCGGTCTCGTCATGATCGAGGCCATGGCCTGCGGCACGCCCGTCATTGCCTTCAAGTCCGGCTCGGTGCCGGAGGTCGTCGACGACGGCATCACCGGCTTTGTCGTACCGGGGGAAGCAGAAGCCATACAGGCGATTGGAAGGCTTTCCGGGCTCGACCGACGTCAGGTGCGCAGGCATTTCGAGAAAAGGTTTACGACCAGGCGGATGGCGCAGGAGTATCTCCACCACTACAAGGCCTTAAGTAAATCGACTGCCGGCGAAGTTCATGCCGGTCTCAGGTCCACCTTGTCTAAAGATTCAGTGCCCGAGCGGCCTCTGGCCCCTTAGGGTCCCGGCGCTTCGAGAGCGGACCGAACAACCAAGCGAAGCGGAGCGATTGCAATCGCGAGTGCTGATGCAAATGCTCCGGTTGAGCCAGCATCCCGAAAGCGGAAACTAATTCAGAGCTACTCGCCGATACGGCTCGCCGGGGATCGCTAAAATTTTACACAAATCAATAACGTGCGACCAACTGCTCCGGCAAAAGTCGGGCGGCATTAAACCCGGCCTTTATCGCGCGCGTGCATCCTCCTGCAAAAGGAGGCGCGAAAAGCGATGCCCATTTTTCAGTATTTTTACGTCACAGGATCGGCACTGTTTGTACTGTTGTTTGTTTCCGACGCTTGCCTGCGCGACAGCGAGAGCGATTCACGCTTCGACGGGTCGCTCTATCAAAGCGCCATCTACGCACCCCGGGCGGTCGAAACCCTCACCGAGCCGCGCTTCACGCAGGATGCGACGCCGGCCGACCGCGTCAGGGAAGTGTTTGCCCAGTTCGTGCCCAATGAAGGCAAGCGCAGCAAGCGATACTCTTCGGCGGCGACGCGCGGGACCTAAATCTTCCGCACGCGTAACGCAGTGCGCGCGAACCAATCGCGCGCAGTGCCGCAACAGGTATCGTCAGGCCACGGCCTCGATCGCCTTGCCGTTGACGCGCGTCTCGTCCTGCAAATTATCGACCGTGACATGGGTGTCGTACCAGGTCAGGCGAGGGCGCACGCCGAAGCGTTTTGTCAGTTCGGCCACGCGTTCCTCCGTAAACCAGGCTTCCGCCGATTGGCGGCTGTCCCAGAGATAGACGCCGCCGGTACCGGTTTCGCCGTTCAGGTAGTCCTTGCGGATCAATCCTTTGGTGGCGAGGCCGCGGTAGGTCGGCGCGCTCGACGTGCCGCCTGTGATTGCCTGTTCTTCGGTTCGCTTCGGCAGATCGAACTGAACGACGACGATGCAATTGGCCATGGGAGTTTCCTCAGGTAGGGGTGGTAGATGCGGTCCGCGTGCTTGCAGTCTAATCTAGTTGCCGAGCTTGATGCCGGCGTCCTTGATCACTTTTGCCCATTCGGGCGTCTCCTTCTTGATGACGGCCGCAAACTCTGCCGGCGTATTGCCGACCCGTTCGAGTCCGAGTTCGTCGAACTTCCTGCGCACCTCCGGCAGCGCCAGCGCCTTGACGGTTTCGCCGTGCAATTTGTCGATGACGTCCTGTGGCGTGCCGGATGGCGCGAGCAGGCCGAACCACGGCACCGCCTCGAAACCGGGAAATCCCGATTCCGCCATCGTCGGCAGGTCGGGCGCCAGCGCCGAGCGCTTGACCGAGGTGATGGCCAGCGCGCGTAATTTGCCTTCCTTCGCCAGCGGCACCACGTTCACGATATTGGCGAACGACATCGCGATGCGGTTGGCGAGCAGGTCGGGCATCAACGCCGTGGTGCCGCGATAGGGCACCGATGCGATGTCGACATGCGCCATGTATTTGAACAGTTCGGCGCCGAGATGCTGCGACGTGCCGACGCCGGCATGGCCATAGGAGAGTTCGCCGGGCTGCGCCTTGGCGAGTGTCACCAGTTCGGCCACCGTCCGGGCCGGCACCTCGGGCGGCACGGCGAGCACGTTGGCCGCGATGAACACCTGCGAGATCGGCGCAAAATCCTTGACCGGATCGAACGGCAGCTTGTCATACAGGCTCGGATTGATGACGAGCGCCGAGTTGCCGCCCATCAGCAGCGTGGTGCCGTCGGCGGCCGCCTTGGCGACGCGTTCGGTGGCGATGTTGCTGCCGGCGCCTTGCAGGTTTTCGACCACGAACGGCGTGCCCCAGACCTCGGCAAACCGTTCGGCCAGAATGCGCGCCGCAAGGTCCGGCGCCGTGCCGGGCGTGAAGCCGACCAGGATCTTCACCGGCTTGTTCGGATAGCTGGACTGCGCGGATGCCGGCTGCGTCGTTAGCAGCACCAGCAACGCGGCGAACAGGTTCGCAACGGACTTCATCGTTTCCTCGCTCGTCCTGCATGCCGGTTTGCGCGGTCATTGCCGCAGGACCTGGAGCAAGTGTGACAGCAGCGGGCGCCGCTCGCAAGGCGCGGCCGACGCTTACCGCGCCCGGAAGCATCCTTAAGGACAGGACGCGCTTGAGCGATATGTTGCAAAAGTCGGGGCTACCCGAATAGCCGGCCATCACGCCATCCATCAATCAACTCTTGCATGCGTTGGCGAGTGATTGAACACGACCGGTCTCTTTCGCTTTGGGCCATAAGCGGACATGTCGGCAAATAACCAAGACGTCTGCTTTTGACCCTGCGCGTCGAACAGGTTGGTCAGATTCATACCTGCGGGCGACCGCTGCCCGTTCGCAGGACATCATTGAGGGTCTTGAGCACGAACTTCGCAACATCAACCAGAGTCGCGCCGCCCTGTACGAGACAAAGTCCGTCGTCGTCGAGGGCGTGATGGTCGTTCTGCACTCGGTCGTCGTTCTGATGCGGATCGACATTCATTGTCATTCTCCTTGTTTCCGATCGAGGCGATCATCGCTCCGTTTCATCGGTGTCGGGAGAATGCCCTGGTTTGCCGCCTCCAGCTGTTCCCTGGGGAACAAGCCATATGTGATCTTTGCCACGTGCGGCGCGCTGTGAACTTCATCTGACGATGAAATTATGCCCCGCCGTGTGGTCAACGGCGGGGCATGCGAGGCAAGGAGTTCGCTTCTGGCGTTGTGCGTGTTCTTACCTAAGTTTGCCGGCGAAGTTTTTAACAAGATAGGCGGCGCCGCCGATCACATTGCCCGCAAGGTAGGCGACAGCATTGGCAAAGTCGCCGCCGCCGGTCACCTGCACGAGATCGTCCAGGCTGAGCTCAGCAGAATCATGGGAGGAAACGTTTTCGATCTGGTTGTTGGTCATGATTGTCTCCCCTGTCACGGCAGCATTTTCTGGGCGCTACGATAACCGTCGCCGATACCTTGGCGTAACGCCTTTGCGGCACCTACTACGTCTGCCTTGAACTCACTCCAGCTGTAGCCTCCATTGACGCTATCAAGTTCGTCATCTGTGAAGGCTTCATTCGTATTCGCAGTCAACTTGGTCGTCATGGCCATTCTCCTTTGTTTCCGACCGGAGCGATCATCGCGCCGTTTCATCGGTGTCAGGAAAATGCCGCCTTTTGCTCCCTCGTGCTGTTCCTTGGGGAACAAGCGTCACGTGATCTGCTGCACAGACGCGGGCACAATTTTGAACCGGAGAATTAGACACCCGAGAAAGTGCGTCGACCAAGGGAGCGGGCCATTCCTAAGCAGGCGGGAGAATCAAACCTGCCCGATGCATGACCGCGATTTCTGCGCCTGCAGCCGGTGTTGTACTGTGACATGTCGGAAGTTACGTGGCTATTTCGGCGGCAGCGATACCGCAGTCGTCGAGGGACTGAAGCGAAGCGCCTTCAGCGAAGCATCAAGATTGATGAGGTTTATGATTTCCTGGTCTGGTGCAGGCTACCAGGCCGAAGAACTGACGTCGCAAGCCGGTTAAGTTGCTCGGCGGGCGCATCAAGGGATCGAAAGCTCAGAGCTGCGCCAGATTGGCGCAGCCGCCGCCTTAGCTCAACTGGAGCCGTTCATCGGTCTAGAAGGGGAGGCTGAGGTCGGGGATTATAGGGAATGGGAAACCGAGGGGGAGGTGGCGTCGTCCTGCCGCCTGCCACCGTGTCCAGATCTTTCGTCGTCAGTTCGGTCTGCTCTTCAGCCGTGCGCTCCATGCTTCATCTCCTCGCGCTGTGCCGATGCACCATTGCATCGGCATGACCCGGACAATGACCAATTGGCCACGACCGCGCTGTTCCTCAGGTAACAGCCGGGATATCGCCATCCGGATCGTTGGTGGGACGGGAGACCTTCCGCGCGTGCCGACAGTAGTGGACGGACGGGCCCCGCAAGCGGCTTTGGCGGTCGAGTCGGACACCTGTCCTCTCAGGTTTGCGAGCCGGAATGTTCGGTATCGCATCGCTCTACGCGCTCATTTTGCTGCTGGATTGCGGCGGCGAGAGCGCCAAACATGCTTGCGATCCATAGCCAAAATCCAAGACCGAAACTGGCTACCTTGTCCGGCATACTGCGCCAACATCGGACGTCACCATTGAGACGGCGAAGAACCAGACGCCGGTCACTAACGCCATTGCAGCAAATATTCCGGCTACGACGTTCGCTCTCATGTACAGAGCCAGCCATGGGCAGAACAACGCCAAATTTCCCAGCCAGGGCCAATTGGTGCGGAAGTCCAGCTTTAGTCCCAGCGGGCCAGTTATAAGGACTTCGCCGCCAAAGAAAGTATGCTTTTCATGGCCGCCATATTGAGCGACAAATGCGATCGAGACCAAGGACAGAAGGAACAGGATATAGCTTCCCATACGGAGAAGCTTGGCTGGTTCTGGCAGGCGTTTTCCGTCCGTCACGATCGCGCCCAGTTTGCACCATGGCGTTGTGCGTTGCGAAGCGAGACTCGTCCACGAAACAAGAAGGGCGCGTGTCGCTTCGTTCCTATTATCCTGCACGCTGTGAAACTCCGTCATTGCGAGGAGCAAAGCGACGAAGCAATCCATCTCTCCGCCGGCGGCGGTATGGATTCCCTCGCGGGGCCGTCATCGGGCGCGCATTCGCCTGACGCGAAGCGGCGAGGGCCGATAAGGCAGCCCGACGGGCAAATCAGTTCCGGTTTTCAGAAGTTGTGTCAAGCCCCAAAATAAAAAATATTTCTGTTTACCAGAACGAAAATCAGGTGCATATCTTTGCCCATCCCGTCCTGGTCAGAAGGGCGTCGGCCGTCGTCACGGACGTTGGGCGGGTTGCGATGGACGCTGGTTTACGCTGAGACGACGGCGTGGATAAGCGTACGGCAAAACCGTGTGGTCCTGGCGCCCGTTGCTGGCGTCAAGCCGTCGGCTAAGCGTGAGCTGAACCGGCGGTGACGGAGTCAACCAAGAACTCGTCTCCGGGGAGATCACGGCATAAGCCGTAAAGCCGTTGCGCAGGGAAGGCCGGGTGTTCACCGCTGCCCTGTATGCTCGTGTGCA
>NZ_JAFCME010000020.1 GCF_018130065.1 Bradyrhizobium sp. AUGA SZCCT0158 | reverse complement strand
AGCAAACAAACTCACGCGCGCTCTGATTCCTTGCAACATCCCAAATCGTTTGGGTCGCCGACTTCTTCAACACAATCTGTCAGCACCCGACATCTCGCCCCATGAATCCAGGAACAGGTTCTTTTGATCTACATCAATGCCCCGCACTGACAGCGCAGCAATTTCCTGTCCGGCAGGATTTGTAGAAAGAGGTTCGGCCATGCTTCGCTATGTTCTTGCGGCTTTTGCGGCACTTGTTCTGCTCGCCGCCAGTTTGATCCCAGACGATGCCGATGCCCGCGGTCGCGGCGGTGGCGCTTATCGCGGTGGTGGCGGATTTCACGGTGGTGGCTACCGCGGCGGCGCGGTCGCAGTTCGAGGTGCTCGGGGTAGCGCTGTCGCAGTGCGCGGCGGTCGCTACGGTTATGCCGGCTACGGGTATCGTCGGGGCTACGGTGCGGCAGCGGTCGGCGCGGCTGCTGTTGGCGCTGCGGCGGCTGGGGCCTATTACGGCGGCGGCTGCGGCTACGATACCTACGGCAACTGGGTTTGCCCACGCTACTAATCCGTGTTGAGGCGGCCGTGCGCCAATGGCACGGCGCTCGCTGCCAGCGTTAAGTCAGGCACCATCCGAGACCCCGCCTATCGCGGTGGCCGTTTGGACGCCAAGAGCGGGTGCATCCGGTGGCGAGCCGCGAGTTTTAAGTCGCCGGCTGCCGCTTTAGCCGCCTGCGAACAATAGGACAGCAACCAGCCCGACGTTCATCAGGCCAAGGGCTATGATGCCTGCGCGATAGAGGAATTCGACTACCATGGCAGGGTGCTCTCACGGGGCATTGCTCGCGAATTCAACACGATATACCCGCTTGCATCCCTTGGCATGTGCAGTTTGTGCCATTCGCTGTTGAGGCAAAACAACAAAATTGGCGCACTTTAACAAGCGCGTTTGGCGTAATTCCGCTCATATCTGCGCGCGCATCGAGCGCGCAATGACAGCCGCGCGGGGGTGGATAGGGACCATGTCTTCCATCGATCTGATTGCTATCGCGATCGATTGGCTCGATGCCTATCGCGCGGGCGACCTTTTCATTGTTGATTGTTATGCCGATGATGCTTCCCTGCAATGCGACTGCGGGGACAAGAAAGAATTGCGCGGCGCGCACGCTATCGCTGCGTACTGGCACCAACGGTTCGTTGAAACGTGTGCCGGCGATCTCATCGATCTGCAATGGAACGGCAGCGATGTTGTCCTGCACTTCCGCGCGTCGGATGAGATTTTGCAAGCGGTTCTCACGTTCAATCCCGACGGGTCGCTTCAGCGTAGTCGGCGCGCTTTGTTCAATAACCAGGCAGCTATAGGGACTGAAAACCCATGAAGGATTATCAAGCCTCTCGAAAACTTCCTAGGGACGCAGCCGAAGCGGAATTGATCCGCGATCTTGCCACCGCAAAAAACGAAGCGCGACACGTTTGACCGGCTGCATCGGCAATTGCCAAGCTCATTCCGATGATGACTTCACCTATCACTTTAAGTCCGGCTCCCGACATAACAAGTTAGGGCAACTTTGAAGCGGCCGGGCGGCAGTTGCCGGCCGTCTGACGGCAAAAGGCGTTGCGGCGGCGCTATTGCTTTTCTGTCGACACGAAGGTTGACGACCCGAGCGTGGCGGCACGCGGCGGTGGATTGCTGTGGACAACCGACCTTCATCCTTAACTTTGTCGCCCGGGGCAACAGTTGTTGCCCATTTACGCCTCACGAAACCGGCGCTCCGTACCCTACCCTTTGTGGGAAGGGGGCGTCATGGAGCTATTTCGAGCTGAGAAGATCGCCACTGCTCGGGATCAATCAAACCACGACTGCCGCTTCTGCGCAGGAAAACTCACGCTTCTCAAAACGATCATGGAATCTGAAAGCGGAGTTGTCATTCATATGTTTGAATGCAAGCAGTGCGGAGAGCGCATTTGGACCGAATAGGCCGGCAGGCACGGGGCACGTAGCCAATAGCCCGGCAACCCACCGACGCCCCTCGGGAACGATAGCATCCGCATTTGCGCCGACGACAACTTGTAGACGCTCAGCAGCACAGGTGTCTGGCTGATCAATCGGAGCTAACCGAAGTTGCGGAATCCCCACATCAGGATTCCCAACGTCACCACCAAAATGCACAGACTGCCGACTGCGACCATGAGGAAGACCTCCCAGCCGGAGAGGCCTGCCTTTTTGGCTTTGGCAGCCCCGACGCCCAGCAAGACAAACAACAGTGGGGCGACGAGCAGTGTCATTTGCGCTTCTTGGGCGCCTGTACCGGCAGATCGAGCACGCCAAACAATGCGAGCAGCAGGGCAACTTCTTCCTTCGAGCCAACTTTAATCATCGTCATCATCTCCTGTTCGATGGTTAGTCGGCCTAGGATTTCGCGGGGTTCATGGCGATTTGGTTTCGCGATTGTTTCAACCGCGTTTCGTCGGCGGAATTCTTAACAACCGGTTCATGTGCCTGGATGGCAGGCCCCCAACAAGGAGGGGTCAACTCCCTCCGCGCCCGGCATGAATAGAGCAGCCGTTTAGATTGGAACGGTTTATCCGCATGCGGGTTTTCCGACCGGAGGCCGTACATGACCAAACCCCAGATCGCCCGCGTTTGGCGCGGAAGGACCACTCCAGACGTGGCAGACGAATACGAGGCCTATAATTACGAGGTCGGCATCAAGCCGCTGATCGAGAAAGCCCTCGCCGTCCAGACGTTCAGGGAGGACAGACAAAACGAGACCGAGTTCGTCACCATCTCGTATTGGGAAAGCCTGGAATCGATGAGCGGGTTCACGGGCGGAGACCCATCCAGGATCCATCACCTGGAGCGCGACAGGGTTTTTCTGATCGAGCTTCCGAAGTCAGTTCAGATTCTGAAGATACGGCATAGCCACGGAATCTAGCGCCCGTCCTGCGGACCCATTCAGAACACTCAACCGGGCAAGAAACGTGAAAGAAGCCACCACTCCGGCAGCCTCCTTCGTTTCGTGATTTACGTCACATCGCCGTTCATTGTGGTCCGCCATGATCGCAGCCTGCGAGACATCGCAAAAGTGGTGCGAGACAATGACCAATGAAAATCGCGAACTGAGCGTTGAGGAACTTGGGTCCGTCGCGGGTGGCGGGCTCGTCGACAATGTCTTGCCCGAAGCCGAGGCGAGCACGGCCGAGTTTCTGAAGAGATTTGCCGAAGCCTCCTTGCGGTTCAATGCATTCATCAGCAGCGCCGCAAGTCAGGGTCCCGCAGCAACTAATCAAGGGTAGTACCCGACGAAAATGGGCTCACCGGCATGGCCGGCGAGCCCAGGACAGCCAGCGCTACGCACTGGCCGATCGAAATCAAAACAGCATTTTTGTCCGTTTGACAGCCGGCACTGGCCGCTACCGGGCTGGCTCTTTGGGTCTGAGGCCTTCTGGGCCTGCGCAAGCGATCCCCCGACGAAAACAGCAAGCGCGAACGCAATTGCAACGACAGCTGAAAAACGAACCATCAAAACCTCCCTGTTAGAAATGCCACCACCGCCCCTTCGGAGACTGGTGATCCGAAGTGTCACGATAATCGTGGGGGCGGTCAAGCCGGGCGGCTTCTTACAAAGAGTGAAGGGATGCCGACCTGCCGCAGTAGAGGCCGGATTGTTAAATCGGAAAGCGAACGGCGCTTGCGAACCAGCAATCACCACATCGTCTGCCGCGCACGCTCGGGCCATTCGCGGTCGTATTTCTCGCCGCCCACGGTGTTGTCGCTCATCTCGGCCAGGATATCGCCTGGTGTCGGCAAGTTCTTCGGATCGACGCGCTTGTCGGGATTCCAGAGATCGGCGCGGACGATGGCGCGGGCGCACTGGAAATAGATCTCCTCCACCGTCATGACGATCACGGTGCGCGGCGCCTTGCCGTCCATCTTGAACGACGCCAGCAGCTCGGGCTCGGCGGAAACATGCGCGCGGCCGTTGACGCGCAGCGTGCTGCCCGAGCCCGGAATCAGGAACAGCAGCGCGATCCTCGGGTCTCGCACGATGTTGCGGAGGGAGTCGCAGCGGTTGTTCCCGCGCCGATCCGGCATCATCAGCGTCTTTTCATCGTGGATGCGCACGAAGCCGGCGAGATCCCCGCGGGGCGAGCAATCCAGCCCCTCCGGCCCGCAGGTCGCCAGCGCCGCGAAAGGCGACTGATCCATCAGCGCCCGGTAGGACGGGGTCACGCGGTCGGCGACCTTCACCGTCGAAGCATCGTTGGGAAAGCCGTAGATGGCCTCGAGTTGTTCGAACGTCGAGACGATGGTCATCGCTTCTCCTATTCTACTCGTCCCACTTCTCGCCCTTGATCGCGCGCACAAGCTGACGCGCGTGAAATTCGGCGCTGCCGGTATTGACGATGGTGACGTCGGGCGCGGCCTCGTCCACCGTCCGGCTAAGCCGATGCTCGATCCTGCCGTCGCTGCTGCGGTTTCGCATCGCCAGCCGGTCCGCAAGCACGTTCGGCGGCGCGGTGATCGAGATCACCGTGACGTCGGCATAGGCCTGGCGCATCGCTGGAATGATGGTGCGCGAAACATTGCCGACAACAGTGTGCCCGGCGCGGATTTCGTCGTCGATGGCGCGCGATATTGCATAGCGGTGGCCGTGCGCTTCCCAATGCATGGCGTATTCGTCGCGCGCCAGCGCCGCCTCGAAAGTGCCGGCGCTGACCTCTTCATTGTCCTCGGAGGCCGAGGCCTGCCGCGTGATCACGCGGCGCGGGAATGCGATGGTGCCATCGTCGGCGCAGGCGGCCCTGGCAAGCCCGAGCAGCGTATCCTTGCCGGCGCCGCTCGGTCCGACCACCAGAATGAGCCGGCCCGGCCCGATTGCGTCCGCATGGCCCGTTGATGTCGTGAGTATGTCGGTCATGCCACACGCTGTCCTTCCCGCCAGACGCTGCGCACCACCGGGATGTCGCGCGCCACATGCACCCGGATCAGGTCGGCGCGCTTGTCGACCGCGATTTCGCCGCGGTCCGAAAGCCCCACGGCCTCGGCGGGCGTCTTGGTGACGGTGCGTACGGCGGAAGCAAGATCAATGGCGGGAACATGCCGCGGCAATTGCAGGGCTGCCATCAGCAGGCTCGAGGGAATGTAGTCGGACGACAGGATGTCCAGCAGTCCCTCGCGGGCGAGATCGACGGCGGCGATGTTTCCGGAATGCGAACCACCACGCACCACATTCGGCGCGCCCATCAGGATGCCGATGCCGGCCTGGTGCAGGCCGCGCGCGGCTTCCATCGTGGTCGGAAACTCGGCCACCGCGACGCGGTCGCGAACGGCGTCGATGACGTTTTCCTCGGTCGTGTCGTCATGGCTGGCGAGCGGTATTTTGTACTGATGCGCCAATGCTACGATCTCGCGCATGTTGGCCGCGGCATATATCTTCTGGTAGGCAAAGCGCCGCTCGAACAGCACGTCGAGCTCGGCGTCGGTCATGCCGCCGCCCTTGCCGCGGTAATAGTCGCGCAGCTTGACCTCGTCGCGGAACTGGCGCTGCCCCGGCGTGTGGTCCATCAACGACATCAGCCGGATGTCCGGCCGGTCGATCAGTTCCTTTGCCTCCTCGACGACGCTCGGCATTGGTATTTCGCAGCGCAGATGCAGGAAATGATCGGCACGCAGCAGGTTTTCCTCGCGCGCAGTTGTGATCGCCTTCGCGAGCACGCCTGCCCTGCCATCAACCTCCTCGGCGCCGTCCTCGCGCCAGACCCGCAGCGAGTCCAGCACCGTGGTGATGCCCGAAGTCGCCAACTGCCCGTCGTAAGAGACGACCGCGGCGATCGGATCCCAGAACACTTTTGGCCGCGGCACGTAGTGCGCTTCGAGATGGTCGGTGTGCAACTCAATCAGGCCGGGCATGATCAGATCGCCGGCAGCGTCCTCGGCTTGCCCGGGGGCATCGCCCTCGCCGAATTCGGCGATACGGCCATCTGATATGGCGACCCAGCCGCGCGCGATCACGCGATCGGCGAGGATGATGCCGGCATTGCCCAAAATGGTTTCGTGCTTCGTTGCGCTCATCTCACTTTTCTTCCCTATGCCGCCGAGGCAAACGACGTCACATCGACGATCCGGTCCGCGATCAAATGGCGTATCTCGTCGTCATGGACGATCGCCACCATCGCCACCCCCTGATGTTTCTTCTGATCGATCAATTCAACCACGACCGCGCGATTGGCGGTGTCGAGCGATGCCGTCGGCTCGTCCAGCAGCAGGATCGGCAGATCGGATATGAAGCCGCGCGCGATATTGACGCGCTGTTGCTCGCCGCCCGAGAACGTCGAGGGCGGCAGCGCCCACAGCCGCTCAGGGATATTCAGCCGGCGCAGCAGGGAGCCGGCCTGCTCGCGCGCCTCCGCGCGGGCGATCCCGTTCACGATCAGGGGCTCGGCCACCACGTCGATGGTCGCTACCCGCGGCACCGCCCGCAAGAACTGGCTGACATAGCCGATGGTGGAACGGCGCACGCTCAGCACCTGCCGCGGTTCGGCGGTGGCGAGATCGATCACGGTGCCCTGGTGGCGGATGCCGATCCGGCCGCCGTCGCAGCGATAATTGCCGAAGATCATCTTCAGGATCGAGGATTTGCCGGCGCCCGACGGGCCCGACAGCACCACGCATTCGCCTGATACAACGTGGAACGAGACCCCGCGTACGACGGGCAGCTCGACCCCGCCCTGCAGATGCATGGTGAAGGTTTTTTCGGCGTTGGTGATGTCGATCATCGCGTTCATTGGCCTAACTCATGCCGGCAAAATCGAGGAGACGAGCAACTGGGTGTAGGGTTCGCGGGGATCGTCGAGCACCTGATCGGTCAACCCGGTTTCAATCACCCGGCCCCCCTTCATCACCATCACGCGATGCGACAGCAGCCGCGCCACCGCAAGGTCATGGGTGACGACGATGGCCGCAAGGCCGAGTTCGCTGACGAGGTTGCGCATCAGGTCGAGCAGCCGCGCCTGCACCGATACGTCGAGGCCGCCGGTCGGCTCGTCCATGAACACCAGCCGCGGTTCTGTGACGAGGTTGCGCGCGATCTGCAGGCGCTGGCGCATGCCGCCGGAATAGGTCCGCGGCGCGTCGTCGATACGGTCGGTGTCGATCTCGACCCGCTCCAGCCAGGATGACGCGGTGTCACGGATGCGGCCGTAATGATTCCAGCCCACCGCCATCAGCCGCTCGCCGACATTGGCCCCGGCCGAGACCGCCATCCGCAGGCCCTGCGCCGGGTCCTGATGCACAAAGCCCCAGTCGGTGCGGAACAGGAAGCGCCGCTCGGCCTCTCCGAGCGCCGCCAGATCGCGCAGCACACCGTCGCGCATCCGGTACGAGACGCTGCCCGCGCTCGGCGCCAGCTGTGCTGATACCAATTGCAGCAGCGTCGACTTGCCCGAGCCGGACTCGCCAACCACAGCCAGCACCTCGCCGGGATAGAGCGCAAAGGAGACGTCGCGGCAGGCGACCAGCTTCCCATAGGTCTTGCCGAGATTTTCGGCGACCAGAAGCGGTTTATCGTCGAGGGTTTGCTCAGCCATGCGCCCTCTCCTTATGCGGTGCCGCGCTTTCGCTGCCGCGATGGCCGGCCGATTGGCGGCTCTCGCAATAATCGGTATCCGAACAGACGAACATCCGGCCGCCCTTGTCGTCGGTAACGATTTCGTCGAGGTAGGAATCGCCGGCGCCGCACAACGCACAGGGCGCGTCGAAACGGTAGCGCGTGAAGGGATGGTCCTCGAAATCGAGCGAGACCACTGACGTATGCGGCGGGATCGCATAGATCCGCTTCTCGCGCCCGGCGCCGAACAATTGCAACGCCGCGCAATTGTCCATCTTCGGATTGTCGAATTTCGGCGTCGGCGACGGGTCCATCACGTAACGCGCGTTCACCTTGACCGGATAGGCGTAGGACGTCGCGATGTGGCCGAAGCGCGCGATGTCTTCATACAGCTTGACGTGCATCAGGCCGTATTCGCCAAGGGCATGCATGCGCCTCGTCTCGGTCTCGCGTGGCTCGAGGAAGCGCAACGGCTCGGGGATCGGCACCTGATAGACCAGCACCTGACCGCCATGCAGCGCCGCTTCGGGAATCCGGTGCCTTGTCTGGATCACGGTGGCATCCGCCGTGGCGGTCGTGGTCGCGACGCCCGCGGTCTTGCCGAAGAATTTTCGGATCGAGATCGCGTTGGTGGTGTCGTCGGAACCCTGGTCGATCACCTTCAGCACGTCCTCGGGTCCCAGGATCGCGGCCGTGACCTGCACGCCGCCGGTGCCCCAGCCATAGGGCATCGGCATTTCCCGGCTGGCAAACGGCACCTGATAGCCGGGGATCGCGATCGCTTTGAGGATCGCGCGGCGGATCATCCGCTTGGTCTGTTCGTCGAGATAGGCGAAATTATACGTTGGCGCGTTCATTCCGCAGCCTCCTGCATCGGCGCCGATTCCGTGGCCTCAGTGAACTCCTTGCGCAGTTTGCGCAGCAGGCCGAGTTCGGACTGGAAGTCCACGTAATGCGGCAGCTTGAGATGTTCGACGAAACCGGTCGCCTGCACATTGTCCGAATGCGACATCACGAACTCTTCGTCCTGGGCGGGTGCGATCACCTCCTCGCCGAGCTCCCGGGCACGTAGCGTACGATCGACCAGCGCCATCGACATGGTCTTGCGCTCGCTCTGACCGAAAGCCAGCCCATAGCCACGCGTAAAGCACGGCGCCTCGGTGGCCGAGCCCTTGAACTGGTTGACCATCTGGCATTCGGTCATCGCGATCGCGCCGATCGGCACGGCGAAGCCGACATCCTCGGCCATGAATTCGATCTCGACTTCGCCGAAGCGGATTTCGCCGGCAAACGGATGGTTGCGGCCATAGCCGCGCTGCGAGGAATAGCCAAGCGCCAGCAGAAAGCCTTCGTCGGCGCGCGCCAGGTTCTGCAGGCGCAGGTCGCGGTCCGCCGGGAAGCTGAGCGGCTCGCGCGTGAGGTCGCCGACCGGCGCCTCCGCATCCGCCGCTGGCGACGGTTCGATCAGGCCATCGCGGCCGAGAATGTCCGTCACGCGCGGCGTCGCCGCGAGCGAGGCTTCGCTGGTCTCCAGCGTTTCCGGAGAAAACCCCTCAGCAAGCTGTGGGTCCAGCAAACGATGGGTATAATCGAACGTCGGGCCGAGGATTTGCCCGCCCGGAATGTCCTTGAAGGTCGACGAAATCCGCCGTCGCACCTGCATCGCGCCGGTATCGACCGGCTCGGTGGTGCCGAAGCGCGGCAGCGTGGCGCGGAACGCGCGCACCAGGAAGATTGCCTCGATCATGTCGCCGCGTGCCTGCTTGATCGCGAGCGCCGCGAGCTCGCGATCGTACAGCGAACCCTCGGTCATGACCCGGTCGACGCCGAGCGACAACTGCTCGGAGATCTGGGACAGCGAGACCTCGGGAACGTCACGGTCGCCGCGCCGCTCATGCGCCAGCAGCCGATGAGCGTTCTCGATGGCGCGTTCGCCTCCCTTGACGGCAACGTACATAACTAGCCTCCCCTCGCTACCAGCCGCGTGGTGCGCGGTATCGCGACGATCGCATCGTCATGGACCAGCACCACGTCGATGCCGCGCGGAAACAGCGCCACGTTGATGGCGAGCCGTTCGAACAGATCATGCGGCTGGATCGCGGCTTGCAGGATCGCTGTGCCGTCGATGCCGGGGCCGCGCAGCTCGAGGGCGGGACCCTGCGTCAGGCTGTCGATCTGCAGGATCAGCGTCGTCGAACGATCCGGGTATTCATTGCTGCCGAACGCGAAGCGGTCGAGCGCCGGAAGCTCGCGGGGGCTGCCGATCAGGGCAAAGCTGCTGATCGAGGAATCCGCAATCACAGGCGCGCTGGTGTGGAACTTGAGCCATTTGGCAACGTCGGATGTTTCCGACATCCGGCTGTCGAGCCAGATCGGCGTATCATGGTCGAACAGGGTCAGCGCAATAGCCGCGGTGCCGCGCATCATGGCGGCGGGCGTGCCGGCGTCGGCCGCAATGCGCTGCACGCTGCCGGGACGCGCCATCGCGTCCATCACGGAGCGGAAGGTTGATTGCGCCGACAACACCTTGTCGGCAAATCCTGCGGGCAGTTCGGCAACCGTCGTCATCAGCCCTCTCCCCGCACCAAGGTGTAGAAATCGACCCGCGTCGCCGCGGCCTCGGCCGCCTTGCGGCTCCGTTTCGCAGATATCGCCGCGCGCAGCGGCGCGATCACCTTCGTCTCAATGAGGCCAGCGAATTCATCCGACTGCACCATGGCGTCGCACAGCGCGATCATGCGCGCCTTTTCCCTGTCGCGGCCGAGCGTGTAGCCGAAGCCGACCTGGCCGGTCGAAAGCCGCACCGCCGCGCGCGATACCGTTGCTTCGCCGAGATTGAAGGCAGAGCCGTCGCCGCCGATACGGCCGCGCACCATCACAAGGCCGTTCTCCGGCTCGCGCAGATTCTCGTGATCAGGCAGCGTGATCGCCGCCAGACGGCCGGATATCTCTGATGGATCGGAGTGCGCCAGCACCGCCATGACCGCCTTGCGCTGCGCCTGCTTGTCGTTCTCGGTTGCCGTCATGTCCACCTTGCCGGAATCAAGTTGTCTATGCTAATAGACAACTTCATAACCAAACGCCATGACTGTTTGGTGACAACAGGGTTGTTTTTCGGATGACCGTCCCGGATAAATTTGCAGCATGAGCATGCAGGATGCGGCCACCGGTGTGGCGTTGTGGCGGCAGGTCGCCGACGGGATCGAACGCGGCATTGCCGAGGGCCGCTTCGCCGCGGGTGAGAAGCTGCCGGGCGAGATGGAGATCGCCGAGACCTATCGGGTCAACCGCCATACCGTGCGCCGGGCGCTGGCGACGCTCGCCGAACGCGGGCTGGTGCGCGCCGAGCGCGGCAGCGGTACTTATGTCGAGGCCCAACGTCTCGCCTATCCCTTGCGCTCGCGGACGCGGTTTTCCGAAATCGTCGGCGCCGGCGGCCATGAACCGCGTGGCCAGTTGATCGCAGCGTCCGACGATGTCGCTACACGTGAACTGGCGCGGGAACTCGGACTGAAGACGGGCGCCCCCCTGGTCCGGATCGAGGCGCTGCGGCTGGCCGACCGGACGCCGATCTGCGTCAGCACCTCATGGCTCTCCGCCGAGCGCTTCCCTGACGCGGGACGGGTCTTTGCCAGCGTGCGCTCGATGACCAAGCTGGTCGCACATTACGGCATCCGCGATTACCGCAGATCTTCCACCCGCATCACCGCCGCCATAGCCGACGCCAGCGACGCCGCACGGCTCGATCTCGCGCTCGGCCGCCCGGTGCTGGTGGTCGACAGCACCGACGTCGATCCCGACGGCAAGCCAATCGTGACCAAGCGCTCGCGCTTTGCCGCCGAACGCGTCGAGTTTCTGGTGGAAAGCGATTAGGCTTGTAGGGTGGGCAAAGCGAAGCGTGCCCACCTCTTGCTTCCCCACCAAAGGATTGGTGGGCACGGCGCAAGTGCGCCTTTGCCCACCCTACGGGCTGCCATCAAACCACCGCGCGCTGGCCGATGATCGCAAACCGCAGCTTGCCCGAAATCCAGTCGATGGCGGCGACTGCCACCAGGATCATCAGGATCAGGAATGAGACTTTCTGCCATTCCAGCACCCGGATCTGCTCGGCCAGCTGCAATCCAATGCCGCCGGCGCCGACGATGCCGATGATGGTGGCCGAGCGGGTGTTCGACTCGATGAAATAGAGCACCTGCCCTGCGATCACAGGCAGCACCTGCGGCATCAGCCCAAACCGTATTTCGTGCAGCGCATTGCCGCCGGAGGCCCGGATGCCCTCGACCTGCTTCTTGTCGGCGGCCTCGATCGCTTCGGAGAACAATTTGCCGAACGCGCCAAAGTCCGCCACCGCAATCGCCAGCACTCCCGCGAACGGCCCAAGCCCGACAACGTTGATCCAGACCAGCGCCCAGATCAGCGTGTCGACGCCGCGGATCGAATCGAGAAAGCGGCGGACCGGGAAGCGGAAGATACCCGACGGCACGATGTTCTTTGCCGCCAGCAGACTGACCGGCAGCGCGAGCAACGCGGCAAGGGTGGTGCCCAGCAGCGCGATCGACAGTGTTTCACCGAGTGCAACGAGATAGACCGGGAGCGAACCGCCGGGATCGGGCGGGATCATCATCATCGTGATCCAGCCGAGCTGGCTCAACCCGGCCAGCATCCGTGCCGGCGAAAACTCCAGCTCGACCAGCCCGAACACGAAGATCCCGAATGCTGCGAGCAGCATCGCGGGGATCGCGAGACGGGAGGAAGCCGGCCGGTCGAAAACCTCGGGATAGCGGCCACGCAGCTCTCCGGAGTCCGGTGCCAGCAACCGTGTCATGCCCGTGCCTCCTTGCCGAACAGCCGCCCGCGCGCCCATCCGGTGCCGATATCAATCAGGAACACGGTGACAATGATCATCAGCAGGATCGCACTGACGTCGGAATAAAAGAACTTTCTGACGGCGACGACGAGTTCCTGGCCGATGCCGCCGGCTCCGACGAAACCCATCACCGACGCGCCGCGCACATTGATCTCAAAGCGCAGCAATGTGTAGCTGGCAAAACCCGCCGCAACCTGCGGCACGACGGCGAAGCGGATGCACGCGATCCAGCTCGCGCCGGTCGATCGCACCCCCTCGACCGGCTTCATGTCGATGTTCTCGACGATTTCGGAATACAATTTGCCGAGCGCGCCGACCGAATGGATCATGATGGCGAGAACCCCGGCCATCGGCCCGAGACCGAACGCAATCACGAAGATCAACGCGAACACGATGTCCGGAACGGTACGGCAGAATTCCATCAGGCGGCGAATGGTAAACCGCAGCCATGGCGCCGGCGAGGTATTTTCGGCGGCGAGAAAATTGAGCGCAAAAGCAAGGATCGCCCCGGCCAGGGTACCGACGTAACTGATCAGGACGGTCTCGCCGAGCAGCGCCAGCCATTTTTTCCAGCCCCAGAACCACTCGCCGATATCGGACCAGACCCGCGCGCCGCTTTCCAGCGTGCCGATGCGGTCGAAGTAGCTGACGAAATTTCCGATCTTGTTGACGAACGTGACCGGATTCACCTCGGCGCCGATGGCGGCGATGACGAGAACGGCAAAGAATACCGCCGTTGCCAGCGTCATCCGCAGCCGCTTGCGCGCCACCGCCACACGATACGCGTCGTTGAGTGCCGCAAGTTGCTGAGCTGGAAGGATGGATACGGCTGATGTCATGGAAGGCTGCTGTGCCGGTTATGTCCTGAACGGAAAAAGGCCGGGTCGCATGGACCCGGCCTGGTCTCGCTCCGCCGATCGATCAGGACGCCTTCTTCTTGCGAAGATTGTCCACGAACTTGATCAGGTCGATCATGCCGTCCCAATCCTTTGTCGTGGCGGGATTGAAGGCCTTTTTCTGGCCGTCGGAAAGACGCTCAAAGGCGGCCTTGTCCTTGGTCGGTGCATCCGCAAACGCCTTGGCGATGGCGGCCTTCAAATCTGCCGGAAGGTCCGAATTATAGGCATAGGGCCCATTGAGAATGGGCGCGGACTTATGGACGATCCGGAAATCATCCTTCTTCATCGCTGTGCCGTCGGCGTTCTTCAGCATGCCCTTGGTCAGCATCTGGGCCAGCGTGGAGTCGTCGTCGGTGGTCCATTGATTGGCGGCGACTTCGACGGTGCCCTGCGTGAGTGCCAGGATGGCATTCTCATGGCTGCCGCTGAACACGACCTTGCCAAAATACGTGTCGGCATCGGAGACTCCCAGCTTGTCGAGTTCGAAGCGCGGCACGTTGTTGCCCGACGTCGAATTCGGATCGACCAAAGCCAGATTCTTGCCCTTCAGCTGGTCGATGTTCTTGTACGGGCTCGACGCCTTGACGAAGAACACCGAGTAATAACCCGTAGAGCCATCGGCATTGATGTCGTTGGCAAAGGCGTCGGTCTTGACGCCGGTCATCCGCGCGCGCGCGAACGACGCCGAGCCGTAGCTGGCGATATGGATGTTGCCGGAGCGCTGTCCTTCGATGACGGCGGCGTAATCGTTGGCAATGCGCAGCGTCACTTTCACGCCGAGCTCCTTGGATAGATAGGCGACGAACGGCGCCCAGCGCTCGGTCACACCCGAGGCGTTTTCCGCCGGCACGACGGCGAAGGTCAGTTCCGGATATTTGCCCTTCCAGTCCTGCGCGGAAGCGCTGGAGGCCGAAAACGCCAGCGCGGCCGCGCCGGCCAGAACGATACGACGATTGATCATGGTGTGCCCTCTTGTTGTGTTACGCATTTTTTCGGCGGTTTGCAGCTTTGCAAGCGGCCGCCCTGTTACAGAAGAACGCTCAGGCCGCCGCCGCAGTGCCCAGCTCAGGGACGGCGGCTCCATCGGGCGCATGTGCGGGTGCTGCGCCCATGACGTCGTTGGCTTCGAGATCGTAAAGCTCGCGCGCAATGAGGTCGGTCAGCGTCGCCGGCGCCCCGTCGAACACGATGCGGCCCGCGGACATGCCGATCAGGCGGTCGCAATAGGCTCGCGCCAGATCGAGCGAATGCAGATTGCAGATCACGGTGATGCCGAAATGCTTGTTGATGCGCAGCAGTGCATCCATCACGATCCTCGTGTTGCGTGGATCGAGCGAAGCGATCGGCTCGTCGGCGAGAATGATATCCGGCTCCTGCACCAGCGCACGAGCGATCGCGACCCGCTGCTGCTGACCTCCGGAGAGCTGGTCGGCGCGCTGGGCTGCAAGCGAAGCCATGTCGAACTGCTCGAGCGCCGACATCGCCAGCGCCTTGTCCCGTTCGGGCCAGGTTTGCGTCAGCGAACGCCAGGACGGGATTTCGGCGAGCCGCCCCATCAGCACATTGGTCAGCACATCGAGCCGGCCGACCAGATTGAACTGCTGAAAGATCATCGCCGAGCGCGCGCGCCACTGCCGCAAATCCTTGCCGCGCAGCGCGGTCACCTCGACGCCTTCAAACAGGATGCGACCTTCGGAAGGCTCCGCGAGGCGATTGATCATCCGCAGCAGCGTCGACTTGCCGGCGCCGGAGCGGCCGATCACGCCGACGAAGTTGCCGGGCGCGATTGAGAATGACGCATCATCCACTGCGGCTTTTGTGCCGAAACGGCACGTCAAACCTTCCACTACCAGCATGCAATGCTCCAGAATCCCACTCGTGGATCATCGCTAGCGATTGGACTTTACAGTTGTGTGACAATCACGCTGCGGTGCGGCGTCGTCCACACCCTCGTCGCCCACGCGACATCCGTCATGCAACCGTCACGAAGATGTCATCATGCCCGTCGATGACGTGCCATCGTGACACCACCTTTGTCGCGGAGAGACGCCCGTATGGCCGGCAAAATGCTTTCAGTCGACCCGACCGTCGATCCCACGGCGAAACTGCACGACACCCGGCTCGGTGCCTATTGCGAAGTCGGCGCGGGCACGATCCTGCATGAAGTGTCGATGGACGACTATTCCTACGTCGTCAATGACGCCCAGATCACCTACACTTCCATCGGCAAATTCTGCTCGATCGCGGCGATGACCAGGATCAATCCCGGCAATCATCCGATGCACCGCGCGACGCAGGCGCACTTCACGTACCGGGCCAGCGCCTATTTTTCCGGCGAGAGCGACGACGCCGCGTTCTTCGAATGGCGGCGCGCGCACCACATCCATATCGGCCATGACGTCTGGATCGGCCATGGCGCGATCATCCTGCCCGGCCGCAACGTCGGCACCGGCGCCGTGGTCGCCGCCGGCGCGATCGTGACCAAGGACGTCCCGGCCTACACCATCGTCGGCGGCAATCCGGCGCGGCCGATCAAGCGGCGGTTTTCGGAAGAGGTCGCCGGCCGGCTCGCCGAGCTTGCCTGGTGGAATTGGGACCATGAGACGCTGCGCTGCGCCCTGCCCGATTTCCGCAAGCTCACGGTCGAGGATTTTCTGGCAAAATATGAAGCAGGCACGGGCTCGGTCCGCGCGCAGATCAGGCATCAGGGGGCAGCATCGTGACTGACATTTTCATCGAAGGCGGCCGAGCCCTGCTCGGCCAAGAAATCCACGAGGCCTCACTGCGGATCGCTGGCCGTGACATCAGCGCCATCGGCGCCGACCAGGGCCGCGCTTCGCTGGGCATCGACGCCGGCGGCTTGCTGGTGTTGCCGGGGATCGTCGATCTGCATGGCGACGCGTTCGAACGGCAGATGATGCGGCGCCCGGGCGTCGACTTCCCGATCGACGTGGCGCTGATCGACAGCGACCGGCAGGCAATCAGCAACGGGATCACCACGGTCTATCATGGCACCACCTGGTCGTGGGAGCCGGGCCTGCGCTCTGGCGATAATGCAAGGCGGCTCCTGGAAGCAATCGAGTCGATGCGGCCGCAGCTTTCGGCCGATACCCGCTTCCATCTGCGTCACGAGACCTACAATCTCGACGCCGAAGCCGAGATCATCGAATGGTTGTCGGACGGGCGCATCGACCTGTTCGCGTTCAACGACCATATGGATGCGACGGTCGCCAACCTCGACAAGCCGCAAAAGCGCAGCCGCATGGTCGAGCGCACCGGGCTTTCGAACGAGGCGTTCGATTTGCTGGTGGCGAGCGTCGTCGGCCGCGCGCACGAGGTGCCGGCCTCGATCGCCCGGCTGGCGAAAGCGGCGCGTGACGCCAACGTGCGCATGCTGTCGCATGACGACGAAAGCCCCGAGATGCGGAAGGCGTTTCGGGCGCAGGGCGTCGGCATCGCCGAGTTTCCGGTCAATGAGGAAACCGCACGTGAGGCGGCAGAGGCTGGCGACTTCATCGTGTTCGGCGCGCCCAATGTCGTCCGCGGCGGCAGCCATACCGGCTGGACCAAGGCGTCCGACATGATCGCCAAGGGCTTATGCTCGGTGCTGGCGTCGGACTATTATTATCCGGCGCAGTTATTGGCAGCGTTCCGTCTTGCTGCCGATGGCGTGCTGCCGCTGGCCGAGGCCTGGCAGCTGATATCCTCAGCCCCCGCCCGAGCCGCCGGCCTCACCGATCGCGGCGTTCTCGCCGCCGGCCAGCGTGCCGACATCATCTTCGTCGATGACAGGGTGCCGTTGCGGCCGCGTGTCGTCGCCGTCATGGCCGCGGGACGCCTGGTGCATCTGACGGAGGCTGGCCGCCTGCGCAGTCCCTCAACGGCGCCGCGCAAGACGGTTGCGGCCGCCTGACGCGCCGAGTCTTTTGTCTTGACGCGTTTTCTTCACGCGAACCGGGCTCCACTTCGCTCGAAAACGCTTTAGTCTGCACCGATGTCGAATTATCCGCGTTACGCGATCTACTACGCCCCGGCGCAGGCCAGCGATCTCAACCGCTTCGGCGCGCAATTGCTTGGCTATGACGCTTTTGGCGGCGAAGACCTGCCGTTTCCGGTAGATGTCGCCAGCGCTGCGCCGGATTGGCAGGACCTGACCGCCGATCCCCGCAAATACGGCTTTCACGCCACGCTGAAGGCGCCCTTTTCGCTGGCACAAGGCAGGACGGAAGCCGAACTCCTCGCGGCGTGTGCCGCGTTCGCCGCAACGACCCGGGCGATTCCAGTGATCAGGCCGGTGGTCGGTTCGATCAGCGGCTTCATTGCTGTCATCCCGGCAGAGCCGCCGCGTGATTTGATCCGGCTTGCGGCCGACAGCGTCAGCGAGTTCGATATGTTCCGTGCGCCGCTCACTGAAGCGGACCGTGCGCGCCGCAATCCTTCCCGCCTGACATCGGCGCAGCGCGCTCATCTCGACCGCTGGGGCTATCCCTACGTGATGGAAGAGTTTCGATTCCACATGACGTTAACAGGCCGGCTTGACGCAAGCCGGCTGGAGACCGTTCTGGCGATGCTGAGGAATAGGTTTTCCACGCTCGGCCTCGAGACGCTCGCGATCGACCGGCTCGCGCTATTCCGTCAGGACAGCGCGGATTCCCGCTTCCGGATCGCCAGGCAATTCGTCCTCATGCCAGGCCAGGGTTAGGCGCATCCGCATTGCCGCCGCGTCAGGCGGATCAGATGTGTTGAGACAGCACTTGCTTCTGCCGTCCATCCGGCCGCGGGTCGATATCCACCGACCATAGATCCCGATTGTCGACATCCTTCAAGGTCACCGTCATGACCTCCGAGCGGCCATCGATATCAACCCGGCCGAAGAACTGAAGTCCGAAACACGGCGCGAGGTTTTCGCCCTGCTCCGCGCTGCAGCCTTTTTGGAACGCCACCGCCGGTCCGAACGTATTGTCCAGCGGAGCCGGCGCCCAGGTCCCCGCATGCAGTGGCCCGGAGACGAACTCCCAGAACGGCTCGAAATCCTGGAATACCGCGCGGTTCGGATGGTAGCGATGTGCGGCGGTATAATGCATGTCGGCCGTCAGCCACACAGTGTTGCTGATGCCCATGCGCTTCATGAAGGACAGCAGATCGGCAATCTCGCATTCGCGCCGCTCCGGCGGGCCGTCGCCAAGCGCGATCGCATCCTCGCTGATCAATCCGATCGGCATGTCGGCGGCGATGACCTTCCAGGTCGCATCGGACGCCGTGAGTTCACGCTTCAGCCAGGCCAGTTGCGCCGGGCCGAGAATGCAGGTGTCGCTGCGGTCGTCGCGATTATTCCACGTCGAATCGCGGTAGCTGCGCATGTCGATCAGAAAGACGTCGAGCAGCGGCCCATAGGCGACCTTGCGATAGATCCGCCCCGCCTGCCCAGCCAGGTTGCGGATCGGCATGAATTCATGGAACGCGCGGGCCGCCCGCGCCACCAGGTGAGAGCTGCCGTCTTCGGCGTAGCCGGTCTCGTCGGCGGTGCCGATCGGTGCCCAGTCATTGGTCACTTCATGATCGTCCCACTGCGCGAGCATCGGCACTTGCGCGTTGAAGGCGCGCAGATTCTCGTCGAGCAAATTGTATTTGTAGTTGGCGCGATATTGCGCGAGGCTGTGGGCAACGACGGATTTGTCTTCGGTGACGATGTTCCGCCACAAGCCTCCGTCCGGCAACTTCAATTCGGCTTCGATCGGACAGTCGGCGTAGATGTGATCGCCCGAATGGATGAAAAAGTCCGGGCGGTTTTCGAGCATGGTCTTGTAAGTCCGCATGCCGCCGCGGGCGGGATCGATGCCCCAGCCCTGGCCGGCGGTATCGCCCGACCAGACAAAGGATACCGCGTGTCGCGCCACCGGCGCGGTACGGAAATGGCCGACCTGTGCCTCACCCGAGATCCCGGACTCGCCGATATCAGCGAAACGCACCCGGTAGAAAATATCCCGCCCCGGAGGAAGGCCATCGAGCAAAAGCTTCGAGGTGAAGTCATGCTCGGGCAGCGCTTCCGACGATGCGACGCGAAGGATGGACTTGAAGCTCTCGTCGATCGAGCACTCCACCTGCATGCGCGCGGCCCGATCGGCCCTTGCCCATATCACCGCGGAATCGGCCGAGACGTCGCCTGACGCGATCCCGCCGGCGATGTGCGGACGATCCGCGGCGCGGCTGAGATAGGGCTTGGCAACACTTCCCAACGCTGCGACCGCGGCCGTGGATGCGGATCGAACCAGCAATTGACGTCTGGTCAAGCCTTGTCCAGTCAGATCTTGCTTCGCGCGTATTCCAATCGGCATTCAAGGCATCCTCGTCGAATCGCGACGAAGGGTGCCTGTCCAAATTGACCGCAGCCCGAAGGTTTTGCGACAGTCGGATGAACCGCGCGGCAGCTACAGAATGAAGGTGTTCGCAATCTCAGCGGTGAAAAGATCGCCGTCGGTTGCTGACCGGCTGTGCGGATGTGTGGGTGAGGTAGACGAGGCCCGGAGTGCCTAGGAGTCCGGGCCTCGTGAGCCTCCAGTGGAATGGCGTTCACTGTGATGAGCGAACGCGCTGCCCCCCGCTGTTAGCGACGCCGTTATAGATTGCGAAACCGCGCGCCGCTAACCCGGACGAATACGGATGTCCAGATTGCGATCATCGTGCGCTGCGTGAGAGGACCGCCAACGCAAAGGTTGCTAAACGCATCGCCGCACGCCTTGTGCCGCCAGGAGCATTTCAAATGAAACCGATTTTATCCGCGTTGATTGTGCTTGGACTATCGCTCGCCGCCGCGCCCGCCTTGGCCGCCGACAACCGCAACGTCTCGGTCATCAACGAGACCGGCTATGCGATCAAGTTTTTGGGTTTCAATTCGCCCGATGACGGCCTCGACGAATGGGAGAACGAACTCGACAGGACCCTGAAGAACCAGGACACCGCTTACGTTGAATTCGATGAGGACGAGGACGAGGACGGCTGCGTCTGGAACATCAAGGTGGATTGGGCGAATTACGATGAATCGGTGCTCTGGAAGAACGTCAATCTGTGCAAATTCAACGTGCTCAGGCTGCGCTACGATTCCGGGACCAAGACGACGTCATTCATCGCTGAGTAATCGATTGGTCGCGTGTGCACGAAACGCAGGCAGCATTGCTTACAAAATCGTCTTGCCCGGAACTGTTCGATAGGGCTGATTTCACGCGGGTCCTTGGCGCGACACCTGGGCAATCCCCAGCCTCGCACCATCTTTCCCATTCGCCCCCGCCGACCCTCAGGGACGGCGGGGGTTTCATTCTTGGAATCTCCGGAATCCGCAGCGGCGGGCAACAACACCGTGCCCCGTTGAGCCAGCCCCCACGATCCGCAATCAAGCCTGCGAATCGGATATTTTGGAAGAGAATCGGCCATAACGCGTTGAACGTTCCTCCCGCTCTCAATCGGAGCAGCGCACGCCATGAACCGAAACATGCATTGCCCGCATTTTCTTTGGAATAATGGGCCCCGCGCGGTGTTCCGGCCTCCGATGCTGCAATTTGTGATCTTCAAGCGCCGCCGGAACTTTTGCTGGCAAGTGCGCGATCAGAGCGGGAAAATGATTGCAGGCGGACGGGAGAAAACCCGGCCCGCCGCCCGCTATCACGCGTATCGCGCCTTGTTCCTTGTGCTTTCCACCGGCTGGAAGGCGAACGATCTGCAACCGCATTAGGCAGGGCTCCTGCCGATCGCATGGCCTTGTCCCAAGGCAGCGTCAAGGCAGCGTCCCGAGGCAACGCGCCCCCTAGCAGCCCCGACATATCCCGGTGAACTTGCTGGTCTCAACCCGGCCGCGCGGGCGCACGGGTGGCCTCTTTGACCTTGCCTGGCGCGGAACGGTGATCCGTTGCGACGCCCCCGCATAGGGCGGCACGACCACGCGCGAACCCGAGGGCGACGCGTTCACCGAACCGGAGCCGATGATCGGCGCCGGCGTGTTGGTGCCGGGCGGCGGGATCCGGGAAGCGTTTCCGATTCCGCTCGGGTCGCCGACCGCGCTGGGATTGGCCGGACCGTAAGGTATGCCGCTGATCGCAGAATTGCCCGCTCCGGCCGAGCCGGCAGGCGGCGGGAACTGCGCGAACGCGGTGCCGGGCACGATCAGGCTGACAAGCATCGCAAAGCCAACAAGCGCCGAATGGCCGGACATTGAATCTCCAGGGAAAGCTGTGGGCCCAACGTTCATGTGGGGCGCTCGTTCCGGGGGTAAAGGTCGCGCCCGTCAATTACCGGAGTAGGCATCTGTAAACGAATCAGACGTAACTTGGCGGCGATCACATCTGGAGATTCGGCGGCATGAACCAGCCCGTAATCCGTGATAATGATATCCGCGCCCTGCAGGAATGGCTGCGCTCGGCCTGGCAGCAACTGGCCGATCCCTCCCTCACCGCCTTTACGCGCCGCGAACTGCGCAATCAGATGAAGCAATGCAGCGCCGACCTGCGAACCCAGCTTCAATTGGTGGCGACGCGCCAGTCACAGCCGGCCAAGGACCAGCCCCGCACCCGCGGCCGGCCGGAGCTTCGTATCCTCACTTGACCCCTTGGGGATCCCATTGGGATCACGCGCCAACCGGCAGCGCGCCGTCGCGGGCCTATGATCGAACGCGCGGATTGCACGGAAGTCGGCGAGGAAGCTGCCAGTGACGAGAGTGACAGTTTTCTCGGCGGCCTTGTGCGCGCTGCTCGCGACGTCGGCATCGGCCCAAGGTCCGGCCCCCACGACTTTCAAGGTGATCTCGCCGATCTTCGGTCAACTCGTCATGTTCAGCTTGCCCGCCAGTTTCGCCACGGTGTTCGAGAACACCAAGGGGACGAACTATGTCCGCGAGGCCGTGCTGAAGGGCGAGACCGTCAAGAGCTGGACCCAGATGATCACGGTGACCGGCGCCAAGGGGGCCGCCGGCAACGCCGGGGTTTCGCCGGAGCGCTTTGCGGGCTCGATGGTCGGTGGCTTCAAGTCGGCCTGCCCCGACACCTTCGCAGCGCAAGGATTTGGCCCGGCCAAATTCGGCGATCAAGATGCGTATGTCGCGGTGGCAAGCTGCGGCCGGGTCGAAACCAGCGCCGACAAACACAGCGAAACCACCCTGATCGTCACCGTCAAAGGCAGCGCCGATTACTACACGGTGCAATGGGCCGAACGCACGCCGGCGACTGGGCGAAGCACAATTGACGAGACCAAATGGCTGGAGCGGTTGCGCCAATTGCAGCCGATTCGTGTCTGTCCGATCGTGCCCGGCGAGCCCGCGCCCTACCCGAGCTGTGCCAGCAGGAACTAATTGCGGCGTCGGCAGGCCGACTTGCCCGGTGCGCCCTTTCGTTGATAACCCTGACTGTTGATAACCCGGACTAGCCGACCCCGGCGGCGAGTCTGACGGCTTTGGTGTGCTATCCGCATATCGGCCTGACTAACGACGGACGGAACATATGCGGATCACCCTCGTCGGCTCCCGCCATTTCGGCGTGACGACCTTCACCATGCTGCGCGAACACGGCGTCGAAATCGCGAGGATCGTCGTCCACGACAACGAAGACCGGCTGGCCGCCGCAGCGAGGGCCGCCGGCGTTGAGGTCGTCGTGCAGGCCGACGCCAGATTCGTCTCGGCGGCGGAAATCGCCCCCGACAGCGACCTGATCGTGACGGCCCACAGCCACGCCCGCATCACCCGCGAGGCGCTCGCCGTCGCCAAGCTCGGCGGCATCGGCTATCACCCCTCGCTGCTGCCCCGGCACCGCGGCATCGCCGCGGTCGAATGGACCATCAAGGAAGGCGATCCGATCGCCGGCGGCACCATCTACCACCTCGCCGACCGCATGGACGCCGGCGCGATCGCGGCGCAGGAGTGGGTTTTCGTCAAGAAAGGCGAGACCGCACGCGAGCTCTGGGAGCGCGCGCTGGCTCCACTCGGCCAAAAGCTGCTCGGCGAAGTCATCGATTACGCCAGGATCCACAAGACCCTGCCGGCCCGGCCCCAGGACGAGCAATTCGCCACCCTCGCGCCAAAGCTATCCGACGCCAGGCACTGACCAAACGGGGGAATATCCGGCCGTTTCAACCAGTTAAGCATTCCGGCCCCGAATCATGGCCCGAAAAAGAGCCCATTATGCGCTTTTATTCGTTCCGAGGCCGGAACCGGATTCACCTTGATGTGTTTGAGTGCACAGGAACTTTCCGCGTTTTTGCGGCGCACCAAAGTTTGAACACATTGTGACCGGATAACGCGCTCATCACACACATCTTTCGGGGATTTGATCCATGCGTTCGAACCGCATCAGCAAGCTTTTTTTGACTTCGTTTCTTGCCACCGCAGCCTTCGCGGCCGCTCCCGCCGCCGCCGCGCAGCCCTATGACGGGCTTTGGCAGGTTACCGTCGTCACCAAAACCGGCAGCTGCGATGCGCGCACCGCCTCAACCGTCACGGTCAGCGACGGCAAGGTAACGGGGTCCGGCGCCCCGGTTTCCGGAACCGTCAGTTCCGGGGGACTTGTGCGAGTCTCGATCAATGGTGCATATGCGAACGGTCAACTCAGTGGCAACTCCGGATCGGGGAAATGGAATGGGGCATCAGCTGGTGTACCGTGTAGCGGTCGATGGGAAGCCTCCCGTCAGTAAGACAGGCCGAACATCAGATTTCTTCGCCTATCCGCGGCGGCTGACAATTGCAGCCGTCGCGTTTTTTATGACTTCGCTTGCAGTCCCAGCAAGTTATGCCCAGTCCTCCGGGCCCTACGCCGGCATGGCCGGCAAGTGGGCCGGCGCCGGCACCGTCACGCTGGACGACGGATCGAACGAACGCATCCGCTGCCGCGCGGTCTATGACGTTGCGGGCGCCAAGATGGACATGAGCCTCACCTGCGCGAGCGACGCCTATCGGTTCAACCTGACGGCCAACGTGGTCGACCAGGGCGGCGCGATTGTCGGGCAGTGGAGCGAAACCAGCCGCGGCATCACCGGCAGCCTGCAGGGCCGCGGCGGCGGTGGCAATTTCCAGGTCACGGCCGTCACCGCCGGCTTCAACGCCAACATCGCGCTCAAGACAGCCGGCAACAAGCAGTCCGTCAGCATCCGGGCCGACAGCCAGTTCCGCGCCGCCAATATTTCGCTTTCGAAGTAAAACCGCAGCGGTCCGACCGCACTCTCCCGAATACCAAATCGCCCGCTGAAGAGCGGGCGATTTTCGTTATGATCGGTATTTGCGGTGACTAGCCGGTTTTGGGCGTCTCCAGCCTCGCAGCAGTATCCTTGATGGTCTTTGCGATCAGCAGGGCCTGTTCCTTGTTGAAGGCAAAATCCTGCACCCCGTTATGGGTCGTGAGCGACAGCACCATGATGTCGGGTTGGGCTTCGGGCCAGCCGGTTGCAAAGGCCGTCACGAAACTCGCTGAAGTCGATCGGGCTTCTGAAGTCGAGCGGTTGGTCATGGACTATGTTTCCTGTGTTGTTCGGGTGCGCCTCAAGTCCGATTCAGGATTTGGGCACTTGAGATCTGGGCACGTAAGCGGTGACTTCGAGTTCGACCTTGGCCCTGACATCGACCAGTCCGTCGATATAGAGCAGCGTCGATGGCGGGAAGTTGCGACCGAGCGTCTCCTTCCAGGCCGCGCCGATGCCGGCGCCCGCCGCCTCATATTCGCTGCGGCTGGTCAGATACCAGGTCAGGCGGACGATGTGTTCGGGACCGGCCCCTGCCTCGCCGAGCAGCTTGATGACCCGTTTCAGCGCCGTGCCGACCTGCGCGGCCATGTCGGGGTGATAATCGCCCTTCTCGTCGCCGCCGGTCTGGCCGGCCAGCACGATCCATTTGCCTGGACCGTCGACCTCGACACCGTGTGAAAAGCCGCGGGGTTTCGACCATTCGGCCGGTTGTAGGATACGCATGGATGAGTCCTCCTGAGACGGGCGATCCTTAGCACCGATCCGGCGCCGCCTCCCACAGCGAAATTGGCGCCCGCGCATCGCTGCGTCCGCAGATTTGCACGTTGCAAATCGCCGGGCGCTCGCCGATACCGGCCTGCCCCTCCAAGTCAACCAACTCAGCCGTCAGCATGGACCGCACACCTTCCAAATCACTGGCCGCGCTGTGGATGTCGGGCTGGCTCGCCTTGATGCTGATTATCGTGGTCGCTGGCCGCGAGGCGATGCGGGAACTGAATGTGTTCCAGCTGATGGAGATGCGCACCATCCTCGGGTTCTTCATGCTGTATCCGCTGATCCGGGCCAGCGGCGGGTTCTCGGTGTTGAAGACCGCTCGGCTGCACATGCATGTCGTGCGCAACATCATTCACTACGGCGCGCAACTCGGCTGGTTCTTCGCGCTGACGCTGATCCCGATCGGTCAAGTCGTTGCGATCGAATTCACGATGCCGATTTGGACCGCGATCCTGGCGGCAATGTTTCTCGGCGAACGCATGACGGTGTGGAAGGTCGCCGCCATTGTGCTCGGAGTCGTAGGCGTCGTGATCATCGTTCGTCCCGCCACCGGCGAAGTCAATCCGGGACAATTGATTGCGCTCGCCGCCGCCGTGGGCTTCGGCGTTTCGGTCGCGATGGTGAAGTCGCTGACCCGCACCGAGCAGGCGGTCGCGATCATCTTCTGGATGCTGGTGGTGCAATCTGTGGCCGGATTTATTCCCGCGCTCTACGTCTGGAAGTGGCCCCCGGCCTATATCTGGGGTTGGGCGGCAGTGATCGCGTTTTGCGGCACATTCTCGCATTACTGCATGGCGCGGGCGTTGCGGCACGCCGATGCAACGGTCGTGATCCCGATGGATTTCCTGCGGGTTCCCTTGACCGCCACCGCGGGCTGGCTGATCTATTCGGAGCGGCTCGACCTGTTCACCGTGCTCGGCGCCATCCTGATCCTGGCCGGCAATCTGCTGAACTTGCGCCCGACCAATCCGGTTCCCGCGCGGGCAGCAACCTGAATTTGGATTTTACCCACCAAATTGTGATCTGGATCTCATGAGATATTGGATAGATTCAATAGCTTAAGAGCGAATCATACGGCTCCCGGATCTGGGCAGGCTGCCCATTTTTCTGGCGCGGTGTGTATTTTTTTCGTGTAACCTGCGGCCAACGTTGCCGCCGAAATCTTTTTCGATTCTGCCAGGGGGATTTTTCTGATGCGCTTCCCAACCCTTGTCCTTTCCTTGATCTGCATGGTCTTCACCGCCGGCGCCGCCAGCGCCGAAAGGCGAGTTGCCTTCGTGGTCGGGAACGGCACCTACAAGCACGTCGCCGCGTTGCCCAATCCGTCGATCGACGCGAAGGCGATGGCGGCCGCGTTGCGCAATGTCGGTTTTGAAGTGGTGGAAGGCTCCAACCTGACCCGCGACAAGATGACGGAGAAGCTGCTCGACTTCGGCAAAAAGGCGCAGGGCGCCGACGTGGCCGTGTTCTTCTACGCCGGCCACGGCATCGCCGTCGGCGGCACCAATTACCTGCTGCCGATCGACGCCGACATCAAATCGGAAATGGACGTCAAGCTCGGCGCAGCCATCAATATCGATCTCACGCTCGACCAGACCATGAGCGACGCCAAGGTCAAGCTGGTGCTGCTCGATGCCTGCCGCGACAATCCGTTCGCCGCCAAGATCAAGTCCAACGCGCCGTCGACTCGCAGCGTGTCGGTGCAGACCGGCCTTGCCGAAATGAAATCCGGCGAAGGCACGCTGATCGCGTTTGCGACCGGCCCCGGCCAGACTGCGCTTGACGGCAAGGAAGGCGGCAACAGCCCGTTCACCCGCGCGCTGCTCGCCAACCTCACCCAGCCCGGCGTCGAGCTTCAGCAGGCGATGACCAAGGTCCGCGCTCAGGTCCAGGAGGAAACCAACAAGGGTCAATTGCCCTGGGGCAACACCAACCTGACCGGTGCGGTTTACCTGAACGGTGCGCCCGCGCCTGCCGCGCCCGGAACCGCGCCGGCTGTGGCTGCCGCCGCACCGGGCAGCGACGTCGAGCTCGAGTTCTGGCGCTCGATCAAGGATTCGAGCAAGCCGGAAGAGCTCAACGCTTACGTGGCTCAGTATCCCAACGGTCAGTTCAAATCGCTGGCGCTGGCACGGATCGCCTCACTTGAGAGCAAACCGGACAATGCCACGCGCAACCTGACCGCCGGCATCGATCCGGCGACGTTCAAGGAAGAAGCCAACCAGACCACCGAGGACCAGATTGGCCTCGACAAGGGCCAGCGCCGCGACGTGCAGCGCCGCCTGAACGGTCTCGGCTTCGACACCAAGGTGTCCGGCAATTTCGATGCCCCGACCCGGGCCGTGATCACGCGATGGCAGGCCGCCCGTGGCTACCCCAAGACCGGCTACCTCAACAGGCTGCAGCACAAAGCCCTGTTGACCGAGATCGTGGCGGCGCCGCCGACCGCGAGTTCTGACGAGGAGCGGCCGAAGCGCCGCGCTACCAGCGGCGGTGGCCAGCAGCAGGCACAGCCCCAACCTCAGCCTCAACGCCAGTATCAGAGTAATCCCGATCCGGCCGGTGCCGGCCGCTTCATCGGCGGCGTCGTGGGCGGCATGCTGCGCTAGTTGCTCAAAGACAATTTACGGCAAAAAGCCCGGGATCATCCCGGGCTTTTTCATTCTGAGCTGGGATTGGACAGCCCCAAGCAGTCCGCGCGGCCTTCGGCGAGCTTGACGAATTTGTCGCCGCCCGACGTCAGCCGGCACATCTCCACTTCCTTGCCCGCGGGCACCGACTTGGCACAGGTGATCTGCGGATTGTTGTCATATTTGGTGGTCGAGAACCTGCACGTGACGATGCAGGAAGCGTGGCTGGCGAGCGGGTTCGTCATCGCGATGCTGGCGATCTCCTCGCCCGGCAGGATCGTGCAAGTGAACGGCGCCTGATCCGCGATCGCCGGATCGGCGAGGCGGCCGCCGATCGCCAATCCGAAGCAGCTCAGGACAACCAGCCGGAAGTGGGCCAGGACAGGACGCATTCGCGCGGATCTGTTTCGCGGGGCTATTTGCCGGCGGCCTTGCGCAACGCCGCGTTGATCCGGTCCTGCCAGCCGGCGCCGCCTTCCTGGAAATATTCGAGCACATCCTGGTCGATGCGTAGCGACACGAGTTCCTTCACGCCGGGAAGCGCAGTCGGCTTCGGTGGCGCCTCCACCACCTTGGTGGTGGTGCGCTTGAATGCCGCTTCGGCCTCGCTGCGGGCGTCGTTCAGGGTCCTCGGCCGTCTCGGCTGGTCCGCCATCGCTAAATTCCTTCAAACAATACGGTCGACAGATAACGTTCGGAGAACGACGGCACAATGGCGAGGATGGTCTTGCCGGCGGCCTCCGGCCGCTTGCCGATCTCGAGCGCGGCCGCGATCGCCGCGCCCGAGGAGATGCCGCCCGGAATGCCTTCGTTGCGTGCCAGCGCGCGCGACATCTCGATCGCAGTCGCCGAGTTGATCTTGACGATTTCGTCGATCACCGAACGATCCAGAATGTCCGGAATGAAGCCGGCGCCGATGCCCTGGATCTTGTGCGGCGTATGCTGCCCGCCCGACAGCACCGGGCTTTCCTCCGGCTCGACGGCGATCACCCGCAGCGAAGGCTTGCGCGGCTTCAGCACCTGGCCGACGCCGGTGATGGTGCCGCCGGTTCCGACGCCTGCGACAAAGAAATCGATATTGCCGCCGGTGTCGTTCCAAATTTCCTCCGCGGTGGTGCGGCGGTGAATTTCGGGATTGGCGAGGTTCTTGAACTGCTGTGGCATCACGGCGTTCGGCGTCGTGCGCACCAGCTCTTCGGCGGTCGCGATCGAGCCCTTCATGCCCTGCGCCGCCGGCGTCAGCACGATCTCGGCGCCGAGGAAGGCCAGCATTTTGCGCCGCTCGATCGACATCGATTCCGGCATCACCAGTTTCAACCGGTAGCCTCGTGAGGCCGCAACGAATGCCAGCGCAATGCCGGTATTGCCGGAGGTCGGCTCGATCAGCACGGTGTCGGCGTTGATCACGCCGGCCTTCTCCATGGCGATCACCATCGCCGCGCCGATGCGGTCTTTGACGCTTGCCGCCGGGCTAAAATATTCAAGTTTAGCTAAAATGGTAGCGCTGACACCGTGGGCTTGCGGCAGTTTGCGCAAGCGGACGATCGGCGTGTCGCCGACGGCATCGACGATGCTGTCGAACACCCTGCCCCGCCCGGGACGGTGCACTGCACCCGTGGCTGACGATGCCTCCATTACAACGCTCCCATAGTGATAATATGCCCGGAATTCGGGGCTCTCTTACTTAGGAGGTGGCCGAGCTGATGCGCAAGTCCGAAACGTCAGAGTCAAAATTCGCTGCATCGCAAAATCGAAAGTTCGCCAATAAAGTCGTTCCAACGCATTTGTGTTGCGACAACGTCAAATAAATCGGTTTATACTTTCGTCGTGAGTTGAGCTTCCGCTTCAGGTCGCAAGGAGGTCACGATGCCAGCAATTGCTGAAGTCCTGTCCGTCGCGTCTAGGCCCGACCCGCGTGGCTGTGATTTACCAACCTGCCCGGTATGTGCGGACTCCATGGTGGCCGCGGAAGCTTCCGCCTACATGTATGACCACGTCATCGGTTATCTCTGGACCTGCGATACCTGCGGTTACGGCTTCGTGACCAAGCATTCGATCCGGAGGTTCGCCTGTAACTGAGGTCTTCACCTCACAGCAATGTCACCGCGCGCCCATCCGGCGCGCGTTTGTTTTTTGAACGCTTCAAAGCTGCCGTTGCCGATCGCGTCCCGCATGCCCTGCATCAGGCTCTGATAGTACGCGATATTGATTTCAGACAGCAGCATCGCGCCCAGCGTCTCGCCCGACCGCACCAGATGATGCAGGTATGCGCGCGAGTATTCGCGCGTCGCCGGCCACGTGCTCTCCTCGTCCAGCGGCCTCGGATCGTCGGCGTGGCGGGCATTGCGCAGATTGATCTGGCCGAAGCGGGTAAACGCCATGCCGTGCCGGCCGTTACGGGTCGGCATGACGCAGTCGAACATGTCGATGCCGCGCGCCACCGCCTCCAGCAGATCCTCGGGCGTGCCGACGCCCATCAGATAGCGCGGACGATCCTGTGGCAGCCGGGGCGCGGTCTCCTCGATCATGGCAAGCATCACCGCCTGGGGTTCGCCGACCGCAAGACCGCCGATCGCGTAGCCGTGGAACCCGATCTCGACCAGCCCGCGCGCACTGGCGTGGCGAAGTTCGGGCACATCGCCGCCCTGCACGATGCCGAACAGGATGTAGCCGGGAGGCGCGCTCTCGAAGGCGCGTTTTGAGCGCTCGGCCCAGCGCAACGAGAGCTGCATCGCGCGTTCGATGTCGGCGCGCTCGGCCGGCAGCCGAACGCATTCGTCCATCTGCATGGCGATGTCGGAGCCGAGCAGCCGCTGCACCTCGATCGATCGTTCCGGCGACAGTTCGACCTTGGCGCCGTCGATATGTGAGCGGAAGGTCACGGCGTGCTCGGTCACTTTGCGCAGCTCTGAAAGCGACATCACCTGGAAGCCGCCGGAATCGGTCAGCATCGGCCCCTGCCAGCCGGTGAATTTCTGCAAGCCGCCAAGGGCGGCGATCCGCTCGGCCCCCGGCCGCAGCATCAGATGGTAGGTATTGCCGAGCACGATATCGGCGCCGGCATCGCGCACCTCGCGCCAGTGCATGCCCTTCATCGCGCCCGCGGTGCCGACCGGCATGAAGGCCGGCGTCCGCACCACGCCGTGTGGGGTGGAGAGCCGGCCGAGCCGGGCCCGCCCGCTGGTGGTGAGCAGCTCGAAATGATTGGGAACGTCCATGGGTGAGCTTATGGCGTAACAAGCGCGCCCTGTTCAACAGGCCATTCGGCCTCTTTTTCCCTCCAAAACCCGTTGACGACGGCAAAAGTCTCCCGCATAAGTCCGCCCCATGAACGCGACCACCAAACGTACCGCGAAAACCAAAGCACCCTTGGGGGGCTCGGGAGCCGTGCGCGCGTAACCTGACGATCGCATCATCTGAACCGAAGCCCCGCCTGAAAAGGACCGGGGCTTTTTTTATTGCCTGCAGCCTACTCAAACCAAAGGAAGACGAACGTGAGCAACGATCCAGTAGTGGCCATTGTCGGCGTAACCGGCGCCGTCGGGGCCGAATTCATCGCCACCATGGACAAGCGCAATTTCCGCGTCGGCAAGCTGAAGGCGCTAGCGAGCGCGCGCTCGGCCGGCCAGACCGTCAACTTCCGCGGCGAGCAGGTGATGATCGAAGAGCTCACCCCGCACTCCTTCCACGGCGTCGACATCGCGCTGTTCTCGGCCGGCGGCAGCATTTCGAAGAAGTATGCGCCGATCGCGGTGAAGTCGGGCGCCGTCGTGGTCGACAATTCGTCCGCCTTCCGGATGGATCCGGACGTGCCGCTGGTCATTCCCGAAATCAACGCGGGCCGCATCCGCGACCACAAGGGCATCATCGCCAACCCGAACTGCTCGGCGATCACGGCGCTGGTGCCGCTGTGGCCGATCCACCGGCAAAACCGCATCAAACGCATGATCATCTCGACCTATCAGGCCGCCAGCGGTGCCGGTGCGGCGGCGATGGAGGAACTCAAGGAATCGACCCGCGCCAGCCTCGAGGGGCGGCCGTTTACGCCCAAGGTGATCCCGCTCCCCTACGCGTTCAACGTGTTCAGCCACAACACCGCGATCGATCCTGACACCGGCTACAACGACGAAGAAACCAAGGTCATCAAGGAGACGCGGAAGATTTTCGAGGACGAGAAGATCGCGATCGGCGTCACCTGCGTGCGGGTGCCGGTGCTGCGCGCGCATTGCGAGGCCATCACTTTCGAATGCGAGCGCCCGATCTCGGAGGACGAGGTACGCGCGATCCTGTCGAAGGCGCTGGGTGTCAGAATCGTCGATGATCGGGCGAAGAATTACTTCCCGATGCCGATCGACGCTTCAGGCCAGGACGACGTGCTGGTCGGCCGCATCCGCAAGGATCTTAGCGATCCATCAGGTCATTCGATCGCGATGTTCGTCTCGGCCGACCAGCTGTTGAAGGGCGCCGCGCTGAACGCCGTCCAGATTGCGGAATTGCTGCCGCAGCGCGCGATGGCGTGAGGTGAACGCGTGGAGTAGGTTAGACGTCGCTAACCAACTCCACGCTTCGCGCATCATTTTTGTGCGGCGAAGCATGCTCGCCTTTGTTCGCGAGGAGATCGCTGATGATGCGGCTCTACTACTATCCCGGCTTCATCAGCCTCGTTCCGCATATATTGTTGGAAGAAATCGGGGCTCCGTATCAGCTCATTTTTGTCAATCTGAGCGGCGGCGCACACAAGGGACCCGATCATCTCCGGCTGAATCCGAACGGTCTGATCCCGGTCCTCGTGCAGGATGACCTGGTCCTGTACGAATCCGCAGCTATCTGCCTGCATTTGGTCGATACCTATCCAGGTTGCGAGTTGGCTCCGGCCATAGGGACTGGCGAACGCGCGCACTTCTATAAGTGGCTGATGTGGTCCTCAAGTACGTTACAGCCTGCATTGTCGATGTATCTGCATCCCCATAAATGGGCCAACGATCCAGCCATATTTCCCGAGTTGCGAGCGTGTGCCGAACAGAAGGTGTATGGCTTGTTCGATTTGCTCGACGGTGCGCTCGAATCTCACGGTGGCCAGTGGCTGTTGGGTGATGCTTACTCGGCAGTTGACGCCTGCGCGCTTACCCTGTGTCGATGGTCACGTGGAATGCCGCGTCCGGGAACAAGCTGGCCTCATGTCGGTCCGTACATGAGTCGCATTCTGGCCAGACCGGCGGTTCAACGCGCGCTGCAACAGGAGCATTTGCAAGAACCCTGGATTTGAGCTGACGCGCCTTCGTTGCGTCGTCGGAAATGAGAAATTCCTGACATCGATGAGAGGCGCGTCGCCTGCTGGCTTCACGGCGAATCGTTGGTTAAGTTCGCGATCGCTACCGAAATTGAAGGCTGACGATGCCGAAGCGAAGCTGGGTCTATCTCCTCGGGCTGGTCTTGATCTGCGCGATAGCCGGATCATGGTACTATTATTACAAGAGCAAGTGCCACGGCATGGATGAATGCGCCGCTCAAGCCGCCGAAAGTCGGGAGCGGGACAAGCCGAGCGAGCCGCGTTGATCGAGTGCGTTTCCCGCGCCCCTAGGCACAAGATAGCGCAAATATGTTGGTGGGTGCGCTGCGTTCTGGCCGCCCTGCGCCCTGCGCGAATATGCCCATAAAACCAGCCCGCCTTTTGCTTTCAAATGCTCCGGCCGCGTAGTAGCGTTCGCCCCGGTCCCCCGGCGACAGGACGTGTCACCGGGGGATAGTCGTCAAAGCGGAGCTGATTTGCTGTTTCCGACCGATCTCGCATCGTTTCTCGATCTCATACGCCAGCACGGCGATGCGGCCTACAGCCTCATGTTTGCATATGCGGCCTCGCACAGCCTGCTGCTAACGCTGTTCGCAGGCTACGCCGCGCATGCAGGCGCACTTAATTTCGGCACGCTGATCATGGTTTGCTGGCTCGGCACCTTTACCGGCGACGTGATCCGGTTCTGGGTCGGGCGGCGCTATGGCACACGCTGGCTCGGATCCTTTCCGAGGCTGGAACGTGCCGTCCAGATCGCAGCCCGGCTGGCCGACCGCCACTATGCCTGGATGATCCTGTTCCATCGTTTTCCGCACGGCATTCGCGGCGTCGCGGGCTTTGCGTATGGGATATCGCAGCTGCCCTGGTCCACTTTCCTGGCGTTCAATTTCGTCGCGGCGGGCCTGTGGTCCTGCACGGTCGTCACGGCCGGCTACGCTTTTGGTCAGGTCTCGGAGAAAATGATGAGCGATGCTTCCTCCGGCGTCGCCTTCGCGCTGCTGGTCGTGTTCCTCGGCCTGTCCTGGTTCTTGAGCAAGAAGCTCGAGCGCGCCGTCGAGCGAAGCTAGACGAGAGCGTTTTCGAGCGAAGTGGATACCGGTTCGCGTGAAGAAAACGCGTCAAAAAAAAGCTAGCAGCGTCGATCACTCCCGCGCGCGAAACAACAGGCAGGCGTCGCCATAGGAATAGAAGCGATAGCCGCCGGCGATGGCGTGGGCATAGGCCTGCTTCATGGTCTCCAGCCCGCTGAACGCCGACACCAGCATGAACAGTGTCGAGCGCGGCAAATGGAAGTTGGTCAGCAAAATATCGACCGCGCGAAAGCGATAGCCCGGCGTGATGAAGATCGCGGTCTCCGCGCCAAACGGCTGGATGGTGCGGTCCTCGGTGGCCGCACTCTCGAGCAGCCGCAACGATGTGGTCCCGACCGCGACGATGCGGCCGCCTTTGGCGCGCGCCGCATTGAGTGCCGCCGCGGTCTCGGCCGAGATCGAGCCCCATTCGGCATGCATCCGGTGTTCCGACGTTTCTTCCACCTTGACCGGCAGGAAGGTCCCTGCCCCGACATGCAGCGTGATCCGGTGCAGTCCGACGCCGCGCTCGCGCAGCGCCGCCTCCAGCGCCGGCGTGAAATGCAGCCCTGCGGTGGGTGCGGCGACCGCCCCCTCATTGGCCGCGAACATGGTCTGGTAATCGGCGGCATCGCGATCGTCAGGCGTGCGCTTGGAGGCGATGTAGGGCGGCAATGGCGGCGTGCCGAGGTCGGCAATCGCCTGGTCGAGCGCAGGTCCATGAAACGAGAACGACAGCGTGATCTCGCCCTCTTCGCCCTTGGCCTCGACCTCGGCGTCGAGATGGCCGAGCAGGCAGACCTTGCCTTCATTGCCGAAGCGCACCACGTCGCCCGGCGCCAGCTTCTTGGCCGGCTTGACCAGCGCCTGCCAGCGCGAGCCGTCGAGCCGCTTGATCAGTGTGGCCTCGATCTTCGGTTCGGTCTCGCGGCCAATGCGGCGTCCCTTGAGCTGGGCCGAAATGACCTTGGTATCGTTCACGACGAGCTGGTCGCCAGGCTGCAGCCATTGCGGCAGCTCGGCCACTGCCCGGTCGTGCAACACGCCGTCCGGCTGCACGACGAGCATCTTCGCGGAATCGCGCGGGCTCGCCGGCCGCAGCGCGATGTTGGCGGGGGGCAATTCGAAGTCGAAGAGATCGGTGCGCATGGCGCAATGCGCTCCAGCGTTGCCTCTCAGCGTCATTCCGGAGGCCGCGTGAAACGCGGCAATCCGGAATCTCGAGATTCCGGGTTCGCATCTTCGATGCGCCCCGGAATGACGGCGTCGGCGTTACGCCGCGTCAGCCGCCATATGCGCCTTGACGATCTTGTCCGGGTTCTGCACAGGCTCGCCACGCTTGATCTTGTCGACGTTCTCCATACCGTCCGTGACCTTGCCCCAGACCGTGTACTGGCCGTTGAGGAAGGACGCGTCGTCGAAGCAGATGAAGAACTGGCTGTCGCCGGAATCCGGACTCGCCGCGCGCGCCATCGAGGTGGTGCCGCGCACATGCGGCTCCTTGTTGAATTCGGCCTTCAGCTTCTTGCCGGAACCGCCGGTGCCGGTGCCCTGCGGGCAACCGGTCTGCGCCATGAAGCCCTCGATCACGCGATGGAACACGATGCCATCGTAAAACCCTTCGCGCACCAGTTCCTTGATGCGGGCGACGTGGCCCGGCGCCAGATCCGGGCGCATCTCGATGGTGACGGGACCCTGCGTGGTCTCAAGGATCAAAGTATTTTCTGTGGCTGCCATGCTCTTCTCTCATCAGGTTTGGGTGGACGTTTGCGGGTTCGAAAAGGGACCGCTAAAGGCCGGCCGGCAACGGCACCGCCCAGTCCCTCGGTAAATGGCAACGGCGTACAGCGTTGCAATGTTTCCATCACCGCGATGCGGTATTTGAGCCGGTCGTTATCGCTGGCGTGTTCCGATTCATAGGTAATCTTGGGCTGGCCGAGAATGGCGCCTTGACGGTTGAAGCTGACGACCACGGTGATGTCGATCGGGTTGGCTTGCGACAGCGGCGGCGGCTTCCAGCACGAATGCAGCCGCACAAAGATGTCCTTGAGCGTGTCGAGTTGCACCGGTTGTGCCGGCGCCTGCGCCGTCGATACCAGGCACAACAGCAGCGCGGCAAACCCGAGGAGCGGTTTGCTGCGTGACGCTCTCATGGCTCACTTGATGTCGGATGCGACTTGCACCTTCACCATCTTGTCAGGGTCGGTGACCTGTCCACCGGACGATCCCGGCGGCGCCTTTTTCAGCTTGTCGACCACATCCATGCCGGACACGACCTCGCCGATCACGGTGTACTGGCCGTTCAGGCTCGAGCCTTCCGCGAACATGATGAAGAATTGCGAGTTCGCGGTATCGACGCTGTCGCCGCGCCGCGCCATGCCGACGATGCCGCGGGTGAACGGCACCTTGGAGAACTCCTGCTTCAGGTTCGGATATTTCGAGCCGCCGGTGCCGTTGAAGTTCTGGCCGTCGCCGGTCTGCGCCATGAAGCCGTCCATGACGCGGTGGAACGGCACGTTGTTGTAATAGCCCTCGCGTGCCAGCTGCTTGATGCGCTCGGCATGCTGGGGCGCGAGGTCGGCCCGCAGCTTGATCACGATGCGACCTTTCGTCGTGTCGATCACGACCGCATTGGCCTTGTCGAGATTGGCCGGCAGCGGCTGGGCGATCGCGGGAGCCGCGCAGATCAGCGCGGCGACAAAAGCGAGAATGCGGATCATGAAAACTCCGGGATCGAGAGAGTAAGGCTTTGCGAGCGCAGCACAGGCGCTAGCTGGCGAATTTGGCCTTGAGTTTGGCTGCGATCGAGGGCGGCACGAACGCGGAAAAGTCGCCGCCCATGCCCGCGATTTGGCGTACCAGTGTGGCGGTGATCGGGCGGACCGCGGGGGACGCCGGGACGAACACCGTATGCACCTCAGGCGCCATAGTCTGGTTCATGCCGGCAAGCTGCATCTCGTAGTCCAGATCGGTGCCGTCGCGCAGGCCCCTGATCATGATGGTGGCGCCGGCCGCGCGGGCCGCCGTGACCGTCAGATTGTCGTAGGTGGAGGCCTCGAAGGCGCAACCGGCGCTCTTCGCGATGGGGGCGCATACCTCCTTGAGCATCTCCAGGCGTTCATCGGTCGAAAACAGCGACTTTTTGCCGGGATGGACGGCAACGGCGACGATCAGGCGGTCGCACAGGGTCACAGCGTGCTGGACCACGTCCAGATGGCCGTTGGTGACGGGGTCAAAAGAGCCGGGATAGAGCGCGATACGGGGCATAGAACCCTCCTAACCCGCCCCGGGCGGCCCGGCAAGCCGGCCACTCTCTTGTTTTGACGCGTTTTCTTCACGCGAATCGGTACCCGCCCCGGATCAAGCCCGGGGCAGGCTCCGCTCGAAAACGCTCCGGTTCCCCGCAAACCCGCCTTTTTATTTGGGATCGGCCAATGAACCACTGTGGGGGTCGGCGCGTCTGCTTAGGCGAGCCGGCAATGTTTCGTCCTCTCCGGGGCGACGAAACAAAACTCGGCCCGGACGAAACCATTTTCGGGCTTGGCGAAGACACCCGGAAACGCCGCCTGGGTACACATCCATCCAACGAAACGACGGGCCGAACGGCCCATGACAGGGGACCGTCATGATCAAGGCACTTTCCGCAATCGCCTTTGCCGCGCTGATCGCCACCGCACTGACCATTTTGCCCGGCTTTGCCCCCTCGGTCGAAGCCAGCGTGCCGCAGGCGCTTGCCAAGGGTGACCGCCTCGACATCCGTACCGTCGGCAAGGATTGCTCGCAGCAGGCTTGGCCGAATTTCGAGGCTTCCTGCCTCCGCGCCGCCGGCTCCAAGTCGTTTATCCGGGAAGCGCGCTTGGTTACCGCCGACCGCACCCCATAAGACGCCAACCTTTCCAATTAGCCGTCAGATTGCTCTGATTTGAAGTCCTCGGGATGCCCCCCGAGGACTTCGGCGTTTCAGGAAGCAATCAGCATCCATTTTAGGGAAGGATCAGTGCTGCAATCGACGCGCTCGGGCCCTGTCATCCCAGCGGCTCAGCATTTGAGCGAGATCGCCATGCGCCTGTTTGGCGGGAGCCTGGTTGGTATTCGCGGGCTGCGGCCGCCCCGCCTCTACGTAGTTCTTCCATCTGCGGGCGCTCTCACGCCGTTTTCGGGACATACGGTCACGCGTATAATATCCAGCAGCGTAGGCCGCTCCGAGCAAAACCAAAATAACAAGGACGTCCAGCATCTCATGTGCTCCGCGCGCAGGGCCTGAGGGGGCCGGACAGACAATCGGGCATGATCAAGCAATCATCCAGATCATGACCTTCCAGAACGACAAGCCGAGCACGTACAACCACCCCGTCATCACAGGAACGACCAGCACAGCGTAAAGTGCGGCGACGAAGACGCTGTCGAGATCGGATCGGCCCGCCGTCTCTACACGACTTTCCTCGACGCCTGGACGACGCGGCTCTCTATCGATCGTGACGCTCGGGTATGCCGACATGATTGAGTTCCACAATTTTATCGCGACCGCCAGCCGGCGGTCGAGGTAGCGGCGACGTTTGGCAAAAGTTTGATTGCATGGAACCAGGCTCTCGAATGTCGCCGCGTTCCCCTGCATCAAATCCTCGCGGGGCGTGCCGCGTTCTTCGGCGTGCCGGCCATCGATGCCGCGGACAACGGGATCGGATGATCGAGGCTCGCCTGCTCAATGAAGACTCGCTTTAGCCCCGGCGCCACCAGCGGCTCACGGCCTCATTGTCCTGGCCACGCGGAACCCAAGCGTGTCGAACTGAACCTTGCGGTGACGTGCGAAGCGAACCGCCGCCCGAGCTAGTTCCGTCTCGTTGTGCCAGGACGCACCGCGAATGGTCCTATAATCCCGATCGCCCTCGATCCATGCCGAGCCGTCTGCAGGCGCGCCGTTGTAACTGTCGTGCCAAACGTCTTCAGTCCATTCCCATACATTCCCGTGCATGTCGTTCAGGCCGAAGGCGTTGGGCTTGAACGATCCAACGGGCGCGGTCTGCAAGCTCCACTTGTCGCTGCAGCCGGCGCAGTTGGCGTTTTCCGCGCCGGGTTCTTCGCCCCAGGCGTAGCGGCTGCTGGTGCCGGCGCGCGCGGCGTATTCCCATTCAGCCTCGGTCGGCAGTCGATACTCTCTGCCGGTCAATTGCGAAAGCCAGCTCACATACTGCCTGGCGTCGTCCCAGCTCACATTGACCACCGGCATCGCGCCACGACCCCATGCATCGGTTGCGCGCGCACACGCCGAGGCGGCCACGCAAGCGTCCCATTGCTCGAACGTCACCTCGAATCTGGAAACAGCGAAAGGTACGCGAAATATCACTTCGTGCTGCGGACCTTCGCTGGTCCTGCGGTCTGGTTCGTGATCGGGTGAGCCCATCATGAACCTGCCCGCGGGGATCACAACCATCACCGGGCATCCGCGCGCGCATTCTCTGAATTCAGAGCCCGGCGTTGACGCCATTGCTCTCTCTGCGTCGGCGGAGAGCACAGTCGGCTGCGGAGCGGAACGGTGCGGTCCGATGGCTTCCTGTGCGATGAGGCGTGCATTGGGGAATTGAGCCCCTGCAAGCAGCAGCGCAGAGAGACCAATCAGGATTCCCTTTGTCGCAGCGCGCGGCTGTCGCTTTCGAGCCAGGACGGCCAGAAAGGTCAACATCGCTTCCAGGCGATCCATCGAATACACTTTCGAAAGGATAGCTCTCAATCTGTCATATCGCGGCAAATTCGGACGGCGTAACTTAGAACCGCACAAAGGGGTATGTCCACGAGCACCGCTACCCGGGGGGCGCCGCCCTCGTCACGGGCGCGCCCACATATCCCGGCGCTACCAACTATCGGCGCTACCAACGCCGACCGCCTAACCGGACTGAACTTCGGCCTGATCCTGACCGATTTCTCCCGGGGATTGGAGACGAAAGCCATGAACGAGCTGCTTGCGAGAGTTCTCGATGCGCACGGCGGTCTGGAGCGCTGGCAAAGATACAATAAGGTCGAGGCCACCATGGTCACAGGCGGCGGCCTCTTTCCCCTCAAAGGCCTGTTGCAGGATAGCAATCCGCGGCGCATGACCGTGTGGCTGCATGAGGAGCGCTCGTCCGTCACGCCGTTCGGGGCTCCCGATCAGCGGACGATGTTCACGCCGGATCGGATCGCCATCGAGAAGCTCGACGGTACGCTGGTCGCCGAGCGATACGCGCCTCGGGATTCGTTCGCGGGCCACCAGATGCACACACCCTGGGATCCGCTGCACCGTGCCTACTTCAACGGCGAAGCAGTATGGACATATCTGACGACGCCATTCCTGCTGGTGATGGACGGGGTCCGTGTCGAGGAGACCGAGGCCTGGCGCGAGGGGCCCGAGACCTGGCGCGTGCTGCGCGCCCGCTTCCCCGGCTGGATGGAAACCCACTGCATGGTGCAGGACTTCTTCTTCGGCGAGGACATGATGCTGCGCCGTCATGATTACAGCGTGAACATCGCGGGCGGCTTTCCGGCCGCACAGCTCACGTCTGCGCATATCGAAGCGGACGGTATTCGCCTTCCGAGCATGCGGCGCGCCTACGCACGCGGTCCCGATCGCAGACCCGTCACTGACATGCTGCTGGTCTCAATCGATTTCAGTGCGGTCGCCTTCACGTAATCATCCGCCGGTCGAGGCTGGCGCGATCGCGCGCTGAGGTTCCACATTGAAACAAAAATTGATCAAATAAGGCAAAATAGCGGGGATATTTCCCAAAAGCGTCTTGATTTTTCGCTCCGCTTTTATGGGGCGCGTTCTGTTTGATGGGTAAGAAGACATGACCGATCAACAATTGACTGTTCAGGCGATTAGCGAAGCGCAACGCATACTGGAAGAATACCTTCGGCCCCGGCCGCAGAACAATGAAACTATCCTCGACAGCTTGGTGGAAGTTCTCGGCCGCCCCGACTTGGTAGTCGCTGTAAGCCGCTTGCAGCAACAAGTGCGCAAATGAGGAAACTCTCACCAATCGCGCTGGCGGTTTGGATTGCTACGCTCTTGCCAGTTGGGATGCCAAACGCGCAGGCCAAACAACAATGCAGCGCCGCGATGCCGTCGAATACGCACGGGCGTTGGTGGTCCTATCGTCTGATCGATGGACGAAAGTGCTGGTACGAAGGCAAGCCCATGCTGTCGAAATCGTTGCTGGAATGGCCAAAGGAAGCATCCCCGCAACCCGTTTCCGCCGCAGCAGTTACAAGCGCGGTTACAGCGAAGCCTGGCAATCCATTGGACTCGCAAGCCTGGGCACTGAAGGAGTTTGATACTTTCGAAGCGCGATGGCGCGAAAGGGTGAGCATGCAATAGGCGTTGCCGCCAAAGGCAAGGCTTGAAGCGCCGGGATCTCGCTAACGCGCCACGGACATTGGTTCTTGGCGACTGGGAAGATTGCTTGTCTTTCAAAAACGGAAATCAGCCATGCGAACGGCTGCAGATTTCAATCTCTATTACGCCACCCCTGACCCCTGGCATATTTCCCACGCCCAATTCAGGGACAAGGTGTTGCGCCGATGCCTGAAGCCATTCATCCGGGACAAATCCGTTCTTGAACTCGGATGCGGCGAAGGCCACTTGACGCAAGCTGTCTTTGACAAGGCACGCTCGGTGGTTGGCATCGACATCAGCGACGTAGCAATTGCTCGGGCCAAATCGCTGAACCTGCCAAACGCCAGATTTGAAAGCGCCGATTTTTTGCAAGCCTCATTCGAGGGGTACGACGTGATCGCAGCCCTCGAATGCGTCTACTATCTGTCCCTGCCCGAGCGAGAAGCGTTTTGGGAGAAGGTCGCCAAAGAACACTCCGGCAAGATACTTTTGCTTTCGGGTCCAATCGTCGACTACCGAAGACACTTCAGTCATAAGCGATTGATGTACGAGTTCACTAGTCTGGGGTTCGCTCCCCTTAAATTTCATAACCTGTCCGTTTACTGGCATCCGCCTTCATCTCGAATTATCGCCAGCCTGATCAAGCTGCCACTTGGACACATCGTGCTCGATTGGATACCGGAGCCGATGATCTATCAAAGGCTATATGCGCTTCGAGCACCGAAGCAGCGCTGACTGGGTTTATCCGATAACCCGACAACGCGATTTTCGTGTGGTCTCTGCCGGACCTCGTCGACGCGGGCGACTGCCGTGTCCAAGTTGGTTCATTAGCGCATGTAATCGCTTCCCTTCGCCATGAGGTGGCAAGATGAACGAGCTATCGCTGGTCAATGACAGCCTTCTGAAGCAGCGCCTCACGGAGCTGGACTCAATAGCGAGCTGGACGCCGCATATCCTTTCGGACCTTGAGCGATTTGTGCGCACCGCCGGCGACTATGATCTCTTTCGCGTCAATCCTATCAAATACGCGACAGCAAACGGCCTAAGTGAGTCCGAAGGAATCCAGCTGTTTGTGCACGCCGCAAAAGTCGGCCTGTTCGAGATGCAGTGGCTGCTCACCTGCGCCTATTGCCCGCAGGTTGCAGGCAGTTTTCGGGAGCTAGACCAGGTCCACCCACGTTTCCAGTGCGAGTTCTGCAATGCGCTCAACGATGTGGCGCTCGACGACTACATCCAGGTCACCTTTACGATCTCGAATGCCGTCCGCGATATCGTATTTCGTCATCCTGAGATGCTGTCCGTGGAGGACTACTACCTGCGTTATAACTTTTCCAAGGACTTCAAGCCTCCGCACGGAATGACGCACGAGCAACTCGTCGCAGCACTGTCACGGGGATTTGCCGATATCGAGGCCAATCAGCAGAGCAGGTTCGAATTGACGTAACCGCCGGCCGTTTCGAGGTGCTCGATCTCAGCCACAAGCTGCTTCTGGTTTTCTTTGCGAACGGTGAGCCGGCGGAACCCCAGGGAACGCTGGTCCGGCTCGAATCGGGTCGATTCATAGTTCCCGATCGGCCGACTGGACCGAGAGAAATGGATCTTGGCGACGGGCGCTTTGCGTTTCGACAGACGGTCGATCTTAGCCCCGGCAAGCACACCATTCAGATCGAGAACCGCACCAGCGATCGCGGACGCTTCTGGTTCCTCCAATACCCTTACCAGTTCGAGCCCCATCTGGTCGAGTATGAGCCGTTTCTTTCCGGCAAGCGGCTGCTGCTCACCCCGTGCTTCGGCGAACTCTACAAGACACAGTTGGTGGATGAGCGGGAGAGCCTGGCAGTCTCCGACATCACCTATCTGTTCACCGATCTAAAGGATTCCACCCCGTTGTATGAAAGCGTTGGCGACGTGAATGCCTATTTCTGGTGCGTCAGCACTTCGACATCCTGAACAAGATCATTCGGGAGCGATCTGGCACCATGGTCAAGACGATCGGCGATGCAGTCATGGCTGGCTTCGAGTGTCCGCAGGACGCCGTTCTGCCTCCATCGAGATGATCGAAGAACTGCTACGGTTCAACCAAACCGCTTCACGACCACTCGGCCTCAAGGTCGGTGTACACAGAGGCAGAGCCATCGCCGTAAGGCTCAACGACCGGATGGACTACTTCGGGCAGGACGTGAACATCGCCGCCCGCGTGCAAGGTCTCGCCCGCGTCAACGAAATTTGCCTGACGGAATCGGTGATGGAGGCGCCCGGAGTCAGTGACGTCGTCAAAGGCCGACCGGCGTCGCGCGACTACGAGAACTTGAAGGGCATCGGCCAGAAGATGGAAATTTATCGGATTGAAATCTCTCCGGTGTAGAAATGAACGACCGCTGGCCGCTTGGCGGCAGGCCCACGTGCCGCCAGACCAACATACCGCTTGTCGGCATCAGGCAAGGGCACAAGTCGCCGCTGCGGTCGCTTCCGTTCTGAAACCGCCATTAACCCATGATGATGAGCAACTCTTCACACGTTGATTGAAGCGCGCTATCGGTTCGACGCGACGACTGTTTCCGGCGTCAGACGTGTGGCTCACGCAAATTCAGGGGCGCTCACGCGCTGATCGGCCCCAGGTCCGCCGCTGGTCAAAGGCGGGCATGCTCGCAACCGCAGCGCTTCGTCGACAGGGCCGTCCCCGCCCTTAATCCTCGATCACCTCGTCGGCGCGGGCGAGCAAGGTCGGCGGAATGATCAGGCCAAGTGCTTTCGCAGTCTTAAGGTTGATGACTAGTACGTATTTTGACGCTTGCTCCACTGGAAGGTCTGCCGGTTTCGCGTCTTTGAGAATCTTGTCAATGTAGCTTGCCGCGCGTCGATAGAGGTCGCTGAAATCCGCGCCATAACTCATAAGACCACCCGCGTCCACGTTTGGTCTGTACGCAAATATCGCGGGCAGCCGATACTTCAATTGCAATTCGGCCAAGAGTGGTCCCAGTGCGTTGAAGATCGGGGAACCCAAGACGAGAACACCACGGACGCTTTCTCGTGTCATTGACGAGAATGCTTTCTCGATTTCCGTGACAGTTCCAGCGGGAGTTATGACTAGTTCGACGCCGAGTTTTTCGCTCGCAGCTTTAATCGCCTTGATAGCGGTTGGATGAGAGGGGGTCGTGGGATTCCAGAGAACACCAAGTCTCCTTGCGTGCGGCAGGGCTTCTCTCAAAATCTCCAGCTCTTTGACGGAGAGTTCAGTGAGAAGCATCGACAGTCCGGTGATATTGCCGCCCGGCCGCGAGAGGCTCGCCACATCCCCAAGCCCGACCGGATCTGCATGTGTTGCGAAGACAATCGGGATCGTTTTGGTCACCTTTCGGGCAGATTCAACATGGGTTGAGGCGGGGGCGAAAATAACATCAACTTTCATGCTGGCGAGTTGGGCGGCGAGATCATGCATTTGATCAGCCCGCTCCGCCCACCGGAACTCAATGAGAATATTCTTGCCCTCAACGTAACCGAGATCGCGCAAGCCGCTCCGCAGAGCCTCAACTTCCCTCGTCCAATTAGACGCCGGGCCAAATCCCAGATACCCGATCCGCCACACCCTCCCCGACTGTTGCCCGCGCGCCGCTAGCGGCCAACCAGCCGCCGCGCCGCTCAGAAGCGAGATGAACTCGCGTCGTTTCATTGTAGATCTTGCCCACGATGACCTGAACGCAAGCGTAAGCAATTTCCCGCGCGGCTCAAGCGGTCTGATGCCCGCTGTGGGTCAATAGCGTCGGTTGGCCGCGTGCCGCAGCGGCAGGACGTGCGCCACGTACTGGTCCTGCCGCACGATCAGCATGCACCCTGCTTCGCGATCTGCCGCGCACCCTCCCGGGCGCTCCGGCGGAGCAACGAGCGCCCAGCAAGCTGACTTCCTTCAAGCTCGCCTCAAACCGGATTTAGCTCCTCCGAAATGAGGCCGCGCCTTGACCAGGCGCTAGCCGCCATTCCCGTTCTCGCCATTCTCGCCGTCGTCACCGATATGCTCGACGGAGACCACGTGCTCGTCCTCGGCGGTGTCGAACACGATCACGCCTTGGGTCGAGCGGCCGGCGATGCGGATGCCCTCGACCGGACAGCGGATCAACTGGCCCTTGTCGGTCACCAGCATGATCTGGTCAGAGTCCTCGACCGGGAACGAGGCCACCAGCTTGCCGTTGCGGTTGTTGACCGACATCGCGACGATGCCTTTGCCGCCGCGCCCCGTGGTGCGGTATTCGTAGGACGAGGTGCGCTTGCCGAAGCCGTTGACGGACACGGTCAGCACCACCTGCTCCTGCGCCGACATTTCGGCATAGCGTTCCTGGGAGAGCTGGAGCGTACCCGAAATCTCCTCGGCCTCGACATCGGCGGGCTCCTCGGTGCCGGTCTCGCCGGCTACCGCGCGGCGCATCTTCTGATACGCCGACCGCTCGTCCGACGTGGTCTCGACATGGCGCAGGATCGACAGCGAGATCAGCTTGTCGTTTCCGGCAAGCGCAATGCCGCGCACGCCCATCGAGGTGCGGCCGGTAAAGACGCGCACGTCGGTGACGGGGAAGCGGATGCACTGGCCGCCGGCCGCCGTCAGCAGCACGTCGTCATGCTCGGTGCAGATCTGCACGTCGACGATCGCCTCGCCCTCGTCGAGCTTCATGGCGATGATGCCGGAACGGCGGACATCGACGAAGTCGGACAGCTTGTTGCGGCGGACGTTGCCGCCGGTCGTGGCGAACATCACGTCGAGATTGCCCCAGGAGGATTCATCCTCCGGCAACGGCATGATGGTGGTGATGCGTTCACCCTGCTCCAGCGGCAGGATGTTGATAAGCGCCTTGCCGCGCGCGTTGGGGGCAGCCATCGGCAGCCGCCAGACCTTTTCCTTGTAGACCTGGCCGCGCGAGGAGAAGAACAGCACCGGCGTATGGGTCGAGGCCACGAACAGCCGGCTAACAAAATCCTCGTCGCGGGTCTGCATGCCCGCGCGGCCCTTGCCGCCGCGGCGCTGCGCCCGGTAGGCCGACAGCGGCACGCGCTTGACGTAGCCGGCATGCGAGACCGTGACCACCATGTCTTCGCGCTGGATCAGGTCCTCGTCCTCGACCTCGTCTTCCTGCTCCATGATGACGGTCTTGCGCGGGGTGGCGAAATCGTCCTTCACCTCGGCGAGCTCGGCCTTAACGATGGCCTGCACCCGCGCACGCGAGCGCAGAATCTCGAGATAGTCGGCGATCTCCACCGCGAGCTTGTCGAGCTCTTCGGAAATCTCCTCGCGGCCCAGCGCAGTCAGGCGCTGCAGGCGGAGGTCGAGAATGGCCTTGGCCTGCTCGAACGACAGCCGCGCGGTACCTTCGGCAGTCATCCGGTGCCGAGGATCGTCGATCAGCGTGATCATCGCCTCGACATCCCGCGCCGGCCAGTCCCGCGCCATCAGGCTGTCGCGGGCGGTGGTGGGATCGGGCGAGGCGCGGATCACGCGAATGATCTCGTCGATATTGGCGACGGCGATGGCCAGACCGACCAGGATGTGGGCGCGGTCGCGGGCCTTGTTGAGCAGGAACTTGGTCCGGCGCGTGATGACCTGCTCGCGGAACGCGATGAACAGCGTCAGCAGGTCCTTCAGGTTCATGGTCAGCGGGCGGCCGGAATCCAGCGCCAGCATGTTGGCCGGGAAATTCGATTGCAGCGGCGTGAAACGATAGAGCTGGTTCAGAACGACATCCGGAACCGCTTCGCGTTTCAGTTCCACGACGACACGCAGGCCCTCGCGGGAGGATTCATCGCGCAGGTCGGCGACGCCCTCGATCTTCTTCTCGCGCACCAGTTCACCGATGCGCTCCACCATGGTGGCCTTGTTCACCTGGTAGGGAATCTCGGTGATGATGATCGCTTCGCGGTCCTTGCGGATGGTGTCGATCGAGACCTTGCCGCGCATCATGATCGAGCCGCGGCCGAGGTGATAGGCCGAGCGGATGCCCTGGCGGCCGAGGATGATGCCGCCGGTCGGAAAATCGGGGCCGGGTACGATGTTGATGAGTTCGTCGATGGAAAGCGCGGGGTTGTCGATCAATGCCACGCAGGCGTCGATGACTTCGCCGAGATTGTGCGGGGGAATGTTGGTCGCCATGCCGACGGCGATGCCGCCGGCGCCGTTGACCAAGAGGTTCGGGAACTTGGCCGGCAGAACCGACGGCTCTTTCTCCGAATTGTCGTAGTTGGCCTGGAAGTCGACGGTGTCCTTGTCGATGTCGCCGAGCACGGCGAGCGCCGATTTCGTCAGACGCGCTTCGGTATACCGGTAGGCCGCCGGGGGATCGCCGTCGACCGAGCCGAAGTTCCCCTGCCCGTCGATCAGCGGCACGCGCATGGAGAATTCCTGCGCCATCCGGACCATCGCGTCGTAAATCGACTGGTCGCCGTGCGGATGATATTTACCGATCACGTCACCGACGACGCGCGCGGATTTGACGTATTTCTTGTCCGGCGTGTGCCCCTGCTCGTACATCGAATACAGAATGCGGCGATGCACGGGCTTGAGGCCGTCGCGGGCATCCGGCAACGCACGCGCCACGATCACGCTCATGGCGTAATCGAGGTAGGAGCGCTTCATCTCGTCCAGAATGGAAACGGGACGAATATCGGAAGGCACCGGCGGCTCGCCGGGCTTGTTCTCATCGTTGTCAGACAAAGGGGGAAATCCGGGTCAGTTCTAGGCTGGGAATCATATAGCGTATCGGGGGGCTTTTAACCACCCCGGGGCGCTCCCGGCCAGCTGTTTTTCCCTTCGTTTTTTCATGGACTTACCGGGCAATCGCCGGGTTCCGGAGCGCCTGTCATGGAGAGGCGAATAGCGAATGGCGAATAGCGAATGGAACCCCTATTCGCCATTCGCTAATCCCTCACTGCCCGAACACCACCGCATGCATGATCCGCCCGGGGACGAAGGTAAACAGCCCCGCAACGACCAGCGCGCCGGCAAAGATCGAGATCATCGTGATCTTGTGGCCGCGGACCTTGTGCCGGCGCGCGTACCACACGCCGAGCACCAGCATGACCGGCGTGAAGATCGAGAGCAGATGGATCGGGCTCCAGGGACCCAGCAGCCTGATCTCGTGGATCCAGAACGAGGAGATCGCGACCACGGCCATCAGGCCAACCCATATCCAGCCAAGCGTCCGGTGCGGCAGCGTTCCCTTCGGGGCCGCGAACTGGACGACGCCCAGCGCGAACGCAGCCATGGCCGCAAAGGCATGAAGCGGGATCGCGGGAGCGGCATCCAGCAACGGCGCGAGGCTAATGACGGACGCTCCCCAAGGCTCCATCCCGCGGCCGCCGGCTCGACGGCATCACGCGCGGCGGAAAACGCTAAACTGATCTCTTAATGTAAATATCCTTTACATCGGCGGGAGTCAAAGTGCTGCGGCGCACAACGACACATAGCTGAATCAAACTGTTGGGTCAGCTTCTCAAGAATAAACACCAGCCAACCGAGCTTGCTCGAGCCGCAGATTTTTCGGCGGCTCACAAGCTCCGGTCAGGCCTGAACGGTGCCCGATCAGAACGGGATGTCGTCGTCCATGTCGTTGTTGCGTCCGGCGCCGGCTGCAACCGCGCGCCGCGGCGCGGAAGTGGCCTGGCCGCCGCCAAAATCGCCGCTGGAATCGTCGGAGCCAAAGCTGCCGCCCGCGCCGCCGGAGCGGCCGTCGAGCATGGTCAGGGTCGAATTGAAGCCCTGCAGCACCACTTCGGTCGAGTATTTCTCGACCCCGCTCTGGTCGGTCCATTTGCGGGTCTGCAGCGCGCCCTCGATGTAAACCTTGGCGCCCTTCTTCAGGTACTGCTCGGCGACCTTGCAGAGCCCTTCATTGAAGATCACCACGCGGTGCCACTCGGTCTTTTCCTTGCGCTCGCCGGTGCCCTTGTCGCGCCAGGTTTCCGAGGTCGCGATGCTCAGATTGGCGATCGGCCGCCCGTCCTGTGTCCGCCGGATTTCCGGATCCTTGCCGAGGTTTCCGACCAGGATCACCTTGTTCACGCTTCCCGCCATCGTCGCTCTCCACTCAAAATCGGTACCAAAAACTGCTGCGCGACCGCTGCAATCGGCCGGCACGGGCCGCCCGATTGGCCGCCTCATCCGCATCAGGGACATTTGAGACGACCCTATACGCCCGATGGCCGCCCCGACTTAGCGATCCCTCGGCAAAGCAGCGGTTATCCACATATAGCATTGCCCGCGGCATTGTTCCAGTTTTGTTCTACGCAACCTCAGGTCATCCACAACCGACCGGTATTCCGGTATTTGCTCCGTGCCGGAAGCCGCGCGGAGCCGGAGCTGCATGGCGGATATTCTAAACAAATCATTACCTTGAAGGTCTGCACTTCGCCCGCGAGTGTTGCATTTCGGAGACGGCATTTCCGGTTGAATTGGCGTATGGCTTGTCCAGCGGCGCGGCGCTCGCGTCTTGGACAAAAACGCTTCGGGACCAACGGGAAGCGGACAAAGGACTGGGGACTATTTGAAATGAAGAAGTTTTTGCTTGGTACTGTTGCTCTCGTTGCCTTTGCGGCTCCCGCCGCTGCGGCTGATCTCGCTGCGCGTCCTTACACCAAGGCCCCCCCGATGATCGCGGCAGTCTATGACTGGAGCGGTTTCTACATCGGCGCCAACGGTGGTTGGGGTTCGAGCCGCAAGTGCTGGGACGCAGTGACCGCGGCTGGCGCATTCATTGCCAACGAAGGTTGCCATGACGCGACCGGCGGCACGGCCGGTGGTCAGATTGGTTATCGCTGGCAGGCGGGCACCTGGGTGTTCGGCGTTGAAGGACAGGGCAACTGGGCCGACTTCCGCGGCAGCAATGTGAGCCTCTTCGTCCCCGCCACGAACATCCGATCGAAGATCGACGCATTTGGCACGTTCACCGGTCAGGTCGGCTGGGCCGCCAACAACGTGCTGTTCTACGTCAAGGGCGGTGCGGCCGTGACCGCGGATCGCTTCGACATCAGGAGCAATGTCGCCAACGTTGTGGGTGCCACGACCGGTGACGATACCCGTTGGGGTGGCGTGGTCGGTGTGGGCCTCGAATATGGTTTCGCGCCGAACTGGTCGGCCGGCATCGAATACAATCACATGTTCATGCAGGATCGTACCCATACCTTTGTGAGCAACGGCGCTGTCGCTGCCATCGGCCCGGCCGGCGTGACGTTCAACGAGCGCATCCGTCAGGACGTCGATCTCGTCACCGTCCGCGTCAACTATCGCTGGGGTGGCCCGGTGATCGCGAAGTATTGAGCTTCGCTGCATCAGACGATTTCGAAAGGCCGGCCTCGCGCCGGCCTTTTTCTTTTGGGTGCGGTTTTATTCGCGGCGACGACGTCATCCTGCCCGCGGTTCCGCTGCCATCTGCTGCCATTGCAGTTCCCTGGCACTCCTTGCAAAACAAACCGTTGATGGCTTGCTGCGAGCACTGGAAATCCCGGCCCGTTCTTCCTACGTTCCAGCTTTCTGCCATCGGCGCCCGGCTAAGGTCTTCCCTGGCCATGCGCGCCCAACGTGGCGCGCCTCCATGCGCCTGGAAATGCCGATATGGATGAAGTGCTGAGGGCGAAGCGCCAAACCAACGCCGGCTCGGGAACGCGCGCGATAACGATCCGCGGCGCACGCGAGCACAATCTGAAAAACATCGACGTCGAGATTCCCCGCGACAAGCTTGCGGTGTTCACGGGCTTGTCCGGCTCCGGCAAATCCTCGCTCGCCTTCGACACCATCTATGCCGAGGGTCAGCGCCGCTACGTCGAGTCGCTCTCGGCCTATGCGCGCCAGTTCCTCGAGATGATGCAGAAGCCCGACGTCGACCAGATCGACGGCCTGTCGCCGGCGATCTCGATCGAACAGAAGACGACGTCGAAGAACCCGCGCTCGACGGTCGGCACCGTCACCGAGATCTACGACTACATGCGCCTGCTATGGGCGCGCGTCGGCGTGCCCTATTCGCCCGCGACGGGCCTGCCGATCGAGAGCCAGCTGGTGTCGCAGATGGTCGACCGCGTGCTGGCGCTGCCCGAAGGCACGCGGCTCTACCTGCTGGCGCCGGTCGCGCGCGGCCGCAAGGGCGAATACAAGAAGGAGCTCGCCGAATACCTCAAGAAGGGCTTTCAGCGCGTCAAGATCGACGGCAGCTTCTATGAGCTCGCCGAAGCGCCCACGCTCGACAAGAAATTCCCGCACGACATCGACGTCGTCGTCGACCGCATCGTGGTCCGCCCCGACATCGGCCAGCGCCTCGCCGAAAGTTTTGAGACCGCCTTAAAACTCGCTGAAGGCCTCGCGGTGATCGAATACGCCGACGCGCCCGCGGGCGCTGCCGAGGAAAAGAAGTCCGACAAGAAAACGGCAAAGATCCACGACAAGAGCGGCCCGGAACGGATTTTGTTTTCGGAGAAATTCGCCTGCCCGGTTTCTGGCTTCACCATTCCCGAGATCGAGCCCCGGCTGTTCTCGTTCAACAACCCCTATGGCGCCTGCCCGGCCTGCGGCGGCCTCGGCGTCGAGCAGCATATCGACGAAGACCTCGTCATCCCCGACAAGGAGCTGACCCTGCGCAAGGGCGCGATCGCGCCCTGGTCCAAATCGTCCTCGCCCTATTACATCCAGACGCTGACCGCGCTCGGCAAGTTCTACAAGTTCACGCTCGACACCAAGTGGAAGGACCTGCCGAAGAAGACGCAGGCCGCGATCCTGCACGGTTCCGGCGACGACGAGATCAAGTTCTCCTATGAGGACGGGGTGCGCTCTTATGACACCAAGAAACCGTTCGAGGGCGTCATCACCAACCTCAACCGCCGTTTTCGCGAGACCGAGAGCGAATGGGCGCGCGAGGAGCTGGCAAAGTATTTTTCGGACATTCCCTGCGAGGGCTGCCACGGCTACCGGCTGAAGCCGGAGGCGCTGTGCGTCAAGATCGGCGGCAAGCATATCGGCGAGATCAGTGAACTCTCGGTCAAGCGCGCCGGCGAATGGTTCGAGAGCGTGCCCAAGGCGCTCAACGCGCAGCAGAACGAGATCGCCATCCGCGTGCTGAAGGAGATCCGCGAGCGGCTGTCCTTCCTGCTCGACGTCGGCCTCAATTACCTGACGCTGTCGCGTTCGTCCGGTACGCTCAGCGGCGGCGAAAGCCAGCGCATCCGCCTCGCCTCCCAGATCGGCTCGGGGCTGACAGGCGTGCTCTATGTGCTGGACGAGCCATCGATCGGCCTGCACCAGCGCGACAATGCGCGGCTCTTGGAAACGCTGAAGCGGCTGCGCGACCTCGGCAATACCGTGATCGTGGTCGAGCATGACGAGGACGCCATTCGCCTCGCCGATTTCGTGCTCGACATCGGCCCCGGCGCCGGCATGCATGGCGGCCACATCGTGGCGCAAGGCACGCCCGCCGAGGTCATGGCCAATCCGAAATCGCTGACCGGAAAGTACCTCACCGGCGAATTGTCGGTGGCGATCCCCGAGCGCAAGCCGCCGAACCATCGCCGAACCATCAAGGTGATCAACGCCCGCGGCAACAATCTGAAAAACGTCTCGGCCGAAATTCCGCTCGGCCTGTTCACCTGCGTGACCGGCGTCTCCGGCGGCGGCAAGTCGACGCTATTGATCGACACGCTCTACAAAGCGATCGCGCGAAAACTCAACAACGCCAGCGAAGGCGCCGCGCCCCACGACCGCATCGAGGGGCTGGAGCATATCGACAAGATCATCGACATCGACCAGTCGCCGATCGGCCGCACCCCGCGTTCCAACCCCGCGACCTATACCGGCGCCTTTACGCCGATCCGCGAATGGTTCGCCGGTCTGCCCGAAGCCAAGGCGCGCGGCTACGAGCCCGGGCGCTTCTCCTTCAACGTCAAGGGCGGCCGCTGCGAGGCCTGCCAGGGCGACGGCGTCATCAAGATCGAGATGCACTTCCTGCCCGACGTCTACGTCACCTGCGACGCCTGCAAGGGCAAGCGCTACAACCGCGAGACGCTGGAAGTCCTGTTCAAGGGCAAGAGCATCGCCGACGTGCTCGACATGACGGTGGAAGAAGCTGCCGAGTTCTTCAAGGCCGTCCCGCGCGTCCGCGAGACTTTCAAAACGCTGCACCGCGTCGGCCTCGACTACATCCATGTCGGCCAGCAGGCCACCACGCTATCCGGCGGCGAAGCCCAGCGCGTCAAGCTGGCAAAGGAACTCTCAAAGCGCGCAACGGGCCGCACGCTCTACATCCTGGACGAGCCCACCACCGGGCTGCACTTCCACGACGTCGCCAAACTCCTGGAAGTGCTGCACGAGCTGGTGTCGCAGGGCAACACAGTCGTCGTCATCGAGCACAATCTCGAGGTGATAAAAACCGCCGACTGGGTCATCGACCTCGGCCCCGAAGGCGGCGACGGGGGCGGCGAAATCGTCGCCTGGGGTCCGCCGGAGGATATCGTGAAAGCGCCGCGGAGCTATACCGGCAAGTTTCTGGAGCCGGTGCTGAAGCGGGCGGCGGGGAAGCCGCGGAAGAGTACGGGAACGAGCGAGGCGGCGGAGTAGACAACCGGACGTGAGGAGAGCCATTTGAGCGATACGCTCACTCAGATTCAGGCTCTTGTGACGCGGGGTTTGCTCCGCATTTCCGATCACGGCTATGACGAGCTTGCCAAGGATGATATATTGGTAACTGAGGTGCTGGCTGGTATCGATACCGCTGTTGTTGTCGAGGACTATCCGGCGGCAATGCGGGGACCCAGCGTTCTCGTTCTACAGTGGGACATCTTGCGGAGGCCGGTTCATGTGGTTTGGGCAATCCCAAAGGATCAATCGGCTCCTGCGGTACTAGTCACGGCATATCGACCCGACCAAGAGCGATGGTCATCTGACTTCATGCGACGGAAGAAATGATGCTCCGAAAAACCGTCAAACTCATTCACGAAGGCCGTTATGCGGCAGAAGTCCCGGTTGAGCTCATCGAGGACGATACCGGATGGTCGCCATACCTTTCCTTGGAAGATGCACAGAAGCTTGATGCCGTCCGGCTGGCGTTGCGCAGAGGTGAAATCGCGGAAGCCGCAAGGCATGGCCTGGTATTCGAATTGACGCCAATTTCCGCTTAGCAGGTTGGCTCGTAGGGCGGAATAGCGCGGCGTATTCCGTTCTTCTGCGCCCTAAGCCGCGTCCGCCGGCCTCACCCGCTTCGCAATCTCCGCGCCCTTCTCCCGCTCAACGACGCCGATGTCATATTGGCCCTGCAAGTCGAGCCAGAACTGCGCCCCATTGCCAAAATAGCGTCCAAGGCGCACCGCCGTGTCAGCCGTAATCGAACGGCGACCGTTGAGGATGTCAGTGACGCGACCTGAGGGTACGCCGATATCGAGCGACAAACGGTTGGCACTGAGCTTGCGAGCGGCTAGTTCGCGCTTCAATAAACGACCGGGGTGTACGACAGGAGCCATGACGGTCAACCTTTGTGGTAGTCCACGATCTCAACCTCGTGGGCATCGCCTTTGTGAAACTCGAAACAGATACGCCAGCGCTCGTTGACCGTCATCGCCCACTGCTTCTTGCGATCACCCTTGAGCTTGTGAAGGCCTACGCTTTTCAACGGACTTAAGTCGCTGAGTGACTTTGCTACATTCAAATGCCACCAACAGATCGATCGCAGCTTCGAAATCCAGCCCGCGAAATTGATTTGGCTGTTCGCCGTCCCAAACCTTGCGGGTCGCGGAATTCCGCCATGATCGGATCATGGCATAAATATACTACGTCAAGCGGTGAACAGGCAAGGATAGAGAACGAATAGAACAGCGTCGGCTCCACTATCCGCGAGCGGCAGGTTACCCCTGGGTCGGGCATTTGAATTGACACCACTCTCTGCCTAGACAAGCTAGGTCCATGCCCAGCCCGATTTACACCTTGTTCCGCAATGCGATCCTGGCCGAACAGCAGGTGGTCTGCACCTATGAAGGCCGCCATCGCGAATTGTGCCCGCATATCCTGGGTCTCAACAAGCGTGGTGAGGAAGTCGTGCTGGCGTGGCAATTTGCCGGACAAAGCAGTGGCAAGCTACCGCAGTGGCGGTGCCTGCGGCTTGCCGACGTCAGAAATGCCAATCCGCGTAACGGGCCATGGCACGCGGGAGGCTCTCACCGCACCGAGCAAACTTGCGTCAGCAGCATCGACCTCGACATCAATATTCACGTGCGCAAGTTGCGGTAGCGCGGCCGGCCAGTGCCCCGGACGTCCCTTTGCAGTAACGCGCTGCTCGCCCTCGCCCTACACCGTCCAATAATGCGGGTGCCGGTAGGATCGCGAGCGGTCGCCCCAGTCGAAGCCGTCTTCATCGAACTCGGACGGGCCGGCGCGCAAATCGTCCAACGTCAGCTCGACCACGAAGGCCTGACGCGCGGGATCAAACCTGAGTTCGTCCCACCGCACGGGATAATGGTGATGGGTGGCGAGCAGCCCGCCGGTTTTTATCACGGCATACGCGACGGTTCCGCGCACCTTGTCCAGCATCAGTCGTTCGATCGTGCCGAGTTTTGCGCCGTCTCGGCCGTAGACGTTCGCCTGCTCGACGCGATCACTGGGCACCAGGCGCGGGCCCGGCAACCGCGGCGCACGGACGCATGTAGGATGGGTAGAGCCAACGGGGCGCGCATTCGCGCGACCCGTTGGCTCCACCCATCCTACGACCTCTACCGCCGCAAAAACGTCCCGAACGCCCGCGGTCCGTCGCCGACCTTGATCTCACCGGTCACCTTCAGCTCGACCGCATCGATCACGCTGATCGAGTTGCTCTCCCAGTTCGCCACGATGATCTGCCTGCCATTCGCCGTCGCCGCGATCCCTTCCGGATAATCGCCGACATGGATGCGCTTGACCGGCGCAAGCGTCGCGAGATCGAACACGCTGACGGTGCCGTCATACTGGTCGCTGACGAAGCCGCGGCCCTGGGCAAGTGCGACCGCGTAGGGGCGCAGGCCCGTCTTCACGCGCCCGATCTCGCGGTTATCCGCGATGTCGATCACGGAGACGTCGTTCGATCCGACATTGGCGGTGTAGGCCCGCCGGCCCTCCGCATCGATCGTGATGCCGAACGGGCGCGTGCCGACCTTGATGACCGCCTGGCGTTCGCGCGTCGCGGTATCGATGACGGATACGCTGTCCGCATCGCGGTCCGCCGAGAGCAGCAGCCGCCCGTCCGGTGTTACCGCAAGCCCCGACGGCGATGCGCCGACCGCGATATCGGCGATCACGCGCTGCGCTTTCGGATCGATCACCCGCACCGCCGCGGCGTACCAGTCGGCGACATAGACCGCGCCGCCATCCGGCGCCACCGCAACGCCGAGCGGACCGCCGCCGACGTTGATCTTGCCGACCACCTGGCGTGCGGCGGCATCGATCACGGTGAGCGCCTTGGCGTCGGGGCTCGTCACATAGGCGAAGCGTCCATCCGGCGTGATGGCTACCCCTGCCGGCTTGCCGCCGATCGCGATGGTCGCGACCGGCCGCGACGTCGCGAGGTCAACGACGGTGAGATTTTCGCTGAGCTGATTGGTGACGAACGCCTCCTCGGCCCGGGCGGCCCAGACCGTGCCGATGCTGGCGACCGCAGCCGCCAGAACGACATAGCGTTTTCCAGCGAAGTGGACCCGGTTCGCGCTCAGAAAACGCGTCAAGACAAGACTCTAGCCCGCACGGTCAGCTTCCGCTTTCGACCTTCTTCTTCAGCGCCTCGAGGCCCGCTTTGTAAAGCCCGCTCACCGCCTTCACGGCGGCCTGGTCGCTCAGCTCCGGCGGCGGATCGTTGTTGGGAAAACCGCGGTAGAACGCGCCGGCCCACTCCAGGCTGCTTCCCTTGCCGTCGGCGCTGGGCGTGACCGTCAGGGTGGACGAATAGTTGGTGACCGGCAGCACCTTCACGTCGACGGCCGTGATCCGGTAGGAATAGGTCATCTTCTCGGCATCGTACTTATAGAGTTCCTCATCGACGGTCGCACCACCAGCCAGCGTCAGCCGCCGCGTGGCCTCGATCTCGTTGCCTTTGCTGCCCTCGGTCTTGCTGACCGGCTGCAGCCAGCTCATGTCCTGGAAATTGCCGATCACGGCCCACACCTTGGCCGGCGGCGCGTTGATCTCGATCGATTCCCGCACCTTCTGGCGGGTCGGCCCGTGCGCCCAGGCCACCCCCATGACTGCCAGCGCCGCCACCACGGCCCCCACCCTCGCGGTCGTTCTCATGTCGTTTCCTCTTGGTCCTTATGGCCGCGCAGGCGCGCGGCGGCGTTATGGCAACGCATTTTCATACCAAAGGAGGCTGGTTTGTGGCGCCGCCGGACCGCGCGGCGTATTCAGCCTGGAGCACGCTCGCGCGGCGCAACTCGCTTCGCTGGTGCGCCCTACCTCTCCCGCTTCTCCAGCGACGCGGCAATCCGCTCCAGAAACCCGTTCATCCGCCGCGTCTCCGCGACCTGCTGCTCGTAAAGCTCGATCGTGGTCGAGCCGGAAGATCCACGCGCCTGCATGCCGTTGCGGCGCGCGAACCAGCACCACACCGCGATCAGTAGTACGAACGGCAGCCATGCGACCGCAAACGATATCCATTCATTCATAAGAAACGTCTCCGATTTCGATCACACCGGGCAATTGACAGCGACAGCGCGCTACGATGGTGGCTTGCCGCTCGAGCTCGCTCACATGTTTCCTTAGTGCGGTCGGCGGTCTCAAGTTCACCCGGCGCTATCAGAACTGGTCGACATCCCGGCGCTGCGGCATCCACTCGTCGACCACCGCTTCCACAAATCCGGCCGGATCGTTGCAGAACTCCCGCATTACCCGGTAGTGGTCGGTCTGTTCGACGGTCACAGGCTCCAGGCCATACTTCGATAGCCGCAGCAGGCGCGCGCCGGGATAGGCCATCAGCATTGGCGCGTGCGTTGCCATCACGACCTGGCAATGCGTCGATTGTTCCATGCGGTACATCAACTTCAAAAATTCCATCTGCCGCGCCGGCGACAGCGCGGCTTCGGGTTCGTCGAAGATGAACAGGCCCTGCCGCTGGCAGCGCTCTTCGAAGAAGCGCAAAAAGCCCTCGCCGTGCGAGTAGGACAGGAAGTCCGAGCTGCTTCCGACCGAATCGAGATATCTGGCGATCGAGAAGAAGGTCTCGGCGCGGAAGAACCAGCCATTGGTGATCTTCGGCAGCCAACTCGCGCGCAGCGCCTCAGAAAGCTCCCCTCCCATCTTCTCACGCGCATCCGAATGGTCGACGGCCCGGTAGCCCTTGCCGCCGCCTGCGTCGTCAAAGCCCGAGAGCACGGCAATGCCCTCCAGCAGCGTGGATTTGCCGGTGCCATTCTCGCCGGCGATGATGGTGATGGGCCGGTCGAACTCCAGTTCGAGCCCATCGCGCAGGAACGGCAGGCAGAACGGATAGGCCTCGCGGTCGGCGATAGCAGCTGGATCGAGCCAGACGCGCCGGAGATATGGCGCGGGCATATCGATGACGCGGTTTCGTCTTTTGCTCATGCAAAGGGCCTGCGGACGACCAGGAATGGTCAGCGCATCCAATACGCGTGGCGAAATGAAATCAAGAACAGAAAGGGAATCGCTCTCCCAAGCCAGGTCTAGAATGTGCCCGAAGTCACAGAGCGACACGACCGCATCGCGTAGCCCTTATCATCGCGGCGGGAATGGTCTCGCTCCAGGCATTAAGGGGAACGACATGACCAATCTGAACAATGACATTCGCGAACTCGCAACGGATGAGCTGAACGGCGTCAGCGGCGGACGGTCCGACCTCGGTCAGCAACTTCAGTTCGCGCTTCAGGAAGCGAACAACGTCTATTCGAGGGCCTCGAAGGCTCAGTCGGACGTGAGCTCAAAGTGGTCTCAGACCCTCGACGGCATTGCCCAGAATTTGAAGTAACGAGTCCAGCCCAGCCGCCTCCTCCGTCATTCCCCGATGCGCAATTGCGCATCTGAGGGCGCGCCTCTTGGCGCGAACCCGGAATCCATCAGGCCGCACACGCCGACGCCCGATGGATTCTCTGATGTGCAATTGCACATCAAAGCTCTCGCTACGCGAGCTCCGGAATGACGACGGCGAGTATTTCTCGACTGCGACAAAACAACACGACGGGCAAATCAATTCTGATTTATCGAAATCGTGTCAAGCGGAAAATTTCCGACAATCAAAAATTTTTCTCTTTCCTCCGACCCCAAATCACCTGCACATCAATAGCCATCCCGTCCCACTCGGAGGGGCGTCGGCCGTCGTCACAACGAGGGGCGGGTCGCGGTGGACGCTGAGGTTGCGATTGACGGTCGCGGCTGAAGCGTACGGCAAAAGCGTGTGGTCCTGGCGCCCGTAACGGCGTCAAGTCTTCGGGAGCTAACGCTTCCGAGGGACGACGGTGGCAATAGAGACCGTCTCACCGGGGAGAGCACGCCATAAGTCGTAAAGCCACTGCGCAGGGAATGTCGGATGCTCTCCGCTGCCCTGTATGCTCGTGTGCAGCTTTGTTTGCACTATTCGCACACGAGACCGCGGGTGCAGCGCGCATCCGGCATTCCCTGCGCCCTCTCATTGAGGGCGGGAAGTTCTGGCAAAGCTCGGGCGCAATGCGTCGCGAGATTGCGAAGCCACGTTTTGGATGATGGTGCAACAACAAACGCCGCCGTCGTCCCGGCCTTGAGCACAGATGCGCAATTGCGCATCTGAGTTCGCCGGGACGACGCGTTGATGGAGTTCGGGACACGCCACTATTTCCATAATTCTAGAAATACAGTTGACAAGCCTCGTACCGAATATCATGATGCCGTCATGAAACTCGACGACGCCGCTGCACATTTGGAAGCCTTGGGCAATCCGACCCGGTTGAAAATCTATCGCGCGCTGGTTCGTGCCGGCGATGCCGGAATGCCGGTCGGGCGGCTGCAGGACAAGCTGAAGATCGCGCCATCCACCCTCTCCCATCATATCAAGACATTGATGGTGGTCGGCCTGATCAGTCAGGAGAGAGAGGCAACGACACTCGTGTGCCACGCCAATTACGACGTGATGCGGGGACTGGTGGACTTCCTGGTGGCTGAATGCTGCACCGGCTCCGAAAGCAACGATACGCAGACCGCGGCGTGAATTTGCGCCGCCATCAATTTCGATACTTCTAGTTTGATGGGAGAACAGTATGAGCGAGGCAAAGTCCGTTGCGATCATCGGCGCCGGCCCGGTCGGCCTTGCCGCCGCCGCCCACGTGCTGGAGCGCGGGCATCGGCCGATCGTGCTGGAAGCAGGCGACAGCGTCGGGCATTCCGTCCGCCAATGGAGCCATGTCCAGCTGTTCTCGCCGTGGGAATACAACATCGACCGCGCCGCTGAGCGTCTGCTCGCGGCAACGGGGTGGAACTCGCCGGACCCGCAGCACTATCCGACCGGCGCGGAATTGCTGGAGGGCTACCTTGAACCGCTCGCGGCCAAGACCGCCCTCGCCGATCACATCCACACCTCCAGTCGCGTCACCGACATCAGCCGCGCTGGTTTCGACAAGCTCAAGACCAAAGCACGCGAGTCCGCGCCGTTCGAGATTCGCTATCAGAACGGGCAAGGCCCGAAGGTCGTCAAGGCTGACGCCGTGATCGACGCGTCAGGCACCTGGCATTCGCCAAATCCGGCCGGCGCCAACGGCCTCCCCGCCATCGGCGAGACGCAGGCCGCGGGCAAGATCGCCTACGGCATGCCCGATGTTCTCGGAAAAGATCGCGCGCGCTACGCCGGCAAAACCGTCGCCGTGCTGGGCGCCGGTCATTCGGCGATCGGCACGCTGACCGATCTCGCGCGGCTCGCCGCCGAGGTGCCGGAAACACGTCCGGTCTGGCTGTTGCGGGGCAATGATCCCGCCAAGGCCTTTGGCGGCGGCGCGAACGACAAGCTGGTTGCGCGTGGCGAGCTGGGCGCGGCCTTTGCATCACTGGTCGCCGCTGGCCGCATCAAGGTCGAGAGCGAGTTTCGGGTTTCGCACCTCACGGCGGAGGGCCCCCGCCTCACCGTCGCAACCGGTGCCGGCAGTTGCTGCCGTCAAATCGTCGTCGATGAGCTGATTGTGGCCACGGGCTTCCGGCCGGACCTGGATTTCGTGCGCGAGCTTCGCATCCAGCTTGATCCGGCGATCGAATGTCCGGTGGCGCTGGCGCCGCTGATCGATCCGAACGAGCATAGCTGTGGCACCGTTCGACCCCACGGCGCGCGCGAACTGGCGCAGGCCGAACCCGGCTTCTATTTCGCCGGCATTAAGTCCTACGGCCGTGCACCCACGTTCCTGATGCTGACGGGCTACGAGCAGGTCCGTTCAATTGCCGCCGACATCGCCGGCGATCATGAAGCGGCGGAGCGTGTCGAACTGGTGCTGCCCGAAACCGGCGTTTGCAGCCGCGCGGAAGTGCCCGGCGCAAGCCAGTGCTGCGGCGGACCGGCGCCATCAGCTGTTGACGCCTGTTGCGCAGAGGACGCTAATGCCAAGCAACAAGGCAAAACAGGATGCGGCTGCGCGTCCTGAACGAACCGGGGTGAAACGCATTTCCTTGAACGGCCGATCCGTCATCGTCGCGATGTGTGTGGGGCAGCTCGGCAGCCTGCTCCCCCATGTCGTGGTGCCCTCCATTCTCGCGGCGTTCCTGATTCCGGAATGGCATCTCAGCGGCGCGCAGGCCGGCCTGCTCGCAGGCTCAGGCGCTGCGGGCTACATGTTGACCGTGCCGGTGCTGGCGACGCTGACCGACCGGATCGACGCGCGAAAAATCCTGATTGCCGGCTCGGCGGTCAGTGCACTCGGTACATTGCTGTTCGGCCTGTTTGCCACCGGCCTCTGGTCCGGGGCGTTGTGCAACGCCATCGCGGGCATCGGATTTGCGGGCGCTTACATGCCCGGCCTCAAGGCGTTGACCGACCGGCTTGCGCCGGGCGATTCATCGCGCGCGGTCACGTTCTACACATCAAGCTTCTCGTTCGGCGTCGGACTGTCGTTCCTCGTCTCGCAGCTCGTCGCGGACGCCTGGGGCTGGCGCGCCGCCTTCCTGGTGACGGCGCTGGGCCCGCTGGTGATGCTTTCGGTCTGCTTCCTGTTGCAACCGGTGACGCCAAAGCCCGCGCAAGGCCGTTTGCTGGATTTTGCGCCGGTGTTCCGCAACACCAGCGCGATGGGTTTCGTTCTCGGCTATGGCGCGCACTGCTTTGAGCTTTACGGCATCCGAACCTGGCTGGTCGCGTTCTGGACGTTCGTGGCGGCGCGGAATTCGGACGGCTCGATCCTGACCCCCGTCGTCGTCAGCGTGCTGTTCTCCGTGCTCGCAATGCCCGCAAGCATTCTGGGCAATGAATGCGCGATCCGGTTTGGCCGCCACCGCGCCATCACGGCCGTGATGTTCAGTTCTGCGGTCGTGGCGCTCTTGATCGGCGCGTTCGCCGACAAATCGCCATGGCTGCTGCTGCCGCTGATCCTGGCCTACGCCATCACCGTGCCCGCCGATTCCGGCGCGCTGACTTCGGGGATGACGATGGCGGCGGACCCGAAATACCGCGGGGCGACGATGGCCGTGCATTCGACCGTCGGCTTCAGCCTTTCGGCTTTGGGCGCCTGGGCCCTTGGCGTCGCGCTGGATGCGGCCGGTGGACCGTCGAGCGCCTCCGCCTGGACGGCGGCGTTTACCGTGCTCGCGGTGGGCATTCTGCTGGGGCCACTGGCACTCTACTGGTCGAGACGGACCACGGTTCAGGCATGAGTGCGACACAAGCCTGTTGCCAGCTGGCATCATGGCGCTTAGGTTCCAAGTTGTCTATTATCATAGACAACTTGATTCCGGCACGCCGGAACGACGGCAACGACAACAAGCCGGCGCAACGAAAAAGATAAGCCATGAGCGCACGCCCCCTCCCCATCATCATCGCGCTCGGCACCACGCAGACGCTGGCCTGGGCGTCGAGTTATTATTTGCCGGCCATTTTGGCCGACCCGATGTCGCGCGATCTCGGCGTCTCCTCGAACTGGATATTTGCCGCCTTCTCGGCAGCATTGGTGCTCTCGGCTTTGCTCGGCCCGCGTGTCGGCCGGCAGATCGACCTGGTCGGCGGCCGATCGGTCCTGTCGATGTCCAACATGGTATTCGCGGCAGGACTAACGCTGCTTGGGTTCAGCTACTCCATTCCGGTGATGGCCATCGCATGGCTGCTGCTCGGTATCGGCATGGGCGCGGGCCTCTACGATGCGGCGTTCGCCGCGCTCGGGCGCATCTACGGCAATGACGCGCGGCGCTCGATCACCGGCATCACGTTGCTCGCGGGTTTTGCGTCGACGGTCGGATGGCCGCTGTCGGCCTGGGGGCTGGAGACCATCGGCTGGCGCAACACTTGCTTTGCCTGGGCGGCGGCGCATATCCTGATCGGCCTGCCGATCAATTTGCTGATGCTGCCGGCGGTGAAGGGCGCCAAGGCTGCGGTGGCGAACGCCGTCAAGCCGCACATGGCGATCGACCGCACCATGATCCTGCTGGCGTTCGTGTTCGCCGCCGCCTGGACCGTCACCGGTGCGATGGCCGCGCATCTGCCGCGCATCATGGAAGCCGCCGGCGCCACCACCGCGCAGGCCGTGTTCGCCGGCGCCCTGCTCGGCCCGGCGCAGGTGGCGGCGCGCATTTTCGAGGCCGGCTTCCTCAGCCGCTTTCATCCGCTGGTCTCGACCAAGCTCGCATGTGTCACCAATCCGATCGGCGCGGCGATACTCGGATTGGCCGGTGGCGGCGCGGCCAGCGTGTTCGCGATCTTCTACGGCGCCGGCAACGGCATCCTCACCATCGCGCGCGGCACGCTGCCGCTGGCGATCTTCGGCCCCCAGAATTACGGCTATCGCCTCGGCATTATCGGCGCGCCGGCGCGGATGGCGCAGGCTGCTGCCCCATTGCTGTTCAGCCTCCTGATCGACATCATGGGCAGCCGCGTTCTCATCGTCTCATCCGCGCTGAGCCTCGCGGCGCTGCTCGCGCTGTTTTTGGTGCGCAGCCATCCGCCCATGACAAAGCCATCATGAGGACTCCCAATGGTAGATGACACAACACCGTCGATCCGGCGCATCAATCCGCCCGAACTCGGCATCCCACCCGGCTATTCGCAGATCGTTGACGTCAGCCCGGGCCGTCTCGTCTTCGTCGCAGGCCAGACCGCGCTCGATCGAGACGGCAATGTGGTCGGCAAGAATGATTTTGCCGCGCAGGCAGAACAGGTGTTTGAGAACCTCACCGTCGCGCTGCGGGCAAGCGGATGCACGACCGCCAACCTGGTCAAACTCACGGTCTTCCTCACCGACATGGACAATCTCGGCCGCTACCGGGAAGCCCGCAACCGCTTCTTTGCCTCCGTCACGCCGCCGGCGGCGCCCGCGGTGACGCTGGTCGAGGTGTCGAAACTGTATGGCCCCGACTTCCTGATCGAGATCGAGGCCATCGCAGCGGCATGAGCGGTGCCGACGCCTCAATCCCTGAGCCGCGCCATGATGATCTCGTCGTGAAAAACGCTGTCGATCAAGATTGCACGGCGCTTGAGCCCTTCCTCAACGAATCCAGCCTTGCGGTAGAGCGCCGCGGCGCGCGAATTATCCGCAAACACACCGAGCTCGATACGCAGGTATCCAAACGCATCCGCGGCCACGAGGGATTCCCGCAGCAGGCGCTCGCCCAATCCCTGACCACGCCAATTCGGCAGCAGTCCCATAAAGAGATCGCCAACATGCGCCATCACCTCGCGCGACGCCGGTGGGATATTGCACCAACCAACCACCTGCCCGTTGGTGATGGCGACGAGCTGCGGATAACCGTTCTCGATGTTGCGCCGGACGAAGGCCGTTGCGCGCTCGATCGGCGGCGCCTCGAGCAGCGCGAGATATCTGTGCTCGCGGGCCACCGCATCGATCGCTGCATGGAAGCTCTCAATGTCCTCCTCGCGAATCTGACGGACCTCGATCGTCATGGCGGCGGCTTCCTTACCAGTTCGGAACAGCGGTATCGGATGATATCCGGCCGGGCAACTTGTGATAGCCCCTTCTCACGGCCGCTCGGGCTTAACCGCCGACGTCGCGATCCAGATGCCGGCGAACACCGCGACCAGCCCGAGTACGAGGTTCGGCGTGATCGGCTCGCCGACGAGCTGCGTGGCGAGCAATCCTGCTGCCAGCGGGTTAACGGTCATGGTGTTGGCCACCCTTGTCGGCGACGCGCGCTCCAGCGCCAGCACCCACAGGATGAACGCCAGCGCGCCGCCGGCGATCCCGAGATAGAGGCCTGCGATCCATTGCGCCGTTCCGAACTGGCTCAAGACTGCGACGCTCCCGGTCAGGGAGCCTACCAGGATCAGCGCGGCGGCACCCGTGCCCATGCCGACGGTGAGGAAGCCGAGCGCGCTCGATCGCTGGATGAACGGACGGGACCAGACGTTGTAGAACGCCATGCACAGCACGGCCGCCGTCATAATCAGTTCGCCGCGCCACGCGCCCGGCGGTGCGTTCGAAAGCCCCGATGCCAGGGCCGCAAAGACGCCGAAAACGGCGATACTCACACCGATCGACTTCCGCTTCGTCAGCGGCTCGATGCCGAGCAACGCGCCGACCACCATGGTGTGCAGCGGCAGCGTCGCGAGCGCGAGGCTGGCGCGCGCTGCGGTCGTGTAGGACATTGCGATGTTGTAGAGGACGAAGAACACGCCGAAGAAGCAGAAGCCCAGTGCGGCGACGGCAGGCCAATCCCGGCGCTGCGGCCAGCGCGCCGTCAGGAGCAGCGCGACCGGCAACACGCAGCAAAAGCCGATGCCCCAGCGCAGGATCGCCATCGTGACCGGATCGGTATTGCCGGCGAGATAGCGCGTGATCGCCGCCGCGGTCCCGCCGAGAGAGCTCGAGACCAATGCGATTGCAACCCCGACCCATTCGCCCAACGCCGCCTCCCGTCGCGCCGTCTGCGCAGCGCGCGTGCGAGATATGGTCGTGGTAAATCGAACGCGCGAGTCGAAAATGCTCTTCCTTCGAATCTTTCTGCGATCTGGCGGCAAGTGTCAGCAGGAAAGCAAGCCAAGCCGCGTCCGTGCATGTCGGTCCGTGACATCGCGCTATCCTGCCTTGCGCAGCTCCACGGTGTATAAACTTCCCAATAATTGGAATGTCGTGAGGTGAACCATGTCCAGCGATCTGCTTATCCGCGCCGTCGAGCAAGCCGATCTTCCGGCGCTGCTGGAATTGTACCGCGACTTGAACCCCTCCGATCCGCCTCTTGCGCTGGAGGATGCGACATCCGTCTGGCGGCAGATATCGAACTACCCCGGAAGCGCTGTCTTCGTCGGCGTCCGGCAGGGCCTGCTCGTCACTTCCTGCACCCTCGTTGTCGTACCAAACCTGACCCGCGGCGGCCTGCCCTATGCGCTGATCGAAAACGTGGTCACCGGCGCGAGCCATCGAAAACAGGGACACGGCGGCGCCGTTCTCAAACACGCGATCGCCGAGGCCTGGAAACACAAGTGTTACAAAGTCATGCTGTTGACGGGATCGAAAAGCCCGGCGACGTTGAAATTCTATTCCGGCGTCGGCTTTGAACAGAACAAGACCGGATTCCAGATCCGGCAGTTGCCGGTGCGCGAAGACTGATCGGTGCACCTCCCCCGCCGCATCAGGACGACTCCTCCGGCGGCTTGATGTGGCGGAACGAGAACAGCAGCGCGAGGTCGTAACCGATCTTCAGCGCGCCGCAGACCACCAGCGGCAGGCCGGAGAATGCCGTCATCAGCAGCGCGCCTGAGATCGCCGGACTGATGGCGGACGCAAGGCTGCGCGGCACCGCGGTGACGCTGGCGGCGGCGGGCCGCTCTGCAGGTGTCACGACGGCCATCACATAGGAGGTGCGGGTCGGTACGTCCATTTGCGACAAAGCCGAGCGCAGCAACAGTAGCCCCAGCGCCAGGTAAAGGTTCGGCGAGAACGCCGCCAGGATCAGGAACACGCTGGAGGGGATGTGCGTAAACACCATGGTGTTGACGAGGCCGATGCGCCGGGCGAGCCAGGCGGCGACCGGATAGGAGAAGGCGCTCAGCGTGCTCGACCAGAAGAAGAACAATCCCGCCGCGGACAGTGAAAGATCGAAGCGCTCGAACAGCCACAGCACCAGCAACGACTGCGCGACGAAACCGCCCGCGAACGCATCGATGCTGAACAGCGCGGCGAGCTTGTAGACGGTGCCGCGCGAGGGCCCGAGCGGCGTCTGCGGCGCCCTCTCCTCGCCGCGCGTGTGCGGGACACGACGATAGAGCGCGGCGCAGAGAATACCGAGCGCGGCGTAGCCATAGAACATCAGGCGGAACGCGCCGAGCTGGGTGCTGCCGCCGGCGACGAGAAAATCGGGCAACGACGCCGCCAGCGATCCCGCCGCGGTGGCGAGCGCCCCGATCAGGCTGTAGCGGGCAAAGACCTGCGTGCGGCGCTCGTCGGTCGTGCTGTGCGCCAGCACCGTATGTTCGAGCGGCACCAGCACGCCGAGATCGCCGCCGGACGGATTGATGGTGCCGATAAAGGCGACCAGCACGATCAGGACGAAATGCTCGACGCCCGGGAACGCAATCCCGGTGGCCGCCATCAGGCCGGCGCCGAACATCAGTAGCGGACGCAGATCATGCCGGGGCGCGATCCAGCCGACGATCAAGGTCAGCAGCGCGGTTCCGAGCAGCGCGGCTGTGGCGACGATGCCGACCGCGATGGCATCATAACCCAGCAGCGTCATGTAGGCCGGCAGGATGATGATCGCAAAACCGTCGCCGAATCCGCGCAAGCCCCGCGCGAGATAGAGCAGGGTGATCAGCGAATTTGCCGACGAGACGTTCGATTCCGAGGGGATGCTGGCCATCGATCCATGCTTTCATGCGCAACTCGACACGTCGAGCGGTGCGCAGAGCTTGGACGGCGGACCGTCTGACGGGGAGCCTGCTTTGTCCCCGATGTGAAACAGGCTAGGTCGGAATCTGCACCGGCGCAAGGTTGCAAGGTTGACAGCGGAACCGGCAAGCGCTTAATTCGGCCCATGGGGACTCTGCGATCTCCCCACGAGGCGACATGCCCAAGTATCGCGCCCGTTTTCTCATAACGAGGGCGCAACCATGTCATCCTACACCACGATATCTCCAGATAAGCTTGCACGGTTGATCGGCACGGCAAACATGCCTGTCCTGATCGACGTCCGTACCGACGAGGACTTTGCCGCCGACCCCCGGCTAATTCCCGGCGCCGTCAGGCGCAGCCATCAAGACGCCGCCAGTTGGGGCGAGGAGTTCTCCGGCCGTCCCGCCATCGTGGCTTGCCTGCGCGGCCAAAAACTCGCGCAAGGCGCCGCCGCCTGGCTGCGGCATCTCGACGTGTCGGCCGAAACGCTCGAAGGCGGCTTTGAGGGCTGGAAGGCCGCCAAGCTGCCGCTGGTGCCGGCCGCAAAGCTGCCCGCGCGCGATGCGCGAGGCCGCACCGTCTGGGTCACCCGGGCGCGGCCGAAGATCGACCGCATCGCCTGCCCCTGGCTAGTTCGCAGATTTGTCGATCCAAACGCGGTGTTCCTGTTCGTCGCACCGTCCGAAGTCCTCGCGGTCGGCGAGCGCTTTAACGCAGCGCCGTTCGACGTCGAGAACGTGTTCTGGAGCCACCGCGGTGAACTCTGCACCTTCGATGTGATGGTCGAGGAATTTGGCCTGGCGACGCCGGCGTTGCTGCGGCTGGCAACCATGGTCCGCGCCGCCGATACCGGACGGCTCGACCTTTCGCCGGAAGCACCCGGGCTGCTGGCCGCCTCGCTCGGCCTGTCGCGAATGTTCGACGACGATCTCGAACAGCTGGAGGCAGGCATATTGCTGTATGATGCCTTCTATCGCTGGTGCCGCGATGCGACCGGCGAAACCCACAACTGGCCGACCAACAAGGCGAAGCCGTAATGGACGCGACCATCAACAAACCAGCCGAAGCCGGTGCCAACCGCGAATACGCACACGGCATCAGCTTCGGCGAAGCATTCCGGGTCTGGCTGCGGGTGGCGTGCTTGAGTTTCGGCGGGCCCGCCGGCCAGATCGCGGTGATGCACCGCATTCTGGTTGAGGAAAAGAACTGGATTTCGGAGAGCCGGTTTTTGCATGCGCTGAATTACTGCATGCTGCTGCCGGGGCCGGAGGCGCAGCAGCTCGCCACCTATATCGGCTGGCTGCTGCACCGGACCGCCGGCGGCATCATGGCCGGCGGCCTGTTCATCCTGCCGGGCGTCATCGCCATCATGGGGCTGAGCTATATCTACGCGGCCTACGGCAATGTCGGCTTCGTCGAGGCGGTGTTCTTCGGGCTGAAAGCGGCGGTGCTCGCCATCGTCGTGCAGGCGGTAGTTCGGGTCGGCAAACGCGCGTTGCGCAACAGGGTCATGATCGCGCTCGCCGGCATCGCCTTTGTCGCGATCTTCTTCTTCAACATCCCCTTCCCGATCATCATCATCGCCGCCGGGGTGATCGGCTATCTCGGCGCCCGCAGCGGCCGGTCGGAATTCGCCGCGGTCGAACATGGCGGCGGCGGCAAGAAGACAGCCGTTGTCGACAGCCTGCTCGGCGAGGAGTTGCCTGAGCATGTCCGCCCGAGTGTCGCCAAGGCGCTGAAAGTCAGTTCGGTCTGGTTGCTGCTATGGCTGGTGCCGGTGGCCGCGCTGCTGATCGCGTTCGGCCAGGACAATGTGTTCAGCCAGATCGCGTTGTTTTTCTCGAAGATGGCGATGGTGACGTTCGGCGGCGCCTATGCCGTGCTCGCCTATGTCGCCCAGCAGGCAGTCGAGCATTATCACTGGCTGCAGCCGCGCGAGATGCTGGACGGTCTCGGCATGGCCGAGACCACGCCGGGCCCGCTGATCATGGTGCTGCAGTTCGTCGGCTTCATGGCCGCCTTTCGCGATCCCGGCACGCTGTCGCCGATGATGGCGGCAACGCTCGGCGGATTGCTGGCAACCTGGGTCACCTTCACGCCCTGCTTCCTCTGGATATTCCTCGGCGCGCCGTTCATCGAGACCCTGCGCGGCAACAAGGGGCTAGCGGGCGCGCTAACCGCAATCACCGCCGCCGTGGTCGGCGTGATCCTCAACCTCTCGATCTGGTTCGCGTTGCATACGCTGTTCCGGCAGACGACGCCGGTTCGATCGTTCGGGCTGTCGTTCGACATGCCCGTGCTGTCGAGCATCGATATCGCCGCGTTCGTATTGGCGGCGGCCGCCGCCACCGCAATCTTCCGCCTCAATATCGGCATGCTCTGGGTGCTGGCGGGGTCCTGCGCGGCCGGCGTGGCGCTGCGGCTGACGGGGATGATTTGAGCGGCGGCGCTGCCGCCTACACTTTCTCCGCCGGCGCCAGCTTGCAGACCGCGCCGCTGGACTCGATCTGCAGCGTGGCGTGGTGAATGTTGAACCGGTGCAACAGCTCTTCGCTAACCCGATGCAGGAAGGCGTCGTCGCTGCCGTCAGGCCGCACCAGATGCGCCGTCAGCGCGGTCTCGTTGGTGCTCATGGCCCAGACGTGGAGGTCATGCACTTCCGAGACGCCATCGAGGGTACCGAGATAGTCCCTGACCTTTGCCAGCTCGATGCCGCGCGGCACGCCGTCGAGGGCGAGATTGACGCTGTCGCGCGCCAGGCCCCACCCGCTCACGAGCACCACGGCGGCGATGACGAGGCTGATCGCGGGATCGACCCACAGCCATCCCGTGAACATGATCACCAGGGCCGCGATCACCACGCCAAATGACACGCCAGCATCGGCGGCCATGTGCAGATAGGCGCCGCGAACATTGAGGTCGCCATGGCGGCCGCGGATGAACAACAAAGCCGTGCCGCCATTGATGGCGATGCCGAGTGCCGCGACCGCCACGACGGTCCAGCCGGCCACCGGCGCGGGGGCCGAGAGGCGATTGATCGCCTCGACGATGATGCCGCCGACCGCGACCAGCAGAAGGCCGGCATTGAACAGCGCCGCGAGGATCGAGGCCCGCCGGTAGCCATAGGTATGCCGCTGGGTCGGTTGCTTCTGCGCGAGCCACGCCCCGCCCCAGGCCAGCAGCAGCGCGATCACGTCGGATAGATTGTGAACGGCGTCCGAAATCAGCGCCAGCGAATTGGCGGCATAGCCGAAGATCAGCTCGGCGGCGACAAACGCCGCATTGAGCGATGCGCCGATGGCAAATGCCCATCCGAAACTGTCGGGCGCATGGCTGTGCCCGGCGTGGTCATGTGCGTGGGAGTCGTCGTGGTGGTGGTGGTGGTGGTGGTGGTGAGCCTGCGCCATGGCGCGGATATATAGCGCACGGAAATCCGAATACTATCACAGCAATTGATCGTCGTCCCGGCCTAGTGCGCAATTGCGCACTAGGCCGGGACGACGCCGCAGAAACCTACTCCACGCCCCGCAGGAACTTGTTCGACTTCGGCAGGCCGTGCGCAAGGCGGCCAGCGTCGGCGCGGTTGCCGCGCCAATCGGCCAGTTCTTTCCAGCTCATGCTTTGGTCGCGGCCGGCGGAATCTTTCCAGTTCAGCCCCGCCTTGGACTCGAATACCGCGACGTCGGAGAGTTTGGCGCTGGTGTATTTCTGCAGCCGTACGCCGCGGCCGCGCGCCATCTCCGGCACCTGGTCGAGCGGGAACAGCACCATCTTGTGGTTGGTGCCGATCACGGCGACGGTGTCGCCGGCCACGGTCGTGATCGCGCAGGCCTCGTTCGGCATTTCGACGTTGAGCACCTGCTTGCCCTTGCGGGTATTGCCGACGCAATCGTCCTCGTTGACGATAAAGCCCTGCCCTTCGAGGCTTGCGATCAGGAATTTGCGGCCGCCCTTGTTGACGAACAGCGACACGATCGCGGTTTCCGGCTCCATGTCGATGAACATGCGGATCGCCTCGCCATGGCCGCGGCCGCCCGGCAGCTTGGCGACGTCGAGCGAATAGAATTTTCCGTTGGTCGCGAACACCAAGAGCTTCGAGGTGGTCTCGGCAAAGAATGCGTGGTCGAGCTTGTCGTCGGTCTTGAAGGCGAGCCCGGAAATATCCTCGACATGGCCCTTGAGCGTGCGCACCCAGCCCTTTTCGGAGATCACCACCGTGCACGGCTCGCGCTCGACAAAGGCCTCCTCGATCGCGGCGAGATCGTGTTCGGGCGCATCCGCGAAGGTGGTGCGGCGCTTGCCAAGCGGGGTCTTCGGACCAAACATGTCGCGGACCTTGCGCACCTGGTCGCCGACCTTGGACCATTGCTCGACCTCGGAGCCGAGCAGCGACTTGATGCCCTTCAATTCGGCCCGAAGGTTCTTGTCCTCGGTGCGGATCTCGAATTCCTCGAGCTTGCGCAAACGGCGCAGCCGCATGTCGAGGATGGCGTCGGCCTGGACCTCGGTCAGCTTGAAGGCCTTCATCAACTCCGGCTTCGGTTCATCCTCGGTGCGGATGATCTTGATCACCTTGTCGATGTTCAGATAGGCGATCAGGTAGCCGCCGAGCACTTCCAGCCGGTTCTCAATCTGGGTCTTGCGGTAATTCGAACGGCGCAGCAGCACGTCGCGCAGATGGTCGAGCCATTCGCGCAGGCATTCCGCAAGGCCAACCACTTTCGGGATCTTGCCCTTGATCAGCACGTTGAGGTTCAGCGAAATCTTGCTTTCGAGCTCGGTCAGCCGGAACAGCGATTCCATCATCAGCGCGGGATCAACGGCGCGAGATTTCGGCTCGATCACGAGCCGGACGTCTTCGGCGGACTCGTCCCTGACGTCGCCGACCAGCGGCAGCTTCTTCTCGTTGAGCAGTTCGGCGATCTTCTCCACCAGGCGGGATTTCTGCACCAGCCACGGGATCTCGGTGATCACAACGACCCAGGTGCCGCGCGCGCCCTCTTCCTGGGTCCATCGCGCGCGGGTGCGGAACGAGCCGCGCCCGGTCATATAGGCTTCGGCGATCGCTTCCTTGGAATCGACGACGATGCCGCCGGTCGGGAAATCCGGCCCCTTGACCCATTTCAGCAGCGACTTCGATTTGGCATCCGGCTTGTCGATCAGATGCAGCGCCGCGTCGCACAGCTCGGCGGCGTTGTGCGGCGGAATCGAGGTGGCCATGCCGACCGCGATGCCCTGAGAGCCGTTGGCGAGCAGGTTCGGGAAGCCGCCCGGCATCACCACCGGCTCTTTGGTCTGGCCGTCGTAATTGGGACGGAACTCGACGCCGTCCTCGTCAATGCCCTCCAGCAGCAGCTGCGCCACCGCGGTCATGCGCGCTTCGGTGTAACGATAGGCTGCCGGATTATCGCCGTCGATATTGCCGAAATTGCCCTGGCCGTCGACCAGCGGGTAGCGCGAGGAGAAATCCTGCGCCAGCCGCACCATGGCGTCATAGATCGCCTGGTCGCCATGCGGATGGAACGAGCCCATCACGTCGCCGACGATCTTGGCGGATTTCTTGAACGCCGTGCCGGGGTCGAGCCGCAGCAGCCGCATGCCGTAAAGGATGCGCCGATGCACCGGCTTCAGACCGTCGCGGCCGTCCGGCAGCGCGCGATGCATGATGGTCGAAAGCGCATAGGTGAGATAGCGCTCTTCCAGCGCATCCCGCAGCATGACTTCATGGATTTCGGCCGGCTCTTCCGGCGGTAACGTTCGTTTTCCCATGGGGACGGGTTAAACTTTTGGGCTGACTCGGGCAAGCCGCGAATCGGGGCTACACCATCTTGGCGTCGTCCCGGCGAAGGCTCAGATGCGCAATTGCGCATCGGGGGACCCATAACCACAGGTGTTTTTGAAGGAAATCGACTGGAGCCACGGCTCTTATCGATAAGCCGCGGCGTATGGGTCCCGGCTCAAGGCCGGGACGACGGGCCCTGCCTTCAGACCGTGGAACTGATTCGCGCCCGGTATTTGGTCACCGCGTTGATGAATCCATCGCGGGCGTCGGAATGGCCCTGCCCGCGCGGCTCCAGCACGTGGCGGAGCAGGAACATGCCGGTGAGCCGAAAGCCGTCCTGCAGGTCCTGGTCCGACCAGCCATTCGTCCCGCCCTCGCCCTCTCGCAAGAAAGCCGGCAGCGGCAGCAGCCGGTCGCGGTAGGGCTCGCCGGCGCGCCGTGACACCGCGCCGCCGGATTTCGGCGACACGTAGATCAATTCCGTGGTCTCGCCGGTCGCGGCGCAGTTTTCCAGGTCGAGGCCGAAGCCGAGTTCGGCCAGCATCGCCAGCTCAAACCGGATCAGATGCGCCGCGGCGCCGCCGACATCGTCGAAATCGTCCAGCGTGCGCTCGAACATCTCGTAGATGTCCTCGTGCGGGTCGCGCTCCGGCAACAGCCGCACCAGCGAGGCCAGATGGGTGACGCCATAGGTGGCGTGCGCCGACGCCAGCAAGGTCGCCGCGCGCAGCCGCGTGCCCTCGATGGCGTAATATCCGAGATGCTCGTCGAGCCGCGCCCGCCACACCGTGGTGACGCTGTTGCCGGGCTGCAGCAACGGCCGCATCCTTTTCCCCGCGCCGCCGCGCACCAGGCCAAGGTGCCGGCCATGGCTGCGCGTCAAGAGCTCGACAATGGCGGAAGATTCGCCATGCCGCCGCACCCCCAGCACGATGCCTTCGTCGGTCCATTCCATGGGTGGGAGTTTATCACGTAGGGTGGGCAAAGCGTAGCGTGCCCACCACGATCAACAAAGCCGTGCGCGCGAGATTGGTGGGCACGGCGCAAGTGCGCCTTTGCCCACCCTACGCAGTGTCGCGGTTACGCGTTGAACCAGCCGACGGCATCGCCGGTGAAGGAAAAATACAACCCCGCCGTCGTCAGCGCGCAGGACACCACCTCGATGGCGCTGTCGAGTTGCAGGCCGTTCGCACCGATCACCTGCGCCAGCGAGATCACCGACAGCACCAGCGCCGCGGCCAGCACCCAGCGCGGCCAGTTCTTGCGCTCCCGCGCCGCGAGCCGGACGAAATTGACCAGCAGCAGGATCAGGCCGGCCGCCATCAGGGTCGCGACCATGATCATCTGTTCGGTCATGTCGCCTTTCGGCGTGCGGTCCTGGAAAGCGACCGACACCGCATCCAGCGTCAGCGACATATACAGCAGCACTTCAAACCAAACTACGTTCCTGGGCAGGGTCATCGAAGACGCCGATCATCGCTGATGTTTCTTGATTATTCTTTGGGGAAATCAATTCCCATTTCGCGGTAGCGCTCCGGGTCGTCGCCCCAGTTCTCGCGCACCTTGACGAACAGGAACAGATGCACGGGCTGGCCCAGTATCTCGGCGATCTCTTTCCGCGAATCCGCGCCGATCGACTTGATGGTGGCGCCGCCCTTGCCGAGGACGATCTTGCGCTGGCTCTCCCGCTCGACAAAGATGGTCTGCTCGATGCGGACCGATTTGTCCTTGCGTTCGGTCCAGCTGTCGGTCTCGACGGTGGACTGATACGGCAGCTCCTGGTGCAGCTGGCGGTAGATCTTCTCCCGCGTGATCTCGGCCGCCAGATGCCGCATCGGCGCATCCGACATCTGGTCTTCGGGATAGTGAAACGGGCCAGCCGGCACCATTCTGGCGAGTTCGGCGCGCAGATCGTCGACGCCGTCGCCCGACAGCGCCGAGATCATGAAGGTGTGTTCGAATTTCATGCGGTCATTGGCGGCCTGCGCCAGCGCCAGCAATTTCTCGCGCGGGATCAAATCGATCTTGTTGAGCACCAGGATTTTCGGATGCTGCACGCTCGCAAGCCTGCTCAGGATCGCGTCCGCCTCCTCGTCGATGCCGGCTTTGGCATCGAGCAACACGCAGACCAGATCGGCGTCATGCGCCCCGCTCCAGGCGGTCGATACCATGGCGCGGTCGAGCCGCCGTTTCGGCGCGAAGATGCCGGGCGTATCGACCAGGATAATCTGCGCGTTGTTCTCGATCACGATACCGCGGATCAGCGCCCGCGTGGTCTGCACCTTGCGGGACACGATCGTGACCTTGGAGCCGACCAACGCGTTGACCAGGGTCGACTTGCCGACATTGGGCGCGCCGATCAGCGCGACGAAGCCGCAAGCGGTCTGGGCAGGAGATTCAGCTGTCATTGCCACCACCGCCGCCGACGCCCTCGCGCTCGATCATCACCGAGGCCGCAACCTTCTCGGCCGCGCGCTTGCTGCCGCCGACGCCTTCGGCCAGCGCCAGTCCCGGCAGTTCCACGGACACGCGGAACTGCGGATCGTGATGCGGCCCGGTGCGCTCGACCTCGCGATAGACCGGCGTCGGCATTCCTTTGCTCTGCGCCCATTCCTGCAATACCGTCTTGGGATCGCGCAGCGGCCGGCGCGGCTTGCGCATCCGCTCGGTCCAGTTGCGTTCGACGAATTGGGCGGCGGCACCGTAGCCGCCGTCGAGAAAGATCGCCCCGATCACGGCTTCGCAGATGTCGCCGAGCACGGATTTGCGCAAACGGGCGCTGGCGCTGGCGCCGACCTGGCCGAGCTTGATGTCGTCGACCAGCCCGAGCGATTTGGCGACGTCGGCGCAGCTTTCCTTGCGCACGAGATCGGCGAGGCGTTTTGACAGCTCGCCCTCGTCGGCGTTCGGAAAGGCGCGATACAGCATGTCGGAGACAATCAGTCCCAGCACATGATCGCCGAGAAATTCGAGGCGCTGATAGCTTTCGGTGCGATTGCGCGCGGGTTTTAGCGCGGACACATGCGTGAACGCTGATGTCAGGAGGTTGGGATCGCCGAACTTGTGGCCGATACGCGCTTCGAGCGCGGCAGCCGCGGCCTTCGCCGATTCCTTGGCCGAGCCTCTGCCGCGCTTCTTCTTGGCCGCAGGTTCGCCACCGGCATCAGGCTGCGGGCTCTCGCCCGGTGTCGGGGTATCCCTGATGACGGGCGTTTCGTCGTTCATCGCACGATTGAAAAAATGCGATTCCAGCGCACCGCGGTCGGCCAGCGCCAGAACATCCAAGCATGTTCGCCCTCGGCAATGGAGAAGAAGATCATTTGCGCCCGGCCGACGATGTTTTCGAACGGCACATAGCCTACCGCCGACAGCACGCGGCTGTCGGTCGAATTGTCCCGGTTGTCGCCCATCATGAAGAAATGGCCGGCCGGCACGGTATAGATGGTGGTGTTGTCGTAGAAGCCGTTGTCGACGCAATCGAGCGACTCATAGGAGACGCCGTTCGGCAGGGTTTCCTTCCAGCGCTTGACGCGCGCGGTGGCGTCGGAGCCGCACGGGTCCTCACCGATGAAATCGCTCAGGCGCTCGCGCTTGATCGGGGCGTCGTTGATGTAGAGCAGTCCTTCGCGCATCTGGATGCGGTCGCCCGGCAGGCCGATCACGCGCTTGATGTAATCGGTGGAATCGTCCTTCGGCAGGCGGAACACGACGATATCGCCGCGCGACGGCTCCGAGCCGAAAATGCGGCCCGAGAACAATGGCGGCGACAGCGGGATCGAGTAGTGGCTATAGCCGTACGAATATTTCGAGACGAACAAATAGTCGCCGACCAGCAGCGTCGCCTTCATCGATCCCGAGGGAATGTTGAACGGCTGGAACAGGAAGGTTCGGATCACGAGCGCGATCAGGAGGGCGTGGATGACGACACGGATGGTTTCGCCCAAGCCGCTTTCAGTTTTTGTCCCGGATGTCACGCTCATCGCTTTCCCAATTCCCGCAAGGCTGCTTCAAGCAAGGCAAGTACTAAACAGAGGCTTGGCCTGCACGGTGGCAGAACGTTTTCCTCACGCGAATCGAACAGTTCCGTTCGCGTCAAGAAAATGGTCTTCGATACTGATGTTGAAGGCAAATTCCGGCGCAAAACCCGAATTCGCCCTGGCTCGGTAGTGTCGCTGCGGCGTTTTAGACGGTTGTTCGCGGCCGTGCAATCAAGCGCCTCGGTAAAACTTCGTAATACATTGATAAATCAATGTTTTTTAGTTTTACGTCGGTCCCCCGGCGCGAACAGCCGCCTGCCCTATGATTTGCCCGGAACGACCGCCGAAATTATGACGAAGGCCTGCGCCAGCGGCCAGTCGTCGGTGATGGAAAGGTCGATCCGGGCCTCGAACCCTTCCGGCGTCAGTTTCTCGAGCCGGGCCAGCGCCCCGCCGGTCAGCTTCATGGTGGGACGGCCGCCCGGCAGGTTCACCACCCCCATATCCCGCCACCAGACGCCCTGACGGATGCCGGTGCCGAGGGCCTTGGAACAGGCCTCCTTGGCCGCGAATCTCTTGGCATAGGTCGCGATCACCATCTTCTCGTTGTTGGCGCGGCGCGCGGCCTTGGCGCGCTCGGCATCGGTGAAGATGCGCTCGAGGAAGCGCTCGCCATGGCGTTCGATCACCTTGGCAACCCGCGTGATATCGATCAGGTCGGAGCCGATGCCGATGATCATGTCGAAGCCACGCTGCGCTGCCGCCCGCGGTCCATCGCCGCGCGCATGCTGCGGACGGTTTCGCCGAGGCCGACGAACAGCGCCTCCCCCATCATGAAGTAGCCGATGTTCAGTTCGGCGATCTCGGGCAGCGCGGCGATGGTCTCGGCCGTGTCATAGTCGAGGCCGTGGCCGGCATGAACCTCAAGCCCCGCGGCGCGCGCCAGCCGCGCGCCCGCGACGATGCGCTGCCATTCCGCCTCGGCCTTGGCGGCATGGCCATCCACCACGGCGTCGCACCAGCCGCCGGTATGGATTTCGATCACCGGCGCCCGGAGGCGCGCGGCCATCTCGATCTGAGCCGGATCGGCGGCGATGAACAGCGACACCCGGATGCCGGCATCGTTCAGGCGCGCGATGAACGGCGCCAGCGCATTGTGCTGGCCGACCACGTCAAGCCCGCCTTCGGTGGTGAGCTCTTCGCGGCGCTCGGGAACCAGGCAGACCGCGTGCGGCCTGGTCGCCAGTGAAATCCGCAGCATGTCCTCGGTCGCCGCCATCTCGAAATTCAGCGGTTTTGAGATTTCGGCCTTGAGGCGCGTCATGTCGGTGTCGCGGATATGGCGGCGGTCTTCGCGCAGATGCGCGGTGATGCCGTCGGCGCCCGCCTCGATCGCGGTCAGCGCGGCGCGCACCGGATCCGGCCGCGCGCCGCCCCGTGCATTGCGCAAGGTAGCGACGTGATCGACATTGACCCCGAGGCGCAGCGGAAGAGCTTTCGGCATTTCACTCTCTTGGAATCCTGGCGGGTGACGTTACCCATTAACACGCTCGACCCGTGCGACGACGGCCTTGGCGCGCAACTGGGCGATAATAGCGCTGAGATGCTTCAGGTCATAGACCTCGAGATCGATGGTCAGCTCGGTGAAATCGGGGGAGCGGCGCGACATGCTGATATTGTCGATATTGCCGTCATGCTCGGCGATCACGGTGGCGACCTGGGCAAGGCTGCCGGGCTCGTTGACGTTGTGCACGAGAATCCGCGCCGGAAAACGTTGCGGCATGGTCTCGTCGACGTCCCAGCGCACGTCGAGCCAGCGCTCCGGCTCTTCCTCGAAATCCTTCAGCGCCGGCGACTGGATCGGATAGATCGTGATCCCCTCACCCGGTGAAACGATGCCGACAATGCGGTCGCCCGGCACCGCGCCGCCGTTCGGGGCGAACTTGACCGGCAGGTCGGAATTGAGGCCGCGCACCGGGATCACCGACGCGCTGCGTGCCGGATGTGGCGGCGATTTCAGCTTCAGCTTGTCCGCGAGGCTTCGCTTGGCCCCGTAACGCACCATCCGCTCTTCCTTGTAGTCCGGATACATCGCCCGCGCGACGTCGGACGCCTTCAGTTCGCCGCGCCCGACGGAGGCCATCACGTCTTCGATCGAGGCGCGCGCCAGCCGGGGCAGCGCGCCCTTCAGCTTGTCATCGGCGTATTCGATCTTGGCGCGGGCAAACAGGCGGTCGACGATACGGCGGCCAAGTCCGGCATATTGATCGCGCACGGCGGTCCGGGTGGCGCGGCGGATCGCCGCCCGCGCCTTGCCGGTGACCGCAAGCGACTCCCAGGCCGATGGCGGCGCCGCCTGTGCCTTCGAGGTCAACACCTCGACCTCGTCGCCGTTCTGCAATTCCGACGACAATGGCGCGAATTTGCCGTTGATCTTGCAGCCGACCGCGCTGTTGCCGACGTCGGTATGCACGGCATAGGCGAAGTCGATCACGTTGGCCTGGCGCGGCAGCGCGATCAGCTTGCCCTTCGGGGTGAAACAGAACACCTGGTCGTGGAACAGTTCGAGCTTGGTGTGTTCCAGGAACTCTTCGGGATTGGCGCTTTCGGACAGAATGCCGACGGTGTGGCGTAGCCAGGCAAAGGCGTTGGACTCGTGCTTGAGCCGCTCGGTCGGCGAGCCCTCCCCCTCCTTGTAGAACGCATGCGCCGCGATGCCGAATTCGGCGATCTGGTTCATCTCCTCGGTGCGGATCTGCAGTTCGACGCGCTGCTGGCCGGGACCGATCACGGTGGTGTGGAGCGAACGATAGTCGTTCTGTTTCGGCGTCGAGATGTAGTCCTTGAAGCGCCCCGGCACCACCGGCCAGGTGGTGTGGACGACGCCGAGCGCGCGATAGCAGGATTCGACGTCGGCCATCACGACGCGGAAACCGTAGATGTCGGACAATTGTTCGAAGCCGACGGACTTGCGCTCCATCTTGGTCCAGATCGAAAACGGCTGCTTGCGGCGGCCATAGACCCGCGCGGTGATGCCGTTCTTCTGCAAATTCTTCGACAGCTGGCTTTCGATTTCGCCGATCAGATTGCGGTTACGCTCGGCCAGTGCGTCGAGCCGCTGCATCACCACCGCATAGGCTTCGGGATCGAGCGTGTGGAACGACAGGTCCTCGAGCTCTTCGCGCATCTCCTGCATGCCCATGCGGCCGGCGAGCGGCGCATAGATGTCGAGCGTCTCCTCGGCGATCCTGCGGCGCGAGGCGTGCGGCACGAATTCCAGGGTCCGCATGTTGTGCAGGCGGTCGGCGAGCTTGATCAGCAGCACGCGGACGTCGTCGGCGATCGCCAGCAGCAGCTTGCGCAGGTTCTCGGCCTGCTTGGCCTCGCGCGAAACCAGCTCCAGCCGCTTCAGTTTGGTGAGGCCCTCCACCAGCGCGCCGATCTCGTGGCCGAACACGTTGTCGATCTCGGCGCGCGTCGCCTCGGTGTCCTCGATGGTGTCGTGCAGCAGCGCCGCGACGATGGTGGCATCATCGAGCTTGAGGCCGGTGAGGATCGCCGCGACCTCGAGCGGATGCGAGAAATAAGGATCGCCCGATGCGCGGGTCTGGGTGCCGTGCGCCTTCATGGCGTAGACATAGGCGCGATTGAGCAGGTCTTCGTCGGTGTCCGGATTGTACGAGCGGACGCGCTCGACCAGATCGTATTGCCGCATCATGCGCGAGCGGGGGGATTTGGGCCGCTCCACCGCGGGCAAGGCCGGCGCCACCGCGACCGAATCGGTCGCAGCCTGCATTTGCCGGGATATGCGGCGCCAGAACGCCATCGAATCACTGCCTCATCCGCGCGCCGAGCTCGGCCCGCTGCAAGAATGCCTCAAGAACACTAATGCGATTTCGAGCGAAGCTGCACCCCGTTGGGGGTCCGCAAGCGATCAATTTCGCATGGCTTGGAACGATTGTGATGCCGAACCCGGGTCAAGCTGCGGCCAACCCGGTTCAGGCGATCTCGCACCCATCCGCCAAGCACGCATCGTACCTGAAAAAATGTCAACAAAAGCAAAGGCCCGGACAAATGTCCGGGCCTCTGTCAGATCAGGGTGTTCGGGACGTCCCGTTGCCGGGTCTATTCGTCCTCTTCGGGCTGCTCTTCCGGCGGCGCCAGGCCCTCAAGGCCCTTCAGGAGCTCTTCCTCGGTCATGCGCTCGACCGCGACCTCGGTGTCGTCGGCATCGACGCTGGCGCCGGCCGAGCCGATCAAGGGCACGGTATCGGGCTCAGGCTCATCGACTTCGACGAATTTCTGCAGGGAATGAACCAGTTCCTCGCGCAGGTCTTCCGGGGAGATCGAGGAGTCGGCGATTTCCCGCAGCGAAACGACCGGATTCTTGTCGTTGTCGCGGTCAACTGTGAGTTGTGATCCGGACGAGATCATACGGGCGCGATGTGCTGCCAGCAGGACCAGGTCGAACCGGTTGTCGACCTTATCAATGCAATCTTCCACGGTGACGCGCGCCATAGACTGTCGCTCCGTTAAATGGGGCCCAATATGTCGGTTATAGGGGCTAGTTATAGGGGCGGATGGCGTTTCGCAAGACTAAATTTGTGATTTGCCTTCTTAATGGGCTCTGGTAACCCAGTTCCCGGGGCCAGAAGGCCGGAGCGTCCGAAGACGGCGGGACACCGTTCGGGACAAGTATTCTCTCCTTACAACGTCAAAAGACTAGGTATTTCGCCCTCGCCTCACCATAATTGCAGTGGTGATTGTCGTGGGGAAAGATTCACCGAACTTTAGACAGCTGACCTGGAAAGTGCGCGCGGTCGATTCCCGCTGCGCTAAAAACGTTAACAACAACGCGAGAACCCTTTGATGTCACCCGCTTCCAACAAGATCGCGCTCTTCATCGATGGCGCCAATCTCTATGCAACCGCAAAGACACTCGGCTTCGACATCGACTACAAGCGCCTTCTCAAGGAATTCCAGAGTCGCGGTACGCTGTTGCGGGCGTTCTACTACACGGCGATTATCGAGGATCAGGAATATTCATCGATCCGTCCTTTGATCGACTGGCTCGACTATAACGGCTACACTGTCGTCACCAAGGCGACCAAGGAATTCATAGACGCCAGCGGCCGCCGCAAGGTGAAGGGCAATATGGACATCGAGCTCGCGGTCGATGCCATGGAGCTCGCCGAGCACGTCGATCAGATTGTGCTGTTCTCGGGCGATGGCGATTTTCGCTCCCTGGTTGAAGCGGTGCAGCGGCGCGGCGTTCGCGTCACGGTGGTGTCGACGATTTCGAGCCAGCCGCCGATGATCGCCGACGAGTTGCGCCGCCAGGCCGACGTCTTCACCGATCTGGTCGAGCTGCAATCGAAGCTCGGCCGCGATCCCTCCGAGCGCCCCGCTCCGCGCGAGCCGCGTCATCACGCTCCGCAATTCCTGCAGCGCGCGACCACCATGGCGCCGCGGGCCGGCGACGACGATTTCGAAGATTGAGAATAGTCCGCTGCACTGCTAGAGCCCGGTTCTGGAATCAGAACCGGGCTTTTGTTTTTGTCGCGACGTCCTGACGCGAACCGGTGCCCACATTGAAAACGCCATGGTCATGAATGGCTAGCGCCGCCGCCTTTTCCGCTATTGGACCGGACCGCAACTGCCCGCTTTGCCCGCGTCTCGCCGAGTTTCGTGACCAGGCTCGTGCCCGTGAGCCGGGCTGGCACAATGCGCCGGTGGATTCGTTCGGCGATCCAAGAGCCCGGTTGCTGATCGTAGGCCTCGCCCCGGGCATGCAGGGCGCCAATCGCACCGGACGCCCCTTCACCGGCGACTACGCGGGCGACCTGCTCTATGCCACCTTGCTGGAATATGGCTTTGCCAAAGGCAGTTACCAGGCGCGACCCGACGACGGATTGCGGCTGGTCGACTGCATGATCAGCAACGCGGTGCGCTGCGTGCCGCCGCAGAACAAGCCGCTGCCGGTCGAGATCAACACCTGCCGGCAATTCCTGATCACGACCATCGCCGGCATGCCCAGACTTCGCGCGATCGTGGCGCTCGGCAGGATCGCCCATGAATCGACGCTGAAAGCGCTTGGCCTGCGCAGCGCCGCGGCGTCGTTTGCGCACGGCGCCGTGCATAGTGCCGGCCCGATCAAGCTTTACGACAGCTATCACTGCTCCCGCTACAATACCAATACGCGGGTGCTGACGCCGGAAATGTTTCGCAATGTGTTTGCGAAAGTGCGCGCGGATCTGGATAAGAGCTAGACCCGGTTTTCCTTCAGCCACGCCAGCACGTCGCCGGCGTTCCGGTCCGGCGGAAACACCGGATAGAACACGTGGCTGATGCGCCCGCCATCGATGATCAGCGCCAGCCGCTTGATCAGCGTCAGCCCCGCCACCTCCATGGTCGGCAATTCGAGGGCGCGGGTCAGCGCCAGCTTCTCATCCGACAGCACCGGGAACGGCAAATGCAGCCGCGACGCCATTTCGGTCTGGTAGATGTTGCTTTGCGTCGACAGGCCGAAGACGTGCCTGGCGCCGGCGGCCTTCAGATCGGCGAACAGATCGCGGAACGAGCAGGTCTGCGGCGTGCAGCCGCGCGCCCCGGGGATCATGTCCCAATCGTCGACCAGGCTGATCTTGCCGGGCTCGCCAGTGCGGGGATAGGCGAATACGACGACCCGGCCCGGCAGCACCGACAGCGTGACCGAATTGTCGTCGGTCGCCATCAGGCTGATCGGCGGGATCGCCAAGCCGACAAGGTGGGCGGCTGCGCCATCGTCCGACGGCGCCGGGATCTTGCTCCAGTCGACTTCGAGCAGATTTTTTTGATTCATTGAATGCTCGCTCCCTCAAGGTGGCGAGTAGCGAATGGCGAATACCGAATAGAAGGGATAGCTGCCGAATTTACCATTCGCCATTCCCTGTTCGCCATTCGCCCCCTACCCCCGCGCGCGCAGCAGGCGGCCCTTCTCCCGGCCCCAGTCGCGTTTCTTCTCGCTCTCGCGCTTGTCGTGCAGCTTCTTGCCCTTGGCCACCGCCAGCAGCAGCTTGGCGCGGCCGCGCTCGTTGAAATAAAGTTTTAGCGGAATCAGCGTCATGCCGTCGCGATCGACCGCGCCCATCAGCTTGTTGATTTGTTTGCGGTGCAGCAGCAGTTTACGCGGCCGCTTGGGCTCGTGGTTGAAGCGGTTGGCCTGCAGATATTCGGGGATGTTGGCGTTGATCAGCCAGATCTCGCCGTCCTTGGTGTCCGCATAGGACTCCGCAATGGTGGTCTTGCCGTTGCGAATTGATTTCACCTCGGTGCCGGTCAGCGCGATGCCGGTCTCGATGGTGTCCTCGATCGCATAGTTGAACCGGGCCTTGCGGTTCTCGGCGACGACCTTGATCGGGCGCTCGTTCTTCTCGGCCACGTTAGCTCTTCTTGAGGAGATCGCGGATCTCGGTCAGCAGCTCTTTCTGGCGCGTCGGCTTCGGCAGCGCCGCGGGCGCCGCCTCGTCCTTGCGCTTCAGGGTGTTCATGGCGCGAATGACCATGAACAGCACGAACGCGATGATGATGAAATTCAGCGTCAGCGTCATGAAGCTGCCCCAGGCCAGCACGGCGCCCTGCTTCTTGGCATCGGCCAGATTGGTCGCCGTCACCGCCTTCGACAGTCCGGTGAAGTAATTGGAGAAGTCGAGACCGCCGGTGATCGCACCGATGACCGGCATGATGATGTCGCCGACCAGCGAGGTCACGATGGCGCCGAAGGCCGCACCGATGATGACGCCGACCGCGAGGTCGACGACATTGCCCTTCATCGCAAATTCGCGGAATTCCTTCAGCATAGTCGGTTTCCTTCGTGCATCGGGCGAAGTGAGAGGCCAGCCTCAGTTGATCAGGCCGGCATGGACCATGGCGTCGCGGATCACCTTGCCGGTTGCCGGCGTCACATTCATCAGCGGCAGACGCACTTCTTCTTCCAGCCGTCCCAATAGCTTGAGGCCATGCTTGGCTCCCGCGAGACCCGGTTCCTTGAAGACCGCATCATGCAGCGGCACCAACCGGTCCTGAAGCTTCAGTCCGGTGGCGTAGTCGCCCTTCAGGACGGCCGTCATCAGCTCGGCGCACAGTTTCGGCGCCACGTTGGCGACCACCGAAATGCAACCATGTCCGCCCGCCGCCATGTAGGCCAGCGCCGTCATGTCCTCACCGGACAGCTGGATAAAATCCGGTCCCATCGCATGGCGCTGTTGCGATACCCGGGCGAGATTGGCGGTGGCGTCCTTGACGCCGGCGATGTTCTTCAACTCGAACAGCCGGGTCATGGTCTCGACCGACATATCGACGACGGAGCGCGGCGGGATGTTGTAGATGATGATCGGGATGCCGATCGCGTCATTCACCGCCTTGAAGTGCTGATACATGCCTTCCTGGGTCGGCTTGTTGTAATACGGCGTGACCACCAGCACGGCATCGGCGCCGGCCTTCTCGGCGTGGACAGCCAGATCGACGGCCTCGCGCGTGGAGTTCGAGCCCGCGCCGGCGATGACGGGCACGCGCCCCTTTGCCTCCTCGATACAGATCTCGACCACGCGGTGATGCTCGGCATGGCTCAGCGTCGGGCTTTCGCCTGTCGTGCCGACGGGAACGAGACCGTGCGAACCCTGCTCGATTTGCCAGCTGACGAGACCGCGGAAAGCCGCCTCGTCGAGCGAACCGTTCTTGAAGGGCGTGACCAAGGCGGTGAAGGATCCCTGGAATTTTGTCTTGGCTGCCATGGATTTCCTCCCAACGCGCGCGTGACGGCACCGCTAAAAATGACCAGCCAATTCATATCGGGTCTGGCGATCTGGCGAAAGGGCCGAAGGATATGACCACAGGCCTTTGTTTTTGACGCATTTTCCGGCCGCGAGGCCTCGAGTGTTCCCGGATCGAATCCGACGGCTCGAAAATGCCGTAGCCGCGATTTTGCCGTGGTGTTGGCGCAAACACCCCCGGCCGCGACGTTTTAGCATTTTGTACGCATATTCAATCAAATAGACCTAAGGCTTGAGCGATTGAGTGATTCGCCGCCGCAGAGGAAATTCGTGACCCGATCCGCCCGCGCAGCCGCATTGCGATCGACCGCACTGGCGACAGGTCTGGCGCTGTCGGTTGGGCTTTCCGCAGTTTCTGTGGAGGCCTGGGCCAAGCCGAAAGTTCCGTTGCCGAAGCCGCGGCCGATCGCCCGCAACGTCGTTCCGAAAACCACACCTGCAAGCCCGACAACGGCAAACCCGACGTCTGCGATCCCGACGCAACATTCAGCAGCGCAAACGACGGCTCCCGCTTCGCCAGGTCCAGCACCGATCCTCGCGCCTGCGACGCGCCAGCACGCCGCTCTGCCCGCGGCGCGCAAACACGTGACCCCTGCGGCGGTCGCCGCGACGTCGTCGACCTCGCAGTCCGACAAGGACGCGCTGGAGAATGTCATCGAGCTGGTTCGCAAGCGCAAGCCCGGCGATGCGACGCAGGCACAGGCTGCCATATCAGATCCGGTCGCCCGCAAGCTTGCGGAATGGCTGATCCTGCGCAGCGACGACAATGGCGCTTCCGTCGAGCGCTACCGCGCTTTCATTTCAGCCAATCCGAGCTGGCCCTCGCAGACCTTCCTGCGCCGACGCATCGAGGCCGCGCTGTGGGACGACCGCCGCGACGACGCCACGGTCTGGTCGTGGTTCGAAAACGAATCGCCGATCTCGGCCAAGGGCAAGTTCGCGCTGGCGCGGGTGATGATAGGGCGCGGCGATCGCGCCAATGCCGAACGTCTGGTGCGCGATGCCTGGCGGCACGACGGCATGACGGAGGACACCGAAAACACCGCGCTCGATCTGTTCGGCGCCCTGCTGACGGCCGGCGATCACAAGGCACGGATGGATTTTCTGCTCTATGGCACCGAGCAGGAAGCCGGCGGCCTGCGCGCCGCGAAACGGCTGGGTGCGGGCCACATGGCCTTGGCCAAGGCGCGCATCGCCGCCACCAGGAAGGGCTCGAACCTCCGGGCCTTGCTGGACGCGGTGCCGCGCGAACTGCACGGCGATCCCGGCTACACCTTTGCCAGGATCCAGCTGCTGCGTCGCGAGGAGAAATTTGCCGAGGCAGCCCAGTTGATGATGGGCGCGCCGAAGGATCCGGGCCGCTTGCACAATCTCAACGAATGGTGGGTCGAGCGGCGGCTGCTGGCGCGCAAGATGATGGACGTCGGCGAGCATCGCAACGCCTATCTGATCGCGCGGGATGCCGCCCTGCCCTCGCGCGACATCTACAAGACCGAGCAGGAATTCACCGCCGGCTGGATTGCGCTGCGCTTCCTGAAGGACCCTGCGGTCGCCGCCCAGCATTTCGCGCGGATCGGCGTCGGCAGCGTGAACCCGACCGCGCTGGCCCGCGCCGGCTATTGGCAAGGCCGCGCGGCGGAGGCCGCCGGCCGCGCCCAGGAGGCCCGCGCCGCCTACACAAGGGCCGCCGAACAATCGACCAGCTATTATGGCCAGCTGGCGCGCGCCAAACTTGGATTGCCGCAGATCGACCTGAACGGCGTTCCCCGCGGGCGCGGCGCCGAGCGGCTCGAGATCGTGCGCGCGGTGCAATTGCTCTATGAACTCCAGGAGCGTGAGCTCGCCATCCCGATTTTCGGCGACATGGGCGAGAATGGCGATCCCGACGCGCTGGCCGGGCTTGGCGAGCTGACCGCGCGCTACACCGACGCCCGCGGCATGCTGCTGCTCGGCAAGGCCGCCCTCAATCGCGGCCTGCCGTTCGACCATTACGCCTATCCCGTCAACGGCATCCCGCCGTTCAAGTCGATCGGGCCCGAGGTCGAGCAGAGCATCGTCTACGCCATCTGCCGGCAGGAAAGCGCCTTCAACCAGGCCGTGGTCTCCCCGGCGCAGGCCTACGGACTGATGCAGGTGACCCCGGATGCCGGGCGCTATGTCGCCAAACGGGCCGGCGTCAGCTTCGACCTCAACCGGATGAAGACCGATCCGGTCTATAACGCCGCGATGGGCGCCGCCGAACTCGGCGGCTTGCTCGAGGACTATCGCGGCTCCTACATCCTGACCTTCGCGGCCTACAATGCCGGCCGCGGCAGCGTCAAAAAATGGATCGAGCGCTATGGCGATCCGCGCGACCCCAAGGTCGACGCGGTCGACTGGGTCGAGCAGATCCCGTTCTCCGAAACGCGAAACTACGTGCAGCGGATCATGGAGAACCTCCAAGTCTACCGCGCGCGGTTCGGCGGCGGGACCAGGCTTCAGATTGAAGCCGATTTGCGGCGCGGCTCCAGCGTCGAGTAGCGCCGTCGCACGGGTTTTGTGGGCCAGGATTCCCGGGCGGTTGGATCGAGGTGCCGTAGAAAACCAGCACCTTGGAGATCCCGGCTAGACGTTGTTGGACGCCCGGGGGAAGTGGTTTAGAATCGACGTCGTGAGTAACAGGCAGAACAATTCCCGCGATCAGACGCTGCAGCAGGCCTCACAAGCGCTGCAGATGCAGCAGTTCGATCGAGCCCAGCAGCTGGTCTCCGGCATACTGAAATCGAACCGCACCGACAGGAGCGCGGTCCTCGTTCTGGCTCATGCCCTGATCGGTCAAAATCGTCACGTTGAGGCGATCATGCCGCTCGAAAGGATGATGCGCCGTAACAGCGACGGAGAGATCGAAACCTTGCTTGGTGCCGTGTTGTGCGGTGCACGCCGATCGTCGGACGGTATCGATCAATTGCGGCGCACCGCGGCGCGGCGTCCGCCATACTTGCCTGCGTTTCAGGAACTGGCAGGCCAGCTCTCCAAAGCCGGACAACTCAACGAAGCGATCAGGACCATCGAGGATGCCCTCGCATTGGCTCCTGCAAACATCGATTTGAAACTCGACCTGGGGCGCCTGCTGCTTGAGGACAATGATCGCGCAAGGGCTCGCGAAACTCTGATGGTCGCGCGCGATGCAGCGCCGGGGCGCCCGGACATCCTGACAGAGCTCGGGCGGGCATTGCTCCTTGACGGCGAATACGCGGCGGCTGCCGATGCCTTCCGCCACGCGCTCGGCCTGCGTCCTCAGGATGCGCTGGCGCGCGCCAACCTTGCAGCATGCCTGCTGGAGCTGGGAGAGCGCGATGGTGGCGAGGCTGCCTTGCGTTCCGTCATGCGCGGACGCCCTCAGATGCTCGGCCGCGCCACCTACGCCCTTTCCGCTTCCTCACATGGGCGCTTTTTTTTCCGGCGGAGTGCGGTGGTGCAATTCCTCGGCGAGAAGCGCCCGGAGTAGCTACGTCCTGAAATTCCGTCTGTACAATCCGGGCTCGCGTCTGATCTGGTGTTGCAAAGCGCTAACCCGCCGCGCTTCTTCTTCCGTGAAGCAAGAAATTTGCGCGCTCCAGTTTTCTCGCCTGACGGGAATGCATTGCGCGATGGGCGTGCCTTTCGGAATAACACCCTCGAAGTCCCTGTCATGCCAATGCGCCGGGAAGTGCACCCAGGTGTCCTTGTAGCGGTCGCAATCGACCAGTCCGCTCAGCGTGGTAAAAGGCAGATCGAAGCGATTGACGGGATGCGTGAAGAATACGCAGTAGCCTTCCGGGGCTTCGATGGTCCACAAATTGTGGAACTTGACCACGAAGTGGTCGGCTTCAAAAAGTGGCGTACCGGTGACCTGCCCCTCATCGTGAAATCCGATTGGCGAACGGGGAAGATCGAGGGCTCCACCCGGTGGGATCTCGTTGTCCCACGTGATCTGGCCGTTCGCGACCCTCAAGTCGCAAATCAACGGAAGCAGAAAGCCGTGGGTCATTGCGTCGATGAACGGCGGGCACCGCTTTACCGTCTCATCTTCACGCATGTTGATTGAGCTGTAGGCCTTGGCCGGCATTGCCTTGAGCCAGTCGGGAACGCCTTGGGCGGCCGGCACTGGCGCGGGCAGATACCCCTCAAGCTCTCGAGGACAGCGAAATTTGAGATGCAGCGTGTCTAACATTTCAATAGCCCGGTTGTGAGCGCTTCAATGCCACACAGATCACTACTAAGCGGAAACGGCTTCTGACCATCCCCTAAATGTGATGCCAGCCCAAACTTGGCTGGTGTCCAGCATTGCGTCAGGAACTGGAAACAAGATGTCCGCACCGAAGCCGGTCTTGCGGCCTTTGTGGCGCTTTACCCCGGCTGCAAGGAACGCGGTCAGTGGAACTCGGTCCAATAAGGCAAAGCCCCCGGCAGTTTCCTGCCGGGGGCTCAGCTAGAGATCGATCAGACGAACTGGATTACCAGTTACGCTGAGCGCGAAGCAGCAGGACGATGCTGTCCTGATCGCGCAGTTCGTACACGGTGGCCGGCTTCGCCGGAGCCGCGAGGAGCGGGGAAACAACCGTACCGGCGTACTTCTGGTCGATCCGCGTCCAGTTCACGTCAGCCGAGAACGTCAGGCCCTTCACCGGGGTCCAGCGAGTGATGAGACCCGCCTGAGCGACGTTGAAGTCCGGGTTGCAGGTACCAACCAGGGCAAGCAGCACGGCTGCGTTGGCGCAAACAGCGGTCCGGCCCAGATTGCCGTACTTGACTTGAGCGTAGGCACCGTAGAGACCGCTGCTCCAGTAGGGATCCCAGTTGTGGTTGAAACCACCGCGGAAGCCCCAGGTCCTGATGTTCTCGAGCGAGCTGCCGTTGGCAGCCGTGGTTCCCGTGTACACAGCATCCGGAGCGTTGGCGAAGGCGACGCTCTGGTAAGCGCCGGCCAGGCCGGTGCTGCCGAACATCGAGTAGGAAGCCGGAGCCAGGTTCTGGATGTTGTAGCGGGTCGCGCCGTCCGTGTAGACAGCCTGCAGGTTCAGAGTGTCACCCGCACCAGTCGGGATGTTCTTGATCTGCAAGGCACCTTGGACAGCCCAGCCCCAGTTGTTGCTCGGGTGGCCGGTCGTTTCGTTCGAGCCGTAGTAGCCAACCGTGTTGTTGTGAGCCACGGCCGACAGCTGGAACAAGCCCCAGGCCTGGTCAACCTTGAGGACACCGATCAGGTCCGGAGAGCGCGTGCCGGCGGTGTTGTTTACACCGTAGGTGCCGCCCATCATGCCGCCCGCGGTAGCACCGGTCAGGTTCAGGATGCCAGCCTGCCCGTAGGCGACCACGTCCTGAGCCGAAAGGGTACCCGACACGCCGTTGCCGAACTGAGCGGTGTAGGTGAACTGGTTCACACCAGTGACCATGCCGCTGCCGCCGACGAGGCTGTCGAAGTTGTTGGCGGGATAGTTGACCCAGGGAGCGTCGAACTGCGAGATCGTCTTACCCATCGTGAACCCAGCGAACTGGATGAACGCATGGTAGACGCCGAGCGAACCCTGCGAGGTGAGGCCGTCAGCCTGAGCACCAGCAATGCTCGAATACGCGCTGCTGCCGGGGGTCGTGCCGGCTCCGGCGAAGTTGCCGGTGGTCCAGCTGAAGACCGCATCGAAGTAGGTGCGGACGACGCCGTATTCGGTCGCAGTGCGCGTATCGATGTTGATGTCCTGACGGGAACGAGCGGTGTAGTAGTTGGTGAACCGGTTCCGGGCGCCGTTGTTGCCGCTGAACTGGCCGCTGTAATCGCTGTTGGTGTTGAGCGCCAAGTCAACGCGCAGATAACCACCCAGCTTGATGCAGGTGTCCGTGCCGGGGATGTAGTAGAAACCAGCACCGTACAGGGAGCAGATCCTCACGTACTCGACCGCTTTGGCCTTGACGGGAAGATCGGCAGCCTGTGCTCCGCTCATGGCGATCAGACCCGCCGCTGAGCCGAGAATAAGGCTCTTAACCATCTTCATGATAAACCTCCAAGTTGCTCTGTAGGGAAGGTTCCGGATCCGCCGGGTGCAAACACCCTAAGGTTGGTTCCCTTAATCCCTTGAAACCCGCTTAGTCGCTTCGCGCCTTCGGACACTCCCGCATGAACGCGAGGGACTTAAGCGAACCACCTAACGGGACGACCTCGGGATGCCCCCCTCCGTCGCGAGATCACAATTACCGAGGACTTCTGCACACGCAACAAAGGAACCGCTTACAGACGCATGACTCAGCGCCTTTTCCAAAGGGTGTTGCACAAATAACACGCAGACGTGATCAGACTTTCTTCGTAACCAATTGTTTCAAATAGATATTTTTTGAAAGTTCCATTTGACCCCCGAATTGTTGCTGGTGGCCGGCCGGCGGGCGGTTTTCCCTTTCCGGGCATGTGGCGGCGTCGAATCGAGCGTCCAAAATCACCGAATCCCCGCCAGGCCGTCACACTCGTGGTGAAATGAGGATCGGCGAAATGACCGCCGTAATGCCCGTTCGCCACCATCTATCGCAGCCATATAAAGGCTCATGGAGCCGCGGTGTTGCTTTACCGGAACGGGTCCGGCCCACAAACGGCTCTGCGAAACCGCCCCCAGGATTGCAAATGTCCTATTACCGGCGGCCGAAACGCGCCTTTGCCTTTGCGGGCAACCGTCTGAGCCGCGCCGAATCGCTGACAGGGGTGTCGCCCGAATGAACGGATCCCGCCTTTTGAAGACGTCAAAGCCAGCACACGCGCGAAATGAGCCCCAGGGCCGGCTTTCGAGGCCGGCTTTAATTGTATGGACGCCGCCTGGCCGCTCGGGGCCCGGAAGGCCGCACGGAAGCTCTCAAACCGGCGCCGCCAGATGCGAATTGGCGTACCGCGCGCGCCAGTGGGCGGCAGCCTCCTTAAATGGCCCCGGCGTAACCTGAATCTGCCGCTTGCGGCCCGCCCCCGCGTCGGGCATATCCGCCCTTACGGAGCTGTGGCCGAGTGGCTGAAGGCGGCGGTTTGCTAAACCGTTATAGGGTTGTAAAGCCCTATCGAGGGTTCGAATCCCTCCGGCTCCGCCAAAATCTCATCTGATCAGGACCTCAGTAGTCTGAAAAAGCCCTTGTGAATTGGGCCTTTCTTGCATTTCGAAGTCCTTGCTAATCTGCCACTGTCCGATACCGTACGGCTCCATGCTGTAGGTAGGACTGTGGTCATGGCAGAGCTGACTGAGAAGGCCGTTCAAAAGCTGATGAAAAAGCCGGGCCGGCACGCTGTTGGGCCCCGCGGGCTTTACTTGCAAATCACGGCCTCCCCTGCGCGTGAATGGAAAGACTGGCCTAAATCCTGGATTTTCCGGTATCAGCGTGGCGGAACTTCTCGCCACATGGGTCTCGGCGCCGCCGGTCGCAATGGCATTCCACTTAAGACCGCGCGCGATCGGGTGATCGAAGCCCGCCAATTACTTTCTGCCGGCATCGATCCCGTTAAGCAGCGCGAGACAGAGCGCGCAGCGGCGAAAATCGACCGAGCCAAGGCCGTTACATTCAAGCATTGCGCAGAGAGTTACATCGCTCACCATCAAGCGACCTGGAAAAATCCCGTTCATCGCAAGCAATGGTCCTCGACGCTCGAGACTTACGTTTACAACTCGTTTGGCAGCTTACCCGTCTCCGCAGTCGATACCGCCATGGTCATTAAGGCGCTCGATCCGATCTGGACGGCCAAGCCTGAAACCGCTGGTCGCGTTCGCGGTCGAATTGAACGAATCCTCGATTGGGCAAAAGTCAGCGGATTTAGAGCAGGCGAAAACCCGGCGCGTTGGCGCGGACATTTGTCTGAGAAGTTTGCAAAGAAGCGAAAATTACGGAAGGTGAAGCACCATCCCGCGATGCCCTACGCTGCCCTGCCCACCTACATGGTGGCTTTGCGTAGCAAGGAAAGCATCAGCGCACGAGCGCTGGAATTTACGATCTTAACCGCGGTGCGGACCGGCGACACGATCGGCGGGCTTTGGAGCGAGGTCGATCAAGATAAAAAGCTTTGGACGATCTCGGCGGAAAGGCTGAAAGGCCAGGTCGATGTTCGCGAGGACGATCACCGTGTGCCGCTGACCGAACCGGCCCTGAAAGTACTAAATGCCTTGCATCGTGAGAGCGATTTCCTTTTCCCCGGGGCCAAAGAAAATAAGCCGCTGAGCAACATGGCGATGTTGAACCTGCTCAAAGGCTCGCATCCAGAGTTTACAGTTCACGGCTTTCGATCAACCTTCCGCGACTGGGCAGCGGAAGAGACTGACTTTCCGAACCACGTTGTTGAAATGGCGCTCGCTCATGAAATTGGCAACGAGGTAGAGGCCGCATACCGGCGTGGAGAATTGCTCGATAAGCGCCGAAAGCTGATGGAATATTGGGCAGCGTTTTGTGCGGGCACGCCGTGACCAAGCGCAAAACGCTTCGAACACTCAACAAATCCCAGCATCCTGTAAAGCTCGGCGATGGCCCTTCCGTGGCGTCGTTTGATGCTACGAATAAGCACATACACGCCGCTCTTGAATACCAGCGCTCAAAATTCGAAGCAGGCGATAATAGCGTTATTCTTGAAGCCGTCGGTGATTGCGCAGCATGGGGATTACCGATGCCGCGGTGGCTGGCAGATGCCTTCGGAAACGCTTACAGCAAACGCTGGAACGATCGGCGCGTGATGAAGTCCTGGAATGAGGTATTCGGAGAGCCTTGGCCGAAAGGGACCAAGCCAGGAGAGATCCAACGGCAACGAAATACTCTTTGGGCCTACGCTCGGGTGAAAGAACTAAGAGAGGAGGAAATGGCCAACGGCCAACAGCCGGTGACTCCGATAAATGAATTGTTCGAAAAAATAGGAAAGGAAGCAACGCCCGTAGTGAGCGCAGCGGTCGTCAGCCGATGGTTCTACGCAGTCGCGAAGCTGCTGCAGGTCAACCATCCAATACCCGGCCTTTCTCAGCAGAACTCAAAGTAAAGAAATAGACGCTGATCTCAGCCGCCGCCATTCTCCGAACATCGCCGCACCAATCCGCGCGGTGCATTCGGAGAATATAGAATGACAGGAAAGCGAATTGTCCGGCCGAAAGAGGCGCAAGCCCGGCTCGGGATCGGCCACGACAAATTTTGGCGGGACGTGAAAAACGGCACCCTCCCTGCCCTGGTCCGGCTGGGGCCGAAGTCAGTGGGACATGTTGAGGAAGAACTCGACGCCTACATCGAACATCTGATGAAGCAGCGGAAGGTCGCCTAACGCATGATCTTCACGCAAAACCCCGCAGCGCTTGTGGCGTGCGGGGCTCTGAAACCTGATCTGGCTGAGGCTTCAATCACTTCCGCAAATTGCCTGGATAGCTTCGCGCAACACTTGGCCGCGATCTGCGACCAATTGCCCTGCACTGCGACGAACCCCCGGCTGAACGAAACCCGGGCATCCGATCGAGACGGCATTCAGATCACCATGACGGTTGGCCTCTACAACACGGGTGAGGTTGGCGGAGTATTATTTCTGAATGCCGATCGGTCCAATTCTATATTGGATGTGTTGATGAGCGCTGCCGCAATCATCGTCAGCCTTGCCTTGCAACATGGCGTCCCGCTTCCTTCGATCACTCACGCTTTGACGATTGACAAATTTGGCGTTGCATCGATCGCCAATCGGCGCCGCGCTCGATCGCATTTCCCTCCGGAGGTGATGATGCGGAGAAGTAGGGCAAGGCCGGAGGATCTGATCTGGCTGGCGGCTTCGCAGTATCCCACGGTCCGGAAGGCGCGGGGGACGTTCGCTTTCCACGACCCCAACGGTCGCAAGCGCAAGCCGATCGATTCCGCCATCATAAAGGGCCGCGGTATCACCGCCGGCGTTGCCGACATCATCGCAATCCGCAAGGGCCATACGTTCGGGTTGAAGCTCGAGGCGGAGGAAGGCAAGTCGACTGCCAAACAAATCGAAACAATTGCCGCCATGGTAGCGGCTAGCGCCACTTTAGCCATCACGATGGGCCCGGACGCATCAATCTCTCAACTTGAGACTTGGGGCATTTTGATCGGGCGTGCAGCATGAACGATTGGACGGCGCTGCAAACCGAAATTTGCATTAACGTCGCAAACGCGAAGTTTCACGCCTTCATTCATGAATCCAAGCGCATCGCCGAATTCCGGCGGCTTGGATTCGTCAATTGTCAGACCGCGGCGGATTACCTGCACGAAACCGCTATCTACAACCAACTCTACTTCGAGTACGGCACGGACCGGATCCAAAAGGTCATGGCGGAGGCGCTTGGGGAGGCCGCTGCATGAACCGGGAACAATTTAAACTGACAAACGCCGAGCTTGAGGAATTGGGCGCCAGAACGGGGAGAAAGCGTTTCGCAGAGCAGCTATTGACCATGACGCCGGAGGCATGGCGTGGGATTGAGCTGAAGAAAATGCGCTGGTTTGCCCAGGATCGCATACCGGCGGCCGACGTGACGCTTTACACAGGCAATGGAGGCTCTGGGAAAACCGAGACCGTTGTGGACCTGCTGATTAGCGCGGCGGCGGGGCTCGGCGACTGGCTTGGTTGTCGCGTGGAGCGCGGCCCCGTGCTGTTTCTTTCATGTGAGGAGCCTGAGGACAACATCCGCGATCGCGTAGAGCGGATCTGCAAGCATCGAGGCCTCGATCCCTATGCACTGTCAGATATGCACATTCATTATCCTGACCTTGAAGCAACATCCCTTGTCTCTGTCGACCGCAGCGGCACCGTCGTGAAAACGGCCATGTTCGACAGTCTGATCGCTTTCGCGGAAAAACACAGGCCGGCGCTGATCGCTATCGATTCCGCCGCGGCCGTGTTCGACGGCGACGCCATCTCGCGCCGGCTGGTGAGAACCTTCCTGGGGATGCTTCGTAAGCTGGCGATCAAGACCGGCGCCGCCATCGTGATGCTCGATCATCCCAGCGTGCGGGGAATGTCGGACGGCAGCGGTACCGCCGGCTCGGTAGACTGGCGTAACTCGGTGCGGTCGATGATGTTTCTCAGTGACCCGGACAAGCAAGACCCTGACGTCCGTACGCTCGAGTTGAAGAAAGCCAATCGCGGGAAGATCGTGGAGAAGATCAGGCTTCGCTGGAACGGCCTCACGTTCTCAACCGAGTTTGCCGCACGATTGTCGCCGTACCGTGCAGCAGCGGACCGTGAGGTTGATGAACTGTTCTTGCGCATCCTCGACAGGCTGAACGCTCAAAACCGCCCGGTTCGTCCTAGTACCGGCCGGGGCAGTGCCCCCGCGGAGATGGAGAAAGATCCGGATGCAAACGGAGTGAAGTCAGGCGCTTTCCGCGCAGCGATGGATCGCCTCTACGCCGCCGGCAAAATCAAGACGGTTGAGACCGGTCCGCCTTCGAAGCGCGTTAAGCACATTGAACGGATGCTGCCGTGACCTTCCCTCGACTCTGCATCGGTCTTCCATTCGCTTTCATCGGGTATGCATTCGCCCAATGTTCGATTCCACCGTACCCCTATGGCTATCGAAGCCCCGCCGCGGCCTTGGAGTACTCGACAGCGACCTGGGCGGCGGTCCTCCCTTCACACGTGAGAGGTCCAAGGTTCGATGTCCACTAGCTAAGCCAAGGAATTCACTCACAAATTTGACTTGGGCATGCCAATTGGCGCTTGAATACGCCATCGAGCAGGACAGAGCAAGAACACGTGTGCGGAGATGTGCAACATGTGTGAGCCATGTCCAGGCACGTTCCCAACCTTGAAGCTCTTTTCGCGATACTCGCAGTAATAGTAATCGCTGATCCTTCGCTCTTGCGGAGAATTCTAGCCGATGGTTGGTTACTCGCCCGAGAAACACAACGGTTTGCCTAGCCAACTCCCCTCGTCGCTGATGTTCATCGTCATCCGCGAATGCGTGAAACACATGACCAAGGAGCAGGCTCGTAACCTGATCCTGTGCAACAAGATAACAGGAAAGAAGGAAGACAATGGCTACAAGTACGTCGAAGAAGTAGGCGTTTCGATCCAAGGTCAGGACGCCAACAACGCCTGAAAGACCACCTACAACGTTCTCCAGGCCCTCAAGATGCCCGTGGAAGTCATCTTCGCCTGGCAGGATAATCCCAAGGCAGCAACGCCTGGCGCAATCGGCAAGTTCGCGGTCACGTTCGAGTAATCGAATGACACTCCAAAATCAGGGCGGCAGGCGCGCCGCCCTTTTCTTTTGCCGGCTGCCCCGTAGACATTATGAATATACCTTCGATTTTGAGGCACGAAATGGCTGAACAACCACGAAAGCAGAATGCTCTCTTCCAGAGCGGCACTGATCAGTACGCCGGTCTCAACGCCTGTGTCGGGCAGAATGGTGGACGATACGATCTTTACGATTACGCTTGCGGGTATTTCGAGGCCACTGAGACTCTATTGAAGGCGGCCAAACACGGGAAGGTAACCATCGACGATATCGTCTATCCTGTGTGTCTCACCTTCCGGCATGGCGTCGAGCTTTTCGTCAAATTTCTTGTAACCCAGCTCGCGCTGCTGAATGATTCCGAGGACAAGTTCGAGCAGAAGCATAGCATTCTTGCGAATTGGAAAATCGTGCTGAAACACAAAAAGTCGTTCTCACCCCAGGACGCGGATTTCGAGAAGTTCAATACAGTTGTGAATGCAATTGAGGAAATCGACGCTTACGGCATGACGTTCCGATACCCGGACGACCGCGACGGGGGCCAGCATTTGGTCGAGTGGCCGCATATTAACCTCCATGTCTTGCAGCTACGGCACAAGGAAATCGCGGACATCTCCAAGAAGTGGTATTCGAAAATGGAAAGTCTTAGGGAGGCGAAGGCGACCAGTTAGCCACCACCTCTTGCGCCCCTATCCACTCCCCTGAAATATTTCACGGTTGCGTCGCGTTCCACAGGGCCGTCTCGGATTGCTAACCATTTTCGGCTGCGATTTCGCTCGAGCGAACCAATTCCAGCAGACGCCGGAACTGCCGATCATCGTCATCACTCTTCCAGCGGTTCACGAAGCGACAAACGATTTGAAGGTTGCCGACCTCATAGTGGCCGTCGCTGTCGATCCGATCAAGGGAGCAAAGCATTTCCTTATCATCTTCATCACCAAGAAACTGAAGCTGGAGCCCAGTGATTGCGCAAAGCCCTTCTTGCGCTTCTAGCAGTGCATCCAAATACGGCTCCAAATTGCCCTCTGGAATTCGAAGCTCCTTGTTCTTGATCGTACGCAAGACTTGCTGGCCGTTCGATGCGGCTACTGTGCCCTTTGCGACCATTGCCATGGACGCAATAGACCTCTGCCGCGCGTTGAACGTAACTCCTGGATTCGACTGCCTCCTGCTTGCCTTAGCACGCCACGCTGGCAATCGGTGCCACGGGGAAAGGTCATCACCATCGATCAAGGCCATCGCGTATTCTGCGTTTGTAGGCTTTAGCTGCTGCAGGGTGCCTTCGGTAAAGAGAAACTCCTGTGCACGCGGATGAAGCCCGCTCCAGTCGAGCCTGTTACCCTTACGATTTATATTCGACCATGGGTCGCAGGGCTTATGACATATAATCACGTCCCGCCGGACACCTGCTGGCTCCTTCAACGGCTCAAACGTTGCCGCATCCAGGAGTGAGGTTGTCCACCACAACTGACTTTTTTCTCGGTGTATCCAGACGTCACCGGCACTTTCGACGATCGTTGTCATCAGATTGAACCAGCGGGAAGCGACAGGGCGTGTCGGAGAGATCCCCGCCGCCGTCTTATTGAACTTCATTCGATTTTGGATATAGCTCTCGCGATCCCCCGCCTCCCAGAAGCCCTGCACCGCAACATCGTTCATAGTGGCAATCGTGCTTCGGGTGAGACAGCTTGGCCAAGCATAGTTTTCTCGGCCAAAGTTGGCGATGAATACCTTCACTGGAATATTCTACCTCTGGCCAATCTTGTCGAAGAAGTGCGCATCCGATCCGCCGCTCCGAACTGCCTCATCAAAGCGGATGTGCCGTAATGAGTTTCGGCGGCGCTCCATCCCCATGATCGTTCCAGACACTCCGGATGCAGTAATCCTTGCCGGAAGGCGTCGGCATAAAGCAATCAATCACCGTTTTAACTCCATAGGAATGTGGCACTACCTCCGCAATCTGGTTCTTCGCGGCATGGGTTCGCAACGCGGCGGCAAACTCCTGCACGTTCTCCTTGGAGAAGCCAACGCTTTCGAAGAACTTCGCTTTCCCTCCGCCTCTGGGATGGTCTGAACACAATAAGTAATCAGTTACTTTGATCGTCTCCACTCGAAGCAAGTGCGCATCAATCAGCCACGAGCCATCCTCGCGTAGCGGCTCAAGAGTGGTCATGCGCAGACTCCAGTACGTCCCCGTCCAACGTCAACACAAGCGCCGGCTTTTGTTGGAACTCAACTTCATAGGCGTCCCCATCTCCGTATACGTCGACAACGACGCCCACCGTCCCGGCAGGAATCTCAACCCCTTCGCCTTGGAGAGCGCGCCGAGTCTTGACTAGCTGATGTTCACCGAATGGTGAACGCGATGGGTTCGAACGGCCGGCCTTTCCTCGAAGCGTCTCATACAGTTGCCCCGGACCTAGCAGAATGGACTTCAGCCCCGCTCTGACTTTGACCGAGTCCAAGGCTTGCCGACTCATATTTTGGTGGGCGTCCAAAGCCTCCATGATCGCGTCGAGGAGGGCGCTATCGAGCGTGGGCGAGCCCGCAAACTGCGCCTTGGTGTTATTAGCCGCTTGGGTCACCAAGGCTTGAGACTCCAAGAGCTTACCTTTGATTACGTCGTTTACATAAACGAGTTGGTCGCCATCAGTGAGGTCGCCGACAAAGAGCTCATTTACTTTGGCGATGATCTCGGCCAGCAGCGCTTTCTGCTTTTCCTGTACCGAGCCGGTGCCGACGTCGCTCACTGGAGCAATCTTTGGCGCTTCACCATCCCTAACCGGGAAGGGACGTTTACCGAGATTCTTCAGCGTGTGATGCGTGAGGACGAGCTGAGATAAATCCACAGTCGCGTGCTCGCGTCCGAACTCAAGCAACTTAATTAAGTGCTTGAAGAACAAGAAGCGCTTCTCGATGTCAGTATTTGCGTAGTCGAAGATCTGAGACAGAAAGGTGTAGATGCGGACGAAGCTTGCCATGTCGCCTTTGAAGAGGACGAGAGCATCCATCTCATCCTTCCCCACTTTCGCGTCTTTGGCTTCGTTTCGTTCTAAAGCCGTTGCCCAAGTGATCTTGGCCGCCGCATAGCGCTTCAATAGGCGGTCGGCAACCGGTGCTATCGCCGATACCAAATCACCTTGGGCAGATTTTGGATTCATTAGGACGGCAGCGACACGATCCACCTCGTAGGTATCATAATGGCCAGCCGCGTCGAGTCTGGCTCGCATGTCGAAGATAAGATTTGGATCGGTGACGCCCTCTAATTCGGCGGTCTCGTAGTAGGTCTTGAAGGCCGTCAGCACTTCCTCGGAGCTGTTCACAAAGTCGAGGACGTACGTTGTGTCTTTGCCTGGATGCGACCGGTTTAGCCGCGAGAGGGTTTGCACCGCCTGAACGCCAGCCAGCCTTCGGTCCACATACATGCCGCATAGCAGCGGTTGATCGAAGCCGGTCTGGAACTTGTTGGCGACCAATAGGAGGTGGAAGTCCGTAGCCTTGAAGGCGTCGCGGATGTCACGCCCCTTTAGGCCCGGATTCATCGCCGCGCTCATTTCTGTAAACGGCTCGTCGCCGGACTCCGGATCGTTCACCTCACCGGAGAAGGCAACCAGCGTTCCAAGCGCATAGCCCTGCTCGCGAATGTATTTGTCGATGGCAAGCTTCCAGCGAACGGCTTCCTTTCGGCTCGCAAGCACAACCATCGCCTTGGCCTGCCCCTCCACCAGCGGCTGCACGTTCTCGCGGAAGTGCTCTACAACGATCTGCACCTTCTGGCTGATATTGTAGGGATGCAGTCGTACCCACTGCATGATTCCCCTTGTGGCGGCGCTTTGCTCCACTTCGGTGTCATCCAACTCCTTCCCACCATTAGCAAGCCGGAACGCCAATTTGTACGGCGTGTAATTCTTCAGCACGTCGAGAATGAAACCTTCCTCAATCGCCTGACGCATCGAATAGACATGGAAGGGAGCGGGCATGCCGTCGGCCCCGGGGCGGCCGAAAAGCTGCAGGGTCTTGGCTTTGGGGGTCGCCGTGAAGGCCACATAGGTCACGCCCTTATCGCTGGCCCGCGCGGCCATCTGGGAGGCCAGCAAGTCCTCCGTATCGACCTCGCCGCCGTCCATCAACTCGGCCATCTCCTCGGGCGACAGCACCTCCTTCAGCTTGGCAGCCGCCTCCCCGGTCTGACTGGAATGGGCCTCGTCAGCGATTACCGCGAACCGCTTGCCCTGTGTCGCGGCCAGCTCCCGCACAGCCGCCAACGCAGTAGGGAACGACTGGATAGTGCAGACGATTATCTTCTTGCCAGCAGCCAAGGCCTGCGCGAGCTGACCTCCCTTGGCACCGCCCTCGTTTTTGATGGTCTCGACCACGCCGTGAGTGCGCTCGAAGTCGAAGATGGCGTCCTGCAGCTGTGCGTCGATCACGCGCCGGTCGGAGACGACGATCACGGTCGAGAACAGCTTCTCGTCATTCGCGTCGTGAAGTTCTGATAGGAAGTGGGCTGACCAAGCAATGGAATTGGTCTTACCCGATCCTGCGGAGTGCTGTATCAGGTACTTGCCGCTCGGCCCCTCGGCCAGCACTGCTGCCTGCAACTTCCGCGTTGCGTCAAGTTGATGATAGCGCGGGAAGAGGACGCGGCTGATACTCTTTTTTTCGTCCTTCTGGGCGACGACATAGCGCCCGAGTATCTCTAGCCAGCTATCGCTCTGCCAGATTTCCTCCCAGAGGTAACCCGTCGGGTGGCCAGAGGGAGGTGTCGGATTGCCAGCTCCGCCCTCGTCCCCCTTGTTGAACGGCAAGAAGGTCGTCGCTGGCCCTTCCAGCTTGGTTGTCATCATCACCTCCCGGTTCGACACCGCGAAGTGGACCAGCGCGCCGGAAGGAAAGCTTAGCAGTGGTTCGGCCGTTCCGCCCTTTGGCCGCGGCACGCGGCCGAAGCGGTATTGATCGACAGCATCGCCAACACCCTGGGTAAAGTCCGTCTTTAACTCAACCGTCGCTACGGGGAGGCCATTCAGGAATAGCACTAGGTCGATGCAATTCTCATTGATCTGTGAGTAACGGACCTGGCGCACTACCCGCAGGCGATTGGCCTGATAACGCGCTACGATCTCTGGGTTCATCCGCATGGCGGGCTTGAACTGTGAAAGCGAGACCGGAGCACGCACACCAATCATCTCGACGCCGGTTCGCAGCACATCCAGCGTCCCCCGGTCGTCTAGCGATTTCCGCACGCGGTCCAGAAGTGTGATCTCCGCGGCGGCACCGTGAGTTTTCCGCAATGCCTCCCAAGAGCTTGGTTGGGTTGCCTGCACCCAGGCGATCAGATCGGCGGGAAACAGCGCCCGGGCTCGGTCATAGGCCTCAGCGTCACCAACCGCGTAGAGCCAACCGTTGGCGGCGAGGACGGTGCACACCTCAGACTCAAAGTTAATCTCGCGGTGCAGTGTGGTCACGCGAATAGCCGTCCTGTTGTGGTCCTTGAGCCTCGGCCCTGCGGAACGAGCCCATGCCGACGCATCCAATCTAGCCAGGTATGCAGTTCGCCCGCCACGAACCTCTCTCGCTTCTCAGGATGCCATTCATTGAGGAACCCGGAAACAATGATGTCATCGCTCGGAATTTCACCATCGAGAAGCGCATCATTCCAGACAGCATACAGCGTGGCGACAGCCTCGACGTGCCTAGTATCGAGGTCGCCCAGGTCCGCTATAAGCTTATCGAGAATGTCAGCGCGACACCCTAGCGCGGCATCGAGCTCACCTCGAAAGTGCCCGCGTTTCCCACAAATCTTGTAGGTAACCTGGCTGCCGCTACCCTTGGGCTGTTCAATCGAGACGTGGCCCGCGTTCTGAACCTCAGCTTCGATCTCATCGAGCAGATTCACATCGAGAGGCCCTGCAGCTTGTCGTAGATAAGCGCCTTCCAATTCGTGCACGCCTGCATGAGCTTGAGTTAGATAGACGATCTTATGTGACTTGACTCGACCCGAGTTCGGCTTACCGGCGAGAGCTTCAATGATTGTCGCGCCGACAATGAGTCTTAGTCTTTTGCGGTCGAGCTTTGGCGAGGCCGGTGCAAAGACCCCGCACACTTGGATCTTTCCAGTTACTGCGGCTGAGACCAGAGCGGCACGGCGCTCCATTAGGAGCTCTATTGTCCGCTTGGCTTCGTTAAGTATGGAAGTAAATTGCCGAAGTTGGGCAGTAACTACTGAGACTATTTGTTCTTGTTCATCCTTAGGCGGCACCGTCACTAGTGCATTTCGAACAGTTTCAATGGAAACCTCGTTGAACGTTGTCCCTTGCCTAGCAAGGCCCCAGTAGCGGGCAACGTTGGCGGATCTTAGGTAAAGGACCAAGTATTCGCTCAGCATGCTGGAGTCGCATTCGATTCGTGCAACTCCGCGCGATAAGTTGCATCCCTTTAAAAGATCAGGAACCACATGGCACGCTCCAATTGACGCGCGAATGCCTAATATTACCTCGCCACCAGCGAGGCACGACCGAGGGTACATCGCGGCAATTTCAGGCGTTGTCTTTTGTAGGTTGGCGATGGCAAAGTCTTCATCGCTCATATTGCTCGTTTGGACAAACGGCACGCCTTCGTCTTGAGCTTCGCCGGGCTGGACTATGCCGTAGGAAATGGACACGCCCCTCGGAATGAGGCGCTTCAGTGCCACCACTCTCCAATGAGCCGGCACATCGCCGAGCCATTCGGCGCCGGCGTTCTTCATGAGGGCGGCTGGGTTAAGACCCTTAGTGACGCCGTGGGAGTTGACGATTTCGCGTTTCTCCTCAAGTAGTCCGATCAACCGCTGCTGCTCCTCGACCAACGCATCAATCTTGGCCGTCTCGCGATCAAGAAAATCGGAAATTGCGACCTGTTCTCGCTCAGATGGCAATAGTATCGGCAGGCGCTTCACATCAGAGAACCTCATCCCCTGACGTAAACCACCTCCCATCGAATAGAAGACCTTCTGAAGATCGTAGGCTCGAAGCAAGTAGCTTAGGTAGCGAGGGTCGATACCGGTGGGCGCGGTAGCGAGATAGGCGGACGTAATAATCCCCGTCTCTCCAACCAAGGCCGTCCTTAAGCTGCGCTTGTCATTCTGAAGGTCCGTGAGGCGCCAAACGATGTCGTTTGGTTCAACAATTTGATAAGTCTCAAACGACTCGGGCAGAAGGCCGTCGTTTTCATTGATGTCCTTGCGAACAACTCGGCCATAACTAAGGGACAACAAATTGTTCTCGATCATCCCCCGGTTCGGGCGATTACATTCGGCTGCAACGGCAAGAAGCGGTTTGACTTCCCAATGCGTGGGCACGGTTCTTATCCACTCCACGCCGCTCTCGCGGTAACTATCATAGCGCCGGATGCTCACGCTGCTAGCTCCGCGATCCTGCCCTTGATGCTATCGGTAACAGCCTTGAGGTCGGCGTCGATTTCCTCCAGCGGCCGGGGTGGCTCGAAAACGTAGAAGAGGCGGTTGAAAGGGATCTCATAGCCGACCTTGGTCTTATCGGCATCGATCCAGGCATCGGGCGCGTGCGGTAGAACCTCGCGCGCAAAGTAAGTTTGGATGTCCTCCAGTAACGGTACGTTTTCCGTATCGCGCAAGGCCGTGTCCGACTGAGGCTTGCCCTTGTTCTTGCCGCGTTCGGCCAACATGGGCCGCCCATGCTCATCCTTTAAGGGCCGCTCGACCGTGATGGTGCGATATCCGAAGGCGGTAATAGGCAGGATGCGCGACAATGGCGCGAGCTTGACCTTGCCTCCTTCAGGCGCTTCCGGTGGCTTCTCGCTTTCGTGGACGGCCACACGCGCAATCTCCTTGCCGTCAGCGCCTAACACGACGGCGACCTCGGCGATCTCGAATCGACCGAACAGGCGGGTGATTTCTGCAATACTTTCTTCGGACAGGAACTTGCGCTTGGAGCCCAAAGACTTGCGCATCTTGCGTCCGAAGCCCGAACCATCGATTAGTTGCAGCATGCCACGCCGGTGCGGCAACTTTCGGTTCGTCACAACCCATACGTAGGTAGCGATGCCGGTGTTGAAGAACATATCCGTGGGAAGCGCCACGATAGTCTCCACGAGATCATGTTCCAGCAGATAGCGGCGAATCTCGCTCTCGCCCGAGCCAGCGCCACCGGTAAACAGGGGCGAACCGTTGAGCACAATGCCGAACCGGCAGCCTCCCTCGGTGGCCGGACGCATCTTCGCCAACATGTGCATCAGAAATAGGAGGGAGCCGTCGGAAACCCGAGGCAAACCTGGCCCAAACCGGCCAGCGAAACCCTTCTGCTCGTGCTCGTCGCGGACCGCCTTTTCAACCTTCTTCCACTCCACACCGAACGGTGGGTTGGCCAACATGTAATCGAAAGTACGCCCCGTGTGGCCATCCTCGGAAAGCGTGTTGCCGAAAGCAATGTTGGATACATCTTGGCCCTTGATCAGCATGTCGGCCTTGCAGATCGCATATGACTCCGGGTTCAACTCCTGGCCGAACATAGTGAGCTGCACGTCCTTCGAACCGGTCTTAAGGTGTTCTTCGGCCACAGAAAGCATGCCGCCCGTACCGGCGGTGGGATCATAAATGGTCCGCACCACACCGGGCTTGGAGAGCGCGTCATCGTCCTCGATGAACAGAAGGTCGACCATCAGACGGATCACGTCGCGAGGAGTGAAGTGATCACCAGCAGTCTCATTTGAGGCCTCGGCGAACTTCCGGATCAGTTCCTCAAACACCGAGCCCATTTGGCTGTTGGAAACGCGAACGGGGTGAAGGTCGATCCCTGCGAATTTCTCGGTTACCAAGAACAACAGTTTGGCCTTGGCCAGCTTGTCTACCTGACTGGCGAACTCGAAGCGCTCGAAGATGTCCCGCACCTCGGTCGAAAAGTTCTGCAGATAGGATAGGAGATTCGGCCCTACGTTGGCCGGATCGCCCAGCAACTTCTTCAAGTCCATCGGTGAGGTGTTGAAGAAACTCTGCTTGGCCTTGCGCTTCAGGAATGGCTCGGGGTTCAGCCCCGCCTTCGTGCGCTGCTCGAACTCCGCAAGCACCTCGACCTTAGTGGACGCCAACACACAATCCAGCCGCCGTAGCACCGTGAAGGGCAGGATGACCTTGCCATAATCAGCCGGTTTGTAGTCACCCCGCAACAGGTCCGCGACAGACCATATGAAGGCAGACAACGTTTGATGATTCATTGTATTTTCCCCTAACCGGTAACTAGCATCATGTGCATGTGCGCTGGCAACCCGGAATTGTGTACCTCTTTAGCATAGCTTTTCGGGAGCGCTGGCGCTTGCTTGGCCGATCTTTCACCGGCTTACCCTGAGCATACGAGCGACGGCTGTCGCGGCATAAGGTTTTCCGGTTCCGCTCTTAAATACCGCCTTCGCCAGTTCAGCAGCGATCGCCCGCAAGGACCGACGGCCCCCTTCGGCGACTTGCGGCGAAGTTTTCGTGCGAGCGTCAGCATTTGACCATTGTGGTCCCTTGCATCAATTTCGGCGTAATTTTTTCGACCTTCCACCTTCACGCCCGTGGCCCGCTTGCGGTCGCGCGCGGCCTTCAGCTTGCCTACCAGCCTCGCCTTCTCAAGTTGAGCAAAGACGCCAGCGATCTGGCGCATGGCAACTTTGAACGGACATCCGTGGCGGTGAGGTCATCGCCGATGCAGTAAGCACTCGGACCCCCCGCTCAAAAGCGCGATGATCCCAGCTTCTTGGACGATCAATTGCCGGGCGAATCGAGACGTATCCTCGACCAGCACTATTCGAACACCGCTTTGTTTCGATGCGATCCAGCAACGCAGCGAACCCGGGCCGGCTCTCGATCGGATCGGCCCCGCTCACATCAGCATCGTAGAACTCTTGGACAATCTGCAGCTTCTCTCGCTGGGCGGAAGCGTCAATGGCAATCGCTGTCGCGTGTCACTGTCCTTGTCCGCGCCAACGTTCGCGGCACTTGATGTCCGAAGATATGACACCCGCCTTCTTCATTACTCGTTTTCTATCAATTGGTTACTTGGCACTGCAGTATCTAATCCTCAGAAATTGAAACAGCATTTGCACTCTCCTGCAATGAAAATCTCTAAGACTGCCGCACCCGGTGGCGAGGCTGCTTCAAATTTCGAACTTGCAAAAGGCCATTACGCCATCCCACGCGGACCACAGCAGGGAGCACTACGTTTCAGATGCGCCGTTCTATGCCCTTGCGCTCACCGCGGCTGGCGACTCCGGCGTGGGCTCCGCGAATAGTTCGATCACACTTTGCAGTGCTTCGATCCTTCTCTGAGCGTCGGCAATCTCAGCTTGATGCGTCAGGCGGTACAGCCTTGCGATCTCCTCTTTTTCAATTGTGACCTTCAAGCCGTAGTCGCCGGTGAATTTCATCGAGGCGAAGCAGTTGAGGACCACCTGCCGGATGTTCTTCGACCAGCCCTTGCCCAGCCCAAGCACCGGACTGGACGGTCCGTATGTGAATGGTCCTTCAGTCGCTTCGACGCTGGTGAGATCAACTTCTACGACCGTGACGGCTCCATGATTCCGAGCCCAACCTGCCGCCGTAATCTGCATTGCTTGCTCCTGGGGTGAACGAAGAAGCCGCGACCGTATGGCAGGTCCAAACTTTTAGCAACTAATTAAAACTGAAATGCTAGAACTTTAACAGCAACCCATATCATCATACCGTTAGCCGAACTAGCTGGTTCCCGCAGTGCTCGACGCGCGAATCGCAAAGCCTTCGTGAAGGAGATGGCGCAACTCTCGTTCCGCCCCATCCTTCTTGCTCTCGATCGGCCGCAGCAGCGTGGATCCCGCTGTTGTTCGGCGCTGCCTTAGCGGTCACGACTTCAATTACGCAGACCAAACAGCCGGCGAAACCATTTTGCTACTCGGCGGCAGCGCTTAACCCTCCGGTGACGATCGGCCGCCTCGAGCGCCGCATCAGCGCCGAGGGCAGCGAGGTGCTCCGGAGGGCATCTTTGTTACCCCGCATGAGGCCGGCGAGATCGGCCCGGGCTGTTCGAAGGCGCCTGCCGTATGGGGCTTGAAGATCTGGTCTCAAAGCACCGCGAGCGGCGCTACCGGCCCCGAACCTGCGACTGGATCAAGGTCAAGAACCGGAAACAGCCGGCGCACAGATCAAGATCCACGGCGGCCGATGCCCGCCAGCTCGCGCTGCGCCTTGCGGGCGCATCGAGAAGGCATACGCGATCGAGCCGAGTTCGGCCTGGTGCTGCTTTACGCCGGCATGCGGCTCAGCGATCCGCTGCGAGCGCGCCTCCGCGACCTGAAACTCGATCAGGCTTTGCTCTACACGCGATACGGAGAACGGAGAGCCCGCCCGGTTCACCTGCCGTCGGTCGTGGTCAAGGCCTTCCGATCAACCAGCCCGCATGGCGCGTCCCAGCAAGGCTGCCGGCACGCCATTGATGAACGGCTCGGCCGGCCGGCCGCGGCGCGACGCCGGCGTGAAGTTTTTCGATCGACGCGCGGATGAAAGCTGTTCGGGTTTTGCAAGGGCGGCCGGCTGTATGACCTGCTGGCGCTTGCCATGCACCGCGCCGGCATTTCATTCCTGCGTCGCCAGCGCGTTCCGTCTGTTCTGTCACACTTACGGGACCTGGATGACGCGCTACGGCAATCTCGACTCCTACGGCCTGACACGCACCGGGCGCTGGAAGGACCGGACTCGGCCGATCGCTATAACCACACGATCGCCAGCCCAGGGGCGGGCGGATGCCGGTGCGGAAAAAGACTTAGTGTCAGTGGCCCCACAGTCGAGATCAGAATTGGCACTTGGTCGATTGATCACCCGCTTCAATGGTCAACAGTGATTGCGGTTCGTTCTGCCTTGCGGGCACTACCATGGGCGGCTGAGAATCCTCTTAACGCCTTGCCGATCTTTCGCGGCGCCAGCTTAGCGAGATTCGCTGCGATTTACCCAAACAGCAAAAGTATGAAATTTGTCGAGTGCGCACTCGCAGCCGCTTCCACCCTTGATAGCAGTGATCACGACTTCACTCTGGTTGAGCATAACGTGCGTCAGGCCGTCGGCTACGCGGCTCAGACTGGCGCCGCAGTCAGCCGCCGGCAATCGGTGCTCCAACACGACCAAGGCATGCCGACGAAAAAGAGACCAAAGGACCCCGAACAGTCCAAGGGGTTCTTAAACGCCGCCGACGTCGCCGGGGCGGATAGACACGGATGCGGGACGCGTTCAAGGCCGTGGCGACGCCGAGGGGAAGCCGAAATGAAGATGGTTGTTGTGGTGTGGAGTGACCGGGGAAATCGACGTCCACCAGAAGTCCAAGACGGTGTGGATCGCTTCCGGCGAATACAAAGGGAAACAACACCAAGCCAAGGGCGCAAGCGCAGCGTCCGCCGCTAGGTGGTGGGCTGATGCAGCCAAATATCATAGCAACTAAAATTTTTGCTCGATATTTTGGACATGTAATTCATCGCTCGGAGAGGCCCCCGGCCCCACACGCCTTTGGCTCTCCTTTCCAGGAAGCCTGCCCGGGCGCGACGCCTGATCGTCCATAGCCATAAACGCACGAGCGGGCCGGGCTTTTACCGTGCCATTCAGGCCCCTAGGTAACCACCCAGGCTTGGGGTAACGGTGGGGTAACTGCTAACTCGTTGATCCGACTATTTTCGGAATTTCGGCCAAACGCTATAGTCAAAAATGACGTTCTTTGCGCAATGGGACCCATTTTTCCCTTCACACGGGAGAGGTCCGCAGCGCGAAAACTGCTGGAGACCGCCAACACCATTGAGGCGATTCAGGAGGGCCGCACCACATCACCGCTAAAAAACTGGCAGGTCGGCCGTCGAGCCATCAAGCAGAAGTACGAGAACGCCTAAAGGCTTCCTTTCTTAAAATTGAAACCCGCTCGGAACATCAACGGCGGATCGAGAGTAGACGCTGCGCTCCCAGCACATGCGTCTCCTCGGTGCTGGCCGCCCAGGGCACGGACGAATATCGGACCCGCGAACGGGTGGTTGAAGCCTGTCAGGCCGAAATTAATTAACGGGATTGAGCGGACGCGTAGTCAACGCGGTGCCGAATATGGCCGTCCAGGTCGATCAAATCGCCCTTTATGCCGGTGGCTGCCGGGATGTCCTTGGGTCTAGAGCGGAGCGACCGCAGAACGCTCCAGGGCGGCGCGGCAATTGTCCACCCGCGCGAATTCGTCAGTCAAAACGGACATCGAGGGAAAACCCGGATGCAAACGGAGTGAAGTCAGGCATTCTGCGCAGCGATGGGACGCCGTTACACCGCCGGCAAGATCAAGACCGTTGAGACCAGCCGCCTTCGAAGCGAGTTAAACACGTTGCACGGGTGCTGCAGTGACCTTCCATCGCCCTGCCACCGGTCTTCCATCGCTTCCATCGGGTATGCTATCGCCCTGCTATCGCCCCTGCCCTCGGCTTCCATCGCCCCTGCAGTCGGGTGTGTTCGATCCCCCCATACCCCTATGGCGATCGAAGTGCCCGCCGCGGCCTTGGGGGCCTTGCGCATCGATCCTAAGGGCGAGCGTCGCTCCTGGGGGGCGGTTGCAAACCCAGTCGGTTCCAGCGCGCCGCGATGGCAGACTCGGCGCCGGCAAGGGTGCCTGGTCAAGATGCCTCTCGGCGCGGCGTGCAATGTGCAATCGTCCGCTCCCCCGGGTGATCAGGCCACGGCGATCAGCTTCTGGTCTCCTACGCACTGTCGGCGATGCTCTCGCGCAGGCGCTTGCCTTCTCGCCCGGCAGGCGTCTCAACGCGCCAGCACTATCCCCCTCGCCGATCCGCAGCCCCTCTGGGTAACCGCAGCTAGGGAGATGATCAGCATCCGAACTAAAATAGTGAACCGAAACGGAGGCATCAATTGCGTCTCGTAACCGACTAACCATAGGGCTATTTTGAGAAAAACACCGATGTTCCTGTGATTCAATGTGGGGCGCTTCGGTGGCGGGGGTTCGGCGCAGTCGCCATTGAGGGATTGCCCACTGAAACAAGGGATATTGAGCAGAAAATTCATCAGGCGCAGTTGCGCATGGAGCGGGTAAGAATGTCTCTCTGCGGGGGGGTACCGCCACATGTTTCGCGGGGGGTGACCCACGGCCACATGTGTTCGCAAGGACTAACCAAGTGGCTATCTATGGCCAATGCGCATCGGCCTGGAGATCAACCACGTCGGACGTCGTCGAACCCATATCCTTAAATGGTGCTACGGCCCACCTGTCCGCTTGAACTATCGTCAACTCAATCACTTAACGGGCTTCTTATCTCGTAACCACAGTTCAAACCACAGGCGAGCATGCTGAGGACTGCGACTTTCTTCCACGACACCCGGCTGGACGTTCAGTGGCTTCCCGACCGGCAGCGTATAGGTGGCTTTCATCGAGAACTCGCCGGCCGTGCCCGACTGGAACTGGGGTAGGAATGTCCGCTTTGTGCCGATTGTGTTGAAGAAGTCGGCGGCTCAAATGTTTGGGATGTTGTAAGTAATCAGGGCGCGCGTGAGTTTGTTTGCTCTCAGGCCGGCGTTGGGACGGGCAGCGGGATCAGCTTTGCCAGCTTTCGGAGGTTCTGGGCGGTGGCAGCCAGCAGGAACTCGTCTTGAGCACCAAATGGACCTCTCAGCCTAAGCCGATCGAGGCGCAGGATGCGCTTCAGATGCGCGAACAGCATTTCGATCTTCTTCCGTTCACGGCGCGACCTGACATAGGCATCGGTCTTCGAGATGTCGCGCGCAACGTCTCGGGCCTGTTCGTGGATTGAACGCGGGACCTTGCGGGCAGGCATTTTCGGACAACACCGCGGCTTCAGTTCGCAAGCATCGCAGTCATACTTGCTGGCGCGGTAGAGCAGTGTTGCCCCATCATTCACCAGAGTTCCGGTAGAGCTCAGCACCTCGCCGGCGGGACAGATGTAGAGATCGTGTTCCTGATCGTAGGCGAAGTCTTCGCGGGAGAACGTCCCATCGTCGCGGGCCGACTTGTCGAACACCGGAATGTGCGGCTCGATCGCGTGCTCGTTAACCAGCCACCCCAGCATCTCAGCTGAGCCGTAAGCACTGTCGGCGGCCAAGCGCTCGGGACAGAGCCCAAGGCGATCTTCGGTGCGCTCAATCATTGTGCGTGCCGCACCGACCTCGGCCTGCCTGATAGCTCGTGTCGCCTCGACATCGACGATGATCGCCGCCTTCAGGTCGATCAGGTAGTTATCGGCGAGGCATGCCCTTTGTGAGCGCCGGTCCATTGCGCGGCCGGATCCGATCTGGAGATGAACTTCGGTACCGTCTCGCTGGCTGCGCCCCAGGCAGCCTCATCCAGGGTATCGAGATATTCCCGGACGGA
>NZ_JAFCME010000002.1 GCF_018130065.1 Bradyrhizobium sp. AUGA SZCCT0158 | reverse complement strand
GATCACGGCATAAGCCGTAAAGCCATTGCGCAGGGAAGGCCGGGTGTTCTCCGCTGCCCTGTATGCTCGTGTGCAGCATTTCTTGTGCTAACCGCACACGGGACCCCGGGTGCAGCGCGCACCCGGTCTTCCCTGCGCCCTCATTTTCGAGGGCAAGGAATTTCTGGCAAAGCTCGGGCGCAATGCGCCGCGAGATCGCGACACATATTCAGCTGTCATCACCCGCGCATGCGGGTGATCCAGTATCCCAGAGACCTGATGATTGAACTGAGAAGCCGCGGCGTACTGGATCCCCGCGTGCGCGGGGATGACAGCATGGTGTGGCGCTACACCATCGCCGTCATTGCGAGCGAAGCGAAGCAATCCATGCCTCGGCGCGCGGATAGGTGGATTGCTTCGCGGAGCCTGTCATCGGGCGCGCATTCGCGCGACCCGGTGGCTCGCAATGACGCGGAGAGAGCCATTAGCACCCGCGCATCATATGCTATCCTGCGCGCATCCGCCCTCCCCGCCAAACGGAATTTCCATTTGACCTCCGCTCCCTCCACGCCCCTCAACCGTCTCCGTCAGCAATGGCGCGAGAAGCGTCCGACCTTCGGCGCCATCGCGACCATCCCCTCGATCCAGACGGTGCAGATCATGGCCCGCACCGGGATTGACTGGATCATCGTCGATCTCGAACACGGCCCGATCGATCTCGGCTCGGCGCATGCGATGATCACGGCCACTTCAGGCACGCCCTGCGTGCCGATGGTGCGGATCGCGGCCAACGAGCCGCATCTGGCGAAGGCGCCGATGGACATCGGTGCGCTCGGCATCAATTTTCCGATGATCTGCAACGCGGCCGATGCCGAAAAGGCGGTACGCAGCGTGCGCTATCCGCCGAAGGGCGACCGGCTGTGGGGGCCGTTTCACGCGCCGTTCCGTTGGGGCGTGTCGATGCCGGACTACATGGCGACCGCCGACGATGACATGATCTGCATGATCACCATTGAACATGTCGAGGCGGTCAACCGCATCGACGAGATCATGGCAACGCCAGGCATCGACCTTGCGGTGATCGGCCCCGGCGACCTTGCGACATCCATCAACAAGCGTGGCCTGCCCGACGACCCCGAAGTGGTCGCGCTGATGCAGCGCGCCGAGGAAGGCATCTTCAAGAGCGGCGTACCGATCGGCGGCGTCGCGCGATCGGCCGAACAGGCCAATAAAATGATCGAGCGCGGGTATGTGGCGCTCGCGCTCGGCTTCGACTGGTCGCTGTTTCAGCGCGGCATCGCGGCGAGTTTTGAAGGGATCAAGCGTTAGCTGCACACCCAGCTTTGCCGGCGGTGGTGTCGTGCTAGTCTTTACCCACAGGGAGAACAAACATCATGATCAGGAAAATTCTGCTCGGATTGACCGTCATAGCCTTCGCCGGCGCCGGGGTCGCGATTGCCCAGCAAAGCGGCATCAAGCGCACCCCGCTGCAAAAACTCGACTTCCCACCCGGCTACAACACCGTCACCGCGATTGCGGAAGTGCCTGCAGGCGGCGCGGCCGGCCGCCATACCCATCCCGGTGCCGAGACCGGCTATGTGCTCGAGGGCGAGCTTGAGCTCATCATCGACGGCAAGCCGCCCGTGAAGATCAAGGCCGGGGAATCCTACCAGATCCCGGAAGGCGTCGTTCACGACGCCAAGGCCGGCGACAAGCCCTTCAAAGTGCTTGGGGTTTACGTCGTCAAGGCAGGCGAACCCTTGGCCAAACCAGCGCCATAAGGCTGGAGCGTTTTCAAGCGAAGCATGCCCTCGGACTTGGTCCGTGGGTAGACCCGGTTCGCGTCAAGAAAACGGGTCAAAATAAGGGCCCAGAGCTCCATTTCGATGCAATCGAAACGGAAAGGCTCTGGCGTCAAACCGGCCGGTTCGTGCTACATCAGGGCACTGGCGGGTCGTTGGGCCCGCTGGTTTTTCTGATTTGTTGATTGCAGGAACTTGAGCGGAGTCATGCGCGGAACGGTTCGAAAAATAACATTGCCGCGCCGTCTCGTCGCTGACCTCATGCATGCGTCGAAGCGCGTGCCGTTCGTCTCGCTGGCGCGGCCGCTCAATATCCGTGGCCTGCTGGAGGCGCGCGCGCAGGCCGCGGTGCGGCCGGGCTGGGCGGCGATCTTCGTCAAGGCGTTCGCGCTGGTCGCCAAGGAGCAACCGGTGCTGCGCACGCTGTACGTCAAATGGCCAATGCCTGCGTTCTACGAACTGCCGCGCAGCGTCGCGATGGTGGCGATCGCGCGCGTCGAGGACGGCCAGGATTGCGTGCTGCCGCAAAAGGTCACCGCCCCCGATGAAATGTCGCTGGCGGAGGTCGACGCGATGATCCGGCATGCCAAGGAGGCGCCGATCGAACAGGTGCCGGCGTTCCGCAAAATCCTGCGCACGACGCGGCTGCCGCTGCCGCTGCGCCGGCTGTTCTGGGCGATCGGGCTGAATTTCGGCCGCCAGCGCGCCAATTATTTCGGCAGTTTCGGGGTCACGTCGGTGGCCGCCTATGGCGCCGGCCAGCTCCACGCCATGAGCCCGGGCCCCTTCGTGCTGAGCTACGGGGTCGAGAAACCTGACCAGTCGATCGACGTCGTGCTGCGCTGGGACCACCGGATTACCGACGCCGCCCTGATCGCCAAGGTGCTGAATCGGCTGGAACAGGTGCTGAACACCGAAATCGCGGGGGAATTGCGGGCGAATCGGCAGCAAACCGAGCCAAAAGCGGTCCGGGCGGTCGCGACTTGACGGCCTCACGGCCGTCATCCCGGGGCGAAGCGAACCTCAGGGGTGCAATTGCACCTCTCGGGATCTCGAGATCCTCAGGTGCGCAATTGCGCACCATAGTTCAATTCAGGTGCGCAATTGCGCACCATAGTTCAATGCTGCGCATTGCCCCGGAATGACGTGCCCAAATCGTTGACACAACGGCACTTCCCCCCTAATAACCCGCTTGCTCGCGGGCCGTTTTCGGCCCGCGTTGCGTTTCGCGACCCGTGGTCCTCCCCGAGCTTTCGAGGCGGACCTGTCGGCACCGGGAAGTTCCCGGCGCACAGGAGGGCGCGTCTCCTCAAAACTCAAACTTATCAAGAGGACGCGATGACTAAGCGCAGTGAGGCGAAGTACAAGATCGATCGCCGTATGGGCCAGAATATCTGGGGCCGCCCCAAGAGCCCCGTGAACCGCCGTGAATACGGCCCCGGCCAGCACGGCCAGCGCCGCAAGGGCAAGCTGTCCGACTTCGGCGTGCAGCTCCGCGCCAAGCAGAAGCTCAAGGGCTATTACGCCAACATTTCCGAGCGCCAGTTCCACGGCATCTATGTCGAAGCCGGCCGGATGAAGGGCGACACCGGTGAAAACCTGATCGGCCTGCTCGAGCGCCGCCTCGACACCGTGGTCTACCGCGCCAAGTTCGTCGCCACCATGTTCGCCGCGCGCCAGTTCATCAACCACGGCCACATCAAGGTGAACGGCCGCCGCGTCAACATTTCGAGCTACAAGGTCAAGCCCGGCGACGTCGTCGAGATCAAGGAATCCTCCAAGCAGCTCACCCCGGTGCTGGAAGCCAGCCAGCTCGGCGAGCGCGACGTGCCCGACTTCATCGAGGCCGATCACTCCAAGATGACGGCGAAGTTCACCCGCATCCCGGCGCTGTCGGACGTGCCGTTCGCGGTGCAGATGGAGCCGCATCTGATCGTCGAATTCTATTCGCGCTGATCGGCGCGGATTTTCGAGCTACAAAGGCCCCGGGAAAACCGGGGCCTTTTTTCTGCCCCGCGGGGAAACGCCATGCGCTTGAGCGACTGCCACAACTTCCATGACTTCCGAAAGCTGGCGCAACGGCGCTTGCCCGGCCCGATCTTCAATTACATCGACGGCGCCGCCGACGACGAGGCGACGCTGCGCCGGAATACCCAAAGCTTCGAGCGCTGCGATCTGGTCCCCAACGTGCTGCGCGGCGTCGAGGCCATCGACATGTCGGTGACCGTGATGGGCCAGAAGCTGGCGATGCCGGTCTATTGCTCCCCGACTGCGCTGCAGCGCCTGTTCCACCATACCGGCGAGCGCGCGGTGGCTGCAGCAGCCGCGAAGTACGGCACGATGTTCGGCGTCTCCTCGCTCGGCACCGTCAGCCTCGAGGAACTGCGCAAGGCGCACGCTACGCCGCAGGTCTATCAGTTCTATTTTCACCGCGACCGCGGTCTCAACCGCGCCATGATGCAGCGGGCGAAGCAAGCCGGCGTCAACGTCATGATGCTGACGGTGGACAGCATCACCGGGGGAAATCGCGAACGCGATTTGCGAACCGGATTCTCGATTCCCTTCCGCCTGACGCTTGCCGGCATGGCCCAGTTCGCGATCAAGCCGATGTGGGGCATCAACTATCTCACTCATGAGGGCTTCAAACTGCCTCAGCTCGACGAGCACGTCGATATGAGCGGCGGCGCCATGTCGATCGGGCGCTACTTCACCGAAATGCTCGACCCGTCCATGACCTGGGACGACGTCGCTGAAATGGTGAAGCTATGGAACGGACAATTCTGCCTGAAGGGCATCATGTCGGTGGCCGATGCCAAACGCGCCGTCGAGATCGGCTGCACCGGCATCATCCTGTCCAACCATGGCGGCCGGCAGCTCGACGGTTCGCGGGCGGCGTTCGATCAGCTGGCTGAAATCGTCGATGCCGTCGGCGACCGGATCGATGTCATCATCGACGGCGGAATCCAGCGTGGCACCCATGTCCTGAAAGCATTGTCGCTGGGAGCCAAAGCGGTTGGCGTCGGGCGCTTCTATCTCTATCCTCTCGCCGCAGCCGGCCAGGCCGGCGTTGAGCGCGCACTCGGCCTGATGCGGACCGAGATCGAGCGCGACATGAAGCTGATGGGGTGCAGATCGATCGACCAGTTGTCACGCGAAAATCTGCGCTTCAGATAATTCCTCCCTCTCCCCGTCATCTTGCAAATCACGAGAGTCAGTCATGACCCACTACACCCCTCCTCCGCGCGATCCCAAGGCAGCGCCGGTCCGTATCAACCTGCTGTCGGATACCCAGACCCGCCCCACGCCGGCGATGCGCGAGGCGATGGCGCGGGCCGAAGTCGGCGACGAACAGATCGGCGATGATCCGACCGTGAACCTGCTGTGCGAACGCGTCGCCGACCTGCTCGGCAAGGAAGCGGCCGTATTCATGCCGTCGGGCACCATGTGCAACGTCGCGGCGACCTTGTCGTGGTGCCGGCCGGGCGACGAGATCCTGGCGCATGTCAGCGCACATATCATCGCCCGCGAAGGTGGTGCGCATGCCGCCCTCGGCGGCTTCCAGATCACCCCGCTGCCGGGCGACGACGGGCAATTCTCGCCGGAGACGTTTCGTGCCGCGCTTCATCCGCGCTCGCGCTACCAGCCGCCGCAAACCGTCGTCAGCGTCGAACAAACAGCCAATATCGGCGGCGGCACGATCTGGAAGAAGGCCGCGCTGGATGAGATCGTCGAAATCGCCAAGGCCAACGGGCTCGTCACCCATATGGACGGAGCGCGACTGCTGAACGCCTGCGTCGCGTCGGGTATTTCCGCGCGCGACATGGCTGCGGGCTGGGATTCGGCGTGGATCGATTTCTCCAAGGGCCTCGGTGCGCCCGTCGGCGGCGCCATCGCCGGCTCGCGCGATTTCATCGACAATGTCTGGCGCTGGAAGCAGCGGCTCGGCGGCTCGATGCGGCAGGCCGGCATTTGTGCAGCGGCCTGCGTCTACGCCCTCGACCATCACGTCGACCGCCTCGCCGACGATCACGCCAACGCGCGGGCGCTGGCGCGCGGCCTCTCGCAGATCAATGGCATCGAGGTCCAGGAGCCCGAGACCAACCTCGTGTTCTTCAAGCCTGACGGTGCCGGCATTCCGGGCGACAAGATGATCGAGGCTCTGCGCAAGCGCGGCGTGCTGCTGGCGATGATGGACGGCAGGATCCGTGCCTGCACCCATCTCGATGTGACGGCCGCGATGATCGAAGAGACGGTCGGTTTCGTGCGCGAGATCGTGCGCGGGGCTTGACGCTTACCTTCCCAAGGCCTGATAGATCAGCGTCTTCAATGCAAGCTGAATGCGTCCGCGCTGCGATGGCGTCTGCACCATGAAGATCGCGAACATATCGTCCTTGGGATCGATGAAGAAGAACGTGCCCGCGACCCCATCCCAGCGGTACTCGCCCAGCGGCCACGACGTGTTCGGCGGCACCGACGTGCGCACCGCAAAACCGAGGCCGAAGCCGCTGGTTTCGCCGGGATAGTAGGCATAGTCGCGCGCGATTTTCGTTTTCGCGCCGATATGGTCGGACGTCATGAGCGCGATCGTCTCGGGCCTGAGGTAGCGACGACCTTCGAAAGTGCCGCCATTCAGCAGCATTTGGGCGAAGCGAGCATAGTCGCCGATGGTGCCCACCATGCCGCCGCCGCCGGACTCCATCCGCCTCGGCTCCATCGGATCTCGGACGTTGGTGACCGGGCTGATCGCGCGATCGGTCGGCATCGGCTCGGCAATGCGTGGCCGCATTGCCGGATCGCTGACGATGAACGCCGTCTCGCTCATCCCGAGTGGGCCGAGCAACCGTTCCTTTTCGAACTCAAGCAGGGATTTTCCCGACGCCACCTCGATCACGCGCCCGAGCACGTCGGTGGAAAAGCCGTAGTCCCATCGCGTGCCTGGCTGCTCGACCAACGGCAGTTTTGCGACTTGCTCGGCAAATTCGGCATTGGTCAGGTTGCGGCGGATCAGACCGGCCTCGGCGTAGCGGGCGCGTACAAGACCTCCTCCCATGTAACCGTAAGGCAGGCCGGAGGTATGGCGCAGCAAATCGGTGATGGTAATGGGCCGTTCGAGCGGTTCCTCGACCAGCGTCAGCGTGCCGTCGTCGGCGCGCTTCTCGACGCCGACTTTTGTCGCCGCAAAGGCCGGGATGTATTTCGAGACCGGATCGTCGAGTCTTAATTTTCCGTCCTCGACCAGCATCATCGCCGCCACCGAGGTGATCGGCTTCGACATCGAATAGAGGCGGAAGATGGTATCCGCGCTCATCGGCAGTTTGGTCGCGACGTCGCGGACGCCGAAGCTCTCGAAATAGACCGGCTTGCCGTGCTGCTGGATCAGCAACATCGCACCGGGGATTGTGCCGGCCGCGATTTCGTTGCGGATATAGTCGCCGACGCGCGCCAGGCCTTCGCGCGAAAAGCTTCCCGCGCCCGGCGCAGGCTCGCTGGCACGCACGACATACGACGAGACGAGGACGACGAATGCGGCCAGCGCCGCTGCGAACAAACCGCGGAGCTTCACGCCGTCAATTCTCCAGCGCTTCATAGACCAGCTGCTTGAGGGTGCGCTGGACGCGTTGCCGCTCGGTTGGCGTCTGCTCAAGAACCACGAAGAACATTTCCTGCTTGCGGTCGATCACCATGTAGCAACCCGAGGCGCCGTCCCATTTCAATTCGCCCAGCGATCCCGGCGGCGGCGGCTTGGCGTTGCCGGGATCGGTGCGCACGGCAAATCCAAGCCCCATGCCGAAGCCGTCACCGGGAAAATAGAAATAATCCCGCTCGACGCCGGAATTCTTGCCGGTATGGTCCGATGCCATCAACTCGAACGTCTTCGGGCTCAGATAGGTCTTGCCCTCGAACGTCCCGCCGTTGAGCAGCATTTGCGCAAAGCGCGAAAAGTCCGACATGGTCGAGACCATGCCGCCGCTGGCGGATTCCCATTTCTGGCGAACCTCGGTCCGGTACTGGCGGCCGACACGGAAATCACTGTCGTTCGGCACCGGCTGGGCGAGCCGTTGCAACCGCTCCGGTTCGGTGACGAAGAAGCCGGTGTCGGTCATGCCGAGCGGATCGAGCAGCTTTTCCTTCTCGATCTCGAGCAAGGATTTTCCGGACACGATCTCCATGATCCGTCCCAGGATGTCGGTGGAATGGCCGTACTGCCAGAGCGCGCCCGGCTGGTTGTGCAACGGCAGCTTGGCGATCCGTTCGGCGAACTCGGCGAGATCGAATTCGCCTGCGTAGAGGTTGGCTTCCTTGTAGGCCTTGCGCACCAGACTGTCGCCATAGAAGCCATAGGTGATGCCGGAGGTGTGGCGCAACAGGTCGAGAATGGTAATGGGCCGGGTCATCGGGACCAGTTCGAGCGTCCTGTTGCCGTCCTCGGCCTTTTTCTCCACGCCGACCTTCATGTTTGCGAAGGACGGAATGTATTTCGAGACGGGATCGTCGAGCTTGATCTTGCCGTCCTGGATCAGCTGCATCGCCACGACCGAGGTGATCGCCTTGGTCAGCGAAGACAGGCGGAAGATGGTCTTGTCCGTGATCGGCGTCTTGGAGACCACATCCTGCACGCCGAAGGTCTGGTGATAGACCGGCTTGCCGCGCTGCTGGATCAGGACGTTCGCGCCGGCGATCTTGCCGGTTGCGACCTCGTTTGCGAAGAACTCGCTGATCCTGGCAAGTTTTGCTTCATTGAAATGCGCACCCGCCGGAATATCGAAGGTGCCCTCGGCGCGGGCGAGCGGCGGCACGCTCAACGTCAGCGCGCCACAAACGAGCGCGCGCAGCACTTGACGTGAATTCATTGGACCCCTCCCCGGAATTCGCCCGGGGAGTGTAGCGGTCGCGTGTCATCAGGCACAAGGGCTCCCGAAGGCAGCCAGTGCCGATTCATGCAGACGGGCGCTACCCTCGGAGAAGCAGCAAAATATCACGCTGGTCATTTCGGGTGCCGTGGCCAACGCAACGACCACGGTTGCGACCGCGATCCCGGCCGCGCGTTCAGCGGGGAAGCGATAGATCCCGGTTGAAATCGCCGGAAAGGCCACGGAGGCAAGACCGTGCTGTCGGCAAAGTTCGATCGAGTGGCGATAGCACGAGGCGAGCAAATCGTCTTCGCCAAGGTTACCGCCGTTCCAAACCGGTCCAACTGTGTGGATCACATGTTGGGCCTTGAGCCGGTAGCCCCGGGTGATTTTGGCATCGCCGGTCGCACAACCATTCAGCGTGCGACACTCGGCCAACAGTTCAGGTCCGGCCGCCCGATGGATCGCCCCATCGACGCCGCCCCCGCCGAGCAGGGACGAATTCGCGGCGTTGACGATGGCGTCAACGCGCAAGCTGGTGATGTCGGCAACGATGACTTCCAGCCGCGCCTTGCCGATCTGGCGCGCGGTCGAACTCAGGCTGAAGCCGCCGTGTTGACGGCGACGCCCTTGTCGGCGAACAGCTGCTGCAATTCACCGGCCTGGAACATCTCGCGGATGATGTCGCAACCGCCAATGAACTCGCCCTTGACGTAGAGCTGCGGAATCGTCGGCCAGTTGGAGTAGGTCTTGATGCCGTCGCGCAGATCGGCGGATTCCAGAACGTTCAGGCCCTTGTAGCCGACGCCCACGTGATCGAGGATCTGGACCACCTGCCCCGAGAAACCGCACTGCGGAAACTGCGGCGTTCCCTTCATGAACAGCACGACGTCGTTCGACTTCACTTCGTTGTCGATGAATTGCTCGATGCTCATATTCGCTTCCTTTTGGGGCACAGCCCCCTGCGGCTAAGCCTTACTTACGGGCCGGCTCGTCCGATTCAACCCCGATACTGGTCATATATGTAGCCCAAACCGTTGTGCATCCAAAGTAAAATGGCGAGGAGCTGGCATGCGCGGCCTTGCCGCGGCGCCCAAAAGGCCGGGCGGCTCATAGTTTGATGGCATCAATATCACGGCGCCGGGAGGCTTTTTTCCCGGATGGGAACCCCTATCTAGGACGGACTGTCCGTCAGGAACCTGTCTGCCAGAGAAACGTTCTCTCCCGAACCGGAGCCACCAGTGACGAAATCAGTAGCCGCGGCCGCGTTAGCCACCCCCACCCCGTCACTCTTTTCCGATTCCGGCACCCTCGCCCAGCGACTGGTCGACGCCTATCTCGCAGTCCGGGACGAGACCGAGCGCCGGGCCGCGCCCTTAAGTCCCGAGGATCAGCTGATCCAGTCGATGCCGGACGCCAGCCCGGCAAAGTGGCACCGCGCTCATACCACCTGGTTTTTCGAGCAATTCCTGCTCGGCGAGCATTGCGAGGGCTATCGGGCTTTTCATCCCGACTACGCCTTCCTGTTCAACTCCTATTATGTCAGTGCCGGCCCCCGCCATGCCCGCCACCAGCGCGGTCACCTGACGCGCCCGAGCGCCGACGAAGTCACCGCCTATCGGCGCCATGTCGATGCCGCCGTCGTCAAATTCTTCCAGACCGCGCGCGAGGACGCCCTCAACGCGCTGGTACCGCTGGTCGAGGTCGGCCTCAACCACGAGCAACAGCATCAGGAATTGATGCTCACTGACATCCTGCACGCCTTCGCCCAGAACCCGATCCCGCCGGCCTATGATGCGGCGTGGCGCTTCCCTGCCCCGACACGGGGCGGTGACGAATGGATCGCCCTCAACGAAGGCATCCATACCGTCGGGCATACCGACGACAGTTTTCATTTCGACAATGAGAAGCCCGCCCACCGCGCGCTGGTCGGCCCGGTGAAACTCGCCCGCAACCTCGTCACCAACGCCGAATGGCTCGCCTTCATGAAGGACGGCGGCTACGCGACGGCGACGCTGTGGCTGATGGACGGTTTTGCCACCGTGAACAACGAGCAATGGCAGGCGCCCGGCCACTGGCGCCAGGTTGGCGGCGAATGGAAGATCATGACGCTCGGCGGATTGCAGCCGATCGATCCGTCCGCTCCGGTCAGCCATGTCAGTTATTACGAGGCGGATGCGTTCGCGCGCTGGAGCGGAAAGCATCTGCCGACCGAGATGGAATGGGAAGTCGCGGCACGTGCCGGCCTGTTGAACGACGCCTTCGGTATCGTCTGGCAGTGGACCCGCAGTTCCTACTCACCCTATCCCGGCTATCGCGCCATCGAAGGCGCGCTCGGCGAATATAACGGCAAGTTCATGGTCAACCAACTGGTGCTGCGCGGTTCGTCGCTTGCAACTCCGGCCGGTCACAGCCGTATCACCTATCGTAACTTCTTTTACCCGCACCACCGCTGGCAATTCACGGGATTGCGCCTTGCAGACTACGCCTGACCTTTCTCAAGCATGATCCGGAACGGCGACGACGCCTTTCCGAACCAGATCACGCCCAACCGATGATCAAAAGCGCGCCGGGAAGCGCGTTCAGGAGAGTATCATGAATGTGCATGCCCCCGCTTTGGCCCACACGCACGAGTTCGACGAACAGACTACGGCGTTTGCGGAAGACGTGATCGGCAACCTCGCGCAGCATCCCAAGCGGCTGTCGCCGAAATATTTCTACGACGTCACGGGGTCGGAGCTGTTCGAACAGATCACGGTGCTGCCGGAATATTATCCGACCCGTACCGAACTTGGCATTCTGCGCGACCGCGGCGATGCGATCGCCGCGATCATCGCGAAGGGGGCGGCGCTGGTGGAATTCGGCGCCGGCGCCACCACGAAGGTGCGCCTGCTGCTGGAACGCAGCGACTTCGGCGCCTACGTTCCGGTTGATATATCAGGCGACTTCCTCAAGGCGCAGGCCGATGCGCTGCGCAAGGATTTCCCCGGCCTCAACGTCTATCCGGTGGCCGCGGATTTCACGGCACCGTTTGCGCTGCCGGCCGAGATCGCCAATATGCCAAAGCTCGGCTTCTTTCCGGGATCGACGCTCGGCAATTTCGAGCCGAATGAAGCCAGCGCCTTCCTGCGCACCGCCCGCGAGATCCTCGGCGACGGCGCGCAGATGATCGTCGGCGTCGATCTCGAGAAGGATGAGCGCGTGCTGTATGACGCCTACAATGATTCAGCCGGCGTTACCGCGCGCTTCAATCTCAATGTGCTAGTGCGCATCAACCGCGAGCTCGGCGGCAATTTCGATCTCTCCGCCTTCACCCACCGCTCGATCTACAATCGCGACCGCCATCGCATCGAGATGCATCTGATCAGCCGCAAAGCGCAGAACGTGCGCGTGCTCGGGCACAATTTCTCGTTCCGCCCCGGCGAGAGCATCCACACGGAGAACAGCTACAAATACAGCTTCGAGCGCTTCACCGCGCTGGCGCGTGGCGCGGGCTGGAAGGTGCGGGAGTCCTGGACCGACAAGAACAGGATGTTCTCGGTGCACGCGCTGGCGGCCTTGGACTGAGCCCTCACGTTTTCGCCCCGGACTTGCCGCGCGCCGACCGCGGCTTGCGCGTGGGTATGATCCGTGGCGAAGGCATCATCCAATGATCGGACAATCGCTCGGCGCCGAGAAGCCAGCCGTGAATGATCCGCCATTTGTCCTGCCCGCGAGATTGGAAATCCAATAGCGGCGACCCGTCGTCCTGCAGCTCGTAGAAGAATCGCAGCGAGTCCTTGCCGGTGGGTCCGCCAGGATCGATCGCCTGCGTCAGTATCCAGTCATCCCACTGCTGGAGTATCAGGGCACGTGCTTCGCTTTGTTTCATCGGCGCGCGTTCTCGGCCACGGGCATGCCGTGGGGACTGAGTTGACCGCGCTGGTCAGATTGTACTTGCGAACAAGGTGGCAGCGCCGCCGCGCATCAGCCCCTTCGTCGTCTCGTATGAAAGCAAATGCTTAACAAATTTGCAATTTCGTCATTCTGCGCCAGCAATTCGCTGCAGCAGCGCTGTCGTTTCCCCTTCGAAATGTCCAAATTTTGACGCCGACTCAGCCAATCCTGCTCCGACGACTTGGCTGGGGTTGAGTTGGCTGGGGTTGAGTTCGTGCCAGGGGATCTAGTTATGGGGAATGCGTATCCGACGTCCAGGAGCCAGAAGCACCGCTTCGGACCTTTATCGGCGCAAGTCGATGAAGACGAGGGAGCTGATTCCGAGGCGAGCGCCGCGCTGGCGTCGCTGATCGAGGAAAACGTCAGGCTTCGTGCCCTTGTGGTCCAATTGTCCGACCTCGTCCTGAAGAACCTCGTCGCTCAGAAGTAGTGCCGTTCGCGACGGCGCGCCGGTCACGCGACCGGCCCACACTACTCGGGCGTGTCGGACCTGAGCGAGATCGATTCCCACACCGCGACCACCACCATGATCGCGGTCGTGAGCAGCGAGAGCCATAGCGGCGACAGGTCGTGCGCGAACCAGGCCAGTCCGCACAGCACGATGATACCGACACCATGCGAGAGCTGCAGAAATCCGCGAAAACTGTGCTTGAACAGGATCGTCCCGATCAGGAACAGCAGCGGTCCGCCGGTCGCGCTCAGCACCGTCCTGAGATCGGAATGACCGCCCGGGTGCTTCAGCACCAGTTCGTCGGCCACTGCCGTGACGATAATCCCCGCCACGATCGGCATGTGCAGGTAAGTATAGGCGAGCCGCGCCAGCCGCCCCGGTTCGCTCGATTTTGAAATCTGTTCGGATCCCGCTTCGGCGCCCTTGTTGAAGTAGATCCACCACATCGCCAGGGTGCCGACAAAGGCTGACACGAAGGCCGTGACATTTTCGATCGTCCAGGTCAGCTCGGCAAAAGTAGCACCCGTCACAATGATGGATTCGCCGAGCGCGATGATGATGAACCCCGCGCAGCGTTCGGCCATGTGGCCGCCCTCGATCACCCAATCGGCAACCGAAGACGCGCCGTACCGGGGTATCCAGAACCGCACCGCCGGCGACAGATATTCGATGACGAGCGCGATCCCCCACAGCACCAGCCGGGTTTCGCCCTTCGCAAATCCACCCGCGATCCAGAACACCGCCGACAACGCCAGCCACGACGTGATCCGGATCGCATTCATCCGCGCCAGAGGACGCGACGGTGGCGTCGCGACCCACAGAAACACGGTCTTGCCGACCTGCATCGCGGCATAGGCCACCGCGAACCACAGCCCGCGGTCGTCAAACGCCTTCGGAATCGAGGTTGAGAGCACGAGCCCGCCGAGCGTCAGCGCAAACAGCAGCAGCCGGACGGGGGTCTTTTCGGGATTGAGCCAGTTGGTGATCCAGGAGGTGTAGACCCACACCCACCAGACCGCGAGGAACAGCATCGTGACCTGCAGCGCGCCCAACGGCGTGAAATGGCCGAGCAGGCTGTGCGAGATCTGTGTGACCGCAAAGACGAAGACGAGGTCGAAGAACAGCTCGGCGTAAGTCACCCGGCTGTGCTGGTGCGGCACGATCGGTCGGAACAGCGCGCCGTGTGCATCCGCCGCCATTGGCGCGCCTCCGAGGTTCGGTCAGCCTTCGGGCACCCCAGGTCCGCCAGGTACCCCGGTTTGCAGCGCCAGTGCGTGCAGCACGCCGCCCATCTGCCCCTTGAGCGACTGGTAGACGATCTGGTGTTGCTGGACCCTCGACTTGCCGCGGAAGGACTCAGAAATCACGGTCGCGGCGTAGTGATCGCCGTCGCCGGCCAGATCGCGGATCGTCACCTCGGCATCGGGTATGGCTGCCTTGATCATCGATTCGATATCGTGGGCGTCCATCGGCATTCCAGCATGTCTCCGTCAGATGTTGCGAATCACGGCCAGCTCTCGCGACCGTGACGACCAAACCTAGCGCGTACGCCCTTCTAGGTCATCCTGCCCGGCACTATATCCCGGGTTCAAACCTTTTAAACCATTCAGGCTGAGGCGTCCGGTCACATCCGGCTGACCCAAAAAGAGGCCAAGAACCATGAAACTTCCCGGTCCCGACCATCCGATCACGATTGCGGCCAATCCCAAGCGCGTCCGGGTTTCGGCCGGCGGCGTGGTCATCGCCGACACTACCCAGGCCCTCACTCTCAAGGAGGCGCGCTATCCGGCGGTGCAATATGTGCCGCGCAGCGACGTCAATATGGCGCTGTTGGCCCGCACCGAGCGGACCACGCATTGTCCCTACAAGGGGGACGCGAACTATTTCAGCATCAACGCCGACGGCAAGACATTGGAGAATTCGATCTGGACCTATGAGACGCCGTTCCCGGCGATGGCAGAGATCGCCGGCCATCTGGCGTTCTATCCGGACAAGGTCAAGATCGAGGAAGTGGCCTGAGGGCCTGATCCGACGGCCAAGGCGCTGACGGCTGGATCGTCAGGCGCGAAGTCGCGCTTCGCGCTTTTTGCCATGCGGCGAAATTCCGAATCGTGTTCAGTCGCATGTCGCGACATTTTTATCGAATGAACGACGATGCCGCGCCGCGGGGCTTGATGATTCGCCTTGCTGATCGGGTTCCCGGCTGCAACATTCCGGACAAACAGCGGCTGGGGAGGCGCGCATGACTTCGATTTCCACCGTGGGGCATGCCGACGCCCACGCGGTGCCAAAAGCCAAATCGCGAAACCTTTCGCTCGATCGCGCCCGCACCTTCCTGACGCTGGTGGTGCTGCTGCACCACGCCGTCATCCCGTACACCTACTACGGTCACACCGACTCGAAGTCATTCTTCGGCTTCGACATGATCGTGCTCGCCACCGACAGTTTCTTCATGGCGATGTTCTTTTTCCTGTCTGGCCTGTTCGCATGGTCCGGCATTGCCCGAAAGGGACCGCTGAATTATTTGCAGGATCGCCTGTTTCGGCTTGCCCTGCCATTCGCGATCTGCGCGCTGACCGTCATTCCGATCGCCTATTACGCCATTTCCCTGCGGCAGCATCCCGAGGTCAGCTTCGCTTCATTCTGGTGGAAAACCGTCACCGTCGGACCCTGGCCGAGCGGACCGATCTGGTTCCTTTGGGTCTTGCTCGGCTTCGATCTGGTTGCTTGCCTGTTGTATCGGCTGTCACCCAACCTTCTCGATCCGATCAATCGCCTCTCGCTGCACGGTCGCCGCCGGCCCGCGGTGTTCTTCGCGGTCATGGTTGCCGTCACCGCGGCGTTCTACATTCCCGGGCGGGTTCACTACGGTGCCAGCGATTGGTTCGAGTTCGGGCCGTTCTCGGTCCAGCACGGCCGCGTGATGCTCTACGCAACCTACTTCTTTTTCGGCGCCGGCATCGGCGTTGCGATGATGGATCGCGGGCTGCTCGCGGCTGACGGCCGGATGGCGAAGGTCAGCTGGGATTGGATGATCCTGGCGATCGTTCCGTATTACCTCATGTGGGTGCTGATCTCCATCAAGCGCGAAAACCTGGGGAATCCAGCAGACCTGCCCGACTGGTATGAAGGGGCCTATGCTGTCTGCTTCACTGTCTTCAGCGTGGCCATCCTGTTCCTGATCCTGGCCTATTTCCTGAGGTTCGCCAACTCCGGCAGGAGCGTACTCGATCCGATGCAGGGCGATGCCTACGGCATGTTCCTGGTGCACTATCCGATCGCGCTGTGGCTGCAGTATTGGCTGTTCGATTTCAATATGCCTGCGACCGTGAAAGCCCCCATCGGATTCGTATTAACGGTCGCGTTCAGCTGGGCGTTGACGCGCGCGCTGCGGCAGATTCCGGGTGCGAAGCGGGTGCTTTGAACTTGAGCCGTCATTCCGGGGCGATGCGGAGCATCGAACCCGAAATCTCGAGATTCCCCGATGTGCAATTACACATCTGAGGTCTGGTCCTACGGACCATCCCGGCATGACTGTAGGGTTAAGACGCCTTGCCGCTCATGTAAGCCGGCAGCCAGCTTTCGAACGCCGTGTTGAGCGAGGCCACCGCGACCGGTGCTTCACCGGCCACCGCGATCGCATCGCCGCCAGTGGTGCCGATCCGCGCGCAGGGCACCCCGGCGCCCTTCATCTTCGCCAGCACCAGTCCGACATCGGCCGCCGGCACCGTCACGATGTAGCGTGCCTGGTCTTCGCCGAACCAGTAGCCGTGCGGCACGATCGAGGCCGGCGCCGCCAACAGCTGCGCACCGATGCCGCTCGCAATTGCCATCTCGGCGAGCGCGATCAGAAGTCCGCCGTCGGAAACGTCATGCACCGCGGTTGCGGTGCCGGCGTGGATCATGCCGCGCACCACGTCGCCATTGCGCTTTTCGGCGGCGAGGTCCACCGGCGGCGGCGCGCCCTCTTCGCGACCGCAGACATCGCGCAGATAGACGGACTGTCCGAGCCAGCCCTGCGTGTCACCGATCAACAGGATCGCCTCGCCTGCCGCCTTGAAGGCGAGCGTCGCGGACTTGGTGAAATCGTCGAGCAGCCCGACGCCGCCGATCGAGGGCGTCGGCAGGATGCCGCGGCCGTTGGTCTCGTTGTAGAGCGAGACATTGCCGGACACGACGGGGAAGTCGAGCGAACGACAGGCTTCCGCAATACCCTTCAGGCAGCCGACGAACTGGCCCATGATCTCGGGCCGCTCCGGATTGCCGAAATTCAGATTGTCGGTGATCGCGAGCGGCCGTCCGCCGACCGCGGTGATGTTGCGCCAGGCCTCGGCTACCGCCTGCTTGCCGCCTTCGAACGGATCCGCTTCGCAATAACGCGGCGTCACGTCGACAGTGAGCGCAAGCCCCTTCGGTCCGTCCTGCACCCGCACGACGGCGGCATCGCCACCCGGGCGCTGCACCGTATTGCCGAGGATGACGTGGTCGTACTGCTCCCAGACCCAGCGCCGCGAGCAGAGCTCGGGCGTCGCTATCAGCTTTTCCAGTGCTTCCGAAATGCCGATCGGCGGCTTGACGTCCTGCGCGCGCACCACCGGCAACAATGCGGATGCGACATGCGGCCGGTCGTACAACGGCGCCTCGTCGCCCAATTCCTTGATCGGCAAATCGGCCATGACGTCGCCGCCATGCTTCACCACAAAGCGCTTGCTCGGCGTGGTGTAGCCGACGACGGCGAAATCGAGCCCCCATTTGCGGAAGATCGCCTCGGCCTCTTGTTCCTTCTCGGGCTTCAGCACCATGAGCATGCGCTCCTGGCTTTCCGAGAGCATCATCTCATAGGCGCTCATGCCGGTTTCGCGCGTCGGCACCGCGTCGAGATCGAGGTCGACGCCGAGATCGCCCTTGGCGCCCATCTCGACCGCCGAACAGGTCAGCCCGGCCGCGCCCATGTCTTGGATCGCGATCACGCAATCGGCTTCCATGATTTCGAGGCAGGCTTCCAGCAGCAGCTTTTCCGCAAAGGGATCGCCGACCTGCACTGTGGGGCGCTTCTCGGCGCTGTCATCGTCGAATTCGGCCGACGCCATCGACGCGCCGTGAATGCCGTCACGGCCGGTCTTGGATCCCAAATAGACGATCGGCATGTTCACGCCGGAGGCCGCGGCGTAGAAGATCTTGTCGGTGTCGGCGAGGCCGACGGCCATCGCATTGACCAGGATGTTGCCGTCATAGCGGGTGTGGAAACGCACCTGCCCGCCAACCGTCGGCACGCCGAACGAATTGCCGTAACCGCCGACGCCCGCGACCACGCCCGACACCAGATGACGGGTTTTGGGATGCTCCGGCGCGCCAAAGGAGAGCGCATTGAGGCACGCGATCGGCCGCGCCCCCATCGTGAACACGTCGCGCAAAATGCCGCCGACCCCGGTAGTCGCGCCCTGATAGGGCTCGATATAGCTCGGGTGGTTGTGGCTCTCCATCTTGAACACGACCGCCTGGCCGTCGCCGATGTCGATCACCCCGGCGTTCTCGCCCGGGCCCTGGATCACCCAGGGCGCCTTGGTCGGCAGCCCGCGCAGATGGATGCGCGAGGACTTGTACGAGCAATGCTCGTTCCACATCGCGGAAAAAATCCCGAGTTCGGTGAAACTTGGCACCCGCCCGATCAGCTTGAGGATGCGCTCATACTCGTCCGTCTTGAAACCATGGCTGGCGACGAGTTCGGGGGTGATCTGGGGCTCGTTCATGGGTCCCTTAATAGGAAGATCGGGGGGCTGGGAAAAGGCCTTTTAGGACGCATTTCCGGCCTGTCCAGAGCTTTACGGCGGGCCGGCCGGGATCGGCGTTTGCACATCACGCCTGGATCGGATTTAAGGACTTAAACCTGCAAAGGAAGGCCCAATTTCGTGAATGACCTCTCCAATACTGCATTCGTCAAACGTCCCGACCTGCACGTTGAAACCGAGGGCGAATTCGCCGGCTGGCGCACCTGGACCCGTGACAATTTCGAAACCCATAGCGGGCCGTTCTGGCACCGGGTGGAGGAAGACGGCCGGGTCCGCTGCGCCTTCCGCGTCGAGAAAAAACACCTCAACGGCCAGCGCAACGTCCATGGCGGCTGCTTCATGACCTTTGCGGATTACTGCCTGTTCGCGCTGGCCTCGCCGGTGCTGCAGGGGTCGGGCGTGACGGTGGCATTTGGCTGCGAATTCCTCGATGCGGCACACGAAGGCGAACTGGTCGAATGCGAGGGTGAGATCACCCGCGCCGGCGGCTCCCTGATCTTCCTGCGCGGGGTGCTGAAATCGGGCGAGCGGTCGCTGTTCACCTTTTCCGGCACCATCAAGCGGGTGAAGCGGAAGCCGCCGATGGACGCAGGTGCCGTTGCCACCTAGCATTCCCCCGGGGAAGCACAGCTGGCGAGATTATGCGCTGCTGCTGGCGCTGGCGTGCTGCTGGAGTTCGACCTATCCGCTGACCAAGATCGGCCTCGGCTCGATCCCGCCGATCACCTTCATCTCGGCCCGTTCGCTGATCGCGGCCGCATTCCTCCTCGTCATCCTGTACGCGCGCGGATTACGGCTCCCGATCGATGCCAGGGCCTGGAAGCTGTTCGCCTTCCAGCAGAGCATCAACTCGACCATCCCGTTTTTGATGATCACCTGGGCGCAGCAATATGTGCCGGCGTCGAGCGCCGTGGTGCTGGCCTCGACGACGCCTATTTTCGCCTTCCTGATCACCTGGGGCATCACCCGGCACGAGCCGGCGACGCTGTTGAAGCTGGTTGGGGCCATCCTCGGCCTCGCCGGAACGGCGGCGATCATCGGGCTCGATGCGCTCGGCGGTCTCAGCAAGGACGTGTTCGCCGAAATCGTCATCCTTGTCGCCACCCTCTCCTTTGCCTGCGCCACCATCTTCGGGCTGCGGCTGACCGATTACGATCCGATGGTGGTGGCGGCCGGCTCGCTGCTGTTCGGCGGCTTCGTGCTGCTGCCGGCATCGCTGATCGTCGATCATCCCTGGACGTTGCGGCCGACGGCGGAAGCCCTGGCGGCGACCGTCGCAATGGGCATCTTCTCGAGCGCGTTCGGACTGATGCTGTTCTATATGTGCCTGAGCCGGCTCGGCACGCTCACCACCAACGCGCAAGGCTATCTGCGCATACCGATCGGTGTCGGTCTTTCGGTGCTGCTGCTCGGTGAATCCGTGCCGGCGAATCTCGCGCTCGGACTGTTACTGGTCATGGCCGGCGTCGCCGCGATGACCATTCCCGGCGATCGCTATGGCAAGTGGATCGACCGGCTGCGCGGCAGATCGAAGGCCCGGCAACCTTGACCGAACATCGAAGGGGATGGCCGCCTATTTCTTCTCTTCCAACAGCTTGCGGTATTTCTCGACGTCGCGCGTCACGAGCTGCTGCAGCACTTCCGGGGTATGCTCATTGGCGTCGGGGGCGACGGTCGACAGATCGTGAAAGCGCTTTTTGACGGCATCGCTCTCCACCGCGCTCTTCGCTGCGGCATTCAATTTCGCGATGATCGCCGGCGGCGTGCCTTTTGGGGCGAACAGGCCGTTCCAGCCTTGCGCCTCGAATTCGGGAAGCCCCGCTTCCACCGACGTCGGCAGTTCCGGCAAGGTCGCGAGCCGCACCGTCGAGCCGACCACCATTGCCTTGACGAGCTTGTCGTCGATCGCCTGCGACACGGAAGCCGCGGCATCGCAGACGCCATCGATCTGGCCGCCGATCGCGTCCGTCAGCGCGGGAGCCGCGCCACGATAGCCGACCAGCGTGACATCGATGCCGGCGGCCTGCACAAAGCTCTTGCAGATCAGGAAATTCGACGAGCCGACTCCGGCATGTCCGAGATTGATCTTGCCGGGATTTTTCTTAGCAAAGGCGATGAATTCCTGAAGATTCCTGGCCGGAAAATCCTTGCGCAACGCGACGATGCCGAAGGTCTTCGCCACCATCGCGATCGGCATGAAGGAGTCCGGCGTGAATGACAGTTTCGGATAGATCGTATAGGTCGCCGCGCTGGTGCCGGCATTGCCGATGGCAATGGCGTAACCATCTGCCTCGGCGCGCGCCGCCCGCGCCAGCGCGATCGAGCCGCCGGCGCCCACGATATTCTCGATCACGATCGGCTGTCCGAGTGATTTCGCCATCTCCTCGGCGACCACGCGCGCGATCACGTCAGAGGTGCCGCCGGCCGCGAACGGCACGATCATGGTGACGGGACGTTTTGGGTAATCCTGCGCGTGGGCGGCGGTGGCAACGAATAAGGCCGCCGCGAGAAGTGAAAGCCGCCGCATCGTCATTTTATTTTGACGCGTTTTCTTCACGCGAACCGGTTCCCACTTCGCTTGAAAACGCTATCGGCAATCACGCCGCTTTTTCCAGATGCGCGACGAGGCCAGCGAACAGACCGCGGCCGTCGGTGCAGCCCATGATGTCTTCAACGTGGTTTTCCGGATGCGGCATCATGCCGAGCACGTTGCCGCGCTCGTTGACGATACCGGCGATCGATTGCGCCGCGCCATTGATGTTGGAGGTATCGTCGACAACGCCGTCGGCGGAGCAATAGCGGTAGAGCACCCGCCCCTCGCGCTGGAGGCGTTTCACGGTCTCTTCATCGGCCGCGTAATTGCCTTCGCCATGCGCCACCGGCACGCGGATCACCTGGCCGGCATTGTAGCCGCGCGTGAACGGCGAATCCGAGCGCTCGACCCGCAGATGCACATCGCGGCAGATGAATTTCAGTTTTGAGTTGCGCATCAGGATGCCGGGCAGCAGGCCGGATTCGCACAGTATCTGAAAGCCGTTACAGACCCCGAGCACGAGGCCGCCACTGGCGGCAAAATCCCGCACCGCGTCCATCACGGGCGCCCGCGCCGCAATGGCGCCGCAGCGCAGATAGTCACCATAGGAAAACCCGCCAGGCACCACCACGAGATCGGTACCCTTGGGCAGCGCAGTCTCGGCATGCCAGACCATCGCGGCCTCGTTGCCCGATGCGAGTTTAAGCGCCCGCGCCATGTCGCGTTCGCGATTGATGCCAGGGAAGACGAGAATTGCGGATTTCATGTCAGATTCGGAACATCACTAAGTTCAAGTCGTCGCTCAATACGGTCCAGACGACCTTCGTATCGGACCAACGTCGCGTGTATCCCCGAAATCTCTTGGAACACACTCGTAATCTCTTGACGAATGCCGTTCTGGGACGTGCGCAACGCCTGCATCTCTTGCTTTTGCTCGTCGAGCTTGCCATCGACTTGCGCCAGTCGCGCTTGGACCGATTTCAACACCTCTAGCATCAGATCTGCCGTCGCGTCGGCCATCGCACCTAATCCCTAAGCTTTCAACTCGATAGCATAATTCTCGATCACGGTGTTCGCCAAGAGCTTGTCGGCGGCGTCTTTCAACGCCGCCTCGGCCTTGGCCTTGTCCGAGCCTGACAGTTCGATGTCGAACACCTTGCCCTGACGGACGCTGGCGACGCCGTCAACGCCGAGCGATTTCAGCGCGCCTTCGATGGCCTTGCCCTGCGGATCGAGAATGCCGGACTTCAAGGTAACGGTAACACGTGCTTTCACAGGACCTGCCTCAGCTCTTCACCAGCACCGGACCCGTACCCGCCGGCCGCTCGTTCTCCATCAGGATACCCAGACGCTTTGCCACCTCGGTATAGGCCTCCAGGAGACCACCGAGATCCCTGCGGAAACGATCCTTGTCGAGCTTCTCGTTCGACTTGATGTCCCACAGCCGGCATGAGTCGGGCGAGATCTCGTCGGCGACGATGATCCGCATCATTTCGTTCTCGAACAGGCGGCCACATTCCATCTTGAAATCGACCAGACGGATGCCGATGCCCAGAAACAACCCGGTCAGGAAGTCGTTGACGCGGATGGCGAGCGCCATGATGTCGTCGATTTCCTGCGGCGTCGCCCAGCCGAATGCGGTGATGTGCTCCTCGGAGACCATCGGGTCGTTGAGCTGGTCGTTCTTGTAATAAAACTCGATGATCGAGCGCGGCAGCTGGGTGCCTTCCTCGATGCCGAGGCGCTGCGACAGCGATCCCGCCGCCACGTTTCGCACCACCACCTCCAGCGGCACGATCTCGACCTCGCGAATCAGCTGCTCGCGCATGTTAAGGCGGCGGATGAAATGGGTCGGCACCCCGATGTCGTTGAGGTGCTGAAACAGGTACTCCGAAATCCGGTTGTTGAGGACACCCTTGCCCTCGATCACCTGGTGTTTCTTGGCATTGAACGCGGTCGCATCGTCCTTGAAGTGCTGGATCAGGGTTCCCGGCTCCGGGCCTTCATACAGGACCTTGGCCTTGCCTTCATAAATGCGGCGTCGACGGCTCATAGGGATGTACCGTGTTTTGTTGAAATCCATGAATTTGGTGTGCTCCGGATGACAAGGGTTTACGACCACGACGGAGCTGCCGTGAAGGCCAGGAACCTGATCTTAACCAACTGGAAACAGAACAAGAACCAAGCCTGTTGGCAACCTATCCGATTGGCCTATCCAGCACAATCGACACGGCCCAATTGGGCCCAACTTATACCTGTAGACTGCGGCTTAACGGCCCGTTGTTTTGCCGATTCGCCCCCTCTATCTAGGTAGGCGACGGGGCCGCCACAACGCGGCCCCCGCGTGCATCTGGCAGGGATTGGAACTCAAATATGAGCACTTTCGACAAGCGCGAAGAAGGTTTCGAGAAGAAATTCGCTCTCGATGCAGATCAGAAGTTCAAGGCCGAGGCGCGCCGCAACCGGCTCCTCGGAACCTGGATCGCAGAAAAGCTCGGAATTACCGGCGACGCCGCCACTGCCTACGCCAAGGAAGTGGTCGCCGCCGATTTCGAGGAAGCCGGCGATTCCGACGTCATTCGCAAGGTGATGGGCGATATCAAGGCCAAGGGCGTCGCCCTCACCGAGCAGGAACTCCGCGCCAAGATGGACGAGCTGATGGCGACCGCCGTCGCCCAGGTGAAGGCGGGGACGTAAGCCTGCGAATAGGGAGTGGCGAATAGCGAATAGAAACTTCGCTACTCGCCATTCGCCATTCGCGCCTTCAAAATCTCCAGGAACCGCCGCGACGCCGCGCTGAGAAAGCCGCCGCGGCGGGTCACCGTCACGACGTCTTGGCTTGCCTTGAGATCGCCGACACGGATGGTCGAGATCGAGCCGTATTTCAGTTCTTCTGCAGCGTTGCTTTCCGAGAGCAATGCGATGCCAAGGCCGGCTTCGACCAGACGCTTCTGGGCGGTGAGGCTGTCGACCGGCGTCCAGCTGATCTCCCCCAATCCATGGGTTTGAAACAGCGCAAACACATGTGACGCCGTGATCTCGCGCCGCCGCGGCAGCACCGGAAACGCGATCCAGCGTTCGCCGCGCAAATCGGCCAGTTTGGCGACCCGCCGGCCGGCGCGCGGATGATCGGCCGCGCACACGACCTGAAGCCGTTCGGCTTGCAGCAATTCGCAATCGAGATCGCGCGAGCCGTCGCGGTCGTAGCGCAGGCCGATGGTGGCCTCGCCGCGCCGGATCAGATCGCTGACCTCTGCGCTGGTCGCCGTGCGCAACGTCAATCCGACACCAGGATATTCGGCGGCAAACCGCTTGAGGATTTCGGAGAGACGGCCGCCCGCCAGCGTGCCGACCACGGCGAGTGCGACCGGTCCCGAATCCGGCCGCGCCAGTGCACGCACCGCATTCTCCGCATCCTGCGCGGCGGCGACCGCGCGCTCGGCATACGGCACCATCACCCGCCCCGCATCGCTCAGCATCGTCCGACCTGCGATCCGCTCGAACAAGGGCACGCCGAGCTCCTGTTCGAGCAGCGCGATACGCCGGGATATCGCCGGCTGCGAGCGGTGCAGCGCTTTGGCGGCGCTCGAGATTCCACCGCGGCGGTGAACCGTCAGGAAGGTGCTGAGCGCGTCGCTGTCCATTTTCCGGTCTATGCAAAAAGCTGATGATGGGAAGAGAAATAACAAATTAGACTGATGGAAGGAAGCCTCCTACGTTTGGCCGCGAAGCAACCAATTGAGGGAAAGACCATGCGCAGCCAGATGGAAAAAGCCGAACTGTTCCGCGCCCTGCACGCGCGGCCCGGCGCCTTCATCATCCCCAACCCGTGGGACTCCGGCACCGCCAAACTACTCGCCGCGATGGGTTTTGAGGCGCTTGCGACCACGAGCCTCGGGCTTGCCAACACGCTCGGCAGCGCCACTGTCAGCCTCGATGCCATCATCGAGAATTGCCGTGCCATTGCTGACGCGACCGACCTGCCCGTTAATGCCGATCTAGAGAATTGCGGCGCCGATGACCCGAAGACTGCCGCCAAGGCCATCGCGCGCGCGGCCGATGCCGGCGTGGTCGGTGGCTCGATCGAGGATTCAACCGGCGATCCCCGGCGGCCGATTTACGATTTCGCCCTCGCCGTCGAGCGGGTGCATGCGGCGGTCGAGGCCGCCCGCGCGCTGCCCTTCCCGTTCACGCTGACGGCGCGGGCCGAGAACCTGCTGCACGGCCGCAACGATCTCGACGACACCATCAAGCGCTTGCAGGCGTTCGAGGCCGCCGGCGCCGACGTGCTTTATTCGCCTGGCGTGCACGACATCGACACCATCCGCACCGTGGTGTCGTCGATCGGAAAACCCTTCAACCTGGTGATGGGGTTTGCCGATCCGACATTGACCGTGCCGCAGATTGCCGCCGCCGGCGTCAAGCGCATCAGCGTCGGCGGCGCGATGGCGCGCGTGGCGCTCGCCGCGTTCTTGAAATGCGCCCGCGAAATGAAGGATCAGGGCGCATTCACCTATGTGCGCGAGATGGCGCCGATCAAGGAAGTCAGGGCGGCGTTCTTAAGGAGCGAATAGGGAGTGGCGAATAGCGAATGGGAACGTCCACTCGCCATTCGCGTCCTTTTACCCTTCCTTGAACCCATACTCCGGCACATTCCCCGTGGCGCCGTAATATTTGTACGGCAGGAATTTTCCGGACATCGTGATCTTGACCCGGTCGCCCTTCGGATTGGCGACGCGTTCCATCGCCATGTCGAAGTCGATCGCCGACATGATGCCGTCGCCGAATTCTTCCTCGATCAGCGCCTTCCATGCCGGGCCGTTGACCAGCACCATCTCGTAGAAGCGATAGATCAACGGATCGGTCGGCGGCATCGGTGTGCCGGTGCCGCGCATCGGCACCTCGTTCAGCATCGCTACTTCCGACTTCGACAGGCCGAACAGCTCACCGGCATTCGCGGCCTGCGGCTTGGTCAGTTTCATCTGGCCGAGGATGGCGCCGACGATCAGCACTTCGGAATAGCCGCCAATCTGTTCGCAGATATGCTTCCAGCTCCAGCCCTTTTCGCGCTTGATGTCGAGCAGCTTTTCCGTGAGGTCTTCGCGTTTCATGTCAGGTCTCCTGGTGAATGTTAACGGGCGATCGTCTGAGCCGGGCTGGCCTCGATCATTTTCGGCGACGCGACGATGGTCGGCTCGCTCAGGCCCGGCCGCACGATCGGCACGTTGCGCGGATCGTGATTGGCTACAGTGGCCGCAAAGGTCTTGCTGCGGCTGACCAGGAAATCGACGATGTGGTTGCGCAGCGCGTAGTAATAGGGATGGCGGTGCAGATCGATGCGGCCGCGATCCTTTGGCAGCGGATTTTCCACGATCTCCGCCAGCACCGCGCCGGGGCCGTTGGTCATCAGGAAAATCTTGTCGGCGAGGTAGATCGCCTCATCCACGTCATGGGTGATCATGAAGGCGGTCTGTCCGGTCTCCAGGCAGATGCGGCGCACCTCGTCCTGCAGCGTGCCGCGCGTCAGCGCGTCGAGCGCGGAGAACGGCTCGTCCATCAGCATGATTTTTGGCGTGATCGAAAGCGCCCGCGCGATGCCGACACGCTGCTTCATGCCGCCAGACAATTCCGACGGGCGCTTGTGCTCGGAGCCGGTCAGCCCGACCAGGTCGATGAATTTCTGCGCATGCGCCTTCACCTTGGCGCGGTCCCAGTCGCGCCATTTCGAGGTGACGGCATAGGAGACATTGCCGAGCACCGTGCGCCACGGCAGCAGCGCGTGGCTCTGGAAGATCACGGCGCGGTCGAGGCTGGTGCCTTCGATCGCCTGCCCGTCGACGATGACGGCGCCTTCGCTGGGCTCGTCGAGGCCGGCGAGGATGTTGAGCACCGTGGTCTTGCCGCAGCCGGAATGTCCGATCACGCAGCCGAATTCGCCGCGCGACATCGACAGCCAGAGATCCTCGAACACGCTGATCTGGCCACCGTCGGCGCCGGGATAACGCCGCGCGATACCTTCGATCGAGATGAATTTGTCGGTCATCGCTCTACTCCGGGAACGTGACCATGCGCGTGAACCGCGCAAGGATCTGGTCGAGCAGCATGCCGACGATGCCGATCAGCAGGATCGCGATGATGACGTTGGTGATCGAAAGGTTGTTCCACTCGTTCCAGACGAAGTAGCCGATGCCGGTGCCGCCAACCAGCATCTCGGCCGCGACGATCACGAGCCAGGCGATACCGATCGAAATCCTCATACCCGTGAGAATGGTCGGCGCCGCCGCCGGCAAGATCACGGTGAAGGCGCGGCGCACAGTCCCGACTTCGAGCGTGCGCGCGACGTTGATCCATTCCTTGCGTACGGCCGCGACGCCAAAGCTGGTGTTCAGCAGCATCGGCCACACCGAACAAATGAAGATCACGAAGATCGCGGAAATGCTGGAATCCTTGATGGTGTAGAGCGCGAGCGGCATCCAGGCGAGCGGCGAGATCGGCTTCAACACCTGGATGAACGGGTCGAGCGCCTTGCTGAACAGCGGCGACATCCCGATCAGGAAGCCGAGCGGTATCGCGACGATCACAGCCAGGAAATATCCAAGGGCGACGCGGGCGATGGAATAGCCGAGCTGGATTCCGAGCCCCTTGTCGTTCGGCCCGTTATCGTAGAACGGGCTCTTCAGGTGCTCCCACAGCTTGGCGCCGACATCGAGCGGTCCCGGCATCGCCGACTTGCCGGCGGTCGCGGTCAGGCCCATCAGCTTGGCGTATTCCGGCGTCATGTTGGCGACGGTGCCGGTGCCTCGCGTCGAAATGTGCCAGATGCCGAGGAACGCGGCGAACAGCGCAAGCGACACGATCGCCGCGCGGAAACGTAAAGAGGAGGTCATGGCTGTGATATCCGTGCCCCGGGCGCGGTGCAGCACGAAGCGAAGCGTAGTGATGCTCCGCAGAACCGGGACCCACCGCGCGTGTGGCGGTCCCGGCTCAGCAACGCACCGCTACGCACTCCGTGCTGCGCGCTGCATTGCGTCCGGGACACGAGACCATCGCTCATCACGAAGCCTTCCTGATCTTGAAGCTGGCGAGGTAATCCTCGGGCTTGGCCGGATCGAAGGTCTTGCCCATCACCGAAAAGCTCTTGGTGGTGGTGGTCGGCGGCGTCAGCCCCGCCTCTTTCATCAGCCTTGTGGCGTCGGTGGCGAGATAGACCTGCGCCGCGATGCCGGCATAGTCGACGTCGCCCTTGAGCTGCCCCCAACGCTTCATCTGCGTCATGATCCAGATCGCAAAGGACTGCCACGGGAACGGATCGAAATCGACGCGGTTCGGCTGGTTCACGACATTGCCAAGGCCATCAGCAAACGTGCCGGTGAGAATCTGCTCGAGCACGATTTGCGGCTGGTTCAAATAATTCGCGGGCGCGATGGCCTCTGCGATCTGCTTGCGGTTCTCGGCCTTGTGGGCAAACGCGGTGGCCTGAATGATCGATTTGAGCAGCGCGCTATAGGTGTTCGGCATCGAGGTGATGAATTCCTTCGATGCGGCAAAGGCGCAGCAGGGATGCCCCTCCCAGATATCCTTGGTCAGGATGTGGATGAAGCCAACGCCGTCATAGACCGCGCGCTGGTTCATCGGATCGGGGCCGAGGAAGCCGTCGATATTGTCCGCACGCAGGTTGGCGACCATTTCCGGCGGCGGCACGGCGCGGATCTGCACGTCGGCATCCGGGTCGATGCCGTGCTCGGCGAGATAATAGCGCAGCAGGTAATTGTGCATCGAGTAGTCGAACGGGACGGCGAACTTGAAGCCCTTCCAGGTCTTCGGATCGCGCTTGTCCTTGTGCTTGACCGCGAGCGTGATCGCCTGGCCGTTGATGTTCTCGACCGCCGGCATGGTGTAGGGCAGCGGGTTGGAGCCGACGCCCATGGTGATCGCGAGCGGCATCGGCGACAGCATGTGGGCTGCGTCGTATTCCTTGTTGATGGTCTTGTCGCGAATGACGGCCCAGCCGGCGGTCTTGATGACTTCGACGTTGAGGCCGTTCTTGGAGTAAAACCCCATCGGCGCCGCCATAATGATCGGCGTCGCGCAGGTGATCGGAATGAAGCCGACCTTGAGGTCCTTCTTTTCCAGCGGCCCGCCTTGGGCGAAGGCCTCGGTCGCGGTCTTCAGCGGGAAGAATTGCGACAGCGCGGCAGCGGCGGTCGCCGCACCTACCGATTTCAGAAAGGCGCGGCGCGCCACATCCTGCGGAAACATCGCGCGCATCACGGCGGATGCGACCACGTTCTCGAAGCGGGCCTCTTCGGAAGCCGCCACCGCCTGCTGCAGCGCAAGCTGCGCGGCGGCATCATGTTCGGCATCGCTAACGTGCCTGCCGCAGCTGCAACCCTGGGCATGGAGTCGGCGGGCGGGGTCGAACGGATTGTCGAACGTGGACATGAAACCTCCTGCGTGACGCTGAGGTCAATTACGCAAGGAGTGTGCCAGCCCGATCCGGCCGCGTTTGCCGAATTGTTGCAGCTGTTTAGCTGGATTGTTGGTGATTACGAGAATTCGTGATACACGAAAAATCGTAGTCAAATTACGAATTCTCGGAGTTTTGGGAATGGACCCGACGCCGCATTTGCATGCCGCGACACCGCGCGATTCTGATCTGCGTACCCTCACCTTCGACTATCTGGTCGAGCCGACGCTGCTGCTCGATCCCGACAGCGACGAGATTATCGATGCCAATCCCGCCGCCTGCACCCTGCTCGGCTATGACCGCACGCTGCTGCGGGAAACCAAATTCAGCGCGCTGCATGCCGGGCAAGTGCCTGCGCTGATCGTGTTCAGCCAGGCCGTGCTCGACAAGGGCGCCTACTGGACCAACGCGCTGACGCCGCGCCACGCCACCAGCCAGAAGCTGCGGCTGGAATATACGGGATCGATGCTGCCGCATGATGGACGCGCGCTGATTCTGCTCACGATGAGCGACCTCGAACAGCGCCGCCGCCGCAACGTCGATGCCACCGCCGAGGACCACATGCGCGGCGGGCTCGCCGCCTGGCAGCGCGTCGAGCGGGTGTTCCAGGACATCGAGCGCGAGAACCAGTTGATCCTGCGCGCCGCCGGCGAAGGCATCTACGGCGTCAACGCCGAGGGCAAGACCACCTTCGTCAATCCGGCCGCAGAAAGGATGCTGGGCTGGACCGCCGAGGAACTGGTCGGCAAGGCCATTCATCCGATCGTTCACCACAGCCACCATGACGGCAGTCACTACCCCGATGAGGACTGTCCGATCTATGCGGCGTTCCGCGATGGCGCGATCCACAACGTCGATGGCGAGGTGTTCTGGCGCAAGAACGGCTCGCCGGTCTGGGTCGAGTACACATCGACGCCGATCCGCGACCGCGGCACGGTGGTGGGCGCCGTGATCGTGTTTCGCGACGTCAGCCACCGCCGCGAGGCCGACGAAAAACTGCACGCCGCGCTCGCCGAAGTCGACCGGTTGCGCGAGCGGCTGGAACTTGAAAACGCCTATCTGCAGGAAGAAATCCGGATCGAGACCAACCCGCGCGGCATCATCGGCCAGAGCGAGGCGATCCAGAAGACCCTGCGCCAGGTCAAACTGGTCGCACCGACCACGGCGGCGGTGATGATCACGGGCGAATCCGGCACTGGCAAGGAACTCATCGCGCGCGCCATCCATGAAGCGAGCAACCGCCGTGACCGGCCGCTGATCCGCGTCAACTGCGCGGCGATCCCGCGCGAACTGTTCGAGAGTGAATTCTTTGGGCACGTCAAAGGCGCCTTCACCGGTGCGGTGCGCGACCGCATCGGAAGGTTTGAACTCGCCGATGGCGGCACGCTGTTTCTCGACGAGGTCGGCGAAATCCCGCTGGAACTACAGGGCAAGCTGCTGCGCGTGCTGCAGGAAGGCAATTTCGAGCGGGTCGGCGAGGAGCGCACCCGAACCGTCGACGTCCGGGTGATCGCCGCCACCAACCGGAACCTGAAGCAGGAAGTGCAGCGCGGCCGGTTTCGCGAGGATTTGTATTTCCGGCTCAACGTGTTTCCGGTGGAGTCGGTGCCGCTGCGCGACCGCCGCGAGGACATCCCGCTGCTGGCCCAGCATTTTCTGATGAGCGAGAGCAACGAGCTGAAGTCCGATTTGCGTCTGTCGGAAGGCGATGCGCGGCGGCTGCAGCGTTACGACTGGCCCGGCAATGTCCGCGAACTGCAGAACGTGATCGAGCGCGCCGCGATCTTGTCGCAGAACGGCCGGTTGCGGATCGACCTGCCGGATAATGCAGGCGCGCATTCGCCGGCCGGCGCCAGCCGCCAGAAGAGCGATGTGCGGCCGGCCGTGATGACGTCAGCCGAGATGCGCGATCACGAGCGCGCCAACATCCTGGCCGCCCTTGCCGCCTGCAACGGCAAGGTGTTCGGCGCCGGCGGCGCCGCCGCGATGCTGGACCTGAAGCCAACCACGCTGGCGTCGCGCATGAAGGCACTGGGGATTTCGGCCGCCCGTTCGCGGCAGGCCAGTGCCTGATCGGAACTGACTTGTCTTAACCGGCCTGCCGAAGGCTCGCCTCCAGCCGCCCCAGCTCGGCCTCGAGATCCCTCTCCACATCCGCCACCCGCATCTCGACCACCCGGTAGTCGCGGGCCTCGAGCCAGTTCCGCCGCGCGGCGCGGTCGGCGACGATCGCCTCCGACTCGGTCGGGTTGACCAGCTCGATCGCGATCCGGTGCACGAAGGAGACGAAGTCCGGGATGTGGCGGCCGACCGGGGTCTGGCGTTTGAACTGGCCGGCGAAGCGGCGGTCCCGGGTCAGCGCCTGCCACAGCATCCGCTCGGCGTCGGTCGGGTTACGGCGCAGCAATCGGGCAAGCCCGCGGACGGTTCCGCCGCTCTCCGACGGTGAGGCCGCCTGGCTATGTTCAGCCAGCAGCGCCCGCAATCGGGTCGCCTGTTCGCCGTCCAGCACACCGCCCTTGGCTGGACCCTTGCGCCCCTCGGCGATCGCCATGACAACCCCATGGAGGGTGTGCATGTCCTGCTTGGTCGGGTCCATCCGGGTAAAGATGTTGCGCAGGTTGACCAGCATGGTGTCCCGCTTCTCGGCCGGGCGCAGGAACTCGACCTTGTCGAGTTCCCGGACGAGGTTGTCGAAGAAGGCCTGCATCTGGTGCTGGGAGGCCGGCTCGGACCGTTCGGGCATCGCGAACGGCAGCGCTCCGCCGGTCGATAGCTTGAACCACTCATAGCCGATCAAAAGCACCGCCTGCGCCAGATTGAGGGAGGCGAAACCGGGGTTGACCGGGAAGGTGATGATCCGGTTGGCGAGCGCGACCTCCTCGTTCTGGAGGCCGTATCGCTCGCGGCCGAACATGATGCCGGCCCCGCCTCGGTTGGCGACATGGGCTGCGATTTCGACCGCGGCATCTGATGGCGCGACCACCGGCTTGGCCTGGTCGTGCGCGCGGGCGGTGGTCGCAAACAGCAGGGTCAGATCCGCGACCGCCTGCTCGACGGTGTCGAACAATTCGGCACTCTCGAGAATCTGGTCGGCACCCGCCGCCGCACGTTGGGCGGCGATGTTCGGCCAGCCGTCGCGCGGATTCACGATTCTTAAACGAGAAAGAGCGAAGTTGCCCATCGCTCGCGCGGCCATGCCGATATTCTCGCCGAGCTGTGGTTCGACAAGGATCACAACAGGTCCAGCTAAGTCCAAACCAGACTTGGTTTTATCGGTCCCAGACCCGGACATATCCTGCGTCACTTTCTGATTCTAGTTCGGAAGCTGATTCAACTTCTGAAGGTTTTGAATCAGCATGCGAAGCACCTGATTCAAAACCTCATTCCATGTCTCAATGATCGACCGCAACAGCGGCCAGAATTCCCAAGCCGGACAACGGGCTTAGTAGCGTTTCCGAAAGTTCGGTCAAAGCCTGAATTGGGCTTGATCGCTCGCGGCTTGTACGCGCACGGCTTTCGGATAGGCTAACAATCACACCCAAAGCGAAGCTGCAAACAAACAGGCGGCCGGTTCAACGGCTGAGGCCTCAAGAGGAGACGTCCATGCGCGGCAGATGGTCGTTGGCGATTGTCGGCATCCTCCTCATCTTGGCCGGCGGACTGCTGGCCCATTTGACCCAGACCTCCGGCGGCATCCGGATCCAGGACGTCAGGTTCAAGGGCGCCAAGGGCAACACCATGAGTGCCCTGCTCTATATCCCGGCGAATGCCACGCCGCAGATTCCGGCGCCGGGGATTCTGGCGGTCCATGGCTACATCAATTCGCGCGAGACCCAGGACGGCTTTGCCATCGAATTCGCCCGCCGCGGCTATGTCGTCCTCGCCCTCGACCAGACCGGTCACGGCTATAGCGACCCGCCCGCTTTCGCCAACGGCTTTGGTGGTCCGGACGGGCTGGCTTACCTCCGCAGCCTCGACTTCGTCGACAAGACCAATATCGGCCTCGAGGGTCACTCGATGGGTGGCTGGACCGTGCTGGCCGCCGCAACCGCCATGCCCAACGACTACAAGTCGATGGTGCTGGAGGGCTCGTCCACCGGCAAGCCGTTCGCCGCCGACGGCACCCCGACCTGGCCGCGGAACACGGCGCTCGTGTTCGCCCAATACGAGGAATTTTCGACCCTGATGTGGGGCGTCGATCGGGCCCGGGACGTCACCCAGAGCCCGAAGCTGTGGGCGATGTTCGGCACCCAGGGGCCGGTCGAGCCGGGCAAGGTCTATGGCGACATCGCCCAGGGAACCGCGCGGGTGCTCTACACCCCCGCCATCACCCACCCGGCCGAGCACATCTCCCATGAAGCGATCGGCTACAGCCTCGACTGGTTCGCCAAAACCCTGAAGGGCGGCACGCCGCTGCCGGCCGACGACCAGATCTGGGTCCGCAAGGAAGTCGGCACGCTGATCGCCCTGCTCGGCTTTGTCGCCCTCCTGATCGGGGCCTTTGATGCCCTGCTGGAAGCCACGATGTATTCCCGCCTGCGGCTGCCCGAGATCGCCGATGGCACCATGCCGGCCCATTCGGCGGCGAGCGGCCGGCGCTGGACCGCGGCCTTCATCCTGTCGGCGTTCATCCCGGCGCTGACCTATTATCCTGCCTTCGCGCTGGCCGGCACTTTTGTAAAGCCGTCGGCCTGGCTGCCGCAGGGGATTACCAACCAGATCATGGTCTGGGCGATCATCAATGCCCTGATCACGCTGGCCCTGATGCCGTTCGCGCCGAAGCGGGCCAGCCGGGCCGGGGTCGTAGGCCAGTCGGTCATCATCGCGGTCGCCACGATCGCGATCGGCTATGCGGCGCTGTGGCTGGCCGACCTCGCCTTCAAGATCGACTTCCGGTTCTGGATCGTGGCGCTGAAGCTGATGAGCGCCAAGCAGGCGCTGATTTTCCTGATCTATCTGGTGCCGTTCACCGCGTTCTTCGTGGTGGCGTTGCATGTGCTGCACCGGAATTTCTCGACCATGGCGGCGGGCCGCGCCACCCTTTACCTCACCAACATCCTGGCGCTGACGCTGGGCTTCATCGTGCTGCTGGTGCTGCAATACGGCACGCTGTGGCTGACCGGAAAACTGTTCAACCCGCTGCCCGATCCCGGCTTCGTGCCGCTGTCGACCATCGTCGCCATCCAGTTCGTGCCGCTCCTGGCAATCTGCGCCGTGGTCGCGACCTTCACCTGGCGGCGGACCGGCTCCAGCCTGCCGGGCGCGCTGATCTGCGGCCTGTTCGTAACCTGGTACGTGGTGGCGGGAACGGCGACGCAGGCGGCGTTCTGATCCTGATCGAGCCTGTGGCAGGCCTTGGAGCGAACCGCGCCGGCTCGCGCCGCGACCAAGCCTCATGTCTTCCCAGCAGCAACGCTTTCCGCATACCCCAAGGCCTTCACATGCATCCCTGATCGGCCGTCAACGGGCGGGACAACTGGCGCCGACCGACACCGCCAAGGCGCTGGCCGCGGCGCGCGGCTGCCCCGATGCGTGGTATCGCGTCCAGGCGCTAGCATCGGTTGCGGAATACGCGGACCCGGGCGCCGCCTTGTCGATCCTGGAAGAAGCCGCGCGTGAGGCGCTATCATGCCATGACGCCTATGGCACGGTGGCCGTGATGGCATGGCCGATCGGCGTGGCACTCAAGCAAGGGCGGCTTGTCTACGCCGAGCGCGAGCTCAAAAAATGCCTCGATTTGGCCTCTCGAATTGAGCCTCACGCATCGCAGGCCTATGCGCTTGAGATTCTCTGGCGCGCCTGCTTCGCGGAGCATCCCAGCCATGCCAATGCGGTGTGGCGCAGAATTCTGGAGCTGTGCCATCCGGACCGCAGCTGGCGTGCCGCCCGGCTCTATTTGCACATCGCCGAGATCCAGCACCGGCAGAATCGCAACGCCGCCGCGGTGATCCGCGCCATGCCGCCGGGCAAGGCGCGAAGCTGGCTGGAACGGCGTTTCGGGCTCGCCTGAAAACCAGCCATATCTGCGCCTTCCAGCCCGCGTTTTCGGGTGCTATAGCGACGGCACCACCATCCCATCCGCCGCTAAACGCGCGGTTTTCCAAAAAAGGCCCCCTCCGTCATGGCAAAAATCAAGGTGACCAACCCCGTCGTCGAACTCGATGGCGACGAGATGACCCGGATCATCTGGCAGTACATCAAGGACAAGCTGATCAACCCGTTCCTTGACGTGAACCTGATGTATTTCGACCTCGGGATGGAATACCGCGACAAGACCAATGACCAGGTCACCATCGACGCCGCTAACGCCATCAAGAAGGTCGGCGTCGGCGTCAAATGCGCCACCATCACCCCGGACGAGGCCCGGGTGAAGGAATTCGGCCTCAAGGAAATGTGGAAGTCGCCCAACGGCACCATCCGCAACATCCTCGGCGGCGTGGTGTTCCGCGAACCCATCATCTGCAAGAACGTGCCGCGCCTGGTGCCCGGCTGGACCAAGCCGATCATCATCGGCCGTCACGCCTTCGGCGACCAGTACCGCGCCACCGATTTCAAGTTCCCCGGCAAGGGCACGCTGACGATGAAATTCGTCGGCGAAGACGGCCAGGTGATCGAGCGCGAAGTCTACAAGTCGCCGGGCGCCGGCATTGCGCTTGCGATGTACAATCTCGACGACTCGATCGCCGATTTCGCCCGCGCCTCGTTCAACCAGGGCCTCGCCAAGAGCTATTCGGTCTATCTGTCGACCAAGAACACCATCCTGAAAACCTATGACGGCCGGTTCAAGGACATCTTCCAGGACATCTACGACAAGGAATTCAAGGCCAAGTTCGAGGCGAAGAAGATCACCTATGAACACCGCCTGATCGACGACATGGTGGCGGCGGCGATGAAGTGGTCCGGCGGCTATGTCTGGGCCTGCAAGAACTACGACGGCGACGTGCAGTCCGACACGGTGGCGCAGGGCTATGGCTCGCTCGGCCTGATGACCTCGGTGCTGATGACGCCGGACGGCGACACCGTGGAAGCCGAGGCCGCGCATGGCACGGTGACGCGGCATTACCGCGAGCACCAGAAGGGCAAGGAAACCTCGACCAACTCGATCGCCTCGATCTTCGCCTGGACTCGCGGCCTGTCGCACCGCGCCAAGCTCGACAATAACGAGGAACTGGCGAAGTTCGCCGACACGCTGGAGAAGGTTTGCGTCGACACCGTCGAGGCCGGCTACATGACCAAGGACCTTGCGCTCCTGGTCGGCGCCGACCAGCGCTGGCTCTCCACGACAGGCTTCCTCGACAAGGTCGCGGAAAACCTCACCAAGGCGATGGCGGCGAAGTAAGCCGCCTCGGCAAGACCCATCGACGTCATGGCGAGCAAAGCTTTCGCTCCTCGCCATGACGAGTTTGGAGTATCGCCATGCTTCCACATCGGATTGCCGCGATTGTCCTCCTGCTGTCAGCGAGTTCAGCGATCACGCACGCCGGCGACCCGCTTCCCGACGCCATCGCGGCGCCCGGCCAGAGCGTCGTCGTGACCCTGCATGCCGAAGGCGCGCAGGTCTATGAATGCAAGGCCGGCGCCGATGGCAAGGCGATCTGGTCGTTCCGCGAACCGATCGCGACGCTGCTCGCCGACGGCAAGACCGTCGGCCGCCACTACGCCGGACCGAATTGGGAACACAGCGACGGCAGCCCGGTGGCCGCCAAGGTCGCCGGCAACGCCCCCGGCGCGACCGCGAATGACATTCCCTGGCTGAAGCTCGAAGTAACCTCCCGGCGCGGCAGCGGCGTCCTCGCAGATGCCACCATTGTGCAGCGGATCAACACCAAAGGCGGCAAGCGCGACGGCGCCTGCGAGACCATCGGCAGCTTCCTCAACGTGCCTTACTCGGCGGACTATGTGTTCCTGCGCAAACCCTGATCGACGCGCCTAGTCTTCGGGCGCGTCCCCGGCTATCACGTAGCGCGTCGCTACGCGCCGGCCATCGCCTGTTCGATCGCCGTCAACGCGGCATTGGCCTTGGCGCCGTCGGGCCCGCCGGCTTGTGCCATGTCGGGCCGTCCGCCGCCGCCCTTGCCGCCGAGCGTCGCGGAGGCGATCTTGACGAGATCGACCGCGCTGAAGCGCGAGGTCAGGTCGGCCGTGACGCCGACCACCACGCCGGCCTTGCCATCCTCGGTGACGCCGACGATCGCAACCACGCCGGATCCGATCTGCTTCTTGCCGTCGTCGACCAGACTCTTGAGGTCCTTGGTCTCGACGCCTTCGACCGCACGCGCCAGGAGCTTGACGTTGCCGACTTCGCGCACGCCGCCGGCAGCCGCAGCGCCATTGCCTCCGCCGCCCATCGCGAGCTTCTTGCGCGCATCCGACAGGTCGCGCTCGAGCTTCTTGCGCTCTTCCACCAGCGCGGCAATGCGTGCCGGCATCTCTTCGACCGAGGTGCGCAGTTCGCCCGCCGCGTTCCTCGCAAGCTGCATGGTGTCGTTGGCGTGCTTGCGCGCATGACGTCCGGTCAGCGCCTCGATGCGGCGGACGCCGGAGGCAACCGCGCTTTCCCCAGTCACTGAAATGAGGCCGATGTCGCCGGTACGGCGCACATGGGTGCCGCCGCACAATTCCACCGACCAGCCGAGCGCGTTCTGGCCCTGCTCGCGGGCCTGCCTGCCCATCGACACCACGCGCACCTCGTCGCCATATTTTTCGCCGAACAGCGCGCGCGCCCCGGCCTCGCGGGCGTCGTCCACCGCCATCAGGCGCGTGGTGACCTCGTCATTCTCCAGCACCACCTCGTTGGCGATATCCTCGATCCGCGCGAGTTCTTCCGCCGTGATCGGCTTCTGGTGCACGAAATCGAAGCGCAAGCGATCCGGCGCCACCAGCGAGCCGCGCTGGGCGATGTGATCGCCGAGCACCTGGCGCAGCGCCTCATGCAGCAGATGCGTCGCCGAGTGATGCGAGCGGATCGAGGAACGCCTGATATGATCGACCTCGAGTTGCAAGGCGGTGCCAACGTTCAGCGTGCCCTGCTCCACCGTGCCCTGGTGCACGAAGAGATCGCCGGCCCGCTTCTGCGTATCGGTGACACGGAACCTGACGCCCTCGCCGATCATCACGCCGGTGTCGCCGACCTGGCCACCGGACTCCGCATAGAACGGCGTCTGGTTCAGGACGATCGAACCGGTCTCGCCCGCCTTGAGGCTGTCGGCGTCCTTGCCGTCCTTCACCAGCGCCGAAATCACGCCCTCGGCGCTCTCGGTTTCATAACCAAGGAATTCCGTGGCGCCGAGTTTTTCGCGCAGCGGGAACCAGATGTTCTCGCTCGCGGTATCGCCGCTTCCGGACCACGACGCGCGCGCCTTCTCTTTCTGCTTTTCCATCGCATCGGTGAACGAGGCGAGATCGACGCTGATGCCGCGCGATTTCAGCGCGTCCTGCGTGAGATCGAGCGGGAAGCCGTAGGTGTCGTACAGCGTAAACGCGGTATCGCCGTCGAACATGTCGCCCTTCTTCAGCGAACTGCTCTTCTCGTCGAGAATGGAAAGGCCGCGGGCCAGCGTCTTGCGGAAGCGGGTTTCCTCCAGCCGCAGCGTTTCCTCGATCAGCTTTTCCGCGCGCACCAGATCCGGATAGGCCTGCCCCATCTCGCGCACCAGCGCCGAGACCAGCCTATGCATCAAGGGATCGCGCGCGCCAAGCAACTGCGCGTGGCGCATGGCGCGGCGCATGATCCGGCGCAGCACATAGCCGCGGCCCTCGTTCGAGGGCAGCACGCCGTCGGTGATCAGGAAGGCGGAGGAGCGCAGATGGTCCGCGATGACGCGGAACGACGCCACGTTCTGCTCCTGCGGTCCGTCCCCGAGCGCGGATGCGGTAGCATCGATCAGGTGACGGAACAGATCGGTTTCGAATACGCTCTCAACGCCTTGCAGGATGCAGGCCATGCGCTCCAGCCCGAGGCCGGTGTCGATCGATGGACGCGGCAGCGGCAGCCGCTCTTCCTTCGTCACCTGCTCGAACTGCATGAAGACGAGGTTCCAGAATTCGAGGAAGCGGTCGCCATCCTCCTCCGGGCTGCCCGGAGGCCCGCCCCAGATGTGCTCGCCGCGGTCGATGAAGATCTCCGAGCAGGGACCGCAGGGCCCGGTATCCCCCATGGCCCAGAAATTGTCCGAGGTCGGGATGCGGATAATGCGATCGTCGGAAAAGCCCGCGATCTTCTTCCAAAGGGCGGCCGCCTCGTCGTCGGTGTGATAGACGGTGACGAGCAGCTTGTCCTTCTTCAGCCCGAAATCCCTGGTGATCAGGTTCCAGGCAAGCTCGATCGCACGCTCCTTGAAGTAGTCGCCGAACGAGAAATTGCCGAGCATCTCGAAAAAAGTGAGATGGCGCGCGGTGTAGCCGACATTGTCGAGGTCGTTGTGCTTGCCGCCGGCGCGGACGCATTTCTGCGAGGTGGTGGCGCGCTGATACGGGCGCTTCTCGACGCCGGTAAAGACGTTCTTGAACTGCACCATGCCGGCATTGGTGAACATCAGGGTCGGGTCGTTGCGCGGGACGAGCGGCGACGAGGCCACGATCTCATGACCATTCGCCTTGAAGTAATTCAGAAATGTCGACCTGATCTCGTTGACGCCGCTCATGTTCATCCAATCGGAAATAGGACCGGGTCAGGCCGCAAATAGCCTTTTCTGCCGGCCGAACGCTTTTAGACAAGGCCAATGGCGGTGTCCAGAAACTGTGCAGGCGGATCATAGGCTTGCCGCAGCACACAAGACTGGTTGATAGCTGCCGCCGTGCGTTGACAGCCATGGTGGCGCCGTGTTTTCCTTACCCCTGTTCAAGACGTCACGTCGGGAGAGATCGGCTTAAGCGCCGGCGCCGAAGGAGCAACCGCCCCGGAAACTCTCAGGCAAACGGACCCCGTGACGGACTAGCATCTGGAAAGAGACGCCGAAGGGCTTTGGCCCTGACGTGTCCGCCGACGGGATAATACTCTCAGGCACAGCGACAGATGGGGCTTTCTTTGGGTTTTTGGGGACTGGCCCCCGAACCCTGGAGGGTCCCTGAATGCTGGCACGCGACGAATCTCCTTTACTTCACACACCCTTGCACGCGCTCCATGTGGCGCGGGGCGGCAAGATGGTTCCGTTCGCCGGCTATGAGATGCCGGTGCAGTACGCCGCCGGCGTGCTCAGGGAACACCAGCACACAAGAAGCGCCGCCGGCCTGTTCGACGTCTCGCATATGGGCCAGCTCGCGTTGCGGCCGAAGTCCGGCAAGGTCGAGGACGCAGCTTTGGCGCTGGAACGGCTGGTGCCGCAGGACATCGTTGCGGTGGCGCCCGGACGGCAGCGCTATGCGCAGTTCACCAATCCCGACGGCGGCATTCTCGACGATTTGATGGTGGCGAATTTCGGCGACCATCTGTTTCTGGTGGTCAACGCGGCCTGCAAGGTCGAGGACGAGGCGCATCTGCGCGCGCATCTCTCGGAGGCCTGCGTGATCGATTCGCTGGCCGATCGGGCACTGATCGCGCTGCAGGGGCCGAAAGCCGAATCGGCGTTGTCCAAGTTTTGTGCAGACGTGTCCGCGATGAAATTCATGGACTCCAGTCCGCGCAAGGTCGCCGGCTTCGACTGCTTCGTTTCGCGTTCCGGCTATACCGGCGAAGACGGTTTTGAAATTTCGGTTCCGGCCGAGCATGCCGAAGCGCTGGTGACGGCGCTTTTGGAAAACAGCGACGTGCTGCCGATCGGATTGGGCGCACGCGACAGCCTGCGGCTCGAGGCCGGGCTTTGCTTGTACGGCCACGACATCGACACCACGACCTCTCCGGTCGAGGGCGCGCTGGAATGGTCGGTGCAGAAAAGCCGCCGCACCGGCGGCGCGCGCGCCGGCGGTTTTCCCGGCGCCGAAATTATTCTGGCCCATTTTGAAAAAGGCGCATCGCGTCGCCGCGTTGGCTTGCGGCCCGAAGGCCGCGCGCCGGTGCGCGAAGGCGCGGTGCTGTTTGCCGACGCGACCTCTGCCGAACCGATCGGCAAGGTCACCTCAGGCGGTTTCGGCCCGACCCTCAATGCCCCGGTCGCGATGGGCTATCTGCCGTCGTCCCTCACCGCATCGGGGACGCAAGTGTTCGCCGAAGTCCGCGGTCAGCGCCTGCCGCTGCAGGTCGCCCCCACGCCATTCGTTCCCAACACCTATAAACGCTGAGGTAATCTGATGACGACCCTGTACACGACAGACCATGAATGGCTCCGCATCGAGGGCGATGTCGCCACCATCGGCGTGACTGATTACGCGCAGTCGCAACTCGGCGACGTCGTGTTCGTCGAACTGCCCAAGGTCGGCCGCAGCCTGAAGAAGGCGGAAGCCGCCGCGGTCGTCGAATCCGTCAAGGCCGCCTCCGACGTCTACGCGCCGATCTCCGGCGACGTGCTCGAAGTCAACGAGGAGCTCGCCGCCGAGCCCGCGCTGGTGAATTCCGATGCCGCCGGCAAAGCCTGGTTCTTCAAGCTGAAGATTGCAGACAAAAGCGAACTCGACGGCCTGATGGACGAGGCCGCCTACGCCAAGCACACCGCGTGAGAAGATGAAGCAAATTGCGACCACACACTCGCTGTCATCGCCCGGCTTGACCGGGCGACCCAGTACGCCGCGGCCTGTCGGCTCCATCGCTGATTTCCCGGCGTACTGGATGCCCGCCTTCGCGGGCACGACACCGAGATTGCATATTCCAGCGAGGCACCCATGAACGCGCCCTTCAAGCCCCTGAACGAACCCGCCACCGATTTCGTGCGCCGCCATATCGGCCCCTCGCCCCGCGACATCGCAGCGATGCTGGAGAGCGTCGGCGTGAAAAGCCTCGGCGAACTCATGAGCCAGACGCTGCCGTCCTCGATCCGGCAGAAGACGCCGCTCGATCTCGGGCACGCGTTGAGCGAGACCGAAGCGCTCGCGCATATGGGGGAACTTGCCGCGCAGAACCAGGTGTTCACCTCGCTGATCGGCCAGGGCTATTCCGGCACCATCCTGCCCGCGGTGATCCAGCGCAACATCCTGGAGAACCCGGCCTGGTACACGGCGTATACGCCCTACCAGCCCGAGATCAGCCAGGGCCGGCTGGAGGCGCTGTTCAACTTCCAGACCATGATCTGCGACCTCACCGGCCTCGATGTCGCCAACGCCTCGCTGCTCGATGAAGCGACGGCTGCGGCCGAAGCGATGGCGCTGGCGGAGCGCTTCTCTGGCGTGAAGAGCAAATCGTTCTTCGTCGATGCGGACGTGCATCCCCAGACGCTGGCGCTGCTGCGTACCCGCGCCGAGCCGCTGGGCTGGAAACTGATCGTCGGCGATCCCCTCGCCGATCTCGACAAGGCGGACGTGTTGGGCGCGCTACTGCAATACCCCGGCAGTTCCGGCGCGGTGCGTGATCTGCGCCCCGTGATTGCCGCGCTGCGCGCCAAGGGGGCGCTTGCCGTCGTCGCCGCCGATCTGCTCGCGCTGACGCTGCTAGCCTCGCCCGGCGAACTCGGCGCCGATATCGCCATCGGATCGGCGCAACGCTTTGGCGTGCCGATGGGTTATGGCGGGCCGCATGCCGCCTATATGGCGGTGCGCGATGGGCTGAAGCGCTCGCTGCCCGGCCGCATCGTCGGGCTGTCGGTGGATTCGCGCGGCGAGCCGGCCTACCGCCTCGCGCTGCAAACCCGCGAGCAGCATATCCGCCGCGAAAAGGCTACCTCCAACATCTGCACCGCGCAGGTGCTGCTGGCGGTGATCGCCTCGATGTACGCGGTCTATCATGGCCCCGAGGGACTGACGCATATCGCGCGCACCGTGCATCGCCGGACCACCGTGCTCGCGGCAGGCTTGCGAGAACTGGGCGTTGCGTTGAAGAGCGAGGCGTTCTTCGACACCGTGACGGTGGATGTGGGTGCCAGGCAGAGCGAGATCATCGTCCGGGCGCACGCTGAAAATATCAATCTGCGCATCGGTGAACACACGCTCGGCATCGCGCTGGACGAGACCACGACACAAGCGACGGTCGAAGCGGTGTGGCGCGCGTTCGGCGGCAAGCTTGCCTATTCCGACATCGAGGTAACCGCACGCGAGACGCTGCCCTCCGCTCTCAAACGCGACAGCGCGTTTCTCACCCATCCCGTGTTCCACACCCACCGTTCCGAGACCGAGCTGTTGCGCTACATGCGCAAGCTCAGCGATCGCGACCTCGCGCTCGACCGCGCGATGATTCCGCTCGGCTCCTGCACCATGAAGCTCAACGCCACGGCGGAAATGATCCCGCTGACCTGGCCCGAGTTCGGCAATCTGCACCCGTTTGCGCCATCCGAGCAGGCCAACGGCTATCACGTGCTATTCCGGCGGCTTGAGAAAGCGCTGTGCGACATCACAGGCTATGACGCGATCTCGCTGCAGCCGAATTCCGGCGCGCAGGGCGAATATGCCGGCTTGCTGGCGATCCGCGGCTATCACGCAGCAAACGGCGAGCCACATCGCAAGATCTGCCTGATCCCCTCTTCCGCGCACGGCACCAACCCGGCCTCCGCCGCGATGGTCGGCATGGAGGTGGTGGTGGTCGCCTGTGACATCAGAGGCGACGTCGACGTAGATGATCTGCGGGCGAAGGCCGAGAAGCATTCGAAAAATCTCGCCGCGATCATGATCACCTATCCCTCGACGCACGGCGTGTTCGAGGAGCACATCCGCGATATCTGCGACATCGTGCATGGCCATGGCGGACAGGTCTATCTCGACGGCGCCAACATGAATGCGCAGGTCGGCCTGTCGCGCCCCGGCGATTACGGCGCCGACGTCAGCCACCTCAATTTGCACAAGACGTTCTGCATTCCGCATGGCGGCGGCGGCCCCGGCATGGGACCGATCGGCGTCAAGGCGCATCTGGCGCCCTTCCTGCCTGGTCATCCCGCGACCGATGGCACCGTGCCGCATCCGATCGGGCCGGTGTCGGCCGCCCCGTTCGGCTCGGCCTCGATCTTGACGATCTCCTACATCTACATTCTGATGATGGGCGGCGAAGGCCTCACGCGGGCGACCGAGATCGCGATCCTCAACGCCAATTACATCGCGACCAAACTCGATCCGCATTTTCCGGTGCTGTACAAGAATGCAAAAGGCCGCGTCGCGCATGAATGCATCGTCGATCCCCGCCCGCTGAAAGCGACCAGCGGCGTCACCGTCGACGACATCGCGAAACGGCTGATCGACTACGGCTTCCACGCCCCGACCATGAGCTTTCCGGTGCCGGGCACGCTGATGATCGAGCCGACCGAATCCGAATCGAAGGCGGAACTGGATCGCTTCTGCGACGCCATGATTGCGATCCGTAACGAGATCGCCGAGGTCGAGAAGGGCCGCTGGAAGATCGAGGCCTCGCCGCTGCGCCACGCGCCGCACACCGTGCACGACATCGCCGACGACGCCTGGGCCCGCGCCTACAGCCGCGCCGAGGGCTGCTTCCCGGCCGGCACGTCGCGGACAGACAAATACTGGTGCCCGGTCGGCCGCGTCGACAACGTCTATGGCGACCGCAACCTGGTGTGCTCGTGCCCGCCGGTGGAGGATTACGCTCAGGCGGCGGAGTGACGGCCGAAAGGCCGTCATTCCCCGATGCGCGCAATTGCGCATCTGAGGGCGCGCATTAGCGCGAACCCGGAATCTCGAGATTCCCCGGTGCGCAATTGCGCACCTGAGGTCTGGTCCTTCGGACCATCCCGGAATGACGAAGCAGTCACGCAATATCTATCTGAACCACCGTCAGGGCGCGATCAGCGCCGGATTCCAGCGCCACAAATTGTCGTTGGTCAGGTGCGTGCCGCCCCACCAGCGGTCGATCGGATTGTGTTGGCTAAAATCTGCCTTGTGCGCGAGAACGGCCTTGCCGAATTCGGTGAGTGACAGCTCGCTTCGCAGGTAAGCACCATGCCGGCCCCGCAGATTTTCGCGGTGGAGTGTACGCAGTTCTTCGTCGAGACCTGTCACGGCCGGTTTGGGCCCGAACGCCAGCCCGTCCAGCAGGTAGCCGTATTCCCATTGGCCGAAGATGCGCGTCTGGCGCAGTTGGTAGAGATGAAAGAGTGCATTCGTGAGCGAGTATCCCCGCCCGATTAGCTCGAGCATCCGCATTTCCGAGGCGCCAAGTCCAGTCGAACTCGACGGCAGTTCTTCGAGCAGATCGACCAGGACGGGTTTGAGGAGCGGCAGGGCGCTCAAATCCTTGCCGAGCAGATCGAAACAGGCCTCTGGCGTCGGCGCCCTATACGCCCGCCAGGCTGCCGCAGCCACTTCAAGTTCCTTTTCGGTGACATCGACAGCCGGCGGGCGCCATTTACCGAAACCGTGAAGTTCGATCATTGCAAGGTCAACCAGACGAAATCTCAACTTGGCGACAGTCTCCGGATAAGACCGGAAATAATCGAGTAACCAGACCAATTTCAACTGAGCATCAGGCTGGATGTCGAACCACAATTCGGCGGTCTCGTATTGCTGGCAGAATTCAGCGAGGCTGAGCGTCCTCCGACTTCTGTTTTCGCTCTGGTCCCACCGGCCGGCAAAGTCCGACCAGTGGTGCCCGGGTTGGACATCAGGTGTGTACGGCCCGAGATAGGTTGCGAGTTCATCCGGCGAAGGCAGCGATCCCCAGCCGAAGCGAAAGAAGAAATCAACCGCGAGGTCGGCGAATTCAGGCTCGGTGAATTCCGGAGTAAGCCAGCCGGTCAGGATCAGAGGCTTCATCACATCATCCCGTTGATCAACGCCCGGCTCGCCGGAGCCCATCGCCACAGATTGTCATTGGTCAATTCCGTCCCACCCCACCAGCGATGGATCGGATTGTGCCGGCTGAAATCTTCAGCCTGCGCCAAAACGGCCTCGCCGAGCGGGGTCAGCGACAGTTTGCTCTGCCTGTATCTCGCGAGACGGACCTCGTCAGCATGCATCTCGTCGGTGAACGGTCCCTCCTCAAGGCCGGCCACGGCAGGTGCCGGACCGCGCGCCAGCCCATCCAGCAGCTCGCCAACCTCCCAATAGCCGAATACACGTCGCGTGTTGCGCTTGTTGTGGCCCGGAAAGACGTCGAACGGAGTTGCGTCACCGGCAGCGACCAGTTCCAGCATTCGCATTTCGGTCGCGCCCAGGCCGGTTAAAGGCATGGGAAGTTCTTCGAGTAACTCCAGCACGACCTGTCGAAGCTGCGGCAGGGCGCTGACTTCCTTCTGAAGCAAATCAGCCCATTGTTGAGGTGTCGGCTGTCGATATGCCTGCCAGGCCAAACTGGCGGCTTCAAGATGCTCGTTCCGGATTTTGACAGCCGGAGGCTTCCATTCTGAAATCGCTTCCGGAACCTGTTTGGCAATGTCGACGTCTGCCTGGAATAGGGTCAGCTTCGAGACACTACGCTCACGCGAGCTCAAGCAATCCAGAAGCTGCACGAGGATGAGTTGCGCGTTGGGGGCCGGATCAAACCAGAATTCAACGGCTTCGCAGCGCTCGCAGAGATCGAGCGCCCCCATCCCTTTCAAATGAAACTCTCCAAGCCGGTGCGGTGGAAAATGGTCCAGCGAGCCCGGCCCCAACATGGCTTCCAGCTTCACGTCCGATGGCAACTCGTCCCAGACGAACCGGAAGCCAAGCGGAATAACGATATCGCCGACTCCGGCGCGCAGGAGACACCCGCCTGCCGAATCGCTCGATGTCAAAACCAACCGCGTCATGTCAGTTCACCCGCATACGCAAAACAACACGGGCACTGAGAACGTCGGCAACTCAACGTCCTCAGCACCCGCTATGTCGAAACCCGGATCATGCGATCCGAGACTTCGGAAAGTGCTATTCGTCGGCCGGCTCTTCGCCGTCGGCGTCGCGCTCGGGGGGACCGGCGAGAATCTGTTCGGCGATCAGACCGGAGTTCTGGCGGATCGCGGCCTCGATCTTTGCGGTCATGTCGGGATTTGCCTTGAGGAACGCCTTCGAGTTCTCGCGGCCCTGCCCGAGCCGCTGGCTGTCATAGGAGAACCAGGCGCCGGACTTTTCGACGATGCCGGCCTTGACGCCGAGGTCGAGGATTTCGCCCATCTTGGAGACGCCCTCGCCATACATGATGTCGAATTCGACCTGCTTGAACGGCGGCGCCAGCTTGTTCTTTACGACCTTGACGCGGGTCTGGTTGCCGACGACTTCATCGCGTTCCTTGATCGCGCCGATGCGGCGGATGTCGAGGCGAACCGAGGCGTAGAATTTCAGCGCGTTGCCGCCGGTGGTGGTCTCCGGCGAGCCGTACATCACGCCGATCTTCATGCGGATCTGGTTGATGAAGATCACCATGGTGTTGGATTTGTTGATCGAGGCGGTGAGCTTGCGCAGCGCCTGGCTCATCAGCCGCGCCTGCAGGCCGGGCAGCGCATCGCCCATCTCGCCTTCGAGTTCGGCCTTCGGCACCAGGGCAGCGACGGAGTCCACCACCAGCACATCGACCGCACCCGAGCGCACCAGCGTGTCGCAGATTTCCAGCGCCTGCTCACCGGTGTCGGGCTGCGAGATCAGGAGTTCGTCGATGTTGACGCCGAGCTTGCGGGCATAGACCGGGTCGAGCGCATGTTCGGCGTCGATGAAGGCGCAGATGCCGCCCTTCTTCTGGGCTTCGGCCACCGTGTGCAGCGCCAGCGTGGTCTTGCCTGATGATTCCGGCCCGTAGATTTCGACCACGCGGCCTTTCGGCAGGCCGCCGACGCCGAGCGCGATGTCCAGCCCAAGCGAGCCTGACGAAATCGTCTCGATATCCATCGAGCGATCGTTCTTGCCCAGCTTCATCACTGACCCCTTGCCGAACTGGCGCTCGATCTGGGAGAGCGCGGCGGACAGGGCCTTGGTCTTATCCATGGAGGATCCTTCGACGATACGCAGGGCAGTGGCGGACATGGGTGCTCCTTATGGCGGGGATTCGCTAGCGGGACAAACGGACGACGAGGGATCTAAAGGGATTCGATTGACGATGAGAACTTGTACCATCTTTGTTCTCTGTTCGCAATATGTTCTTTTAAGGTGAGCGGTAATGGCCTGTTTCCGACCTCAGTGGCCTAATTTGAAAATCGCATTGGCCTAGTTTGATTTAACGAAGATGAACAACTCGGGCTGTTCATAAAGATGAACAATCGCCCCAATGGGGGCGCACTTCTGCCGCGACCTGTACGCCGTAAGACTGCGGTCTGTTCATGTACCCTTTGGAGGTACCTCATTTGGGGTGGCGAGAGGCCTGATTTGAAGGGGGTGGTTAAGTCCGCTATTAACTGCCCTGTTACCTCACGAAGTAACCGTGCAGGTACCTGCACGACCTCTGACCTTCTGTGTGACTTACACAACAGAAAAGGGTTGCCACGTCGGGCAAATCAGGGGCATTGGTTACTTCGCAAGGTAACTTCACAGGGTTCCAAAATAGGCCCGTTTCGGGCTGGAAATACCGATTTTGGACCCCATATTGAACCTAAAGCTAGGGAAGTGGCACAAATTCCCGAGCGGAAGTAACCAAAGTGTCACGGTTATAGGCTACTCCAGCCTTGCGGAAACAAAACCGCTATGCAAGAGTTGCCTTACGGGAGATCAGTTTTTGAGGTGAGAACGGCCTCCTCACACGCCTGGTGATCGAACGTTCATCAGGCAAAGTAGTCGAGTAAAATCGATGAAGAGATCTGGGTGTGGGCATCCCAGCAAATCTAATTTCCCGAAGCTACACTAAAGGGGCTCCGATCTAGGTCGGGGCCCTTTTCTATTCATACAACAACAACTTTCAAGAACCCTTTTTGGCGGCGGGTCTGCGCTTTCTTTTCTGACACCATATAGAAGCTAGATATCTGATACCTGCCGTCCGCATCCCTATTTAGTTCCACGGCGACTAGAACAAGCTCGCCCAAAGACGGTATCCATCCCCAAATCTCGATCCCGCTATTCGAATGGTCATCCCCAATATAGCGAGGGTTAGCTATCACCGCCGCCAAATGAGGCAGGCATTTCGGATAATCATCCGGATGACGCCGATAGGCGTGGCGTTGAGCGCCCCTGGTGAGCACCACCTCCCCGGCCACTATTTCGGTCCCCAGCGTCTTATTGATCGCAAGAACCGGCATAGACCCGATTATAAGATCGGGTTGTTTTGAGTGCCTCCTGTTAGACATCTGCTGCCGCCCCCGCCTTAGTTGGCGGCCTCTTTCATTTCTTCATTTCGCTAGGCCACGGCAAACCTTCGGTGCCTACAGGTGCGTCCTTATAAATCATCTTGAAGATGCTGGCCGCAGTGTCGAGCCAAAGCTTTCGCTGCGCTTCCGGCCACTGCGTCCCAGCCTTCGGAAGTTCCTTCAAAAGTCCTTGCACGAACGGGTGAAGGTCCGGCGGCTCATTCCCATCGTTGCCGCTATTGCGCTTCTTACTATCGTCCGGCTTCTCATGCTGTTGCTCTTCACGCGCAGCGATCCCCGGCTTCACAAATCGTCCGGACGATGCGTCGATAAATCCCGCATACTGAGCGGACTTCATGAAGGTCTGGCGCGCTCGCTCCTTTTGCCTTGGCGAGACACCAAGCTGCTCCATCTGCCGTTCGATTGCAGGCGGCGGCGGCAACGCATTGCCTTTGTATTGATCATACATCACGCGGAACAATTCGACGTTAAGAAACGCCGCGATGCGGGCAGCACGCTCGCCACCCGAGTTATCGAGCACATCACGACCGGGCTGAGTCAGGGTCACTCGACCTTGGCCCGTCTCGATCAAGCCAAACATGCGCGCTGCACCGATCCGCGTTCGGAACGTGCCGCCCGTGGCCGTCTGGCCCATCCACGCTGCAAGTTCCTCAAGCTCACAAGAGCTGCCGGCCTTTGTATGGATGGTTTGAGCGATCTCTACTGCACTCTCCAAATCGGCATACGGAAACTCAATTTCCGAGCGAATACGCTTGCGGTCATCGACCTTACCGGCCTCCGCAGTACCGGCGTTGTCATTGTCTGCCATTGGTCTCTCCTGACCGTTTCAAGTCTGTTCGTATAAGCTTTCTCACGGATCGGCCGGATTGTCAATTTTTTTCTTGTTTCTCTTTTTGACTGTTGACCGTGACAAGAAAATCCGTATTATCGCTTGTCAACGGAGATTGGGATGACAACAGTTTGAGCCCTTCGAAGCGCTGGCCGAGCATCGACGGGCGAGGAAAATGGAAGGGCCGCTGCGCTACCCCTCGAAAAGGAACGCAACGGCCCTGCAATCGGCTTCAAAACTGCCCCTTAGTCTAACGGTAGGACGCTCGCTATTACAGGTGGAGAGGTCCGGGTCCGAATCCCGGCGGGGCTGCCAAGGACACGAATTAGCGGGACCGACGGCGCTGGAACGCTATCGATCCCTAGTCACCACCCCGGGATTGCGCCCCGAAGCGATAACCAAATCAGAATATACGCTCTGGAAGGCGTGTTTTCTAGTGTCGCTGACGGGCCGTCCTTAACCAGAGGATTGCGCCCTCATGAACGTACTCCCCCGCGAAAAGCAGATTGAAGTCATTGCCGCCCTTTGTGAAGGCGTCGGCATCCGGACCGCCGCACGCCTGACCGGCGTCAACCGTGGCACCGTCGGGTCCCTGGCCCTGCGTGTTGGCCTTGGCTGCATGGAATTGCACGACCGCTTGATGGTCGGCATCCGCACCGAGCGACTTGAGCTTGATGAAGCTTGGAGCTTCGTCGGCAAGAAGCAAAAGAATGTCCTGCGCCATGAGATCAACGCCAGGGGTGATCAGTATATTTTCATCGGCATGGCCGGGACGCAGAAGGCAATCATTAGCTGGGGCGTCGGCAAGCGGAACATGGAAAGCACCATGGATTTCCTGCACGATCTGCGCGACCGCGTGATTGGCCAGCCTGAGATTTCAACCGATGGCTTCCACCCCTACCGCGTAGCGATCCGCGACGCTTTCGGCGACGGCGCGGCGCACGGTGTCATCACCAAGACTTACAGCGTAACCCACCTTGTAAAGGAAGCGCAGGGCCGGTACTCGCCCGCCGCTGTAGTAGCTGTAAGCCGTGAGGTAGTAACGGGCGATCCGGATCAGTACATCTCGACCAGCTACGTTGAACGGCAGAATCTTTCGCTGCGCATGGGATCGCGCCGCTTCACCCGGTTGACGAACGGCTTTAGCAAGAAGTTGGACAACCACGTCGCAGCCGTCGCGCTGTATGTTGCTCACTACAATCTGTGCCGCACTCACGAAGCCCTGCGGACGACGCCAGCGAAGGCGCTGGGCGTGGCGGACCGCGCTTGGAGCATTGGGCAGCTAGTTGACGCGGCGCTTGCCGTTGCCCCTGCTATGCCGACTGCGACCCCGCCGGATCGCCGCCGGAAGTTCTCGGTAATTCAAGGTGGAAAGGAAGGATAAACCAATACAAAAGCGGAGCGGGCTGGTTGCAGGGTGTATCTTGCTGCAACCAGCTTGCGCTGATTCGCGGGCTCCTGAGACCCCTTAAAGGAAATCAACGAATGTCCAACGAATTCAGCCGCTTGCCCCCAAAACCGGGCCAAATGCAAATCAACCAGAAACAGGGTTCACTGGCTCTGGAGATCGATAAACAAACCGAAATCCAGGGTATTGGAATGGGTGTCCTGAAGGACGGCACCCCGTTCCTTAATCAGCGCGGCTTGGCGCGTCTGTGCGGCATCGAGAACGCACATATCGGCACCATTAGTTCTCAATGGAATGACGTTGAGCAAAAGCCCCGCATTCGGGCAATCAAAGATTTGCTTTCTAGTCGCGGCATCACCGTCGAATCCCCGCACCTCGTTCTGAGTGTCGAGGGGAAGCCGATGTATGCTTACCCTGACAAGGTAAGCCTAGCGATCCTCGAATATTATGCGTTCGAAGCCGGGACGAACTTTAAAGAGGAGGCGCGAAAGAACTTCCGAATCCTTGCAGGCAGCGCCCTGCAGGACTTCATCTACACGCAGACCGGATACGACCCAGCCCAGCAAATCCCAGCTGCATGGCAACTTTTCCATGATCGCGTTTCGCTTGTTTACGATAGCGTTCCCGCCGGTCATTTCAGCATCTTTAAGGAAATCGCAGACCTTATCGTCACGCTAATTCGTGGTGGCGCTCCCGTTGGCCCGTCATTCATCCCTGACGGCAGTGTCGGAATTCAATGGGGGAAGCATTGGACCGATGGAAATTTTGACGGTCAGTACGGCTCCCGGATCAAGTACGATCACGAATATCCACCGAACTTTCCGCAGTCCGCGTCAAACCCGCAACATGTGTGGTGCTACCCGGACGCGTCTCTGCCTGAGTTTCGGCGTTGGGCGCGGGAGTACTACATCCCGCACTGCCTCCCCGGCTATCTCGGTGGGAAGGAAAAGCAAGGCTTGTTGCCGCCGTCTTTCACGCAACTCGCCATTGTTGCCATTCAGGCCCGGAAAGACATTCCACGTCTCACCTAGGCCTCAAAGAAACGGCCCCAGCACCGCCGCGCCAGAGCCGCCAACCCGGTTGGGTTTTCTCCCGGTAGGGCTTTAGGGGGCAGGAATCCGGGAGCGCTGAATCGACTCTTCGGAAGCTGCGAAGTTCCAAAAGCAACGGCCCCAGCGCCTATCGGGGGACGCGCTGAGGCCGTTGTATGTCCGGGTCGTCTCACTCCAGACATGCGACCCAACGCAAAGTAGTTGCCACTTGTTCCCGAAATGCCCTTTGTGCGGTGGCCTACTTTGGAATTAACAGTGGCCTATTTCGGCCAGTACCAGGTGAGCGGTCCCTCGCCCTTCCGTCCCGGTCTAAGTTAATGATCCCTTTCGATTTTGAGGCGGCCCCTTTTGACCCTCACCAGCGCCGCGATGTTGCCGTGCTCTGTTCATCCCCCGAAGTGGGTAGTCCGGAGCCGGCCTGTTTCGACCCCTGATGGTGACCTGGCTTGAAGTGCGCAGCGGTATTTTTTGGAATGTTCACTTTGGAACCGACGCCCGGAATCGGAATTTTATAGGATCGGACATGCAAACCCGACGGTTAGGACCCGTGAGCAACGAGGTTGTATCATGCAGCGTCGCCGATCCGCTCCCCACACATTTGAAGATCGAATTGCAGCTGAGAAGGCCCGGTTGGAAGCGGAGGTAACCAAGCTCAAGCCTGGTCCTCAGAAGGACGTGCTGCTCAGGAAGATCAGGCAGCTTGAGACGGCCTCTCACATAAACGAGTGGCTTTCCTCTCCCGGACTTCAACCACCAGAACTAGCCTAGAAAGAGCAAGGCGGTTGGCGGCCCTCTTTCTTTTGCCGGAACGCTTTCGTGACGACTGTCACAGTCGCCCCGATAGCCGCCCGGCATTCTCACTCCAGATCAACGGCGCACAAGGGCGCGGACCATGAACAATGAAATTCGCGAACTGACCGATGCGGAGAAGCTGACCGACGATGCGCTTGAATCGGTCTCAGGGGGTAAAGTCATTTCGAAGGGCGTCATCAATTCGAGTGCAATCAGCCTTCCGAAGCCCAGCTACCCGCCGGTCGCGTAAACGAGGTCGCCCGAGTCGGCTCTGCCCGTAGTTCTCCGACCGTGAACAAGGTTCCGAGCGTATTGCTATCCTGATCGTTGCTCTCTCCAGCAAGGCAAAACAGGGCGCGCTGTAGCAATCGAAGCCCTGCCGCCTGCCGTCCCCTCGAAGCTGTCTTGGCGCGCCCAAAGAAACGGCCCCAGCCTCGGGGAAGAGGCACTGGGGCCGCTTATGCTGCCGGGGCAACTGGGGACTGGCAGCGCCTTTACAACTCCGCCCATTGCCACTTGTTCCCGAAATTCTGCGGCACTTTTTAGAAACCTTGTCCTGTCCCCGACGTATTCTCCAGGCTGGGGTATTGCAATTTCCAGCTCTGGTGCAACGCCGCCAAGCATTATTCAGCTTGGCGGCGCTGTGCTTTTGAGTGGCCGACTTTGCCTTCTCGGGTGTTCAATGTCGGCCGGTATCCACTCGGCGACGTCGGCCGCCCATTCTCCTTTGCATGGGGTTGTTTTCGCGATTTTGCATCTGAGCCGTCGTGTGACGATCATCACAGCAGTCCGTCGCGAGACAGCCTATCCCTGTCATCCAGGGTGGCGGGAATGGTCCTGCCCACGCAAACAGGAGACGGACATGACCGAACTCAACAACGAAATCTGCGAAATGTCGTTTGAACAACTCGAACAGGTCAGCGGCGGCGCCATCCTCGACCGGATCGTCGACGCGTACCTCAAGGCGTTGGGCGCCCGCTTGCTGGACGCCGTACACCAGCCGCTGGTATCGCCGCAGAAGATGACCCTGCACATGCGATAGTGCCGGTCCGTCAAACGGAATTGAGAGGCCGCCTTGGCGGCCTCTTTTGTTTGAGGACGCCGCCGGCGCCATGCCTGATGTCCGATTTCGGCCAGTTGCGAGAAGCTCAGCGGACCGCCTATCCGCTCAACGCAACTTGTGCGGCGACGATCGGCGAATTGATCGGTGCCTTCGCGCGACGCGATTTCAAAACGTCGCCGGCCAGATTTGAAACGTGCAGCGGCTCAGCCTATCGATGAACTGAACGTCGGCGAACTGACCATCGACGAACTGGACGCGGTGAACGGCGGCGGCCGTTTGAGCGATCTTTACCACCATGTCGTGGCGGTCATTCGCTTCCATACCGGCACCATCAGGAACATCGCGACAACCCTGCCATAACCGACGCTTTGAAGAGGCCGCCTTTCATTGGCGGCCTTCCCCGTAGTTCTCCGGACAAGAACAAAGTTCCCAACCGGATGGTCGCCAGTTTTTCGCCTTGTGTTCGCGCCTTACCCCCGCGCGAACCCCGGCCCACCATCCCTTTGCTAGTGAATCAGTGCTATAATGGGGCTATGGACGAGACCCGGATCGCACCGCGGCGTCGCACGTTGAAGGCCGGAACCATCGAGTTCGGCGGCGGCGGGATCGATTGCACCGTTCGGAATCTCTCGGCCTCCGGCGCAGCGCTCGAGGTCGTGACCCCGCTGTTCATCCCGGACCGCTTCACATTGTTCGTGCCATCAGAACAGTTGAAGCGGCCGTGCCATATCGTCTGGCGCAAGGATAAGCGCATCGGCGTCACGTTCGATTAAGCCGCCGCGCCGCGCGTCGCCACAGCAAAACGACCCCGCCGCATGGGGCCATACGGTCGGGGTCGCCGACAGCAGGGAATAATCTGGAGGACCACCCCGCCGTCAGACAGATACGGCGGCAGCGATCGCTTCGTTTCAGCACCGGATTTTTTTTAGCAGGAGACGTTGAACCTTTTGCAGGGCCGCCAAGACATATTGCTGCCTGGGACATTGCATCACTCGGGGTATAAGCCTGCGCCGCCAAGCGACCATACTCCGCTTGCGCGGCGCGGTGCGTTTTGGACAGGTCAGGAAGGTCAAAGACTGCCTCTGCGGACATTGCAGGCCGCTGCCGGCAAGCAACAAGCCACGGCTCGTGGGAGCGCCGGCAAGGCGGCTTGGCCACCTCAACAGCCGAACGCGGGATTGTCCCCTCGCATAGCGATCACGACCTTTCACGGGCGCGCTTTATCTTAGACGACCGCAATAGACGCTATCGGACAAATGGAAACTTTACCCGCCCAACTCAGTTAATTCAGTTGGCGCATGGGGAGATTCCCTATGAATCACAAAGGCATAGAATATACGCTGACACGATCGGAAACCCCGGGGATCTGGAACTGGCAATTCCGGATTGGTGACCTCGTCAGGTCGGGACGAACGGAAGCAAGACTGCTCCTGCTCGCCATGCGCCGCGTTCAGCTGAAGATCGACCGCGAGCTCAGGCACACCGATCGCGAAGCGAGCTCCGAATTCGGGGCCCCGCGCCCACCCATTCCCTCAACGGGCATCAAATAATATTTACAATCTAAAGTGACAATCTCGGATTGAATGCGGCTTGGGTCGGACAGGGCTGCTTCATGATCTACAAGGGCGTCGAATACACCGTGACTGCGGTTGCTCCGGGTATCTGGAAATGGCAATTCCGGATTGACGACAGGGTCATCACCGGCAAAACCGAAGCTAAACTCTATCTGCTCGCGGTGCGACGGGTACAGCTGCGGATCAACCGCGAGCGGAAGAAAAAGCGCATCTGATTAGTTCGCCCTGCTAGTCCGCGCTGGGAAGCCGCCGCATCGTGAATTCGATGTCGCCGCCGGGCAGTTCGCGCCAGCTTTCGACCGCGCTCAAATAGGCCGCCTTGGGATAGCGGCTGAGGAAATCGCGCGCCCTCGTCCGCGCTACCTCGCGCGGCAGCGTGAAGGTCTCGCGCAGATAGCCGTCATCCGGCTTGCGCCGAGAGGCCATCCGGCTGGCCAGATCCCGCGGACGCATGACCATGTCGCAACTCCGAAACACATGACGACACGTTCAATATAGGGCCGGCGGAGAACAATTCCGAGTCTGCGCTATGGGGCCTTTCGGCTAGCGAGGGGTATTGGCCGCACTGCCGGTCTTCGGCTTGGCTGGCGCAGCCGCCTTGGGCGTGTCGTTGTTGCGTACGGTTCCCCACGGATCGGAAGACGCCTTGGAGTCGGGAATCTTCTTCAGCGATTCCTTGTAAGCCTTATCCTTGATCGCATCCTGTTCCTTCTCCTCCGGCGTCCTGGTGACGACTTCCGGCATCAGGTTCAGGTTGGGCATCTGCGCGTAAGCGGGCGCCGTCAGCAACACCATCATCACGGCCGCGCTCAGAATTCTCATAACAGGCTCTCCTTTGGGACACTCTCCCCCGGCGTTTTCGGGCGTATATCACCGCCGCAGCCGCGCCGCCAAGCGCGCGCGATCAAAGCCGGTCCGACCTGCAGGATTTGGGGGATTGCATCCAGTCGTCCCAGATCGGTCCGCATTTGGTGCAGCCGTTAAGCGCAAGGCCCACGGCAATCAAGCTCGAAATCAACACCACCCGGCGAAACATGAACGCGCCCCACTCCCCGAAGTGGCGATCATGCCCCTCAAGTCTGGCATTTTCAAGCCAATGCAGGCCGGACGTTTGGGAATGCCGAGCGGGGGTGCCATGGTCATTGCGGCCGAATGCCCCTTACAATGGGCGGAACGCAATATCGTCCGAGGAACAATCATTCATGCAAGAGCAACAGACGGCGGCATTCGGCATCGCGGAAGCAAAGCGGGTGCTGGACGAGGTGTTTGCACCGTGGGTGCTTGACCTCAATCTGTCGATCGAGGGTTTCGACTTCACCCCGCCGCAGGCTGGATCGGCCGACTGGCAGCCCGGTGCGATCCTGCGCATGCCGTTCTCGGAACGGCTGTGCCGCAATGGCGGCGTTGTCTCCGGCCAGGCGCTGATGGCGTTTGCCGACACCGCGATGGTGATCGCCAACGTCGCCGCCAATCGCGGCTATCGCCCGATGACGACGGTCGATCAGACCACGCATTTCATGCGCGCGGTCACCGCCTCCGACGTGCTGGCCGATGCGCGCGTGGTTCGCCTCGGGCGCACCATGAGCTTCGGCCGCGTCACGCTCTCCAGCGCCACCGACAACAAGCCGGTGGCGATGGTCTCGAGCGCGTTCGCGATGCTGTAGGTGATTTACTTGCCGAGGACCGATTCAGCGGCATTGACGATGCTCATCGTCGGATTCTTTCCGCAGTAGGTGCCGAACTTCTTGGCGTTCTCGACGAACACGTCGGTGTCGATGATCGCTTCGTCGGAGTCGCCCTTGTACCAGCCGTCCATCCAGGTCAGCACCATCTTGATGGTGTCATCACCACCATCGACGAACTGCTTGCAGGTCATGGTCGACAGATCGAGCACGACGGCATGCGCCGGAACGGATGCAAGTCCAAGCGGAAGCGTAAGCGCCGCCGCAAACAGAATCGAAACAGTCGTCTTCATGATGCTCTCCCTTGGCGCATGACGGCGAAAGCCGGCACCAATGCCGGAAAACCGCGTCAGCACGTTTCCCGGTCAATGTCGTAATCGAAATGCAAAGGCATGCGCAAGCACCGCGTGTGTTGAATCGATTGTTCGCAATTACGCTGCGCTACATGAGATTCTCAAACAGAGCACGCTTAGGTTTTCGCACGTCGCCGGCAACGAGAAGCGCCGCACGGGCGGCGCTCTCTTGCAACATCGATGACGTGATTGCCGCCTCAGTATCGACCCCGGCCGCCCTGATGACCGCCACCACCATAGCCGCCGCCACCGATGCCAATCCCGATGCCGATGCCGACCGGCGGCCCCACGGGCTCATACACCTCGCGCGGCGGCGGGCGGCGATAGACCACTTCATCCTCATAGTAGTCGGGCCCGCGCACCCGCTTTGGCGGCGCGCGCTCGACGCGCTTGGGCGGATCCGGATCGACGCGCTTGATCGGCGTATTGTTCTTCTTCAGTTGCGGCGCTGAGGCCGGCGGGGTGCAGGGACAGGTCAGCGCGACGTTCTGCGGCGTAGCGCCACCGCCGACCGCCACCGCCGGGATGATCTCGGGACGGTTGCGCAGGCGTTCTTCCATCGTGCGCGCGGTCGGCGTCAAATCGCTGTCCGGGAATCTCGTCAGGAAGGCGCGATAGCCCGCCGCGGTGTTGGCGATGACCGCATTGTTCCACGCCACCATGCGCTTGTGCCGATTGAGCCAGTCGCGGGCCAGTGCACCGAGCGGAGTCTGCGCGTACAGATTGGCAAACGCCTCGTAGGATTCATCGGTGCCGTCGGCAACGATGATTTCGTTCGCGGCCTCGACCGGCTTGCCCTTCAGTTCGCGGGTCCACTCCTCGACGGTTTTCTTGGTCGCGGCCAGTTTCGGGCCGGCCACCGGGGTGCCCGAAAATCTGAAATCCTCCGTCAGCGAGGAACTGTCCCACGGCGTCTGCCGCCCGTCGGTCGCCTTATTGACCGACACGCGCGTGCGCTTGAAGGTTTCCTCGATCGGAATGTTGGTTTCCTTGGCCGCGGCGATCAGCGCGGTAGTGTACGGACTGTTGCTGCCCGTGCCGTCCTCGGCCACCGCACCGGGCGAGGTCGAGAACGACAGGAACGTATTCGGCGCGCCGATCTTGGCGTCGATGATCGCGAGCCCGCCGCCCGCGCTCTTGGCTATGCCGGGGAACGGATTGTTGCGGCAGGCATCGAGCAGCAGGATACGCATCTTGCTCGGCGCCGAGGTCAGCGTGTTCAGGACGTCGTTCAGCCGCACCGCCTGGATCGGAATGTCGGATTCGCGCTTCGGATCGATGTCGACCGGCACCAGAAAATTCTCGCCGTCGATCTGCACGCCATGTCCGGCGTAATACACCAGCGCGATCGAATCGCCGCCCTTGGACGCGACCTTGCCGGCGAACTCCGAGAGCTGATCGCGAATCTGGCTTTGCGACAGATCGGAAACGGTCGAAACCTCGAAGCCGGAATCGATCAGCATCTTGCTGACCGCCTTGGCATCGTTGATCGGATTGGGCAGCGCCGGAACGGATTTATAGGCCGATTGGCCGATCACCAGCGCGAGGCGGCTTTCGGCGGAGGCAGAATGCGCGCCCAGCAGCAGCGCCGCCGGAACTACCAAATGGAAAAGCGCGTGACGAAACATGGGGCCACCTCCGGCAATGCAGGCTGCAAATTGGTCGAGGTCCTGGTGGTAAAGGTTCAAGCAAGGCAGGCAGTGTGAGGTGGGACACAGACTCAGTTCAACGACGAATATGTCGCAGGCATAAAGCCCGCGCGATTTGATGTAATCAATTTGGTTTACTCGGAATTCTTGGATTATCTGGTTTTCTTGGCGGGTTCCGCCGGACGCGCGACGCCCCAGGGATCGTATTTTTCCTTCGGTTCGGGAATTCGCTCGAGCGCAGCCTTGTAGGCTTTCTCGTCCACCTTCGGCTTGGTGTCCTGCTTCGCCCTCGTTTCCTCGCCACCCCCTTGCTGTCGCCGGCCCTGGGCGTGCGCCGGCACCGCAAGCAACGCCAGAATGAATGCCGCAATCGTAATGGTCTTCATCGCCCTTGCTTTCTTCGCCATCTCGGCGACGTTCCGCCAGGATGATGGCAATCCCGGGATCGGGGGCATGATAGCCTGTCCGGATGAGCCGTTCAGCAAATGTTGATCGGCGCGGCCCGCTCGGCCGCACAATTTGATCGCCGCCGGGGGGCGCAATTTTCGCCGTCCCGGGGTAGAAAGCCGGCGATGGGGCGGGTCATTGTTCACATTGCGTTGGTCGCGGGCGTTGCGCTTGTGCTGGCAGGCTGCGGCTTTGCCGACGTCCGCTCGCCGGTGCCGGAATTCATGCGCGCCAAAGCACCCGAACCGCCGCCGCCCGAGGCGCCGCCGGACCTCAAGCGTCTGCTCAGCGAAAAACTGGATTCGGTGTTCCTGGCGGCATCCAATCCGAGGGGCGTACAGTTCTCGGCGCCGCGCCCCGAGCTGCGCGGAACGGGCTGGACCGCCTGCGTCAAAGCCGATCTGACCTCGGTGAACGGCAAGCCGCTCGGCATGCAAACCTATCGCATCACGATTTCCAACGGCGCAATTTTCGATCGCCGCCACGTCGAGGCGGAAGACACCTGCGCGACGGAGAGCTACGAGCCGGTGTAGCGGGTGGACTGATCGGTTGCAAAGGATTTGAATTTCAAACAACGCTGTCGTCCCGGCCTTGAGCTCAGATGCGCAATTGCGCATCGGGGACCCATAACCACCGGCGGTAATTGTTTTGCGCGGTAGTCGTTATCTTTCTTTATTAACAATTGGAGCCGCGGCGTATGGGTCCCGGCTCAAGGCCGGGACGACGAAGATATGTGTCCGCATTCTCGCGACGCGATGCGCCCGAGGTTTGTTGGAAACTTCTCGCCCCCAAATCCAGAGGGCGCAGGGAATGCCGGATGCGCGCTGCACCCGCGGTCTCGTGTGCGATTGTGCTAAGAAAGCTGCACACGAGCATACAGGGCAGCGGAGAACATCCGACATTCCCTGCGCAATGGCTTTACGGCTTATGACGTGCTCTCCCCGGTGAGACGGCCTCTATTGCCACCGTCGCCCCTCGGAAGCGTTAGCTCCCTTAAGGCTTGACGCCGTTACGGGCGCCAGGACCACACGCTTTCGCCGTACGCTTCAGCCGCGCGCGTCAAGCGCAACATCAGCGTCCACCGCGACCCGCCCCTCGTCGTGACGACGGCCGACGCCCCTTGTGTCCAGAAAGTCTGGCAGAATGTGCGAACGGGCGGTTGCCGACCAACCGCCCGTTGCTGGAACTGAGCCCGTACGCCCCCAAGGTGATGAGCCTGTCTCAGAGCGAGGGACAGTTCCGGTGTCTTCCTCAACCCGAACAGTTGCAAGGGCTTCGAGCCCGTACCGCGCAAGGAAGGGAATGGATGATGGCACAGAATGATCAGATTGTCGTCGGCATCGATGTGGCTAAAGACAAGGTGGATGCGTGCATTCGAACGCTATCGCAGCGGCACGCCTTTCCAAACACCGCACAAGGTCACCGCAAGATCATTGCCTGGCTTCACAAGCACAAGGTGAGCAAGGCAGTCATGGAGGCGAGCGGCGGCTATGAGCGGGACTGGGCCAGGGTGCTGCGCCGGGCGCAGCCGTCGGCCGTTTTGTCGCGGTCGCCGGCGGCGGGGGGCCCGGGGCCAAGGATGACCGTGCCGGGGTCACCGGGGGGCGTGCCCGGCCCGGGCGGGGGGCCGGGTTTACGACGGGAGGCGTACCGCCTCACGGGCGCGGCGTCGAACCGGGGCACCTTTTCTCGCGCCATCTTCTCTGAAGGGAACCTTTGCCGATGCCGTGTCAGCACGGCGTCAGACGACAATTGTGTGATGTCACGTTTTCGTTATCCCGGGCGCGGCCTCAATCTTGGGCAGTCGCGCCATCGGCGATTTTCCTGAAGGCCAGCGCTTCTAACCCATGCGTGGAGCCCAGTACCCGCACGGGCGCAAGGCGTGATCGTCCGTCATGCATTACGATTGTGCTTGATCCGATCGCCTTCTTGAACAGACTGGAAAGCAGTCACATCTGTGACCTCCGCCGGAGCGGCAGTCGCCTCCATCGATCGAGATGTCTGGAAGTGCAGGGGAGATGGAGCAGATGGAATTGGGCGCGGTTGAACAACGGAATCGTCCGGGCCAACCGGAAGGCCGTCAAATATTACATCGTTTCTTGCATCCTTCATTCCGCAGTCTCTCGCCGCTGATCCTGGGGTCCGCGCTGGCGCTGTCGGGCTGCGGCGACAAGCCGCCGCAACCGGCGGCCGCGGCGCCACCATCCGTCACGGTCGCGCAGCCAGTGAAACGGACCGTCACCGATTGGGATGAATTCACCGGGCGATTCGAGGCGCTGGAAGAGGTGCAGGTGCGCGCCCGGGTCGGCGGCTTCGTCAACACCGTCGAATTCCGCGATGGCGCCATCGTGCGCGCCGGCGATCTGCTTTACACGATCGATTCCCGCCCCTTCGAAGCCGTCGCCGCGCAGGCCGAGGGCCAGCTCGCGGATTCGCGCGCCAAAGTGGAGCTTGCCAAGCGCGAGCTCGATCGGGCCCTGAGCCTGGTCCAGACCAGTGCAGTCTCCGAACAAGTCGTCGACCAGCGCCGCCAAGCCTTGCAGGCCGCGCATGCCGCGGAGATGCAGGCCGATGGCGCGCTGAAGGCGGCTAAACTCAATATCGAATTCACCCACGTGCTGGCCCCGATGACCGGCCGGGTCAGCCGCCACCTCGTCAGCCCCGGCAATCTCGTGCAGGGCAGCGAAGGCAGTGCCACGCTGCTCACTTCGATCGTCACGCTCGATCCGATCTACATCTATTTCGACGTCGACGAGGCGACCTATCTCAAGAACAACAGGCTGTGGTTCGAGGGCAAGCGGCCGAGTTCGCGCGACACGCCGAACCCGGTGGAAGTCGCGCTGACCGGCGAGAGCAAGCCGTCGAAAGAAGGCAAGATGGATTTTCTCGACAACCGTCTCGATGTCTCGACCGGCACGCTGCGCAGCCGCGCCATCATTCCCAACAAGGACTTCTCGATTCTGCCGGGGCAATTCGGCCGCGTGCGGCTGATCGGCTCCTCGCCCTACGAGGCATTGCTGCTGCCGGACACGGCCATCGCCACCGACCAGTCGCGCAAGATCGTCTTTGTCGTCAAGGATGACAACACCGTCGAAGCAAGGCCTGTGCAGCTCGGACCGCTTGACGAAGGCTTGCGCGTGGTTCGCGAGGGGTTGAAGGCGGAAGATCGCGTCATCGTCGACGGTATCCAGCGCGCCCGGGTCGGCGCGAAGGTGACGCCGCAGACCGCGCCAGCCGGTGGCAAGTCATGAATCTCGGCCGGCTCTCCATCAACCAGCCCATCCTGGCGATGGTGCTGTCGATCGTGCTGCTGATCGTCGGCGCGATTGCCTATACCACGCTGCCGGTCTCGGAATATCCGCAAGTGGTGCCGCCGACCGTCGTCGTCACCACGCAGTATCCCGGCGCTACCGCGCAGACCGTCTCCGACACCGTTGCAGCTCCGATCGAGCAGGAGATCAACGGCGTCGAGGATATGCTGTATCTCTACAGCCAGGCGACCTCGAACGGCAATCTCACCATCACGGTCACCTTCAAGCTCGGAACCGATCTCGACAAGGCGCAGGTGCTGGTGCAGAACCGCGTCGCCATCGCGCAGCCGCGATTGCCGGAAGAGGTGCAGCGCAACGGCGTCGTCACCCGCAAGAACAGCCCCGACATCCTGATGGTCGTGTTCATGCTGTCGCCGGACGACAGTTTTGACCAGCTCTACATCTCCAACTATGCGCTGCTGCAGGTGCGCGACGAGCTGCTTCGCCTCGACGGCATCGGTGACATCCAGATGTTCGGCGCCCGCGACTACTCCATGCGGCTGTGGCTCGACCCGGACCGCATCGCGACGCTCGGCCTGACCTCGGCCGAGGTGATAGCTGCGATCCGCGCGCAAAACCTGCAGATTACGGGCGGGCAGATCGGCGAGCCGCCGATTGCCGACCGCGCATTCCAGCCCAATCTCACCTTCACCGGACGGCTGAAGGATCAGAGGCAATTCGAGGACATCGTGGTCAGGGCCGGCGCCGACGGCCGCACGGTGCGGCTGCGCGACGTGGCGCGGGTCGAGCTCGGTGCGCTGTCCTATTCGACCAACAGTTTCCTGCTGCGGAAATCGGCGGTGGCGCTGCTGGTGACGCAGCGGCCCGGCTCGAACGCGCTGGCGACCGCGAAAAATATAACCGATGCCATGGAGAAGCTGAAGACCCGTTTCCCAAAGGGCCTCGACTACAATATCGGTTACAACCCCACCGAATTCATCGCGCAGTCGGTCCACGAACTGATCAAGACGATCTACGAGGCCATGCTGCTCGTCGTCATCGTCGTGCTGGTGTTCTTGCAGGGCTGGCGCCCCGCGATCATTCCGATCATCGCCATTCCGGTGTCGCTGGTCGGCACTTTTGCTGTGATGGCGGCGCTGGGATTCTCGATCAACAATCTCACGCTGTTCGGGCTCGTGCTCGCGGTCGGCATCGTGGTCGACGATGCGATCGTGGTGGTGGAAAATGTCGAGCGGCACCTCGAGCACGGCATGAGCCGGCGCGATGCGGCGCTCAAGACCATGGATGAGGTCGGCAGCGCGCTGGTCTCGATTGCGCTGGTGCTGTGCGCGGTGTTCGTGCCGACCGCGTTTCTCGGCGGCATTTCCGGGCAGTTCTTCCAGCAATTCGCCGTCACCATCGCGGTGGCGACCGCGATCTCCTGTTTCTGCTCGCTGACCCTGTCGCCCGCGCTGGCCTCGATGATCCTGGTGCCGCACGCGGAAAAGAAGCCGCCGGCCAGCTGGAATTTCATTGGGCGCGGCTGGGACGCATTTGCGGGCGTCTTCAACCGGACTTTCGACCGGCTGTCCCACGCTTATGCCAATGCGGCCAACTTCGTGATCCGGCATTCGACGGTCATGCTGCTCTTGTATGTGGCGTTGATCGGCACCGCCGGATGGCTGCTTGCGATCACGCCGCAAGGCTTCATTCCCGCCCAGGACCGCGGCTACGTCATCATATCGGCGCAGTTACCGGGAGCCGCATCGCTGGCGCGCACCACCGATATCGTCCGCCAGATCGAGAAAACGGCGCTGGACACCCCGGGCATCATTCGCGTCGCGGCGTTCGCCGGCTTCTCGGGCGCGACCCGGACCCAGTCGGGCAATGCTGCGGCCCTCTTCCCGGTGTTCGAAGAACCGGAAGTGCGCCTGAAGAAGGGCCTGACCTCGCAGGCGATCACCGCGGATCTGCGAAAGCGCCTGGCCGCGATCCAGGGGGCTTTCATCATTGTCATTCCGCCGCCGCCCGTGCCGGGCATCGGAACGGGTGGCGGTTTCACCATGCGGGTCCAGGATCGCCAGGGCCGCGGCCCCGAACTCCTGGCAGCCGCCAACGACGAGCTTGTCGCCGCGGCGCGCAAGGCGCCCGAGCTGACGCAGGTGTTTTCGCCCTTCACCGCCAACACGCCGCAGCTCTTCGTCGACATTGATCGGGTCAAGGCGCAGAAGCTCGGTGTGCCGATCTCCGGCGTCAATGAAACGATCCAGACCTATTTCGGCTCGACCTACGTCAACGACTTCAACCTGTTCGGCCGCACCTATCACGTCACGGCCCAGGCCGATCTGCCGTTCCGCAAGGAAGCGTCGGATCTGGCGCGGTTGCGCACCCGCAACGCCGCAGGCGACATGGTGATGCTCGGCAGCGTGGTGGATTTCCGCGACGTATCCGGCCCCGACCGGGTGGCGCGCTACAATCTCTATCCGGCCGCGGAACTGCAGGGCGAAGGGACGCCGGGCACGAGTTCGACGACCGCGATCAACACCATGAAGAAACTCGCGGAGGACACGCTTCCGAGCGGGTTCTCCTTCGAATGGACCGACCTTTCGTACCAGCAGGTCACGGGAGGCAATGCAGGTCTCTACGTGTTCCCGATCTGCGTGCTGTTCGTCTTCCTGGTGCTGGCGGCGCAATATGGCAGCTGGAGCCTGCCGTTCGCGGTAATCCTGATCGTGCCGATGTGCCTGCTCGCCGCCACCATCGGCGTGCGGATCATGGGGCAGGACGTCAACATCCTGACCCAGATCGGCTTCGTGGTGCTGGTCGGACTGGCGGCAAAGAACGCGATCCTGATCGTCGAGTTCGCGCGCGACATCGAGCTTGAAGGCAAGCCGCGGCTGGAGGCGGTGATCGAAGCCTGCCGGTTGCGGTTGCGGCCGATCCTGATGACGTCGTTCGCCTTCATTCTCGGCGTGCTGCCGCTGGTGATTTCGTCCGGCTCGGGATCGGAAATGCGCCAGGCGGTCGGAGTTGCGGTGTTCTTCGGCATGATCGGCGTCACGCTGTTCGGCCTGATCTTCACGCCGATCTTCTACATGATCGTCCGTGGGCTGGCCGATCCGAAGAAGCCGAAGGATTCCGTCGCGGCTTGAGTCGCGGACTCCATCCCCGTCATCCCCGCGTAACGGCTTTGCCGTTGTCGCTGGAGGAGCGCGCTCTTGCGCGTCTCGAAGGATGAATCGGCCACAGACGGGCCGTCGCCTTTCGAGGCAAGCAAGCCAGCGGCGCAATTGCGCCGCCGAGCGCACCTCCAGCGACAACGGCGATGCCGTTGCGCGGGGGTGACGGATCTCCCCATACCATCGGCCGATCTGAAATAGATGGGCAGCGGCAGGGTTATAAAATATTGTCGGGCGGAATTTATCCTGAACGGAAACTGCCGGGAGACGGATATGAAATCGGGTTTGTTGGCGGCCGTAGCATTGAGCGGTCTTTTGCTCGCCGGATCGGCCTCGGCGCAGGGCGTCAAGATCGGCATTCTGAACGATCAGTCCGGAGTCTATGCCGATTACGGTGGCAAGTGGTCGTTCGAGGCCGCCAAGATGGCGATCGAGGATTTTGGCGGCGAGGTGCTCGGCCACAAGATCGAGATCGTCTCCGCCGACCACCAGAACAAGCCCGATCTCGGCACTGCGATCGCGCGGCGCTGGTATGAGGTCGAGAACGTCGACATGATCACGGAGCTGACGACCTCCTCGGTCGCGCTCGCGATCCATGATTTGTCGAAGCAGATGAAGAAGATCGACATCGTCGTCGGTGCGGCCACCTCGCGCCTCACCGGCGATGCCTGCCAACCCTACGGATTCCACTGGGCCTACGACACCCACGCGCTGGCGGTCGGCACCGGTGGGGCACTGGTGCAGGCCGGCGGCGACAGCTGGTTCTTCCTGACCGCCGACTACGCCTTCGGCCATGCGCTGGAAAAAGACACCGGCGACCTCGTCAAGGAAAAGGGCGGCAAGGTGCTGGGCGCCGTCCGCATTCCCCTGAACTCGTCGGATTTCTCGTCGTTCCTGCTGCAGGCGCAGAGCTCGAAGGCGAAGATCATCGGGCTCGCCAATGCCGGCCTCGACACCACCAACTCGATCAAGCAGGCCGCCGAATTCGGCATCGTCAGGAGCGGCCAGAAGCTCGCCGGCCTGCTGCTGACGCTCGCCGAAGTCCACGGCCTCGGACTGGAAGCGGCGCAAGGCCTGGTGCTGACCGAAGGCTATTACTGGGATCGCGACGACAGGAGCCGCGACCTCGCGGGCCGCTTCTTCAAGCGCACCGGCCGGATGCCGAACATGATCCAGGCCGGCACTTACTCCGCGACGCTGCAATATCTCAAGGCGGTCAAGGCGGCCGGCACCAAGGACACCGAAGCGGTCGCCAGGAAGCTGAAGGAGCTTCCGGTCGACGATCTCTTCGCGCAGGGCAAGGTGCTCGAAAACGGCCGCATGGTGCACGACCTCTATCTGTTCGAGGTCAAGAAGCCGTCGGAGTCGAAGAAGCCGTGGGATTATTACAAGCAGCTCGCGGTGGTGCCCGGCGACAAGGCGTTTCCGTCGGCGAAGGATTCGGGTTGTCCGTTGACGAAGTGAGGGCACGATCTTTCAACACCGTCGTCCCGGCCTTGAGCCGGGACCCATAGCCACCGGCCGCTGTTGTTTGCAGAAGGTGTCTGCCAGCTTGCCTTAACGCCACTGCACGGTGTCCCGGCGTTCGCCGGGACGACGTGGGGAGAGAGTGGCCGACGCGTTACGGATGCACGATTCGCCACACGATCGCGCCCGACGCCCCCACCCAGAGCACGATCGCAGCCGACGCCTGGATGCCAAAGCCGCGGCCGCGCTTGGCGGCGGCCTGCGAATAGCCGAGCATGTAGAGGAGGCGGCCGGCGATCCAGACCAGGCCGAGCCCTGCCGCAACCGGGTCGCTGATATAGACCGCGAACAGCCACAGCGACGGCAGGAAGATCGGCATCCATTCCAGCGTGTTCATCTGGACGCGAAAGACACGCTCGAAATCCGGATGGCCTGACGTCGCCGGTACCTTGACGCCGAACGTGCTGCGCGCTTTCGAGACCTGAATCGAGGTGAAGAAGTAGAACAGGATGGCAAGGCAGGTGACGAGAGCGGTGAAGTGATACATTGGAGGGATTCCCTTTGACTCTTTCCTTTCGTCATGCCCGGCCTTGTGCCGGGCATCCACGTCTTGTCTACAGTCAAGGAAGCAAGACGTGGATGGCCGGGACAAGCCCGGCCATGACGAATGAATCAGAAGCGCTCTTAGTACCCCGTCATCTCGAGATAGCCTAATCCGGTGTGGCTGCCACCAAAACTGATCGGGCCTTCCCAATAGGGAAAATTCGTTCCCATCCAGCTCTTCGGGTTGAGCGGCGTGCAGTCGATCGTGACGACGAGTTTGGGAATCGCGATGCGCCATGAGGTCGGGATCTTGCGGTTGGCGATCTCCGTGTAAGCCTGCGGCGTGAAGCTGATGTCTGCTGAAGCGAGCAGCTCAGTGTTGCCGTCGCGGGCGACCCATTTGCCCGAGCCGTAGTGCTGGCCGTCGGTCTGGCGCATCCGGTACAGCATCAGCTTTTCGCCGCTCTTGAAATGCAGTGACAGCCAGTCCCAGCCGCTCTGGTCGGAGGCCAGCGGCTGGCTGCTCCATTCGCGGTCCAGCCAGGCCTGTCCGGTGACATCGACGGTTTTGTCGTCGATGGTGATGCTGCCTTTCGCCTGATAATGCGGCTGGCTGTAGTAATAGGAGGCCTGCTCGCGCAGCGATTTGCGGCTGTAGCCGGCCGCGCCCTGCAGCACCAGCGGCCGGTCGGCATCGAGACGCAGCGCATAGTTGAAATCGGCGCCTGAGGCCTTGAGTTCGAGCGGCGCCATGTTGGTTGCGCTCATGGAATCAAGCCCGCGCATTTCCCAGGAATCGATCCAGGCGAGAAATGGATCGGCGTCGGCGCCGGCCTGACCGACGCCGCCGCGCGCAAAGGTCTCGCTGGTGCGATGGGTGTCGGCGCGCGTCACCGCGGCATGGCCCATCCAGAGCTGCTGATTGGCCCAGCCTTCCTGTTGCGCGCCCGGCTTTGTCGCCTGCCGGAACAACGTCCACTGCGCGCCATAAGGGACCCCGTTGGCATCGGCGAGATTGGCGGTCACGTACCACCACTCGATGCGGAATTCCGGATGCGGGCCGTGATCGGCCGGAAATGAAAATGTCCTGCCGGGCATGACGGCGGCATAGCCGCTGGCGCTCTCACCAAGTCCGGCAAAGCCCTGCGCCAACGCCTTGCCACTGAGCGAGGCGAGAAGGATGCCGCTCGTAAAACTGCGGCGGGAGATCAGGCCGCTACCGCCCGCTGCTAAGAATCCGCTACCGCTCATTGGCAAAGATCCTGATCAGGCTGGCCGGCTGCATCCGCGCCAGCCGCATGACCGGAAGCGCTGCCGCACAAAACGCCGCCGCCATCGCGACGCCGACCAGCCACAGCAGTTGCGCCGGGAAGACGTGGAACGGCAGACGCCAGCCAAAGGCCTTTACGTTCACGATCGCGAGCAGGCACCATGCCACCAGGAGGCCCAGCGGCAGCGCGAACAGCGCGGTGATCAACGCGACCGACATCGTCTTGAGAAGCTCGATCGCAGCCAGCCTGCGCCTGGTAATGCCGATCGCCCATAGCGGCGCCAGTTGCGGCAGGCGCGAATTGATCAGCGTCAGCAGGCTGGTGAGGAGCGCGATGCCGGCGACGCCGAGCGTGAAGGCGTTGAGCGCCGCGGTCACTGAGAAGGTGCGGTTGAAGATGCGTTTCGATTCCGCCTTCATCGTCGCCTGATCGGCGACGTTGCGATCATCGAGCCCGAATTGTTCCTGCAAAGCCGTGATCAACGTCGGGATCTTCCCGGATTCGACGCGCAGGCCCATCCGTGTCAGCGGGGTTTCCGGAAAACGCCGCGTCAGCGCGGCATAGTTGACCGCGATCTGGCTCTTGGGATTGCCGTAGTCGGCGTAGATGCCGACGATCTCGAGCGTCCAGTTGCCGCCGGACGCCGGAATGTCGATGCGATCGCCGATCGAAAGCTTCAGGCGTCGCGCCAATTGTTCGCTGACGAGGCAGGTGGTGCCGGGACGAAGTCTGGTCCAGGCATTCGGTGCCTGCTCCAGCAGCGGCCAGCTGTCGCGATAGGTGGTGTGATCGGGCAGGCCCAGCACCTCGAGCGGCGCGCCTGCCAACTGCGTGTCGGCGCGGCCGCCGGGCAGGATCGCTTCGATCTCGGGCCGTTCGCGCAGCCAATTCCTGATCTCGCTCGCCTGGGCATTGCTGGACGCGCTGATATAGACATCCGCCGCCAGCCTTCCGTCGAGCCAGACCAGGAAGGTGCGATTGAAACTGCCGACCATGGTGCCGACGCCGACATTGACCGCGAGCGCGAGCAGCAGCGCCATCAGCGCCAGCGACAATCCCGAGAGCTGCTGGCGGCTGTCGGCCCAGAACCAGGTGCTCAGCGGCCCACGCGCATGCCGCTGGCCGAACGCGAGCACGACTTCCAGCAGCATCGGCAGGATCAGCGCCGCGCCGAGCAGCAGGGCCGCGAGCACGGCAAAACCCGACACCAGGGAATCGCCGAACAGCAAAAACGCGCCGGCAGCGGCGAACACGGCAAGCGCCACCGCGCTCTGGAACATCAGCCAGCGGCGCTGCGCCTGTTGCCACGCATAAGGCTGCGCGGTGGCGAGCAGCGGCAGGCGAAGCGCCTTGGTCAGGCTGGTCGCCGCGGCGGCGAGCGCGCCCAGAATGCTGATGGCGATGCCCGCGAGCCACCATTCGCCCTTCAGCGTCAACTGTCCCGGAATCTGCGCGCCGTATAGTCCGCGCAGGGACGCGGCGACGTCGGGCAGCAATGTCGCCGCAATCAGATAGCCGCAGACGAGCCCGATCAGGCCAGCGAAGAGCGCCAGCGACACCAGCTCGATCACCATCACGCTGTTCAACATCCGCGCCGACACGCCGCAGGCGCGCAGCGTGCGCAAGGTGGGCAGGCGCTGCTCGAAGGCAAGGCCGATGGCGGAATTGACGATGAACAGGCCGACGAAGAATGACAGCAGTCCGAATGCGGTGAGGTTGAGATGAAAACTGTCGGTGAGCCGTTCGAGATCGCTTTCAGCATCCGGCGCAACCAGAAGCAATTTGTCGCCGACGACGCTTTCCAGCGAGGGGTGTTTGCCTTTGGCCTTGCCGATCAGCAGGCGGGACAATTGATCCGGCGTTTTCAAAAGAGTCTGCGCGATGCCGATGTCGACGACCAGTACGCCGGACACCAGCTGCGGCTGGACGCGCAGCGGCGGCAGCGCTACCCCGCCGTTGGTGACAGGCGTGGCGCCCTCGGCGAGCTTGAGATCTGCAAGCGTTTCCGGTGCCACCAGCACTTGCCCGGGCGGCGTCATGAAGGCTTGCAGATTGGCGGTTTCGACCCCGGGCGCACTGCCGACCTCGCGCGGCAACGTCACGGGTTCGATGCCGAGCAGGCGGAACGAGCGTCCGCCGATCTGGATGCGGCCTTCGAGTGCGGGCGATACCGGCCAGCCGGCGCGCCGCAGGTCGACGAACAGCTGTTGCGGGAACGTCGGACTGTCGCGGCCGACCAGCATGGCCGTGCGCGTGCCGCCGAATGTAGCGGCGGCGCGGTCATAGGAGGTTCGCGCCTGCTGATTGAGCGCCTGCACGCCGCTCCATAGCGCGGTCGCCGAGATCAGCCCGATCAACAAGGTCGCGAGCTGCATCGGATGGCGCCGCCAATGGCTCAGCAGTATGGCGAGCGTCCAGAGCGCGCGTTTCACGCGATCACCCCGGCGTGCAGGTTGACCTGGCGGTCCAGCGTGGCGGCGAGGCGGGCGCTGTGCGTCACCATCAGGAAGCCGCAGCCGCTGCGCGCCACGAGGTCGCGGGCCAGCGCCAGCACTTCGTCGGCGGTGGCTTCATCGAGATTGCCGGTCGGCTCGTCCGCGAGCAGCAGCAGCGGCCTGGTTGCTAGCGCGCGGCCGATCGCGACGCGCTGCTGCTGACCGCCGGACAATTGCTCGGGATAGCGCTTGAGGAAATTCTTAAGACCCAGCCGCTCCACCAACTCGTGATGCCAGGCATCATCGTGGCGTCCGGCGATGCGCGACTGGAACGCCAGATTGTCTTCGACGGTCAGACTCGGGATCAGGTTGAATTGCTGGAACACGAGACCGAGGCGATCGCGGCGCAGTTCGGCGCGGCCGGCATCCGTGAGCTCGGAGACCAGCGCGTTGTCGAGCCTGATCGCGCCGCCATCGGCGGCATCGAGGCCGGCGATCAGGTGCAGCAGCGTGCTCTTGCCGCTGCCGGATTCACCGGTCAGCGCGACACTCTCGCCGGCCGCGACGGACAGGTTGACGCCGCGCAGCACCGCGACCTCCTCGCCGGCGGCGCGGTAGCTCTTGGTCAGGCCGTTCACGGTGAGCACGATTGATTCGCCGTTGATCATGCGCTGATCACAGCGGCTTCCGGCGCGTGGGGAAAGCCGGAGCGGCCAAAATATCGACGCGGCGATGGATTGATTCGACCATGAAAAATCCCTGACGTGGTGACCCCGGCAACATAACAGGAGCGCGATATCAGATCACGGCCTCAATATCAGGGACGACGGGATCGTGATCCGGTTGTAACGGCGCGCACCGGGCCGCGCGGTGTCGCGGGGCCTGTTTCCCGGTCAAAATGCGCAGTTGCCTTGCCGGGGAGGCCATGGCTAGCATCGCATGCCGAAGTCAGAGAATCGGCAGCGATAAACTTGGGGTAGCAGCCATGACCGAACATGTGACGCCCAAAGGCGCCTGGACAATCACATTCCTGCTGTTTCTGTTCATGCTGGTCAATTTTGCCGACAAGATCGTGGTCGGTCTGGCCGGCGTCCCAATCATGGAGGAGATGAAGCTCGACGCGGAGCAGTTCGGCACGCTCGGCTCCTCGTTCTTCCTGCTGTTTTCGATCTCGGCGATTGTCGTCGGCTTCATCGTCAATAGGGTGCAGACCCGCTGGGTGCTGCTGGCGATGGCGGTGATCTGGTCGGTGGCACAGTTCCCGATGGTCGGTACCGTCAGCTTCACGACGCTGCTGATCTGCCGCATCATTCTCGGCGCCGGCGAGGGCCCGGCGTTCGCGGTGGCGGTGCATGCGGTCTACAAATGGTTTCCGGACGAGAAGCGCACGCTGCCGACCGCGATCCTGTCGCAGGGCTCGGCTTTCGGCGTGATCCTCGCGGTGCCTGCGCTGAACTGGATCATCGTCAATCACAGCTGGCACTATGCGTTCGGCGCGCTCGGCGTGGTCGGCCTGATGTGGGTGGTGGCGTGGCTGATCATGGGCAAGGAGGGCCCGTTGGTGCAGACGGTCGCGATGGCCGCCGCCGATCCGCGCGTTCCCTATTTCCAGCTCCTGACCTCGCGCACCTTCATCGGCTGCTGTGCCGCGACCTTCGGGGCGTACTGGGCGCTGTCGCTCGGTCTCACCTGGTTCACGCCCTTCATCGTGCAGGGGCTCGGCTTCTCGCAACAGGATGCAGGTTGGGTTTCGGTGCTGCCCTGGGTGTTCGGCGCCGTGATTGTGCTGCTCACCGGCTGGGTCTCGCAGGTGATGCTGACGCGCGGCTTCACCACCCGCGGGGCGCGCGGTGTGCTCGGCTCGGTGCCGCTGATCATCGGCGGCCTGATTCTCGCGACGATGCCCTATTCCACGCCGGGAGGAACGATGGTCGCGCTGCTCGTGGTCGGTACCGGGTTGAGCGGCGCGATCTATGTCGTCTGTCCGCCGATGCTCGGCGAGTTCACGCCGGTGCAGCAGCGCGGCGCCGTGATCGCGATCTACGGCGCGATCTATACGCTGGCGGGCATCATCGCGCCCCTGGTGATGGGCAGCGTGATCAAGCACGCGGCAACGCCGCTCGAAGGTTATTTGACCGGTTTCACCATCAACGCGGTCATTATGGTGTCGTCGGGATTGCTCGGCCTGCTGCTGCTGTGGCCCAATAGCGAGCGGGCGCGGCTGCTGGCTCAGGCAGCACAACCGAAGTTCGCGTGAGCCAATGGCCCGCTACAAGCTCCATTGCATCGGCGCGCCCGTGGCGGCGCTTGCGCTCGCGCTGTTGGTCGCGCTGCCGATGGCCGTCGGTCTCACAGGCACCGCGATGGCGCAGGGTGCACTCACGAAGACGCAATCGGACGCGCTCAATGCGTACAATGATGCGGTGAAGAACTTCGAGGCGATCCTGGGACAGCGGCGCGCGCAGATCAATTCGAAGCAGCCGCTGCCGAACCTGCCGGGACAGGCGCTCTATCTGGCGCGCAACAAAATGCTGAGCGCCTACAAGGATCTCACCGACGCGATGCCGTCCAAAATCGGTGGGCCCAACAAATACGAAATCCCGCCGGCGTATTTCAACGTGGCTACCGAGCCGCTGCTCGACGAGTACAGAAAGCTTTTCGATGTGATGCAGGCGCCGCCCGCCAGCGCGCAAAAATCAGATACCCCGTTCAAGGACGTCGTCGATCTGGGCACGGCGATCGCGCGTGCCAAAGGCCTCGATGCTGTCAATGCCGAGGCGGCTGGCCGGATCAGCCTCGGGCTGTTCTTTGCCGAGACCAACGGCAATCAAACCATCGGCAATGCGCGCTCGAACAAATACAAGGGCAGCCTGCAGACCGGTACGTCCGAAGATCTGAACGGCCGCAGGAAGTGGGCGGCGATCAAGCCGTCGATCGCAGCTTTCGATCCTGCACTGATCCTGCGCGACGACAAGGAGGAGGCGCGGGCCGGCAATATGGATCACCGGTTCAACCACTGGACCTCGGTGCGCGATGCCCTGATGAACGCGCATGCGGAAGTCTTCCCGCAGGTGCCGTCGATCGTGAAGACGCTGCCGGACCCGATCGATCAGATGAAACTGTTCGAGCTGATCCAGATTATTCCCTCGCCGACCAAGTCCGCGCTCAAGTCAGGCAATTTACTCAACTACCGGATTTCCGATCCCAGGATCATGGGATTCCTGCGGAACAACAGCGTTTTCACCTTTGGGCAGGCCGACAGGGCACGGACGTCTGCAACCATGCGCGAAATCCTCGATGCGATGTGGCTGTTCAATGCCAAATTCGAACAGGCGCTTGCCCGGTTCAAGGAGATCAAGGCGGGGCAAAAGGTTTGAAGCCGGCCGGTGAAACCTTGCAACCGGTAACGCATGGTTCATACTCCCGGCCGATGCTGTCCGATGCGGTCATGAAGCGCGCATAGAAATCACTCTGGGGGAGAGTGGGATTGCTGTCGGTAAGAAAAGCATTCGCCCGGTCAGGCTTTGGCGGTTGGCCCCGCTGCCGTACCACCGTCGCCGCGATGGTCGGCTTGCTGCTTCTGCCGGTCGAGGCCAGCCATGCCGGCTGGCTGTCGGACGTCTTCAAGGGCACGTCAAAGCAAGCTCAATCGTCAAAGCGTCAGGCGCCAAAGCAGAGTCCATCGCCAAAGCGCGCCGCCGCGCCAAAGCCGGCTGCTTCAAAGCCTGCCAGGGTAGCGAAGCCTGCCGCCGCGCCCAAGCGCCGCACGGCGAAGGTTGTTGCCCCGAAGGCGGCGGCCAAGCCGTCGGTTTCGAAGACGGCTGCAACCACCTGCGAACCGTCAAAGTTCCGTATCGTTCTGGATGTGGGGCATACCGCCCAGTCGGAAGGCGCGATCAGCGCCCGCAACGTTTCAGAGTTCGTCTACAATCTGCGGCTGACGCAGCGGATCGAGGAGAAACTGAAGGCGGAAGGCTTTACCGAGACGAAGTTGCTGCTGACCGAAGGCAAGGCGAGGGCCAGCCTGGTCAAGCGCGTCGCCGCGGCGAACAATCTGCCCGCAAATCTGTTCCTGTCGATCCACCATGACTCCGTGCCCAAAAAATTTCTCGAGGACTGGGAGTTCGGCGGCAGGAAAAGCCGTTTCAGCGACCGCTTCAGCGGCTATTCCGTTTTCGTCTCCAGCAACAACCCGGAATACAAGGCGAGCCTCTCGATCGCCGAACTGCTGGCGAAGGAAATGAAGGCCCAGGGCCTGAAATATGCCGAGCAATATTCGCAGCCCATCATGGGCCGCTACCAGCATCCGCTGCTGAACAAGGAAACCGGTGTCTACAGCTATGACAAGCTCATCGTGCTGAAAAAAACCAGAATGGCTGCCGTGCTGCTGGAGGCGGGCTCGATCATCAACCGGGACGAAGAGCTCCAGATGGACTCAGCCGAACGCCGGGGCATCATCAGCAGCGGTGTGGTCGCGGCCATCAAGGAATATTGCGATCGTCGATGGGGCATTCTCGGACCGCTGTGATGGCGGCGACCGGAGTTGGCCGGAAGCCCTGCGTCAGCGGGGAGCGCTGGGGATAATCGAAGCGCCGGGCAGCGAATTGATTTCGCTGTCGACGGCAACACTCCCCGATCGCTGGGTGTAGCCGAATCCGAGTGACAGGCTGAGATTCGGCGCCGGCTGGAATTCGATGCCGGCATTCGCGCGATAACCCGGCAGCGTGCCGGACTTCTTGTCGAACGCCGCAAACGGGCCGCCGATGCCGCTATCGTACTTCAAGGTTTCGAAGCCGGCATAGAGCGAAACGGGCAGGCCGCCCGCGCTTCCGAAATTGTAGCCGGCCTGCATGCCCTCGTAACGGAACGAGCCGAAATTGCCGAACGCTCCAGCCTGGTTGATGCCGTTCCAGTTCAATCCCGCAGGAATGCTGGTGCCGCTGATAAACATGCCGTTCTGGAAATTGTAGCGCGTCGGGGAATCCTGGTCGGAGGGCAGGGTCCCGCCAAAGCCGAGCGGCCAACTCGGGCTCCAATATGGCACGGGGGCGGCCTGGGCGTGGGCCGTCCGCCCGCCCAGACAGAGCGCCGCCAAGACGAGCGCGAGACCTAATCTGCCTGCAAAAATCGACATCCGTACCATCGCCAAACTTCCCCAAATCATACCCTCCAGCTATGGGGAACGCCAGCACGGCGCCTATCGATACTTAGGTTCACACTCGGGTTCATACTTGGGTTCAGGATGGAACCGATGTACTTGGTACCGGTCAATTTGTTAGTATTCGAAGAACCTCTCCAGCCAAGGATATCCGCGTGCAAAAGTTCGAGCCGCTTCGTCAGGTCAACCCGGTTTCAGGCTACGGCAAAAACGACGTTTTGGTCATTTTCGGCGAGGTCTTTGCCCGAGGTTATGTCAACGGCCTGATCGATGAAGCCAAAAAAGCCGGGATGACTGTCATCTATGGCACGGTCGGACGCCGCGATGAAAATGAGCAGCTACGTCCCCTGACGGCAGAGGAGTTGGCGGAGAAAGACCAGCCGCTGGTCAACGTTCCCTTGGAATGCGGTTTCGATCTGGCAAAATCGAGCAAGGGTCTCAGCCCATGCGACCAGCTCAAGGGCTTAAAGCTCAGCGAGTGGGACAAGGCCACGCTTGATCTTGCGCAGGTGGAAGAGTCGCGCAAGGCCGGCCGCGAAAATTTTCGCGCGCGCGTGCAGCAATATCTCGTCGAGTTGCAAAAACAAATTCCCGATGGCGCCAAGGTCCTGATCGCTCACACCATGGCCGGCGGTGTTCCGCGCGCGAAGATCATGATGCCCGTCATGAACCGGGTCTTCAAAGGGACCGCTACCTCTTCCAAGGAGTTTTGGGAAGGCGACCTCGGCCGGCTCTGCGAAATGAGCTTTATGGATGTGAGCGCGAATAGTCTTTCGGATCTGATCGAACTGAGTGCCGGGCTACGCGACAGCGTTGCCAGGAACGGCGGTCAGGTTTCTTACGTGGCGTACGGTTATCATGGCACCGAGATCCTGATTGCCGGCGAGTATCATTGGCAGAGCTATTCACCCTACCTGCAGGGTTTCGCGAAAATCGAACTCGAAAATATCGCACGGCGCGCGACCGAGCAGGGTGTGAAAGCGAGTGTCTTCAATGCGCCGGAGATCCTGACCAATTCAAGCTCGATCTTTCTGGGTGTTGAAGTGGCGCTCTATCCGCTGCTCGCCGCCTTCAAGAAAGAGGCGCCCGATCATCCGGTCACCAGGAAGCTTCTGGCCGAGTGTGCCGACCTGTTGAAACTCGAACACAGCCTTGAGGCACTGATCGAGCTCACCGACAATTATTTCCGGTCAGACATTATCCAGCGCTGGACCAAGTTCGAACAATGGCCGCAGCACAATGGCCCCGAGCAGATGGAATTGATGCACGCCACGTCGAAAGCAATTATCGACATGCACAAGGACGGCCGCAAGCTTCTCACGGCGGCGCTGAGTGAAATCGTGTTCAAGGCCTGCGGATACGCGATGCTGCATGAGGCATTGAATCCCCGCCAACCGGTATGGTGGGTCGGCCATCAATTTGTCACCCAGGCTGCGACCAAGGCCTGACGGGCCGCGACGCCAAACTTCGGTCGTGACACCCCCGCGCGCCGGTTTGCCTGGGCGTGCGCCTGTGCCTTGCGATCACCCCGATTTGAGCGATCTTGAAGCCGTCACAGATTGCGGCAGTGCGGTAGGGGCCACACATGCGAAGCAGGGGGTGATTAAAGGAAATTTGCGATGCGTATTATTTTGGCCCTGGGCCTTTTGATCGCCTTTAGTGCTTCTGCCAGCGCCGCAAAAAAGGTGCATCACGCCAAGCCGCGACATGTCATTGTCCGTCCGGTCCAGCCGGTGGACCCACGCTTTCCGCCCGTGCTCATGGACCAGACCCCCAGATACGATGATCCATCCAAGTTTGGCGGCGGCTGATCTCCGACGAACTGGAACGAGCAATGTGGCGATGGCATCGAAGCGCGGTCACGTGATCGACTTCGATTGCGGCTAAGCCAATCCTGCCCTAGCTCGCCGCCGCGCCGAACTTCGGCTGGTTACCCTGCGCGCCGCGCACCAGTTTGCCCGGGCGTGCGCCGGTGGCCCTGCCGCCGCGCTGCGTCACCACGCCGGAGACGATGGTGGCGTCATAGCCGTCGACCTGCTGCATCAGCCGGCGTCCGCCGACCGGCAAGTCATAATGCACCTTCGGCGGATGCAGATGCAGCTTGTCGTAATCGATCACGTTGACGTCGGCCTTGAAGCCAGGTGCGATCACGCCACGATCGTAGAGACCGACGGAGAGCGCGGTCTTGCGCGACTGCGCCGCCACCACGAACGGGATCGAGAGTTTTTCGCCGCGGCTGCGGTCGCGGGTCCAGTGCGTCAGGAGGTAAGTCGGGAAGCTGGCATCGCAGATGATGCCGCAATGCGCGCCGCCGTCGGAAAGGCCCGGCACCGCGTTCGGGTCGCGCAGCATCTCGCGCGTCGCATCGAGATTGCCGTCGGCATAATTGAGGAACGGCACGTAGAGCATGCCGCGGCCGTCGTCGGTGAGCATCGCGTCGTAGGCCAGCTCTTCTGCCTGCTTGCCCAGACGGCGGGCCTGCGCGCCCAGCGTATTTTCGGGCGGTTGTTCGTAATCGGGGGGATTACCGAGCAGATACATCTTGTCGTAGTTCGGCCGGAAGAACAGCGGGTCATCGGTCGCGGTCGCGTGCTCGCTCAGGATCGCGGCGCGCACTTCGGGTTGGTGCAAACGTGCCAGCCGCTCCTTCAACGGCAGTTTCGCGATCGCCTGATAGCTCGGATGAGTCTGGAACGGGTTGCGCGACAATTCGAGGCCCAGCATCAGCCCGACCGGGCGGGCGGCGATCTGCGCGGTGATCGACAGGCCGCGCGCGGAAGCCTCCGCGATGGTGTCGAGCGTCTTGCGCCAGCGCTGCGGCTCTTTGTCGTTCTGCGTGATGGAAAACGACACCGGGATTTTGGTGTTCTCGGCCACCCGCAGCATCATCGGAAGGTCTTCGTTGATAGTGGAGAGGTCGAGCACGAACTGCAGCACGCTGCGGCCATGGCCGTGCATCGCCGCGGCAATCGCGGTCAGTTCGTCCTCGCCGGCCTTCAAGGTCGGCGTGTAGTCGCCGGTCGAGGTGCGGTGATTGAGGGTGCGCGAGGTCGAGAAGCCGAGTGCGCCCGCGCGTACGGCATCGGCGGCGAGCGCCGCCATCGCCTTGTTGTCCTCCGGCGTGGAGGGATCGCGGCGCGCGCCGCGGTCGCCCATCACGTAGACGCGCAAGGCCGCGTGCGGCAGTTGCGCGCCGACATCCATGTCGAAGTTTCGTTTCGACAGCCACTCCATGTAATCCGGAAAGCTTTCCCAGGCCCAGGGAATGCCGGCGCTCAACACCGGCTCCGGAATATCCTCGACGCCTTCCATCAGCTGGATCAGGCGGACATGGTCGCTCGGCCGGCACGGCGCGAAGCCGACGCCGCAATTGCCCATGATCGCTGTGGTGACGCCGTTCTGCGACGACGGCGTAATCTCCTGGCTCCAGGTGACTTGGCCGTCATAATGGGTGTGGACGTCGACGAAGCCGGGTGTGACCAGCTTGCCCCGGGCGTTGATCTCTTCCTTGCCTTTCCCCGAAACCTTGCCGACCTCGGTGATGCGGCCACCCGAGATGGCGATATCGGCTTCATAGAGGTCACCGCCCTTGCCATCGGCAATGTTGCCGCCACGGATCACGAGGTCATGGGAACTGGTCATGGCGATTCATCCCGGGTTGAAATTTTGTTGCCGCATCATCGGATATCCCCTGATGCAGTCAACGGCCGGGAATGAGGTTCAGGAATGCATCACGCCAGTAACCGGGCCCTCCGATCGCGTCTTCGGCTTGCGGTCGGTGATGAGCGCCAGCAGTACCGTCAGGACCATGAAGGCGACGGAGGCGCCGAACACCCAATGCGGCAGGTGCTGGTCCATGATCCAGCCGAACAATAGCGGGCTCAAAATGCCGCTGAAGTTGAAGCCGGTGGAGACGATGCCGAAAGCGCGGCCGGCCGCACCCGGAGGGGCGGCGTTGCGTACCAGCATGTCGCGCGAGGGCGCGATCACGCCGCCGAGGAACCCGGCGATTCCCATCGCCGCGGTCAGCGCCACCGACGGCAAGGTGGTCGTCGCGATCACCAGCATGATGATGGCGTTGATCCCAAAACAGGCGGCGGCGACCTGTCCGTGGCGCGTGGTGCGGTCGGCAAGATAGCCGCCGGCCAGCACGCCCGCCGCACTGGCGCCAAGAAACGCGGTCAGCGCGATATTCGCGGCGGAGAATGTCACGCCATAGCCGCTCATCAGCGCGACCACGCCGAAATTGCTGATGCCGGCGTTGGACAGACCAAGCAACATGAAGAAGAACGTCAGCATGATGATCGCCGGCGTGATGACGCTTTGCCGGGGGGCGGCCGCGCCATCGGTCTTGCGGTCGGCCGAACTCGCATCGGGAATGCCGACGGCGATCAACAGCAGCGCCACGACAGGTCCGACCGCGCCGGCCACGATCAGCGCGCCGAGACCTCCGGCCCAAGCGACGAGTGCCGCCATGATCGCGGGCGCCACCGCGCCGCCGAGGAAGCCCGCAAACGTGTGGATCGAAAACGCGCGGCCCATCCGCGCTTCATCCATATGGGTGGAGAGGATCGCGTAATCGCAGGGGTGATAGACGCTGTTGGCGAGACCAAGCAGCGCGGCGCAGACGATCAGTGACGTGTAGCTCAGATGCATGCCGAGCATGATCAGCGCGAGACCGCCGACACAAAGGCCGATCAGCAGCACCTTGCGGGCGCCGATATGGTCGGCGAGATATCCGATCGGCGCCTGGGTCAGGCCGGACACCAATCCGAACACGGTCAGAGCGAAGCCGAGCTCGATATAGCCGACGCCGAGCTGTGCCTTCAGATAAGGAAACAGCATCGGCAGCACGAAGATATGGAAATGGCTGACCCAATGGGCCACCGAAATTCCCGCCAGCGTGCGCAGAGAACTGTCCGCTTTCACGTCCTGCGGTGCGGTCAGAACATCGACCATATCAGCGTCAAACCCCGTCTCGATCCACGGCCCGGCAAAGGCTGGCTTTACAAAAATGCCTGCCGAAAATAGTGGTTAGCGGTTATTTGTCCATGAATACAACTGCATGGCTGCCCCGGCGCAGGGTGTGGAAGGGCGCAAATGCGTCAATAAGTTCAGGGACAAAGTCGGCGGGCGCGGCAATGATCCGGCATGATTGATCCGGGGAAGCCGCTCCGGGTGCTGGTGTCAGAAGGTTCCAGTACCTCAGCCCGCGAGGCCATCACGATACTGGGCCTGACGGGCCATCATGTCGAGGTTTGCGATCCCTCCGCCCATTGCCTGGCGCGGTTCTCACGCTTCGTCCGCAAATTTCACCGCTGCCCGGGCCTGCGCACGGACCCCGCCGGATTTCTGGCGTTTGTCGAGCAATTGCTGACGCGCCAACGTTTTGACGTGCTGCTGCCGACGCATGAGCAGGGTTTTCTGTTTGCGCGGATGCGCGCGCGACTGGAGGGCCGTACCGGTGTTGCGTTGCCTTCATTCGAGAGCTATCGCGCCGCCCACAGCAAGGCCGGATTCAGCCGGCTGCTCGATCAATGGAAGCTGCCGCAGCCGCTGACGCGGATCGTGAAATCCGCACGCGCGCTGCGCGACGCCATTGGTTTTCCGGCCGTGGTCAAGACCTCGATCGGCACCGCAAGCCGCGGCATCTGGTTCGTGCGCAATACGGATGATCTCGAAATAGCGCTGCGTGATCTCGGCGCCGGCGATGCGTTCACCGATGAGGTGCTGGCGCAAGACCTCATCACGGGCACCACCGAGAAGGCGCAGTCGGTGTTTTGCAGGGGACGGCTGGTCGGCTTTCATGCCTATCGGCAAGTCGCTGTCGGCGTCGGTGGCGGCGAGGCGATCAAGCAAAGCGTGGGCCGGCCGATAGTGCGAGCCTATCTGGAGACGATCGGCGGACAACTCGGCTGGCACGGCGCGTTGTCGGTCGACGTTATCATGCCGGACGATGGCACGGCGCCGCTCCTGATCGATTGCAACCCGCGGCTGGTCGAGCCGGTCAACGCCTATCGCGCCGGCATCGATCTCGTTGGGTTATTGCTGCGTGTCTCGCAGGGCGAGACGCCGGAGCCGTTGCCGGAAAGCCGCGAGGGCGTGCTCACGCATCTGGCGATGCAGGCGCTGCTCGGTTGCGCATCGCGCGGCGGCACGCGGGGCGATATTATCCGGGAATGCGGCCGTGTGTTTACCGCCAGCGGACCCTACGCCGGCAGCCGCGAAGAACTCACGCCGGTGCGACTGGACTGGTTCAGCGCCGTGCCGCTGGCGATGACCGCAGTATTTCTGCTGGCCTCGCCGTCGTCAGCGATCAAATTGGCGCGCGGCGGTTTTGGCGCGCATCTGCTCGATGTCGGGAGTATCCGGAAGATTGAGAGTGAGGGATTTCACTAGATCTCGCGTCGTTCCGGCGCAACGCCGGGACGACAATAATCACAAGGGTTCGTCGTCAGTGCCGTGGCGGTCGTGCTTGGGCGTGGCGATGTCGCCATCCTCGTAATCGTCGTCTTCGACGGGCGGGCCTTTCGGCTTCACGGGCTTGTCGTTGTCCTGCCTGGGAGGCTCGCTCTTCTTCCCGTTTCCACCCATATCGTGCCTTTTCACCGGCGCAACCGGCCTTATCCGGTCGAAATGACGCATTGACCGCAATCCGACCGACTTTGCGCAATATACTAGCGCCAGCAACACGAATTTTCCTTGCCCTTTTGGCCGATAGTGCTTCAAACGGGGCAATCAAACGGAGTCAGAATGAAGAAGCCTCGCATCGAAACCGAAGAACAGCAGCCACGCAAAGTTATCCGCGCCGACAAGGCGCCGACGTCAGGATATTCGCTGGTGGTCGACGGTCACTTCAAATCGCACCACGACACGGTCGAAGCCGCTGAAGAGGCGGGCACGGCGCTAAAGAACAAATTCCAGATGCTGCAAGTGCAGGTCTATGACGCCGAGACCAAGACGCGCTCGATGATCCATTGGCCACCGGCGTAACGCTGCAAGCTTAACTTCAGCGCTGAAGTCAAGGCTGAGCTCAAAGAGCTCAGCCTTGGAATTGAGCCTTGGATCCCTGCCTCAGGGTCTTCGATCTTAGGTCCGTCGTCCGCCGCTTTGCTGGCTCGCCAGCCAATCGCCCAATGCCGGGGTCGGCCGCTTCTCGGCCGGCTGTTTCGATTTGGCCGCGGCCTTCTTTGCCTTGACGGGAGCCGGAGGTGCGGCCGCTTCGCGGGCAAGCCGCAACGCCTTCAGCTTCGCCATATTGTCGAGCATGGCCCTCGAGGCCGCATCGCGGTCGGCCTTGCCGGACCGCGCGTCCTGGGCTGCGCGGGTGGTTTTATCCAGACGCGCCTGGGCGCGGTCGCGATCTTCTTTGGTCATTTTACGTCAGCCTTCTTCGCCACTTTGGCTTTCGCTTTGGGCTTGGCTTTCGGTTCGGGCGGATTGGCAAGGTCCTCAGCTTCCTTGGCCAGCCGCAGCGCGCGCAGCTTTTCAGTCCGCTTGCGAATTGCGATGTCGGAGGCCGCGATCTCGGCCATCGCTTTGATGCCCTCGACCTCCTGGGTACGCTTGCGGTGCAGCCGAATCTCTTTCATTTCGGCCGGACTCTTCGGTTCGTCGTTCATCATATACCTCTGGAACCGCGACGCATGCCGTCGGGCGGTGTTTCGGCCGTAATACCATGGATTGCGCCGCTGGGGGCGCGAATTTGGGCCGAAAATGCCCCGTTATCGGGTTGATTCAGCCCTCATGGTGAAGAGCGGCGGGATCATCGCCGTCTTCAGGACCGCTCTGGTCGAAAGCGGCCAGCCAGGCCGCCAATGTCGTTGACGCCTGACCTTCGGCCTTGACCTGGCGCAGCGCAATGCGGATGCCGGCGCGGCCGTGACGGTCGCCGGCGATCTCCACCGGCGGTTCCCCCGCCAGCACCGCATCGACGACGCGCTGCTTGATCGCGAGCGTTTCGGGATCGCCGCACGCCGCCAGGACCCGTTGAAAACGCTGGTGATGTGCCTGGTCGAATGGCCGGGCCTCGCCCATTCCGTCACGCAACGGATGCGGCGGATAGATGTGCGCGCAGGGGATCCAGCCCTCGGGAACCGGCTCGGTGGCGGCATGGGTCCGGCCGCTTTTCAGCAGTCTTGGCAGCACATGGGTGTGCGGCCCGTCCGGGCTCGTGCCCGAGGGCGGCGGGATCGGCTGATAGACCTCGATGCGGCCGAGCCGGCTGATGAAGACGCGATGCGGGTTAGCGCCAAGGATCATCCCCATCGCGGGATTGTCGTGTTCGAAGATGGCGCGGCCGCAGAGTTGGCGCAGCCGCGCGGCGAGATTGGGATCGCCGACGCGCACGCAGAAATCCGCCTGCAGCGCACCGAGGCCGAGATCGAACAGGAAGGATTCGCGGTCCTCCGGCCGCAGCGCCTCTTGATCGGCGCCGATTTCCGTCAGCGTGGTGCGGCCGTTCATCGCGCAATCGCCTGACGGCAGGCACAGCGCGATCCGATGGCTCCAGCCCGATTTGGTGATGCTCTCGGAGGCGAACGGCCGGCTGTTGCCGTTGGGATTAAGCGCAATGCCGCCGCGCGGCGTCACGGCTGCAACGGCTTCGATCGATTGCGTCAGCCGTACTGGCTCACCGCGATCGCGGGCGAATTCAGCGATGGCGCCGAACGTGCCGAGACTCCATTGCGTGTCGGGATCGGCGATTTCCCGCTGCAACAGATCGGTCGCCGCGACGGCGGAAGCATCAGGCATGGGCCAGCATTCCCTTAACCCTCGGGGCCAAAGAGAATACTGGCTTGTCAGGTCAGGACAAGCCGGTCCGGAGCGGGCCCCGGACCGGCGTCCGGGCTCAGAACGTCGCGCCGGCCTTCACCATGTAGGTCCGGCCCGGCAGCGGATAGGCGCTGAAGCGGCCGTCGGTGAACGTGCTTGCGATCGCATAGTCGTAGTACAGCGCGTTGAGCACGTTGTTGACGCTCACCGACCAGAAGAAGTGCTGATATGCCCCGCTCAGCTTGAAGTCGATGGTGGCATCGGCCGGGATGCGGCGCTGGGTATTTTTCTGGTCGTTGTCCATGTAGCGCTCGCTCCAGCCGCGCACCGTGGCGTCCGCGACCAGATAGTTCTGCCAGATATTCCACGTCACGCCGCCACTGGCGGTGTAGCGGGACACCAGCGGAACGTCATTGCCGGCGAACTGCCCTTCACGGAACACCGCACGGGTGTAGGCGACGCCGCCGCGCAGCAGCACGCTGTCGCTGACACGAAGCGAGGCGCTGGTTTCCGAGCCGTAACGGCGGGTCGGATCGAGGTTGACGTTAAAGAACAGTGCCGGGTTGAAATGGATCTCGTTTTCGAGGTCCATGTTGTAGATGCTCGATTGCATCTGGAACCCGCCCGACTTGATGCGGAAGCCGCCCTCGACGTCGTGCGAGGTCTGGGTTTTCAACTGGAAGGTGCCGGGAATTGGGGTGAAGAAGACAGGATCGAAGGAAGGTCCGGAGGACAATCTCTCGTCGACATTCGGCGTGCGGAACGCGCGGGCGGCCCGGCCGAATACCGAGACGATATTGTTGAAGCGATGTTCGAGGCCGACATGCAGCGCGTGCTGGACTTCGCTGCTATCCAGCGGAAGGTTCTGGGCGCCGCAGGTAAAAAACAGGGCGCAATTCGGCGGATCGTTAAGACGGTCCCGCGCACTCAGGCGGGTGTTCTGGATTCGCGCGCCGTACGAGAAATCCGTTGTCGGCAACAGCCCAAGGGTTTGCTGCCAATAGCCGGCAATCGTTCTCTGCGACAGATCGTAAGTATGGATGGGCGGTGTGCCCTGAAATTCCGGCCGCTCCTGGTGGAACGTCGCATCGTAATAATCGATGCCCGTCAGGATCGAAGAGGGCAACCCGAACATTACGTTCTTGACGCTCAATCGAGGCGTCAGGGACCATGTCTGCAGATGGCTGTCGACGTAACTGTTGGCGAAGGGATTGAAGAACGCGGCCTGCTGTTTCTTGTCCCGCACACCGCCATCGATGATGAGATCGACGCCGTTCCACAGGGTCTTGGTGAAGCCGGCGGTGGCGCTGGCGCCCTGCTGGTTGCCGTAGTCGAGCGGCGTGCTGGTGCCGCGGCGGTTGGTGACGAGCTCGTTGAGACCAATGGATGGATCGACCAGCCGGCCGCCGGGTAAGCCGAGCTTCTGATCGTCGCCGGTCACGGTTACGAAGGCGGTGAGGCCGGGCGTGGAGTAGTTGAGGTTGCCGACCCCGTTGCGCTGATCGAGCGCGTTGTTGACGCGGTAGCCGTCGGACTTGATGGCGTTGCCATAGAACGACGTCGACCACGGACCGAAATTGGTCGCGGCCGAGACCGAGGCCATGCGCTGATTGAAGGACCCGACGCCGGCTTCGCCGCGGATCGCGACCGGCGGGCCGCCGACGCCGTTTTTAAGCACGATGTTGATGACGCCGCCGACGGCATTGTCGCCGTACAGCACCGCGCCGCTGTTGCCGCGGGTGATTTCGATGCGCTCGATCGAATCGCGCGGAATGGTCGAAAAATCGACGCCGGCCATGTCGATGTCGTTGAGCCTTCGGCCGTTGATCAGCACCAGGGTATTGGAGGTCGCAAACGCACCGAATCCGCGCAGATCGACGCTGGTCTTCGCACCGTTGACGCCGCCAAACAGGCTGGTCAGTTGCACGCCCGGTGTTTGCGCGATGATTTCCTGCAAGGTCTGCGCGGGTGAATGCGCGATTTCTTCAGCCGTGATGACGGTCGCCGATGTGCCGACGATGCCGGCGAATTGCCGGACGGGCGCTCCGCCGCCGCCCTGGCCATCGCCTTGCGACGCGACGTTGGAGCCCGTCCCCGGCGCAGGGTTTCGATTGCTTGACGGCCTCGGGTTCGGCGCGACGACGCGGCGCGTGCCCGAGCCCTGATCGGAAGCGGGCTTGGCGCGGGTCCGGTTCTGGTCGCCGGGCGGGTTGACCTCGATCGCCGGCAGTTGATCGGCTGTGGCGGTCTGCTGGGCCTGCGCGCCGGAATGGGTGATCGCCATGATCGGCGCCAGAAAACTGGACGCCAGCAAAAGACGGCGGCACCGCTTGGCGGCAGTGGTGGTGGAAGACATGGTTCAGGCCTCGGTATGACGTCAGTGGCACGTCACAGCGAACCAAGTCCCACCATCGTGCTGCAAACAGCTCTGGTGAAACTAATGCCTGTACTCCCCGACCGACATCTTCGCGTGTGACCACGGCTGACGGCAGGTCTCCTGGCTTGCGGGTCGTTACCTTTCGTCGCCTTCCCAGGACCGAGAATCCCAGTGGCGTAGGACGAAAGATTCACCGCTTACAGTTGCGGGGGCAGCCGCGGAATTGGGGGACTGTCCCCGCACCGCATTCCCTTTTGATCCCCAAAACGGGAACCGTCGGAAATTATGGTAGAAGTTTGTCAAAGATAGAGTCAATCCCATCAGGCCTCGCCTGCGATCCTCACTGGACGAGTGCGTCTTTTATGTCGCATGAGCAGTACCGTTCGAACGCGTTGTGCGGTACGGGCTGACCGTTCGGGGACGATCGATGAGTGTTGAGACCATCACTGCTGCAAACGAGGAGGCCGCGCGGCGCCGGATTGGCGTGACGGCCGCGCTTGCCGGCCTTGTCGCGCTGCTGGTGCTGATCTCGCTCGGTATCGGGCCGGTGCGGCTGTCGCCGCTGGCGGTGATTGAAGCCCTCCTCGGCGGCGGCAGCGACGTGGCGCAGGTGATCGTGCGGGAAATCCGCCTGCCGCGGACCATTCTGGCGCTGGCGATCGGCGCCATCCTCGGAATGTCGGGCGCGTCGCTGCAGGGCCTGCTGCGCAATCCGCTGGCCTCGCCCTCGCTGTTCGGTGCGCCGCAATCGGCCGCCTTCGGCGCGGTGCTGGTGATCGCGCTGGGGTGGGCCGATGTGCGCTCCTATGCGCTGCCTGTCGTGGCGATCATGGCGGCGTTCGGTTCGGTGTTCGTGCTGCTGACGATTGCAGGCCGCAATGCCGGGCTGCTGATCCTGATCCTGGCCGGTCTTGCGATTTCGAGTCTGGCGGGCGCCGCTACCGCGCTGGTGATGAACCTCTCCAGCAATCCGTTCGTGGTGCTGGAGATCGCGTTCTGGCTGCTCGGATCGCTGGAGGATCGCAGTTTTCAGCACGTGATGCTGGCGCTGCCGTTCATCATCGCCGGCGGCATCATCCTGTTCAGCCAGCGCCATTCCTTTCGCGCGCTCAGCCTTGGCGAGGAAACTGCGCAGAGCCTCGGCGTCGATGTCGGGCGCCTGCGGCTGATCGTGATCACCGGCGTGGCGCTCGGGGTCGGCGGCGCGGTAGCGGTCACCGGCACCATCGGCTTCATCGGCCTCGTCGCGCCGCACCTGATGCGGCCCCTGATCGGCCATGATCCGGCGCGGCTCTTGGTGCCGAGTGCGCTGGCAGGCTCGGCGCTGCTGCTCGCCGCCGACATCGCGGTGCGGATCATTCCCTCGACCAGCGACATCAAGGTCGGCGTGCTGACCTCGATCATCGGCGTGCCGTTCTTCCTCTATCTGATCGCGCGCGAACGCCGCGCGCTCGGGGGAGGTGTCGCATGAGCGAAGCCGCGCTTCTCACGGCGCAAGGCGTGAACGTGACGCTGGCTGGCCGCCATGTGCTCAGCGATGTCACGCTGTCGCTGAGCGCGGGTCATCTGGTCGCCCTGGTCGGGCCGAACGGCGCCGGCAAAACCACGCTGTTGCGGGCGCTGTCGGGGCTGCTGCCGTCCCGCGGTGACATCCACATCGGCGGCGACGCACTGGCCGGTCTGTCGCTGCGCGAACGCGCCAAGCGATTTGCCTATCTGCCACAGGGCCACATCGTGCACTGGCCGCTGCCGGCGCGCGACATCGTGGCGCTCGGCCGCTATCCGCACGGCGCGACCGATCCGGCGCGGCTGTCGCCAAGGGATACTGACGCAGTATTGCGTGCGATGCAGGCGGTCGATGTGGTGGAGTTCAGCGAGCGCCGCGTCACCGAACTGTCCGGCGGCGAGCGCAGCCGCGTCGCGCTGGCGCGCGTGCTCGCGGTGGAAGCGCCGGTCATCCTCGCCGACGAGCCGACCGCCTCGCTCGATCCGCGGCACCAGATCGACGTGATGAAGAACCTGCGCGCCACCGCCGACAAGGGCGTGCTGGTCATCGTGGTGACGCACGACCTTGGCCTCGCCGCACGATTCGCCGATCATGTGCTGGTTCTGAAGGAGGGCCGGCTGGTGTCGCAGGGCGCGCCGGTGGAAGCGCTGTCGGAGCAGGTGATAGCCGACGTGTTCCGGATCAGCGCCTACCGCGCCGAATACCAGCGCGAGGCCGTAATCGTGCCGTGGGCGGATCTGTGATGCGCCGCCGGCTTGCCGTGCTGCTGGCGGTTGCGGCGCTGGCGATGCCTGGCGCGACGCTGGCCGCTCAATTGCCGCGCATCGTGTCGATGAACGTCTGCAGCGATCAATTGCTGCTGTCGCTGGCCGATCCCGAACAGATCCTCGGGCTTTCGCGGTATTCTCGCGATGCCTGGGTGGCCGGTGACGTCGCTCGCTATCCAAAACTGTCGGGCGGTGCGGAAGACGTGATGGTGCTGAAGCCCGACATCGTCGTCGCCAATCTGTACGACAAGCGTTCGACGCGGGAATTGCTCAAAGCGCACGGGTTGCGTCTTGCCGAACTTCCGGTGCCGCGAACCTTGCCCGAGGTGAAGGACCAGATTCGCGAGTTCGGTGATATCGTCGGTCACCCCGATCGCGCGGCGGCGCAGATCGCGTTGCTCGATGCCGCGCTCGCACGGGCGCGCCAGGCTGTCGCCGCAAAACACTATCGGGTGCTGCCGCTGTCGCGGCGCGGCTGGGTCGCGGGCAGCGACAGCTTTGTCGGCTCGCTGCTGGCCGAGACCGGGCTGTTCAACACGGCCGGCGATCTCGGCTTCAATTTCGGCGGCTTCGCCTCGCTGGAGGCGATCGTGAGCCAGAAACCGGATTTGCTGCTGGTGTCGCAGGCCGGCGATTTCGCGCGTGACGACGGCCAGGCTTTTCTGCTGCATCCGGCGCTCGCGCGGTTCTATCCGCCGGAAAAGCGCATCGTGATTCCGGAACGGCTGACCGAATGCGGCGGCGTGATGCTGGCGGAAGCGCTGGATGTGCTGACGGCGGAATTGAAACGGGTGGGGCGGTAACAGTCGCGGCGAAGCGTAGGGTGGACAAAGCGAAGCGTGCCCACCATTCTCGCATTCGGATAGAATGGTGGGCACGGCGCGAGTGCGCCTTTGCCCACCCTACGTTCCGTGAGTATTCACCCCATCACCACCGGGCCGCCGGCTTTCTTCCAGGCGTCGATGCCGCCTTCGATATGGGCGGTGTTGGCAAGGCCGGCGTTCTTGGCGGCGGTCACCGCCATCGCCGAGCGTTCGCCGAACGCGCAGAAGAACACCACGCGCCGTCCCGTCGCGGCCGCGACTTCGCGCAGCATGCCGCCCGGCGCTAAGCTTTCGGCGATGCCGGGATAGGGCGCATGCAGCGCGCCCGAGAGCGTGCCGTGCTTGGCGCGCTCGCTGGCCTCGCGCAGATCGACCAGCAGGATGTCGGGCTTGCCGATACTGTCGATCGCGGCGCGCGCTGACAATGCGAGGCCCTGTTTGGCGAGATCGTCCTGGTGCAGGCCGACATGCATGTTGGCCGGCAGCACCACATCCATCAGTTTTGGATTCGGCAGATTGAGATTGTTCATCAGCTCGACATACTCGTCGATGCCGCGCACCTGCAGGCGCGGATTGTAGCGCTTCTCCTCGCCAATGGTGGAAACCGTGTCGCCCTTGTAGTCGTGGGCGGGGAAGACCATGGTCTCGTCAGGCAGCTTCAACAGCCGGTTGAAGATCGAGTCATACTGCGCCCGCGCGCTGCCGTTCTGGAAATCGGTGCGGCCGGTGCCGCGGATCAAGAGCGTGTCGCCGGTGAAGACGCGGTCGCCCATCAAATAGCTGTAGGAATCATCGGTGTGGCCGGGCGTGTACATGACATCCAGGCTCAAGCCTTCGATCATCACCTTGTCGCCGTCGGAGACACGCATCGACACCACGTCGGCTTTGCTCTGTTCGCCCATGATGGTGATGCACTGGGTGCGGTCGCGCAGCTCGCCGAGGCCCGTGACGTGGTCGGCGTGCAGATGGGTGTCGACCGCCTTGACCAGCCGCAGGTCGAGTTCGCGCAGCAGCTGGCAATAACGGTCGGCCTTTTCCAGCACGGGATCGAGGATCAGCGCCTCGCCGCCGGCGCGGCTGGCCAGCAAATAGCTGTAGGTGCCCGAAACGCTGTCGAAGAGCTGACGAAAGATCATGATCGCTGCCGCGTTCTCTACTTCTCGCGGAGGATATTATTCTATTTCGTCGCGCCTCTCAAACGGCTTTCGTCTCTCCGACGTGGCTTTTTCGGGGTAATCTTGCTGATCAAAGGCTCGATCACGGTCTCACCAGTGTATATCCGTTCTCGGTCAGGAACAGAATCTGCGCGACGCCGACCTGAACCGGTGTCGCCGCCGCGATGAACTCCGGCCGTTTGCCGCTTTCGCGTTCGAGCGTGTCGACGGTGTTGAGGCAGATATTGAACCGCGCACCCTGGGCGACCAGGCTCTCGACCATCTTGCGGTTGGGATTTTCCGGGCGCAGCAGTTCGATGCCCGGGCCGAACGCGACGATTTCGATCGCGACCTTGTCGGGGTCGTAGTGCTTCATCAGATTGCTGGCGACGCTGAGCACGAGACCCTGCTTGCGCGGGTCATTGTCCGAAAGCTGCAGCACGATCTTGTGCTCGGCAAACGGCTTGTCCTGCAGCGGCGCCTGTTGGGCGCGCACGACCGGTGCGGTCGCTGCGATCAACAGCGCCGCGGTCATGATGCGCAGGGTGGTGGTAAGGCCTGTCATGCCTGTTTCGAAATGCCCGGATTGCCTTCGACGCCCTTCAGCGTCACGCCCGGGGCCGATCGGTTGGGCGGCTTGCCTGACTTCAGGTGCTTCGCCACCACGTCCCACACCGGCGTGCCGGTCTGTTCGTTGACCGAAGCCCATCCCGCCACCTTGTAGCTCTTGGCGGCTTGCAGCGGGTTGCCATTGTCGAGCGTCAGTTCGGAGATCCGCTTGCCGACGCCTTCCGCCGGCGTGCAGGCATAGGCGAGGCCGCCGAGCCGGACCATGTCGCCGCCTTGCTGGTAGTAGGGATCGGTATTGAAGAGATTATCGCAGACGTCCTCGAGCACGTCCTTGATCTGGGCGCCGGTCATGGTCGCGACGTAGGTTTCGGGATAGGTGACCGCGGTTTGCGCCAGCACGTCTTCCATGGTCAGCGGCTGGCCCGCCAGTGTCGTGGTGCCCCAGCGGAAGCCCGGCGACAGCGCGATTTCGGTGTCGAGTTCGCTGCGCAGCGCGTCGCAGATCAACTGATCCATGCTGCCGCTGAAATTTCCGCGGCGGTAGAGCAGGCGATCGGCCGAAGCGATCTTGTCGACCCAGTCGCCCGCATGCGGCGCGCGGGTCTTGTCGATCAGCCCCTGCATCGCCGGATCCGGCTTCAGCAGTTCGGAGAACACCGGCAGCAGCCGGTAGCGCACGTTCGCGACCTTGCCCTTGCCGATGTCGAGATCGAGCACGGCCAGGAACTTGCCGTTCGAGCCGGCATTGGTCACCAGCGTGACGCCGCCCGGATTGGTCACCGCAATCGGCTGCGGCACCGCGTCGTGGGTGTGGCCACCCAGAATGACGTCGATGCCGGTGACGCGGCTGGCGAGCTTGAGATCGACGTCCATGCCGTTATGCGACAGCAAAATGACCGCATCGACCTTGTCGTTGTTGCGCAAGCCATCGACCAGCTTCTGCAACTCCTCGTCGCGGATGCCGAACTTCCAGTCCGGCGTGAAGCGCTTGGGGTGCGCGATCGGCACGTAAGGAAAAGCCTGTCCGATCACGGCAACCCGACGGCCACCGATCTCTTTGATCGTGGCCGGTTTGAACACGCGGCCCGATGCCGGATCGAACGCCTTGGCGTCGTTGAAGGCGGCTTCCTCGGTCAGGAAAACGTTCTGCGCCAGGAACTCGCCCTTGAAGCGCTCGAGATTGCTGCGCAGCGTCTTCTCGCCATAGGTGAATTCCCAGTGGCCGGTCATCGCGTCGATGCCGAGCAGGTTCGAGGCGTCGACCATGTCGGCGCCCTGCATGACGTTGGCAAGGCCGGTGCCCTGCCAGAGATCGCCGCCGTCGAGCAGCAGCGAGCGGCCGGCGCCGACATCGCCGCGCAGGCGGTCGACCAGCGTCTTCAGATGCGCGAAGCCACCGAGCTTGCCGAACCGTTGCGCGCCTTTTTCGAATTCAATGCAGGTAAAGGCATAGGCATCGGCGCTGTCGGGCCGGATGCCGAAGCGGTCGAGAAAAGCTTTGCCAACCAGGTGCGGCGGATTGCCCTGCATCGAGCCGATGCCGAGATTGACACTGGGCTCGCGGAAAAACACCGGCTTGAGCTGCGCATGGGTGTCCGTGATGTGCAGGATGCGCGCATTGCCGAAGCGCTCGAGGTCGTAGACGCTGTCGGCGCTGTGCGCGAGGCGAGGCAGGCTGCCTGCGAGGGTAGCCGCGCCTGCTAGCGTCAGAAAATCCCGGCGGCGGATCGGCATACTAATCTCCGCGCGTCGCAAAACGCTCTCAACGAATTTCCAAATCTCTCCAGCGTTCCTTTTCGCTGGTCGCCTGGAAGATCGAAGCTTTCGCCAGCGCTTCCGCTTCTTTGGCTGACGCCGTGGCCTTGTCGAAATCGCCGCCGTCGGCGAACTTCTTGGCCACCGCCAGCGTTGACGCCGTCGTGGTCCATTGATTGCGCAAGGAAGCCGCCTGCTTGTTGGCAGCTTCCGCGGCGGCGTAGGCGGCCTTGTAGTCGTCCTCGCCCGCGGCCAGCGCCGATGTCGCACCTAGCAGCAGCAACGCCGCGATCGATGTGAGTGTCGTGATCCTCATGGCCGCGCTCCCGGACCTGATATCGGCAGCCCGTTGCTGACATAGGACAGGTAATATTCGACGTTGCGGTATTCATCGTCCTGCGGCGTCAGCGGCACGCCGCGGATCTGGCTGTTGCAGGTGGTGAAGCGCCGGCTGGTGGTGCCCATGCCGTTCCATTCGGAGCGATAAATCGGCATCGCGTTGACAATGCCGAGCGCCGGCGCCAGCACTTCGGTGCGGACCCGCTCGCCCGGGCTCTGCACATGGCAGGTGGCGCAGGAGAAATTGAGCTGGCCGCGCCGCGTGTAGAAATATTCCTTGCCGTTTTCATAGGCCGCCAGCGCGCGCGGGTCGTTCGGAACCTTGATGTTGAACGGCTTGCCGCGCGAGGTGAAGGCCATGTAGGCGGTCAGCGCCGCCATCTCGTCGCGCACATAGGAGAACGCCGGCTCGCCATTGGCTTCGCGGCAACGGTTCAGTGCCAGCTCCAGCGTGATGACCTTGCCTTCTTTCTCGTCGAAGGTGGGATAGTCCTGGCGGATGCCGATGCCTTTATTCGGGAAGCAGTCGCCATAGGTCTTGCCGTTCTTGAACGGCTTGGAAAACATCTCCTTGCCCAGTTCGAGCGAGAACTCGTAGGGCGGGAACTGTTCCTTGTCCTGCCATTGCTTGTACAGGTCCGCGTCCATCGAATAGGGACCGTTGACGAAATCTTCCGGCTTCAGCTTGGGGAATTTGTCGTAGAAGAATTTTTTGAATGCTTTCTCGTCGGCGACCGGGTCGACCTTGTCGGCGGAGACCGCGGGCGGTGCGGCGAACGCCAGCAGGGCCAGCGCGAAGGCTGCCGCAGCGAACTGTATCCTGGCTCGCAGATTCATTGAATCTTCGCCGTGGTGGTGTCGGTGGCGCCCTTGTTGTCGACCCAGCTCACTTTCAGCTCGTCGCCCTTCTTGCCGCCCTTGAAGGCGAACTTGACGTAGGGGTCCTTGGAGACGCCGCCGCCCCAATCGGCAACGAATACCGGCTTGCCGTTATATTCGAAGGTCAATTGCTGGATGAAATGCGGCGGAATGAGCTCGCCCTTGGAATCCTTGATGAAGCCGGAATCCATCGGATGCTGGATCAACGCCTGCACTTCGGTGGTTTCGCCTGACGAGGTGGCGCGCACGCGAATGGTCGATGCCATTTTTTCGATCCTTCGATTATCTGTGTCTTAGCCGCCGCAGCCGCCGACGGTGACTTTGACTTCCTTGGTGGCGCTGTAGAGCTTGCCGCCGGCTTCGACGACGACGATCACGTTGCTGGTCTTCGCCATCTTGATGCGGTTGGCAACGTTCGGCATCGTGCCGGCCGGAATCTTGTAGGAGGCCACCAGGGCGACCGGGTTTTCAGCCACCAGGAACGAGATCGAGGTCACGTCGGCCAGCGTCGTCGAAACCGATACCGGCACCACCGCGCCGTTCTCGGCGATCTCGGGCGCGTCCATCTTTACCTTGTCGGAAGCTTCTGCCGTCCTGCCATAGAGCGATTTGATCGCGTCGGCTTCGGTCTTCTGCTTGAACGCCTCTTCCGGATATTTGTCGTTGGCGGCGAACGCCTGCGTGAGGCCAAAAGGAAGATTGCCAAGGCCGACCAGCGCCACCGCGCCCGCGCCTTGCAGGACCAGGCGCCGCGTGGCGGAAAATCCATTGTCAGTACGTGTCATCCGAAAGTTCTCCTGAAAGGCGCGTCGTCACAATGTTTGCAGGAAATCCACGACCGCGCTGATTTCCTTGTCGGTCAAAATCCGGTTTCGTCCGAACGGAGGCATCACTGTCAGCGGATTGCGCTTGGTTTCGTCGTAGATAATGGCGATGAGTTCGTCGCGGTTGGGGTACTTGCTCTTGATGTCGACCAGTTCCGGCCCGATCGTACCGGGATACTGGCCGCCTTTGATGGCGTGGCAGGTCAGGCAATTGCCCTTGCTGCGGTCGAACGCCAGTTTCTGGCCTTCCGCCGCCGCGGACTGGGCAGCAGCGGGACCAGCGGCCGCGCCGATCGATAGCGCCAGCACCGTCGCCGCGATCAGGCCGAGCTTGTTTAGAGGTGCGTTGCTCAAGGACGTTTCCCGTAATTCCTGTTCAGCTTGCCAATTCTACTTTGCTTGCCAATTCTACTTTGCCTGCATGGTGTCGAGTGGCCCCGTCGTACGTGGCGTCAGGTTCTTGCCTTCCGCCGTGGACACGATTTTGACGCTGGCAGGGTCAACGCACGCGCTCATGCACGGTTTCGCTGCCGTATCGGGCCTCGGATCGGTCCAGAGGAAATTGTCGCGATTGGGCATTTTGACTTTCGGCAAGCTTTCCCGGTCGGCGACAAATTCACTGGGGACGAGGTCGTTCAGGTTCAGAATATAGGCGGTCAAAGCATAAACGTCATCGGCTGACAATGTGTGCGGTGCGGCCATCGGCATGGCGCGGTTAATGTAGTCCCACAGGGTCGGCGCAAACGGCCAGTAGCTGCCGACCGTCAGCTCCGGCCGGTCGTCCCTGAGCGTCCCGGCGCCCCCGACGAGCTTGGGAAACCGGCCCTCGCCTTCGCCGAAAGTTCCATGACAGGCCGCGCATTGCTCGGCATAGACCTCCGCGCCCCTGATCACGCCGCCGCGGCCCGCGGGCAGGCCCACACCATCCTCGCCGCGCGCATCGATATCCCAGCCGGCGATCTGCTCGGGCGTCGCCCGCTCGCCATAGCCGTAATATCCGGGCTCGGCGCCGTAAGCGAAGGTGCCGGCCGCGATGACCATGCCGGCGCAAAGTAGCGCGAGGTGCTTAACCGAGCTGGACATCGAACACGCTCCCGTCGCCCTTCACCTGCCAGGTCTGGATCGAATTGTTGTGGTAGACCGAATTGGTGCCGCGCTGCTTGCGCAGCTGCGCGATGGTCGGCTGCACATAGCCGGTTTCGTCGATGACGCGGGATTCCAGCAGCGCCGGCGCGCCGTCCCAGCGCCAGGGGATGGTGAATTTCGTCAGCGCCTTCGACAGCACCGGCTCATGCAGCCGCGCGCTCTGCCAATTGATGCCGCCGTCGGTCGAGACGTCCACGCGCTTGACCTTGCCGTTGCCGGTCCACGCCAATCCCCTGATCTCATAGAGGCCGGGATCCGAGAGCGGCTTTTCGGGGCAGGGGAAGGTGATGACGGATTTGGCGTCGATCAGCCAGGTGAAGCCGCGCGAGGTGCCGTCCGGCATCAGGTCGGTATATTTCGAGGTCTCTTCGCGCGAATGCCAGGGTTTGTCGCCGAGCTTGATCCGGCGCAGCCATTTGATGCTGACATTGCCTTCCCAGCCCGGCACCACCAACCGCAGCGGATAACCCTGTTCGGGCCGAAGCGCCTCGCCGTTCTGCGCGTACACCACGAGGCAATCGTCGAGGCATTTGTCGAGCGGCAGGCTGCGGTTCATGTGCGCGCCGTCGGCGCCCTCGACCATGACCCACTTGGCTTCCTTCTTGATGCCGACCTCTTCCAGCAGGGTCGACAGCCGCACCCCGGTCCATTCCGCGCAGGAGATCATGCCGTGATTGAACTGCAGCGAGTTCAACTGCGCGGCCCGCCACTCCATGCCGCCATTGGCCGGGCATTCGATGAAATGGATCCGCGTAACCTGCGGGAAACGGACGATGTCCTTCATCGAGAGCAGCAGCGGGCGCTCGACCAGGCCGTGGATCATGAGCTTGTGCTGCTCAGGATCGACGTCCGGCCGGCCGGCGTGATAGCGCTCGAAAAACAGGCCGTTCGGCGTGATGATGCCGTGCAGGTCCTGCAGCGGCGAAAAGCTGATCGAGGATTCGGTGCCGGCGGTGAGCCAGGGCACGTTGCGCCTGATGACGCCGGTCTCGGTGTCGGCGGGCCGGCCATAGGGACGGTCGACCACGCCGGGCCCGATCGATTGCGACCAAGGCGCGTCCGCCGGCGGGGAAGCCGGCGAGGGCTCTGCATTTCCCTGTTTTGGACCGAGCGCCAAGCCGCCGGTCAGTGCGGCGCCGAGGCCGAGCAGGGAGCGCCGGCCGAGCCGCGTGTGCGCGCCCGTGCTCGACAGTAGAGATATGCTGCGCCAGAGATCAGGCCGCACGTTTCATTCCCCTTGCCGCCACTTGGCCGCATCTTTTGTTGCTTTTTCGCGGGTTTATCGTCGTTCACTAATTTAGTCAATGCTAAATAACCATGGGCGCGATAAACTGGTGCACCGCGCCTTGTCGGCGCTGATTTCGATCCGGATAAAGGCGATGAGAGCAGAAGCGGCAACACCCAACAAGATGCCCATCGGTAACGGCGCCGAGGACGAGGCGTCCCTGAAGAAGCTGGCGAAACAGGCCGGTGAGGCCGCGCAATTGCTCAAATTGCTCGGTCACGAAAAGAGGCTGCTGGTTCTCTGCTTTCTCGCGGTGCGCGGCGAGATGACGGTCGGTGAACTCGTCGGCGTCGCCAAGCTCAGTCAGTCGGCGCTGTCGCAGCATCTGGCAAAATTGCGTGCCGACGGCCTGGTCGAATTCCGGCGTGCCTCGCAGACGCTGCATTACCGCGTCGTCGACCAGCGCGCCCTGCGCGTCCTGCAGCTCTTGAAGGAAATCTATTGCGGAGACTTGAAGTGAGATTTTGCGGTGGCTGAGTTTGTGGTGGAGTTTGGCAAGGATGGCCGTCCGATTGAGGCCGACGGCCGGCTGGACGCGGCCGCATTCCATCGCAACCATGCGCCGATCTGGGCGGTGCTGCAGAAATTCCTCGCCGGCAAGTCCGGCGACGTGCTGGAGGCCGGCAGCGGCACCGGCCAGCATGTGGTGCATTTCGCCCGCCATACGCCCGACATCACCTGGTGGCCGAGCGATTTCAACGAGGCGCACCTGAACAGTATTGCGGCGTGGCGCGCGCATGCGGGCCTGCCGAACATCCGTCCTGCGATGCGGATTGATCTCAGTGATCCCGCATGGTCGCCTGCGATGCAGGACGGCAGCGGGCCTTCCGAATTGCTGGCGGTGTTCTGCGCCAATGTGATTCACATCGCGCCCTGGCGCGTCGCGGAAGGATTGTTCGCCGGCGCGGCGCGTTACTTGCGCAACGACGGCCAGCTGTTTCTCTATGGTCCCTTCAAGCGCGACGGCAAGCACACCGCGCTCAGCAATGCCGTCTTCGACACCAGCCTGCGCGATCGCGACGCCGAATGGGGCGTGCGCGATATTGAAGATGTCAGCCGATTGGCTGAAGGCGTCGGGCTTGCATTGATCGAAACCGTACCGATGCCGGCGAATAATTTGATTCTGGTGTTCGAGCGATCAATGAAGGGTGAGCCCAGCGCATAGCGCGCGCCCGTTTGCGTCGGTTGATCGCACGTCTGCACGTCTCCATAGTACCGCAAATCAAACAAGCCAATGAATTGCGGCTCCCGCCGGGGCCTGCCGGGCGGGAATGCCGATGCTGGATGCCACTGCCACCGCAGAGATCGTCGATGACGCGCGGGCGCGCGCCAATGTGCTGCGGCTCGCCGCGGCGCAGGCGCTGACCGGCGCCAACTCGGCGGTGATCTTCGCCACCGGTTCGATCGTCGGCGCGACGCTGGCGCCCGACATCTCGTTCGCGACCGTGCCGCTCTCGATGTATGTGCTGGGCCTTGCCGCCGGCACGCTGCCGACCGGTATGATTTCGCGCGCTTACGGCCGCCGCATCGCCTTCATCATCGGCACCGGCTGCGGCGTGCTCACCGGTCTGATCGGCGCGCTCGCGATCCTGCAGGGCGCGTTCTGGCTGTTCTGTTGCGCGACCTTCTTTGGCGGACTCTACGGCGCGGTGTCGCAATCCTATCGCTTTGCCGCCGCCGACGGCGCCAGCGTCGCGTTCCGCCCGAAGGCGGTGTCGTGGGTGATGGCGGGCGGCGTGTTCGCCGGCGTGCTCGGTCCGCAGCTCGTGCAATGGACCATGGATATCTGGCCGCCTTATCTGTTCGCCTTCAGCTTTCTGATGCAGGCTTTCGTCGCTTTGGTCGCGATGGCGGTTTTGTCCGGCGTCGATGCGCCAAAACCTGCGGCGGCGGACATGCATGGCGGCCGGCCGCTGTTCGAGATCGCGCGGCAGCCGCGATTCATTGCGGCGGCGCTGTGCGGCGTAATTGCCTATCCCATGATGAATCTGGTGATGACATCAGCGCCGCTCGCGATGAAGATGTGTGGGCTCACCGTCAGCGATTCCAATTTTGGTATCCAGTGGCACATCGTGGCGATGTATGGGCCGAGCTTCTTCACGGGCTCGCTGATCGCACGCTTCGGCGCGCCGCGTATCGTCGCGCTCGGCCTGTCGCTGGAGGCCGCCGCCGCGTTGATCGGATTGTCCGGGATATCGGCGATGCATTTCTGGGCCTGCCTGATCGTGCTCGGCGTCGGCTGGAACTTTGCATTTATCGGCGCGTCCGCACTGGTGCTGGAGACGCACCGGCCGCAGGAGCGCAACAAGGTGCAGGCCTTCAACGATTTCCTGGTGTTCGGGATGATGGCGATCGGCTCGTTCTCGTCAGGCCAGTTGCTGGCGCATTACGGCTGGTCGATGGTCAACATGGTGGTGTTCCCGCCGGTGCTGCTCGGGCTCGCGGTGCTGTCGCTCGCATCATTCGCGCGGCGGCGGGCGAAGCTGCGGGAAGTTGACGAACTTGCCGGCCCCACTATCTGATAGCAGTCACATTCTGGAGGCCTCATGCCCTCACGCGCGCGTCTTGACGAATTCATCGCCGTCGTCGTTTCCGGCGACCATGCCGGCGCGATCGAGCGCTATTACACCGAAGACGCCACCATGCAGGAGAACTCAGCGCCGCCGCGCGTCGGCCGCGACGTGCTGGTGGGGCAGGAGCGCGCGACGCTGGAGCGGGTGTCGAGCGTTGTCACGACCTGCGTTTCCTCGGTCCTCGAGGGCGATCGTGTCGCGATCCACTGGATCTTCGATTTCACCTATCCGTCCGGCGCGGCGATGCGGATCGACGAAGTCGCGATGCAGGAATGGCGCGGCGACCGGATCTTTCGCGAGCGGTTCTTCTATGAGCCGCCGAAGAAGGCCTGATGACAACTGCTGACATTTCGGCGGCGGTCGAATTATTGCTCTTGTGATTCTGCTATTAGTTGTTGTCATGGCCGGGCAGAAGCGCGAAGCGCGTCTTCGCGCTAGATGACCCGGCCATCCACGTGCTTCGTGGCCGCTAGCAAGAAAGACGTGGATGCCCGGCACAAGGCCGGGCGTGACGGTGCAAGAACAAAGAACAAGAATGTTAAAAGGCCCCATTCACACCGCCATCGACGAAACCTCGCTCCGCTATGACGGCTGGCGCATTGTGCTCGTCTGTTTCTTGCTCGCGACCTTCGGCTGGGGGCTCGGCTTTTACGGCCAGAGCGTCTATGTCGCCGAGTTGCAGCGGCTGCACGGCTGGCCGGCGTCGCTGATCTCGCTCGGCACGACGTTCTTCTATCTGTCCGGCGCGGCGCTGGTGGCCTTCGTCAGCGAGGCGATCAGGGCGTTCGGTCCCCGCAACTGCATGATCGCCGGCATCGGCACGATGGCGATTGCCGCTGTTACCATCGGCCAGGTGCGCGAACCCTGGCAGCTCTATCTCGCCAACGCTTTTCTCGCCTTCGGCTGGGCCGGCACCAGCCTCGGCATGATCACCAACACGCTGGGCCTCTGGTTCGACAAGAAGCGCGGCATGGCCATCAGCCTGGCACTGAACGGCGCCAGCTTCGGCGGTATCGCCGGCGTGCCGCTGCTGGTACTGGCGATCGGCTATTTCGGTTTCCCGGGCGCGATGATTGCCGCTGCGGTCGTGATGGTCGCGCTGATGGTACCGGTCATTTTGCTTTACGTCGGGCGGCCGCCGGACCATGCGAGCGCAAACGGGGGCGCGGTGATCGCCGCGGACGCGCCGTCGCCGATCCAGATTCGCGCGCGGGCATTTCGCGATATCGGATTTCTGACGGTATCGTCGGCCTTCGCGCTGGTGCTGTTCGCGCAGGTCGGCTTCATCGTGCATCTGATCGCGTTTCTGGATTCGGTGATCGGGCGCGAGCGCGCCGCCATCGCGGTCGCGCTATTGACCGCCATGGCGGTGGTCGGCCGCGTGCTGTTTTCGTTCGTGATCGACCAGATGAACCAGCGGCTGGCGTCCGCGCTCTCGTTCGTCAGCCAGGCCGTGGCGCTAGGGATCGTCATCAACGTGCACAATGACTACGCGCTGATGGCGGCCTGCGCGCTGTTCGGATTTTCGGTCGGCAATCTGATCACGCTGCCGGCGCTGATCGTGCAGCGCGAATTCGATCCGCGCTCGTTCGGCGTGCTGGTCAGCCTGATCACCGCGATCAACCAGATCACCTATGCCTTCGGGCCCGGCGTGGTCGGCCTGCTGCGAGACATGTCGGGCAGCTATTCGCTGCCGTTCTACGGCTGCATCGGTCTGGAGTTGATTGCGGCGGTGCTGATCATGATTCGTGGGAAGACGGCGTCATTGCGAGGAGCGTAGCGACGAAGCAATCCATAGTGCCGCGGGCGGAGCGATGGATTGCTTCGCTTCGCTCGCAATGACGGTGGGACACGACTACGCCTCCCGCGCCCGCAACAGATCCTCGAGATCCAGCCGCTTCGTGAACATCGACAGCGAACCGTCGGCGGCGCGCGGCCATTCTTCCTTGGGCCGGTCCCGGTAAAGTTCGACGCCGTTCTCATCAGGGTCGCGCAGATAGAGCGCCTCGCTGACGCCGTGGTCGCTGGCGCCGTCGAGCGCAATGCCGGCCTGCATCACGCGATGCAGCGCGTCCGCCAGCGCCGGGCGCGTGGGGTAGAGGATCGCGGTGTGGAACAGCCCGGTGGTGCCCGGCGGCGGCGGATGGCCACCTTTGCTTTCCCAGGTGTTGAGGCCGATGTGATGATGATAGCCGCCGGCCGAGATGAACGCCGCGGCCGAGCCCATCCGCTGCATGATCTCAAAGCCGAGCACGCCGCAGTAAAACCCCAGCGCGCGTTCGAGATCGGCGACTTTCAGGTGAACATGCACGATCCGTGTGCCTGATATGATAGGCGTGTTGTCGGGCATGTCGATGCCTCCATTTGCCTTGCCGAGATTCTAAACTAGGGAGAAGCTGGGAGACGGGTACTGGCAATTCAGAAACCATGCGTTTCCAAATCTTATGCCAAGTCCGAAACTTCTCCATCCGGCAGTCCGAACTCAAACGTATTCAGCGTCATCGACACCATCGTGTAATAGCCGCACAGGCCGATGACCTCTGTCACGCCGCGCACCGTTAGCAATTCCACCGCCGCGTCATACAACGGCTTGGAGACGCCGTGCCCCTCATGCAATGACTTGGCGACGTCGTAGATCATCTGGCCCTTGGGGTCGTCGAAGGTGGGCGTGCGGCGGTCGCGGATGTCGTCGATGATCTTGGGGTCCATGCCGCCTTTCAGCGCCAGGCGCTTATGCGCGTACCATTCGTAATGCGAGGTCCAGTGCCGCGCGGTGACGAGGATCGCGATCTCGGAAAGCTTTGCCGGAAAGATCGTGTTGAAACGGAGTTGCTCGCCGAGCCGCGTGGCATGCTTGGCCATCTGCGGGCTGTTGAGCCAGGCCATCATCGGCGCCGGCGGCGCGCCGCGCTTGCCGGCAATCGACTCGTCGTAGGTCTCTTTTTGGTCGGGGCTCATTTCGCCAGGCGAAAGCAACTTCAGCCGCATGTCGGTTTCCTCTTGTTTTTCAATCGTTGCCGCCCCTGCGATACACCCGATCCCGGCGCGTGACTACGGCAGTCCGCGCATGGTGCGGCGCAGAGAGATGTTGAATTCCGCGATGCGGCGACTAAGGTCGTTTCAACTCGCCCCATATGGAAACGCACCATGTCCGATCCTGATCAATTCCGCCGTGAAACCCGCGCCTGGCTCGAGGCCAATTGCCCGCCAGAAATGCGCAAGCCCATGACGTCCGAAGGCGACACGTACTGGGGCGGCCGCAACGCCAAATTCTCTTCCGAGCCGCAGCGCGTCTGGTTCGAACGGATGCGCGACAAGGGCTGGACCGTGCCCGACTGGCCAAAGGAATATGGCGGCGGAGGGCTCGATCGCGCCGAGCACAAGGTGCTGCGCGAGGAAATGGCGGCGATGGGCGCGCGTTCGCCGCTGTCGAGTTTTGGTATCTGGATGCTCGGGCCGGCGCTGCTGAAATACGGCAACGAGGCGCAGAAGAAGGAGCATCTCCCGAAGATCGCCGCGGGCCTGATCCGTTGGTGCCAAGGCTACTCCGAACCGAACGCCGGATCGGACCTTGCCTCGCTGCAGACCCGCGCCGAGAGCGACGGCGATGATTTCGTCATCACCGGCCAGAAGATTTGGACGTCGTATGCCAATTACGCCGACTGGATTTTTTGCCTGGTGCGTACGGACGCGTCAGCCAAGAAGCATGACGGCATCAGCTTTATTCTGTTCGACATGACGTCGAAGGGCGTCACAACAAAACCGATCTTGCTGATCTCCGGCTACTCGCCGTTCTGCGAAACCTTCTTCGATGGGGTGCGGGTGCCGAAATCGCATGTGGTCGGCACAGTCAACCGCGGCTGGGATGTGGCGAAATATCTGCTGCAGCACGAGCGCGCGATGATCTCGGGCATGGGCGAGCGCGGCGTCGGCCGGCCGCTCGGCCAGGTCGCGGCCGACTCGGTCGGCAGCGACGAGCAGGGCCGGCTCGACGATGCGATGCTGCGCGGCCAGATCTCGACCTTCGAGATCGATGAGGCGGCGCTGTCGGCGGCAGCGGAACGCGCGGTTGATCTCGCCAAAGCCGGCCAGTCGCATCCGGCGTTTTCCTCGGCGATGAAATATTACGGCACCGAGCTCAACAAGCGCCGCTACGAAATCCTGATGTCGGCCGGCGGCGTCGACGCGCTGGAATGGGAAAGCGAGCGCTCCAAAGGCGGCGCTCGCCCGCGCGCCTGGCTGCGCACCAAGGCCAACTCGATCGAAGGCGGCACGTCAGAGGTGATGCTCGGCATCGTCGCCAAGCGCATCCTCGATCTGCCGGGGGCGTGAGACGCTAACTGACGCCGTCATTCCGGGGCACGCGAAGCGTGAACCCGGAATCTCGAGGTTCCGGGTTCGCCGCTTCGCGCCGCCCCGGAACGACGATCTCAAAGATACTCGTTCGAAACACTTAGACCGGAACTCCTCCATGGCACTCGTCCTCACCGAAGAACAATCCATGCTGCGCGACAGCGCGCGCGGCCTTATCAGCGACAAGGCGCCGGTGTCGCATCTGCGCAGCTTGCGCGATACGAAGGACGCTACGGGATTTTCCCGCGAGCTCTGGAAGGCGTTTGCCGAGATGGGCTTTTCGGGCCTGCTGGTGCCTGAGAATTTCGGCGGCAGCGCCTTAGGCGCCGTCGAGGCCGGCGTGGTGATGGAGGAAATCGGCCGCACGCTGATGCCGTCACCGTTCCTGTCGACCGCCGTACTTGCGGCCTCCGCACTGACGCGCGGCGGCAGCGACGCGCAAAAGGCCGCGCATCTGCCCAAAATTTCGGACGGCTCGCTGCTCGCGACGCTCGCGATCGACGAGGGCGCCAAGCATCGCCCGCTGCAGACCAAGCTGCAGGCCGTGCGCTCCGGCAACGGCTTCAAGCTGAGTGGTGCAAAAGCCTTTGTTGTCGACGGCCACACCGCCGATCTCCTGATCGTCGCGGCGCGCACCGCTGGCTCCGCCGGCGAGCGCAACGGGCTGACGCTGTTCCTGGTCGATCCCAAGTCCAAGGGTCTCGCCGTGGAACGCACCGCGATGGTGGATTCGCACAATGCGGCGCGCATCGAATTCGACAATGTCGAGGTCAACGCCGACAGCGTGCTCGGCGAGGTTGATCAGGGCGGGGCATTGCTCGAAGGCGTGCTCAATATCGGCCGCGGCGCGGTCGCCTCCGAAATGGTGGGCCTCAGTGAAGAGGTGTTCGGCCGAACCGTGACCTATCTGAAAGAGCGCAAGCAATTTGGAAAACTGATCGGCGAATTCCAGGCGCTGCAGCACCGCGCCGCCGAACTCTATATCGATATCGAGATCACCCGCGCCGCCGTGCTGAAGGCGCTGCAGACGCTGGACGGCGATTTTGCCAACGCCAGTGCCGCGGTTGCGGTTGCAAAGGCACGCGCCGGGACCACCGCGACGCGGGCGGTACAGGAAGGCGTGCAGATGCATGGCGGCATGGGCATGACCGACCAGTTCGACATCGGCTTCTTCATGAAGCGCGCCCGGGTCTGTCAGGAATTGTTCGGCGACAGCAATTACCACGCCGATCAGCTGGCGCGGATGAAGAGTTATTGAGCTGCGCCTGCCGCGACATTGGCGGTGTCATCGCCCGGCTTGACCGGGCGACCCAGTACGCCGCGGCAGTCGTGATTGATCCGAAACGTCCCCGCGTACTGGATCACCCGCTTTCGCGGGTGACGACAGAGAGTGTGTGGCTACGTTCGCCGGCTTTCGGCCGTCACCGGATCGGCGGCGCGTACTGGATGCCGCCGTTGCTCCAGAGCGAGTTCAGTCCGCGCGGGATCTTCAGCTTGGATTCGGCGCCGACATTGCGGTCGTAGATCTCGCCGTAATTGCCGACGTGGCGGATAATGCGGGCGGCCCAGTCCTTGGAGAGGCCGAGGTCTTCGCCGTAGGCGCCTTCGGTGCCGACCAGCCGCATCACGTCCGGCTTCTTCGACTTCAGCGCCTCGTCGATGTTCTTGGAGGTGATGCCGAGTTCCTCGGCGTTGATCATCGCGTACAGCGTCCATTTCACGATCATCATCCAGTCGTCGTCGCGCTGCCGCACCACGGGCGCCAGCGGCTCCTTCGAGATGACGTCGGGCAGGATGGTGTGATCGTCCGGCTTGGAGAGGTTGATGCGTAGCGCGTAGAGCTGTGAGACGTCGGCGGTCAGGGTGTCGCACTTGCCTTCATTATAGGCTTTGACGACATCCTCCAGCTTGGCGAATTTCATCTCCGTGAATTTCATGTTGTTGGCGCGGAAATAATCCGCGACGTTGAGCACCGTGGTGGTGCCTTCCTGCACGCAGATCTTGCTGTTGTTCAGGTCCAGCGCGGAATCGATCTTGCGCGAGGCCGGCAGCATAAAGCCTTCACCGTCATAATAGGCGACGGCCGGGAAATAGAGAGCGTTGTTGACCTCGCGCGACATGCTCCAGGTGGAATTGCGCGACAGAATGTCGACCTTGCGGCTCGACAGCTCCTTGAAGCGCTCGCTGGCGTCGAGGGGAATGAACTTCGCCTTCTTCGGATCGTCGAAGATCGCCGCCGCCACCGCGCGGCAGAAATCGACGTCGAAGCCGGTCCAGTCTCCCTTGTCGTCGGGGATCGAGAAGCCGGGCAGGCCCTTGTTGACGCCGCACAGCAGTTCGCCGCGCTTGAGCGTCCGCTTCAGGGTCTTGGTGTCATAGCGTTCATATGTGATTGCGCCAGCCGCGACCGCAGTTGCGACCGCCAGCCCAATGAGGAGGCCGCCTCGAAAATTACGTAGCATTTTTTAACTCACCAATTTCAGGGAAATGGATCTGCGGAAGAGACGGTACCGTTGCAATTACAGTTCGGGCTTCTGCCGGATGATCACCTTGGTGCCGACCGGGACGCGCTCATAGAGATCGGCGACGTCGGCGTTGACGAGCCGGAAGCAGCCGGAGGAGACGGCGGTGCCGATGGTGTCGGGGCGGTTGGTGCCATGAATGCGGTAGACGGTGGTGCCGAGATACATCGCCCGCGCGCCGAGCGGGTTACCCGGGCCGCCGGCCATGAAGCGCGGCAGGTAGGGCTGGCGTTGAATCATTTCCGGCGGCGGCGTCCAGTCCGGCCATTCCGCCTTGCGCGTGATGTTGACGAGTCCCTGCCACGTGAAACCCTCGCGGCCGACGCCGATGCCGTAGCGCAGCGCGCGGCCGCCGCCCTGGATCAGATAGAGATGGCGCTCGGCCGTGACCACGATGATGGTGCCCGGCGCTTCGTTGGTGCGGTAGAGCACCGCCGTCTTCCTGAACTGCGGATCGAGCTGGACGGATTCGTCGGCGATCAGTCCCGGCTGGTCACCCACATCGGGCTGGCGCAGCTGCGCATTGCTCTGCGAGGCTGAAAGGATCAGACCGCTCGTTGCGATCATCATCCAGATCAGGTGCCGAAACTTCGTCATTGCGGAGCTCTCCTTGTTGGCGCGTTGGCCAATTGGTTGGCGTTCTAAAGCATGATCCGGAAAAGTGTGAAGCGGTTTTCCGAAAAGATCATGCGCAAACAAAGAAACCAAAGCGCGATGACTAGCGCGCTTTGGCCAAATCAGCGGAACTATCAAATCTCAGGGCCAGCTTGATGGCAAGTTTAGGGCGGCAGGGCCGGTATCTTGCTGGAATGGCTTCTATTTTCTGATATCACAATCGCCGGTGATTGTGGCAAAGGCGTCATTTCGGCGCGATCCAGAGCCGCAGGCCGTACGAGATCAGCGTCACCGTGCCAACGCCGCCGAGCCACAGCGCGGCAAACCAGAGCAGGCGTTGCGTCAGCGGCCGCGGTGTCGGCTCGCTGGAGCTTTTTTCGCTGGAGAACACTTTGGCCATCAGTGATAGCCGCTTTCGGCTTTGACCTTGCCGCGGAACACCCAATAGGCCCACGCGGTGTAGCCGAGGATCAGCGGTATCAGTATGGCGACGCCGACCAGCATGAACAGCTGGCTGTTTTCAGGCGAGGCCGCCTGCCAGATCGTGATGCTCTGCGGCACGATGTAAGGGTACATGCTGATGCCGAGCCCGGCATAGGACAGCGCGAACAGCGCCAGCGTCAGGAAGAACGGCTGGTAGTCATACTTGTTGGCGAGGCTGCGCAGCAGCATCACGGTGACGGCGGCCACCGCGACCGGCACCGGCGCGGTGAGGATGATGTTGGGCCAGGCAAACCAGCGATGGGTATACTGCACATGCAGGAACGGCGTTGCAATGCTGACGATGCCGATGGCACACAGCATCGCGACCAGCAGCAGCCAGCTCAGCTGATAGGCGCGGTCGCGCAATTCGCCTTCGGTCTTCATGACAAGCCAGGTCGAGCCGAGCAGCGCATAGCCGATCACGAGCGCGACGCCGGTCAGGATGCTGAACGGCGTCAGCCAGTCCCACCAGCCGCCGGCATAATGTCGCCCCGAGACCTGAATGCCCTGCAGGATGGCGCCGAGCGCGATGCCCTGCGCCAGCGTCGCCAGCAGCGAGCCGCCGGCAAACGCAATGTCCCAGCGGTTGCGTTCGCGCGTGGTGCGCCAGCGGAATTCAAAGGCGACGCCGCGGAATACCAGCCCGAGCAGCATCACGATCATCGGCGTGTAGAGCGCCGGCATCAGCACGGCATAGGCCAGCGGGAACGCCGCCATCAGGCCGCCGCCGCCGAGCACCAGCCAGGTCTCGTTGCCGTCCCAGACCGGGGCGACGCTGTTCATGATGACGTCGCGGTCTTCCTTCTTCGGAAACAGCGGAAACAGGATGCCGAGGCCGAGATCGAAGCCGTCCATCACGACATAGACGAAAACCGCAAAGGCGATGATGAAGGCCCAGATGGTCGGAAGGTCGATGGCTATCATCGGATCGCTCCCTCGGCGGCGACGCCGGCGGCCGGCGTGATGCCGGCGGCACGGGCAGGGACGTCGCTGCGCGGACCTTCCTCGCCGTGATGCGGCGGCTGTGCCATCAGGCGCAGGAGGTAGATCACGCCGGCGGTGAACACCACGAAATAGACGATGATGAAGGCGATCAGCGACGAGGCGACCGCGGGCGCCGCCAGCGGCGACGCCGAATCCACGGTTCGTAGCAATCCATACACCGTGAACGGCTGACGCCCGGTCTCGGTGGTGATCCAGCCCGCCAGGACCGCGATGAACCCCGACGGAGCCATCGCGACCGCAAAGATGTGCAGCAGGCGCGAATTGTACAGCGTGCCGCGGAAGCGCATCAGCAGGCTGAGGAGGCCGAGCCCCACCATCAGCAATCCCATGCCGACCATGATCCGGAACGACCAGAAGGTGATCGGCACCGGCGGCCAGTTTTCGCGCGGCACGGTGTCGAGGCCGGCCATCGGCGCGTCGAGGGAATGTTTGAGGATCAGCGAGCCGAGTTTGGGGACTTCGATCGCGTAATCCATCCTGCCCGCGGCCTGATTGGGCCAGCCGAACAGGATCAGCGGCGCGCCGTCCTTGTGGCTCTGGAAATGGCCTTCCATCGCCATGATCTTCACCGGCTGATGCTCCAGCGTGTTGAGCCCGTGCTGGTCGCCGGCGAGAATCTGGAGCGGGGCGACGATCGTCGCCATCCACATCGCCATTGAGAACATCACCCGCGGGCCGGCCAGGTGCGGGTCGCGCAGCAGATGCCAGGCGCCGACCGCGCCGACCACCAACGCGGTGGTCAGGTACGCCGCCAGCACCATATGCACGAGCCGGTAAGGGAATGACGGATTGAAGATCACCTTGAACCAGTCGACGGCGATGAACTGGCCTTCAGCATTGAGGGCGTGACCTGTGGGCGTCTGCATCCAGGAATTGGCCGACAGAATCCAGAACGCCGAAATCAGCGTGCCGACCGCAACCATCAAGGTTGCGAAAAAATGCAGTTTTGGGCCGACACGATCGAGGCCGAACAGCATCACGCCGAGGAAGCCCGCCTCGAGGAAGAACGCCGTCAGCACCTCATAGGCCATCAGCGGGCCGATCACCGGGCCGGTCTTGTCGGAGAAGGCCGACCAGTTGGTGCCGAACTGGTAGGACATCACGATGCCCGACACCACGCCCATGCCGAAGGCGACGGCGAAAATTTTCAGCCAATAATTGAACAGGTTGATGAAAACCTCACGTCCGGTCCACAGCCACAGCGCCTCAAGCACCGCGAGATAGCTGGCGAGCCCGATCGAGAAGGCCGGGAATATGATGTGGAACGACATCGTGAAGGCAAACTGCGCCCGGGCCAATACAACGGCATCCCAGCCTTCGAACATCGGCACCACCTGTCGCAGCTAACCCTGGCGTGAATCCTATCATGCCCGATGCGAGAACAGTACCGCGGCTTTTGCAGCAGAGGTCCTCTATCCGGACAATGTTCCGGCATCCGGAGGAGTATTGAGACGCCGAATGATTTCTGCGCGCACGGCACGTGCCGCATTTTCGTCGTGCTTTGTCGGGCTGCAGAAGGTCTGGCCCGTGTGCAACCGAATGCTGATGGTGCTGGTGCGGTCCTTGGAATCGGGCTCGTCGACCTCGATCGCTGCGACGTCATCTGTTCGGATCGTCTCGGCGGATGGCTTACCGCTTAACGCAATCCGCTCGATACGGATCTCGCCTTGCCGAATGGTCCAGCACGCGCCGGCTAATCGGTGCGCGTGGCGGTAGAGTGCAAAGGCAGCGAGAAAGCCGAGCGGCAAGAGCAATCCGAGCGCCATCTCCCACTCACCGATCCAGAATGCGATGAGGAACGGCAGAGCGCACAGGCCGGCCACAACCGGCACGGCGATTCGAATCACGCGGCCCAGATCGGGGTTGACCGGCGAGCCAAGGATGATCTCGGCGTTGCCGGCCTCGAGCGGGTTGTCGATGGGCGCGGCATCGGGAAGACCGAGCAATCCCGTAACCGTTGCGGTGGTTTCGTTGACGCGCGTGATGTCCGGCAGCGGTGGCGAGATCAAGACACCTCCGGAGGCCAACCTGCACACCAGGCTGAAACTCGCTGGGTAGCTGAACCTGTTCTTGCGGACGCGGACCTCTGCGATGTCGTGATGGCTGATCATTCGCTTGTGCACCTTGCCAAGCGGACGCTGCTCGCCGATCAGGATGCCGTCTTGCGTGATGATCCAGGCCACATTGCGTTCAAGAGCGGCAACGCCGATCAGGAACAATCCGAGCGGCACGACCCAGAGTGCAGGAATGAACGGTCGGCCGCCCGAGGCCCAGGTAAGCAGGCCCGGGACAATAATCAGAAGAATTACAACGCCGGAGCCCGCCTGGACAAATCGTTCCCTGAGCGAGGATCCCTTGCGCAGCCGAACTTCATCCGGGTTTGCCGCCGCATCCATTGTCAGCGGCTAACATCATGAGCGGCTCGATCGCGTCAAGCAGGAAGTGCAACATTACTCGATCACGATCTCGCCGGTCATGCCGAGATCGGCGTGGGTCTTGCCTTCAGCGCCCTTGATGTCGCAGCGCAGATCGGTGGCGCGGCCGGCGGCGACCGGTACCAGCCACCATTCGGCGGATTGCCCCGGATAAACCTCGATCTCGCGCATCGCGCCCTTGAACTCGGCGAGCGTAACGGTCTTGCCGTCGCGCTGTTGCGTGACCTGCACCTTTCGCGTCCACACCATCGCTGAGAAGGCGTGCGAGGTGAAATAATGCGGATCGTTGCTGTCGTTGCGCAGGATCAATTTGTAGAGCTTGCCGGTCTCGAACTTCAGTTGCTTCGGCGCGAATTCATGCTTGCCCGGCGAGCCCAATGTGACGGTGAGCTCGATCGGCGTTTGCCGCGACAAATCGCCGGCCGCGATCGCCGCCCCCGAGACAAGGCCGAGCAAAACAGACGCGCCAGTGGCTGCGCGAAACGAGACGAACATGGATGGCCTCCCCTGCGTTCCGGACAGGGGCCGGAAACTGCTTGATGGTAATGCAAGTGCGAATTAGTTGCAAATAAATCACGAGCGGTATCCAAGTCCGGATGAAGAGGGGTCCGCTTTACTTTGCATGGGGTTGTTTTCGAGATTTTAGTCCAGGCCCCGTCCCGGACGTTGGAGCGCCGCCAACTGGCTCTTGGCGCGGCGCGTTGGCCGGACCCCCAAATACAGAGCGACCCGGCTGGGGGGCATCCCGGCCGGGTCGTTGGAGGTTCTTGGGAGGTTAAGCCTTGGTCGGTCGTCAGAAACTTGGTTTAGCGAACGACGTCCGGGATCACACAGACCTCGGCGGCGCTCTTGGTGCTGCAATCGACCACTTGTTCGCGCACGAACATCGAACCGGTATCGCGCTGGGCGCGAGGGCTGACATTTTGAGCGGACAGCGAAGCAAGGGTAGCGACTGCGCCGAGCGGGACGATGAAGAAGCGGAAGGACGGCTTCAGCATGTTCGATCTCCTGTTCGGCGTTGGGTTGCGTTGCTGATGATAGGTATAGGGGCAGAGTTTTTCCGGGTGATGTCGCCAATTGTTTCATTTGTTTCGTCGCCTTTAATCTTTGGCTTCGAAATCGACCCGGTTTCCGCTCCCAATACCTATCTAACCGACTGAATAACCTGCGATTTATGCGGCGATGCTGTCCACGCCAGCGACCTTAAGCAAGTCGGCCAATTGTTTGCGGGCATAGAACATCCGGGTCTTCACCGTGCTCTGGGGAATACCGATGATCGCGCCGGCCTCTTCCACCGACTTCTCGTGGTAGTAGACCAGGTTGATGATCTCGCGGTGCGCCGGCGACAGCTTGGCGACGCAGGCGCGCAGGATGGCGCTGGTGTTGCTGCGGTCGAGCGACGCTTCCGGGGTGTCGGCCTCGTCGGCGATCTCGAGCACGTCGTCCTGATCGATGTCCTCATGCTTGCGCTGGCGCAGCGCGGTCAGCGCCTTGAAGCGGGCGATCGACAGCAACCAGGTCGAAACCTGGGAGCGGCCTTCGAACTGGCTGGCGGTGCGCCACACGTCCAGAAACACCTGGCTGACGAGGTCTTCCGCCATCGTGGTATCGCGCACCATGCGCAGGATGAAGCGGTAAACCCGTACGTGATGCCGGGAATAAAGCACGTGCATCGCCGTGCGGTTGCCCTTGGCAATGCTCTCCAGCAGCGATTCGTCCGATGTAGCGCGGGCATCGGCAATGTGCTTGCGGGCTGCAGCGTTGATGGCAATCACGTTCGGCATGACAAACTCCCAGTTCACCGCTTGGCGGCGTGTCGTTGGGAGATTTCTAGTTAATCAACGTTTCGGGATGTCTGCACCGAAAGAGGAAAATGGTTTCGTGCCGGGGAGAATTGTTTCGTCGGGGCCGCCGCGACGAAACATTCGGGCCGAAAATAACAATAATTTCAATGTGCGGAAAATGGGAGGATTTCAGATCGAAAATCGTTCCGCGGGACCCACAAATCGATCGTCGTCCCGGCCTTGAGCCGGGACCCATAACCACAGGGCGTTGTTGTTTGGCGAGGTCACTACCACAGCACGCCAACACGACCGCTGCGGCGTGGGTCCCGGCTCAAGGCCGGGACGACATGGATGCTAACCCTTTTCGCCGGTCGGCGAGAACAGATAACCGCCGCCGCGGATGGTGCGGATGACAGCGGGCTTGGTCGGGTCGATCTCGATCTTGCGCCGGATCCGCATGATGCGGAGGTCGACCGCACGGTCGAAGGCTTCGGCGTCGCGCGCATTCGCCAGCTCCAGCAGCCGCTCGCGCGACAGCACCCGCTTTGGGTTGGCCGCGAACACTTTCAACAGGCCGAATTCGGACGCGGTGAGCGGATGCTCGTTGCCCTCGTCGTCGCGCAGGGCCTGGGCTTCGAGATCGAGCCATTTGGTGCCGAACCGCACCAACTGTTCCTTTTCCGCCTTGGCGCCGGCGGCCTCGGGCGCCACCGCCTTGACCGGCGCGCTGCGGCGCAGCACCGAGCGGATGCGCGCCATCAATTCGCGCAGCTCGCAGGGCTTTGCAATGTAATCGTCGGCGCCTAGCTCGAGGCCAACGACGCGGTCGATCGGGCTTGCGGTCGCCGTCAGCATGATGACGGGGACATTGATGCGGCTTTTCAGGTCGCGGATGATCGAGAGTCCGTCTTCCTCGGGCATGTTGAGGTCGAGCACGACGAGATCGGGCACATTGGTCTCGATGACGCCGCGCAGGCTCTTGCCGCCGTCGCACAGCGTCACGGCGAAACCGTGCATCTTGAGGTAATCGCCGACCATTTCGCGGGCCGGCGCCTCGTCGTCGACGATGATGATGTGCTGGCTCTGGCTCATGGTGTCTCTGCTGCAGGCAGTGTAACCGTAAAGGTCGACCCCTGTCCGGGGCCGGGGCTATCCGCGGTCACATGGCCGCCATGCATGTCGATAATGCGTTTGACGATCGATAGACCGAGGCCGGTCGAGCTTTCGCCCGCGGTCGGCTTGGCCGACAGCCGCTGGAAACGGCCGAACAGCCGACCGAGATCCTCGGGCGACAGGCCCGCGCCCTCGTCCGTGATCCGGACGACGGTGTTATCCCCCTCATGGGTGACGCCGACCGTGATCTTGCCGCCGATCGGTGAATATTTGATGGCATTGCTGACCAGATTGTCGATCGCCTCGCGGATCCGGTCGACGTCGCACATGGTGACGAAATTCGGCGGTGCGGAGACGCTGATGGCCTGCTGCTTGTTGACCGCCGAGGGCAGATTGGCGTCGGTGACTTCGGCCACCAGGGCGCCGACGTCGACCGGCTCGCGGCGGATGGTGATGTCAAAGGCATCAGCCATCGCGTCCGAAATCAGATGATCGACCATCGAGGTCAGGCGCTTGGTGGCGTCGCGGATGTGGTCGACCTGCGCCGTGACGTTTTCCTTCGGCGAGCCGGCGCCGATCAGTTCGTTCAGCATTTCCGTGCGGCCGAGAATGACGCCGAGCGGATTTTTCAGGTCGTGGGCGACGGTGCCGAGGATTTCGTTTTTGAAGCCGTTGGCGCGCTGCAGCCGCAGCCACTGCGCCGAAAGCCGGCGGTTGGCCTGCATCAGCGCGCGGGTGCGCTGGGCGACGCGGTCTTCGAGCTGGGTATTGGCCGCGTGCAGCTGCTGGTAGAGGATCACATTGTCGAACGCGATCGACAGCCGGCTGGAGAAAATCTCGACCAGCGCGCGGTCGGTGTCGGAAAGCTGGCGTTCGGCCTGCAGCAGCACCACGACCTCGCGGCCGGAGCCGGTGCGCAGGTAAAGCACGCTGCGGTGGTCGGCGAACTCGTTCTTACGGCGCGTGAAGGCGTCTTCCACCATCTGCCGCAAATCCGGATCGAGCGACTTGGAGCTGGTGGTGCCGATGAAGCGACTGTAGCAGCCCGAGCCCGCCAGCACGGAGAATTCGCTGCCAGGGGCGCCGTCGTCGCGCAGCACCAGTATACCGGCGCAATCGACATTGAGCAGCGAAGCCAGTTGCGTCAGCACGCCTTCGGCGAGGCGCTGCATCGATTTGAAGTCGTACAGGGTCGAGGCGGCGTCGATGATGATTTCGAGCCCGCGCCTTGTCTGCACCATGCGCTCGAGCTGCTGGTAGCTGCGCAAGGCGGCGGTCAGCGAGGTGAACAGCTTGTCGGCGGTGAGCTCGGTCTTGGCCTTGTAATCGTTGATGTCGTACTGGACGATGACGCGGCGCTCCGGCGCCTGGCCGGGCTGGCCGGTGCGCAGGATGATGCGGACGGTCTCGTTCTTGATGTCGTTGCGGATGTACTCGACGAGGTCGAGGCCGGCGACGTCGGTTTCCATGATGACGTCGAGCAGCACGGCGGCGATATCGGGATTGTCGCGCATCAGGACGCGGCCTTCGGCCGCGGAATAGGCGGAGAGGATTTCCAGCGTGGCGCCGTGGAGGTTGTAGTCGCTCAGCGCAAACCGCGTGCCTTCATGCACCGCATGATCGTCGTCGATGACGGCGATCTTCCATTTGCGTGCAGACGAATCATCCGGGGCGGTTTCGGAATCGTCGATCAGGTGGAGGACATCGTCCTGTTCGGCCATTGAGGGGTTCCGTCGGCTGCTGTGTCTGTGATCGTGGGTCCGCTGGTTACAATTCCCTTGGCGACCTTAGGCATGATAATGCGGAAAGTGGTGCCTTGTCCTAGCCTTGACTCCAGCATCATCCGGCCGCCGAGCTGTTGAGTGACAAGATTATAGACGATATGCAAGCCCAGTCCGGTACCGCCCTCGTTGCGGCGCGTGGTAAAGAACGGATCGAACGCCTGCCGCTGGACGTCCGGCGTCATTCCGGCCCCATTATCGGCAAAAATGATTTCGACATCGTCACTGCCGCGGGCCCGTGCCGAAAGCGAGATCGCCCCGGAACGGCCGTCGGCGAAGGCATGATTGGCTGCGTTGAGGAAAAGATTGGTTAAAATCTGGCCGTAGGAGCCGGGATAGCCGTCGATCAACAGACCCTCCGGCACGTCGACCGACAGCGTAATCGTCGCCTTCTTCAACACCGGGCGCAGGCTCGCCACGATCTGATCGGTGGCCTCGCTGAGGCTGAATTGCCGGCGCTCGGCATGGGAGCGGTCCACCGCCACCTGCTTGAACGACTGGATCAGTTCGCCGGCACGGTGCAGATTGGCCACCAGTTGCCCGGCGGCGTCGCGCGAGCTCTTGACGAACTCGTCGAGCTTGGAGCGGCGCAGCGGCTCGGTGCGCAGCTCGGTCTCGAAGATATCAGCGCGGCGCGCGAAGCTCGATGCCACCGTCAGGCTGATCCCGATCGGGTTGTTGACCTCGTGGGCGACGCCGGCGACCAGGCCGCCCAGCGCCGCCAGCCGTTCGGCGTCGATCAGGTTCTGCTGGGCGGCATTGAGCTCGAGCAGCGCGCCCTCGGCCTTTTCCTTCGACGCGCGCAGCTCGTCCTCGGTCTTGCGTTTGGCGATGGCGTTTTCGCGGAACACCTCCACCGCGCGCGCCATCGCGCCGACCTCGTCCTTGGCTGACGTGCCCTGCACGGCGCGATCGTAATTGCCCGAGGTGATCGCGTGCATCGACGCCATGATCTGCTGCAGCGGCAGCCGGATCGAGAGCGCGATCAGGACACCCGCGGACAGGATGATGCCGAGGAAGATCACGGCGATCGACAACACCCGGCGCGAAATACCCGCCAGCGTGCGGTCGAAGGTTTCCTGCGCCTTTTGCTCGCGCTGGCGCATCTTCACGGACAGGCGGTCGATCACGCCGATCGCATCGGCCTGGCTGGCGTCGATGGTGTTGCGCAACAATTCGGTCCGGACCGCAAGCTGCTCGGTCAGCTTCGCCAGTCCCTCGCGCAGCGCCAGGGTTTTCGCATGCAGCCGCGTCAGCGCCATGCGCTGCAAATCATTGTCGGCGAGGTCGGACATGACAGGGATGGTCTTTTCGATCGTCTCGGTATTCCGCCGGGCGTCCTCGGCCGACGCCGACGCCAGCGAAAGGTAGTAGGCGTTGGCGGCGACCAGCATCCCGGTAAACGCCTCGCGGGATTTTCCGAGCGACGGCCAGATCAGCGCGTCGCGGTGCCCGGTGGCGCCCTCGATGATGGAATAGAGCCCGGCCATGTCCCTAGCCGGGCCCAGCACCTGCTGCTCATAGGTTTTCGCGATCGTCGCCTGCACCGCACGCAGTTCGCCGAAGCCGTTGAGGAAGCGGTCGGTGACCTGCTCGAGCTGCTCGACCGAGCCCGAAAGCATCGGGTCGTTCGAGGCGCGGTTGGTCAGTGTGCCGAGCACGGCTTCGCGCAGCAGCAGGATCTCCGCGAACAGTTCCGGGCTCGGCTGGTTGATGTAGCGATGGATCAGGTTCTGAAGCCGGCTGGTTTCGCTTTCGAGCAGCGCCAGGATCTTGTCGGATTCCCTGACGTGGCGGACATCTTCCCAGGCCGAACCGAGCACCTTGGCGCCGTTCCATATCAGCGCGGCCAGCACCACGACCACGGCGGAGTTCAAGGCCGCGATCGACAGGATGCGCCAGCGGATCGGGACCGCGCGCAGCACCTGGACGATGCGAATACGGCCGCGCACGGCGAGGCTCGCCGGCCGTTCCACTGATCCGTCCCGTTGCGAGGTTGCGGCCAACTCACTGCACCCCACGAATTCGTTCAATGAGCTGCGCCATCGCGGGGTTTTGCTGCGCCTTGGCGTAAATTCCCGCCATCGCCCCCTCGAGCGGCTTGCGGTCGAAATCGGTGACGATCTTGACGCCGGCGTCTTCCGCCTGCTTGCGCGAGCGCTCTTCGAGATCGCGCCATTTCCCGCGCATGAAGCGGCTCGAACGCATGGCGGCTTCGCGAAAGGCCTTCTGGTCCTCGGGCGACAGGCCAGACCACGCCTTTTTCGACATGACAAGCACTTCGGGGCTCATCGTATGTTCGGTGAGGGTGTAGAAGCCGGCGAATTTGTAGTGATCGGTGGTGACAAAGGACGGCCAGTTGTTCTCGGCGCCGTCGATCAATTTGGTGGAGAGCCCGGTCAGCACCTGACCGTAGGGCAGTGCGACCGGATCGGCGCCGAGCGAGCGGATCATCTCGACCATCTGCTCGGATTGCTGCACCCGAATCCGCAAGCCCTTGAGGTCGGCCATCGAGGTGACCGGACGGACGTGGTTGTAGATCGAACGGGCGCCGGAATCGTAGAACGCGAGGCCGACGAAGCCGTAAGGTTCGAAGCTGTCCAGGATCTCATTGCCGATTGGTCCATCCAGCACCTTCTGCAAATGCTCGATGGAGCGGAACAGAAACGGCATCGCCAGCACATTCATCGCCGGCACCATGGTCCCGATCAATGCGACGTTGGTACGATTGATATCGATGGCGCCTGCGCGGGTCTGCTCCAGGGTTTCCTTTTCCTCGCCGAGCTGGCGCGAATGGAACACCTTGATCTCGTGGCGGCCGCCGGTGCGTTCCGCAACCAGGCTGCCCATATAGTGCAGCGCCTGCACGGTCGGATAACTCTCGTTCTGGGTATCGGCGGCGCGAAATTCGCGCGCAAAAGCGCTCGTTGAGGCCGCTGTCAGGAACAACGCCAGAACAAGCATTATGGTCCGCGAAAGGTCGGCGCGGCGATACACAGGCAACAAATCCCCTTGTGAAGAAGTCTGCGGCGGGAAGAAAAGGTTCAATATTTTTTTAGCAGAAAGCGCCCACACTTGGCTATCCGGAGCCGCTGCAATCGTTAATTGTGCGCTGCGACGGCGGTAGTGGATTGAAACGTCTGGCGCGGGCATCTATGAGGGCGCAGCGCGCAGATTTGATCGCGGCCCTGACAAGCGGTTTTGGCAAAGTGATTCATCAGTGAAGTCGATCTTGAGGCTGTTTCAGTTCGTCGCGCTCGCACTCACCGTGCTGGTGTCTCCGGCGCAAGCGACCACCGAGATCATGTGGTGGCACGCGATGTCGGGTGAGCTCGGCAAGCAGCTGGAGAAGCTCGCGGCCGATTTCAACGCCTCGCAATCCGACTACCGGATCGTTCCGACCTACAAGGGCAATTACACCGAAACGGTTACGGCGGCGATCTTCGCCTTCCGTTCGCGCAGCCAGCCCGCCATCGTTCAGGTCAACGAGATCGCGACCGCGACCATGATGGCGGCAAAAGGCGCGATCTATCCGGTGTTCGAGTTGATGCGCGACCAGTCGGAGCCGTTCTCGCCGGCGGCCTATCTGCCGGCCGTCGCCGGCTATTATTCCGATGTCGCCGGCAACATGCTGTCGTTCCCGTTCAACGCCTCGACACCGATCCTCTACTACAACAAGGACCTCTTCCGCGCCGCCGGTCTCGATCCGGAAGTGGCACCGAAGACCTGGCCCGAGGTGGGGGCCGCGGCGAAGAAGCTGCGCACGGCCGGCGCGGTCTGCGGCCTGACCACCTCCTGGCCTTCCTGGATCAATGTCGAGAATTTTTCGGCATTCCATAACCTGCCGCTGGCGACCAAGGGCAATGGGTTTGGCGGTCTCGACGCCGAACTGACCTTCAACAATCCGACCGTGGTGCGCCACATCACGCAGCTGGCGGAATGGCAGACCACGAAAGTGTACGACTATAGCGGCCGCGGCCAGTCGGCCGAGCCGCGCTTCCAGAAGGGCGAGTGCGGAATCTTCATCGGCTCGTCGGCGACCCGCGCCGACATCAAGGCCAATTCGAAATTCGAGGTCGGCTACGGCTTGATGCCGTATTATCCCGACGTAAACGGCGCGCCGCAGAACACCATCATCGGCGGCGCGACCTTGTGGGTGCTGCGGGCCCGGCCACGCGATGAATATACCGGGGTCGCGAAGTTTTTCGCGTTTCTCTCGAAGCGGGAAGTTCAGGCGGCCTGGCACCAGAACACCGGCTACCTGCCGATCACCCGCGCCGCCTTCGATCTTTCACGGGCGCAGGGGTTCTATGATCGCAATCCCGGCGCGGCGATCTCGATCGAGCAGATGACCCTGAAGCCGCCGACCGAGCACTCCAAGGGAATCCGGCTTGGCTCGTTCGTGCTCATCCGCGACGCGATCGACGAGGAACTGGAGCAGGTCTTCAGTGGCAAGCGGCCCGCGCAAGCCGCCCTCGACCTCGCCGCCGAGCGCGGCAACCGTCTGCTGCGCCAGTTCGAGCGGGCGAATCCGGACCGATAGGACGCGTAGGGTTTCGACTTTTCCGTCATTGCGAGCGAAGCGAAGCAATCCATCGCTCCCAAGGAAAGAAAGAATGGATTGCTTCGCTTTGCTCGCAATGACGGTTGAGTGATGACACCTTCACTGCCGGCCCTCGCAGACTACGAAGCCTTCCATGCCTGGCGCGCCGACCAGTCCCGCTGGCTGCCGGTGGCATCAGACGTCGCGCACGGCCATGGCCTGAAAGCAACATCGCCGCATGTCTTCGCGACCGGTACCAACCTCGTCGTCGGCCTTGGCGATGACCTGATCCTGAAGCTTTTCCCGCCAATGCTTCGCGGCCAGTTTGTCTCCGAGCGCGCATCGCTGAGGCAGTTGCGCGGACAATTGAGCCTCCCGATTCCGGAAATTCTGTTCGAAGGCGAGCGCGACGGCTGGCCCTATCTCATCGTCACGCGGCTGCACGGTGTCGTCGGCTCCGAGGTCTGGCCGGGGTTGCCTGAAGACCAGAAGGAGCGCGTACTTGTGCAGATCGGCGCTGCTATCGCCGAAGTGCAGCGCGCCCCGCTCGGAGAACTCTCGAACATCGAGATGCAATGGGCTGACTTCATCCCGAAGCAAATCGAGGGCTGTCGCGCGCGCCACATGCGTCTTGGATTGCCGCCAAAATTCCTTGCCGGGTTCGACGATATCCTGCGCGATGCGGCATCGCTCATTCCGTTGGACGCGCCGCCGGTCATCCTCACCGGCGAATACATTCCGGAGAATTTCCTGCTGGAGCGCGATAGCAATGGCTGGCGCCTGTCGGGGTTGTTTGATTTCGGCGACGTGATGACGGGTTTTGGCGAGTATGACCTGTTGGGGCCGAGCGCCTTCATGACCGCGGGGGTGAGGCGACGGGTACGCAGCCTGTTCGAGGGGTTTGGGTATTCAAGCGCCGATATCCATCCGGCGATGAAGCGGCGGTTGATGGCGCTGATGCTGCTGCATCAGCACAGCGACCCGATCCGGCATATCCAAATCGAAGGCTGGCAGGAGAAAGCCGGCGACCTCGTTGAACTGCAGGATCTGGTGTGGCCGACCTGACGGGTGCGACGAAGCCGCACATCAAACAGGCGCTCAGAATATTTGCATAATTAGTGAGCAAACATGCCTCTTTGTATGCAATTTGAGCCTCGCTTTGAGGAGCCGAATGCATCAAAAATTCATATTCGTTCGTATTATCAGTCAATTAGATCGTGTTTAGTTTTCCATTAAGGTTTGGCACGAACCTTGCGATTCCCGGTTCCAAAGCCGTTCCCCTCAGGCGTTGGAGCATCACCATGAAGCGTCGCGATTTCCTGAAATCCGTCACGGGGGTCGCCGCGCGCGCCCTGGTGCCGGCGCCGGCCATTTTCTCTCCCGCCAAGGCCGATGCGCGGTCGGAGACGCTTTTGATCGTCTCGGAAGGCGGTCCCAACAACCTCGACATCCATGGCGTCGGCACCAACGTGCCCGGCTATGAAGTGTCGTGGAATTGCTACGACCGCCTGATCACCCATGAGATGAAGAGCGGGCCCGGCGGCGTGCCGTATTACGACCGCGACAAGTTCAAGGGCGAACTCGCCGACGACATGAAGATCGACGACATGTCGGTGACATTCAAGCTGAAGAAGAACGCGAAATTCCACGACGGCGCGCCGGTGACGTCCAAGGACGTCAAATGGTCGCTCGATCGCGCGGTCTCGGTCGGCGGCTTTCCGACCTTCCAGATGAGCGCGGGCTCGCTGACCAAGCCGGAGCAGTTCGTTGTCGTCGATGACAACACGCTGCGGGTGGACTTTGCCAAGAAGGACCGCCTGACGATCCCCGATCTCGCCGTCATCGTGCCCTGCATTGTCAATTCGGAGCTCGTGAAGAAGAACGCCTCCGAGAAGGATCCCTGGGGTCTCGAATATACAAAACAGCAGACCGCGGGCTCCGGCGCCTACAAGCTGTCGAAGTGGACCGCCGGCACCGAAGTCATCATGGAGCGCAACGACGCCTGGGTCGGTGGTCCCCTGCCGAAGATCAAACGTGTGATCTGGCGCATGGTGCCGCAGGCCGGCAACCGCCGCGCGCTGCTGGAGCGTGGCGACGCCGACATCTCCTATGAACTGCCGTTCAAGGATTTCCAGGAGATGAAGGCCAACGGCAAGCTCAACGTGGTGTCGCTGCCGTTCAGTAACGGTATCCAGTATATCGGCATGAACGTCACCAAGCCGCCGTTCGACAATCCCAAGGTGCGTCAGGCGATCGCCTACGCGCTTCCCTATCAAAAAATCATGGACGTCGTGCTGTTCGGCCTCGCCAACCCGATGTTCGGCGCATCCGCCGACAAGGCCACCGAGGTGGCGTGGCCGCAGCCGACCAAATATTCCACCGACATGGCCAAGGCGAAGGCGCTGCTCGCGGAAGCCGGCTACGCCAGCGGTTTCGAGACCACGATCTCGTTCGATCTCAATTTCGCAGGCGTCAACGAGCCGCTCTGCGTGCTGGTGCAGGAGAGTCTCGCGCAGCTCGGCATCAAGGCCACGATCAACAAGATCCCCGGCGCCAACTGGCGCACCGAACTAAACAAGAAGGAGATGCCGCTCTACACCAACGTGTTCTCGGGCTGGCTCGATTACCCCGAATACTTCTTCTACTGGTGCTATCACGGCAACAATTCCGTCTTCAACACCATGAGCTACAAGTCGCCGGAGATGGACAGACTGATCGACGGCGCGCGCAACGCGGCCTCGACCGGCGACAAGGCGGCCTACGACAGCGACGTGAAGGGTTTCGTAGATCTCGCCTACAAGGATATCCCGCGGATTCCGCTGTATCAGCCCTTCGTCAACGTCGCGATGCAGAAGAACATCTCGGGCTATCAATACTGGTTCCACCGAAGGCTCGACTATCGTGCGCTGGTGAAGGCGTGAGGGGCGAATGGTGAGTAGCGAATGGCGAATAGGGGGTAGTGAAGGATGAAAGAACGTAGCCGCGATCGTCCATTCACTATTCGCCATTCGCTATTCGCCGGCGCGGAGCGCCTGCCATGCTGACCATGATCGGCAAGCGGCTGATGTTCGCGATCCCGTCGTTGATCGGGGTCGTGATCGTGACGTTTCTGCTGACGCGGGCGCTGCCTGGCGATCCCGCCGCGTACTTTGCCGGGCCCGCCGCGACCAAGGAGGCGGTCGAGCAGATCCGGAAAAAACTCGGCCTCGACAAGCCGCTGATCGAACAGTTCTTCCGCTACACCAATGATCTCGCGCATGGCGATTTCGGCAATTCGCTGACCACCGGCCAGCCGGTCGCCGCCGAAATCCGCAATCGCCTGCCGGCTTCCGCCGAGCTGACGCTGCTCGGCCTGTTCGTTTCCATCGTGATCGCCATCCCGCTCGGCGTGCTCGCCGCCACAAGGCCCGGCTCGTGGATCGATCATCTCTGCCGCATAACGACGACGGCCGGCGTCTCGCTGCCGGTGTTCTTTACCGGATTGGTGCTGGTCTACGTCTTCTATTTCCGGCTCGGCTGGTCGCCGGCGCCGCTCGGCCGGCTCGATGTGTTCTACAGCGCGCCGCCGACGGTGACCGGCTTCTATCTGATCGACACCCTGATCGCGCGCGATCTCGAGGCGTTTCGTTCCGCGCTGAGCCAGCTGATCCTGCCCGCGACGACGCTGGCGATATTCTCGCTGGCGCCGATCGCGCGCATGACGCGGGCCTCGATGCTGGCGGTGCTGGCCTCGGATTTCGTCCGCACGGCGCGCGCCAGCGGCCTGTCACCGAGCACCGTGATCGTCACCTACGCCTTTCGGAACGCCATGCTGCCGGTCATCACCACGCTCAGCATGGTGTTCTCGTTCCTGCTCGGCGCCAACGTGCTGGTTGAAAAAGTCTTCGCCTGGCCCGGCATCGGCTCCTATGCGGTGGAGGCCCTGATCTCGTCGGACTTCGCGCCGGTGCAGGGTTTCGTGCTGACCATGGCAGTCATGTACGTGCTGCTCAATCTGGTCATCGACATTCTCTACGGTGTGATCGATCCGCGCGTGAGATTGGAAGGGTAACAAGCATGAGCACCGTTGCGCCTGCCGTTGAACCTGTCGGCCCCGCGCGAACCTCGGGACTATCAGCGATCTTCGAGCACACCCGCTATGTGCTCGGCGAGAACCGCGTCACCGCTTTTGCCTTCGCCCTGTTGATCGTGATCCTGTTCGCGGCGGTGTTCGGGCCCTACATCGTGCCCTACGATCCGCTCGCCAGCGACACGTCAGCTGCCTTGAAGGCGCCGTCGGCGGCGCACTGGTTCGGCACCGATCAGTTGGGCCGCGATATCTTCAGCCGCGTCATCGTGGCCACACGGCTGGATGTGTTCATCGCGGTGGCTTCGGTGGCGCTGGTGTTCCTGATGGGCGGCCTTGCCGGCATCGCCGGCGGCTATTTCGGCGGCTGGACCGACCGCATCGTCGGACGTATCGCCGACACCATCATGGCGTTTCCGCTGTTCGTGCTGGCGATGGGCATCGTCGCTGCGCTCGGCAATACCGTGCAGAACATCATCATCGCGACCGCCATCGTGAATTTTCCGCTCTATGCCCGCGTCGCCCGCGCCGAGGCCAATGTGCGCCGCAATGCAGGTTTTGTGCAGGCGGCGCGATTGTCGGGCAATGGTGAGTTCCGGATTTTGCTGGTGCACATCCTGCCCAACATCATGCCGATCATGATCGTGCAGATGTCGCTGACCATGGGTTACGCGATCCTCAATGCCGCGGGCCTGTCGTTCATCGGCCTTGGCGTGCGGCCGCCGACCGCCGAATGGGGCATCATGGTCGCGGAAGGCGCCGGCTTCATGGTGTCGGGCGAATGGTGGATCGCGCTGTTCCCGGGGCTTGCGCTGATGATCGCGGTGTTCTGCTTCAACCTGCTCGGCGACGGCCTGCGTGACATCGTCGACCCGCAGCGAAGAACCTGAGGACATACCGATGACCGCGCAGCCATTGCTCGACGTCAACGACCTCACGGTGGAATTCGCCACGCGGCGCGGCATCGTGAAAGCGGTGCAGCACGTCAACATCTCCGTGGCCAAGGGCGAGACGCTCGGTATCGTCGGCGAGTCCGGCTCCGGCAAGTCGGTGACCTCTTACGCCGTGATGCGGATCCTCGACCGCGCCGGCAAGATCGCCGAGGGCTCGGTGGTGTTTTCCGGCATCGACGTCAAGGCCGCGACCGAGAACCAGATGCGGGATTTGCGCGGCCGCGAAATCTCGATGATCTTCCAGAACCCGCGCGCGGCGCTCAATCCGATCCGCAAGGTCGGCGACCAGATCGAGGATGTGCTGCGCCAGCATGTGCAGTCGGCGGCCAGTGATCGCGGCGAGAAGGCGATCGAAGCGCTGGAACAGGTCAAGATCGCGCGGCCGCGCGAGCGGTACCACGCCTATCCGTTCGAGCTCTCCGGCGGCATGTGCCAGCGCGTCGTGATCGCGCTGGCGCTGGCCTGCAATCCGCAGCTTCTGATCGCGGACGAGCCGACCACGGGTCTCGACGTCACGACGCAAAAAGCCGTGATGGATCTGATCGTCGAGCTCACGAAGCGGCGCGGCATGTCGACCATCCTGATCACGCATGACCTCGGCCTCGCGGCCGCCTATTGCGATCGTGTGGTCGTGATGGAAAAGGGCCGCGTAGTCGAGACCGCGAAATCCGCCGATATCTTCGCCAACCCTGAACATGCCTACACCAGGAAGCTGATGCGCGCGACGCCGCGGATCGGCGTCTCCTTGCGCGATCTGTTGCCGGAGGAAGACGCGGCGGCGCTACCACCCGTCATGGCCGGGCTTGACCCGGCCATCCATCAATCTTCGAAAGATTCCTTTGAAGCGATGGACCCCCGGGTCAAGCCTGGGGGTGACGAGAAGCCGCTTCTGCTGGTCGAGAAACTGGTGAAGGAGTATCCGCGCCAGGGCGCCACGGCCGTTCTCGGCAAGCTGTTTTCCCGCAAGCCGCCGATCGAGACCGAACTATTCCGCGCCGTCGACGGCATCAGCTTTACGGTCGGTCACGGCGAGAGCGTCGGCCTGGTCGGTGAATCCGGCTGCGGCAAATCGACCACGTCGATGATGGTGATGCGGCTGCTGGATCAGACCTCCGGCCGTATCGTGTTCGATGGCGACGAGATCGGCACCATGCTGCCCAACGCCTTCGCGCGGCTGCCGCTGCGCAAGAGCATCCAGATGGTGTTCCAGGATCCGACCGACAGCCTCAACCCGCGCTTCACCGCGGCGCGCGCCATCGTCGATCCGATCATGCAGCTCGGCGACATCAGGGGACGCGATGCGCTGCGCGCCCGTTGCGAGGAACTCGCCGGGCTGGTCGGTCTCCCCATTAATCTGCTCGATCGCTTCCCGCATCAATTGTCCGGTGGCCAGAAGGCCCGCGTCGGCATCGCTCGCGCGATTGCGCTGCACCCAAAGCTCGTGATCCTCGACGAGCCGACCGCGGCGCTCGACGTCTCCGTGCAGGCGGTGGTGCTCAATCTCTTGCAGGACCTCAAGTCGTCGATGGGTATGAGCTATCTGTTTGTCTCCCATGATTTGAATGTGGTGCGCCTGTTGTGCGATCGTGTCATCGTGATGCGTGCGGGACGAATCGTGGAACAGGGCCCGTCCGAACAGGTCTTGGGCAATCCGCAGGACGCCTATACAAAGGAGCTGCTGACGGCGATCCCGCATCCGCCGTTGCCGGTTCACTAATAAACCTGAATGGGAGCGAAATGGCCGAACCCCTGGACGACTATATCGACGCCGTCGCCAAAGCGCTGGCGTTGCCGGTGGAGGATTCCTGGCGGCCGGCGGTGCGCGCGAACCTCGAAGTATCGCTGAGGCTGGCCCGGCTGGTGGACGAATTCCCATTGCCCGACGAAACCGAGCCCGCCAGTGTCTTCACAGCCTGACCGCGCCATGACCGCACAAGAGATCGCCCAGGCCGTGGCCGGCGGCAAGATGACCGCGCTCGCCGCGACCGAAGACGCGCTGGCGCGGATCGCCAAGCATGATTCGGTTCTGAACTCCTTCACTGACGTCACCGCGGATCGCGCACGTGCGAAAGCCCGCGCCGTCGATGCGGCGATTGCGGCGGGGCAGAAAGTCGGCCCGCTCGCGGGCGTGCCGTTTGCGGTCAAGAACTTGTTCGACGTCAAGGGCCTGCCGACGCGTGCGGGCTCGAAGATCAACCGCGACCTCGCGCCGTCTTCGCGCGATGCGACGCTGGTGGAACGCATGGAGGCTGCGGGCGCCGTCCTGATCGGCGCGCTCAACATGGGCGAATACGCCTACGACTTCACCGGCGAGAATGTGCATGACGGCCCGTCGCGCAATCCGCACGATCCGACGTGCATGACGGGCGGTTCCTCCGGCGGCTCCGGCAGTTCGGTCGGCGGCGGCCTGGTCCCGATCGGGCTGGGCTCAGATACCAATGGCTCGATCCGGGTGCCGTCGTCGTTCTGCGGAATCTTCGGTCTGAAGCCGACCTATGGCCGGCTGTCGCGGGCACGGTCGTTTCCGTTTGTCGCGAGCTTCGACCACCTCGGACCGCTTGCGCGCAGCGTCGGCGATCTCGCGCTGGCCTATGATGCGATGCAGGGGCCGGATGCCGATGATGCCGCGTGCACGACGCGGCCGGTTGAGCCGGTGACGTCGCAGCTCGCGCAAGGCGTCGGCGGATTGCGGGTCGCAATAGCCGGTGGCTATTTCCAGAAGAATGTGTTTCCGGAGGCTGTCGAGGCCGTGGCGCGCGTCGCCAAGGCGCTTGATGCGACACAGACGATCGAAATCCCCGAGGCCGCGCGAGCTCGCGCCGCAGCTTACGTGATTTCCACCACCGAAGGCGCTTCGCTGCATCTTGATCGCCTGCGCAAGCGCCCGAACGATTTCGATCCGGCGGTGCGCGATCGCCTGATCGCGGGCGCGATGGTGCCGGCGCCGCTGGTCGATCGGGCGCAGAAATTCCGCCGCTGGTATCGCATGCAAGTGCTGGAGCTGTTCAAATCGGTCGACGTGATCATCGCGCCTGCCACGCCCTGCACCGCGCCCAAACTCGGGCAGGTAACGTTCAAGCTCGACGGCGTCGAACTACCGGTGCGCGCCAATATCGGCATCCATACCCAGCCGATTTCGTTCATCGGACTGCCCGTGGTCGCGGTGCCGGTGCCGCTGGAGCCGATGCCGATCGGGGTCCAGATCATCGCCGCACCCTGGCGCGAGGATATCGCGCTTCGCGTCGCTCGTGCATTGGAGCAATCCGGCGTTGCTGCGGCGCCTGCGCCAAGAGGAATTTAGCGAGGAATTTAGCCATGGATATCGATCTTCCCGACGTGCTCGCTGAAGTGTCAGCGCAATTCGCGCGCTATGAAGCGGCGCTGGTATCGAACGACGTCGCGGTGCTGGATGAATTGTTCCGCAACGATCCCCGCACGCTGCGCTACGGCATCAACGAAAACCTCTACGGCTATGAGGCCATCATGGCGTTCCGCGCCGGGCGCTCGCCGGTGGGGCTGATGCGTACGACCGACAAGACCGTCATCACCAGCTATGGCCGCGATACCGCTGTTGCCTCGACGTTGTTCTATCGCGATGCGTGGAGCGGCAAGAAGGTGGGGCGGCAGATGCAGACCTGGGTGCGGTTTCCTGAGGGGTGGAGAATCGTCGCCGCCCACGTCAGCATCATCGACGAGCCGGCTTCGTAGGGTTGGATTTCGAAAGGATTTGGGTCAAACGACATGAGCCTTGACGATCTTCCTACCCGCAGCCCGCAATCCGGCCCCGAAGGCGAGCCGGTGGTGCGGCGCGTCGACCGCGCCTCGCCGCAGGCGGACAAGGTCACGCGCGCGGAGGAATTGCGACTGCAACTCGCCGACGAGATCGTGCGCGGGGTGCTGGCGCCGGGATCGGGACTGGACGAGACCGATATTGCGCGGCGCTTCAGCGTGTCGCGGACCCCGGTGCGCGAGGCGCTGCGGCAGCTGGTGGCGAGCGGTCTCGTCGAATCCCGCGCCCATCGCGGCGCCGTGGTGGCGCAGCCGTCGATCGAGCGGCTAACCGAAATGTTCGAGGCGATGGCGGAGCTGGAAGCGCTGTGCGCAGGCCTTGCTGCGGAGCGGATGCCGGCGGCGGATCGCCAGAAGCTCGAAAGCATCCACGAGGAATTGCGGGTGCTGAGCTACGCCGGCAATCCTGAAAGATTCCACGAAGTCAACGAGCGCTTTCACAACGCGATCTATGCCGGCTCGCAGAACGGCTATATCGCCGAGATGACGCTGGCGACGCGGGTGCGGGTGCAGCCGTTCCGGCGTGCCCAGTTCCGCAATCTCGGCCGCCTCGCCAAATCGCACGCCGAGCACGACCGTGTCGTGGTCGCGATCATGCGCGGCGACAAAACCGGCGCCGCGGCCGCGATGCGTGCGCATATCGAACTGGTGCGCGGGGAGTATGAGCTTTACGCGGTGTCGGTGTAAGTGGGCGAATGGGGAGTGGCGAATAGCGAATGGGGAGGTTCGCTTAGCTACTCGCTACTCGCCTCTCATCTCTGCGCCATGAACGCGCGCCAGCCGCCGAACGCGGAAATATCCCGCGCGCCGCTCACCGCGGCCGGTTCGACCAAAAACCCCTTCACGCCGCGGCCGTCCGCGAGACGAATGGTGCCGATCGACAGTGGCGGCGGGATTGCGGCGACGAATTTTCCAAATGCCACCGCCGACAGCGCCCAGAGTTCGAGCTTGATCTGCGATCCCGCGCCAGCCTCGACGCGCAGCATGCCGGGTTTTGGCGGCGTGGTGTCGAGCGCATAGAGCCTGTAGTCCGGCGCGGTCGAGGTTTCCTCCAGCAGGCGTCCGCCGAGTGACGTCAGCTCGCCGTTCAGCGCCATGCCGGATAGATGCGCGCCGACCGCCGCGATTGCGATTTCGTCGCCGCTGAGTTGTGGCGAGGGCGCTGCGAGCGGCGGCTGCGTCAGGCCCTTGGCGCCCATCTTCAGTCCAGTGTGGGCATGGAAGGCGCGGCCCATGCTGGCGAGCTGCGCGTCGTGGCCGGCCGGCGCGAGCAGCGTGATGCCGAACGGGATGCCGTCCGGCCGCATCGCCGCCGGCAATGCCAGCCCGCAGAGATCGAGCAGATTGACGAAATTGGTGTAGGTGCCGAGCCTGGAATTGAGCTCGATCGGATTGGCCAGCACCTGCGCCGTTGAATAGGCGGTTGGCGCCGTCGGCAGCACCAGCGCGTCGATGTCGGTAAAGGTGCGCTCGGCGACGCGCCGCAGCGCCTGCAAACGATAGAGCGCCGCGAAGGTATCGGCCGCGGTCGGCCGCGCGCCGGCCATGGTGATCTCGCGCGTGACGGGATGAATCGCATCCGGCGACGATGCCAGGAGATCGCGGATCACCAGATAACGTTCGGCGACCCACGGTCCCTCATAGAGCAGCCGCGCGGTCTCATAAAACGGTTCGAGATCGAATTCGACCAGGGTTGCGCCGAGCGAAGTCCAGCGCTTGAGCGCTTCGCCATAGGCCTGCTCCGACTCACGGTCGCCGAAGAAGATCAACTGACCGCTACGGGGAACGCCGAGCCGCAACTGTCCGGGAAACGCGGTGACCGCGCCGAGCGGCCGGTCGCGTGAAAACGGATCGGCGTCATCGGGGCCGGCCATCGCTGATAGCGCCGCCACGGCGTCATCCACCGTGAGCGCGAACACCGAAATGCAATCCAGCGTGCGGCAGGCCGGCACCAGCCCGGCATTGGAGATCAGCCCGAGGCTCGGCTTCAACCCGACGATGTTGTTGAGCATCGCCGGCACACGGCCACTTCCGGCGGTGTCGGTGCCGAGCGCCAGCGGCACCAATCCGGCCGACACCGCGACTGCCGATCCCGAACTCGATCCGCCCGGAACGAGATCGGCGCGGATCGGATTTGTCGGGATGCCATAGGGCGAGCGCACGCCGACGAGGCCGGTCGCGAACTGGTCGAGATTGGTCTTGCCGATGATGATGGCGCCGGCCGCGCGCAGCTTTGCGACCGCGGTCGAGTCCTGCGTCGGCGAATAAGAAAACGCCGGGCAGGCGGCCGTGGTCGGCAGGCCCAGCGCGTCGATATTGTCCTTCACCGCGACCGGCACGCCCAGCAGCGGAAGCGTCGCCGGATCCTTTGCGCTCAGCGCTTGCGCCTCCGCCAGCGCGTCCCTTTCGTCGCGCAGGGAGATGAACACGGCCGGATCGTTGTGGTCGCGGATGCGCTGATAGCTGCGCGCGACGGTTTGCGCCGGCGTCATGGTGCCGGCGCGGTGCGCGGCGACGATCGCAGCAACGGTTTCAGTCAATTGATGCCCCGTCCTGGGTTGGCTGAGGTCAGTCACGGTCGACTTACCTAAGCGAGGAGTTCGTCCGGATTGAAGCAAGCGATGTGCCATTGTGTACAATTAGGGATGCAACCCAAGACACGGCAATAACCCTGCAATGTTCGTGGGTTAGTTGCCTTGTCGGAAAACGAGGCGTGTCCACGGTCCTAGCGCGGCGCCTTGTCTCTGCCTAATTTGTAGGCGGCATTGTCAGTTGTGGGGCTTGGAGTTCGTCGCGCCCGCGCGCTCAGGTGAACGCCGCCAGAATCCGGAGCAGGTGCTCCCGATTCGCGGCCCCGATCTTCTCGGCGACGTGACGCTCGTGTTCGGCCGCGAGCAGCATGAACTGCCGCAGCGATGCCTCGCCCCGCCCGGTCAGGTGCAGCGCGTGGGAACGGCGGTCGGTCCTGGATTGGACGCGCCGCACCAGCTTGCGATCTTCGAGACTGTCCAGCAGGTGCACCAGCCGGGCGCGCTCGATCCCGAGCCGCTTGGCGACCGCCATCTGGCTCAGGCCCGGATTGGCACCGATCACCGTCAGCACCGAATATTGCGTCGGCTTGATATCGACCGCCGCCAGCGTCCGGATGAAGTCCTGAAAGATCCAGATCTGGAAGCGCCGCACCGCGTAGCCGGCATGGCCGACCAGCCCGTCGAGGCCGACCTCGATATCCTGCTCCCGGTGGCGTGCCTTGCCATTTCCGCCGCGCTTGCCGTTCGCGGAAACTGGGGTTTTCAAGGCTGGTTGGGCCGCTCTGCTCGACACATGCTTCTCCCCGCGTCGCTCCCCTTCTAGCGCTTTGCGGCCGGGAAGGAAATATTGTTGTTGACGACAACAATTGTTGCGACCAACAATATGCCCAAGAGCGGCCCACAGAGGCCGGCGGCCGACGGGCCGCGCGAGGAGGAAACCGATGACGACAGCCGCCGCCACAGGCCGCGACCCATCCGAAGCGCTGTTTGCGAAGCCCGCGATATCAGCCGATCGCCGCGCGGACGGCAGCATCATCCTGAAATCGACGGTGCCGCTGAAGCCAGGCGCGCGCTGCGTCGGCGATTGGCTGGAACATTGGGCCCGGCAGGCGCCGGAGCGGACTTTTTTGGCCGACCGCAAGACGCCGGATGCGCCGTGGAACACGGTCACTTATGCCAGTGCATTGCGGCAGGTTCGCTCGGCGGCGGCATGGATCCTCGCGCAGGGACTGAGCGCGGAACGGCCATTGGTGATCCTGTCCGACAACAGCGTCGACCATGCATTGTTCGCGCTGGCTGCTCAGCATGTCGGCGTGCCCTCGGCGGCGGTCTCGCCGGCCTATTCGCTGATGTCCCGGGATTTCGACAAGCTCAAGGGCATGATCAGTTTGCTCGGGCCCGGCGCGATCTATGTCTCCAGCACCAAACCATTCGCAGCGGCGCTCGCGGCGATTGCTCCGCTGCACTCGACCAAAATCGTCAGCAGCGATTCCAGCGACGGTGATGTGATCCCATTCCCAGAGATCGCGGCGACACCGGAAAAGCCGGCCGTCGAAAAAGCCTTCAAGGCCGTGACGCCGGACACCATTGCAAAGTTCCTGTTCACCTCGGGTTCGACCGGCACGCCGAAGGCTGTGATCAACACCCAGCGCATGCTGACCTCGAGCCAGCAGGCCAAGGCGCAGACCTGGACGTTCCTCGAAGCGGCGCGCGACGATCTCGTGATCCTCGACTGGCTGCCGTGGAGCCATACCTTCGGCGCCAACCACAACTTTAACCTCGTGCTGCGCAATGGCGGCACGCTCTATGTCGACGGCGGCAAGCCTGCGCCGGGGCTGTTCGCGACCTCGCTGGCGAATCTGCGCAGCGTGATGCCGACGGTGTATTTCAACGTGCCGCGCGGTTTTGATATGCTGATCGCGGCGCTGCGCAGTGACGACGAGCTGCGCCAGAAATTCTTTGGCGAGGTGAAGTTCGCGTTCTATGCGGGTGCCGCGCTGCCGCAGAATCTCTGGGATGCGCTGGAGGAACTCTCGATCAAAACCAGCGGCCGCGCGTTGCCGATGGTATCGGCCTGGGGCTCGACCGAAACCTCGCCGCTCGCGACCGACTGCCATTTCCAGGCCAGGCGCTCCGGCAATATCGGCGTGCCGATATCAGGGACAGAGCTGAAGCTGGTACCGTCAGGCGACAAGCTCGAAGTGCGGGTGCGCGGACCGAATGTCACGCCGGGCTACTGGAAGGCGCCGGAACTCACCGCGCAGGCATTCGATGCGGAAGGCTTTTATTTGATCGGCGATGCCGTGACCTTTGCCGATCCTGAGCGACCAGAACTCGGATTGTTTTTCGACGGCCGCGTCGCCGAGGATTTCAAGCTCAACTCCGGCACCTGGGTCAATGTCGGCACACTGCGCGTCGCCGGCATCGCAGCACTCGCGCCGCTGGCGCAGGACATCGTCGTCACCGGCCATGGTGGCGATGAAGTCCGTTTTCTGGTGTTCCCCAACATCGCCGCTTGTCGTGCCCATGCCGGTCTGCCCGACGGCGCCGGCGCCGACGAGGTCATCGGTCACGAAAAAGTTCGCGCCGCGATCGGGCAGGGCCTCGCCAAACTGAAAGCGCAGGGCGGCAACTCATCCGGCCACGCCACGCGCGCGTTGCTTTTGGCCGAGCCTGCCTCCGTCGATGGTGGCGAGATCACCGACAAGGGCTACATCAACCAGCGCGCGGTGCTGACTCGGCGGGCAGGCGCGGTAGCGGTGTTGGACAATGACGCGTCGGCCGAATGGATCGGCTGCGCCGGCTAGATATCAAGCGATTTCGCTTCGCGAAAGTTCGCGCCGGTAGGCCTCGACCAGCCGCGTCAGCATGTGAAGAAATGCCGCCCTCTCTGGCTTGCTGAGCGGGGCGAGCGTCTGTTCATTGAAGATCTCGCCAGCCCGGCTTGCCTCATCGGCCCGTCTTTGCCCGGCCGCGCTGAGCGAAAGCTCGACCGCGCGCTTGTCGCGGGACGATCGCTTGCGCCTCACGATGCCGGCCTCTTCCATGGCAGACAGGATCTTCACGAGGTTGGGCAGCTGCATCTTGAGCACGGCGGCGAGTTCGCTCTGCGTCACGGCCTCGTTGTCGCGCACGGTCATGAGGATGGAATATTCCACCGGCGACACTTCCAGCGCCTGGAAGTGCCGGAAGAAAGCTTCGAAATTCAAGAGCTGCAGGATCCGGATCATGAACCCGGGCGTCTGCTGTAACGCGCTCAGATCGAGCGACTTTTTCTTGTCATCGGCGGTTTCCACCAGCGGGGATTTTTTCGCCGCGGCGCGGCTGCGGGTCTTTTGCATTTGTTCGGTGATTCCCGGTCGAGATTGACTCTCCGAAAAATACTTATATTATATAAGTAATTTCGGCAGCGTGAAGATTGCCTTTTGGAGTTGTAAACACAGGGAGGACCGGATGGGTCATGTTTTTTCGCGGCTGAAGACGCCGCTGGTTGCTGCGGCCGCGGTCCTGCTCGTCTCGGGCGCGCAGGCGCAGGAAAAAGTCCGCATCGGTATCCTGAACGATCAGTCCGGCGTGTTCGCGACCTACCAGGGCATCGGTTCGGTGGTCGCGGCCCAGATGGCAGTCGAGGATTACGGCGGCAAGGCCGCCGGCAAGGTCGTGGAGGTCGTCGCGGCCGATCACCAGAACAAGCCTGACATCGGCGTCGGCATCGCGCGGCGCTGGTATGAAAACGAAAGCGTCGATGCGATCTTTGACCTGCCGAACTCGGCGATCGCGCTCGCGGTCGCCGGCATCAGCGAACAGAAAAACAAGGTGTTCATCGGCTCCGGCGCCGGAACCGTGCTGCTGACCGGCGCGAAATGCACCCCCAACACCGTACACTGGACCTACGACACCTACGCCTATGGCCACGGTCTCGGCAAGGCGGTGGTGGCGAAGGGCGGCAAGAAATGGTTCTTCCTGACCGCCGACTATGCGTTCGGGCATGACCTGGAAAAGCAGGCGATGGAAGCGGTTAAGGCCGCCGGCGGCGAGGTGGTCGGCGCCGTCCGTCATCCGCTGGGGACGGCGGATTACGCCTCCTTCCTGCTGCAGGCGCAAGGCTCGGGTGCTGATATCGTCGGCATCGCCAATGCCGGCGACGACACCATTACGTCGATGAAGCAGGCGGCCGAATTCGGCCTGACCCAGAAGCAGAAGCTGGTCGGCCTGATCCTTGGCATGAACGGGTTGCCGGCGCTGACGCTGAAGGCGGCACAGGGCGCGCAGATCATGAATCCGTTCTACTGGGATCTGAACGACGGCACCCGCCGCTTCGCCGCAAAGTTTGCCGAGCGCCACCCGCAGAAGAACTATCCCAACGACATGCAGGCCGGCGTCTATGCCTCGGTGATTCACTACCTCAAGGCCGTCGACAAGGCCGGCGGCGCCACCGACGGCAAGGCCGTTGTCGAAGCGATGAAGGTGATGCCGACCGACGATCCCCTGTTCGGCAAGGGCTTCATTCGCGCCGACGGCCGAAAGATCCATCCGCTCTATCTGCTCGAGGTCAAGAAGCCCGATGAGTCGCAGTCGAAATGGGACCTTTTGAAAGTGGTCGGCACGATCAAGGGCGAGGATGCATTCCGGCCCGAGAAGGACGGCGGCTGTCCGCTGTCGAAATAGACGGCGCGCCGTAGCGCGCGATCATCGTCAGGGTCTGGCCCAAAAGCAGTCAGTACTTTCGCTTTCTCGTCATGGCCGGGCTTGTCCCGGCCATTCACGTCTTTCTTGCTTAATGGATGCAAAGACGTGGATGCCCGGCACCCGTCTCCGCCAGGGCTTCGACGGGGCCACGAGTGGTCGGCCCGCCGAAGCTTTAGCGAAGGCGGCAAGGCCGGGCATAACGAGCGCCGCCATAATAACCCGTTCATCGATTCCCCCAGCTCGCAAAGCGGCCAAAGTTCCCGACCAACCATTTCGTTGCCTTAGCAACACTCTATTGTTGCCACGGCAACTAATTCGTGACAGTCTCGCGATCAATGATGGCCACAGAAGCAGCCCAGCTGCCGGGTCTCGCAGGGAGGTATGGATGCCCGAAAGCAAAGGCGGGTCACGGAACGCCGCCGCTTCATACGCGGCGCGGACCGCCGCGCATCACATGAAATGGTCGTTGCTGGGCCGCCTACGGGCCACCGACGCCCTTGACGGCATCGAGATTGCCGTGGACGCGGCGCAGCAGGTCGATCAGCACTTCCCGCTCGTCCTTGCGCAGGACGGACAGCAGCCGTCGTTCGCGTTCAAGCGCGGCGACGATGACCTTGTCGTGGGTCGCGCGTCCCTTCGCGGTCAGCGATATCGAATGGGTGCGTCCGTCGTCCGGGGCGGTCCGGATCGCGACCAGGCCGCGCTTCTGCAGCATCGACAGGGTGCGGCTGACCGGCCCCTTGTCGAAGCCGATCACGTGGCAGATCCGCGAGGCCGGGATGCCGGGCTCGATCGCCAGCAGCGACATGATCCGCCATTCCGTGACGTTGACGCCGAAATTGCGCTGATAGAACGCGGTGGCGCTGTTCGAGAGCTTGTTGGCGATGAAGGTGATGAACGCCGGAACGTAGCGCTCGAGATCGAGGGTCGGGCCGTCATCGGCATCTGCGACCTCCACCGGTCTCGGCCGGCGCGCATTCCTGGCGGGTGGTTGACTGCTCATGTCCCTGATCATCGCTGCAAACGCTAGGCTTGAGAGATAGGGACATGCGCCAGCGCTTTACAAGAACAAACTTTGGGAGGTCGGAATGAGTGCATCAGGCTTCACGCCATCGGCAGGCGTGCCGCATATGGACATCGATCCGTTCTCGATCGAGTTCTTCGAAGACCCGCATCCCGCCCACGAGGTGCTCCGGGAAGCCGGGCCGGTCGTTTGGTTCGACAAATGGAAGGTCTACGGCGTCGCCCGCCATGCCGAGGTCCATGCCGTCCTCAACGATCCTCTGACCTTCTGCTCCAGCCGCGGCGTCGGCCTCAGCGACTTTGCGAAGGAAAAGGCATGGCGGCCGCAAAGCATCATTCTGGAGGCCGATCCGCCGGAACATGCGCGCACGCGGGCGGTGCTGAGCCGGGTGCTCTCGCCGACGGTGATGAAGCAATTGCGCGGCAGCTTTGTCGCAGCCGCCGAATCCCGGGTGGAAGCGCTGCTCGCCAAAGGCAGCTTCGACGCCATCGCAGACCTCGCCGAGGCCTATCCGCTGTCCGTGTTTCCCGATGCGCTCGGGCTCAAGCCGGAGGGGCGCGAAAACCTGCTGCCCTATGCGAGCCTCGTCTTCAATTCGTTCGGGCCGCCGAACCAGCTGCGCCAGGACGCGATCGAACGCTCCGCGCCGCATCAGGCCTATGTCGCCGAACAATGCCAGCGCGAAAATCTCGCGCCCGGCGGTTTCGGCGACTGCATCCATGCCCGCGCCGATGCCGGCGACATCACGGCGGCGGAAGCGCCATTGCTGGTGCGCTCGCTGCTCAGCGCCGGCCTCGATACCACGGTCAACGGCATCGGCGCGGCGGTCTATTGCCTGGCGCGTTTTCCCGATCAATGGGCGCGGCTGCGGAGTGACCCGACGCTGGCGCGCAACGCCTTTGAGGAGGCGGTGCGGTTCGAAAGCCCGGTGCAGACGTTCTTCCGGACCACGACACGGGACGTCGAGATCAGCGGGTCGCGGATCGGCGAGGGCGAGAAAATCCTGATGTTCCTCGCCGCCGCCAACCGCGATCCGCGGCGATGGGACCGGCCTGACGAATATGACGTCACGCGCAAGACCAGTGGCCATGTCGGCTATGGCTCCGGCATCCACATGTGCGTCGGCCAGCTGGTCGCGCGGCTGGAAGGCGAGGCGGTGCTTTCGGCGCTGGCCAAACGGGTCAGCGCGATCGAGATCACGGGGCCGGCGACGCGCCGTTTCAACAACACGCTCCGCGGCCTCGAAAGCCTGCCCGTGTCAATCAAAGCAGCGTGAGCCGGATCATGCCGACCATCATTTTCAATCGCCCCGACAACCGTTCCGAACGCGTCGACGCGAGCGCCGGCGACAGCGTCATGCAGGTCGCAACCACGCACGGCGTCGACGAGATCGTGGCCGAGTGCGGCGGCAACGCCATGTGCGCGACCTGCCATGTCTATGTCGATGAAGGCTGGATCGCGCGGCTCGCGCCGATGAGCGAGGAGGAGGATGAGCTGCTCCACGGCGTCGCCGCCGAGCGGCTGCCAAACAGCCGGCTGTCCTGCCAGATCAAGATCACGCCGGAGCTCGACGGCCTCGTCGTGCGGCTGCCGGACCGGCAGATCTGAATTCAAACCCGGCGCAGTCCGGGAACAACAACGATCACATCGATAGGGAGAGAATGATGAAGAATATCAGGGTCTATCTGGCGCTCGCGCTATCCTGCGCCGCGTTCGGACCGGCGCGGGCGGAGATTTCCGAAAATGTCGTCCGGGTCGGCGTGCTCAACGACATCTCCGGCATCTTCCAGGACACCAACGGCATGGGGTCGGTGGAAGCCGCGCGCATGGCGGCGGAGGATTTTGGCGGCGGCGGCAAGAACATCAAGGTCGAGATCGTCTATGCCGATCACCAGAACAAGGCTGACGTCGGTCAGGGGATCGCGCGCAAATGGCTCGATGTCGAGGGTGTCGATGCCATTGTCGACGTGCCGAACTCGGCGGTCGGGCTCGCCATCAATGCGCTGGTGCGGGACTCCCGCATGACGTTCCTGGCGTCATCGACAGCGAGCTCCGACCTGACCGGCAAGGCCTGTTCGCCCAACACCATTCAATGGGTCAACGACGCCTGGGCCACCGGCAACACCACGGCGGCGGCGATGATGGGGCGCGGTGGCAAGGACTGGTACTTCGTCACGGTCGACTATGCGCTCGGCAAGGGCATCGAGGCCGAAGCCACCAACTACATCGAAAAGAATGGCGGCAAGGTGCTGGGCTCGAGCAAGCATCCGCTCGGCACGTCGGACTTCGCGTCGTTCCTGCTGCAGGCGCAGAGTTCCAAGGCCAAGGTGATCGGCCTTGCCAATGCCGGCGGCGACACCATCAATGCGGTCAAGCAGGCCAATGAGTTCGGCATCCAGCAGAGCGGCCAGACCATGGTGGCGTTCCTGTTGTTCGTCAACGACGTGCACGGCATGGGATTGAAGATCGCGCAGGGGCTCCAACTGCTGGAGGCGTTTTACTGGGACATGGATGACGACACCCGCGCGTTCGCAAAGCGCTTTGCGGCGCGGCCGGGCATGAACGGCAAGATGCCGAGCGGCAACCAGGCCGGCGTCTATGCCTCCACGCTCGCTTATCTCAACGCGGTGGCGGCGACCGGCAGCGACCATGCCAAGGACGCCGTGCCGCAGATGAAAAAGTTCAAGGGCAAGGACAAGTTGTTCGGCGACGTCACCATCCGCCAGGACGGCCGCGTCATCCACCCGATGTATCTGTTCGAGGTGAAGAAGCCGGCGGAGTCGAAATATCCGTATGATTATTACAAGCTGGTATCGACGATCCCGGCCGATCAGGCGTTCCGGCCGATGGCGGACGGCGGGTGTTCATTGGTGAAGTGAGGGTCGCGCCGTCGCGGTTTCTTACCTCGCCCCGCTTGCGGGGAGAGGTCGAATCGCATCGCAGATGCGATCCGGGTGAGGGGGTACAGGTCTCACGAGTGACGTCACTCTTGGAGAGAGCCCCTCACCCCGACCCTCTCCCCGCAAGAGCGGGGCGAGGGAGAAGATCGCTCACCCCGTCACCTTGCTGCTCCCTTGCGTGATCAGCCGCGCCGCGCGCTGATTCCTGGCGTGGATCCAGAGCCAGCTCATGGCGACGCTGAGCCGGTGGCGCAGGCCGATCAGGAAATAGATGTGGGCGATGCCCCAGATCCACCAGGCGAGATTGCCGCGCAGCTTCATCCAGCCGAAATCGATCACCGCCTTGCGCTTGCCGATCTGCGCCAGGCTGCCGGCATGTTTGTAGCGGAACGGTGGCAGCGTCCCGCCGCCGAGCCGCGCCTTGATGAGGGCAGCGACGTAGCGGCCCTGTTGCTTGGCCGCCGGCGCAATGCCGGGCACCGGATTTCCGCTCGCATCTGCAATCGTTGCGGTGTCACCCACAGCGAAAATATCGGGATGGCCGGGCACTGTCAGGTCCGGCTTTACCTGCACGCGATAGGCGCGATCGGCGGGCGCGCCCAGCCATTCGGCCGCGCGTGAGGCACGTACGCCCGCGGCCCAGATGATGGTTTTCGCGTCGAGCCTAGTGTCGCCATAGACCACGCCATCGATGCTGCATTCCGTCACCGGCTTTCCCAGCATCACTTCGACGCCGAGGCCCTCAAGCGAGGTTTGCGCGTAGGCGGAGAGATCGTCGGGAAAGCCCGCGAGCACGCGAGGACCTGCCTCGATCAGCACCACGCGCGCCTTGCTGGTGTCGATGTTGCGGAAATCCTTCGGCAGCGTGTCCCTGGCGAGGTCGGCGATGGTGCCGGCGAGTTCGACGCCGGTGGGGCCTGCGCCGATGATGACGAAAGTCAGCAGCGCGGCGCGCCGCGCCGGATCGGTTTCGCGCTCGGCGCGCTCGAAGGCGACCAGGATGCGCCGCCGCAGCGTGGTGGCGTCCTCCAGCGTTTTCAGCCCGGGTGCGAACGGTTCCCATTCGTCGTGGCCGAAATAGGCGTGACGCGCACCGGTGGCAAGGATCAGCGTGTCATAGGGCAGTGCCTCGCCGTCATCGAGCAGCACGCGCTTGCCCGCGGCGTCGACGCCATTGACGTTGGCGAACAGCGTCGTGACATCGGGCCGGTCGCGCAAGAGGTAACGGATCGGCCAGGCGATCTCGGAGGTCGCCAACGATGCGGTGGCAACCTGATAGAGCAGCGGCTGGAACAAATGGTGGTTGCGCCGGTCGATCAGCGTGATTTTCACCGCTGCGCCGGCTAGCCCGAAGGCGGCTTCCAGCCCGCCGAAACCGGCGCCGACGATCACCACGTGGTGCTGACGTTTCGGCACTGTCGTCATGGAATCCGGCCTCGGTTCGAGATGTCTCCGTGCCCTCATTATGTAGTTATTTGTGCACTGCTTCCAAGAGAAGCTTCAAGCCGTGTTTGCCAATCGACCGATAGCGAAAGCGCATCGTGAGGGATGAAACACATGGCCGAAAATATTCTTTTCGAGCCTGCATCCTTTGCCCACCGCCAGACGTCCTTGGGTCGAGCTGCCAGGTTCTGCAGCACCCACGCCATGGAGAAGCACATGAAACGGACCCTGATCAGGTATAAAACAAAACCTGAAATGACCGAGAAGAACGCCGAACTGGTCGCCGCGGTGTTTGCCGAACTGAAGGCGCTGCAGCCGGAGGGCGTCCGTTATCTCTCGCTGCGGCTGGAAGACGATACGTTCATCCATTTCGTTGAGACCACGGCCGATGATGGCGCCAGCGCGTTGCCCAAACTGGCATCGTTTGCCGCCTTCCAGAGTGGTATTCGGGAGCGTTGCGCTGAACCGCCGCTGGCGCGCGCCGTTACCATCGTCGGCAATTATCGGATGCTGGGCGAGATATGAGCTCTTCGGAAGCGCGAATGACAGAGATATCTGAAGCCTCGCCAGCCGCGACGGATATCGATGCGCTTCTGGTCGCGCTGCGGCCAAAACTGCATCGCTATTGCGCGCGCATGGTGGGTTCGGTGATCGACGGCGAGGACGTACTGCAGGACGCGCTGATCAAGGCGGTGGAAGCCTTGTCAGCCACTAGAGCGTTGTCCAGCGGCAATCCCGAGGGTTGGCTGTTCCGGATTGCACACAACACCGCGCTGGACTTTTTGCGTAGGCGCAAGCGCCAGGAGGCGCTTTTTTCGGGGGAGGAGGCGGAGATGATGGCCGACCAGCTCGATGCCGTGACAAGCCGCCAGATCGCGAACGCCAGTCTGCGCACCTTCATGCGCCTCAATGTGACGCAACGCTCATCCGTGATCCTGATGGATGTGCTCGGATATTCGCTGGCGGAAATCTGCGCTGTCATGGATGTGAGCCTTGCCGCGGCCAAGGCCGCGCTGGTTCGCGGCCGCGCACAACTTCGAAAATATGCCGATGAGCCTGACGATGCGCCGCAGCCGAAATTGTCCGACGCCGATCGCAAGCGGCTCGGCGCTTATGTTGCCCATTTCAACGCGCGGGATTTCGACGCCATCCGCGCCATGATATCAGACGACGTGCGGCTCGATCTCGTCAACAAGACCCGCATGACCGGCAAGGCCGAAGTGTCGCGTTATTTCGGCAACTATTCCAAAGTCAGCGATTGGCATCTGGTGCCTGGCCTGGTGGAGGGGCAACCGGCGGTTCTGGTGTTCGATCCGAACGAGCCCAACTCGAAGCTGAAATACTTCATGCTGCTGAACTGGTCGGCCGACAAGGTCGCCACCATCAGGGATTTCCGCCACGCGCCTTACGTCATCGATGGGGCTGAATATCTGGTTTGAACAACCGTTACGCTGACGACGGCCACACGGTCGACGCCTCGATGATGTCTGCGGTTCGCCGGTAATGCTCGGCCAGGTAACGCACGGCATCTTCGCTGCGGCGTAGCGCGGCGTCCATGATTTGCTGATGTTCGGCGGCAACGTCGCGCGCCGGCGTTCCCGCCACCGGGCCGACCAGGCATGGCAGCCGGTAGCGCTGGGTTTCGACATAGAGCTGGTCTGCCAGGTCGAGCAGCCGCGGCGACCGGCAATGGGCGATCAGCGCCCGATGGAATTGATAGTGCCGCTCGTCCATCGCATGCATGTCGACGGCGTCCACCTCGCCGGAGAGGCGCAACTGCCGTTCGGCTTGCAGGCTGAGCGCATGGAAGGCGGCCACGATGCCGGCTTCCCAGTCATCGTCGCCGTCCCGCATCGATCGGCGCAGCGCTTCGGATTCGATCAGGATGCGGGTTTCCGTCGCGTCCTTCATTTCCTCGCGCGACAGCGGCGCGACGGAAAAGCCGCGCAGCGCCGTCGAGAACACCAGACGCTCGGACTGCAGCCGCATCAACGCCTCGCGCAGCGGCGAGAAGCTCAGGCCATAACGCTGCTTCAGCGCTTCGAGCCGCAGCGGCTTGCCCGCGCCGAGCACACCGGAGACGATATCGGTGCGCAGACGCTGATAGGCCACCTCGCTCAATGTTCCGGGCTCGCCAGCTCCTTCGCTGACGATCCGGCGGTCGCCTGCCACGCCGGCCATTTTTCCTGCTTTCGCGGCCACCATTACGGATTCGATTTCTTTCGAAAATTTTCTATTGCTTCGAAGATATATCTCATTTTATATGATTGGCAACCCAGGGAGAGCGAAATGGCAACAGGACGCCGCGAAAACCACCGGGAAGACGTCGCCGGGCGCGCCAATGTCGAGGACACCCCGGAGCTGCTCGCCTATTACGACGAGCTGGAAAATCTGGACGCGGGTGCGCTGTGGACGGTCGCCAACAAGATCGAGCCCTGGCAGCCGAAATCGTCATCCGTCCCCGTGCTCTGGCGCTATGAGGACCTGCGCCGGCATGTGCTGCGGTCCGTCGAACTGGTGTCTCCCGAAAAGGCCGGCCGCCGCGTCATCTATCTGAACAATCCCGGTCGCCGTGATTATGCCGCCGCCGTGGGCTGGCTGTATTCCGGTCTGCAGGTGATGCACCCCGGCGAGGTCGCCTCCGCCCATGCCCATTCGGCCTCGGCGCTGCGCTTCATCATGGAAGGCGAGGGCGCCTACACCATTGTCGACGGCCACAAGCTCACGCTCGGTGCCAACGATTTCGTCCTGACCCCCAATGGCACGTGGCACGAGCATGGTGTCTCCAGCGACGGCACGCCGTGCATCTGGCAGGATGGTCTCGACATCCCGCTCGTGAACACGCTCGAAGCCAATTTCTACGCGGTGCATCCGAAGATGCAGCAGGAGGTTGGTTATCCCGTCGACGACATGACGCATGCCTGGGGCAATCCCGGCTTGCGTCCTGCGGGCGCGGAATGGACGCGCGGATATTCACCGCTCCTGAAATACGAGTGGGGGCCGACCTACGAGGCGCTGCAGCGCTACGGCAAGGCCTCCGACGGCTCGCTCTATGACGGCGTGCTGATGAACTACGTCAATCCCGTCACCGGCGGTCCGGTGATGCAGACGATCGGTGCGTCGATGCAGATGCTTCGGCCCGGCGAGGCCACCAAGGCTCATCGTCACACCGGCAGCTTCATCTACCAGGTCGCAAAGGGAAGCGGTCACTCGATCATCGACGGCAAGCGCTTCGACTGGAAGGAGCGCGACATCTTCTGTGTGCCGTCCTGGTCCTGGCATGAGCATGTCAACGGATCTGGCAGCGACGACGCCTGCCTGTTCACCTTCAACGATCTGCCTGTGATGCACGCCCTCGGCCTGTATCGCGAGGAAGCCTATGGCGACAATCAGGGCCGGCAGCCGCTGACATCTTAGGGGATCCAACCATGCGTCTTGTTACCTACCGCGCCAACATCGAGGCGGCGGCCCGCCTCGGTGCCATCGTCGATGACCTGGTTGTGGACGTCGAGCGGATCGGCGCGCATGCAGGTGTCGCGCTGCCATCCTCGATGCTCGATCTGATTGATCTCGGGCCGCCGGCGACGCTGGCGCTGAAGAAGATTTTAAGCGATCGCGCAAGCCATTGGCCGGTAGGCGCGGCGCTGCCGCTTGCCAATGTCAAGCTGCTGGCGCCGATCCCGCGGCCGCGGAAGAACATCTTCGGGATCGGGCTGAACTATGTCGAGCACGTCGCGGAATCGTCGCGGGCTCTGGACACCGCGAAGGAATTGCCGAAGCAGCCGATCATCTTTTCAAAGCCTCCGACCAGCGTGATCGGGCCCAATGAGGCCATCGAGCACAACAGGACCATCACGCGGCAACTCGACTGGGAAGTCGAGCTTGCCGTCGTGATGGGCCGAACGGCGCGCCGGATATCGGAAGCGCAGGCCCTCGATTTCGTTTTCGGCTACAGCGTGATGATCGACGTCAGCGCCCGCGACAACCGCCGCGCCGGGCAGTGGATCTATTCCAAGGGCCAGGACACCTATGCGCCGTTCGGTCCGTGCATCGTGACGGCAGATGAAATCGGCGATCCGCACGCGCTCGATCTCTGGCTCACCGTGAACGGCGTCGAGAAGCAGCGCTCCAACACCCGCCACATGCTGTTCAAGGTGCCGCTGCTGATATCGGACATTTCGGCGGCGATCACGCTCGAACCGGGCGACATCATCGCGACCGGCACGCCCGATGGCGTGGGCGCGGGGCGGACACCGCAGGAATGGCTGTGGCCTGGCGACGTCGTGGAGGCGGAAGTGGCCGGCATCGGCCGGCTGCGTCATCCGGTCGTGGCGGTCTGAGCGCGGGGGCCGGCGATGTTGTTCGACATGGAGACGCTGGAGGCTCAACAACGCTACAAGATATTGACGGCGACGGTGACCCCGCGGCCAATCGCCTGGGTGACGACACTTTCCGAAGATGGCGTCGTTAATGCAGCTCCCTACAGCTTCTTCAACGTGTTGGGGCACGAGCCGCCGACGCTGGCGATCGGGCTGCTCGCCGGGCCGGGGCGCTTCAAGGATACCGCGACGAATATTCTCGCGACCGGAGAGTTCGTGGTGAACCTCGTGTCCGAACAGAACGCCGCGGCCATGAATGTCACCTGCATCGATGCGCCGTCTGATGTCGATGAACTCGCGCTGGCGGGCCTCACCGCCGCCCCGTCACATGCGATACGGCCGCCGCGCATTGCGGAGTCCCCGGTTTCCTTCGAGTGCCGGGTGCTGAGTTCGATGGTGACCGGACCGCGCCAGACGGCGGTGATCGGCCGCATCCTCTGCGCGCACGTCGAAGATTCCGCGGTTCAGGACAAAGCGCGCTGCTATATCGATACGCCTGCGCTGCAGTTGATCGGCCGCATGCACGGGAGCGGCTGGTACGCCCGCTGCACCGATCTGTTCCAGCTCGACCGGCCGAGCTGGGCGGAGTGGCGACGAAACGCCGCGCCCCAACCGGATCAGGCGCCATGAACATGATGGCGCACGCTGTCTCTTCCGATCGTGCCGCGGCCGAGCCTGCGACATTTGTTGCCCCGGCAACCGGAACTATAGTTCTTGCCTTCGGCGCCGTCTGCGAATTATGGTGCAGGCCGCTGGGGTATGGGCCGAAGGTTCTAATCGGAGCGTTCGGTTCGTGCTTGCTGCGGGCCGGAGATTTCGCGCACAAAATATCCGGGCTTACCGGGATCATACGAAGGCGCAGGCCTCGAACGGCAGCCGCATTGGCTGGCGTAACAAAATAGATAATGAGGAGGGGAGTGAATATGAAAAAGACATTCTGGCTGGCGGGCGCAATGGCTCTGGCGCTGGCCCAGCCCGCGCTTGGCGCCGACAGCATCAAGATCGGTTTCGTCTCGACCTTCAGCGGCCCCACGGCTGCGATCGGCAACGACATGCGCAACTCGTTCGAACTGGCGCTCGACCATCTGGGCCGCAAGATGGACGGCAAGCCGGTCGAGGTGATCTATGAGGACGACGGCCAGAAGCCGGATGTCGGCAAGCAGAAGACCGAAAAGCTGATCCAGTCCGACAAGGTCGATTTCATCGTCGGCTACATCTGGTCGAACGTGCTGCTGGCCTCGCTGAAGACCGCAGTCGATTCCAAAACCTTCCTGATCTCGGCCAATGCCGGTCCCTCGCAGCTCGCCGGCGAATTGTGCTCGCCTTACGTGTTCTCGACCTCCTGGCAGAACGACCAGACGCCGCAGGCGATGGGCACCTACATGAACCAGAAGGGCGTCAAGTCGGTGTTCCTGATCGGCCCGAACTATGCCGCCGGCAAGGACATGCTGGCCGGCGTCAAGAGCACGTTCAAGGGCCAGGTGGTCGGCGAGGAATACACGGTGTGGCCGAGCCAGCTCGACTTCTCCGCCGAACTCACCAAGGCCAAGAACTCCAAGGCCGAGTCGATCTTCGTGTTCTATCCGGGCGCTGCCGGCGTGCAGTTCCTCAACCAGTATGCGCAGGCCGGCATCAAGGCGCAGATCCCGCTCTACACGGCATTCACCATCGACGAATTGTCGCTGCCGCTGCAGAAGGAGAACGCGCTCGGCGTTCCCGGCGCCCAGCAATGGGTCAACGACCTGCCGAATCCCGAGAACAAGAAGTTCGTCGAGGACTATCGCAAGAAATATCCGAACCTGCGCCCGACCTTCTATGGCGCGCAATCCTATGATGCCGCGCAGCTGATCAACAGCGCGGTGGTTGCGGTCAAGGGCGACGTGACGAAAAAGGACGCGATGAAGGCCGAGATGGAGAAAGCCAACTTCAAGTCGGTGCGCGGTCCGTTCAAATACGGCAAGAACCATATTCCGATCCAGAACTTCTATCTGCAGGACGTGGTCAAGGATGCCGATGGCCAGCTGGCGCTGAAGACGGTGGCCACCATCGTCAAGGACAGCCAGGACGGCTTCCATGATAAATGCCCGATGAAGTGATCGGGTACTTCCGGCACATGATCTGTCGAGGTATGAGTGTTTCGGCGAAGATCATCGCCCAATAAAAATAGCGGCGGCGCAACGGCGCTGCCGCTGTTTTGTTTCGAGCTTTAGGGGTCGAGCTTGGTTCTTGTCGAACAATCGCTGAACGGGTTGCAGTTCGGCCTGCTGCTGTTCCTGCTGGCGGCCGGCCTGACGCTGGTGTTCGGCATCATGGACTTCGTCAATCTGGCGCACGGCTCGCTCTACATGATGGGCGCCTATTTCGCCGCGACGTTCACCGCCTGGACCGGAAGCTTCATCCTCGGCGTCCTGCTGGCGCTCGGCGCCACGCTGCTGCTCGGGATCGTGCTGGAGTTTGTCGCGCTGAGGCATCTCTACGGCCGTGACCACCTCGACCAGGTGCTGGCGACGTTCGGGCTGATCCTGTTTTTCAATGACGCGGTGCGGCTGATCTGGGGCCCGGCCGGCCTTGCGCTGCCGCTGCCGGCCTGGCTGACCGTGCCGGTCCAGATCATCCCCGGCGTGTACTATCCGGCCTACCGGCTCTCGATCATCATCGTCGCGCTCGCGGTCGCCGCGCTGCTTTATGTCGTCGTGATGCGGACCAAGATCGGCATGCTGATCCGCGCCGGCGCCTCCAACCGCGAAATGATCGGCGCGCTCGGCATCAACATCAAACTGCTGTTCACGCTGGTGTTCGGGCTTGGTGCGGCGCTCGCCGGCCTTGCCGGGCTGATGCAGGCGCCGATCCTCACCGTGCAGATCGGCATGGGCGAGAACATCCTCATCCTCGCCTTCGTCATCATCGTCATCGGCGGCATCGGTTCGATCCGCGGCGCGTTCCTCGCCGCGATCTTTGTCGGCATGATCGATACGCTCGGCCGTGCCTTCCTGCCTGATCTCCTGCGCATGGTGTTGAGCTCCGCCGCCGCTTCCACCGCTGCACCCGCGCTGTCCTCGATGCTGATCTATCTTTTGATGGCGATCGTGCTGGTGGTGCGGCCGGAGGGGCTGTTTCCGGCCGCCAAGCGATGAAATCACAGTTCAATACAAGCAACGTCGTCGTGGCGCTGGTCGCTGCCGGACTGGTCGTGCTGCCGCTCTATTCGCAGCTCACCGGCAACATCTTCATCCTGACGCTGTTCACCCGCATCATCATCTTCGCGCTGGCCGCGGCCAGCCTCAATCTCATCATGGGCTATGGCGGCATGATGAGCTTCGGCCATGCCGCCTATCTCGGCATCGGCGGCTATGCGGTCGGTATCCTCGCCTTCGAAGGCATCGGCTCCGGCTTCATCCAGTGGCCGGTCGCGCTAGCCGTGTCGGCGCTGTACGCGCTCGTGATCGGCGCGCTCAGTCTGCGCACGCGCGGCGTCTATTTCATCATGATCACGCTCGCCTTTGCCCAGATGGCCTATTACATCGCCTCGGGCATGTCGCGTTACGGCGGCGACGATGGCCTGACCATCTACAAGCGCAGCACTTTCGGCGGCCTGATCGACCTGTCGAACCGCGTGCAGTTCTATTATCTCTGTCTGGCCTGCCTGTTCGGCGGCATCTACCTGATCTGGCGGATCATCAATTCGCGCTTCGGCCTGGTGGTGCAGGGCGTGCGTTCCAACGAGCAGCGCATGCAGGCGATCGGCTTCCACGCCAACCGCTACCGGCTGGTCTGCTTCGTCATCTCCGGCACCATCTGCGGCCTCGCCGGCGCGCTGCTGGCGAACAATACCGACTTTGTCAGCCCGGCCGGAATGTACTGGACCCGCTCCGGCGAGCTCATGGTGATGGTGGTGTTCGGCGGCATGGGCTCGCTGTTCGGCCCTGTCATCGGTACGATCTTCTTTCTGCTGCTGGAAGAACTGCTGTCGCAATTCACCGAATACTGGGCGCTGATCATGGGGCCGCTGCTGCTCTTGATCGTGCTGTTCGCGCGCGGCGGCATCATGGGCCTGCTCGGGAGGTTTAACCGTGGCTGATCCCTTGCTCCGTGTTGAAAATCTGGTGCGACGCTTCGGCGGCATCCTCGCCACCGACAATCTGTCGCTCGATGTCATACCTGGCGAATTGCACGCCATCATCGGCCCCAACGGCGCCGGCAAGACCACGCTGATCAGCCAGCTGACCGGGCAATTGATGCCGAACTCAGGCACCATTCATTTCGGCGGCCGCGACGTCACCGCCCTGCCATCCTACCGGCGCAGCCGGCTCGGGCTGGCGCGCTCGTTCCAGATCACGTCGCTGCTGCCGGATTTTACCGCGGCCGACAATGTCGCGCTCGCAGCGCAAGCCCATGACGGGCACTCGTTCCGGTTCTGGGGCAATGCGCGCAAGGAAAAACCGCTGCGCGACGCCGCGCAGGCCGCGTTGACGCGGGTCGGGCTGGGGGCGCGCGCCGACGTGCCGGTGTCCGAACTCAGCCATGGCGAACAACGCGAACTCGAGCTTGCGGTCGCGCTCGCCACAAAGCCGCAATTGCTGCTGCTCGACGAGCCGATGGCGGGGCTCGGCGTCACCGAGTCGGCGCGCATGGTGGCGCTGCTGAAGGAACTGCGCAAGGAAGTCACCATCGTGCTGGTCGAGCATGACATGGAGGCGGTGTTCGCGCTCGCCGACCGCATCACCGTGCTCGTATACGGCCGCGTCATCGCCTCGGGCGATCCCGATGCGATCCGCCACAACGACGAAGTCAAGCGCGCCTATCTCGGCGATCAGCACGTGGTGGTCGCTCATGGCTGAAACAAAAACGGCTGAAACTCTGCTCGAAATTGACGGTATCGAAACCTGCTATGGCCTCAGCCAGGTGCTGTTCGGCCTGTCGCTGAAGGTTCAGTCAGGTGAAATGGTCGCCCTGATGGGCCGCAACGGCATGGGCAAGACGACGACCATCCGCTCGATCATGGGCATGACGGCGGCGCGTGCCGGCACCATCCGTTTCGGCGGGCAGGAGGTTCGGAGCCTGCCGTCGTATAAAATCGCAAAACTCGGCATCGGCCTGGTGCCGGAAGGCCGCCAGATCTTTCCGAATCTCACCGTGTACGAAAATCTGGTCGCGGCTGCCGGCAATCGCGCCGGCAACACCGATCCCTGGACGATCGAAAAAATCCACGCGCTGTTTCCGCGCCTTGCCGAACGTGGCGGCAACATGGGGATGACGCTGTCCGGCGGCGAGCAGCAGATGCTCGCGATCGGCCGCGCGCTGATGACCAATCCAAAACTCTTGATCCTTGACGAAGCAACCGAAGGCCTGGCTCCCCTGATCCGCGAGGAAATCTGGAGCTGCCTGTCGATGCTCAAGGGACGTGGGCAATCGGTGCTGGTGATCGACAAGAACGTCGCCAATCTCTCCCGCATCGCCGACCGGCATTACATCATCGAGCGCGGCCGCACGGTGTGGAGCGGCACGTCGGAGCAGTTGATCGCCGAGCCGGATTTGCAGCACCGCTATCTGGGGATTTGAGTTATCTCTGTCGTCGTCCCGGCCTAGTGCGCAATTGCGCACTAGGCCGGGACGACGAGAAAGCGCGCGATTCAGCAAGGCCTCTTGCTTGGCCATAGCGCCTACTCCAAATTTGCCACCATGAACCCCGACGCCGACCGGATCATCAGACTCTATCAACGCCACGCCCGCGCCTGGGCGCAGGACCGCGGCAACCGGCTGATGGAGCGCACGTGGCTCGGCCGGTTTCGCGCGTTGCTGCCGGGTGCAGCTTCTGTGCTCGACATCGGCTGCGGCTCAGGTGAACCGATCGCGCGTTATCTTACCCAGCAGGGATGCCATGTGACCGGCGTCGATTCTTCGCCGGAACTGATCGCCCTTTGCACGGCGTCTTTTCCCGATCTCGCGTGGCACGTCGCCGACATGCGCACGCTCTCGCTTGCGCGACGCTTCGACGGTCTGCTGGCCTGGGACAGCTTCTTCCACCTCTGTCCCGATGACCAGCGCCGGATGTTTGCCATCTTCCGGCAGCACGCTGCGCCGCGCGCGGCATTGATGTTCACGAGCGGTCCGGCGCACGGCGAAGCGATCGGGAGCTACAGGGGCGAGCCGCTCTATCATGCCAGCCTGGACGCTGCCGAATACCGCGCGCTGCTCTGCGCAAATGGTTTCGACGTGGTGGCGCATGTCGTCGAAGATCCGGACTGTGGCGGTCATACCGTCTGGCTGGCGCAGCTCACCTAGAGTGGTCGGCTGGCCCACGCTGCGTGCAGGTCAGCCAGAACGAACACGGACATGCCAGGGGCCCGGGATTGTTGGAAGATGACGAACGCTGGTATACTCTTTTTCGTCAAACTGACATGTTCCATCGGGGCCGCCTGCAATCAAACCCGCAAGCCGAATCGTGACCTCCATCAGGCCAAAGTATGTCTAGCAATATATTCAATTGCCTTCCTGTTGACCGGCAGGTTTTCACGATTGTCGGCGCCGCGACCACCGCGCCGCAATACGACGTTGAGCACCGCTTGCTCCTGATCTAGCTCAAGGCTGCGCGCGATGTCCCTCGATGCTCCCACCGCGTTGCGATCTGGTTTGCCGACCCGGCCGACCGGCGCTTCCCGCAAGAGCGTGCCGCTGGCGCTTTTCCTTGTTTCGATGAGCATGATTGTTGCGGTCTGGTACTGGCTGGCGGCGCCGGTGCTGCTGGATCATGCGCTGATCGATCCTGCGAAGAAGCTCGACTGCGTGTCCTACGCGCCGTTCCGGAGCGGGCAGACGCCGTGGAATTCCGACATCATCATCAGTCCGGAGCAGATCGCGGAAGATCTCGGCCAGTTGGCCGGGATATCGAACTGCATCCGCACCTACTCGGTCGAGAACGGGCTCGACAGGGTGCCTCAGCTGGCGTCGAAGGTCGGGCTGAAAGTCATTCTCGGCATCTGGCTCGGACGCGACCGCGTGAAGAACACAACGCTGATCGACACTGCGGTATCGCTGGCCAAGGATTATCAGGGGACCGTGACCTCCGTCATCGTCGGCAGCGAGGTGCTGCTCCGCGGCGAAATGACGGTGGCAGACCTTCGCGAAATCCTCCGCTCGGTCAGGTCGCGTATCACGACGCCGATAACTTACGCCGATTCCTGGGATTACTGGCTGCGCTACCGCGAGATGGCGGCCGACGTCGATTTCGTCACGGTCCACATGTTGCCGTTCTGGGAAGATGAGCCGATCCGGGCCGAAAACGCGGCGGGGCATGTTATCGATATCTACCACAAGGTCGCGCGGGCGTTTCCCGGCAAGGAAATCCTGATCGGGGAGGCGGGCTGGCCGAGCAAGGGACGCATGCGGGAGGTCTCGCTGCCGTCACGCATCAATCAGGCCCGCTTCATTTCCGAACTGCTCGACCGGGCGGAGCGGGAAAAAATCCGCGTCAATGTGTTTGAGGCCTACGACGAGTCTTGGAAGCGCCAGTGGGAAGGCACGGTCGGCGCGCATTGGGGCCTTCTCGACGGCGATAGCCGTCAGATCAAGCATGCGCACGGAGCGGCCGTCAGCAATTATCCGTTCTGGAAGCTGCAACTGGGAGCTGGCCTTGCTTTCGCCATTTGTGTTTTTGCCGTTGCATTGTTGACGCTTTGGCGTCGGCGGAGGGCGACAGGATTGGCGCCGTGGCTGGCCGTGTCGGCCTGCGCGACGACAGGTGGAATCCTGCTGGGGTTGGCGGCCGAAAAGGCCCTCTATGAAAACTATGGCGTCGCCGGTCTGCTGAACCAGGGATGGCTTCTGACCGCGGCCATCACGCTGCCGCTGCTGTGCGCCAACGCGTTGATGGCCGGACGGCCGTTGCCGTCGTTCCGGGAATTGCTCGGCCCGCGCGAGGGCTGGCCGTCATCAGTGCCTGCGCTGGTTCTGGGCGTTGTGATGATGGTCACCGCGCTGATCACAGTAGAGGTCGCGCTCGGCCTCGTGTTCGATCCGCGTTCGCGTGATTTCCCGTTTGCCAGCGTGACCATGGCGGCTGTGCCGGTCTGGATGGTGGCTCTGCTCTGCCGTCGAAAGTCAGACGACGGCGTCACCGCCGAGATGGCGTTCGCCGGCCTGCTCGCGGCGGCTGCGCTTTTCCTCTTGTTCAATGAGGGTGTTCACAACTGGCAGTCGCTCTGGACAGCGGCGGCATTCCTCCTGTTTGGCGCCGCGCTGTGGCCGCCGCGTTTCGTTGCCGTGTGGAGCGCGCTACCGAACATGCCGTTCGTCTTCCGGAAGACGCTTCGCAAGCAACAACTCGCCGTACAACCGGTCGCCGTCGCTTCCCTGCCGCCGCCAAAGCCGCAGGCCGCCGCCGGCTTCGTTGCGGCGACGTCAAAGGTCGAATGCGACAAATAGCTTTGTGCTGAAGAGGGCTCTGGTCCGGGAACGAACGCATGTGGTCGAACAGATTTTCCCGGCGCCGTTTTGGCAAGATCGCAGGATGGGCGGCGCTCGGCCTGTCGGCGGGATCGGTCAAGTCAGCGGATGCACAAAGCGGTTCCAGCGGCCAGAAACCCATCGCGGCCTTTCCGGCTGATTTTAGATGGGGCACCGCGACCTCGTCCTATCAGATCGAAGGCGCGGTCAACGAGGACGGTCGAGGGCCGTCGATCTGGGATCGTTTTGCGCACACGCCCGGAAAAATTGCCGATCACAGCACTGGCGACGTCGCTGATGACCACTTTCATCGCTACAAGGACGACGTCCAATTGATGAAGGCGCTGGGGACGAAGACCTATCGCTTCTCGATCGCATGGTCACGCGTTTTTCCGGAAGGAACGGGCGCGCCCAATCCGAAAGGTCTCGATTTTTACAATCGGCTTCTCGACGAACTGCTGGCCAACGGCATCGAACCGTTTGCTACGCTGTACCATTGGGACTTGCCGCAGACGCTGCAAGACCGCTTCGGCGGCTGGATGTCGCGCGATACTTCGAAAGCGTTTGCAGATTACGCGGGCTATGTCAGCGAGCGCCTGAGCGATCGCGTCAAGCACATTCTCACGATCAACGAATGTTCGAGGCTGGTTCATCTCGGCCATGGCCTTGGCCTCGACGCGCCGGGCCTGAAACTGTCGCAAGGCGAACAGAACCAGGTTCGTCACCATGTCGCCCTCGGACACGGCCTTGCCGTGCAGGCAATCCGGGCCCACGCCAAGGCCGGAACCAAAATCGGCCTCGCCGAGAACATGGTCAACTGCATCCCCGCGATCGAGACGCCGGCGAATATCCGCGCCGCCGAGATCGCGGTGCGCGAGCTCAATGCCGGCTACCTGACCGCCATCCTCGAGGGAAAATTCACGGAAAGTTATCTGGCACACGCCGACGCCCCGAAACATACCGCCGATGATGTCAGGATCATTTCATCGCCGATCGATTTCGTCGGGCTGAATGTCTACACGCCCGACCATTACGTGCTGGCCGCGGACAATTCGCGCGGCTACACGCTGGCGCCGTTTCCGGCATCGTTCCCGCATATGGATGCGTCCTGGCTGAGGATCGGTCCGGAGGCGCTGTATTGGGCGCCGCGTCACGCGGCGAAGATTTGGGGCGTGAAGTCGATCTACATCACTGAGAACGGGACGTCGTCGACCGATCAGCCGGCCGCGGACGGCAACATCTATGACGTCGACCGCGTCATGTATCTGCGCAACTATCTGTTCCATCTGCAGCGCGCGACGGCGGAAGGCGTCCCGGTGGCCGGCTACTTCCTGTGGAGCCTGATCGACAATTTCGAATGGATGGACGGCTACCAGAAACGCTTCGGCCTCTACCACGTCGATTTCAACACCCAGCGCCGTACGCCGAAACTGAGTGCGTCATTTTACCGCGAGATCATCAAGCAAAACGCCGTGGTTTAATATCGGCGGTGATTGACAGGACCGTCTAAAACTTTTCCCGTGCGCGGACCGTCATGGTACCGTCAAGTGTGGCCGCCTGCTACGAAGCGGCATCAGGGTTGGGAAATCAACATGAAGCGGCGGGATTTTATTGCGCTTGTCGGCGGCGCGACGGCTTGGCCGTTCGCGGTGCGAGCGCAGCAGGCGCAACTAAGCCGGATCGGCGTGCTCGTCATCGGTAATGCGGATGTGCCTTCGTTCGGAAAGGAACTTCGTGAAGGTTTGCGCGAACTCGGCCGCATCGAAGGACAGCATTACGTTATCGAGTTTCGTTCTGCCGAAGGACAACTCAGCCGCCTGCCGGAACTCGCGGCGGAACTGGTTCGGCTCAAAGTCGATGTCATCGTGGCGCTCTTCACGCCGTGCGCCCTCGCAGCGAAGCAGGCGACGCGCGAAATCCCGATCGTCATTCTGTCGGGCGATCCGCTTGGGACCGGTTTGGTTCAGAGTCTTGCCAACCCTGGCGCAAACATCACCGGCCTATCGCAGATGGGCGCGGAAACCCATGGCAAATGTGTCGAGCTGTTCCGCGACATGCTGCCATCGACACGGCGGGTCGCGCTGATTGCCAATGCCGCCGATCCGGTATTTGCAAAATCCTTTCTCGAACAAGCCCAGCGCGCCGGCGCCGGTACATCAAGCGAAATCGCTCCCGTCATCACGGTTCGTGGCCCGGAAGAACTGGAAGCGGCCTTTGCAACGGCGGTGAAGGAAAAGGCCGGCGCGGTCGTCTTTCAGGCCAGCCTGCCGACCAAACGCATGGTCGAGCTCGCCCTTGCACATCGCCTGCCGGCTGCAACCATTATCCGTGGCTTTGCCGAGACCGGCGGCCTGATGTCCTATGGTTCGGACGGGCCGGTGCTGTTCAAGCGCGCCGCGACGTTCGTGCACAAGGTCCTGCGGGGCGAAAAGCCGGCGAACATTCCTGTCGAGCAGGCGGTCAAGTTCGAGCTTGTCATCAATCTCAAGACCGCAAGGGCGATCGGCTTGACCGTACCAGCAGGTCTGCTTGCCCGGGCCGATGAAGTGATCGAATGAGTTTGAGAATTTTGAGCTGTATTTCTGTCGTCCCGGCGAAGGCCGGGACCCATACCGCGTGATCCATCGAGCGCGCTGTTCGACGACCTCTCGCAACCACAAATATTTGTGGTTATGGGTCCCGGCTCAAGGCCGGGACGACGAAGAATGTCAAAACATCTCGAAATATTCGCGATGTTCCCACTCCGACACTTCGGCCTGGAAGCGTTCGATCTCGGCGTTCTTGATGTGGACGTAATAGTCGACGAATTCCTGGCCGAACGCCCCGCGAAAAAACGGATCATCATTGAGCGCGGTCACAGCTTCACGCAGCGTTTTCGGCAGCAGCGCCGCCTTGGTCTCATAGGGCGTGTCGGCGGAGGGTCCGGGGTCGAGCTTGCGGTCGACGCCGTCGAGCCCCGAGAGAATCTGCGAGGCCATGTAGAGATAGGGATTGGCGGCGGGCTCGCCGATGCGGTTTTCGAGGCGCGTTGCGGCATCATTGGGGCCGCCGAGCACGCGGATCATGACGCCGCGGTTGTCGCGGCCCCAGATCGCGCGATCCGGCGCCAGCGAATAGGTGCGGTAGCGCTTGTAGCCGTTGATGGTCGGCGTCGTGAATACGGCGGAGGCGCGGGCATGTGTCAGCAGTCCCGCGAGATAGCTGCGCGCAAAGGGGCTGAGAACTTCGCCATCGTTCTTGGTCATGAACGCGTTCTCGCCGCTGGCGCGCGACACGATCGATTGATGCAGGTGCCAGCCGGACGCGAACACGTTCGGCAGTTTGGGCCGGCACATGAAGGTGGCGTGATAGCCGTGGCGCCGGGCGACCTGTTTTACGGCGCTGCGAAACAGTACCATGTTGTCGGCGGGCGTCAGCCCCCTGGTCGGCGCAAAGGTGAATTCGCACTGGCTCGGGCCGAACTCGACCTCGACCGAGCGTAGCGGCAAGCCGAGCGCCAGCACGTCGCGCCGGATGATTTCCAGCACCGGCTCCATCTGGTCGTAGCGCTGCTCGGTCAGGTATTGATAGCCGTGCGACAGGAGGCTCACCGAAGGTGGCTGTCCCGGCTGCCCGGCATCCTCCGGCGCCATGCGCGCGTCTTCGAGCTTGAAGATGTGAAACTCGACTTCGAGGCCCGCGACAAAATCGTAGCCGCGCTGGCCGAGTTGATCGAGCACGCCGCGATAGAGGTTTCGCGTCGCGAACGGCACGGGGCGGCCGTCGTTGAAATAGAGGTCACACAGCAGCCAGCCTGTCGTCGGCGCCCATGGCAGCACGCGGAACGTGGTGGGATCCGCGACCATCAAGACGTCGGCAGCACCTTCCATTTCGCGCATGCCAAACCCGCCGCCGGACGTGAACACCGGAAACACCGTGCGGTGCGAGGTGTCCTTGGCGAGCATGGTCGTGGTGATCGAGCAGCCGCTCTCGAGCGAGGCCAGCGCCTCGCTCGCGACCAGCGTCTTGCCACGCAAAATGCCGTGTTGGTCCGGGAACGACAGCCGGATCACTTCGAGTTTTTGCTCTTCGACGATGCGGCGCAGACGGCTCGCCGCCTCCTTCTGCTCCGCCGACCACAGGCCGTGACGCTCCACGAAACTCAACGCGTTGGCCCCCCTTTTCCGTCATCCCGGGGCGATGCGCAGCATCGAACTATGGAGCGCGCTTGCGCTCCTGAGAATCTCGAGATTCCGGGTCTGGTCCTTCGGACCATCCCGGAATGACGGTGCCGCAAATCCATCACTCAGCCGCCGTCAAATGCCGGATCTTGTCGGATATCTCCCCCGGCACCGGCGCCGCCCACGGCGCGCCGCGGCGGCGTTTGACGTCGACTTCCATCCAGTAGATTTCCCAGCCCCGCGTCGGCCCGATGCCGTCCATGGTGGCAGGGCCCTGGATGCTGCGCGCGCGGGACGCGTCGAGGAACATGAACGGTTTCTCGCCGCCGGAAACCTTTTCGATCTCCTGGCGCAGCAGGCGGCGATATTGCACGATCGCCTTGTCCGAGGTGCCGAGATGTTCGTTGGTGCGGTCCTGGATCGCGCCCATCGACTCCACCGCCCACTGGTCGTGCACGTTGATGTCGGCGCCCATGCCGGTATAGGTCTCGGTCGCCTGCTCGTGCGGATCGAACCCGTAATCGTTCGACTTGTTCTTGCGCGATTTGTAGTCGGGCAGTTCATAGAGTTCGAGGCGCTGGTCGCGCATTTTCTTCTTGTCGACCGGCGCCGTGTAGGAGGTGAAGATCGCGTACCAGTAGCAATTCTCGTCATCGACAGGCACATGCCACTGCGTGATCGTCATCTCCGTGCTCATCGGAATCACGAAGCCGTGCGGGAATAATTGATTGGTGACGCGCACATGGGTGCGCTCTTCGTCGATCTCGCGCAGCGCGATCAGCCGCAGGCCGTATTCGGTGTGCTCGACATTGATGATCGGATTGTCGTATTCGCGCAGGATTTTCGTCATCGGCATGTCTGAGCCGGCGGACGCGCCGCGGAACTGCTTGCCGTAACTGGCGGAAGTATCCTCGTCCTCGAAGAAGCGATGCAGGAACGAGGCGTGCGCCGGATCGATGCCGACTTCGAGCGCCTGCAGCCAGTTGCAGTTGATGTGGCCCTTGAACGCAAACGTATGGCTGTCGGGCGCGATGAAGCAGTCGATCTCAGGAAACGCCGGCGGCTCGCCTTCGCCGAGATAAGCCCAGAGGATGCCGCTCTTCTCGATCACGGGGTAGGAGCGCTGCTTGATGCCCTTGCACAGGTTCGAGCCCTTCGGCTCCGCCGGCGTCTCGATGCACTGGCCCGATGTGTCGAACAGCCAGCCATGGAACGCGCAGCGCAGGCCGCCATGTTCGAGACGGCCGAACGCGAGATCGGCGCCGCGATGCGCGCAATGGCGGTCGATCAGGCCAAAGCTTCCGTTCTCGTCGCGGAACAGCACGAGGTTCTCGCCGAGCAGCTTGACGGCTTTGACCGGCCGCGGGCCCTGCAGCTCGTCGACCAGTGCCGCCGGCTGCCAGTACATCCGCATCAGTTTCCCGCAGGGGTCTTTTGTCCCGGTGCGCGTGATCAGGTCGTTCGCTTCCTGGCTCATCATGGCGTTCAGCCCTTTCGTCGGAGGCAGTTTGTTCGCCTATTGAACGAATGGGCGAATTATGCCATGACTGCAGAGGACGGCAAGCACAATTTTGAACGCTTCCAATCGGAAGGGCCAATGCCAAAGCTGAAACGCGCCGAAGGCGACGAACGCGCCACCGATTTCGTCGAGAGTCTCGACCGCGGCATCCGCCTGCTCCAGGCGTTCGGCACGATCGGCGGCCCCGCGACCTTGAGCGATCTGGCGCGCGCCGCCGATCTGCCGCGCGCCACCGCCCGCCGCATCCTGTTCACGCTCGAGCACGGCGGCTTCGTCACCTCAGACGGCAAGCTGTTCACGCTGACGCCGCGCGTGCTGACGCTCGCCGCCTCCTATCTGCAATCGAGCCAGGTGGTCACGGTGCTGCAACCGGTGCTCGACCGGATCGCGCTGGCCGCGCAGGAAATAAGCTCGCTTGCGGTGCTCGACGGCGACGAGGTCGTTTTCATCGCGCGCGGCAGTCCGACGCGGGTGTTCTCCGCCGGCCTCGACATCGGCTATCGCCTGCCGGCGTTCTGCACCTCGGTCGGCCGCGCCATGCTCGGCCAGTTCGACGATAGCGATCTCACGGCGCGGCTCGCGGCGATGCGGCGCGAGCCGATGACGCCGCACACGGTGACCGATCCAAAACGATTGCTCGCTTGCGTGCGCGCCGATCGCGAACAGGGCTATTCGCTGGTCGATCGTGAGGCCGAGCCGCATTTCCGTTCGATCTCGGTCCCGGTGCGCCGCTACGACGACGTGATCGTCGGCGCCATCAACATGGGCGCGCATGTCGACCGCGTCTCGATGGCCGAGATGATCGAGCGATTCCTGCCACTGCTGCGGGAGGGCGCGGAATCGGTCAAGTCGATGTTGTTGTGAACGTAGCTGCGTAGGATGGGTTGAGCCCTTGCGAAACCCATCAGTTGTCGATCGAGATGATGATGGGTTTCGCGAAGAGCTCAACCCATCCTACGATCCCAGCGCCCAAATTTTCGCTCCCGTGTCATGAACGCAATTCCCTCCGGCATGCACGAAGTCGATGCAGATGCCGTGAGAAATGAAATGAGCAATCCCGACTTGGCTGTCCGTATCGTCGCCGTTCCCCCCGGCGAAGCCCCGCTATGGGTACGCCAGAAATGGGTCGGCCTCGATTTGCCGGTCATGCGCTATGCGGCGCATCGAAAGCTTCTCGCCTTTGGGGTTCTGTCGCGGCCGCATTCATGGCCGGCGCAATGGGCGGCCGTGTTTCGCGGGCAGGCAGAGCTGATCGCCGGCTATGCGGTGGAAGCGGTGCCTGCCGTCGGCATTCTCGCCAAAGATAGTCCCGAGGCCGCCGCATGGTGGCGCGAGAACACGCCACATCTGATCGCGCCGAAGCGCTACCTCGTGTTTCACGAAGAAGTCTGCCGGATTGCCGACATCTGACGGGATACTAAATCCGCTTGAGCGCGGCGGCGATCATTTCGAACTTGGCGACGATCTGCGGTGTCACCAGATAGCGAAGCGTGCCCGCAACCGACAGGCTGACGACGATCGCGACGATCGTGTACTGCGCCGTCAACACCGCCAGTATCGCGCGAAGCGGGCGCCGCCGGCTCCTCGGCATCTTCGCGGCGACGCGGATGGAAGCGTCGTCTTCAAGGGTACTCATGCGATTTCATCCTGACTGGCGGCTGAGTGGATCGCATCAGTGTTCGGATCGCAGCTGATCGAGGCGCGACCGCAGTTGCCGGTTCGCCCGTTCGCTGGCGCGCAGCTTGCGCGCCCAGTTCAGCTCAACGACGCCTTCCGTCTCGCTTGCGCCTGAAAACACCAGGCCTGCCGCGAAACGATCGCGCCAGACGAGGCGCGCCAGGCAGGAGATTCCCTTGCGCTCGATTTCGAAATCCACTTCGTCGGGCACGAGCACCGAATTTTCAAATTCGATCCTGGCCCCGAACTGGCTGAAGTTGCGCACGACGCAGGCGAGCGTCGAAGAGCGCGCGTTGAACGTGACCCTCCCACCGTAATAGACGCGGTTTCTCGGCAGTTTGCGGCGCTCTGACATGATCTGTATTCCCTGCGTTTAACGCTTTGGTAACACTATTAAAGGGTGTGTTTCCGCAAGGAACCGTTGCGGTGGTTAACCGCGGCCGTGGTTAATGGTGGCGTTCTTTCGCGAGCGGTGCGCGAAGACACCGCGCCCGCTCAGCCCCGCGCGAACATCCGCGCTTCATCGTGCAGCACTGGCGCCACCGCATCGACCAGCCGCGACGCGGCGTCGTTGACGTTCAGCCCCGCGGTATCCACCACGACCGACGCGCGGGCGTAGAGCGGCTCGCGGCTGACCAGGATGGTGCGCAGTTCGGCCATCGCGGAGCGATCGTCCGCCATCGGGCGCAGGTCGCCCTGGCCGCGCACGCGCGCCATGTGTTCTTCGGGCTTGGCCTTCAGCCAGATCGTGTAGAACGACGACAGGATCAGGTCGAACGTCAGTGGTTCGGAGACGATGCCGCCGCCGGTTGCCAGCACCATCAGCTCCTTGCGCGCCAGCAATTGCCCGAGGGCTGCCTGCTCCATGCGCCGAAAGCCTTCCTGGCCGTAGAGCGCGATGATCTCGGCGACGGACAATCCGTTCTGCGCCTCGATCTCCTTGTTGAGTTCGACAAAGCTCCAGCCGATTTTCTTCGCCAGCATCTTGCCGAGCGTTGATTTGCCGGCGCCGCGCAGGCCGATCAGCGCGATACCCGAGAACGACATCTTGCGATGCGCCGCAGTACTCCCGCCCGCGAGCACATCCTTGGCCTGCGCGATCTGCGCGGATGTCGCCTTGCGCACGAGGTCGCGAATGACAGCCCAGTCCGGCACAGGTTCGGTCGAGGGAATGAGATCTTCCAGATGTGCGCCCATCGCGTTCGACACCCGGCGCAGCAGCACGATCGAGACGTTGCCCTTGCCGCTTTCGAGTTGGGCGATATAGCGTTCGGAAATGCCGGAGACCTTCGCGAGTACCTTTCGCGACATGCCGCGCAACGCCCGCATGGTGCGCACGCGCTGGCCGAGCTGCTCAAGAAAGCCGGTTTCGGGATCGCTGGTTTCGGACATTTCCCTGAAGTAGCCCTTAGCTCGCCCTGGCTGCAAATCAGCGCGTTTCGGAAACATAATGCCGATGAGGATTGACAGCAAGCGCGCTCGGTGGTCTTTATATGAATTATAATTCTTAAATCTGGGAGAAGCGTCTTGAGCGGCACGTCCGGTTCCTACAATGCGGTGACCTGGCTGCTTGATCGCAATGTCGACGAGGGCCGCGGCGCCAAGCTCGCCTTTACCGATACGGTTTCCGAACTCACTTATGGCGATCTGCAGCGGCAAAGCCGCCGCGTCGCCAACATGCTGCGCCGGCTTGGCGTCCGCCGCGAAGAGCGCGTCGCGATGATCATGCTCGACACCGTCGATTTTCCCTCAGTGTTCCTGGGCGCGATCCGCGCCGGCATCGTGCCGGTGCCGCTCAACACGCTGCTGACGGCGGACCAATACGCCTATGTGCTGGCGGATTGCCGCGCGCGGGTGCTGTTCGTGTCCGAGGCGCTCTATCCCGTCGTCAAAGACATCGTCGGGCGGATGCCGGACCTCGAACATGTGATCGTGTCCGGCAAGGACGCGCATGGCCACAAGAAGCTTGCCGACGAACTCGCGCGCGAGAGCGACACCTTTGCGACCGCTGCGACACATCCAGATGAGCCCGCCTTCTGGCTCTATTCGTCGGGCTCCACCGGCATGCCCAAGGGCGTGCGCCACCTGCATTCCAATCTCGCCGCCACCGCGGAAACCTACGCCAAGCAGGTGCTCGGCATTCGCGAGGACGACGTCGGCCTGTCGGCGGCAAAGCTGTTTTTTGCCTACGGCCTCGGCAACGCGCTGACCTTTCCGATGTCGGTCGGCGCGTCAACGGTGCTGAATTCCGATCGCCCGACGCCGGCGGCGATGTTCGCGCTGATGAACAAATACAACCCCAGCATCTTCTTCGGCGTGCCGACATTGTTCGCGGCCATGCTCAATGACGAGACGCTGAAGGACACGTCCGCCGGCCAGCGGCTTCGCGTCTGCACCTCGGCGGGCGAAGCGCTGCCGGAATCGGTCGGCAATGCCTGGAAGGCGCGGTTTGGCGTCGACATTCTCGACGGCGTCGGCTCCACCGAACTGTTGCACATCTTTCTTTCCAACGCGCCCGGCGACATCAAATACGGCTCGTCCGGTCGCCCCGTGCCGGGCTACCGCGTGCGGCTCGTCAATGAAGCAGGCGCCGACGTGCCCGATGGCGAGGTCGGCGAATTGCTGGTCGATGCGCCGTCGGCCGGCGAGGGCTACTGGAACCAGCGCAGCAAGAGCCGGCAAACGTTTGAAGGCCACTGGACCCGCACCGGCGACAAATACATCCGCGACGCCGACGGCCGCTATACGTTCTGCGGCCGCAGTGACGATATGTTCAAGGTGTCCGGCATCTGGGTGTCGCCGTTCGAAGTCGAGAGCGCGCTGATCACCCATCCCGCGGTGCTGGAAGCCGCCGTGGTGCCGGAGGCCGATTCGGAAGGTCTGCTGAAGCCCAAAGCCTTCGTGGTGCTGCGCGCCGAAACCAAAACCGACGGCCTGCATGATGCGCTGAAGGAGCACGTCAAGCAGAAGATCGGGCCGTGGAAATATCCGCGCTGGATCGATGTGGTCGACAGTTTGCCGAAGACGGCGACGGGAAAAATCCAGCGGTTCAAGTTGCGGGATGGAGCGCCATAACAAGCGTCGTCCCGGCCTAGTGCGCAATTGCGCACGGGCGCCGGGACCCATACGCAGCGGCAGTTGTTGTTGAGCAGAATGGTCGACGGCTTCTTTCAACAACAGATGACCGGTGCTATGGGTCCCGGCGTTCGCCGGGACGACAAGCATCTCGATCACTTCGAAGAGTAACAACATGACACTCCCTCCCACCGGCTTCCTCACCATCGGCGCCGCCAATCTTGAATACCGCATGATCGGTCCGTCGCCTCAGGACGCGCCGACCATCGTGATGCTGCATGAAGGCCTCGGCTCGGCCGGCCTGTGGGGCGATTTTCCGGACAAACTTCAGGCCGCCACCGGCGCCGGTGTCTTTGTTTACTCGCGCGCGGGCTATGGCGCGTCGACGCCGGTGAAACTGCCGCGTGCCGTCGACTACATGCACAGCGAAGCGCTCGACGTGTTGCCAAAGCTGCTCGATCAAATCGGCTTTCGCCGCGGGCTGCTCGTCGGCCATTCCGATGGCGCCTCGATCGCGGCGATCTATACGGGTGCGCATCAGGATCACCGCGTTGAAGGCGTCGTGATGATCGCGCCGCATTTCATCGTTGAGGACATCTCGGTGAGCTCGATTGCCAACATCAAGGCCGCCTATGAGACCTCCGACCTGAAGGCAAAGCTGGCGCGCTGGCACAAGGATGTCGACAACGCCTTCTATGGCTGGAACAGCGCCTGGCTCGATCCGGCCTTCCGCAATTGGGACATTTCCGAATACCTCGCCTATATCCGCGTGCCGGTCGCGATCCTGCAGGGTCGGGATGACGAGTATGGGACAATGCGCCAGATCGAGATCGCCCAGGAAGAGTGCTATTGTCCCGTCGATGTGACCGTGATCCCGGGGGCGGGACACCAGCCGCATCGGGAGGCGCCGGGGGCGACGCTGGATGCGGTCCAGGAATTCGCAAACGCGGTGTTGCGTGTTGACGGCTCGCAGGGACGGGCCGCGTAAACTATTTTTCCGTGCACTGTTAGGGATTGTCGGTCGTCGGGTCATGCCCCGATGACCACGCTGCCTCTGGCCACGGGCAACCTTCCGCTGCCGCGATGGGCCTATGTGCCGGGCGAGGCTGATGAAGCCGACGCCGATTACGAAACGCTGGCGCAGGTCACCGCGCTGGTGCCGTCGCGGTTCGGTGGCCACGTGCCGGCGCGGCATCCGGCGCTGCGCTACGCGCTGCGGCTCAACGACCACGGTTATTTCTGGGAGTCGCAGGAGATCCTTGAGGCGGTGTGGGCGGCCGCACCGCAAGGCGGCCGCGAGCGAATCCTGCTGCGCGCCTGCATCCAGATCGCGACCGCGAATTTGCGGCTGCGCATGCAAAAGCCGCACGCCGCAGCAAGGTTGCTCGGCGAGGCGCTCGCCGAACTCAAGGCGCTGGGCCTGCGCAACGCCGGCGGCGACGGGTTCGCCGACGGTTTTCCGGTTCTGGCCCTGGCCGAACTCGTGAAGGTCAAACTAGGGCGGCCCCAGCTTGCCAAGGCCGATTGGGTGGCCTTTGGCTCTGTCAGCCGAACATGAAACAAAATGCATGTTTCGAAGTTTTGGACTAGACTGGACCAAAAACATGCATTATTGTGCATATCAGGCAAGGCAAACAAAAGCGTCAGGGTGGCCCAATGGCTGGCGAAGATCGCGTCCTCGCAGGCGGTGCAAAATACATCGATTTCCAGACTGATCCGTCGCGCTACCGGCATTGGAAGCTCGATGTCGATGGTGCCGTCGCGACGCTGACCATGGACGTCGACGAGAATGCCGGCCTGTTCGAAGGCTATCAGTTAAAACTCAATTCCTACGACCTCGGCGTCGATATCGAGCTCGCCGATGCCGTGCAAAGGCTGCGCTTCGAGCACCCGGAAGTAAAAGTCGTGGTGATGCGCTCGGGCAAGAACCGCGTGTTCTGCGCCGGCGCCAATATCCGCATGCTGGCGGGCGCCACCCACGCCCACAAAGTCAATTTCTGCAAATTCACCAACGAGACCCGCAACGGTCTGGAAGACTCTTCCGAGAATTCCGGGCAGCGCTTCATCAGCGTCGTCAACGGCACCGCGGCCGGCGGCGGCTATGAACTGGCGCTGGCGACCGATCACATCATGCTCGCCGACGACGGCTCGGCCGCGGTGTCGCTGCCGGAAGTGCCGCTGCTCGCCGTGCTGCCGGGCACCGGCGGCCTGACCCGCGTGGTCGACAAGCGCAAGGTGCGCCGCGATCACGCCGATTATTTCTGCACCATCGAGGAAGGCATCAAGGGCAAGCGCGCCGTGCAATGGCGCCTGGTCGACGAGATCGTGCCGAACAGCAAGCTGGAGGCCAAGGTCGCCGACCGCGCCAAGGAATTCGCCGCCGCCTCCAGGCGCAACGGCAACGGCAAGGGTCTCGCGCTGACGCCGCTCCAGCGCACCATCAACGAGGCCGGCATCCGCTACGGCTTTGTCAGCGTCGATATCGACCGCGCCCAGCGCATCGCCACCATCTCGATCAAGGCGCCGGAAGAAGCCCCGCCCGCCGATATCGACGGCCTGATCGCGCAAGGCGCGTCGTTCTGGCCACTGCAGGTCGCGCGCGAGCTCGATGATGCGATCCTGCATCTGCGCATCAACGAGCTCGAGACCGCGATGCTGCTGTTCAAGTCGCATGGCGACCGCGCAGGCGTCGTCGCCTGCGACGCGTTCCTCGAGGCCAACAAGGCGCATTGGCTGGTCAACGAGATCAGGCAGTACTGGAAGCGGGTGCTCAAGCGCATCGACGTCACCTCGCGCACGCTGGTGACGCTGGTCGAGCCCGGCTCCTGCTTCGTCGGCACGCTTGCCGAACTCGTGTTCGTGGCCGACCGCTCCTACATGCTGATCGGCCAGAAGCAGGGTGACAACCGCGCCCCGCCGACCATCGAACTGACAGCGATGAATTTCGGGCCGTATCCGATGAGCCATGGCCTGACGCGGCTGCAGTCGCGCTTCCAGGCCGATCCGTCCGATCTCGAGCGCGCCGAGGCGACTATCGGCACCACGCTCGACGCCGAGGCGGCCGAAGAACTCGGCCTCGTCACCTTCGCGCTCGACGATATCGACTGGGACGACGAGGTGCGGGTGTTCCTGGAGGAGCGCACCTCCTTTTCGCCCGACGGCCTCACCGGCATGGAAGCCAATTTGCGCTTCGTCGGACCCGAGACCATGGAATCGAAGATCTTCTCGCGCCTCACCGCGTGGCAGAACTGGATCTTCCAGCGCCCCAACGCCGTCGGCGAAGACGGCGCCCTGCGCCGCTACGGCACCGGCCAGAAGGCGCAGTTCGATATGACGCGGGTTTAGATTTCGTGTCCCGGGCGCTGCGCGGCACGCTTGTGACGCGCTGCAGAACCGGGACCCACACGGACCGTTACTGAAATGGTCCCGGCTCTGCGGCGCACCGCTTCGCGTCGCACCGCGTCCGGGACACGAGAGCGAGCAAGGAGCACGCCATGAACTTCATGAACGTCGACTACTCAACCAAGATTCCCAACAACGTGAATCTCAGTGAAGATCGCCAGGTGCTCAAGGCGCTCGAGGGCTGGCATCCCGGCTACATGGATTGGTGGGGCGACATGGGGCCGGAAGGCTTCCAGCAGTCGCTGGTGTACCTGCGCACCGCCTATTCGGTCGACCCGCGCGGCTGGGCCAAGTTCGATTACGTCAAGATGCCGGAATATCGCTGGGGCATTCTCCTTGCTCCCCAGGAGGAAAATCGCGTCATTCCGTTCGGCGAGAATTTTGGCAAGCCGGCCTGGCAGGAAGTCCCGGGCGAACACCGCGCCACGCTGCGCCGCCTGATCGTGATCCAGGGCGATACCGAGCCGGCCTCGGTCGAACAGCAGCGCCATCTCGGCAAGACCGCGCCCTCGCTGTACGACCTGCGCAACCTGTTCCAGGTCAATGTCGAGGAAGGCCGCCATCTCTGGGCGATGGTCTATCTGTTGCAGAAGTATTTCGGCCGCGACGGCCGCGAAGAGGCCGATGATTTGTTGCGCCGCCGCTCCGGCGACGCGGATTCGCCACGCATGCTCGGCGCCTTCAACGAGGCGACGCCCGACTGGCTGTCGTTCTTCATGTTCACCTACTTCACCGACCGCGACGGCAAGATGCAGCTGCATTCGCTGGCGCAGTCCGGCTTCGATCCCTTGTCGCGCACCTGCCGCTTCATGCTGACCGAAGAGGCGCATCACATGTTCGTCGGCGAGACCGGCATCAGCCGCGTCGTGCAGCGCACCTGCGAGGCGATGAAGGCGGCCGGCATCACCGATCCGACCGATATCGCAAAAGTCCGTGCGCTCGGCGTGATCGATCTGCCGACCATCCAGAAGAAGCTCCATCTGCATTATTCGCTGTCGCTGGATCTGTTCGGCTCGGAAGTCTCGACCAACGCGGCGAATGCCTTCAATGCCGGCATCAAGGGCCGCTACAAGGAAACCCAGATCGACGACGACCATCAGCTGAAGAACGCGACCTACCCGGTGCTGAAGCTGGTCGATGGCGTGATCAAGCGCGTCGACGAGCCGGCGCTAACCGCGCTCAACATGCGCCTGCGCGACGACTACACGCAGGATTGCGCCAAGGGCATGCTGCGCTGGAACAAGATCATCTCGCTCGCCGGCTACCAGTACAAGCTGACGCTGCCCGACGTCGCCTTCCACCGCCATATCGGCGAGTTCAAGGACATCAACGCGACCCCGGAGGGCGTGCTGATCGACGCCGCCACCTGGAACGCGCGCAAGAACGATTGGCTGCCGTCATCGGACGATGGCGACTTCATCGCTTCGCTGATGACCCCGGTCACCGAAGCCGGCACCTACGCCTCCTGGATCTCGCCGCCCAAGGTCGGCATCGACAACAAGCCCGGCGATTTCGAGTACGTGAAAATCGAGACGTGAGTTGTTAGGGAGCCCCGCTCGACGGGCTCCCTCCCCCCTTGCGGGGGAGGGTTGGGGAGAGGGGTAGCCCCACAAAAGGTGTTTGAAAGAAGAGACCCCTCTGCGAACATCGGTTCATCACGTCGACACGCAAGCCGAGAGAGCACGTCGTGTGGCACCCCTCTCCCTGACCCTCCCCCGCAAGGGGGGAGGGAACGGAGAAATTCTCGGCTGCCTCACTTGATCCCCGCTGTCACCTGCCGCGATGGATCGCGCCCTCTACCCCGCAATCTCCAGTCCCGCATTCGCGTACACCACGCCGCCATCAACCGCGATGGTGTTGCCGATCACATAATCGCCGGCGCGCGAGGCGAGATAGATCGCAATCCCGGCCATATCCTCGTCGGTGCCGATGCGTTTGGCCGGAATGCGTTTTGCGACTTCATCCGAATGGTCGCGTGCGGCCTTGTTCATGTCCGACTTGAAGGCGCCCGGCGCGATCGCGGTGACGTTGATGTTGTCCTTGACCAGTTTGGTCGCCATGCGCCGTGTCAGATGGATCACCGCGGCCTTGCTCGCGGCATAGGAATAGGTCTCCGTCGGGTTGACGAAGATGCCGTCGACCGAGGCAATGTTGATGACCTTGGCCGGCCGCTCGTGCGATGCGGCCGCGCGCAGCGGTTTCGCCAGCGCCTTGGTCAGGAAGAACAGTGACTTGACGTTGAGGTCCATGACCTTGTCCCAGCCGCTCTCCGGAAATTCGTCGAACTCCGCGCCCCAGGCGGCGCCGGCATTGTTGACGAGGATATCGAGCTTCGGCTCGAGCTTGATCATCTCGGCGGCGAGCCTGTCGCAACCTTCGACGGTCGAAATATCGATCGGCAGCGCGATGCACTCGCCGTCATAGGCCGCCGTGAGTTCTTTCGCGGTCGCCTCGCAGGGGCCGGCCTTGCGCGCGGTGATGTAGACCTTCGCCGCTCCCTGCGCGAGAAACCCGGCCGCGATCATCTTGCCAATCCCGCGCGATCCACCCGTCACCAGCGCGACGCGGCCCTTGAGCGAAAACAGATCCTTGAACATGAGTTCCTCCATTGCTCTTGCCGGCGGTTTTGAGCGCGAGAGGAGACCGAGTCAACTCTCCCCCTCTCCCCTTGTGGGAGAGGGTGGCTTCGCGAAGCGAAGACGGGTGAGGGGTTCTCTCTACACGGTGAGATTTCGAGGAGGATGGAGACCCCTCATCCGGCGCTTCGCGCCACCTTCTCCCACAAGGGGAGAAGGGAAGTGAGGCGTCAATGACGACAACTACGCCGCGTCGATGCGCCGAAAACCGTTCCACATCGCGGTGGCGGCGCCGGAGGTCAGCACGGGGATGATGCGCTCGTCCTGGTAATTGCCGTTGAGCGAGACCCGCTGCAGCGCGGTCAAATGACCGGCGCTTTCCGGGAAGATCATGCCCGGCCGGGTCGTCACCGCGGTCTTGAAGCCGGCCGCCTTGGCGAGTGTGAACTCCCGCTCCCCGGCGGCGATCTTGTCGCCATAGGGATAGGCAAGATGCAGCACCGGGCGTTGCAGCGCCGCCTCGATCCGCATCCGGCTGGTGGCGATTTCGAAACTGGCGGTCGCCTCGGTCTGCTTCGCCAGGTTGCAATGCGTGACTGTATGCGCGCCGATGGTCACGAGCGGTTCGTCCGCAAACGCCTTCAACTCGTCCCAGGACATGCAGAGGTCGCGGGCGATCTTCGTCTCGTCCACATCATAGCGCGTGCAGAGCGCGGAGATTTCGCGTTGCACGTCGAGCTCGCCCGGCAGGCTGCGCAGCCACTCGTGCAGCCGGTCGAAGGCGACCTGCTTGGCCGCCGGCGTCGAGGCATCGAGACGGGTAACCACGCCGCCGATCGGCACCTCGATCGAGGAAGCCTTGGCGAGCGCCAGCTCCATTGCAACCCACCACAACCGGCCGGTGCCTTCGGCGAAATCGCTGGTGACGTAGACCGTCATGGGTGCGTCGAATTCACGCATCACGGGCAACGCGAAATCGCGGTTGTCGCGATAACCGTCGTCAAAGGTGAAGCAGGCGAAGCGCCGCGCGAAATTGCCCTGGGAGAGCCGCGCATGCGCCTCGTCCATGGTGACCAGGTCGACGTTGAGGGACCGCAGATGCGCGAGCACCGCGCGCAGGAATTCGGGTTCGACCTCGAGATGATAATTAGGCTGGAATTCCACGTCGCGGCGCGGGCGCACATGGTGCAGCATGAAAATTGCGCCGACACCTGCGAAGATTGGTCGCAGCAAATAATGCGCGCCCGAGAAGTAAAGCGCCTCCAGTCCGGCGCGGATAACGGTGTTGCGGAGCATTTTCATCAGGACTTGCCGCCTGTTTCATTATGTTTCTAACTTAGCGGCAGACCGTTGAAGAAACGGTTAGCTGGGCAAATATCCGCACCCCGACGCTTCTGCGTTATTTCGGGTTTGACAGCCCCGCAAGGGTTTGTTTTCTCTCTGTTTCCGGACCCTTAGGAACTCGAATGCACGGACTTTTCAGGTGGAGTGGCAAATGGTGGCCGGGTGTGATTCCGCTCGTCATCCTTTGGGGTTTCGCCGCCTGGACAAGCACCGTGCCGCTGGAAGCCGACCTGGCGCAGCGTTCTACCACAGCGCTGAAGGATACCGTCCTCGACAAAAGGCGAATAGTGGTTGCGGGCCGCGACGTGACGTTTGCAGCCGAAGCCTTCTCGGAAGAGGGCCGGATGAGCGCGGTTGCGTCGGTGGAAGCGGTGCCGGGCGTGCGGCTGGTCAACGACGAAACCCGCCTCGTTCCCGAAGCCAAGCCGTTCGTGTGGTCGGCTGAACGCGACGTCGTCCGGGTGACGCTGGGCGGCAGTTCGCCGCTGCCTTCGAGCAAAAGCAAGCTGATGGAAGCCGCGCGCGCGATGCTTGGTGGCGTCGAAGTCTCCGACCGCATGAACCTGGCGCGCGGCGCGCCGCAGCGCTTCGACAATGTCGCGCTGCTGTTGCTCGACCAGATTGCAAAACTGAAGGAAGGAAAGATCACGCTGTCGGACAACAAGGTCACGCTGTCAGGGATGGCGCGTGAACTTGGCGGCCGCGAAGCCATCGCTGCCGCGTTGAAAAATCTCCCCGAGGGCTATTCGGTCGCGGCCAACGAGGTCAAGGCGCCGCCCTACATCTTCCAGGCCTACAAGGATCCGGTCGCGGTGACGCTGACGCTGACCGGCTATGTGCCCGACAACAACGCCCATGCGGCGCTGGTGGCGGCGGCGGGCCGCAAATTCTTCAGCGAGAAAGTCGTAGACAACCTGAAGGCGAGTATCGGTGCGCCCTCAGGATTTGCCGCCGCCGTGGTGCCGGCGCTCGGCGCGCTGTCGCGTTTGTCGACCGGGACGCTCGTGGTCAGCGACCGCGAGGTGAAACTGTCGGGCGATGCGCTTTACGAGACGGCCGCGACCCAGATCCGAGCCGGCCTTGGCAAGGAGTTTCCGCAGGGCTGGCAATTCAAGCCTGAAATCTCGGTCAAACCGACCGCGGCGCCGGTCGACCCAACGGTCTGCCAGCAGCTATTTACCGATCTGCTCGGCAAGGCCAGGATCCGGTTCGAATCCGGGAAGGCCGACATCGTGGCTGACTCCGCCGGGCTGCTCGACCGCCTGATCGAGACCGCAATGCGCTGCCCGAACGCCAATATCGAGGTCGTCGGACATACCGATTCCGACGGCGAGGAACCCACCAATCAGGCGCTCTCGGAGAAGCGCGCCCAGGCGGTCACCGATTATCTGGTCAGGGCCGGACTGCCGGCGAACCGTTTCACGTCGGTCGGCTATGGCAGCACACAGCCGATCGCCGGCAATGATACCGACCAGGGCAAGGCGCAGAACCGCCGCATCGATTTCGTGGTGAGGTAAGGATGGCCTATCTGACGACGTTTTTCTGGGGCTGGCTGCTGGGATCGTTGCTGCTTGGCCTGGCGATGGGCTGGATTTCCATCGTTCAGCACGGCGAGGGCGTATCGAAAACCTGGAAGCGGTGGCTGGCGGCGTTGGCAGTCGTGCTGGTCGCGGCCGCGCTTTCGCGCGTGGTCCCGGGCCGGTTTGGCTATTGGCTCGACCTCGGACTGATCATGTTTGCGCTCTATCTTTGCGGCTGTGCGGTGGGGTCGTGGCTGCGGGACTGGGTGGTCTCGCGCAGCGCCCCCGCGGCTTGAAACGCCCCGGCATGACCCGTTCCAGCCCAAGGGATTGGTTAAGGGATTGCCCAAGGGACCCGGCAGGAGCCCGGTTTGGGCGCGCAGAATCCAGCAAAACTGTGCACCCACTGTCATCAAATCCGCCTAATAGATTGAAGAACCGCGTTTTATTGTCGTTAGACGAATTCCACTCCGGCCCAAAACGCGCTACTGGAGTGCCCAGGGAGCAGCGGAGCGTCGGCGGAATTCGCACCGTTGCCGTCGTCGCGGGATCGCAATTCGAGGTCTAGATGCTGGAAGCAATACGCAGGGCGATTTCGTTTCTGCGCCAGAAGCAGGTCCTGCATAAGCTCGGGGTTGTGATCAGTATCGCGGTCATCGGAACCGCGTGCTACGTGCTCTATCACATGCTGCGTGGCATCGACTCCAACGAGGTGATCGAGGCCATCAAGAGCACGGAACCGCGCCAGATCGTGCTGGCGGCGCTGTTCGTGGCGGCGGGTTACTTCACGCTGACCTTCTACGATCTGTTTGCGGTGCGGGCGATCGGCCACACCCACGTCCCCTACCGCATCACCGCGCTTGCCGCCTTCACCTCCTATTCGATCGGCCACAATGTCGGCGCCAGCGTCTTCACCGGCGGCGCGGTGCGCTACCGGATCTATTCGGCCTGGGGGCTGAACGCGATCGACGTCGCCAAGATCTGCTTTTTGGCCGGGCTCACCTTCTGGCTCGGCAATGCCGCAGTGCTGGGCCTCGGCATCGCCTATCACCCGGAAGCCGCGGCCTCGATCGATCAGTTGCCGGCCTGGCTCAACCGAGCCCTGGCGTTTGCGATTATCGCCGGCCTCGTCGGCTATGTGGTCTGGGTCTGGAGCCAGCCCCGTAGCGTCGGCCGCGGGCCGTGGACCGTGACGCTGCCGGGCGGGCCGCTGACACTGCTGCAGATCGGCATCGGCATCATCGACCTCGGGTTCTGCGCGCTGGCGATGTATGTGCTGACCCCCGATGAACCCAACCTTGGCTTCGTCGTCGTCGCGGTCATCTTCGTCTCGGCGACGCTGCTCGGCTTTGCCAGCCACTCGCCCGGTGGTCTCGGTGTGTTCGACGCGGCCATGCTGGTCGGGCTCTGGCAGATGGACCGGGAGGACCTCCTGGCCGGGATGCTGCTGTTCCGGGTCCTCTATTATATTGCGCCTTTTGTCATATCTGTAATCTTGCTGACGCTTCGGGAGGTTATCCTGGGGGCGCGGTCGAAGCGCTTGCGCCAGTTGGCGCCTGGCCCCGACGCCGAACCGAGACGTGAGGCCGTCTATGTGCGCGAGCGTGGAGACACCGGCGCCTGAAAGCGCGTAAAAGACGCAAAAGACAGAGGGAACAAAGCCAACAATGGCGATAGACGATTCCTCCTCTTCCTCCTCCTATTTTGCCCCATGGTCCGACCGGTTACGGCATTCGGCCATTATCCTGCTGGTCGCGGGCCTTGCTCTGTCGGTCTTCGTCGCCACCGGCGAACTCGGGGTGGCGCGCGCAATTGCCGCCTTTATCTGCATTGCCGCCGCAGCGCTGGTGCCATGGCGGCTGCATGATGCGGTCACCTCGCGCGAGGACGTTCGCGGCGTCAATCCGGTCGAAGCCGCCGCGGTCAGCGCCGTCGTGGCCGGCATGCCGGATCCCGCCGTGCTGCTCGACCGCGCCGGCCGCGTCCTCCATCTCAATGCGGCGGCAGCCCAGCTGGCGCCTGCGTTGCGCAAGAACGAGCTTGCCCAGTTCGCGCTTCGCTCGCCCGAAATCATCACCGCCCTGCGCGAGGCGATCGCGACCACCGAACCGCGCCGCGCGACCTATCTCGACCATGTGCCGGTCGACCGCTGGATGGAGCTGATCATCACGCCGGTGCCGGTGCCGACGCTGTTCGGCGGCACCGACAAGTGCATGCTGATGACGTTTCACGACCAGACGCCGCTGCGCCGGGTCGAGGAGATGCGCGCCGATTTCGTCGCCAATGCCAGCCACGAACTGCGCACGCCGCTCGCCGCCCTGTCCGGCTTCATCGATACGCTGCAGGGACCGGCCAAGGATGACGTCAAGGCGCGCGAGCGCTTTCTCGGCATCATGCACGCGCAGGCGACGCGCATGGCGCGGCTGATCGACGATCTGTTGTCGCTGTCGCGGGTCGAATTGTCGGCGCATGTTCGGCCCGATACCTCGGTCGACATCGTGCCGATCATCCGCCAGGTCGCCGACGGGCTGGAGCCGCTGGCGCATGAGCGCCAGGTCAGAATCGAGATCGATCTGCCCGAGCTGCCGGTGACGATCGCGGGCGATCGCGAGGAGCTGCTGCGGCTGTTCGAAAATCTGATCGAGAACGCGCTCAAATATGGCGCCTCCGGCGGCAAGGTCATCGTCTCGCTGGTGCGGGCGAGTTCCGCCGATGGCACACCGGAAGTCCGTGTCCTGGTGCGCGATTTCGGGCCCGGAATTGCCCCGGAACATCTGCCGCGGCTCACCGAGCGGTTCTACCGGGTCGATGTCGGCGACAGCCGGGCGCAAGGTGGAACCGGGCTCGGTTTATCCTTGGTGAAACATATTGTTAACCGCCATCGCGGCCGGCTTTTGATTGAAAGCGTGCCCAAAAACGGGGCCACTTTTACCGCCTGCTTCCCCCAGGCCAAACCCCCGGTTGGGACCTAAACTCTAGCGATTTCAATCGCTTGAGAGTGTCATCCAACTGTCATCGAACCTTCGTAAAAGCTCTACTGACCGCACCTAAACGGATGCGGCGTGAGCGCGATCGGGCGTTAACAGGCGCTTCGCTCACCAGATGGAGACCAGCCATGAATTTCATCAAGACAATCGTCGCGGCAGGCCTCGTCGCCGCCTCGACCTCGGCGTTTTCAGCCGATATCACCGGTGCGGGCGCCACCTTCCCGTTCCCGATCTATTCCAAGTGGGCCGATGCCTACAAAAAGGAGACCGGCAACGGTCTGAACTACCAGTCGATCGGTTCGGGCGCCGGCATCAAGCAGATCCAGGCCAAGACCGTGACCTTCGGCGCCACCGACGCGCCGCTGAAGGCTGAGGCCCTCGAAAAGGACGGCCTCGTGCAGTGGCCGATGGTGATGGGCGCGATCGTCCCCGTCGTGAACCTCGAAGGCATCAAGCCGGGCGAACTCGTGCTCTCGGGCGAATTGCTCGGCGACATCTATCTCGGCAAGATCAAGAAGTGGGACGATCCCGCGATCGCCAAGCTCAATCCGAAGCTGAAGCTGCCGACCGACGCCATCACCGTGGTCCGCCGCTCCGACGGTTCGGGCACCACCTTCAACTTCACCGACTATCTGTCGAAGTCGAACGCCGAGTGGAAGACCAAGGTCGGTCTCGGCACGGCCGTCGAATGGCCGACGGGCGTTGGCGCCAAGGGCAATGAAGGCGTTGCCGGCAACGTCGGCCAGACCAAGAACGCGATCGGTTACGTCGAGTACGCCTACGCCAAGCAGAACAAGCTGACCCATGCCGCGATGGTCAACAAGGCCGGCAAGACCGTGCAGCCGACGATAGCCTCGTTCCAGGCTGCTGCGGCCAACGCCGACTGGGCGAAGGCGCCCGGCTACTACGTGATCCTCACCGACCAGCCCGGCGAAGGCTCCTGGCCGATCACCGCAGCGACCTTCATCCTGATGCACAAGTCCGCGACCGACAAGGCCGCGTCCCAGGAAGCCATCAAGTTCTTCAAATGGTCGTTCGAGAAGGGCGGCAAGATGGCTGAGGAACTCGACTACATCCCGATGCCGGACCCCGTGATCAAGCTGATTGAAAAGACCTGGTCGGCCGAGATCAAGAGCTGAATTTAAGAACAAAGAACCGGGCGGCGTTCGGCCCGGCGACAATGGGAGCGTGCTCCCACTCTGCCCAACCCGGGTCTTTCCGGGTTGGGTCTTTCCCTCCGGGCAGGAGGGCGAATACAGGCGGGTCTGGTTACCAAGGGGCTTGGTGGACACCAGCCTTGGTTCAAGAGTCCGGTGCAAAACCGGCGCCGGATCCGGGGCAGTTGGGCTATACAGTACAGGGGATTGGCGTGGCAGACATGGCCGTTCAGAGCGACGTGATGGAAGCTGCAGGACCTTACGATCGCGCCAAGGCCCTCAGCGCATTCAAGCTCGGTGACGTTACCTTCTATTGGCTCACGCGCGCCTGCGCGATCTCGGTGCTGCTTATTCTCGGCGGCATCATCCTTTCGCTGATCGTCGGCGCCTGGCCTGCGATCAGGGAATACGGCTTCTCGTTCCTGTTCACCTCGCGCTGGGCGCCGTCGGCCGATCCGCCGGTGCTGGGCGCGCTCGGGCCGATCTACGGCACGCTGATCACCTCCGTGATCGCGATGATGATCGCCATTCCGGTCGGCATCGGCATTGCGATTTTCCTGACCGAGATCTGTCCGATCTGGCTGCGCCGCCCGATCGGGCTCGCGGTCGAACTGCTCGCCGGCATTCCCTCGATCATCTACGGCATGTGGGGCTTCTTCGTGCTGGGGCCTTTTTTGGCCAACTCGTTCCAGCCGTTCATGATCAGCATCTTCGACGGCGTGCCGGTTCTCGGCACCATCTTCGCAGGCCCCCCGTCCTATCTCAGCCTGTTCAACGCCTCGCTGATCCTGGCGATCATGGTGCTGCCCTTCATTACCTCGATCTCGGTCGATGTCTTCAAGACGGTGCCGCCGGTGCTGAAGGAAGCCGCCTACGGCGTCGGCTGCACCACCTGGGAAGTCGTCCGCAATGTCGTGATCCCCTACACAAGGGTCGGCGTGATCGGCGGCGTGATGCTGGCGCTCGGCCGCGCGCTCGGCGAAACCATGGCGGTCACCTTCATCATCGGCAACTCGTTCAAGATCTCGTCGTCAATCTTCGCGCCGGGCACCACGATCTCGGCGGCGATCGCATCCGAATTCGCCGAGAGCGACGGCCTGCACCAGTCCGGCCTGATCCTGCTCGGCTTGCTCCTGTTCGTGCTGACGTTCTTCGTGCTGTCGGCCGCGCGGCTGATGCTGATGCGGCTGGAAAAGAAGGCGGGGAACTGAGCCATGAACCCGATTTACGCCTCCCGTCGCCGTGGCGACATCATCGTCCGGGGCCTCTGCATCAGCGCCGCCTTGTTCGGCGTGACCTGGCTCGCGCTGATCCTGTTCACGCTGTTCTACAACGGCCTTGCCGGCCTCAACCTGGCCGTCTTCACCCAGGACACGCCGCCGCCCGGCTCGACCGATGGCGGTCTGCGCAACGCGATCATCGGCTCGATCATGATGACCGTGATCGGCGTCGGCATCGGCGCGCCGCTCGGCATGCTGGCGGGAACCTATCTCGCAGAATACGGCAAGCATGACCGGCTCACCTCGGTGATCCGCTTCATCAACGACATCCTGCTCAGCGCGCCCTCGATCATCATCGGCCTGTTCGTCTATGGCGCCGTCGTGGTGCCGATGGGCGGCTTCTCGGCCTTTGCCGGCTGTCTGGCGCTGGCCGTGATCGTCATTCCCGTGGTGGTCCGTACCACCGAGGACATGCTCGGCCTGGTGCCCAACCCGCTGCGTGAAGCGGCATCCGCGCTCGGCCTGCCGCGTTCGCTGGTGATCAAGCGCATCGCCTATCGCGCCGCGCGCGCCGGGCTGATCACCGGCGTGCTGCTCGCCACCGCCCGCGTCGCCGGCGAAACCGCGCCGCTGCTGTTCACCGCGCTGTCGAACCAGTTCTTCAGCCTAGACATGACCAAGACGATGGCGAACCTGCCGGTTACCATCAACAACTTCGTGCAGAGCCCCTACGAATACTGGAAGCAGCTCGCCTGGAGCGGGGCGCTGCTCATCACCCTCACCGTACTTGCCCTGAATATTGGCGCACGCATCCTTGGCGCTGAGAGGACAGCAAAATGAACGATCTTTCCGTATCCGTGAGTGCTGCGAACGGACCTGTTCCGCAGGTCGCCTTGCCCGACGCGCCGCCGAAAGTGACCGCGCGCGGCCTGAATTTTTACTACGGCGAGCACCACGCGCTGAAGAACATCAACCTCGCGCTCGGCACCAACCGAGTCACCGCCTTCATCGGGCCGTCCGGTTGCGGCAAGTCGACGCTGCTGCGGATCTTCAACCGGATGTACGATCTGTATCCGGGCCAGAAGGCGACCGGGCAATTGATGCTCGACCAGACCAACATCCTCGACCCCAAGCTCGATCTCAATCTGCTGCGCGCCCGGGTCGGCATGGTGTTCCAGAAGCCGACGCCGTTTCCGATGACGATCTACGAAAACATCGCCTTCGGCATCCGCCTTTATGAGAAGATCTCGAAATCCGAGATGGACGGCCGCGTCGAAAAGGCGTTGCGTGGCGGGGCGCTGTGGAACGAGGTCAAGGACAAGCTGAATGCATCGGGCCTCAGCCTCTCCGGCGGCCAGCAACAGCGGCTCTGCATCGCACGCACCGTCGCGGTGCGCCCGGAAGTGATCCTGTTCGACGAGCCCTGCTCGGCGCTGGACCCGATTTCGACCGCCAAGATCGAAGAACTGATTACGGAGTTGGCGGAGGATTACACCATCGCCATCGTGACCCATAACATGCAGCAGGCGGCGCGCGTCTCGGACAAGACCGCCTTCATGTATCTCGGCGATCTGGTCGAATTCGACGACACCAACAAGATTTTCACCTCGCCGAGCGATCGACGCACCCAGGATTACATTACCGGCCGGTTCGGCTAAGCGCACATCGCGAGGAGAAGACAATGGCTTCAGAACATACCGCGAAGGCGTTCGACAGCGATCTTCAGGAACTGACCCGCCTGGTCGCCGAAATGGGCGGCCTTGCCGAACGCATGATCACCGAATCCGTCGATGCCCTGATCCGCCGTGACGTCGCGCTTGGCAAGCGCGTCGTCGCGTCCGACGTCGAGATCGACCGCCTGCAGCACCTGATCGAGGAACGTGCGGTGCTGACGATTGCCCGCCGCCAGCCGATGGCCATCGACCTGCGCGAGATCGTCGGCGCCATGCGGGTGGCCACCGATCTGGAACGGATCGGCGACCTCGCCAAGAACATGGGCAAGCGCGTCGCCGCGCTGGAGAACGATTTCCAGCCGCTGAAGCTGATCCGCGGTCTCGAACACATGACCGATCTGGTGCAGTCGCAGGTCAAGTCCGTGCTCGACGCCTACGCGTCGCACGACCTGCCGGCGGCGATGGCGGTCTGGAAGGGCGACGAGGAAGTCGACGCCATCTGTACCTCGCTGTTCCGCGAGCTCCTGACCTACATGATGGAAGATCCGCGTAACATCTCGTTCTGCATCCATCTGATGTTCTGCGCCAAGAACATCGAACGGATCGGCGACCACGCCACCAACATCGCCGAGACCGTGTTCTACATGATCGAAGGCCAGCAGATGCTCGACAAGCGCCCGAAGGGCGACATGACCAATTTCGCCACGACGGTGCCAGGAAACTAGAATCGAAACTGGAAGCGGAAGACGTTCGTAACACACCGCGTCAAAATACTGGATATCAAGAGGCTGACATAGATGAACGCACGCATTCTGGTGGTTGAAGACGAGGAAGCGCTCACCACGCTTCTGCGCTACAACCTCGATGCCGAAGGCTATGAGGTCGAAACCGTCGCCCGCGGTGACGACGCCGATACAAGGCTGAAGGAGCGGGTGCCCGACCTGATCGTGCTGGACTGGATGCTGCCGGGCCTGTCCGGCATCGAACTGTGCCGGCGCTTGCGGGCGCGGCCGGAGACCAAGGCGCTGCCGATCATCATGCTGACCGCGCGCGGCGAGGAAAGCGAACGGGTGCGGGGGCTGGCGACCGGCGCCGACGACTACATCGTAAAACCCTTTTCGGTGCCGGAGCTGCTGGCGCGGGTGAAGGGCCTGTTGCGGCGGGCGAGCCCGGAGCGGCTGGCCACCGTGCTGACCTATGGCGATATCGAACTCGATCGCGAGAAGCGCCGCGTCGCGCGTTCGGGCCGTCCGATTGATCTCGGCCCCACCGAATATCGCCTGCTGGAGTTTTTCCTGGAACATCCCGGCCGCGTGTTCAGCCGCGAGCAACTGCTCGATAGCGTCTGGGGCCGCGACATCTATATCGACGAGCGTACCGTCGACGTCCATATCGGTCGCCTGCGCAAACTGCTCAATCCCGGCCGCGAACAGGACCCGATCCGCACCGTGCGCGGCGCCGGTTATGCGCTGGATGATCGGTTTGCGAAGGTGGAGTAGGGCGGGTAAGGCGCAGCAATATCCGCTGTCGTCCCGGCCTTGAGCCGGGACCCATAACCACAAATATTGATTGTTCTAAAAAGGCTGGAGCTCCAGCCAAGCATAACCACGGCCATCGGTGGTTATGGGTCCCGGCTCAAGGCCGGGACGACGGCAAATATTCGTCGTAACGCCGCGCGCTCCTAGCGCGTCGGCTTCGGCGCCGGGCGGCGGCGATCGGAGGCCGGCTGATAGGCGATGCGCGAGTGATGTGCGCAATAGGGCAGGCTGGTGAGCGCCTTGCCGCCGCAGAAAAAGAATTCCGAGCTGGAGGGATCGCCGATCGGCCAGTGGCAGGTGGCCTCGTTCAATTCGAGCAGCGTCAGCCGCTGGCTCATCGGCACCACATTGTCGTAGGCGACCGGATCCGGCTCCATCTCCACCTCGAAGGCGTGGGCCAGCGCGGTGTTGCCGCGCGACACCGGGCGCGCCACCCGCATCATCTGCTGGGCGGGGCGCGCCTTGCGCTGACGCGGCGCGGCCGAGGACGGGCTCTTGGCACGGCCGGAAAGACCCAGCCGGTGCACTTTGCCGATCACTGCATTTCGCGTCACATTTCCGAGTTCCGCGGCGATCTGGCTGGCGGAAAGTCCGCCCTCCCAGAGCTTCTTAAGCTGCTCGACGCGCTCGTCGGACCAGGTCAATACCGTCATCGCATTCTTCCCTTCGCACAGAGCCGGCCAATTGGGGGGCAGCGCTGGCGATGCCAATTCTCAAAAATCCCAGCGGGCAGAATCCCTTAGCCCTCGCCGGGCGCATAAAAGCCGCCCGAACGTTTACGCCTTACAAAATGGACTCTAGGGGTCAGTACTTCCGCACGAGATGTCGTACCCGACAGCCCAGACGCTACAATATGGCGGGACTCTGGCGCAAGAGTCCGCGTCCGTGCGTCCACATGTTCCGGTATTTATGCATTGCAATTAGAGTTTTCCACGGCACCGGAATGCTACGGATTGCTTTATCCTGCACTGCAGGAAAGCCGTTTTTAGGCGTGTTGACACGGTCCAAAGCCAGCATAGAATGCCTGTCACGTGCCGCCCCGAAAAGGCGGCACGTTTTGTTTTCGCAAGACCGGCTGTGCCGCGTTCGCACCAATGCACGCTATGTGGCCGGTCTCTAACCGTCAGTGATGGCCATGACCAACAGCGCCCCGTCGCATCTGCTTCCCGTTTTCGCGAGAGTCGATCTCGGTTTCGAACGCGGCGAAGGCGCGTGGCTGATCTCGACGTCGGGCGAGCGCTATCTCGACTTCACCTCGGGTGTGGCGGTGAATGCGCTCGGCCATTGCCATCCGCATCTGGTCGCAGCCTTGCAGGAGCAGGCCACCAAGCTCTGGCACATGTCGAACCTGTTCCGGAGCCCGGACGGCGACAAGCTGGCAGCAAGGCTGTGCGAACAGAGCTTTGCTGATCTGGTGTTCTTCTGTAATTCCGGCGCGGAAGCGATGGAATGCGCGATCAAGGTCGCGCGCCGCTATCACGCCGCCAAGGGACATCCCGAGCGCTATCGCATCGTCACCTTCGAGGGCGCGTTCCACGGCCGCACGCTGGGCACGCTGGCGGCGACCGGCTCGGCCAAATATCTGGAAGGTTTCGGTCCGCCGCTTGATGGCTTCGACCAGGTCGCGCATGGCGATCTCGAAGCGGTCAAGAAGGCGATCGGGCCGCAGACCGCCGCCATCCTGATCGAACCGGTGCAGGGCGAGGGCGGCGTCCGCAGCGCGCCGCATGCGTTCTACAAGGCGCTGCGCCAATTGTGCGACGACAAGGGCCTGCTGCTGATCTTCGACGAGGTGCAGACCGGCATGGGCCGCACCGGCGATCTCTTTGCCTATAAGCGCCTCGGCGTCACCCCCGACATCATGTCGCTGGCAAAAGCGCTCGGCGGCGGTTTTCCGATCGGCGCCTGCCTTGCCACGGCAGAGGCGGCGTCCGGCATGACGCCGGGCTCGCACGGCTCGACCTTCGGCGGCAACCCGCTGGCGATCGCCTCCGCCAACGCGGTGCTCGACGTGATGCTCAAGCCCGGCTTCTTCGAGCACGTGCAGAAGGTGTCGCTGCTCTTGAAACAGAAGCTCGCTTCCGTGGTCGATCGCTATCCTTCCGTGCTCGCGGAAGTGCGCGGCGAAGGGCTGCTGATCGGCGTCAAGGCCGTAGTGCCCTCGGGCGATCTCGTTGCCGCGCTGCGCGACCAGAAGCTGCTGACCGTCGGCGCCGGCGACAATGTCGTGCGCTTCCTCGCGCCCCTGATCGTTTCCGAATCCGAGATCGAGCAGTCCGTCCAAAGCCTCGAACGCGCCTGCATCGCGCTGTCAGGCGACAAGAAGAAGGCGGCGGGGTGATGAGCAAGTCCCTACGTCACTTTCTCGATATCAGCGAGCTGCCGCCGAAGGAATTGCGCAACATGCTGGACCTGAGCGTCGCCATGAAGGCGAAGCTGAAGGCGCATGAAACGCCCAGAAAGCCGCTTGAGGGCAAGACCCTGGCGATGATCTTCGAACGGCCGTCGACCCGCACCCGGGTCTCGTTCGACGTCGGTATGCGCCAGCTCGGCGGCGAGGCCATCATGCTGACCGGCGCGGAAATGCAGCTCGGGCGCGGCGAGACCATTGCCGATACCGCGCGCGTGCTGTCGCGTTACGTCGATGCGATCATGATCCGCATCCTCAACCACGATGCGCTGCTGGAGCTTGCCGCCAACGCCACCGTGCCCGTCATCAACGGGCTGACCCGGCGATCGCATCCCTGCCAGGTGATGGCTGACCTGATGACGTTCGAGGAGCATCGCGGTTCGATCGAGGGCCGCACCGTGGCCTGGACCGGCGATGACAATAACGTGCTGGCGTCATGGGCGCATGCGGCGGAGCGTTTGAAGTTCAAACTGAACGTGGCGACCCCGCCGCAGCTCGCGCCGAACAAGGCGATGAAGGACTGGATCAAGGCGACGCAGGCGCCGATCGTGCTCGGCAACGACCCGGAAGCCGCCGTCGCCGGCGCCGACTGCGTCGTGACCGACACCTGGGTGTCGATGGGCGACAAGGACGGCGAGCATCGCCACAACGTGCTCAAGCCCTACCAGGTCAACGCCCAGCTGATGTCGCTGGCCAAGCCTGATGCGCTGTTCATGCACTGCCTGCCCGCCCATCGCGGTGAGGAGGTCACCGACGAGGTGATCGACGGCCCGCAATCGGTGGTGTTCGACGAAGCCGAAAACCGCCTGCATGCGCAGAAAGGCATTCTGGCCTGGTGTTTTAACGAAGTGGCGTAGCGCTGCAGTTTGGTTGTCGTCCCGGCGAAGGCCGGGACCCATACGCCGCGGCCCCGGTTGTCGAAAAGAGGAAGATAACGATCAGCGTGTAAAACGATTACCGCCGGTGGTTATGGGTCCCGGCCCCCGTGCGCAACTGCGCACTAGGCCGGGACGACGTCTGACGTGACACTCGCGTTCACTGCAACCCCTTTCGATTCACTTCTGCCGACCCCAGATAAAGCGCCATGACTCAATCCCCCGACATCAAAATCACGGCCTCAGCGCCGATCCGCGCGCCATCGGCGGTTCCCATCGACGACGCGGCGTTGCCGTTCGAGGTCAATGCGCTCGACCTGCGCGGACGGCTGACCCGGCTCGGCCCGGCGCTCGACGACATTCTGACCAAGCACGATTACCCGGCGCCGGTCTGCAAGCTGCTCGGCGAGGCCATCGTGCTGGCGACGCTGCTTGGTTCGTCCCTGAAGTTCGACGGCCGCTTCATCCTGCAGACCCAGACCGACGGCCCGGTGTCGTTCCTGATCGTGGATTTCCAGCTGCCGGATCGGCTGCGCGCCTATGCGCGCTTCGATGCGACGCGGCTGAAGGAGGGGCAGGATTCGGGTGCGTTGCTCGGCAACGGTCATCTGGCGATGACCATCGACCAGGGCGCGGACATGAGCCGCTATCAAGGCCTGGTGGCGCTGGAAGGCGGCAATCTCGAAGACGCCGCGCATGAATATTTCCTGCGCTCCGAACAGATCCCGACCCGCGTGCGGCTTGCGGTCGGCGAGGAATGGCGCGGCAGCGGCGACGGTCCGAAACACCGCTGGCGCGCCGGCGGCATGCTGCTGCAATTCTTGCCCCAGGCGCCTGAGCGGGCGCGGCAGGCCGACCTCGATCCCGGCGATGCGCCGGAAGGCGCCGTGACGCATGCGGTGGCCGAAGACGACGCCTGGGTCGAAGGCCAGTCGCTGATCTCGACCGTCGAGGATGTCGAACTGCTCGATCCGGATTTGTCGGGCGAGCGCTTGTTATATCGCCTGTTCCACGAACGCGGCGTGCGCGTGTTCACGCCGTTAGCCCTGCGCGCGCAATGCTCCTGCTCGCGCGACGCGGTGTCATCGATGCTGAAAAGCTTCCAGCCGCAGGACCGCGCGGAAATGGTCAAGGACGGCAAGGTGGTGGTGACCTGCGAGTTCTGCTCGTCGGTCTATGAGTTCACGCCTGATGAAGCCGGTGTGGAGTAGGGATGCAATTCTGCCTACCACCGTCATTGCGAGGAGCGTAGCGACGAAGCAATCCATTCCTCCGATTGCGGCGCTCTGGATTGCTTCGCGGAGCCTGTCATCGGGCGCGCATTCGCGCGACCCGTTGGCTCGCAATGACGATGTAGGGCGAGCAGCCGCGACAAATTGGCCCGACGGGCAGATCACTTCTGTTTTACGGAAATCATGTCAAGCCCAAAATTTCTGTAAATCAAAAATATTTCCCTTTCTATCTGACCCAAATCAGTGCGCATCTATCGCCATCCCGTCCTACTCAGAAGGGCGTCGGCCGTCGTCACGGACGTTGGGCGGGTTGCGGTGGACGCTGGTTTACGCTTCGACGACGGCGTGGACTAAGCGTACGGCAAAACCGTGTGGTCCTGGCACCCGTTGCAGGTGTCAAGCTGTCGGCTAAGCGTGAGCTGAACCGGCGGTGACGGAGTCAACCCAGAACTCGTCTCCGGGGAGAGCACGGCATAAGCCGTAAAGCCATTGCGCAGGGAAGGCCGGGTGTTCTCCGCTGCCCTGTATGCTCGTGTGCAGCATTTCTTGTGCAAACCGCACACGGGACCGCGGGTGCAGCGCGCACCCGGTCTTCCCTGCGCCCTCTCATTTTGGGGGCAAGGAATTTCTGGCAAAGCTCGGGCGCAATGCGTCGCGAGAACGCGAAGGTGTGTTCAGTACAGTGCAGCAACAAACACGCTGTCGTCCCGGCCTTGAGCCGGGACCCATAGCCACAGGAAGAAGTTTTGCGAAAGGTCTCTGCGACCGAGCCTCATCGAGAGATCACGCGGTATGGGTCCCGGCCCAAGGCCGGGACGACGCGTGGAGGGAGCGCAATGCGCCTCTCGCCCCTAATTCAACACCCGCTTGTTGTCAGGGCTATCCAGCGAAAATGTCGGCACATCGATCTCGAATTTCTCGCCGCTTTCGTTGACCATCTGATAGCGCCCGGTCATGAAGCCGGACGCGGTGGGGAGCGGTACGCCGGAGGTGTATTCGAAGCGTTCGCCGGGGGCCAGCACCGGTTGCTCGCCGACCACGCCTTCGCCGCGGACTTCCTGCTTGCGGCCGGTGGCGTCGGTGATGATCCAGTGCCGCGTCCGCAGCTGCACCGTCTCGTTGCCGGAATTGGTGATGACGATGGTGTAGGACCAGAAATACTGGCCCTTATCGACCGACGACCGCTCCGGCATGAAGTTCGGTTCGACGGTGACTTCGATCAGACGGGTGACGGCGCGGTACATGATGAAAAGCTTCCAGAATCCTGATGCGCAGCATAGCGAAGAAAGGCGGTGGAACCAATCGCCGGCCAGCCGGCGGGGGCGGGCTGTCGAGGTACTCCATCCTCGTTTCAACATAGTTTCGCCCTAAGGCGCACCCGCGCGGTTCCGACCCCGCATCTTGCTTGTATTGCGTGCTTGCGGGCCGATATTATCCTTACGGCCGTGCAATTTGCGTAGATTCGCTGCCAAAACGGTGCCCGATGTCGTCCATTGCCGATCAGATTGCCGGACCGTCCGCGAGTGACGCGGCCGCCACCTCCGCGCCGGCGATCACGCTGCCGGCGGCCGGCGAGCGCGAATTGCGGCTCGATCTGTTTCGCGGGCTGGCGCTGTGGCTGATCTTCATCGATCATTTGCCGGCGAACATCCTGACCTGGTTCACGATCCGCAATTACGGCTTTTCCGACGCCACCGAGATCTTCATTTTCATCTCCGGCTATACCGCGGCGTTCGTGTATGGCCGCGCCATGCTGGAATCCGGCTTCGTGATCGCCACCGCCCGCATCATGCGGCGGGTCTGGCAGATCTACGTGGCGCATGTGTTCCTGTTCACGATCTTCCTGGCGGAGATTTCCTACGTCGCGACCAATTTCAACAACCCGCTGTATACGGAAGAAATGGGGATCATGGATTTCCTCAAGCAGCCGGATGTCACGATCATCCAGGCCTTGCTGCTGAGATTCCGCCCCGTCAACATGGATGTGCTGCCGCTCTATATCGTGCTGATGCTGTTCCTGCCGATCATCCTGTGGCTGATGAAGTGGCGGCCCGACGTCTCGCTGGGGCTGTCGGTGGCGCTCTACGCGGCGACGTGGCAGTTCGATCTGTACCTGTCGGCCTATCCGAACGGCACCTGGTTCTTCAATCCGTTCGCGTGGCAATTGCTGTTTACGTTCGGCGCCTGGTGCGCGCTCGGCGGCGCGGTGCGGATGTCGGCGATACTCTCCTCGCCGATCACAATGTGGATCTGCTTTGCCTATCTGCTGGCCGCCTTCTTCGTTACGCTGACCTGGCATCTTCCGCAGTTGAATTTTTTGATGCCGAAGCACCTCGAACAGTGGATGTACCCGATCAGCAAGACCGATCTGGATGTGCTGCGCTTCGCGCACTTCCTGGCACTGGCGGCGATCACGGTGCGCTTCCTGCGCAAGGACTGGCCGGGGTTGAAATCGCCCTGGCTGCGACCATTGATCCTGTGCGGGCAGCATTCGCTTGAGATATTCTGCCTCGGCGTCTTCCTCGCCTTTGCGGGGCATTTCGTGCTGGCCGAAACCTCCGGTGGAGCGGGCATGCACTTCCTGATCAGCGTCGTCGGAATCCTCATCATGTCCGGCATGGCGTGGGTCATTTCGTGGTACAAGAATTCCGCCGACAAGAATGCCAAGAAAAAAGGCGCTGTTGGCAACGCCGATATGGCGGGAGGGGGCTGATGAAGTCCAACCCGGTGATGATCCTGGGGCTGACCTTGATTGCCGGCTTGCTGGCCGCAGCCCCCGTGCGCGCCGAGGATGCCCCCGCCAATTGCGAGGTTCCGGCCTATCTGCTGACGTCCGAGAGTAAGCTGCCCAAGGTCGAGACGGCCGTTGCCGGCGACCGCCGGCTGGAAATTCTGGTGGTGGGCAGCCGGTCGTCGAGCATTCCGTCGTCCGAAGCCAGCGCCTATCCCGGCCGGCTGCAGGCGATGTTGAAGGAGGCGCTGCCGAAGGTCGCCGTGAACGTATCCGTAGAACTACAGGTCAAGAAGACGGCCGAAGAGGTCGCTGGCGGACTTGTTAAGCTGGCCGAGCTAAAGAAGCCTACTTTGGTTATCTGGCAGACCGGCACCTACGATGCTATCCGATCGATCGATCCCGATGATTTCCGCGCCGGTGTCGAAGATGGCGTTGCTGCGTTGCAGAAGGCGGGTACCGACGTGATCCTGATGAATCTGCAATACAGCCCGCGCACTGAAACGATGATTTCCGCGCCGCCCTATCTGGATAATATGCGCGTGGTGGCGCAGCAGCACGACATTCCCTTGTTCGACCGCTTCGCCATGATGCGGCACTGGAGCGACGCCGGAGATTTCGACTTGTCCAGCACGTCGCATGGCCCCGACCTGGCCAAGCGGGTGCATGATTGCCTCGGCCGCGCGCTGTCGAAATTCGTGATCGACGCGGCGCATGTGAACCCGGCCCAGCAGAATTGAGGAACTAGCGTAAATGAGTCGTTACTGCCCTTTTTCCCCGTCTGCATCGCTGGCAGCGCTCGCCATCGCAGCGACGGTGCTGCTGATGCCGGCGTCCGTTTTGCAGGCGCGAGCGCAGGCGCAGGCGACCCAGACCGCCCAGCAGGCGACGTTATCCGACACGGCCAAATCTGAAGCCGCCAAACCGCCGGCGGCGCCGACCACGGGTGCGGGCAGCGTGGCGGCCACCGAGCCGGCCAGCCCGGCGGCGCAGAGGAGCGTCACCGGCAAGGCGATCGACAAGGCCAAAGAAGTCGCGAAATCGGCCGCCGACATTTTCAGCCGCGTTCCCTGCCTGCCGCCGAAGGGTGGCGCCAAAAAGATGGGATCGCTGCCGCGTGTCGCGGGCAAGCTCGCCGCGGGCGAGCCGGTGGTGATCATCGCGTTCGGATCGTCGTCGACCGCGGGCTTCGGCGCGACCTCGCCGGAATTCAACTATCCCAACCGCCTCGCGGCGCAGCTGCACCGGCAATATCCGACCGCCGACATCACCGTGATCAACCGCGGCCAGGGCGGTGAGGACGCGCCTGAGATGATGAAGCGGCTGCAGACCTCGGTCATCGACATGCATCCGGACCTGGTGATCTGGCAGGTCGGCACCAACGCCGTGCTGCGCAATCTCGATCCGGCCGAAACCATCAAGCTCGTGGAAGACGGTGTCGCGCGCATTCAGGCGGCTGGCGCCGATCTGGTGCTGATCGATCTGCAATATTCGCCGCGGGTCAACGAACGCGCGGAGAGCGCGGGCAAGATGATCAATTTGCTGGGCAAGGTCGCCGAACTGCGCAAGGTCGGCATCTTCCCGCGCTTCGAGGTGATGCGCGACTGGCACGAGAAGCAGGCGATCCCGATGGACAATTTCGTCATCGCCGACGGCCTGCACATGAGCGACTGGGGCTACGCCTGCTTCGCGCAACTGCTCGGCGACGATATCATCCGCTCGGTCGGCCAGATCAAGCTCGGCGTCAACGTGCCGTCGGACGTGCGGACCTACCGGCCGATGTGATTACGGCTGTTGCCGTTACACACCGCCGTCGTCCCGGCCTTGAGCCGGGACCCATACGCCGCGGCCGTGCTGATTAAACACGGTGGTCGACCACTTCCTTGACTCACAACGTCCTGTGGTTATGGGTCCCGGCTCAAGGCCGGGACGACGATGGTGTTGCTGGCAATCAGCTCACGCCTTCTCCAGCGCCTGCGCAAAATCCTCGATCAGGTCATCCGCATGCTCGAGCCCGGCGGAGAAGCGAATGAAGCCTTCGCTGATGCCGAGCTCGGCGCGCGCCTCCGGCGTCAGCCGCTGGTGCGTCGTGGTCGGCGGATGGGTGACGAGGCTCTTGGCGTCCCCGAGATTGTTCGAGATCCGTGAGATCTGCAACGCGTTGAGGCAGCGGAACGCGGCCTGCTTGCCACCCTTGACCTCGAAGCCGACCAGGGTCGAGCCGGCGCGCATCTGCCGCTTCACCAGTTCGGCCTGCGGATGATCTGATCGCCCGGGATAGATCAGCCGCGAGATCTTCGGATGCTTCGCCAGCGCATCGGCCACCTTGCCGGCGGTCTCGGTCTGCGCGCGCACCCGTACCGCCAGCGTCTCCAGTCCCTTCAGCAGGACCCAGGCGTTGAACGGCGACATCGACGGGCCGGTATGGCGCATGAAGTTATGGAGGTGCTCGGCGACGAATGCTTCCGAGGCCAGGATGATGCCGCCGAGGCAGCGGCCCTGGCCGTCGATATGCTTGGTGGCGGAGTAGACAACGACGTCGGCGCCAAGCGAAAGCGGGCTCTGCCAGATCGGCGTGGCGAACACATTGTCCACGATCAATCGTGCGCCGCCACTGTGCGCGATCTCGGCAATCGCCGGGATGTCGAGCACGTCGAGCGTCGGATTGGTCGGGCTCTCCAGGAAGAAGGACTTGGTGTTCGGGCGCAACGCGCGCTGCCACTGGTCGAGATCGAGACCGTCGACCAGAGTCGTCTCGATCCCGTAGCGCGGCAAGAGATCCTGCACCACGTAAAGGCAGGAGCCGAACAGAGCTTTCGAAGCGACCACGTGGTCGCCGGCCCGGAGCGGTGCGAGGATCGCGGTCGCCACCGCGGCCATGCCGGTCGCGGTCGAGCGCGCGGCTTCCGCGCCCTCGAGCTGGATCATGCGGCGCTCGAACATCTCGATCGTCGGATTGGAATAGCGCGAATAGATGAAGCCGGGCTCCTCGCCCTTGAAGCGGGCCTCGCACTGCTCCGCGCTGTCGTAGACGTAGCCCTGGGTGAGGAACAGCGCCTCCGACGTCTCGCCGAACTGCGAGCGTAGCGTGCCGCCATGGACAAGGCGGGTTTCGGGACGATAGCGGGTGGTAGACTTAGCCTCAGGCATGTGACCTCCGTCGTGACCACCATTGAAAATGGTCACAAAAAACCGGCCTGGAAAAATTTCCACAGGCCGGGATCACACGTGTCCCCGGCCTGTTTAGCGACTTATTTAACGTGGCTGCAAGCCGGCCGGCTCAAATCACCACGGGATAAGTCATGCTGATATTCCCTCGCGCCCTTTTCGTCAAGCCGGCCATCGGATAACCCCTAAATGCCCATATTTATGAGGTTTGGATGACATTCGGGTCATCCTTCCCGGGCTCCCTTGAGGACCGCCGTGCCTTTCACGCTGCCGCCCGACGCCAACGGAATTCTGCCCGACCGCATGATCGCGGCGATGGCGGATGCGGGCCTGATCCTGCCGGCCTATCCCTTTGTCGAGAGCCAGATCCAGCCCGCCAGCCTCGATCTGCGCCTCGGCGACATCGCCTACCGGGTGCGCGCAAGCTTCCTCCCGGGGCCGGGTGCGACGGTGGCCGAGCGTATCGACGAACTGAAACTGCACGAGATCGACCTCACTGACGGGGCGGTGCTGGAAACCAATTGCGTCTACATCGTGCCGCTGCTGGAGAGCCTCGCGCTGCCGCCGGAGATCGTCGCCGCCGCCAACCCGAAGAGCTCGACCGGACGGCTCGACGTCTTCACCCGCGTGATCGCTGACGGTACCCGCCGCTTCGACATGATCGGCGCCGGCTACCACGGGCCGCTCTATGCCGAGATCAGCCCGAAGACGTTTCCGGTGCTGCTGCGCGAGGGATCGCGGCTTAGCCAAGTGCGCTTCCGCACCGGCGACGCCATCCTCAATGCGGACGAGCTCGACGCGCTGCATGAGGCCGAGCGGCTGGTCGATATCGACGACGCCGATCTCGCCAATGGCGTGGCGCTGAGCGTCGACCTAAGCGGCGCGAATTCCGGCGGCTTTGTCGGCTACCGCGCCAAGCGCCACACCGGCGTGGTCGATGTCGACCGCCGCGGCGGCTATGCGGTCGATGAATTCTGGGAGCCGATCGCGGCGCGTCCGGACGGCAGCCTGATCCTCGATCCCGGCGAGTTCTATATCCTCGCCTCCAAGGAAGCGGTGCAGATCCCGCCGGATTACGCCGCCGAGATGGTGCCGTTCGATCCCTTGGTCGGCGAATTCCGCGTGCATTATGCCGGCTTCTTCGATCCCGGCTTCGGCTATGCCGGCGCCGGCGGGCAGGGCTCGCGCGCGGTGCTCGAAGTGCGCTCACGCGAAGTGCCGTTCATCCTCGAGCACGGCCAGATCGTCGGCCGCCTGGTCTATGAAAAAATGCTGGCGCGGCCCCATGCCATGTACGGCCAGCGCATCGGCTCGAACTATCAGGCCCAGGGCCTGAAGCTGAGCAAGCATTTCCGGGTGTGATTCTCACCTCGTCATTGCGAGGAGCGCAGCGACGAAGCAATCCATGCTCCCAGCAAAGATGGATTGCTTCGCTTCGCTCGCAATGACGGTGGTTGGTGCCTACCGCGCCGCCGATGTCATCGCAGGCGTCACGCGCCATACCGTGTTGCCGACGTCGTCGGCCACCAATAGCGCACCCTGCTTGTCTAACCGCACGCCGACCGGACGTCCGCGGGCTTCACCGTCATCACTGACAAAGCCGGTCAGCACGTCCTGCGGCTTGCCGGAAGGCTTGCCGCCCTCGAACGACACGAAGATCACCCTGTAGCCGGCGAGCGGCTTGCGATTCCACGAGCCGTGCTGGCCGATGAAAGCGCCACCCGCCATCGCTTCTGGAAACAGATTGCCGGTGTTGAACGCCAGCCCGAGCGAAGCGGTATGCGCGCCGAGTGCGTAGTCCGGTGCCATTGCTTTGGCGACCATATCGGGACGCCGCGGCTCGACGCGCGTATCGACGCGATCACCGAAATAGCTGTAGGGCCAGCCATAGAACGCGCCGTCCTTCACCGAGGTCATGTAGTCAGGCACCAGATCGTTGCCGAGTTCATCGCGCTCGTTGACAACGACCCACAATTCGCCGGTGTGCGGATTCCACGCGGGTCCGTTCGGATTGCGCAGGCCTGAGGCAAACACCCGCCATGTGCCACTGGCGCGATCGACCTCCAATACGGCGGCGCGATCCTTTTCGGCCTCGATGCCGTTCTCGCCGATGTTGCTGTTGGAGCCGACGGTCGCATAAAGCTTCGATCCGTCGCGGCTGGCGGCGAGGTCCTTGGTCCAGTGATGATTGAGCGTGCCCGCGGGCAGGTCGGTGAGCTTCTCACCCGCTGCGGTGATTCTGGTGACGCCGGTCTGATAGGGAAATTTCATGATCGCGTCGGTATTGGCGACATAGAACTCCTCGCCGACCAGCACCATGCCGAACGGCGAGTTCAGCCCGCTGAGGAAGATGCTGCGGGTTTCGGCGACGCCATCGCCATCCGAGTCGCGCAACAGCGTGATGCGGTTCGCGCTCGGCACGCCGGCGCCGGCCCGGCTCTGCGCCCACTTGAAGAAGAAGCCTTTGATGCCCCCGCCGTCCGGTTTCGGTGGGGCGTTGGACTCGGCCACCAGCACGTCGCCATTTGGCAGCACGTAGACCGTGCGCGGATGCTCGAGCCCGCTGGCGAACGCATTCACCGCCATGCCGTTGCCGGCGGTCGGCTTGCCGCCTTCGGGCCAGCCCTTGGCAGTGGCGATGTTGACGGTCGGTATCCACGAGGTCTGCGGCGATGGCAACTGGGGCGAGGGACCATAGGTCTGTTCGGCGGAGCCTGATGGGGCCTGTTCGTTACAGGCGGCGAGAGGAAGCGCCAGCGCTCCCAGACATAGCGCTAGCCGAAGGTGGCTATGCATGACGGCTCCTTGCATATCGATGTACAATGCGGTGCATATCGCTCCACCAATGCGGAAAGCCGGCCATTGTTCGCGGCGCCTGCCATGAAATTCGCGTGAATTGAACCCCAACCCTGCGTGTGGAAAGAAAAGGGAACCGGAATGGCGATGACCGAGGCGAAGGATGACCCCGCGCAGCAAGCGCAATGGGCGAAGTGGCGCAGCATCGCTGATCTCTATCACGCGTTTTTCACCGGCCTCGTTCTCACCGTGGTCTCGCGCCGCGGCACGGCGGATGCCGCCGAATTCGTGTTCCGGGTGTTTCGCCGCCAGCAGCAGGAGCGCTTCCTGCCGGGGCTGGAAAAACTCGGGCTCAGCCATCTGCCGCCGGCGGTCGCGGCTGCGCAGTATCACTATCTCTCGAACTGGATCGGCGGCGTCCATGTCGAATACATGTACGAGACCGATCGCAAGGCCTGGATCCGTTATCCGCCGCCGCGCTGGATCTGGCGGGGCACCGCGATCTGCGGCGTGCCCGGCGAAGTGTCGCGCGCGATGCTGCGGGGCTGGCACGGCAATAACGGCGTGGCGCTCGGCAATCTCAATCTCGGCTTCGTCTGTACCAAGCAAAGCGTCGACGGCCAGGACGGCCTCGAAGGCTATTACTGCGAATACGATCATCCGCTCGAGTTAGATGCCCGAATGGTGTTCGCGCGGCATCTCGAAGCGCCGCGCTTCGATCCCGCCACCGCGCCGGCATTGCCTGTTGCAAGCTGGCCGAAGCCGCGGTTGGAAAAGGCCTATCGCAACTACGCGATGGAATATGTGAAGACCGCGGCTCCCGTGATGGTGCAATGCTTCGGCCCGGAGGACGCCCGATATCTATTGCACCTCACCGGCAAGCTGATCGGCATGCAATATTTCGACGAGATCGCGCAAAACCTTGGGGCGAGCCGCGGCGGGCCGAAGGAATTTGCTGGCTTCCTGCGTGCGCTGTTCGAGGCGCAGGATGATGCGGTTGAGATCAGCGAGTCCGACGGCACGTTCGAAATCCGGCAGCAGAGCTGGAAGCTGATGGCCGATGTCGGCGATTATCACCCGGCCTGCGCCAGCGTCCTGCAGGGATTGTTCGAAGGCCTCGCAGCCGGCTGCGGCCGCCATATTCCCGTGCATTTGAAGCCGCCGGCCGGCGGAAAGGCACCGTTCGTCTGGTCGATCGGCTAGGGGAGTGCGCCCGCCTGCAATCGCGCAGGCCCCCATTGCGTTTCGCGCACGCGGAATCAGCGCCTGCCGTGCTAGGAAACATCCTGGCGCAGCAAGATAATGCGCCCAAAATATTGAATGGGCGCGCGACCTTAAGGTTGCCTTTCGCGCGCGGGAGCAGAAATGTCCGATATCGGCGTTGCCGAAATTCCCGTCGACGAGGAAGAGCGCCCGCTGCCGCCACCGCCGCCGCCGGCGAAGAATGCGCTGGTCGACGGTCCGATCCTGCGCACGCTGTTATGGCTCGCCTGGCCCAACGTCATTGCGCTATCGGCAGGCACCTGCGTGGTGATCGCCGAGACCTCCTATATCGGCCGGTTAGGGGTGGAATCGCTGGCCGCGATGGCGCTGGTGTTTCCCTGCGTGATCCTGACCATGACGATGTCGGGCGGCGCCATGGGCGGCGGCGTGGCGTCCGCGATCGCGCGCGCGCTCGGCGCCGGTGATACCGAGCGGGCGTCGGTGCTCGCCGCGCATGCCTTGCTCATTGGCCTCTGCTTCGGGCTCGTCTTCATGCTGGGCATGCTGATCTTCGGCCCAAAGCTGCTGGAATTGCTCGGCGGCCGCGGCAACGTGCTGGCGCAGGCGATCGGCTACACGCAGATATTCTTCGGCGGCGCTGTCGTGCCGTGGCTGATGAACACGATGGCCGGCATCCTGCGCGGCACCGGCAACATGAAGCTGCCGTCGCTGCTGATGCTGGTTTCCGCCGTCTGCCAGATCATTCTCGGCGGCACGCTCGGTCTCGGTCTCGGTCCGATCCCGCAATTCGGCATGCAGGGCGTCGCCGCCGGTTCGCTGATCGCTTACCTCATCAGCATCTCAGTGATGACGTGGTATCTGTTTTCCGGCCGCGCGCGCATCGTTCCCAGGATCGTCGGCCTGCGGATTCGCTGGGCGATGTTCATCGACATTCTCAAGGTCGGCGCCATCGCCTGCTTCTCGCCGCTGCAATCGGTGCTGACGATCAGCATCTTCACCTACATGCTGGCGGGTTTCGGCACCGAGATCCTGGCCGGTTACGGCATCGGCGCGCGGCTCGAATTCATGTTGACGTCGATCGCCTTTGCGGTCGGCATCGCGACCGTGCCGATGGTCGGCATGGCGATCGGTGCGCAGCGCATCGCGCGGGCCCGCAGGATCTGCTGGATCGCGGGCGGCGTGGCCTTTGTCGGGGTCGGAGCGTTGGCGACCTTGATCGCGATCTTCCCCGACATCTGGGTCAATCTCTTCACCGACAATGCGGGCGTGCGCACCGCAAGCCGGCAGTATCTGTCTACGGCGGCGCCGATGTATGCGTTCCTCGGCCTTGCCACGACCTGCTATTTTTCATCGCAGGGCGCGGCCAAGGTGCTCGGCCCCGTGCTGGCGCAGACCGCGCGGCTGGTGTTCATCGGCGTCGGCGGCTGGTGGCTGTCGACGCACAACGCCACGGCTATGGACTTTTTCATGCTGACGGCCGCATCGATGATGCTGCTCGGCCTGCTGTCCTGCCTCAGCGTGATCCTGACGCGGTGGGGACCGAAGCGCGTCCCCCTTGCCAAGGCTCGCCCGGCGCTGTCGTAGCTCAGCGCCGCCGATGCTTTCGGCCGTGACGGCTGCCGCCCATATTGGCCATGCGCATCAACTGCGGGATCATGCTCATCATCTCGCCGCCGCCGGCGCCGCCGAGCATACCCATGATGTCGCCGCCGCCCATGCCGCCCATGTTGACGCCATAGCCGTGGGCCATACCGCTGCCATAGCCGCCGGGGATTCCACCACCGCCCATCATGCCGCCGAAACCACCACCGCCGCCTTCCATCATGCGGCCCATCATCGGCCCCACGGTCTGCATCATCAAGCCGAAGCGGCGCTTGCCCATCTTGGCCTTCATCATTTCCAGCATCGGCGCCATCTGCGTCATCATGTCGTCGCCGCCTCCACCCCCACCGAACCCGGCGAATTGCGCCTTCGCCGGCGTCGTCGTCAGGGCAAACAGCAGCAGCAGCGTGGCTGCCTGGCACACAACCTTGTCAGCTCCAGTCATGGTTCGACCTCCCAATGCGCCGCGGCCCGCGGGGGCGGTGCCATCCGGGCGCAACTGGTGACGCTAGGAAAGGGAGGCTTGCCGATCTGTGCGAAAGATCACGGTAGAGCATGATCCCGGAAAAGTGGCCGCCGGTTTTCCGAAAGGATCATGCTCAAAATTACAAAGGCTGCCGCCGCGCGGTGAACTCGGTATTGACACGCCAGCTCGCGCCGTTGTCCGCGGATATCTCGCCACGCCAGAGGAACGAGTTCGGCGTGATCTTTGAAAAACTCCAGCGCATCAGCTGTCCATCCGGCCGCGTGCCGTGCTGCACGATGTCACGGCCTTCAGCGCGGCCGATCATCTGCAGAAAATTTTTGGCGACCGGATCGGTCCACTGGATCCGCCAGGCATCGATATCGGGATCGTAGACCCGCAGCGTCGTGCCATAGGAATTGACCTTGGCGGTGGCGTCGCCGTGTCGCGCTTCGCCACGCGGCGGCACGATCCAGACATCCTGGATCGCGCGGCCCTCCAGCGCCCAGCCGAAATGCCATTCACCGGCGCGGCGGCGCTCGCGGCCATCGTCGGAGAATTGCCTGACGTCGAGATCCCAGGAGCCGATGAAGCGTCCGTACAGATCCATCTTGCCGGCGCGGTCGGCTGAAGGACCGACCGCGCCGAGCGCTTCGAGAAATGCGGAAATCATGCCGCGGCTTTCCCAAGCGCGTTCTGCATCGCCAGCGCCGCCTGATCCATCTGCGCGTTCATGTAGGGCGCGATTTCATGTGGCAGCACGTCGACGGTCCAGGCCAGCCGGCTGCGGCCATCGGCTTCGGCGGTCACCTGCACCGCGGCGCTGTGCTGTTTGATCCGCTCGCTGATCACGGCATAGACCAGCCGCCGCCGCGCATCGTCGCAATCGACCAAGAGTTCGCGCGCCACCGTGCCGTTGGAAAACGTCACGATCCGCGCGTCGCCGTCGAGGCGGGTGTCGAGCACGAAGCCCGGCACCAGCCGCGTATGCAACGCCCCGAAATCGCGCACCGCGTCCCAGACGTCGGCCGGCGCGGCGTCGATGATGATGTCCTTGTGGATAGAAGCCATGGTTGAGGTCCTTCGAATGAGAATGAGAGGCATCGGTCCGTAGGGTGGGCAAAGGCGCACTTCGCGCCGTGCCCACCATCTATCCAGGCCGTTGCCTTGAATGGTGGGCACGCTTCGCTTTGCCCACCCTACGATGCGCACCTACGTGCAAACCGCCTCGACATTGTTGCCATCAGGGTCGATCAAAAACGCCGCGTAGTAAGTCGGGCTGTAGTCCGCCCGCGCGCCCGCGCCGCCATTGTCGCGGCCGCCGGCCTTCAGTCCCTCGGCATGGAATTTCTTGATCGCGGCATGATCAGGCGCGCGGAACGCGACATGGGCGCCGGTGCTGCCAGCGCCCTTGTGCAGATGCAGCCAGAGCGCGGGTTCGCCCTTGGGGCCGAAGCCGGCGCCGGAATCATCGCGCGAGCACAGCACAAAGCCGAGGGGCGCGAGCGCTGCCGTATAGAAGCGCACGCTGGCGTCGAGATTTCCGACGCGTAATCCGATGTGGTCGTACATTGCTGTTCTCCAGTGAGAAGTGCGCGCGGGAATGCCGCGCAACCTGGAGAAACCCTAGCTAGTGGAGGGCAAGCCGTTCTTGGAGAATCTTGCGCTTCCCGCGCGAGGCCTGGCGGAACCGGAGCGGCGAGGCGCCGGCGGCGCGATGGAACGTGCGCACGAAATTGGACAGGTCGCCGAAGCCGACGTCATAGGCGATAGCGGTGATCGGGCTGTCGTCATCGGCCAGCCGCCGCGCCGCATGGCGCAGCCGCGAGCGCAGCAGATATTGGTGCGGGGTGACGCCGAGCACGTCGGAAAACAGCCGCAGGAAATGGAACGGGCTGATGCCGGCTTGCGCTGCGGCATCTTCCAGATCGATTTCGCGGTGCGAATTGGCATCGATCCACAGCGCGGTTTCCACCGCGCGGCGGCGGTCGCGGGCGGCGTCGGAACCAGTCTTGCGTGGCTTGCCGGATACCACCTCGACAAAGCGGCTGGCGAACACCTGCCCGATCTCGTCGAGGCCGATGTCGCTGCTGCCGTCTGCCGCCGCCTGCGCCAGTTCGCCCAGCACCATCAGCTCCGGCAGCGGCGGCGCCGAGCCGATCTGCCAGATATCCCTGGCTTCGCTGATCGCTTCCACCAGCTCCGGGCTCAAAAAGAACGACAAGCACTCGTCGCCGCAGACGTGCTCATGCGTGCAGGTATATTCGTCGCCGGGATGGCCGATCAGCACCGATCCCGCCACCAACTCACTGAACTTGCCGCGGCAGTGCAGGCCGAAGCTGCCCTTGCGGACATAGGAGATCGAGTGGCAGCGGTGCTGTTCCGCGAACGGCTTGTCGCCGGGCCCCGCGCTGCAGCGGAAGTCCGACACCGAAATGGATTTGCGTTCCAGGAGCGTGGTCGCTGTCATCCCGCAAATTTAGGTAGGCGGACGAGGCGACGCAACCGGCAGCAGCACGTCGAACAGGGTCTTGCTGGCGGTCGGACGGGTGCCTTCGATCGACAGCAGCCGGCGCTTGGAAATGGCGCCGCCGTTCGGCGATATCTTGTCGGCATAGTGCCCGGCCTCGAGCACGCGGTGGCAAGGCACGATGATCATGAAGGGGTTGCGGGCGATCGCCTGCGCTACCGAATACACTGCGCCCGAGGCGCGCAGCGCACTGGCGACCTCGCCATAAATGCGGGTCTCGCCGCGCGGGATGGTGCGGGCGAGCTGATAGACGCGCTGGTTGAAGGCGGGAATCCCGGTCATGTCGAGCGCGACATCGGAAAGGTCGCTGTCACCGCCGCGCAGCAACGCCACGATGCCTTCGATCGCGAGCGCGACATTTTCGGGAGGGCGAAGTTCGCGGGCATCGGGGTAAAGCTGGAACAGCCGACGTCTGGTGTCGATCTCGCGGGCTTCCGGGAGCTGCACGCCCGTGACGCCGAGATCGCCCCATGCGATCCCGCACCGGTCGATTCCCGTGTCAAAAATGCTGTAGCCCCGCCCCGCCATACGCCACCAACCCCGGCAGGATCATAACACCGTCGTCACAGCGCGCATCTGGAATCTTTATAACCCGTTGGGGGTAGGGGCAGGGAGGCGCCGGTACGGCTTGGCGGAACGCTCGGGTCGGCTAATCAGGGGGAACGCAAAGTTGCGGGATCGCAGGAACCAGATCATGGCAGCAAGCTACAGCTATTCCGTGATCCTCGAACCGCAGGAGGGTGGCGGCTTCACTGTGCTCGTCCCGGCGTTACCCGAAGTCGTGACGGAAGGCGACACCGAGCAGGAAGCGCTTGCCAATGCCGAGGAAGCCATCCGGGCCGTCCTCGCGTACCGGCAGGAACAGGGCATGGCGCCGCCGTCCGATGCTCATCCCGAGATCCGGCACGTAACGGTGGCCGCCTAGTGGGCGGCGGAAAGCTTCCAGCCGTCAACGGCAAGCGTGTCATCCAGGCTCTCACGAGAGCGGGCTTCCTCGTCAATCGAATTGTCGGCAGTCATCACGTCCTCGTCTATCCCGGTGACCCGACGCGTACGGTAACCGTTCCGGTTCATGCCGGACGGACCTGAAACCAGGCACCGTGCGCTCGATCATTCGACAGGCGGGGCTCACGGTGGAGGAGTTCGCGGGTCTCCTGTAAGAGTTTATCGTGTCTTCACCTCTCGCGATGTAGGTTCGCTGGCAGCAAGCGCATCGACTGAGGGGTTGCAGATTGCCGAAAGCTCGGACAATGTGAGCTGCGTCAGATCGGAACCGAAAACCACGAGTGGCGTTCGCGGGCGTAGTTCAATGGTAGAACGGCAGCTTCCCAAGCTGCATACGAGGGTTCGATTCCCTTCGCCCGCTCCATTCCCAGTCACCACCCTATCTTTCCCCGCCAATCCCGAGTACAACCGCTTCGTCGCAAGACGATGGCGCTGAAACTCTGAATGGACTGCGGGCAGACCCGGGGGCAGTACCCGGCGCCTCCACCCTAGCAGCTTGAGCTTAAAGGTCTCATCGACAGCACGATCCGAAAAGATCATGCTCCACATGAGATCGATTCTGCCGCAAGGCAAGATCCCAGGGCTGCTATGGCGGGGGCGAACCAGGATCGATGGTCGCAAAGAAGTTCGGAATTGTGCTCGGCATGATACCGCCGTTATCGGGTCAAAAACCTAAATGCAAACGATAACGTTGCATTGAACGAAGTGCGCCTCGCGGCGTAACCTGTTCGGGGTTGGTCCACCTGGCAACAGAACGGCCATGGCCGCGTCAACCTTCGGGTTGGCGCGGCTTTTATTTGTGAAGCTGTGCGCGAGTACAATCGCAACCGTTATCGTGCTAGATTGCCGCGCCGCAGAGAGGGAGGCGAACGCGTTGACCGAGGCCGTCGCTGCCACTGATGCTCCCCGCAATCTTTTGATGATTGCCGCCGGCGGTCTGCTGTCGGGCCTGTTGACGCCGCTCACGCCGCAACTGATCGACAAGTTCAGCGGCGGTTCCGGCAATCTGCGCATGGCGCTGGTGGCGGTGCCGTTTGCGGTGCTCGTCTTCTTCGTGGTTCGGCGCTGCAGCGCCAATCCGCTCTGGGCGGCGCTGCTTGCCGGCATTGTCACCATGGTCGCTTTTGTCTGCGCGGTGAACGCCGCGATCTGGATCGATCTGCAGGCCTATGGCGCCTCCAAGATGATGCGCAATGTGCTGGCGGGCCTCGCCGGCGGTTTCGTCGGCTCCGGCTTGATGGCGCTGGCGATCGCGCTGCTGCCGGCCGGGCCGCGCGATGCGGCGTTATGGATGCGGATTCTGCTCACGGGCACGCTGGCCGGCACGCTGATGGCGGTCGACAGCGCGCTCGATCTCGATCTCACCTCGGTGCTGTATCCGGTGTGGCAGGTGGCGGTCGCGGTGCGGCTCGCGATGGTGCTGCAGCGAGGGAAGTCGGGCTGACGAGGTTGCCGGCTTACGGCGCGATCGTCAGCACCGCCTTCATGTTGGGGTGGAAGCGGCAATAATATTCGACCGTGCCGGCCTTCTTCAACACCGACGTCACGGTCTTCTTCGGCGGCATGGCGACATCGAAATCGCCGTTTCGCGCGGTGGCGGTGTGGGCGAAGATATCCTTGTTGATCCATTCGATGGTGTCGCCGACCCTGGCGGTTACCTGCGCCGGCGACACCACGAGATTGTCCATCACGATCTGTATGGTTGCGGCATGCGCCGGGACGGCGATGGCGCCCGATAGCAGGGCGGTCACGATGAGAAAAATGCGTCTCGGCAGCATGGCAGTCTCCGTTACTTCAGGCCGGCGGCGACGTGTTCGGCATGCTGCTGGTGGCCCTGAAACAGCTTCAGGCCGGTCTGCAGCAGGCTCTTCAGCTCGGCATTGCTGGCTGACGGGATCAACAGTGTCTCAAGCGCGCCATTGACCGCCTTGTGGTAGGCAATCTCGTTGGCGATATAGGCCTTGTCGTAGTCGGCGCCTTTCAGCTTGCCGAGTTCGGCCAGCTTGTCCGCGGCCTGCTTCGACAGCGTCTTGCTGGTGTCGTTGTCCTCGGGCGTCACCTTCAGCTTCTTGACGAGGTCGAGCGCCTGCTTGTTCACGGCTTCATGGTCGCGCACCATGCCTTCCGCGAACGCCTTGACGTCCTTGTTGCTGGCCTTGGTGATGGCCTGTTTGCCGGCGGCGATGTCGATGACGCCTGCGGTGTAGGCGACATGCGCGATCTGCGGGTCGGTGGGCTTTGCGCCCTGCGCCAGTGCGGCGCCGCCCAAAAGGCTCAATGCGGCAATCGCCGCGCTCAATCGAACGAACATGGTGTGACACTCCTGTGGCGCCGACGCGAGCGATCGGCTTTCAAGTTGATTGCACAGGAGTTGGATGACGCAGGTGGCCGGAGGTTCCCGAAAAAATCAGATAAAGCCGAGCCGGTTCAGCACCGCTTCGGTGAGCCGTTCGCAGCGCCTGCCGGCAAACGGAAACGCGTCCATCACGACAGGGCCGATCTTCTTCTCGACATTGTCGCGGAGCATGACGCGGGCGCGATGCAACCTCGTCTTCACGGTCACAGGATTGAGCCCCAGAATCTCGGCGGTCTCCTCGACATTCATGCCCTCGATCACCCGGGTGATGAAGACGAGCCGGAACGGTTCCGGCAATTCGTCGATGGCGTGTTCGACGACATGCTGAATTTCACGTTGGGCCATGGATTTTTCCGGGTCGTCTGCGGCCGCGCGGGGAAACTGGATGATCTGGGCTTCGAGCGTGCCCTGCGGCAATGACGACAACTCCACGCCCGGCCGCTGCCGGCGCAAGCGCCCCAGCGCCTCGTTCATGGCAATCCGCGCCAGCCAGGTCGCCAGGCTGGAATCGCCGCGAAAATTCTCCAGATGCGTGAAAGCGCGGACGTAAGTCTCCTGCACGACATCCTCGGCCTCGCCATCATTGCGCAGGATGCCACGGGCGAGCCGGTAGAGCCGGCGGTTGTTCGCCTGCATGATGGCGCGAACCGCGGTCTCGTCGCGCGCCAGCGCCCGGCGAACCAGGTCGAGGTCACCAGTATCGACGGGCGGAATATGAGGCGTGTGGGCCTGACGCATGATGGTTCCACCAATAGCATTGTATTGGGGTTGGATGCGGCAAGGCAGAAGAGGTTCCCGGAATAATTCGGGCGCGTCGGCGGCTACCTGGGATTGCCCAGGCAGCCGCGCAGCCTTTCGCTCACGCCCCCGCCGGCACCTGATCGAGGAAGCCGGTGATGCTGCGGATGCGGCCGTCGCTCAGCACGGCGAAATCCGTACCCTTGATCGGGCTGTCGGCGCCGTCGGGGCCGAGGCCCCAACAGAACCGGACGTGGTCGCCGAACCCGTTGGGCTCGCCGATCAGCTTGAATTTGAGATCCGGAAACCGCTGCTGCACGCCTGCGATCAGCGCATCGACGCCGTCGTGGCCGTCGCCGCTCATCAAGGGGTCGACATAACGGGCGTCTTTGGCCCAGTTTTGGCTAAGGATCTCGCGGCGGCGGGCCGGGGTTCGCTCGTTCCACAGATCGATGTAACTGGCGGCAATGGTCTTCGGGTTGGTCATGGGGCTCTCCTTCGTTGCGGCCGAATGGATCGGCTGACCTGTTATCGAAGGTTCGCGCGCGTGTTTCGATTACCTCGGAGGTCAAGGAAACGCGGTCAATGAGATACGGATCAAGGAAAATTACGGCGCGAGGGCAGGCAAGCCCTCGCGCCGTGAAAAATCACTTCGCCGCAACCACCATGATCTCGACGTTGTATTGCGGAGACGCCAATTTGGCCTCGACCGTGGCGCGCGCCGGGGTATTGCCCGCCGACACCCAGCCGTCCCACACCGCATTCATTTCCGGGAAGGTTTTCATGTCGGTGATGTAGATCGTGGCCGACAGAAGCTTCGACTTGTCGGTCCCGGCTTTGGCGAGATGGCCGTCGATGGTCTTGAGCACGTCCTGCGTCTGCTTGGTCACGCTTTCGCCGGCTGCATTGTTGGCGACGACGCCCGCGAGATAGACGGTGTTGCCGTGGACGACGACCTGGCTCATGCGCGGGCCGGTTTCGAAACGCTGGACTGACATGGTGTTCTCCGTTTTTTAAAGTGGCGCGCCTCCTTAGCGCGACAGGGCGCGATCGGCTACTGCGTTCTTCTCAAGGGAGCCTCCGCAAATTGCCGCGCACCGGGATTTGCTGAAACGTGCAGCTGTTTCTATGGGATATCCTCTGCCTCCGCCCCGGCGCTGCCGCGGCCATGCGCTTCCAGCGCATCGAGGAAGCATCGCACTTTTGCCGGAACGAACTGCCGGGCCGGCAGCAAAGCATGCACGTTGAGCGGCTCGCAGATGTGATCCGGCAGCAGCCGCCGCAGCGTGCCTGCTTCAACGGCGCTGTTGGTGAACGTCGCGGTCACCCGCAACACGCCGTGGCCGGCCAGTGCCGCCTGCAACCTGATGTCGGCGTTCGAGCTGACCAGCCGCGCCTTCTGAACGTCCAGATGTTCGATTACCCCAGAAGGCGTGGTGAGCGCCCACGGCGCGTCGTTGGGGCCGGTGAGGACGGGCAGTCTGGCGAGCTCTTCAAGGCTGCGCGGTTCGCCGAACTTCTCCAGCAGCGAAGGCGCGGCGTACAGCCCGCGCTCGAGCGATGAAACCCGTTTGATGACGATCCCTGTCGAAGGAAGCGGCGCCTCCAGCATCGCGAACACGATGTCGTAATTCTCGACCACCGGACTGACGATCTCGTGCTCGACATCGATCCGGATCACGAGATCCGGATAACGGTCCATCAGTTCGCATGCGATCGGACCGGCGTGGTTGGCGCCGAATTCGTAAGGTGACTTGATGCGGAGCGTGCCGGCGACAGTGCTGCTCATCGCAAGCGCTTCGCCATGCGTATCATGCAGCGCAATGAACAGCGGCTTTACCCGCGCATAGATGGTCTCGCCGGCGTCGGTGAGGCGCAAATGCCGCGTGGTGCGCTCGATCAGTCGCAGCCCGAGATTGCTTTCCAGCCGCTGCACTGCAGCACTGAGGCTGGATTTGGGATGGCCGAGCACGCGCGCGGCAGCGCTAAAGCCGCCATGCTGAACCACTTCGCAAAACAGCTCCCAATCGCGCCAATCCATGCGGGCAATTGTCCATGGGCCGGTACAGTGTGTCCAGACAATCCGGATATCCGCACCGGCGCCGATGCCGTAGAAGATGACACAAACGAAAAAGAAAAGCGCACCGAGCAACAGGGAGGAATGCCATGACCGATGACGGAATCTTTCTTCGCAACTCCTGGTACGTCGTGGCCTGGAACCACGAACTGATCGACGGCAGGAAGTTGGCCCGCACCATCCTGGAGCGGCCGGTTGTGATGTACCGCGGCGAGAGCGGCAAGGTCGTCGCCCTCGACGACCGCTGTTGCCATCGCGCAGCGCCGCTCTCCATGGGCCGGATCGAAGGCGACGACATCCGCTGCATGTATCACGGCATGAAGTTCGACCCATCAGGCAAATGCATCCAGATCCCTGGCCAGGACATGATCCCGCCAAAACTCGGCGTACGCAGCTATCCCGTGGTCGAGCGCTACAATCTGATCTGGATCTGGATGGGCGACATCGAGAAAGCCGATCCCGATTTGATCGTGGACTATCCGCCGCTCGCCGATCCCAAGTGGCGGGGTTTGCCGGGTTATATGCACTACAAGGCGAACTGGCTGCTGATCGTCGATAATCTCAGCGATTTCGCGCACCTTGCCTTCGTGCATACCCACACCCTCGGCGGCTCCGAGGAATATGCCTACAAGACCAAGCCGGTCGCGATCGAAAAGCTCGATGACGGTTTCCGCGTCGAGCGCTGGCACATGAGCGCCGATCCGCCGCCCTATCTCTGCAAGGTGATTGCCAACAAGACCGACAAGGTGGACCGCCGCAATATCGGCCGCATGCTGGTGCCCGGCATCTTTCTGCTCGACTCCATGTTCGCGCCGGCAGGGCAGGGTGCGGAGAAGGGAGCCCAGGTTCCAGGCACGCGGCAATTTCGCAACGCCCAGTTCATGACCCCGGAAACGCGAAGCACGACGCATTTCTTCTGGAACTATCTGCACGATTTCGACATCGACAATCCGAACATCGCGCTGTCGCTGCGGCACAGCCTCGAAGAAGCGTTCCACGAGGATCTGGCGATCATCGAGGCGCAGCAGAAGGTGTTTGACGCCGATCCGAACTATCAGCTGCTCGCAATCGGCGCCGATGCGGCGCTGACCTATTTCCGCTGGGTGCTGGCGCGGCGGATCGAAGCGGAGAAGAGCGCGGCGAAGGCGGCGTAGGCCGGCCCGCAAAAATGAGGCTCGTCATGGCCGGGCTTAGCCGCCCGAAGGACGGCGTCGCTTCCGCTCGCCTTGTCCCGGCCATCCACGTCCTCCTTGCTTAACGGAAGCCAAGACATGGATGCCCGGCACAAGGCCGGGCATGACGAATGTAGGTGAGTCGGCTACTTTTCAAACGCCTCATACACCAGCGCCTTGAACGCAGGCGTGATGCGTTGGCGCTCGAGCTGGGTCTGCTCCATCAGGATGTAGATCATGTCCAGCTTGGGATCGACGCCGAAATAGGTGCCGCTGCCGCTGTCCCATTTCAGTTCGCCGATCGAGCCTGCCGGCGGTGGCTTGGCATTTCCAGGTTCTACGCGAACCGCAAGGCCAAAGCCGTAACCAAAGCCATCGCCGGGAAAATAGAAGTAATCCCGCCCGACGCCGGAGCCCGGTCCGATCTGATCTGACGTCATCTGCTTGAACGCGGCCGCGCTGAGATACTGCTTGCCGTCGAGCTTTCCGCCGCCCAGCAGCATCTGCGCAAAGCGTGCGTAATCCGTGATGGTCGAAAGCAGGCCGCCGCCGGCTGATTCCCATTCGGGATGCCTGCGCCGTTCCTTCCCCGACATCCGCAGGACGGTATCGCCCGGCAGCGGCTCGGCCATGCGCGCCGCTTCAGCCGCGCCCTGCAGCACGAACTTCGTGCTGGTCATGCCAAGCGGATCAAGTATGCGCTCTTTCAGGAACTGATAGAGCGATTTGCCGGTGACGATTTCGATGACGCGCCCGAGAACGTCGGTGGAATGGCCGTAGCGCCAGAGTGTGCCGGGCTGCCTCGCCAGCGGCAGGCGGGCGATGCGCTCGGCAAATTCCGCGTTGTTGAAATGTCCCTCAAAGATGTTGGCGTCCGTATAGGCCTTCATGATCAATTCGCTGCCGATGTATTCATAGGTGATGCCGGACGTATGCCGGAGCAGATCCTCGATCGTCACCGGCCGGATCGGCGGCACGAGCCGCAGGACCGGGTTGCCGTCGCGCGGTTTGAATTCCACGCCGACCTTCGTGTCGGCAAATGCCGGAATGTATCGGGACACCGGATCGGCCAGCGCCAGTTTTCCTTCATCGATCAGCATCATCGCCGCCACACTGGTGATCGGCTTGGTCATCGAATGAATGGCAAAGATCGTGTCCGGCGTCATCGGCAGTTTGGTGGCGACGTCCCGAACGCCGAAGCTCTTGAGATAGACCGGCTTGCCATGCTGCTGGATCAGCACAACCGCGCCGGGCAGCTGGCCGGTCGCCACTTCGTTTTCAAAGAATTGCGACACGCGTTCGAGTTTGGCGGGCGAGGGCGCCGGCGCGGCCGCGTTGCCCTGGGCGCGGGCGGGGGTGTTGCTCCCGGCCAAGGCTGCCGCGACCATTATGGCTATGACCTTCGGCATCAAAACAACAGCCCTGGCAATGGGTTCCTTACTTTGCATGGGGTTGTTTTCGCGGTTTTGTTTCCGGGTCCTTCGGCTTTGGTCTGCTTGCCCTGTCATCCCGCCGCCTTCGCCGCCGCGCGTCCCGCATTCCGCCCCGAAAACAGACACCCGCCGAGGAACGTGCCCTCCAGCGAGCGGTAGCCGTGCACGCCGCCGCCGCCGAAACCGGCGGCTTCGCCGACGGCGTACAGCCCCTTGATGATGTCGCCGCCCGTGCCGAACACGCGGGAGTCGAGATCGGTCTCGAAGCCGCCGAGCGTCTTGCGGGTCAGGATGTTGAGTTTGACCGCGATCAGCGGGCCATGCTCGGGATCGAGGATGCGATGCGGTTTGGCTGTGCGGATCAGCTTGTCGCCGATATAGCGCCGCGCATTGTGGATGTTCATCACCTGCGCATCCTTGACGTAGGGATTGGTCATCTCGCGGTCGCGCGCCTCGATCTGGCGCTTGATGTGATCGAGCTGCAGCAGATTGTCGCCGCTGAGCGCGTTCATGGCGCTGACGAGGTCGGCGAGATTGTCGCGCACGATGAAATCGGCGCCTTTTTGCTTGAATGCTTCCACTGGCGCCGGCGCGCCCTTGTTGGTGGCGCGCTTGATGGTCATGCGCCAGCTCTTGCCGGTGAGGTCAGGGTTTTGTTCCGAGCCTGACAGAGCGAACTCCTTCTTGATGATGCTCTGGGTCAGGATGAACCAGGAATAATCGTAACCCGTCGACATGATGTAGTGCAGCTGGCCGAGCGTGTCGGAGCCGGGAAACAGCGGCGCGGGCAGCCGTTTGCCTGTCGCGTCGAACCACAGCGATGACGGGCCGGGCAGGATGCGAATGCCGTGGCGCGGCCAGATCGGCGACCAGTTCCTGATACCCTCGACGTAATGCCACATCCGGTCGCGGTTGATCAGCCGCGCGCCGGCAGCCTCGGTGATCCCGATCATCCTGCCGTCGACATGTTCGGGCACGCCGGAGATCATGAATTTCGGCGGTTCGCCGAGGCGCTTCGGCCAGTTCTGGCGGACCAGATCATGATTGCCGCCGATGCCGCCGGAGGCAACGATCACCGCCTGGGCGCGAAAGCTGAAATCGCCGGTGACCTGGCGCGAGCTGCTCTGGCCGCGTTCGACATTGGTGGGTTCGAGGATCGACCCGCTGACACCCTCGACCGTGCCGTTGGTGATACTGAGCGCATCGACGCGGTGGCGGAACTTGAAAGTCAGCCGGCCGATCTTCTGCGCCTCGCGGGCGCGCCGTTCGAACGGCTCGACGATGCCCGGGCCAGTGCCCCAGGTGACATGAAAGCGCGGCACCGAATTGCCGTGCCCCATCGCGTCATAGCCGCCGCGTTCGGCCCAGCCGACCACGGGAAAAATACGGTGTCCCATCGCGCGCAGCCACTCGCGCTTCTCGCTCGCGGCGAACGCGACATAGGATTCCGCCCACTTCTTCGGCCAAAAATCCTCGTCGCGGTCGAAGCCGGCGGTGCCGAACCAGTCCTGCAGCGCCAGATCGTAGCTGTCCTTGATGCCGAGCCGACGCTGTTCCGGACTATCCACCAGGAATAAGCCCCCGAACGACCAGAACGCCTGGCCGCCAAGGCTTTGTTCGCCCTCCTGGTCGATCACGATGACGCGCTTGCCGGCGTCTGCGATTTCGCATGCCGCGACCAGCCCGGCCAACCCGCCGCCGACCACGATTACGTCTGCGTCCTCTGCCATCGTGTCCTCCCCAACCCGAAATTGATTCAAACCACGCGATCCAATGCGGTCAACGGCAAATGCCGCTTGCCTGTGGCGAAGCTACCACCGTGAAAACGTTAACTTGTTCCAGTTTGGGACCTTTTCGCGCATCGGGTGCAGCGCCACTGCAACACTTAATTTGAATTTGTTTTGACTGGCTCCAGCCGCCTAGACAAAATCACGGTCTCGAACGACGCTCGCGAAGTCTGCATCACGAAGACAATCAGATTCGGGTTCGACGTTTCAGGACTGGGGCTGGGATATGAAGCTGGTGACGGGGTTGCTTGCGGCGGTGCTGCTGCTGGCAGGGGTTGTGTCGAGCCAGGCGGTGGTCCGGATCGCCGACGATCGTGGCGGCCGGATCGGTACCTATGTCGATAAATACCAGGGCCTGCGCAGTTCCGGCGAGATGGTCATCATCGACGGCCTGTGCGCCTCGGCCTGCACTATCGTTCTCGGCGCCGTTCCCCACGACAGGATCTGCGTCACCTCGCACGCCAATCTCGGTTTCCATGCTGCCTGGGATTTCGGCGCCAACGGCCGGGCGATCACCAACGCCGAAGCGACCCAGATGCTGTATTCGATGTATCCGACGCCAATCCGGCGCTGGATCGCCCAGCGCGGCGGCCTGACCCAGCGCATGATCTTCCTGCGCGGCAAGCAATTGCAGGCGATGTTCAAGCCCTGCTATCTCGACGCCCAGGCCTCCGCGATCAAGCCGGCGTCTCGCTGAGATCCCGGCGTCGCACTGCGATCGCCCCGGCGTCTCCCTGAGATCGCCTGGCGTCGCGCTGAAACAGCAGATATTCCTCCGCATGACGTGATTGGCTGCGCGGCCATGGCGCTTGCCTGGCCCTGGAACTGGCCCTATCTGAACCCCATGGTTCAGCCGATTTCCACCCAGCATGGGATGATCGCGGCACCCCGGCCGCAGGGCAGGGTGGCGTCCGCGATCGTCTGGGGCGCCGCCAGCCTCGGCGGGCTAGCCGTGTGCGGCGCCGCGGCGCTCTGGTTCCACTACGGGACCACGGTGTTCTTTGAAATGATCGCCGCCGGTATTTCGGCCTGCTTCTGATCCGGACATAAGGAATTTTCGCATGGACCGGAGCATCCGCCCGCTGGTGATCGTCGCCTCCTTTGCCGTCAGCCTGCTGGTGGGCCTCCTGATCATGCTGTGGGCGCTCGGCGGCCTGCGCACCGTCACGGCGCCGGCCGCGATCGGCGGGCCATTTCAACTGACCGACCAGGCCGGCCAGACCGTGACCGACAAGGATCTCAAGGGTCGGCCGACGCTGATCTTCTTCGGCTTCACCCATTGCCCCGATGTGTGCCCGACCGCGCTGTTCGAGATTTCCGAAGTGCTCAAGGCGATGGGCAGGGACGCCGACCGCGTCAACGCCTTTTTCGTCTCGGTCGATCCGGAGCGCGACACCGCGGTTGCGATGAAGGAATATCTCTCCAGTTTCGACCCGCATCTAAAGGGCCTGACGGGCAACCCCGAGGCGGTGGCCAAGGTGCTGTCGGCCTACCGGGTTTATTCCAAGAAGGTCCCGCTCAAGGACGGCGACTACACCATGGACCACACCGCGCTGGTCTATTTGATGGATCGCGACGGCCGCTTCGTCTCGCCGTTCAACCTGAAACGGACACCCCAGGAAGCTGCGACCGATCTGAAGAAATATCTCTGAGCCGTACCAAAGCCTCGCAAAACGGCCTCGCATCGGATGCCGGATGGTCTATAAGGCCATCCAATTCCACAACAAAACGCCGGCAATGCCCCACCAGCCAGCCTTGTTACAAAGCGCCAGATTGCCAAAATCCGTCCGCAGCTTGCTGGCCGGGATTTCGATCGCGGCTGCGCTGGCTGTTATGCTGCCCGGTGAGGCGTCCGCACAAGCCGCGCCCCGGCCCGCGGTCGAGGCGGCACCGCAGGCGGTGCCAGGTTTTTGGGACCCCAGGCGGCGTCCGGACCGGCCCGATTTGTCGCGCCTGACCGTGATCCGGTTCCTGACCGAAACCGACTATCCGCCGTTCAACTTCACCGGCCCCGACGGCAACCCGGCCGGCTTCAATGTCGATCTGGCGCGCGCGCTGTGCGACGAGATCAAGGTCACCTGCACCATCCAGATGCGCCGGTTCGAGACCCTGATCGACGCCATCACCAGCAACCGCGGCGACGCCATCATCGCGTCGATGGCGGTGACGCCGCAATTGCGCGCCCGCATCGATTTCACCGACCCCTATTACCGCGCGCCGGCGCGCTTCGTGTCGCGGCGCGACGCCGTGATGCCGGAGGTGCGTCCCGAATATCTCGAAGGCAAGAAGATCGGCGCGATCGCCGGCACCTCGCATGAGGCCTATCTGAAGGCGATGTTCACCGACGCCGAGATCAAATCGTACCCCAATGACGAGGCGCTGCGGCTGGCCCTGCGGCGAAGCGAGGTCGATTTCATCTTCGGCGACGCGATCGCGCTGGCGTTCTGGATCAACGGCACGGATTCAGCCGAATGCTGCGCCTTCTCGGGCGGGCCATTCGTCGAGAGCCGCTATTTCGGCGAGGGCATCGGCATCGCGGTCCGCAAGGGCAACGATCTGCTGCGGCAGTCGCTGAACTGGGCGCTGTTCCGGCTCTGGGAAAAAGGCCGCTATACGGATTTGTGGCTGCGTTATTTTTCCATCAGTCCGTTCTGACGGAGGCGCAGCCTCCGTCATTTTGCAATTTGCCGCGGAAGCGCTAGTTTCCGCGGCCTCCGGAGACCTCTGATGTCCACGATCGACCCATCCAACCCGAGCGACTTGCGCGCGCTCGCCGAACAATCCAATGCCTGGCCGTTCGAGCAGGCCAAAGCGATTGTCGCGCGGCTCAAAAAGAGCCCGAAGGACGAGGTGCTGTTCGAGACCGGCTACGGTCCGTCGGGGCTGCCGCATATCGGCACCTTCGGCGAGGTCGCGCGTACCACCATGGTGCGCCATGCCTTTCGCGTGCTGACCGAGGACAAGATCAAGACGCGGCTGCTGGCGTTCTCCGACGACATGGATGGCCTGCGCAAGGTGCCGGACAACGTCCCCAATCGCGACATGATGGCGGCTCATCTCGGCAAGCCGCTGACGCGCGTGCCGGATCCATTCTCGAACGAACACCCTTCGTTCGGCGCCGCCAACAATGCGCGCTTGCGCGCGTTCCTCGATCATTTCGGCTTCGACTACGAGTTTGCCAGTTCGACCGATTACTACACGTCGGGCCGCTTCGACGCGACGCTGCTCAAGATGCTCGCCGCCTACGACAAGGTCATGGCGATCATCCTGCCGACGCTGGGGCCGGACCGGCGCGCGACCTATTCCCCGTTCCTGCCCATCAGCAAGACATCCGGCGTCGTGCTGCAGGTGCCGATGATCCGCCGCGACATTGGCGCCGGCACGATCACCTATGTCGACCCCGACAGCGGCGAGGAGGTCGAAACCCCGGTCACGGGCGGCAATGTGAAGTGTCAATGGAAGGCCGACTGGGCGATGCGCTGGGTCGCGCTCGGCGTCGACTACGAGATGGCCGGCAAGGATCTGATCGACTCGGTGAAGCTCTCGGGCCAGATCACCCGGGCGCTCGACGCCACGCCGCCGGAAGGCTTCAACTACGAACTCTTCCTCGATGAACAGGGCCAGAAGATTTCCAAGTCGAAGGGCAACGGTCTCACGATCGACGAATGGCTGCGCTATGCGTCGCCGGAATCGCTGTCGCTGTTCATGTACCGCGAGCCGAAGGCGGCGAAGCGGCTGCATTTCGACGTGATCCCGCGCAATGTCGATGACTACCAGCAATTCCTCGACGGCTTGCCGCGGCAGGACGCCAAGCAGCAGCTGCAAAATCCCGTATGGCACATCCATGCCGGCCAGCCGCCGAAGGCCGACATGCCGGTCACGTTCCAGCTGTTGCTGACGCTGGTGTCGTCCTCGAATGCGGAGAACGCCGAAACGCTGTGGGGTTTTATCGGGCGCTATCGGCCCGGCGTGACGCCGCAGACGCATCCGAAGCTCGACGCGCTGGTCGGCTACGCCATCAACTATTATCGCGACTTCGTGGCGCCTACCAAAAAATTCCGTGAGCCGACAGACGGTGAGCGCGTCGCGCTGCAGGATCTGCGCGACGCGCTGTCGCAACTGCCGGCGACGTCGACGGCGGAAGAGATCCAGAACGTGGTCTACGAGATCGGCCGCCGCGAGCCGTTCCTCGATCTCGTCAAGAAGGGCAAGGATGGCCGGCCGGGCGTCTCGCTCGACTGGTTCAACATGCTCTATCAGGTGCTGCTCGGTCAGGAAAAAGGCCCGCGCTTCGGCTCGTTCGTCGCGGTGTATGGCCTGGCCAACGCCGTGGCCATGATCGACGGCGCGCTGGCAAGGTCGGCTTAAGAGGCGCGCGCTTCTCTTCCCCTCTCCCCTTGTGGGAGAGGGTGCCGGAGCGAAGCGTAGGCGGGTGAGGGGTTCTCTCCGCGGACACAACTCCCTCTACGGATAGAGACCCCTCATCCGGCGCTTCGCGCCACCTTCTCCCACAAGGGGAGAAGGAAGCAGGGAAGAAGAAGCCGCAAATCCAGATGGCAGGCCCGCCGCAATTTCAACCGCGGCCTGCACCGAATTGCGCTACACTATCCGCCATCAAGCCTCCGTGGAGAGGCGGGCAACATTGGGAGCAGACGCATGCAGTTCAGGGTTTCGCCGAACTTGATCAACGACAGCAGCGCCGAGGAGTGGCAGGCGCGAGTCGATCTGGCGGCCGCGCATCGCCTCGCCTTCAACCAGGGATTTTCCGAAGGTATCTTCAACCATCTGACCTACACGGTGCCGGGCCGCAGCGACCGCTACTACCAGATCCCGTTCGGCATGCATTGGTCCGAGGTGACGGCCTCGTCCTTCATGGAAGTCGGCGTCGATGACGGTGAGGTCAAGCGCGGCGAGGGCGAGGTCGAGCGCTCCTGCTATTGCATCCACGCCCCGATCCACAAGGCGCTGCCGCAGGCCAAAGCGGTGTTTCACACCCACATGCCCTATGCCAGCGCGCTGACGCGCCTCGATGATCCCCGCATCAAGGAGATCGGCCAGACCGAGGTCGGGCTATCAGGCGCCATCGCCTATGACGACGAATATACCGGGCCGGCCGTCGATCCTGCCGAGGGTGCCCGCCTTGCGAAGGTGATCGGCGACAAGCAGGTGCTGTTCATGGCCAATCACGGCATCTCGACGGTCGGTGCGACCGTCGCCGAGGCCTACGACATGCTCTATTACGTCGAGCGCGCCGCGCAGGTGCAGATCTACGCGATGTGGACCGGGCAGAAGCTGAAGCAGCTTCCCGCGCCCGTGGTGGAGAAGACCCAGCGCGAATACAAGGATGAGCGTCTCTACAAGGGACCGACCCCGGCACAACGGCACTTCGATGCGTTGAAGCGCATGCTCGATCGCAAGGAGCCGGATTACGCGACGTAGCAACATTCTCCGCTGTCGTCCCGGCCTTGAGCTCAGATGCGCAATTGCGCATCGGGGGACCTATACGCCGCAGCTTCCCGTTTGGAGAAGACTGTTCGACGACTTTCTTATCACCACTAACGCTTGTGGTTATGGGTCCCGGCTCAAGGCCGGGACGACGAAGGTGGCAGCCCGCACCGCATCCGCAAACGCGTGCCAAATCTCCGGCCGCCAGCTTCCGTTCGCGGCGCCCGACGTGGAGGGCAGGATCCAGATTCGTGTGTGGGCGATCCGCTCAGCCTGTTCGCCGTAATCGCGCTTGCCGCCGAGAAATCCCTGTCCGGCCGCCTTGCTCGTGAATGCCAGGAATTTCGGCCGGAATACCGCAACCGAATTGCCCAGGCGGGATCGCGCATCCAGTCGCAGTTCCGATAGCGGGATCTGGTGGTCCATTCCCGAGTGCGTCTTCACGAGATCGGTGAGGCCGATCCGATGCTGCAGCAGATCTCGGTACTGGTGCGGCTGCAGCAGCGCCGGCGTCAGTCCGGTCTCGTAGAGAATCTTCCAGAACTTGTTCTGCTTGTGCGCGTAGTAAGCCTTGGCTTTGGCTGATGCCGTCCCCGCAGCCATCCCGCACAGAACGATGTGAAGGGAATCTTCCAGCACATCCTGTAGGATATCCGGAGCCGGGGACAACCCTACTGGCTCGCCCATACGATCCGCGCGATCCATTCGACGTCGTCGGCGTCGAGCGCGCGGTCGGCATGCGCCGGGTTGAGCGATTGCAGCTCCAGCGTCCTGGTGGTGCGGCGCTTCAATTCCTTCACCATCACCTCGCCGTCGCTCGTCTTCACCACCACGCGGTCGCCGCGCCGGATCGGTGTGCCGGGCGAGACCACGATGATGTCGCCGTCGCGGTAGGCGGGCTTCATCGAATCGCCGGATATTTCCAGCGCGTAGGCGTGCTCGTCGCCCGCGGCGGGCAGGGCCACCTCATCCCAGCCCTTGCCGGAAGGAAAACCGCTGTCGTCGAAATGGCCGCCGCTGCCGGCTTGGGCGAGGCCGAGCATCGGCACTGATTGCTGGCTGCGCGCGCCGTCGCCGATCAGCTGCACAAACGTGTCGATCGAGGAATTGGTCGCGGCCAGCGCCTTCGAGACCGATTCGGTGGAGGGCCAGCGTTCGCGGCCGTCGCCCGTGATGCGCTTGGATTTGTTGAAGGTGGTGGGGTCGAGGCCGGAGCGCTTCGCAAGGCCCGAGGGCGACAGCCCGGCGCGTTCGGCGAGCCGGTCGAGCGCGGTCCAGACCTGGCCGTGGGTGAGAATGCGGGCTTTGGATGGCTTGGCCATGGGGATCACTCAACGTCGGGTTTAGGAATTATTGCCTGAAACGCGGGTTTTCCGCAAATTCCAGGCTGGCCGGACGGCGCGGCGGCGCTTGAGTTCAGCCCCAGCCGCCTTTACGGTCGGCGCCCGACCCGGAATCCTGGGAAAAATCCCAAGAGACTCAACGACAAACAGGGAATGCCGGCGAGTGCCCACGATCTATAAAATCAGCCCCGCCTCGGCCTGGCGCGAGGCCGAGCGGCAAGGCGTCTATCGGGGCAGCGCGGACGATCTGCGCGACGGCTACATTCATTTTTCCACAGCGTCCCAGGTCGCCGAGACCGCGCGGAAACATTATTTCGGCCAGACCGGGCTGTTCTTGATCGCGGTCGACGCCGATGCGCTGGGGGACAGCCTGCGCTGGGAACCCTCGCGCAACGACGAATTGTTCCCGCATCTCTATGGCGAACTCGATCTCGGCGCCGTCACCGCCGTTCTCGACATGCGGGCGCGGTCCGACGGCCATCATGACATTCCGGAGCTTGCGCCGTGATTCGCGCCTTCGACGCCTTTTCCCTGCCGCTGCTGCGCTGGTTCGATCCGGAGGATGCGCATCGCATGGCGATCCAGGGCCTGCGGCTGCTGCCGCCGATCCGCTCAAAGCCTGACGATTCGAAGCTGGCGGTGCGCGCCTTCGGCCTGAACTTCCCCAATCCGATCGGGATGGCCGCGGGCTTCGACAAGAGCGCGGAGGCGCCCGATGCGCTGCTGCGGCTGGGATTTGGATTCGTCGAGATCGGCTCGGTGACGCCCAAACCGCAAGTCGGTAATCCGCGGCCGCGGCTGTTCCGGATGGAGCGCGACGAGGCCGTGATCAACCGGATGGGTTTCAACAATGACGGGGCGGAGATTGTGCTGCGGCGGCTCGCCTCGCGCGCGCATCTCTCCGGCATCATCGGTGTCAATGTCGGAGCCAACAAGGATTCGGCCGACCGCACCGCCGATTACGTCAAGCTGATCGAGACCTTTGCGCCGGTCGCGAGCTATTTCACCGTCAACGTCTCCTCGCCGAACACGCCGGGCCTGCGCAATCTGCAGCAATCGGCAGCCCTCGACGATCTCCTCGCCAGGGTGATCGATGCGCGCGAGCGGGTGCGCAAGAATGCCGGCGATTCCCCGGTGCTGCTCAAGATCGCGCCGGATCTCAGTCTGGCCGAACTCGACGACGTCGTGCACATCGCGCGTTCGCGCCGGGTGGACGGCATGGTCGTGGCCAACACCACGCTGGCGCGGCCCTCGAGCTTACGTGAATCCGGCCGAGCCAAGGAGCAGGGTGGCCTGTCGGGACGGCCGCTGTTCCGGCTGTCGACGCGGATGGTGGCGGAAACCTATGTGCGTACTGAGGGCGCCTTCCCGCTGATCGGGGTCGGCGGCATCGACAGCGGAGGTGCCGCACTCACAAAAATCCGCGCCGGCGCCAGCCTGATCCAGCTCTATTCGTCGCTGATCTACAAGGGTCTTGGGCTGGTCGAGGACATCAAGAACGATCTGTCCTCGACCTTGCTGCGCACCGGCCGCGATTCGCTTGCGGAAATCGTCGGCGCCGATGCCGCGACCATCACCGCCGAGGAATGGCCGGTGCAGTAGATGAATCTTCCCCTCTCCCCTTGTGGGAGAGGGTGGCTTCGCGAAGCGAAGACGGGTGAGGGGTTCTCTCCTCACGGCAAGATTAGAGTTTGAGGATAGAACCCCTCATCCGGCGCTTCGCGCCACCTTCTCCCACAAGGGGAGAAGGGAAGAACTCACCCTCCGAACGACTTCCTCAACAACGCCGGATAACGCAGTGCTTCCAGGCCGCCGCGGGCGGCGTAATGCACCAATAGCGCGCCCCACAGCCCGGCATTGCCGAACGATCGCAACGCCAGCCACGCGCCGAGGAAGATCGCAAGCGACAGCAGCATCAGGTTGCGCATGTCGCGCGCCCAGGTGGCGCCGATATAGACCCCGTCAAAGGCAAAGGCGAACACCCCGAGCAGCGGTGCGAAGATCACGAACGGCAGAAAATCGCGCGCGATGCGCCGCACGTCGGCGCTCGCCGTCATGATGTCGATCAGCGCGGGACCGAACAGGGCGAAGACGGCGGCGACGGCGAGCGCGAAGCCAAAACCCCAGAGCACGACCAGTTTGACCGCGCCGGCGAATCCGCGTCTGTCGCGCCCGCCGTAGGCGCGGCCGCAGAGCTGTTCGGCGGCGTTGGCAAGGCCGTCGAGGAAGAAGGCGCTGATCATCAGGAAATTGTTCAACACCGCATTGGCTGCGAGCGTCAGATCGCCGGCGCGGGCGCCCTGCGCGGTGAAGAACAGGAAGGCCGCGATCAACGCCGCGGTGCGAATCAGGATGTCACGGTTGACCGCCAACAGCCGCATCAGTTTGGTGCGGTCGAACAGCGTCGCGCGCAAGATGGCCGGCTGCCCATGGGAGAGGCGCCGCGCGATCAGTATGCCGAGCAGGAGCCCGGCCGCTTCCGCGATCACGGCGGCGATCGCCGCGCCGGCAATGCCGAAGTCGAGCACCAGCACCAGGAGCGCGGTCGCTGCCGCATTGATCAGGTTGATGGCGATCTGGGTGCCGAGCGCCAGCCTGGCGCGGGCCTGTCCGATCAGCCAGCCCAGCACGACATAATTGCCGAGCGCCAGCGGCGCCGACCAGATCCGGATCGTGAAATAGGTTTTCGCCGCGCGCGTCACGCCTTCGCTGCCGCCCATCGCCTCCAGCAGGAGGCTGGCGAGCGGGGTCTGCAGCAGGATGAGCCCAGCGCCGACCAGCCCGGCGGCGATGAAGCCGCGCAGCAGGATGGCGCGTAGTTCCTGCGTGTCGCCGGCGCCGAGCGCCTGCGCTGTGAACGCGACTGTGCTCATGCGCAGGAAACCGAACAGCCAGAACAGGCAGTCGAACAGCACGGAGGCGACCGCCACGCCGCCGAGCAGCGTGGCATCGCCGAGCCGGCCGATCGCCGTGGTCGAGACGATGCCGATCAGCGGCGTCGTCAGGTTCGCGATCATCGCGGGACCCGCGATGGCAAATACCTGTGCCGTCGTGACTTTCGAGGGAGCGGCCGGCGAATGCATGCTTACAGCTCGACCACCAGACCGTCGCTTGCGGTGGAATAGGAAAGCGAACCCAGCCGTCCCAGCATGTCGTCGCTCATATGCGTCAGGATCAGCCGCCGGGCGTTGATCTCGGGCAGATGCGCTTCCAGCGTTTTCAGGCTGAGGTGGTTCTTGACGATCTTGTCGTAATAATACGCCTCGGCAATGAACAGGTCGGCCTCGCGCGCGGCCGGGATCAGCGTCTCCGTCCATTCGGTGTCGGCGCTGTAGGTGATGATGCGGCCTTCGGCCTCGATGCGGTGGGCCAGGAACGGGCCGCCGGATTCGCCGTGCACGACAGGATAGGGCGTCACCTTGACCGCGCCGAAGCTGCGGCTTTCCTCGGGATCGAGCGCGACGACGGAGAGCTCGAAGCGCTGCTTCGTCCTTGAGGAATGCTCGAACATTGCTTCCATCAATTGCGTCAGCCGGGTCTCGATTCCGTGCGGACCGGCGATGACGAGCGGACGGGTGCGGCGGGTGAACTGCGCATCGAGCAGGAAGAACGGCAGTCCGCCAAAATGGTCGCCGTGGAAATGCGTGATCAATATCAGGTCGATGCCGTCGCTGATGACACCGAGCCGCTTCAGCGCCAGCAGCGACGAGGCGCCGCAATCGATCAGGAAATTGACGCTGGCGCCGGTGACATGGAAACAGGTGTTGGCGCGGCCACCGGAGCCGAGCGCGTCGCCGCAGCCGATAAATTGCAGTTGCATCGGCTGCGGTCCCTTGGCGAGGAGATTTAGCGCCCGCGCGGGCTGCCGAACAGCCGCGACAACAGCCAGACCGGAATCACGATCACGGCGCCGAGCAGGAAGTAGCGCCACAGCCAGTTGACGGCGTCAAAGCCGAGATCCCAGAGCCGCTGGAACAGCATGCGGATGCTGTGCAGAATGTTCCAGGGATCGAAGCCGACAGCGGCAAGGACCACGCCGACCAGAACCGACAGCAGGATCAGCCGGAATGCCACCGCCAGCGGCGAGCCGCCGAGAAAGCGGTTGAGGCCGTCATTGCTGGCCGGCAAATCCCTGACGTCGTTGGGCATCTCACTCTCCTGCGGGTCACGCCCGCGCATTGTAGCGTTTTCGAGCGAAGTGGATACCGGTTCGCGTGAAGAAAACGCGTCAAAACAAGAATCCACTATAGCGGTCAGCAGATGGGGAACCCGCCCTCAGACGTCAATGGGTTGCAGGATTACGCCGCGGTAATGCTGGCGTCACTCTTCAGCATCCGCTCCAGCGTTTCCAGCCGGTCGGCCTCGCGCGGCGGCTTGTCCCAGCGCAGCCGGCTGATGCGCGGAAACCGCATCGCGACGCCGGATTTGTGCCGCGGCGAGCGCGCCAGCCCCTCGAAGGCGACTTCCAGCACCAGCCCCTGGTCGGGCTCGTGCACGACGTGGCGCACGGGCCCGAATTTTTCGGTGGTGTTGCGGCGGACGAAGCGGTCGATCTGCAGCAGCTCCTCGTCGGTGAAGCCGAAATAGGCCTTGCCGACCGGCACCAGCTGTTCGCCGTCCTCGCCCGAGGTCCAGACGCCGAAGGTGTAGTCCGAATAATAGGACGAGCGCTTGCCGTGGCCGCGCTGCGCATACATCAGCACGGCATCGATCAGATGCGGGTCGCGCTTCCACTTCCACCATTGGCCCTTGGGGCGGCCCGGCAGATAGGCGGCGTTGCGGCGCTTGAGCATCACGCCCTCGACGGCGTCGGCATCCTCACCGGCGCCGGCTTGGGCCGGATCGGCGCGCGCCGCCGTCAGCGCGTCCCAGCTGTCAAAGGCGACCGTCGGCGACAGATCAATCCTGGCATCGTCAAGCTTTCTGACGAACGCCTCCAGCCGCGCGCGGCGTTCGATGAACGGCAGCTCGCGCAGATCGTTCTCGTCGTCGCCGAGCAGATCATAGGCGCGCAAATGAATCGGGTACTCCTTGATCAATTTTGGCGAGACCACTTTGCGGTTGAGGCGCTGCTGCAGCACGTTGAACGTCTGCACGCGGCCCTCGCGCAGTACCAGCAATTCGCCGTCGATGGCGAAACTTGAAGATCCTTGCAGATGCAGCGATGGCACGAGGTCCGGAAAACTCTTCGTAATGTCTTCCCCGGTGCGTGAATAGAGCCGCGCCTGGATGTGGCCGCGCTCGTCGCGGCCGCTCACCGCCTGCACGCGGATGCCGTCCCATTTCCATTCGGCGATGAAGTCGGCGGGATCGAGATTGGCGAAATCCGCATCCTCGATCGCATGCGCCAGCATCACAGGGCGGAACGGTGTCGGATCGCGATTGACCGGTTTCTCGCTGCGGCCTTCCAGCCAGGCGAACAGGTCGAGATAGGGCGGGCTCAATCCCGGCCACATCAGCTCGACGTCGTGGGCGTCCTTGCCGCCGAGGTTGGCCGCGGCAGTCTTGGCGAGCCGCGCCGAAATGCCGATCCGCATCGCCCCGGTGACCAGCTTTAGCAGCGCCCAGCGGCCGGTCTCATCGAGCTCATCGAGCCAGCGCGCAAGCTGCTTCGGCAGCTCGGTCTTGCCGAGGGTGCGTAGCGTAGTGACGACTTCGGAAAGCGTGGGTGGGGGCGGGTTGTTGTGGCCGGGCAACGCCGCCCTCGGCCACATCAGCGCCACCGTCTCGGAGAGATCGCCGACATAATCATAGGACAGGCCGAACAGCACGGGATCGGCGCGGTCGGTGATCAGGTCGCGGATCAGTCCGGGCTTGGCGTGCTTGAACGACAGCGCGCCGGTCAGTGCCGCCAGCGCATAGCCGCGGTCGGGATCGGGCGTGTCGCGAAAATACGCCGTGATCAAGCGCAGCTTGTTGTTGCGGCCGGGCTCATAGGCGAGGCGGTCCAGCAATTCGGCGAAGCGGTTCATGCCTCGGCCTCTTTGGCGGGCGGCGCCTCGTGCTCGTCCTCGTCGCCGTAGCCGACCAGATCGAGCGGCCGCGCGGCGAGGCCTTTGGTCTTGCACCAATGTACCAGCGCATCTTCCTGGCCGTGGGTGACCCAGATTTCGCCGGCGCCGGTGGCCTCGATCGTCGCGGTCAGCCCGTCCCAGTCGGCGTGATCGGAAATCACCAGCGGCAATTCGATGCCGCGCTGGCGGGCGCGGGCGCGCACCCGCATCCAGCCCGAGGCGAACGCCGTGACCGGATCGGGGAAGCGCCGCGTCCAGATGTCAGAGGTCGCCGACGGCGGCGCCAGCGTGATGGTGCCGGCGAGATCGACCTTCTTCATGCCTTTGGCCGGACGAAGCTCGCCGAGCGCAACGCCGCGGCTTTGATAATAGTGCGTGATCGCCTCCATCGCGCCATGCAGATAGATCGGCGCGTCGTAGCCGGCCTCGCGGAGCAGCGCGATTACGCGCTGCGCCTTGCCGAGCGAGTAGGCGCCGACCAGATGCGCGCGCTCCGGGAACAGCGCGACCGAGGCCAGCAGCTTCTTCACCTCATCGGCTGCGTTGCCATGGCGGAACACCGGCAGGCCGAACGTCGCCTCGGTGATGAAGACGTCGCACGGCACCACTTCGAACGGCGCGCAGGTTGGATCCGAAGCGTCCTTGTAGTCACCCGAGGCGACGATGCAGGTGTCCTTGCAGGTGACGGCAATCTGCGCCGAGCCCAACACGTGACCGGCGGGATGGAATTTGATTTTGACGTCGCCGAGCCTGAGTTCCTCGCCATAGGCGATCGCCTGCGTAGAGCCTGCGAAATTATCGCCATAGCGCAGCCGCATCATGTCGAGCGTCTCTTGCGTCGCCAGAACCGCGCCATGGCCGGCACGGGCGTGGTCGGAATGGCCGTGGGTGATCACGGCGCGCTCGACGGACCGAACCGGATCGATATGGAAGCCGCCGGGCTTGCAGCACAAACCGGCGGGAGCTGGCAGCAGGATGTCTTGTGGACGCATCTTGGTTATATAGGGCGTATTGCCCCGATTTTTACCTGCCCCATAGAGCCCATGCCCACGCGAATATTCCTGACCTCCGGCGATCTGATGGCCGATCGCCGCTATGATTTTGCGCGCGACCTGCAAATGAAGGGCGATCTGCCCGGCGCCGCCGACCTGCTGCTGCAGGCGACGGATCTGGCGCCGAATTTCGTCACGGCCTGGTTCACGCTCGGCGATATCAGCGAAACGCTCGGCGAGCGCGATGCGGCGATCACGGCGTTTCGCAAGGCGTGGGACGGTGATCCCGATGATCGTCATGGCGCCCGCCTGCGGCTGATGCGGCTCGGCGCCGAACCATTGGCCGCGATGCCGCAAGGCTATGTGCAGGTGCTGTTCGATCAATACGCGCGGCGGTTCAATTCGGCGCTGGTGGACGATCTCGGTTATCGCGGCCCGGACCTGCTGTTCAGGGCGGTGCTGTCGGTGCGCGCGGCCGCCCGCAAGCCCGCCTTCTTCAAGCGCGCCATCGATCTCGGCTGCGGCACCGGGCTCGTCGCGACGGCCTTCGCCAGGGAGGTCGATCATTTCATCGGCATCGATCTGTCGCCGCGCATGATCGCGCAGGCCCGCGCGACCGGCTGTTATGCGGAGCTTGAAGTCGGCGACATCGTGCAAGGTCTGCGCGCGCAGCCTGCCAGCAGCGCCGATCTCATCCTGGCCGCCGACGTGATGATCTATGTTGCCGATCTCGCGTCGGTGCTGGCGGAATCAAGCCGCGTGCTGGCCGCCGGCGGCCTGTTCGCCTTCACGACCGAGACGCATGCCGGCGAAGGCGTCATTCTCGGCGCAGGGCTGCGCTATGCCCACGCGGCGGCTCATGTGCGCGCAGCGGTGGAAGCGGCCAGCCTCACATTCCTGTTGCTCGAAGATCGCTCGGCACGCACCGAGGACAACATCCCGGTGCCGGGGCTTGTCGCGGTCGCAGCCAAGGGCTGACTGCCCGCACCGTTCGACCCGTGAGCATGCCTCGCGCGGCGGGCTGGACAAACCGGCGAGGATATACCAATCTGGACCTACCAGATTGGTAGGATCAGATGACCGTGCCACAGCAAGCAAGCGAAGGATCGCGAGCGGTCAAGCGGACCATCGAGTTCATTCGCCATCACCGATTGCAGAAGGGCGACCGGCTGCCGTCAGAGCGCGAACTGTCGGACCGCTTTGGTGTCACCCGCAGCTCGGTGCGGGAAGCGTTGGCGGTTCTTGATGCGCTTCGGCTGACCGAGCGACGGCCGAAGTCCGGTATTTTCCTGCGCAACGCGCTCGAAGACAGCGGGCTCGATTCCCTGGTCATCCAGGCCAATCTGGATCTGCCGTTTGACGAGCGCACCATGCGCGATGTGAGCGAGGCCCGCGTCATATTTGAAACCCATGCGATCCGCCTCGCATGCGCGCGCAGGACCGATGCCGATCTCAACAGGTTGCGCGAGTTGGTCGCCAATTATGCCGATCGGGTGCAGGCCGAGCTCAATGTCGCCAATGAAGACGTCGAATTTCATCTGGCAATGGCTGCCGCCAGCCAGAACGCCATCATCGTTCGAACGCTGACGCCTTTGTTCCTGATGAGCTTTCAGTGGCGGCAGAAGTATTTCTCATCCCCGGTCATTCGCCGCCGCTCACTGGCCGATCATCAGGAGTTCGTGGCCACCATTGCTGACAGGGATGAAACCCGGGCGGCGGCTCTGGTGCAAAAGCATGTCCATTCCGCATTCGACGAAGTCCGGGCAATGGCGGAAGGAAACGAGCAGCCGGAATCTCACAACCAATGGGAAGGCCAGGACCAGTAAGTTGCCGGGAATACCGGCTCACGCAGCGCAAGTCGAAGCCAATTTCGATCCGCACAACCTGAATGACAGATCGCTGCATTCAGGCATCGACAACAACAAAGGGAGAAACAACAATGAAAAACAAGCAAACACGCCGCGAGTTCGGCGCCACCGCGCTATCCGCCCTCGCGGCTTCCGTATTGCCCGCCCCGTTCGTCTGGGCCGCCGAGAAGAAATACGATCCTGGCGCGACCGATACCGAAATCAAGCTCGGACAGACCGTGCCGCATTCCGGTCCCGGCTCGCTCTACGGCGTGCTCGGCCGGGTCGGCGAGGCCTATTTCCAGATGCTGAACGAAAAGGGCGGCATCAACGGCCGCAAGGTCAAATTCCTCACCATGGACGACGGCTACAGCGCGCCGAAATGCGTGGAAGCGACGCGGCGGCTGGTGGAGAATGACGAAGTGCTGGCGCTGTTCGGCTCGCTCGGCACCGCGCCGCAGACCGCCGTGCACAAATACCTCAACTCCAAGGGCGTGCCGCAGTTGATGCTCAATACCGGCGCGTCGAAATGGAACGATCCGAAGAACTTCAAATGGACCATGGCGGGCCTGCCGCTCTATCCGACCGAGGCGCGCATCCTCGCCAAATACGTCGTGGCCACGAAGCCGAACGCCAAAATCGGCATTCTCTACCAGAACGACGATTTCGGCCGCGATTTCCTGGCGCCGTTCAAGAAGATTCTGGAAGAGGCCGGCGGCACCGCCAAGGTGATCATGGAGCAGAGCTACGATCTGACCGAGCCGACCATCGATTCGCAGCTGATCAATCTATCGAAGTCGGGCGCGGATGTTTTCTACAACATCTCGACCGGCAAGGCGTCGTCGCAGTCGATCCGAAAGGTGGTCGAGCTCGGCTGGAAGCCGCTGCAATTGCTGTCGGCGGGATCAACCGGACGTTCGATCCTCAGCGCCGCCGGTTTCGAGAACGCTACCGGCATCGTCGCGATCCGTTACGCCAAGGAAGTCGGCGTGCCGCGCTGGGAAAAGGATCCCGACGTGATGGCGTTCGAGGCGCTGCGCAAGAAATATCTGCCCAATGTCGATCCCGACAACACCATCGCCTTCGCCGGCTACGGCCAGGTGGCGTCGATGGCGGAAATCCTGCGCCGCTGCGGCGACGATCTCACCCGCGCCAACGTGCTGAAACACGCGACCACGCTGGCCGGCTTCCACTCGCCGTATTTCCTCGACGGCGTCAATTTCAGCTACACGCCGGAGGACTACACGCCGATGAAGACGCTCTTCATCTCGCAGTTCAACGGCAAGGATTGGGATATTTCCGACAAGCCGGTGACGGAGTAGTTGACCTTCTCCTGGCCTATTCAACTCGTCATGCCCGGGCTTGTCCCGGGCATCCACGTTTTTGACGACCGCAGAACAAGACGTGGATGGCCGGGCATAGGCGAGCGGAAGCGACGCCGTCCTTTGGACGGCTAAGCCCGGCCATGACGATTTGGATGATTTGAGCCTCGCACGGAGTGAGGCGAGGTTGATACCCCTCGACGTGGCGGCCCTGACGGCTTAGTTCTTGTTTTGTGCCAGCCCGAATCCTACCAGCCATATCGGCCGAGCCGGCCGCGCTGCTGCCCGAGCGCTTCCTTCAATGGTTCGCGTCGCGCGGCTGGTCGCCGCGTGAGCATCAGCTGGAACTATTGGCGAAGGCGCGAAAAGATCGCTCGGCGCTGCTGATCGCACCGACCGGCGCCGGCAAGACCCTGGCGGGGTTTCTGCCGACATTGGTGGAACTGTCTGCTCCGCCGCCGGTCGTAGGCGAGGGCGCTAAGAAAAACGTCATCTCGACCGGCCGCGGCGTCAAGCGTACCGGCGGTCTGCACACGCTTTACATCTCGCCCTTGAAAGCGCTCGCGGTCGATATCGCGCGCAACCTGGAGGCGCCGATCGCCGAGATGGGCCTCCCGATCAAGGTCGAAACCCGCACCGGCGACACGCCGGTGTCGCGCCGGCAGCGGCAGCGGCGCTATCCGCCGGATATTCTGCTGACCACGCCCGAGCAACTGGCGCTGCTGTTGTCCTCCGACGATGCGCCGTTCCTGTTCGGCTCACTGAAGCGCATCGTGCTCGACGAATTGCATGCGCTGGTCACCTCCAAGCGCGGCGATCTGCTGTCGCTGGGGCTGGCGCGGCTGTGGCGGCTGGCGCCCGAGATGCGCGGCATCGGATTGTCGGCGACGGTCGCCGAGCCGGAATCCTTGGCGCGGTTTTTGGTGCCGCAGCGTGACCGCAAAATTGAAGCCGCCGACATTGTCGTTGCCGGCGGCGCCGCAGCGCCCGTGGTCGAGATGCTCGACACCCGGGAGCGCCTGCCATGGGCCGGGCACAGCGCCCGCCATGCGCTCGGCGAAATGTACGAGCTGATCAAGCGCAACAAGACCACGCTTGTTTTCGTCAACACCCGCAGCCAGGCCGAAATGCTGTTCCAGGATTTCTGGCGTATGAACGACGACGGCCTCGCCATCGCGCTGCATCACGGCTCGCTCGACGTCGCGCAGCGCCGCAAGGTCGAGGACGCGATGGCGGCCGGCAGATTGCGCGGCGTGGTCTGCACCTCATCGCTCGACCTCGGTATCGACTGGGGCGACATCGACCTCGTCATCAATGTCGGCGCGCCGAAGGGCTCCTCGCGGCTGATGCAGCGGATCGGCCGCGCCAACCATCGATTAGACGAACCCTCGCGCGCCGTGCTGGTGCCGGCCAACCGTTTCGAGGTGCTGGAATGCGCCGTTGCGATCGACGCGATCGCGGAGAATGCGCAGGATACCCCGCCGCTGCGGATCGGCGCGCTCGACGTGCTGGCGCAGCACGTGCTGGGATGCGCCTGCGGCGAGCCGTTTCTCTCCGATGAACTCTATGAGGAGGTGCTGACGTCGGCGCCTTACTCTGGCTTGACGCGCGCCGATTTCGACGACGTCGTCGATTTCGTCGCCACCGGCGGCTACGCGCTGAAAACCTATGAGCGCTTCGCGCGCATCAAGCAGGACAAGCAGGGCCGCTGGCGCGTCGCCAACCCCCGGGTGCGGCAGAGCTATCGCCTCAACGTCGGCGCCATCGTCGAAGAACCGATGCTTAAGGTCCGGCTGGTGCGTTCGCGCGGCGGCGGTGCCGGTTCGACCGGCGCACTTGGACGCGGTGGACGGATGCTCGGCGAGATCGAGGAATACTTTATCGAGGGACTGGTGGCCGGGGATACCTTTGTGTTCGGCGGCGAGGTGGTGCGCTACGAGGCGCTCGCCGAGGACCAGGTCTACGTCTCGCGCGCCAACGATGCGGATGCGAAGGTGCCGTCCTATATGGGCGGCAAGTTTCCGTTGTCGACCTATCTCGCCGAGCGCGTGCGTAAATTGCTCGACGACAAGCGAGCCTGGAACGCGCTGCCGGATCAGGTGCGCGACTGGCTGTCGCTGCAACGGCACTTTTCGCGCGTGCCGGCGGTGCGCGAATTGCTGATCGAAACCTTTCCGCGCGGCAACAAGCATTATTTGATCTGCTATCCCTTCGAGGGACGGCTGGCGCATCAGACGCTCGGCATGCTGCTGACGCGGCGGATGGAGCGGGCGCGGGTGCGGCCGCTCGGCTTCGTCGCCAATGAATATGCGGTCGCGGTGTGGGGGCTCGGCGACATGTCGTTCATGATCCGTCATGGCAAGCTCGATCTCAACGCGCTGTTCGATCCGGACATGCTGGGCGACGATCTCGAGGCATGGCTTGCCGAATCCGCGCTGATGAAGCGAACCTTCCGCACCTGCGCCGTGATCTCGGGCCTGATCGCGCGGCGCTTCACCGGCGAGGAAAAGTCCCGCCGTCAGGTGCTGTTCTCGACCGATTTGATCTACGACGTACTGCGCAAGCACCAGGCCGACCATGTGCTGCTGCGCGCCGCGCGCGCCGACGCCGCCACCGGGCTGCTCGATCTCAAGCGGCTCGGTGATATGCTCTCCCGTATACAGGGCCGAATCATCCATCGGGAACTCGACCGTGTTTCGCCGCTGGCGGTGCCGGTGATGCTGGAAATCGGCCGCGAGTCAGTTTATGGCGAAGCGGCCGACGAGCTGCTGGCGGAAGCCGCCGATGAGTTGGTCAGGGAAGCGACAGGATAGAATGTGAAGGCAGCGGCGCAAGCTTCGGACGATGATCAAATGGCGCGGCTTTCGAAAGTTTCGATCGCAGATGTGAGCTTCCTCGCCGATCTCTCCGGCGCGTTGTTCTGGCAGGAACAGCGCCTGCTCGTCGTTTCCGACCTGCATCTCGAAAAAGGGTCCAGCTTCGCCGCGCGCGGCGTGCTGCTGCCACCCTATGACACCGTGGCGACGTTGAGCCGGCTAGCCGCCGTGATCGCGCGGCACGATCCGCGCATGGTGATCGCGCTCGGCGACAGTTTTCATGACCGCGACGCCCACGAGCGGCTGTCGGCGCCCGATCGCGACGCGCTGTCTGCGATGCAGGCGCGGCGCGACTGGATCTGGATATCAGGCAATCACGATCCGGCCTTGCCGTCCGATCTCGGCGGCGTTGTCGCCAGCGAAGTCGCCATCGGCAACATCATGTTCCGCCATGAGCCAACGGGCGCTGCCGGCGAAATCGCCGGCCATCTGCATCCCAAGGCCCGCGTCGCCACCCGTGGCCGTTCGATGGAGCGGCGATGCTTTGCCTGCGACGGCGAGCGCGCGGTAATGCCGGCGTTCGGCGCCTATACCGGCGGCCTCAGCATCCGCGATCCGGCGTTTGCAAAAATCTTCCAGACGCCGGGCCTGATGGCACACGTGCTCGGCGACAACAGACTGCACGCGATCGCAGCGTCGCGGTGTTATTAACAGAACGATGCTGCTGCCGTCGCTCTATGACCGCTTTCTCGTTTCCTATGAGGTGAACCGCGAGACGCGGCACATTGTTCATGCGAATTCACGAGAGCGAATCGTAGCTCACCGTTGATACGAGCCAACTTACCTTTTCGTAATACGGTTGACACGTTCGTGATTTCGGCAGTCGCAGATTTGAAATAGTGAGTCAGCGCTAATTCACTATGTGGTGAGTCATTGTTGATCGGCGCAACAGCTCTTCGCCAAGCATCGCCAGCCGCACATGGATTTCCTGCCTTTCGCCTCCGCTTAACGAGGATTCTTGGTGCTGACTCCAAGGGCGTCGGCGATGTCCATCGACTGTTTCGAAAAACGCATAAGACCTAAGCGGGAGAGCGGGCTTGTCCCGCCGAGACAACAGGTCGATTACAAAATCAAGGCGAGCTGAGACTCGCTTAACCATGGAGCAAATACCATGAACTACAAAACGCTCATTGCGGCATCCTCGATGTCGATAGCTCTGACATCCGCAGCGACGTCCGCGGCATTTGCGCAGTGCACGGACTGCGCAATGTATCCAGATCGCGATTACCTGAACAAAGGCGTCCCAACCCCCGCCAGCAAGATGATGGCGGAGCCGGGCGGCGCAGCAGCTGCGAGCACTGCGAATTTTGAAAACGGTGGGTACAATGCACGGGCCGGAGCCAGGGTGGCTGGCACGCAGCGCCGCCACCCGCACGACGCCAACGCTTCCATGGCCGGGGGTTCTGCCCCGGCCGGTGTCCCCTCGCAGCGGGTGTACCTCAAGAACCTGCACGACTCCGGATACAATCCTGCCAGCGACGTCGATGGCGCCGGCAACATGAAGGTGAACTGATCCCGACGCACCATTTGGCATGCATTACTTGGTGCGCACGCCCACACCCGCACGCGGGGAGGGAGCGCACCGAGTTCGCCGCGAGCTACGCCGCCTTTGCCTGCACCGTATTGCAAAACTCCGCCAGCCGATCGGCGAGCCGCAACGTGGCGGGGCTGGCATCCGGTGCGGCGACCAGCGCGACTTCCGTACGATCGATCGGCGCAAAGCCGTCTTTCGCGGTCAGCACGCGGTGGTCGGCCTGGATCGCCATCTCGGACAGAATGCTCAGGCCCATGCCGGCGGCAACCGCGGCCTGGATGCCGGAGAGACTGGAGGACGTGTAGGCCATGTGCCAGGGCCGGCCGGCGCTTTCCAGCGCGTGGATCGCGCGTGAGCGATAGAGGCAGCCGGTGGGAAAGCCGATCAGCGGCACCGAGCCCGTCGTGGTATCGCGCGGCCGGCTCTTGCTGGTGACCCAGTGCACGCGTTCGGGCCACACCGCGATGCCGACTTTCTCGCCGGCGGCGCGCTTGAACAGCGCCAGATCGAGTTCGCCGCGTTCGAGGTCGCGCTTCAGGCAAGTGCTCTGGTCGGAGCGGACATCCATCCGCAGCCGCGGATGCGAGCGTGAAAACGCCGCCAGCAATTTCGCGAGCCGATAGGCGGCAAAATCTTCGGGCACGCCGAGCCGGATCGCGCCTTCACTGCCGGGGCGCGTCAGCACATCGCGGGCCTCTTCCGCCAGCGACAGCAGCCGCCGCGCATAGGACAGCAGCCGTTCGCCGGCTTCGGTCGGCGTGACGTCCTTGCCGCTCCGGTTGAGCAACGGCTGGCCGACGTCTTCCTCCAGCCGCTTGATCTGCTGGCTGACGGTCGACTGGGTGCGGTGGACGCGCTCGCCGGCGCGGGTGAAGCCGCCGGAATCCACCACCGAGACGAAGCTGCGCAGCAGTTCCAGATCGAGCATGGCCATGGCTCGTCTCGCTTCTCAGAAGTGACTATTCATAAATCCACTGAATGTAAGTTTATCATTTAATTTCTAAATATCAAGGCGCGGGCCTACATCATGGGCCAAGGAGACTCTCCAAAGGAATCTTGCCATGTCGCTCGCGCCCTCGATTCCCGTTCCTCGCGCCGGTTTCAATTGGCTGCCGCTCACGATCACGCTGTTCTGCCTGCTCTGGAGCTTTGCCTTCGTCGCCGGCAAGATCGGCGTCACCGGTTGTCCGCCGCTGATCCTGCTCACGGCGCGGTTTTCGCTCGCGGGCGTCCTGATCCTCGGCATATCCGCATTTCGCAACGAGGGATGGCAGCTCAGCTGGCGCGACGTGGTCGTGTTCGCGGTACTCGGCGTCGCCAACAACGCGCTCTATCTCGGGCTGGGGTACACCGGCCTCCAGACCGTTTCCGCCGGCCTCGGCGGGCTGATCGTCAGCGCCAATCCGGTGTTCACCGCTGTCGCCGCCGCGGTGTTTCTCGGCGAGGCGCTGACCTGGCGCAAGGTGACAGGACTCTTGCTCGGCATATCAGGCGTCGGCTTCATCGTCTGGCACCGCATGTCTGTCGGTACCGACGACTGGCACGGCATTCTCTATACGCTGGCCTCATTGGCTTCGATCGTGGTCGGCACCATCCTGTTCAAGGTGCTGGCGCCGAAGGGCAGCCTGTGGGTCGGCAATGGCGTGCAGAATCTAGCCGGCGGACTGGCGCTGCTGCCCTTCGCCTTCACGTTTTCCAGCGTCAGCGACATCGTGCCGAGCGCGCGGCTGCTCGGCGCATTCGCCTTCCTGGTGCTGGGCGGATCGATCCTGGCCTATTTGTTGTGGTTTCACCTGCTGAAGGTTTGCGGCGCAACCGCTGCCAGCGCCTATCACTTCCTGATGCCGCCGCTCGGCATGCTGTTCGCCTTCCTCGTGCTCGGCGAGCACGTCGAATTCCGCGACCTGCTGGGGATCATTCCGGTGGCGCTCGGGATTTATCTGGTGACGCGGCCCGCTGCGGTGGCCGCTCCCGCTTCGCAAGGGAGTGCGGCATGACCCTATCCATCACCCTGGTCGGCGGCCCGACCGCACTAATTGAAATCGATGGCTTCCGCCTGCTCACCGATCCGACCTTCGATGCACCCGGCGCCTATCAATTGCCGCATGTGAAGCTGGAAAAGCTGGTTGGTCCCGCGGTGACCGCAGACACGATCGGTGACGTCGATGCCGTGCTGCTTAGCCACGACCAGCATTCCGACAATCTTGATCATTCCGGCCGCGAATTTCTCAAGAAGGCAAAGCGTGTGCTGACGACGGAGGCTGGTGCGAAGCGGCTCGGCGGCAACGCCGAAGGTTTTGCGCCATGGGACGTCACCGAACTGACCGGCAGCAGCGGCCGTTCGCTGACGATTACTGCGACACCCGCGCGTCACGGCCCGGCCGGTATCGAGCCATTGTCGGGCGATGTGATCGGCTTCGTGGTGGCGTCGAACAAATCAGGCAGCCGCCCGGTCTATATCAGCGGTGACACGGTCTGGTTCGACGGCGTCGCCGACGTCGCGAAGCGATTCAAGGCCGGCGTGGTGCTGCCGTTCGCGGGCGCGGCGCAGACCCGCGGGCCGTTCCATCTCACCATGGACACCAATGATACGATCGAGACCGCGCGGGCGTTTGCCGATGCGGTGATCGTGCCAGTTCATACCGACGGCTGGGCGCATTTCCGCCAGAACGCGAACGATCTGCGCGTCTCCTTCGATACGCTGGGGTTTGGAGCGCGGTTACGAATTCTCGAACCGGGAGTCACGACCGTGATCGAATCCTTGCATCCAGCGTAAGCCAGTTCCGCGTCGGAACCGATCGCGGTCCGGTTCGTTGTCGCCGCGGCTGGATCCACACATGGAAGATCGCAACAGATCGAGTTCAAAATGCCAAGCGCACCAGGATGCCGGTAGCAGCAGGCCGGCAACCAGTGCCGAGCCGCATCAGCCGTTTCGTCTCCGCAATGTTGCAAAGGCGCTCGGCCCCGGCCTGATCACCGGCGCCTCCGACGACGATCCGTCGGGGATCGGCACTTACAGCCAGGCCGGCGCGCAGCTTGGTTACGGCATCGGCTGGACCATGCTGCTGACTTTCCCGCTGATGGCGGCGATTCAGGAAATCTCCGCCCGGGTCGGCCGCGTCACCGGGCACGGCATATCGGGCAATGTCTGCCGGCACTATTCGCCAGCGCTGCTCAACATCGTGGTGGCGCTGTTGTTCATCGCCAACACCATCAACATCGCGGCCGATCTCGGCGCCATGGCTGACGCGACCAAGCTCCTGATCGGCGGATACGGCATCGTCTATGTCGTGTTCTTTGGTGTCGTGTCGGTCGCAGCGCAAATCTTCCTCGATTACAAGCGCTATGTCGCGGTGCTGAAATGGCTGACGCTCAGCCTGTTCGCCTATGTCGCGGCGCTTGCATTCGCGAAGGTGTCGTGGGGCGAAGCGCTCACGGGCGTTCTGATTCCGAAGATCACCTGGAGCGCGGATTACTTCACCACCATCGTCGCGATCCTCGGTACCACTATTTCACCCTATCTGTTCTTCTGGCAGGCCTCGCAGGAAGCCGAGGACCAGCGCGTCGACGCCCGCAAGCGACCCCTGATCGAGAAGCATTACGGCGCGCAGAAGGAATTCAACCGGATCCGCGCCGATACCATCGTCGGCATGGCGTTCTCGAATTTGATCGCGCTGTCGATCATCGTGACCGCGGCGGCGACGCTCAATGCCGCAGGCGAGACCAACATCCAGTCCTCGGCGCAGGCGGCTGAAGCGCTGCGGCCGATCGCCGGCGCCTTCGCGGAAGCGATCTTCGCGCTCGGCATCGTCGGCACCGGATTACTGGCGATCCCCGTGCTGGCCGGCGCCGCCGCCTACGCCGTCGGCGAAGCGCGACGATGGCCGGTCGGGCTCGCCCGCAAGCCCAGGCAAGCCGCCGCGTTCTATGCCGTGCTGGCGCTGTCGGCCGCCATCGGCATCGCGCTGAATTTCACGCCGATCAATCCGATCTCGGCACTGTACTGGAGCGCCGTCATCAACGGCGTGCTCGCCGTTCCCGTGATGGTGCTGTTGATGTTAATGGCGCGCCGCAGGGACGTGATGGGGCGCTTTGTCGTCGGCGGCCCGCTCTATTGGCTCGGATGGCTGTCGACCGCGGCGATGCTGCTCAGCGTGCTGGCGATGGGCATCGGGTTTTTTGCGGGCGAATAGCGAATGGCGAATAGTCTATTCGCTACTCGCCATTCGCTATTCGCATCTAATCCTTCCGGAACACAATCGATGCCATCCAGCCCGTCATCAGCGCCATGAAAGCTGTCACCAGCCCATAGGCAAGACCATTGTTGTGGGCAGCGTTGGCGATGAACTGTTCGAAACCGACCTTGACGATCTCGAACGCGGTTTCGGTGCGCGTGACCAGCGCGCCGTCGGCAAACAGCTTGATCTCGACGTCGTAGGTGCCGATCGGCACTTCGCCCGGCAACGGAATGCCCGTGCGGAACAGCGTCGGCGTCAGGAACGTCACCGCCGATTGCTCTTCGCGATAAAGCCCGTGCTGGGTGCGCAGCCGCACGAACGCGCTGCGGAACGGATCGTTGGGCACGACGTCGGCAAAATCAGGACCGACGCGCTGGGTCAGCAGGACATTGTTGAGCCCGAGTTGCTGCCGGCGCTGCACTTCGGGGGAAGCGATGTCGTCGAACGGCCGGTTGGAAAACAGCGCCAGATAGGTCGGCACTTTGAGGAACTGCCGGGAATCGGTGTTGATCCAGATGCCGAATTTGCGTTCCTTGCGCCGTGTCACCATGTCGGCGCGCGGGCCGCTGACGGTCACGACCAGATCGTAATTGTTGCGGCCGGCGGGCGTCTGCGCGTCCTTTTCGACCGAGCCGAACAGCACCAGTTCCTCGCCGGAATAATTCGGCGTCACCGTGACGCGGTGGTTCGACACCGACACGATCAGCCGCTCGGCGGATGCCGGCGAATTGGCGAGTGCGGCGCCCAGCACGAAACTTGCCACGATGAGCGAGGCGCGCGCGATCATACCCCGCCTCCCGTTTCGCGGATCGTGAACAGATCGGCCGGCCGGATCACCAGTTCGACGGCAAAGCGGATACCGACGGCGAGTACCAGAAGCCCGAGCAGCAGCCGCAGATGTTCGCCGCGGATCTTCTGGCCGGCGCGGGCGCCGAATTGGGCGCCGGTCACGCCGCCGATCATCAGGATCAGCGCCAACACCGCGTCGACCAGATGATTGGTCACCGCATGCAGCAGGGTCGCGAATATCATCGTCACCAGCGTCAGCACCATCGAGGTGCCGACCACGGTCGAAGTCGGCACCCGCAGCACGTAGATCATCAGCGGCACCAGGATGAAGCCGCCGCCGATGCCCATGACGGCGCCGATGAAGCCGATGATCAGGCCGATCACGACGACGGGGATCACGGACAGGTAGATCTTCGAGCGCTTGAAACGCATCTTCAGCGGCAGGCCGTGAATCCAGCCATGGCTGCCGGGGCGGCGTATCGTCGCCGCACCGCCGCGCCGGGCCCGCAGCAGCGCGCGCAGGCCTTCCCAGAACATCAGCCCGCCGACCGTGGTCAGCAGGATGACGTAGGACGTCGCGATCAAGAGATCGAGCTGGCCGAGCGCGCGTAGCAGCGTAAACGTCCAGACCCCGAGCGCCGTCCCGACGGTGCCGCCGGTCAACAAGACCACCGCCAGAATGGGATCGATGGATCGTCGCCTCCAATAGGATATCGCGCCCGAGAAGGAGGAAGCCGCGATGTGGCTCGCGACCGAGGCGACCGCGACCGCGGGCGCGATGCCGACGAAGATCAACAGCGGCGTCATCAGGAAGCCGCCGCCGATGCCGAACATGCCGGAGACGAAACCAACCGCCGCACCCATCGCCAGGATGAGGAAAACATTGACCGGAATGTCGGCGATCGGAAGGTAGAGCTGCACGCGCGTCTGCTTCTCGTTGTCTGCCGCTGAGGTGGCCTAACGGCCGCTCAGGGCATGGTTTCGAGCATTTGCCGGCAGTGGAATCCGATTGGCGCGCAGGGTCAGGGCACGCGGACCGGTTGCCGCGTCTTTGCATAACCCAGATCAGTGGCAGGGGGGACTAAAGAATGCCCCGGAAGGCAATTATTTGCCGCACCTGCACACACTTCCGGCGGCGTGATGCGACATTCCGATGAATGCGCCGATATCACGTTTGCGTGGCCGGCCGGGGTGGTGTCGTCCCGGCCTTGAGCCGGGACCCATACCCCGCGGCCTGCCTTGTTGAACAAGGTAGATAAGGCTCAGCGCGCAAAACAATTGCGGCCGGTGGCTATGGTCCCCCGATGCGCAATTGCGCATCTGAGCTCAAGGCCGGGACGACAGCAATCAGGGCTTCCCCACCGGATCGGTGACGAGGTTCATGGCGAGCGCCTCCTTGGGCGCAAGCCAGCGGATGTCCTTGGTCTCGGACATCGCCTGCACGACCGACGATGAAACCCCCATTTTGGTCATATAGCCCAGTACCGCGCCTGATATCTTCTGGGCTTCGGCAAGCGGATCATCCACTTGCTTTGTCGTGGTAAACCGGTGCACGCCCAGGCCTGAGCCCGCCACGCCGATGCGGCTCTTGCCGCCGGCATAGACCAGCACGCAGGCGCTGGCGCAATAGGAGGGTTTGACGCGGCCCGCGGCATCGGCGGTGCCGACCGCCGTGATCAGTCCGCGCGAGCGAATGATCTCGCCGATGATCGCGGCCTGATTCAAATCGCCGCCGGGCGAGGACATCAGGATCACGTCGCCTGCGGCAAGCTGGGCCTCGTCCAATTTCTCGCGGAACCATCTTGCGGCGCCGGGTCCGATCTCGCCCTTGATGAACAGGGCACGCCGATCACGCGCGGCGCCATCGAGATCGAGTTTGGCGACCACCGAGGAGGTCAGGCTCGGCGAGACATACTGGTCCTTCCAGTAATCCCAGGCATCGGGCCGCGAGAGGTCGCGATAGGCCTGGATGGCGATGCCGGCAAGCAAAAGAACGAAGATGAGAATCGAGCCGACCGGCCATTGGCTGCGTGCCGCTTGCGGCGGCTGCGGTGGCGGAGCTGGAAGAGATCGCCAGGGAGAAGCCGGGGCAGAAGGTGGCAGCGAAGGCTGATCGATCACCTTGCGCGGCGGCGCGACCGACGGCCCGGTCGGCGACCTTCGGAAGCGGTTTTCCCCGTTCTGGCCCTCTTCGGCAGACAATCGATCCTCACTGCACAGCCGTGTACGAGGCCCCGCCGGCCCCATCAGATCATACGGCTTTATATGGAGGATTATCGGCGCGACGCCAGCGGCATCGCTGTCCGCTTTAACGGACGGCTGCGGCGCGCTTGGTCGAAGCCTGCTTGGCGGCGGGTTTGGTCGCAGTTGCGGGCGCGGGCACCGGGTCCCAGCCGCCGGCCGGCGTTGCGACATTGACGGCGGCGTCGGGCTGCGGCTCCGGCGTGAAGGTCTGGATCGCGAGCTTCGCCGCCGCCAGCGACTGGGCGTCGAGGCGCTTGGCGATATCGTCACGCTTGCGGCCGGAATCCGCATCGCCCTGTGCCGCTGCGAGGCTGAACCATTTGAAGGATTCGGCGAGGTTCTGCTCGACCCCGATGCCGCGGGCATAGAGGATACCGAGGTTGAACTGGCTGTCGGCGACGCCGCGGTCGGCCGCCTTGCGGAACCATTGCGACGCGACCTTGTAGTTGGCGCCCTTGCCGCCACCATCGGCGTCGAGCACGGCCAGATTGTGCATCGCCTTGGCGTTGCCGCGTTCGGCTGCCTGCAGATAGTAACGCCGCGCGACATCGGCGTCCTTTTTGACGCTCATGCCCTTCTCGTAGAAGGTGCCGAGCCGGAAGATCGCGGGCACCACGCCGGCTTGCGCCGCGCGGTCATACCATTTTGCGGCCTCGTCGAGATTGGCCGGTACGCCCTTGCCCTCGGCAAAGCGCACGCCGACTTCATAGGCTGCCGCCGGATCGCCCTTCAGCGCAGCAGCGCGCAGCATCGGTCCGCCGATGCCATCGGGCAGTTGCTCGCCCGGCGGCACCTGCACCATTCCAGGCTTGCCGTTGGCCGGCAGGGCCGGGAGCGCGCCGGTGATGTCGCCGGCATTGATCGACGACATCGCCGCTTGTGGCGGGATGGACATCGCCGCCTGCGGCGCGATCGCGGTCTGGGGAATAGCGGCTTGAGGAATAATGGCCTGAGGAATTGTGGCTTGGGGAATAGCGACTTGCGCGCCATCCAGCGTGTTCGGTGCGGAGGAGTTGTTCGATTGCCGTCCGATCGGGGCGGGCGACATCATGGAGGGCCCAGCCGGTGCCGGCATGGCGGGCTTGGCGCTGTTCTCGGCCGGGGCCTTTGAGGCCGGCGCTGGATCGGTGGATTCCATCTGCGGTATTTGCGGCGCGCTGCCGGTGTCGAGCAGCGTCATTGCCAGCTGGAAGGTGCTGAGCACGATCGCAAATACGCTGGCGCCGACCAGCAGCGAGCGGATCTTGGAGGTGATGTTCGACGGCTCCTTGCCGTCGGTCTTGCCCTTGTCGATGGCGGTAACCTTGGCCGCCTTCGAGTTAGCCTTCGCAGCGGCCTTGGCCGCCTTCTCGTTGGCGGGCGCGGCGGCAGCGGCCTGCGCGGCGCGGCGGGCGGCGGCGATGAAGCTCGACGAGCTGACCGGCTCCTTGGCGGCCGCGGAAATTTCGTTGATCACGCTTTCGGATGCGGCGATGCGCTCCGATGGCGACGACGCCCGTGCGGCCGGCCGTGTGCCCGGCTCCAGCGGATGATCCGGCGGCAGTTCCGGCGCGATCGCGGTGCGCGGCGCGGCTGCGTGCGGCTCGAGGATTTCGCTGATGGCGCGCGGCGTCATCGGCGGAATGGCCGGCGGTGCTACCGGCTCCGCGGCATGGAAGTCGCGCGGCGCGGCGGCAAAATGCTCCTGGAAGGCTGCGGGATTCGGCAATTCCGGTTTCGGCTGCGGCGCAAAAGCCTGCGGCTGAGCCTGAGGGACATAGGCGGGCGGTGCAAAGCTGGGCGGCGGCATTGCCGCGCGCGGCGCTTCCGCCGGGGCTTCGAACGCAGGCGCTGCCACGGGCGGTGCGGCGCGAACCGCGCGCAGATCGCCTTCGATCATCGCCAGCCGATCGACCACATGGCCGAGCGTGCTGTGAACCGTTTCCAGCGAGTCTTGCGTGCGGCGGTCGGTTTCCGACTGATTAAAACGGAGGTCCGACAATTCACGCTTGACGGCTTCGACGATGCCGGAATCCATCGGCTGCGGCGCCGCGTAGCTGCTGGTGTTGTCGGCAAGCCTGGCCAAATTCGCGTGCTGGTGTTCGAGATGGCGCAGGATGTCCTGCAGCCCTTCCTCGACGCGCCCGAGATTGCCGCCGCCAGAACCGCCCTGGCCGCCGGAGGTCTCCAGGCGTTCCAGCAGATACGTCACGCGCTGTTCGAGATGGGTGAACGCGGAGGCGTTGTCGTTGCCGGCCGGGATCCGATCCAGGCGTTCGGACAGCGAGCGGAGCGCGCCTTCGATATATTCGGAATTGTCGCTTGCGACCGGCCGCTCGCGCGTTTCGATCGACGAGGTCAGCGCGGCAATGCGCTGTTCAAGGCTGGCCAGCGACTCGCTGTTGTCGCCGGCGCGAGACAATTGATCGACCTTGGCCGACAGCGCATGCAGATCGTCGGAAACCCGCGCCAGCGCATCGTTGGACGCAACGTTGGAGGCGATCGCCCGCATCGCCGAGATCGCGTCTTCGAGCTGACGCACCGTCGACGGATCGTCGTTCGTACGCAGGATCAGGTCGAGTTTGGTGCCGAGATTGCGGATCGCATCGTCATAGCCCGCGAGTTGCTCGGCCGGCTTGAGGGAACGCAGCGCGTCGTAGATTTCGCCGAGCGCGCGCTCCAGGTTGGCCAGCACGTTGGCGTCGGTGCCGTTCTGGCGGGTTTCGTCGATCCGGCGCGACAGCGAGCGGATTTCGTTCTCGATCGAATCGATCGCCTGGCGCGGCATCGCTTCGGTAATGGCGCGGCGGATATCGGCAAGCTCGGTGCGGAAGGCCGCAATCGACTGCTCGACATTGTCGGGGCGCTGCAGCGCCTCGATCTGGCTCGTGATCTTGAGCAGATGCCGTTCCAGCGACGAAAAATCCGGACCGGCGGGGATGGGAGCAGGTGCGGGCACCGGTGCAGGCGGCGGCATCGGTGGCGCATAAGCCATGGCACGGGCGCTTGGCGCCATCGGCGGCATACCTGCCGCCATCGGCGGCGTGCTGCGCGGCGGCATCTGTCGGGACGGCACCCCGTCCAGTTCGTTCTGGCGCGCGGCGATTTCGGCGATCGCCGAATCAAACGACGCCGGGCTCAGCGGCGGCGAGGGACGATAGACCTGCGCCGCGGCGCGTTCGACCATCTCGGTCTGGCGCTGCCGCTCCTGCACCGTCGGCTGGCGCGGGGCGTGGCTTGAAATCTGCGACAGCCGCGCATCGAGGCGCGAAATGGCGTCATTGAGCTGCCGCGCGACGGTCGGCTCAGCGCGGGGCGCTTCGGTTCGGGGCGCGTCGCTCCGCGCGGGGGACCGTGAAATCTGGTCGATCTGCCGGGTGATCGAATCGAGCCGCTGGTGAATGTCCGCAACCTCGCGGCTCTCCGCGCTCGGCATCGCCGGCTGCTCGTCATAGGGCGCACGGAAATTTGGCGGGGCGGAATCGCCGATGGTGGAATTGAGCCAGTCGCTCAGCGACATGCCAGCGCGCCGCGCGGCCGCTTCGGCCCTTTCGCGGACCGACGGATCGATGCCCTCAACACTCCACGATACGCGCGAATTCATGCTCTCGTCCGGTTCTGACTCCGGCGCTTCCTGCGCCTTCAGCCTCCCCGCGCGTCCCACCTTGGAGACAATCGAATTTCGCGCAGGTCGTCTGCCTCAGAACCTGACTTTTTCGCGTTACGGTAAATAACGGGTTAAGGAATGGGACCGGGCGGCCCTAAAGTTAACTTTGGAACCCGAACAGCCGGTTCCGCTGCCGCTCAGCCGTTGCTTTCACGGCTGGTGTCTTCGAGCAGCAGGACCGGAGCAGGTTTCGCGACGGCGGCCAGGGTCTCGATCGCCTCTTCGCACCATTCCGCCACGGCTTGTTCGTGGCGCAGACCGATGCGCAGCCCGAGCAGCTTGCCGGTATCGGCGACGGAGGTGGCTTTGCCGTCCGGAAACAGCTTGTTCAGAATTCGCTCGTAGCGGGCGTAGCGGTCGCGGTGATGTTCCAGCCGCGCCATCAGATCGGCGCGCAAGGGCTCGATATCGAAGCTGTCGAGCGCGCACAGCCGAACCAGCAGGTCGTCCTTCATCATCGGCGGGCTGCTCGGCCGGGCGCCCCAGTGCCGCAGCGCGGCCCGGCCCTCCTGTGTCAGCGTATAGACCAACTTGTTGGGCTTGCCGGACTGGACCACCTCGTGGCCCTGGATATGGCCGCGATCCCTGAGCTTCGAGAGTTCGCGATAGATCTGCTGGTGGTCGGCCTTCCAGAAAAACCCGATCGAGGAATCGAACGTCTTGGCGAGCTCATAGCCCGACATCGGACGTTCCGTCAGACAAGCAAGGATTGCGTCACCGAGCGCCAAACGCCGACCCTTTCAAAAATCGCGAAAACAACCCCATGCAAGGTAGAAGGGGCCTAGTCTCCCGACCAAATTGTCGCGTTGACTTTATGCATAAAGTTGCATATGCGTCAACATGCATAAGATTAGGCTAACCCGTATCGAGCCGATCGGAGACGCATCATGACCGTGACTGCACTCGACAAATGGTACGGCTACATGAAGTCGCACGACCAGGCGGCGCTTTGGGATCTGCTGCACCCCGACGCGGTGTTCGAGAGTCCCGTGGTCCATACCCCGCAGCGCGGGCGTGACATCACCTTCAAATATCTGTCGAGCGCCGAGAAAGTGCTGGGCGGCCCGGGATTCAGATATGTCGGCGAATGGCGCAGCGACAATGGCGCCGTGCTCGAATTTGAAAAAGAAATCGACGGCATCGTGATCAACGGCGTCGACATCATCACCTTCGCGGATGGCAAGATCACGCATTTCAAGGTGATGGTGCGGCCGCTCAAGGCGATCAACCTGCTGCACCAGCTGATGGGAGCGCAACTCGCAAAACAGTGACGCCGCGTCGTCCGGAACCGGATAAGGTCCGGCTTTGAACCCTGAAGCGCCCGCTGGCCTGCCAAGCTTCATCTGAAACGTATCCGCCAATTCATTCTGTCCCTGCCGGGAGAACACCATGCCGACTTACAAAGCCCCCGTGGAAGACGTCACGTTCCTGCTCAACGATGTTTTCCAGATCGACCGCTATGACAATCTCCCGGGTTTTACCGACGCCTCCGCGGATGTCCGCGAAGCGATTATTGGCGAAGCCGCCAAGCTCAGCGAAGAAGTGCTGCAGCCGCTGAACCGGGTCGGCGACCTCGAAGGCTGCGTCCGCCACGATGACGGCCGCGTCACCACGCCGAAGGGTTTCAAGGAAGCCTTCAAGCAGGTCGCCGAAGGCGGCTGGCTCGGGCTGTCGGCTCCATCCGAATATGGCGGGCAGGGGTTGCCGGTCACGCTGAGCCAGGTCGTGACCGAATTCCAGAGCTCGGCCAACATGGCGTTTTCGATGTATGGCGGCCTGACCATGGGCGCGACCGCCGCGTTGATGGTGCACGGCAAGCCCGAACAGAAGAAGATGTTCGTGCCGAAGATGGTGGCGGGCGAGTGGACCGGCACCATGAACCTCACCGAGCCGCAATGCGGCACCGATCTCGGTCTGCTCCGCACCAAGGCGGTCAAGCAGGCCGACGGCAGCTACAAGATCACGGGCACCAAGATCTTCATCTCGGCCGGCGAGCACGATCTCGCCGACAACATCATCCATCTGGTGCTGGCGCGCATCGAAGGTGCGCCCGCGGGCATCAAGGGCGTCTCGCTGTTCGTGGTGCCGAAGGTGCTGGTCAATGCCGACGGTTCGCTCGGCGCACGCAACGGCGTGTCCTGCGGTTCGATCGAGCACAAGATGGGCATTCACGGCAACTCCACCTGCGTGATGAATTACGACGGTGCCACCGGATGGCTGATCGGCGAAGAGAACAAGGGCATGCAGGGCATGTTCGTGATGATGAACGAGGCCCGCCTCGGCGTCGCGGTGCAGGGCCTCGCGCAATCCGAGGTCGCCTATCAGAACGCGGTCAATTACGCGCGCGAGCGGCTGCAGGGACGGTCGCTGACGGGCGCCAAAGATCCGGACAAGCCGGCCGATCCGATCATCGTACATCCCGACGTGCGCCGCGTGCTGCTGACGATCCGCGCCTTCAACGAGGCGGCCCGCGCGATGGTAGTGTGGACCGCGCTGAAGAGCGACGTCGCCCACCGCTCAAGCGACCCGAAGGATCGCCAGGAGGCCGACGACCACATGGGCCTGATGACGCCTGTCATGAAGGGCGTGATGACCGATGTCGGATTTTCCAATTCGGTGCTGGCGCAGCAGATGTATGGCGGCCACGGCTACATCGCCGAACACGGCATGGAGCAGTTCGTGCGCGATGCGCGTATCGCCATGCTGTATGAAGGCGCCAATGGCATTCAGGCGCTCGACCTCGTCGGGCGCAAACTGCCGCGCGACGGCGGCCGCGCCGTGATGGCGTTCTTCGGCGAGGTCGGCGCCTTCGCCAAGGAGCACGGCGCCGACGAGGCGATGAAGCCGTTCGTGACGCCGCTCTCGACCGCGCTCGGCCATCTGCAGCAGGCCACCGGCTGGCTGATGCAGAACGCGCTGACCAAGCCCGACAATGCCGGTGCCGCCGCCACCGACTACATGCAATTGTTCGGCCTCGTCACCTTCGCCTATATGTGGGCGCGGATGGCCAAGGTGGCGCAGGACAAGATTGCGTCCTCTGGCGCCACGCCCTATCTGACCACCAAGCTCGTGACCGGCCGCTTCTTCATGGAGCGGATGCTGCCGGAAACCACGGTGCACCTTGCGCGCATCCAGACCGGCTGCGCGACGACAATGGAATTGGCGGCGGAAGCGTTCTGAAGCGTTCTGCAAAATTCTGTCGTCATTGCGAGCGCAGCGAAGCAATCCATAGACCCACAACGGAAGCATGGATTGCTTCGTCGCTTCGCTCCTCGCAATGACGACCCAACGATCTGACTGTTCTGAAATTCGTCTGGCTCGAGGAGAGCCGAGACCGAAACGGGAGAAAACCATGCCTGAGGCATATATCTACGATCACGTTCGCACCCCGCGCGGCCGCGGCAAGGCCGACGGCTCGCTGCATGAAGTGACCGCGCTGGCGCTCGCCACCGTGCCGCTGCAAGCGCTGAAGGAGCGCAACAATCTCGGTGTCGACGTCGTCGACGACGTCGTGCTCGGTGTGGTCGATCCGGTCGGCGAGGCCGGCTCCGACATCGCGCGCTTTGCGGCGCTCAAGGCCGGGCTCGGCCAGGCCGTCCCCGGCGTACAGATCAGCCGCTTCTGTGCCTCCGGCCTCGATGCCGTGAATTTTGCCGCCGCCCAGGTCATGGCCGGCCAGCATGAGCTCGTGATCGGCGGCGGCGCCGAATCGATGAGCCGCGTCGGCATCGGCGCTTCCGGCGGCGCCTGGCCGATGGACCCCTCGATGGCGGTGCCGGCCTACTTCATGCCGCAGGGCGTCTCGGCCGACCTGATCGCTACCAAATACGGTTTTTCGCGCGATGACGTCGACGCCTATGCGGTGCAGAGCCAGCAGCGCGCTGCGAAAGCCTGGGACGAGGGCCGCTTCAAGAATTCCGTGGTGCCGGTGAAGGACATCAACGGCCTCACCATCCTCGCCAAGGACGAGCACATGCGCCCGACCACGACGATGCAGTCGCTCGGTCAGTTGCAGCCGTCGTTCGTGGCGATGGGCCAGATGGGCGGCTTCGATGCGGTCGCGATCCAGTCGCACCCCGAAGTCGAGCGCATCAATTACGTGCACCACGCCGGCAATTCCTCCGGCATCGTCGACGGCGCAGGCGCCGTGCTGCTCGGCAGCAAGGAAGCCGGCGTCAAGCACGGCCTGAAGGCGCGCGCGAAAATCCGTGCCTTTGCCAATATCGGCTCCGAGCCCGCGATGATGCTGACCGGCCCGGTCGACGTCACCGAAAAGCTGTTCGAGCGCTCCGGCATGAAGAAGTCGGACATCGACCTGTTCGAACTCAACGAGGCCTTCGCCTCGGTGGTGCTGCGCTACATGCAGGCCTTCGACATCGACTCTTCCAAGATCAACGTCAATGGCGGCGCGATCGCGCTCGGGCATCCGCTCGGTGCCACCGGTGCCATGATCCTCGGCACCGTGCTCGATGAACTCGAACGCACCAACAAGTCGACCGCGCTGGTGACGCTGTGCATCGGCGGCGGCATGGGCACCGCGACCATCATCGAGCGGGTCTAGGCGACGGCAATTCGTAGGGTGGGCAAAGCGAAGCGTGCCCACCATCACAAGCACCGAATGAAAATGGTGGGCACGGCGCGAAGCGCACCTTTGCCCACCCTACGCAGCAATCGCATTGGGAGCGACCAACATGGCCTTCAAGAATTTCAAGCTGGAAACCGACTCCGACGGCATCGTGCTCGTCACCTGGGACACGCCCGGCCGTTCGATGAATGTGCTCGACGAGACCTCGGCCACCGAACTCGAGGAGATCGTCAAGCAGACCACCGCCGAAGCCGCCGTCAAGGGCGTCGTCATCACCTCGGGCAAGGAAGCGCTGTGCGCCGGCGCTGACCTGTCGATGCTCGAAGGCATGGCCCATCAATATGCCGATCTGCTCAAGGCCAAGGGCGAAGAGGCCGCCAACCAGATGCTGTTCGACCAGAGCCGCCGCTTCTCGCAGGTCTATCGCAACATCGAAATTTCAGGGAAGCCGTGGGTCGCCGCGATCAATGGTCTCGCGCTCGGCGGCGGTTTTGAATTGACCCTGGCCTGCCACTACCGCGTCGCCGCCGACAACCCGAAGACACGGCTCGGCCTGCCCGAGGTGAAGGTCGGCCTGTTCCCCGGCGCCGGCGGCACCCAGCGCGTGCCGCGTATCGTGCAGCCTGCCGATGCGATGCAGCTGCTGCTCAAGGGCGAGGCGATCAACCTTGCCAGGGCCAAGGCGCTCAACCTCATTCACGCCATCGTCCCGCCCGCCGACATGATCAAGGCGGCGAAGGACTGGATCAAGGGCGGTGGCAAGGCCGTCGCACCCTGGGACGAGAAGGGCTTCAAGCTTCCCGGCGGCCCGGTGTTCTCCAAGGCGGGTATGCAGATGTTCCCGGCGGGCAACGCGATCTACCGCCGCGAGACCTACGACAATTACCCGGCGGCGCGCGCCATCATGAGCTGCGTCTATGAAGGCCTGCAGTTGCCGATCGATGCGGCGCTCCGCGTCGAATCGCGCTACTTCACGCAGATACTGCGTTCCAACGAAGCCGCGGCGATGATCCGCAGCCTGTTCCTGTCGATGCAGGAACTGAACAAGGGTGCACGCCGGCCGCCAAACGTGCCGCCGACCAAGGTGAAAAAGCTCGCCGTGATCGGCGCCGGCTTCATGGGCGCCAGCGTCGGCTACGTCTCCGCGCGGGCCGGCATCGACGTGGTCTTGATCGACCGCGACCAGGCCAGCGCCGACAAGGGCAAGGGCCACGCCCAGACCGTGATCGACGATCTCATCAAGAAGGGCCGCGCCAAGGAAAGCGACCGCGACGCCGTGATGTCGCGCATCAGCGCGACCGCCGACTATGGCGTGCTGAAAGACTGCGACCTCGTCATCGAGGCCGTGTTCGAGGACCGCAAAGTAAAGGCCGAAACCTACGCCAAGGCGCAGCCGCTCCTGAAGGATGGCGCGATCTTCGCCTCCAACACCTCGACGCTGCCGATCAACTCGCTGGCCGAGGAATTCAAGGACCAGGGCAAGTTCATCGGCATCCACTTCTTCTCGCCGGTCGAGAAGATGATGCTGGTCGAGATCATCGTGGGCAAGAACACCGGCGATGCCGCGCTTGCCACCGCGCTGGATTACACGCGGATGATCGGCAAGACGCCGATCGTCGTCAACGACAGCAGAGGCTTCTACGCCAACCGCTGCGTCGGCCGCTACATCGCCGAAGGCAACGAGATGTTCCTTGAAGGCGTGCCACCGGCGATGATCGAGAACTGCGCCAAGATGGCCGGCATGCCGGTCGGCCCGCTGTCGCTGTCCGATGAAGTGGCGCTCGACCTCGGGCTCAAGGTGATGAAGGCGACCGAGGCCGATCTCGGGCCGAACTCCATCAACCCGGACCAGAAGAAACTGATGGTGGAGCTGGTGGAGAAGCAGGGCCGTCTCGGCCGCAAGAACAGCAAGGGCTTTTACGACTATCCCGAGAAGGGCAAGGGTCAGAAGAGCCTGTGGACCGGACTTGCCGATCTGCAGCCGAAGAAGCTCGACCCCGACACGCTCGACATCGAGGAGCTGAAGCAGCGTTTCCTGGTGGTGCAGGCGGTGGAAGCCGCGCGCACGGTGGAAGATCACGTCATCACCGACATGCGCGAGGCCGACGTCGGCTCGATCCTCGGCTTCGGTTTTGCCCCGTTCACCGGCGGCACGCTGTCCTATATCGACTTCATGGGCACCAGGAAGTTCGTCGAACTCTGCCACAAGCTGGAAGCCAAATACGGCTCCCGCTTCACGCCGCCGAAACTGCTGGAGGACATGGCGGCCAAGGGCGAGACGTTCTACGCTCGCTTCCCGCCGAAGAAGCTGGCGGCGTAAGGGAAATCGTCGTCCCGGCCTTGAGCCGGGACCATACGCCGTGTGCTATGGAATGGGCACAACGGCAGCGTTCTTTCACCATGAGCATTTGTGGTTATGGGTCCCGGCTCAAGGCCGGGACGACGTGTTGAAAGTTCTGAGCAAAACAAATAAAGGCCGGATCATCGATCCGGCCTTTATTTTGTGAATCGATTTTTGAGGTCGCTCACGCGACCCGGCGCGGCTTGAGCGTCAAGCGCCATTCTGCGCAGGGCATCCGCGCCTTTTCCACTGTCGCGATCTGTTGCAGCAGCTCGTAGATTGGTTGAAGCAGGACTTTGAAGCAGGACTTGGCGACAGGTCGCTGACGTATGCAAAGGTGATCGCGACAATGCCAAGTGTTATCGTTCTCGGTGCCGGAATGGTCGGGGTTGCAACCGCGCTGCAGTTACAGCGCCGCGGCTGGTCGGTCGTGCTGCTCGATCGCAATCAGCCCGGCCGCGAGACCAGCTACGGCAACGCCGGCTTCATCCAGGCCGAAGCGGTGCGGCCCTATCCGATGCCGCGCGATCTTGCGACGCTGGCGGCGATCGCAACGGGGCGCGCCAACGATGTCCATTACCGCGTAAAATGGCTGCCGCGGCATCTTGGTCCTTTGCTGCGGTACTGGTGGCATTCCGCGCCGGATCGGCACCAGCGCATATCGCAGGCCTACGCGCGGATCATCGCACGCGCGACAAGCGAGCATGACGTGCTGATCCGGGAAGCCGGCGCGGACAATCTGGTGCAGCGAAGCGGCTATCATTCCCTGCGCCGCACCCAGGCTGCGCTGGATGAAGTGGCGCTGGTCGCCGAGTCGCTGGCGGCTGAATTCGGTGTGCGATCGGAAATTATCAGCCCGGCACAGCTTGCCGCGGCCGAACCCGGGCTTAACGAGACCGGGGCGGGGGCTGTTCACTGGCGCGACCCATGGACGGTCTCGGACCCGGGCGGGCTTGTATCCGCTTATGCCGATCTGTTCACACGCGCAGGCGGCACCTTCGTCAACGGGGATGCGACCACGTTGGCGCCGAGTCCTGCCGGCTGGACGGTTCAGTCGGATGATGGCCCGATCGACGCCGAGGCGGCCGTGGTATCGCTGGGTCCGTGGTCTCCCGATCTGTTGCAAAAGTTTGACTACCGTTTTCCGATGCTGCGCAAGCGCGGCTACCATCGGCATTTCACCGGCGGCGGCAGGCTCAATCTGCCGCTGCACGACCCCGAATTCGCATACGCGATGGCGCCGATGGCGAAGGGGTTGCGGATTACGTCGGGCGCCGAATTGATGGGACCGGAAAGGTCGTCGCAGTCGCGCCAGCTCGAACGGGCGGAACAGGCGGCACGGCGGCTTGTCGATCTCGGCACGGCGGTGGAGGCCGAACCCTGGAGCGGGGTCCGCCCCTGCATGCCCGACATGCTGCCGGTCGTGGGAGCTGCACCGAAGCACAAAGGCCTGTGGATGCATTTCGGGCATGGTCATCACGGCCACACCCTTGGCCCCACCACAGGCCGCCTGCTGGCCGAGATGATGAGCGGCGAGGCGACGTTTACGGACGCGATGGCTTTCAGTCCTGCGCGGTTCTGATGGCTTCGCGCGCTGTAGGAGCGGTTGCGGTATAAGCCCCGTCATTGCGAGGAGCGTAGCGACGAAGCAATCCATCCATCTGTTATGCTGCGAGATGGATTGCTTCGCTTCGCTCGCAATGACGAACAAACAATGGGCCGGATCATCGATCCGGCCCTTCAGGTTTTCTCTCACGGGATTTTTGGAACCAACCCGCCGCCTCGCGCCTATCTGTGCTGGCCCAAAAAGTTCGACGCGGGAATGCACCGATGATCCATCATGTTTCGGTCGGCACCAATGACCTCACGCGGGCCAAGGCGTTTTACGATCCGCTGATGTCTCTCATCGGTTTCCGGCTTCTCAAAACTTCCGAGAAGGCCGCTCATTATGGCGCATCCGAGATCGTGTTCAGTCTTGAAACCCCGGCTGACGGTTTGCCCGCAACACCGGGCAATGGCGTCCATATTGCCTTTCTGGCGCCGGACCGGAAAACGGTCAGGCGATTTCACGAAAGCGCGCTTGCCAGTGGCGGAACTGACGAAGGCGCGCCTGGCATTCGGGAAAAATACAATGCCAATTATTACGGCGCCTTTGTCCGCGACCTCGACGGCAACAAGATCGAAGCCGTGACCTTCACGGCGAAGGAACGCATCAGCTCCTGAAATCCGCGCGACGGCGGTCGCCGGCAGAAACGCCGCTTCAGCCATTCCCGGCCCGGGCTTTCGACGGCAGCGCGTGTTCCGGCACCAGGCTTGCCTCGTCAAGCCAGACGTGACTGGCGATCTGTCGGCGCGGTTGCGGCAGGGAATATCTGAGTTCCTTGCTCACAAAGCTGATCAAGGCTTCCCTGACCAGACATCTGAGGTCCCAGGCGGACGCCGCGGTTCGCGCGCTGACCAGAATGCGCAGCTGCATCGAGGTCTCCGTCGCATCGCTGACCTGCAAATTGACCACCTTGCCGTCCCACAACGGCATCGTCTTCACGAGCTGTTCGAGCTTTTTCCGGATCGCCGGGACATCGGCGCAATAGTCCACATAGATCATCACGCTTCCGATGATCGACTCGCTATCCCTCGACCAGTTCTGGAACGGCTTTTCGATAAAATAGTTCAGCGGCAGGATCAGGCGCCGCCAATCCCAAAGCTGCACCACGACGTAGGTCGAGTTGATCTCCTCGATCGTGCCGTAGTCTCCTTCGACGATCACGCTGTCCTGAATCCTGATCGGCTGCGTCATTGCGATCTGAACGCCCGCGATCAGGTTTGAAAGCAGCGGCCGTGCTGCAAGACCGATGGCGAGGCCGGCGACGCCGGCGGAGGCAAACAGGCTGACGCCATACTGGCGCACCGCGTCGAAACTCATCAGCGCGGATGCAAGGCCGATCAGCGCGATAATCAGCACCGCCGCCCTCGTCAGGATTCTGATCTGCGTCACATGCTTTCGCGCGAGCAGGTTTTCCTCGAGGTCCCTCTGCAAGCGGCCGAGATAGACGGAGCTGAATATCTCGGTCGTGACAATGGCAAGCCATGTGAGCAGGGTAATGAATGCGATCTGCATCAATGCCGTAAGTCCGGTCGCCGCGGTTCCGCTGATCGGACCCAATTGCAGCGAGAGGCTCAGCGCCGCCATGACGGCGGCAAAAGCTGACGGTGCCTTCGATTTCTTCAGTATCAGCAACCATGCGAATCGTTCGCTGTCGCGCAACTGCCGTTCGAGCAAAAAGAACACCAGCCGGTGAGCCGCCAGCGCCGCGAGGATCGCGACGCCGGCAATGGCGGCAAGGATCGCCCAGGATGGAATCCGCTCGATCTGGGCGACGACGTACGAAAGCCAGTTGTCCATTGGTATGGTGCCTCTGGAGTTTTTCTCGGGATTTTTTTTCGGGATTTTCTTGTGACGTTTTTCGCGCAGAGACTCCGGATGACCAAAGCACCGTCACTACGGAACCACTCTGCCGGCGGTCGGAACCCGCAACACGTTCTCGACCGGAGACTTACTCATCAGCCCGGCCAATGTTCCGGTCTACCTGGACGATCGCCACGTCACGGACGATTTTGTTGATCGACGATCAAATCGAAAATAAAAAGGGCCGGATCATCGATCCGGCCCCGTTCTCATTTTATGTATCGAAACGTCACGCCGCCTTGAGCAGACCTTCCTTGGTCAACGCTTCCTGCACCATCGGGCGTGCGCCGACGCGGGCCTTGTAGGCCATCAGGTTGGAGAGATCGGCGAGATCCCATTTCATCCGTTCGGCCCATGAAAGCATCGTGAACATGTAGCCGTCGGCGACCGAAAACTGCTTGCCCATCAGGTAGTCTTTCCCGGCGAGCTCGCCATCGACATACCTAAACTTGCCCATCACCCGATCCTTGAAGAAGGCCTTGGCGTCATCTGACAGCGCCGGGGCGAATTGCGGGCCGAGGTTCTTGTGCAGTTCACTGTTGATATAGGTGAGCCAGGCCTGCAGCTTGTAGCGATCGGCATGGTCGCGGCTGGGGGCAAGATTCTTGTCCGCGGCCTTGTCGGCGATCATCTGGACGATGACCGGGCCTTCGGTCACCAATTCGCCGGAGTCGAGCGCCAGTGCGGGCACCTGGCCCTTCGGATTGACCGTCAGATAGTCGTCGCCGTTTTCCAGCTTCTTGGCGCGCAGGTCGACCTTGACCAGATCGTAGGGCAGACCGGCCTCCAGAAGCGCGATATGGGGAGACAGCGAGCAGGCGCCTGGCGAATAGTACAATTTCATTGGATTTTCTCCCTTTGGAAGTTCTTGTCTTTGGAAACCTTGGCTTGGGGCCGCGGAACGACTAAATGCATCTGCATGTAATAGTCAAGATTGATGCAGCTGCATTTAGTGCGGTACACTAACCTGTGACAGACACGGACCTGTGACGGATACGGACCAGACCATGAAACGCAAACCATCGACCGAGGCGACCAACGCCTGGATCCGCCTGATGCGGGTGCAGAGCCGGGTGCTCGACGCCGTCGAGCAGGATCTGAAGAAGGCGGGCTTCCCGCCGCTCGCCTGGTATGACGCGCTACTGGAATTGTCGCGCGCGCCGTCCGGCGAGATGCGTCCCGTGGAGCTGGAGAAGCAGATGCTGATCCCGCAATACTCGACCTCGCGCCTGATCGACCGGCTGGTCGACGAAGGGCTGGCGGCGCGGCGCGAATGCAAGATCGACAAGCGCGGCCAGTTCGTCGAAATCACCGAGACGGGACGCGAGCTGCAAAAGAAAATGTGGAGCGCCTATTCCGCCGCGATCGAAAAGCACGTCGGCTCCAAACTGTCCGACACCGACGCCATCAAGCTCTGCGGTCTGCTCGACCGGCTGGGCTGCTCGTGCAGCGAGGTCAGGGCGGCCGCTGTGCGAGACGGCGTTCCCGCCCGATGATACGCCTTCATCTTATCGTTTTTGCGGATAACGCTGTCCGCAATGCTCCCTGCCACACGGCGCGTTCGGTCGAATCGCCAAAGATCCGGGTTTTTTATGGCGCGTGACCAAATCGATATGACGCCGTTGCAATCGCGCGACGAACTCGTGGCGTGGCTGGCGGCCGGCGTGAAGCCGCCGTCGGAGTTCCGCATCGGCACCGAGCACGAGAAGACCCCGTTCACGCTCGAGGGCTATCACCCCGTGCCATATGAAGGCGCGCGCGGCATCGGCGCGCTGCTGGAGGGCATGCAGCTCCTGCTCGGCTGGGAGCCGATCATGGAGCGCGGTAACATTATCGGGCTGTACGACGTCACCGGCGGCGGCGCGATTTCGCTGGAGCCCGGGGGGCAGTTCGAATTGTCGGGCGCGCCGGTCGAGACCGTGCACCAGACCCAGTCGGAGTTGATGGCGCATCTGGCGCAGGTGCGCGAGATCGCGACCCCGCTCGGCATCGGCTTTCTCGGCCTCGGCATGACGCCGTCATGGTCGCGGTCGCAAATCCCTGTGATGCCCAAGGGCCGCTACGGGATCATGACCAATTACATGCCGAAGGTCGGCCAGTACGGCCTCGACATGATGTATCGGACCTGTACCGTGCAGACCAATCTCGACTTCTCTTCCGAAGCCGACATGGTCAAGAAGCTGCGGGTATCGGTGGCGCTGCAGCCGATCGCGACCGCGTTGTTCGCCAATTCGCCGTTCACCGAAGGCAAGGCCAACGGCTTCCTGTCGTTCCGCTCCGAAATCTGGCGCGATACCGATAATGCGCGTTCCGGCATGATCCCGTGGGCGTTCGAGGACGGCATGGGTTTTGAGCGTTGGGTCGACTATGCGCTCGACGTTCCGATGTATTTCGTCAAGCGCGGCGACAGCTATATCGACGTGTCAGGCTCGTCGTTCCGCGCCTTCTTCGACGGCAAGAGTAACGCGCTCCCGGGTGAGCGGCCGACGCTGTCGGATTGGGCCAATCATCTCTCGACGATTTTCCCGGAAGTGCGCTTGAAGCGTTATCTGGAAATGCGCGGCGCCGACGGCGTGCCGTGGGGCCGCTTGCCGGCGCTGCCGGCGTTCTGGGTCGGCCTGTTGTACGACGACACCACGCTGGACGCGGCATGGGATCTCGTGAAGCACTGGACGGCGGCGGAGCGTCAGGCGCTGCGCGACGACGTGCCGCGCTTCGGCTTCAAGGCCCGGATCCGCGACCGCTATCTGTTCGAGATCGCGAAGGAATGCCTGAAGCTGTCCCATGCCGGACTGCGGCGGCGTGGTCATGTCGATCATCTCGGCCGCGACGAAAGCCGTCACCTCGAACCCCTGGAACGGATCCTCGAATCCGGCCGCACGCCGGCCGAAGAGATGCTGGAGAAATTCAACGGCGCCTGGGGCGGCTCCGTGGAACCGGCCTACAAGGAATACGCGTTCTAACGCACGATCCGGTAAAGCATGCCCCGCGTTTGATGCGGGGTGGGTGCCGGCTTTGCCGAAAAGATCATGCGCAAACAAAAGGATAGAGCGTGATGGGATCATCACGCTCGGTTCGTTGCCGCGTTTCCGGGCCGTTCATCCGCCGTACAGGTTGATGCCGCTCCAATGGCAATCTTCGGAACGCGCGCATTCGAAAGCAATCATATGGGGATAGGCCGCCTCGTTAGGGCGTGTTTGGTGACGCTCGCCTTTTTGGCGGCGGCAGCACCCGCGCGCCCGGCCGCGGCGCAGGCCAATTTCGACCGCCCCGGCGGCGATTATCTGAGCTCGCCGGTGATCTCGGGCGATCCGGCCGACTGCGCGCTGGTGTGCGAACGCGACAAGCGTTGCCGGTCGTGGAGCTTCAACTATCCGACCGACCTGACCAGCGGCGCGGTGTGCTGGCTCAAGAGCAACGTTCCGGCGCGCGTCCAGGACAGTTGCTGCGTCTCCGGGGTGCGCGGCGCCGGCGTGGTCGAGCCGAGGAACAGCGTGATCGAAACCTCGATCGACCGGTTCGGCGGCGACTACAAGAATTTCGACGTCAAGAGCAAGGACGGCGATGACGCCTGCAAGGCCGCCTGCACCGCCGACAACAAATGCCGGGCCTGGACCTATGCGCGGCCGGGCTACGCCGGCAAGGAAGGCCATTGCTTCCTGAAAAAAGACATCAAGCCGCCGCGGCGCAAGGCCGGGTTTACCTCCGGCGTGGTGCGGTAGCTTTTCTTGTCGCCCCGGCCTTGAGCCGGGGCCCATACGCCGCGGCCGTTCTGATTAAGGGTGCTGGTCGACGACTTCCTTTACTCATGATGCCCTGTGGCTATGGGTCCCGGCCTTCGCCGGGACGACGGTTGAAATTTACTCCACCGCCAGCACCGTCACCTCCGGCCACAGCGCCTTCCATCGCGCGGCCTTCACTTCATAATTCGCCGCGGAGAAATTCGGACCCGGATTGGGCCGCACGATCAGCCCGGCGGCATCGTCGAAACCATCGGGCGCATAGACGTCGTAGCCATCAGGCATGCGACGGATGCCAATCTGCGTATTCCTGGTCAGAAACCGATCGATGCCTTCGGTCGAGCAGCGCAGCGGCGGGTAGGGCAGGCCGTGCTTTTCGCCGTACCAGAGATGGACGCGCGCCTGGTTGCGCGCCTCGACCCTGGCGTCGAGATGGCCGAGCGCGCCGTGCAGGCGGCGGATCACGGCGTCCTCGGCCGCCCAGGATGTATCGGGATCGAAATAGAACACGTCGTAATCGTTGATGCCGTAATCGACGGCGCGCCCGGTCAGCACGTTCCAAACCGTCTGCAGCAGGCATCCCGACACGATCCAGGCATCCGGCAGCGCCAGATCGAACAGTTTTTCGGCGATGATTTGATTGACGGGGTTGCGTAGCGCAAGGTTGAGGAATTGGTCTTGGGTCATGGATGCTCTTTCCACGTCATTGCTTCGCAATGACGGGATGATCTATGATTCGTCGAATTCCTTCACCGCCTTCTTCGAAGCCAGCGTGCGCCAGTGCCGGCGCAACAGCGGCTCGACGATGCCGCGTTTGGCCTTCGACAGGCGAACCAGCACGATTGGATAATCTCGATAGTGGTCGGTGAAGTAAAACAGCTTCGGTTGGCTTTCGATCAGCATCTCGCGTTCGTCATGGGGAATGCCGAACAGGACGAGGCTGTCGTTGTCTTCCCTCAGCCGCGCCAGCAGCTTCTTGCGCACCTTGAGCGCCGGCGTGCCGTAGGAGGTGCCGTCGTCGACCTCCGCCCACGTCAGCGCAAACTCCCTGACGTCGTCGAAGGTCATGCGACGATCTCAATGCACCGACGTGAAAAACCGCGCCATGCGAAAGCCGGAGAGCCAGGTCCATACCGGCTGGCTGCGGATGCCGAGATCCCAGGAGCCGACCACGGCGTCGGCGCGGCCGATCAGATTGTCGATCGGCAGCAGGCCGACGCCGCCGTCGCGCACGGCGACGCGGCTGTCGGCGGAATTGTCCCTGTTGTCGCCGAGCACGAACAATTTTCCCGTCGGCACCGTTACCTCTGGCGTGTTGTCGAGCCGGCCGCTGTCGCGCATCTTGAAGATCGCATGCGTGACCCCGTTCGGCAGCGTCTCGACATAGCGATAGGCCTTTTCGCTGCCGCCGCGATCGTCTTCGGCTTCACCCACGCCATCCGGCTTCAAGGTCGCGGCATGGTCGTTGATGAAGAGCTGGCCCTGCCGCATCTGGATGCGGTCGCCGGGCAACCCGACCACGCGCTTGACCCAGGCCTGCGAGCGGTCGCCGGGCCAGCGGAATACGACGACGTCGCCGCGCTTGGGCGTCTCGCCGAACAGGCGGCCGGTTTCCGGCAGCGTGATCTGGATCGGTAGCGACGCCGCGCCGTAGCCATAGGGGAATTTTGACGCCAGCAGCGCGTCGCCGATCAGGAGCGTCGGCTCCATCGAACCGGACGGTACGTAAAACGGTTCGGCCAAGGCGCCCTTGGCGACGAACACCACCATCACGATGGCGGCGAGTTGAGCGACCTGCGCGCGCCAGCCGGCGGGTTTTGCCGCAGGTTTTGCGACCGTGGTTTCGTTCTCGCTGGTCACTAGCCGGTTCCTCCGACCGTAATGCGCTCCATCCGCAGCGTCGGCTGGCCGACGCCAACCGGCACGCCCTGGCCGTTCTTGCCGCAGGTGCCGATGCCGGTATCGAGCGAGAGGTCGTTGCCGACCATGGTGATGCGATGCAGGTCGGTCGGGCCGTTGCCGATCAGCATCGCGCCCTTCAAGGGCGCGCCGATCTTGCCGTTCTCGATCTTGTAGGCCTCGGTGCACTGGAACACGTATTTGCCCGAGGTGATGTCGACCTGGCCGCCCCCGAAATTCGCGGCATAGATGCCGTTCTTTACCGAGGCGAGGATTTCCGCGGGATCGCGCTGGCCCGACAGCATGTAGGTGTTGGTCATGCGCGGCATCGGCACATGGGCGTAACTCTGGCGCCGTCCGTTGCCGGTCGGCTTCATGTTCATCAGCCGGGCGTTCTGGCGGTCCTGCATGTAGCCGACCAGAATGCCGTCCTCGATCAGCACGGTGCGGTTGGTTGGCGTGCCCTCGTCGTCGATGGAGAGCGAACCGCGCCGCGAGGCCATGGTGCCGTCATCGACCACGGTGACGCCCTTGGCGGCGACCTGCTTGCCCATCAGGCCGGCGAAAGCCGAGGTCTGCTTGCGGTTGAAATCGCCCTCGAGCCCGTGGCCGACAGCTTCATGCAGCATGACGCCGGGCCAGCCGGCCCCCAGCACCACGTCCATTTCGCCGGCGGGGGCGGGAACCGAGTCCAGATTGACCAGCGCTTCGCGGATCGCGCCGTCGGCGGCATCGCGCCAGGCCTTGGTCTCGATGAAGCGCGCATAGCCCTCGCGGCCGCCATAGCCCTTGCTGCCGCTTTCCTGCCGGTCGCCCTGGCCGGCGACCACGGAAATATTGACCCGCACCAGGGGGCGGATGTCGCGGTAGCTTTCGCCGTCGGGCCGCAGGATTTCCACCACCTGCCAGGTGGCGGAAAGGCTGGCGGTGACCTGCCGCACCCGCGGGTCCTTGTCGCGCACATAGGCGTCGATTTCGGCGAGCAGCTTCACCTTGGCTTCAAAACCGGGTGCATCCAGCGGATTGTCGTCGCCATAGAGTCTCACATTGGTGTGAGCGGGCGCCGCCGCAAAGTTGCCGGAATAGCCGCCGCGGACCGCTGCGACCGCGTCCGCAGCGCGGATCAGCGCCGGCAGCGAGACGTCGGAGGAATGCGCGTACCCGACCGCGTCGTCCTTGACCGCGCGCAGCCCAAAACCCTGCGAGGTGTCGTAGGTCGCCTGCTTCAGCCTGCCATTGTCGAACATCAGCGCTTCGGTCTGGCCATATTCCAGGAACAACTCGCCGTCGTCGGCGCCTTCGAGCCCGCGCGCGATCTCCCGGCGGACGGAATCGCGATCGAGGTTGGCGCGGTCGATCAGGGAGGTTGTAGCGGGGGAGTTGGTCATTACATTCAGTCCGTTGTCGGAGGGGCGCAACCAAGATAGTTGTTTCCCGTCCGTTTCGCGAGGGGCGGGAGAGTCTCGCTGCAAGTACGATGGCTACAATCGAAATTGTTCCGATAACGCAAGGCCATATCGACGGCTTTCACCGCACCCTCGATATCGTCGCGCGGGAGCGGCGCTATTTGTCGTTCCTGGAGGCCCCGCCGCTGGAAGCGACGCGGGCGTTCATTCTCGACCTAATCGAGCAGGGTTATCCGCAATTTGTCGCCCTGTCGGGCGGTGAAGTCATCGGCTGGTGCGACGTGACCCCGAAGCCAAGGCCGATTTATGCCCATAACGGCGTTCTCGGCATGGGCCTTTTGCCGCAATTTCGGGGGCGGGGCATCGGCAAGCGCCTGATCGCGCAGGCGCTCGGCGCCGCACAGGCCTTCGGGCTGCAGCGGGTCGAGCTGACGGTCCGGGAAAACAACGTGAACGCGATCGCGCTCTATAAGAAAGTCGGCTTCGAGATCGAAGGCGTGCAGCGAGAGGCCATCCTGGTCGATGGCAAGCACGAAAACCTGATCTTGATGGGGCTGCTGTTCTAGCGGCAGGCCGGAAAACCTGACGGCGCCCAATCAAATCAGGGGAGGTGCTGGCGACGCCCGGTCGCCAATCCCGACGCCGCGTCCCGCGGGGACTTCACACTGTGCTCGGCGCGCACGATTTCAAACCATTTGCCGCCGGATACGATGTCGAGTTGCTCCCCGGTCAGCTCGCTTTTCGCAGCGTCTGCACGGGCCCCGAACGTACGGTCATTGGTCATGGCGGTCTCCTCCGCGTTGATGGAGAAACCTTTGGCAGGATGGCGGTCGCCTTGGCTGTGAGGGAGGTCACGGTGTCGTTCCGCGTCATTGCGAGCGAAGCGAAGCAATCCATAGGGCCGCGAAGTAAGTGTGGACTGCTTCGCGGAGCCTGTCATCGGGCGCGCATTCGCGCGACCCGGTGGCTCGGGAAACCTACTTTGGCTGCTCCTTTTTGTCGGCGGAAGAAGCCTTGGGCTGCGCCGCCGGCGGAAAGCCGTGCTCCTGCGACCAGCGAAACAGTTCATCGAACACCGGCTTGAGGGCCCTCGCCGAGGGCGTGATCTCATATTCGACGCGCGGCGGCACCTCGGGATAGACCGTGCGCTTCACCAGTCCATTGGCCTCGAGATCGCGTAGCTGCGTCGTCAGCATGTGCTGGGTGACGCCGGGGATCGATTGGCGCAATTCGCCGAACCGGTGCTTGCGCTGGACCAATTGCCAGAGAATTTCGCCCTTCCATTTTCCAGCCAGAACGCCCAGCGCACGATGAAATTGCTCCAGCACCCCGCGCTGGCATGGTTCCGGGGCGGCAATATCCTTGCTTTCTGCAATAGTCATCTTTTTCATACTACCTCACAAAAAGCATCCTACTTGTACTTTTCATCTTACTCCCGAATTTTGTGTCTCGAAAGCCTTCGCGGGCTCGGTCTGAACCGCTGGAACATATCGGGAGCTAACAATGTCACTTGCTGCTGCCTCGGCGCCGCCGCGCTGGAAGTCCGCCGGTCTGTGGATCGTCAGGGGATTGCTGGCCCTTGCCTTTGCAGGCGCTGGCGGCGCCAAGCTCTATGGCGTGCCGATGCTGGTTGAGTCATTTCAGCACATCGGACTTGGTCAATGGTTCCGCTATTTGACGGGGGTGCTGGAAGTGCTCGGGGCTTTCCTGATCCTCACGCCGTCGCTGGCGGCCGTCGGCGCCGTGCTGCTGATCTGCATCATGATCGGCGCGACCGTCACGCATCTCTTTGTGGTCGGCGGCTCGGCCGTGCCCGCGCTGGTGCTGTTGGCACTGAGCGCCATCGTCGCCTATGCGAAGCGCGACCAGATCGCATCGCTTGCCAGGCACTTGTGAACAAGCATTTGTGAGGCCGCTGCCATGCGCCTTTCTCGCCGCGAATGGACGATTGCCGCGGGCCTCATCCTGGCCTTCTTGGTGCCGCTGACCGTGACCCTGTTGCTGACAGGATCGGAGGCGGCGAGCCCAAAGCCGCAGGCGAAGGCAGCTTCAGTCGCGATGCATCGGCTGGTGCTGCCGATCAACACCGATGATCCCACCACGATGCGGGCGCTGATCTCGACCGCGCTCAACCTTCCAAAATACTACCAGGAGCGGAACGAAGCGTTCACGATCGAAGTGGTTGCCTACAACGCTGGCGTTCACATGCTGCGCGCCGACACTTCGCCGGTGAAGGACATGCTGCGCATACTAAGGACGGTCAATTCGAACATCCGCTTCGTGGTCTGCGATGCCACCAAGCTCGGCATGGAGCGCCAAGAGGGACGTCCGGTCACGCTGATCGATGGCGTCGATATCGTGCCGAGCGGGCCGGGGCGCATCATCGAATTGCAGGAAGCCGGCTGGTCCTACATCCGATCGTGATATTTGGATTCAGAACCTGGATGCAAAACTGCACAGCGGAGTATCCGACATGACGTCGCCTCGCGGCCCGACCCGCCGCACCTTTGTCGCGGGGGTCATGGGCGCGGCCGCCTCGCTTGCGATCCCGCCCTTGCCGGGACGTGCCGCGGCCGGCGGGCCGCCGCCATTCGCAACAGCCCGGCATCAGTTCACGCTGGTTCGCGGCGCACGGCCGGTCCCGCCGGTAACGATCCCGCGTCTCGGCGGCGGTGCGCTCGATCTGGCGTCTTTCCGCGGCAAGGTGGTGCTCGTCAATTTCTGGGCGACCTGGTGTGCGGCCTGCCGCACGGAGCTGCCGATACTGGATCAACTCGCGGAAAGCCGCCGCGCCGACCTCGCCGTCGTCGCCATCACCACCGATCGCGATCGATCGGTGGTCGCGCCGTTCGTCAAGAAGTTGAAGCTTCGCCATCTTACGATCGGCTTCGACCCCGGCGGACTGGTGGGACGCGCCGGCGCCAGCGACGGTGTCGACACGCCCTTCGCGCTTTACGGCATGCCGATCAGCTTCCTGCTCGGCGTCACCGGGCAAGTCGAAGGCTACATCACGGGTGAAGCCGACTGGCTCTCGATCGAGGCGCGCCGGTTGTTCGACTATTATGCAAGTGCCGTGGCGCGTAACTAAGCGAAGCGGATGTTGAGGCGGCGCCCGGTGCCTCACGGCAACTTATCATACCCCTCGCCGATCCCGTTCAGGCTCAGCGGGAAGCCGATGCCCTCTTCCGGGGTCTCGAAGATGATAAAGGTCGCGGTCTTGGCGGTGCGGAGCTGGCCGAGCAGTTTTTCGTCCATCACGACTTCGGCAACGCAGCCATTGGGCAGGCAGCGGACAAAACCGGCGCGGCCGACGTCCTGGTTGTCCAGTTTCAGGCCGAGCCCGGAGGGCAGCAGTACGCCCAAGGGGGCTACCACCCGCATCAGCTTGCTCTTCTGGTCGGCGGTCTTCAGCACGATCACGGTGAGGCCGGCGTTGGAGCGGTCTTCGGCTACCACGCTCTGGATCAGGGCGCATTGCTCGCCCTGGGCGCCCGGCGGGGTGTCGCAGCGGATCTGCCAGTCGCCATGGACCGAGCGCACCGCGCCCTGGGCGCTGGCAGCCTCGGTCAGGCCGAGCAGGAAGGCTGTGGCGAGCAATCCGCCCAGCCAGCGGCCTGGCCCTGGCTTGCGTCCTGCCTGATGTTTTGAACGCCTCATCCGGGTCGATCCTCTGAATGATTACTCGGACTGATACGTAATGACGGCGCCTTGAAGGCGGTCTTTCGCCAAATCTCGAAGCGCCTCAGCGGCGAATCAGGTCCCCGCGGCGCACCCTGCCTGTGCGTACATCCGGTAATCCGCCTGTCAAGCGGCGCGGCCGGACAAAAAGGTGGGTTTTGTCTGATTCACCGGGAAAACCTGACATGCAGAGATTAGCCGGTGACGCATGGCTTTGGTCCCCACTACTGCATTGCGAGAGCCTGCGAATTATGGTTTGAGAGGCTGGATTTCGAAGCGTTCTAGCGATCTGGCCCCGGTGCTCCTAACCTCCGGCGGGCTGTTTGTGAGGGCGGATCGTGCGGCATTTCCGGCCATCCGGCGGGGATGCTTTGGGGATTTATCAAGGGAGCGCGAGCGGCATGAAGATGTCGAAGGGCCAGATTGGCCGGCGGTTGCTGGGGTTTGCGGTGGCGGGCATGGCCCTTGTCGCCGGCGGTACGGCGTCAGCCGAATTGGGGCAGCCAGCGCCGTGGGAATACACCCTGCAGGAGTCGGCCTCGCCGGTGATGGACTACATCATCTGGTTCCATAACTGGCTGCTCGCCACCATCACCATCATCACGCTGTTCGTGCTGGTGCTGCTGGTCATGGTCGTCGTCAAGTTCAACGCCAAGGCCAACCCGGTCCCCTCCAAGACCACCCACAATACCCTGATCGAAGTGGCCTGGACCCTGATCCCGGTGCTGATTCTGGTCGCGATCGCGGTGCCGTCGTTCCGGCTGCTGTTTCTGCAGCTCGACGTGCCGAAGGCGGATCTCACCATCAAGGCGACCGGCAAGCAGTGGTACTGGAGCTATGCCTATCCCGATCACGGCAAGTTCGAGTTCGATTCGCTGATGGCGGCGGACAAGAAGCCCCGGCTGCTCGGCGTCGACAATGAGATGGTGGTGCCGGTCAACAAGGTGGTCAAGGTTCTGACCACCGGCGCCGACGTCATCCACGCCTTCGCGGTGCCGGCCTTCGGCATCAAGATCGACGCCATCCCCGGCCGCCTCAACGAGACCTGGTTCAAGGCCACCAAGACCGGGATGTTCTACGGCCAGTGCTCCGAACTGTGCGGCAAGGATCACGCCTTCATGCCGATCGCGGTGCGGGTCGTGAGCGATCAGGAATTCGCGGCCTGGGTGGAAACCGCGAAGAAGAAATATGCGACCAACCCGGCGAATTCGTACGCCTCGGCTGGTGGCGCGGTGGCGCAGTAAGCCGCAAAGCTCAGGCAAGCTTTAAGGCTTAGGCGCAAGGGACAAGGGCGACGGGACCGCAAGGTCCGAAAAGGGCGACAGGACCGCAAGGTCCGACAAAAGGACTGCAAGGCAGGATTTGAACATGGCAACAGGCGCAGCGACACACCACGATCACGCCCATGATGACCACGCGCACGCGCATCCGACCGGATGGCGGCGCTTCGTCTATTCGACGAACCACAAGGACATCGGCACGATGTACCTGGTGTTCGCGGTCATCGCCGGCGTTATCGGCGCGGCGATGTCGATCGCGATCCGTATCGAGTTGATGTATCCCGGCGTCCAGCTGTTCCACGAAGCCCATACCTACAACGTGTTCGTGACCTCGCACGGCCTGATCATGATCTTCTTCATGGTGATGCCGGCGATGATCGGCGGCTTCGGCAACTGGTTCGTGCCGCTGATGATCGGTGCGCCTGACATGGCGTTCCCGCGCATGAACAACATCTCGTTCTGGCTGCTGCCGGCCTCGTTCGCGCTGCTTCTGATGTCCACCTTCGTCGAGGGTGAGCCGGGCGCCAACGGTGTCGGCGCGGGCTGGACCATCTACGCGCCGCTGTCGACCTCGGGCCATCCGGGACCGGCGGTCGATTTCGCGATCCTGTCGCTGCATCTGGCCGGCGCCTCGTCGATCCTCGGTGCCATCAACTTCATCACCACGATCTTCAACATGCGCGCGCCGGGCATGACCCTGCACAAGATGCCGCTGTTCGTCTGGTCGATCCTGGTCACCGTGTTCCTGCTGCTGTTGTCGCTGCCGGTGCTCGCCGGTGCGATCACCATGCTGCTGACCGACCGCAATTTCGGCACCACCTTCTTCTCCGCCGACGGCGGCGGCGACCCGCTGCTGTTCCAGCATCTGTTCTGGTTCTTCGGCCATCCCGAAGTGTACATCCTGATCCTGCCCGGCTTCGGCATGATCAGCCAGATCGTCTCGACCTTCTCGCGCAAGCCCGTGTTCGGCTATCTCGGCATGGCCTACGCCATGGTCGCGATCGGCGGCATCGGCTTCGTGGTGTGGGCGCACCACATGTACACGGTCGGCATGTCCTCGGCGACGCAGGCCTATTTCGTCGCCGCCACCATGGTGATCGCGGTGCCGACCGGGGTGAAGATCTTCTCCTGGATCGCCACGATGTGGGGCGGCTCGATCGAGTTCAAGACGCCGATGCTGTGGGCGATCGGCTTCATCTTCCTGTTTACGCTCGGTGGCGTCACCGGCGTCGTGCTGGCCAATGCCGGCGTCGACCGCGTGCTGCAGGAAACCTATTACGTCGTCGCGCACTTCCACTACGTGCTGTCGCTGGGCGCCGTGTTCGCGATCTTCGCCGGCTGGTACTACTGGTTCCCGAAGATGTCCGGCTACATGTACTCGGAAACCATCGGCAAGCTGCACTTCTGGGTCACCTTCATCGGCGTCAACCTGGTGTTCTTCCCGCAGCATTTCCTCGGGCTATCCGGCATGCCGCGCCGCTACATCGACTATCCGGATGCGTTCGCCGGCTGGAATCTGGTGTCTTCGCTCGGCTCCTACATCTCGGGCTTCGGCGTGCTGATCTTCATCTATGGCGTGGTCGACGCCTTCATCAAGAAAGAGCAGGCGGCGGATAATCCGTGGGGCCCCGGCGCCACCACGCTCGAATGGACGCTGTCGTCGCCGCCGCCCTTCCACCAGTTCGAAGTGCTGCCGCGGGTCCAGTAAACCTTGTCATTCGCGGCGCGCTCTTGCGGGCGCGCCGCGGCCTAGAACCAAGCGAGATCAATCTTGTCGGTCGTCGATCACAACGCCATCGAACTGCCCCGGATTTCCGAGGCTGAGGTCGGCGACTACCTCGCGCTGCTGAAGCCGCGGGTGATGTCGCTGGTGATCTTCACCGCACTGGTCGGTCTCGTGATCGCGCCCGGCCATATCCACCCGATCCTGGCGTTCACTTCCATCCTCTGCATCGCGGTCGGTGCCGGCGCTTCCGGTGCGCTGAACATGGCCTATGAGGGCGATATCGACGCCAAGATGTCGCGCACCGCCAACCGGCCGATCCCGCGCGGCCGCATCACGCGCGAAGAGGCGACCGCGTTCGGGTTGATCCTCGCGTTCTTCTCGGTGATGACGCTCGGCATCCTCGTCAACTGGCTTGCGGGCGGGCTCCTGGCGTTCACGATCTTCTTCTACGTCGTGGTCTACACCATGCTGCTGAAGCGCTGGACCGCGCAGAACATCGTGATCGGCGGCGCCGCCGGCGCGCTGCCGCCTGTCGTGGCGTGGGCCGCGGCGACCGGTTCGCTGTCGATGGAGCCGGTGCTGCTGTTCCTGATCATCTTCTTCTGGACCCCGCCGCATTTCTGGGCGCTGGCGCTGTTCCGCAGCGACGACTATGCCCGCGCCGGCGTGCCGATGCTGCCGGTCGTTGCCGGCCCCGACGCGACCCGGCTGCAGATCCTGCTCTATACGGTCGTTTTGGTCGCGATCGCCGTCGCCCCCTGGCCGCTCGGCTATTTCGACGCGATCTATGGCATCACCTCGCTGGTGCTCGGCGCCGGCATGATGGCGCTGGCGATCAACGTCTACCGCCGCCGCGAGGGTACCGCGGCGCTGCGTGCGACCAGGCGGCTGTTTGCTTTCTCGATCCTTTATCTGTTCGCGCTGTTCGCCACGCTGCTGCTCGAGGTTGTCGTGCGCGGCGTCATCGCCGCGATCGGGTAGGGGGCCCATGGGACCGGAATGGACGACAAGCAGATGCCAGATGGAATCGTCCTCACCGAGGCGCAGAAAAGAAGCCGGCGCCAGCGGTCGGTCGCGATTGCGCTCGCGCTCCTCGTGCTCGTCGTGCTGTTCTTCGCCGTCACCATGGTCAAGGGGCCGGCCGTTCTAGTTCGGCCCATGTAAACTGGAAATGTAGGCTGGGAATTTAGGGTGGTGGAGATGGCAGACCAACCGATCGCGCAAGGGGAACCGGAGGCAAGCCGCAAGGCTTCGCGCCGCGGCCTGACGCGCGATGCGATGGTGGCCTCGATCTGTGGTTTCGTCGTGGTGTTCATGGTCGGCGCGGCCTATGCCGCCGTTCCCTTCTATAACTGGTTCTGCCGCGCTACCGGCTTCAATGGCACCACCCAGGTCGCCACCTCGGCGCCTTCGCAGGGCCCGCTGGCGCGCAAGATCTCGGTGCGGTTCGATGCCAATGTCGGCGCCGGCCTGCCGTGGAAGTTCGAGCCCGAGCAGAACGAAACCGAGGTCAGGATCGGCGAGGTCGTCACCGTATTTTATACTGTGACCAACCAGGCGGCGCGGGCCACGGTCGGCCAGGCCGCCTACAACGTGACCCCGCTGACGGTCGGCGCGTATTTCCAGAAGATCAACTGCTTCTGCTTCACCGAACAGACCATGGCGCCGGGCGAAAAGCGCGAGATGCCGGTCGTGTTCTACGTCGATCCGGCGCTAGTCGCCGACAGCGAGAATGACGGACTGAACACCATCACGCTGTCCTATACCTTCTATCCCGTGCGCGATCCGGCGCCGAAGCCGGTGGCTTCAGGCGAGTCGGACAAGCGCAAGGGAAGCCTGTAACTCCGGGATTTCGGCCTTCCGAAATTCCTGACCTTGATTTTTGAGACGAAGATGTGCCGAAGGATCCGGCACCGCTAACGGAGAGACCGCAATGGCTACGGCGCACGCGAAGCATCACGACTACCACCTCGTCGATCCGAGCCCGTGGCCGGTCGTCGGCTCGATCTCGGCCTTCATCATGGCCGTCGGCGCGGTCGGCTGGATGCACCATATGTATGCGGCGGCACCGATCGTGTTCGGCGTCGGCACCATCGGCGTGCTCTACACCATGGCGAGCTGGTGGGGCGACGTGATCCGCGAAGCCCAGTTCAAGGGTGACCACACCCGCGTGGTGCAGATCAGCCACCGTTACGGCATGATCCTGTTCATCGCCTCCGAGGTGATGTTCTTCGTCGCCTGGTTCTGGGCCTTCTTCAATTCAGCGCTGTTCCCGGCCGACGCCATTCACGCCACCCGCGACGCGGTGTTCGGCTGCGGCCCCGGCACGGCCGCGGGCGCCTGCAGCGTGCCGGGCACCTGGCCGCCGAAGGGCATCGAGACCTTCGACCCCTGGCATCTGCCGCTGCTGAATACGCTGCTGTTGCTGACGTCAGGCACCACGGTGACCTGGGCGCATCACGCGCTGCTGGAGAACGACCGCCAGGGTCTGAAATACGGCCTGATACTCACCGTCGTGCTCGGCGCCTTGTTCACCTGCGTGCAGGCCTATGAATACGCCCACGCCACCTTCGCGTTCTCCGGCAACATGTACGGCGCGACCTTCTTCATGGCGACTGGCTTCCACGGCTTCCACGTGTTGGTCGGCACCGTGTTCCTGCTGGTCTGCCTGTTCCGCGCCTATGCCGGACACTTCACGCCGACCCAGCATCTCGGCTTCGAATTCGCCGCCTGGTACTGGCACTTCGTTGACGTGGTGTGGCTGTTCCTGTTCATCTGCATCTACGTCTGGTTCCGCGGCGCCGGACCTGTCGCCGGGCATTGATCGCAGACTGCACGTGTTAACAAGGGCGGCCGCAGGGCCGCCCTTTTTCTTTGCTTTGCCTTTTAACGATCAAGATGCGTGTCGCCGGGCGTTAACCATCCTCATGCTGACGCGCTCGCCGACGGGCGAAGTCTCGGATCGTGACGGCATGGAGACCTTCACCACTGGCCGGAGCGGCTTGCCGGTTTGGGTAATCCTTCTGCGCACTCACTCTTGCGTCGCCCTCCGAATACTCTGAACAGGTTGCCGGGACGGTCGGGGAAGTTCCCGCGCGTGCCGATAGACTGAACGATAAAACGTTGGACGATATTGAATATCGCGAATTTCGAGAATTGAAGGAGCAGCCTTTTGGCGGCGACGCTCGTGCCGAAGAGCCGGAGCAAGCGCGATTGGATTGCGGGCGCGCACCCGGACGAGGTATCGATTTTTTCCCAGCCCTGGTTCGTGGATATTGCGTACAGGAAGGAGCACCGGGTAGCCAAAGCGTTCAACAAAACCGGCGAGCTAATATGCGAGTTTCCATATTGCCAAACAAACGTACTGGGCATTTTTCCAAGGATAACAAGTTTAGATAACTGGAGACGCCTCAGCTCATTCGTCTTTCTCGACAAACACATTAGTGATGAAGAGAAGCGAGGCGCGATTGCCGATATCATAAAGCAGCTTCCCAGATCGATTGGTCACTGCCAATTCATCCTGGATGATGATTCAGGCATCATTCGCGATGCGTTCATCAACGCCGGGTTTGAATGTATCAAAATACCCAAATACGTCCGTCCACCCAGCAAACAAAAATATGAGCGCGACGCGTATGCACAAGCCAGAGACAAGGTACTGAAAGCCATCTCAAGAGACGGAAGAACCAGATACAGAACAGCATTGGAACAAGCTAAAATAGAAGATATCTCGGCGTCCGACTTTTGTAGGTTTTACCAGAGCAATCTTACCAGCAATGGTGCGCAGAGTTATGCCCCGTTGAGCATTGCAGAGGCACTCATCGAGAATGGCGTCCGTCGTCGGAAAGCCTTCGCGCTGGCGGTAAAAGACAAGGGCGGCATGGAAGCCGCCGCCGCTTTCCTGTTTGATTCAGGAGCAATCTATGCGTGGCTGGCAACCAGAAAGTATCATCCGCAAAGCACGAAATTTCGTGGTGATGATAAATATAAAAAATACTTTATCGATATATTGGCCATCGAAGCCATGATCTTCGCGGAGTTGCATGGGCTGATTTATGATGCCGAATTTGTTCCTGTCGAAACAAATGGCGCCCCCAGAAATCCGCACAAGGTTTTTGTCAACGAGAAGATACTTCACCTTTCGAAAAGAGAATCCAGATTTCTCTTCGAAAGAGTGGGGTGGTGGTATCACGGCGCGAGGCGGTTTTTTTACACGGCAAGGGCTTTTTGCAAAGCGACTTGATATGATCGGATGACGCTCAACTTGACCGTCGGGGCGATTCTTGCGAGGCGCCACCGCTGCTTCGAGCCGTGCTTCCTGGAAATTTCATTCAGGCTGCTCCAAATTGCTCCTCAAGGCTGATGCTGGTCCTGTGGCCGCTCCACCACGGGCGGCAAACCGCCATCATCCGTAGCCTTCCGGATCTGTCGGCGTGGGACTTGATCTACCGGAAGGGGTGCAGCCGCACGGCCTTGCCGGTCCGGCTGCAAGCGCGGAACAGGGTTCCACATGTAAGTCCGAAATGTCTCGACTGTGGCTTGGACGATACATCTGGGCACGATGAACCCGTTTAAGCTCTGGTCCGGGCCGTTCCACGAGTGCTTGGGGCTTTCTATGAAAAAACTTGCTTTGGCAATATCCGTTCTCGCGTCCAGCGCAATGGGCGCGTCCGCTGCCGACATGGCTGTGAAAGCTCCTCGCTACGCGCCTGAAGCAGCGGTTTCGACCTGGACAGGCTTTTATGTTGGAGCCTCGCTCGGCGGCGAGCAGGCCAACGCCGATTGGACCACTACGTCGATTGGCGTTGTCGCGCCGGGCTTTGTAATTCCTCCCCCAACCGTAGACGGTAGCTCGCCTCGACGCTTTAGCCCCTCAAGCGGTCGCTTCGGCGGCTTTGCCGGATACGACTATCAGTTCGCGCCTCAATGGGTTGCAGGCATTGTCCTCGATGCCGCGTATTTTAACGGCACCGTCACGACGGTGGGCGCGCCCGGCTGCACGGTCACTTGCATTTTGGGTGTCCCGGGCCCCGGCCTCGATGTATCGAGCGTGAGAGCCAGATGGGATGCGAACGTGCGGGGCCGGCTCGGATTTCTGGTAACTCCCAATGTTCTGCTCTATGGGACCGGCGGTATTGCGTTCCAGAACTTCTCCAACTCGATAACCTGCGAAACCAGCTTTACGGATCCGCTTTGCGGACCAACTCCAGTCCCCCTTCTTACGACGGCGACGAACAGCACCACCCGAACGGGCTGGACGGCCGGAGTCGGCATCGACGCGAAAATCTTCGCAAACTGGATGCTTCGTGCGGAGTATCGTTACTCGGACTTCGGAACGTGGAGCAATTCGCTGGTGCTGGTATCACCCGGTGTTTCAGTTGTGACGGTAGCCACGGATTTGAAGCTCAACACGCACATTGGAATGATAGGATTAGCCTACCGGTTCGGTGGCCCCGTCGTTGCAAGGTACTGAGTTCTCCAAACTTTCCATACCTTAAAGCCACGCACACCTCCCCTTGTGCCGCTTCGGGCAGTCGCCTCGAAGGCGCGCAGCGTGCGATTTTCCAGTCATGTAGAACGCGCCTGGCGGGCCATGGTGTCCGCCAAAATGTTCCGGACATGGAGTGGGAGGAAGGAAATAAACTTAGCAACTACAATCACTTGGTAGGGTTGCGTGGGGCTGCGTAGAGCGCTATGGAGTGCGCTTTCTCCCCTGTGGGAGAAGGTGGCGCGAGGACGCAAATGGACGAGGCACTCCCCACGCTGACCGAGAGCGCATTGCGCGGTATCGCCTGCCGCTGCCCGCGCTGCGGCAAGGGCAAGCTCTACGCGGGCTTCATCAATTTGCGGCCGAACTGCGAGGCCTGCGGGCTCGATTACGCCTTCATCGACGCCGGCGACGGGCCGGCGATCTTCATCATCATGATCGCCGGCGCGATCGTCGTCGGATCGGCCTTGGTCGTGGAGATCAAATACCAGCCGCCGTTCTGGCTGCATGCGGCGTTGTGGCTGCCATTAATTCTCGCAACCACGCTGTTGCCGCTACGCTCGATGAAGTCGCTGCTGATCGCGCTGCAATACCATCACAAGGCCGCACCCGGCCGCCTGATCGACCGCGAGCCGAAATGACCGGCGTTGTTGCGCGGCGGCGTGGTACGCTCGGCTTTGCCATCTTTACGCTCGTGATGATCGTGACCTGCCTGAGCCTTGGGATCTGGCAATTGCAGCGGCGCGTCCAGAAGCACGCGCTGATCGCGGCCCTCAACGAAAGGCTGGCCGATGTGCCCAAGGCGCTGCCGGAGCAGGCGCAATGGGGCACGCTGACACCAGCCAAAGACGAATTCCGCCGCGTCAGCTTCACCGGAACTTACGAGCGGCTTCCCGATGTGATGGTTTATAGCTCCGGCTCTTCGGTCCGTAACGACGTGTCCGGTCCAGGCACCTGGGCGTTCCTGCCGGCGCAAAGCGCCGATGGGGCAATCGTCGCGGTCAATACCGGCTTCGTGCAGAACACGATGCAGGATCGCGCGCAGCAGGATCGCGCGGTCGGCCGTCTCGTCACCGGCCAGCCGGTCAAATTCACCGGCTATCTTCGTTTTCCCGAAGCCGCCGGCACGCTGACGCCGTCAGAGAATATCGCCAAGCGGCTCTGGTTCACCCGCGATCATCTTGCGATGGGGCGCGCGCTCGGTTGGGGCGAGGGCGGCAAGGCGGTCGCGCCGTTCTATATCGATCTGGAATCACCGGTGCCCGAGAGCGGCATCCCGAAACCGGGGCCGCTCAATGTCCATCTCAAGGACGACCACATGCAATACGCCATCACCTGGTTCAGCCTCGCGGCCGCGGTCGTGATCGCCTTCGGCGTGTGGTGGCGCGCGCAAAGGCGGAGCGCAGCTTCGTAGCTTCGTGGTGTCGTAGGGTGGGTTAGCGCGGTATCCCTGCTGTATCTCCTGCTGTATTTTTTCCTGAGATAGCTCATAGGGTGGGTTGGCGTAGCGTAACCCGCCGTCCGCGCCCTTACTGCGTGGAGCGGTCGGCAGAGATTAGATGATTATGACCGAGACGTTGAAAGCCTCCCTCGCGCACCTGCCGGTTACCCTTGGCGATATCGAGGCGGCGGCAGGCGTGCTCGCCGGCTTCGTGAAGCGGACGAGCTTCGAGTCCAGCCGTACATTGTCCGACATCACCGGCGCGAACATATGGCTGAAATTCGAAAACCTGCAGTTTACGGCGACGTTTAAGGAGCGCGGCGCGCTCAATCGGCTGTCTGCGTTGTCAGTCGACGAACGGCAGCGCGGCGTGGCAGCGGCCTCGGCGGGCAACCACGCACAGGGCGTGGCCTATCACGCGGCCCGCCTCTCGATCCCTGCGACCATCTTCATGCCGGTGGGCACGCCGATGGTGAAGATCGAGAACACGCGCCGGCACGGTGCGACCGTGATCGAAGGTGGGGCGACGCTGGAGGACACCGCCACGCTCGCCACCGACTACGGTCGAAAACAGGGTTTGACGTATATCCATCCCTATGACGATCCGCTGATCATCGCGGGTCAGGGTACCATCGCGCTCGAGATGCTGGCTTCGGTGCCCGATCTCGACGTCCTGATCGTTCCAATCGGGGGCGGCGGCCTGATATCCGGCATCGCCGTTGCGGCCAAGACCCTCAAGCCGGATATCGAGATCGTCGGCGTTCAGGCCGCGCTTTATCCCTCGATGTACAACCTCATCAAGGGGGAACATCTTGCGATGCGCGGTGATACGCTTGCGGAGGGCATTGCCGTCAAGGCACCGGGCCAGATCACGTCGCAAATCGTGCGCGCGCTCGTCGATGATATCGTACTCGTCACCGAACAGCAGATTGAACACGCGTTGAGCCTTTTCATCACCATCGAGAAGTCGGTGACCGAGGGCGCGGGGGCGGCGGGCCTGGCGGCGGTACTCGCCGATCAGGCCCGCTTCAAGGGCCGTTCGCTCGGCCTCGTGCTGAGCGGAGGCAATATCGACACGCGGCTCCTGTCCGGTGTGCTGACGCGTCAACTCGCGAGGGAAGGCCGGCTTTCGAAGCTCAAGTTCGACATCGTGGATCGGCCCGGACAGCTCGGCATGGTCGTCGCCGTCCTGGGCAAGGCAGGCGCCAATATCGTCGAGGTGTCCCATCAACGCATCTTCACCGACCTGCCAGCCAAGGCGGTGGTGCTTGAGGTTGTCATCGAAACCCGAGACCGGACCCATCTTGAGGCGACCGTCGCCTCGCTGAAGGCCGCCGGCCTCGATGTCACCGTTGGTGGCGACTAGGGGGCCGAAGCGTTGCTGCATGCATGACATGCAAGGGCTGGCTGGACCGTGGATTTCAAATGATGGATCATTCGCTACCCGCAGTTCACGCCACAGGCCACCGATGTCCGACGCGCCCTCCGCCGATCCCGCACGCCCCCTGCTATTCCAGCCCTTCAAGATCCGCGATCTGACGCTGAAGAACCGCCTGGTGGTGCCGCCGATGGTGCATTACCGCGCCGATCCCGGGGCGACCTGCGGCATGTTTCATCAGGTACATCTCGGTCGATACGCGCTCGGCGGTTTTGGTCTTGTCTTTGTCGAGGCCACCGGCGTCGAGGAAATCGGCCTGATCAACGAGTTCGATCTCGGCATCTGGAACGACGCCCAGGTCGAAAGCTTCAAGCCGCTGATCGCTTTCATGAAACGCGAGAACACCGCGATCGGCCTTCAGCTCGCGCATGGCGGCCGCAAATCGTCCTCGCAAAAGGCGATGAATGGCATGGGGCCGCTCACACAAGATGAGATCAAGGCGGGCGCCAAGCTGTGGCAGCCGGTCGGCCCGACCAGCGAGCCGGTGGCGCCGGGATGGCTGACGCCGCGCCAGCTCACGACCGAAGACTGTCGCGCCATGGTGAAGACCTGGGCGCACGCGGCGAAGAACGCGGTCAAGGCCGGCTTCGACGTGATCGAGGTTCATATGGCGCATGGCTATCTGCTGGCCTCGTTCCTGTCGCCGATATCAAATACCCGCAACGACGAGTATGGCGGCGACCGCCAGGGGCGCATGCGGCTGCCGCTCGACATCGTCGAGGCGGTGCGGCGCGAAATGCCTGATACGATGCCGCTGTTCGTGCGCGTGTCCTCGGTCGACGGCGCGCAGAACGGCTGGAACATGGATGACACGGTGGCGCTGGCGCACGAGTTGAAAGCGCGCGGCGTCGACGTGGTCGACTGTTCCTCCGGCGGCATTTCCGGCTCGGCGACGGCCGCCCAAGTGCCGCGCGGCCTCGGTTTCCAGGTGCCCTATGCCGAGCGTGTCCGCAAGGAAGTCGATATCGCCACCATGGCGGTCGGCATCATCCTTGAAGCCGAGCAGGCCGAAGCGGTGCTGGAAAAGGGCCAGGCCGACCTGATCGCGGTCGGGCGGCAATCGCAGTACAATCCCAACATCGCCCATCACTGGGCGCATGATCTCGGCATCAACCGCCGATTCGAGGACTGGGCGCCCGAATATGGCTGGTGGCTGGAAAAGCGCATCCGGACCATGGAAGGGTTTGCCAGCCCGACCGGTGCGGTGAAGCGGTGAGCTTTGTAGGGTGGGTTAGCGAAGCGTAACCCACCATCTTCGTTCTTGGCATCACGGTGGGTTACGGCTTCGCCTAACCCACCCTACGAAGTCGTAATCGGCAATTCCGTTTCCGGATCGAAGAAGTGCAGCCGGCCGGGCTGGGCCGAGACACGGACCTGATCGCCGCGCGCGATCACCGTTTCTGCCGGCACCCGGGCCACCGTGATGCCGTGGCTCCCCACACGCGTTTCGAGCAGGATCTCGGAGCCGAGCTGCTCGACGACTTCGACGTGGGCGTCAAAGCTGGCGCCCGGCGCACCTTCGCCGAGCGCGAGATGTTCGGGCCGCGCGCCCATGATCACGGGCTTGCCGTTGTAAGCCGCGAGCGCGCGCGCATCGGCGCCGCCGACCGTCAGCTTGAGGCCATCAGCCTCGACCGTCGTCGCGCCGCCATCGCTGCGCACGGTGACGCTGACAAAGTTCATCGCGGGCGCGCCGATGAAGCCGGCGACGAATTTGTTGGCGGGCTTGCCGTAGACCTGCAGCGGCGTGCCGACCTGCTGCACCCGGCCGTCGCGCATGATCACGACCCGGTCGCCCAGCGTCATGGCCTCGACCTGGTCGTGGGTCACGAACACAGACGTGGTCGGAATGGCGGCATGCAGGCGCTTGATCTCGATCCGCATCTGCGCGCGCAGTTTTGCGTCGAGGTTCGACAGCGGCTCGTCGAACAAAAACACTTCCGGATTGCGCACGATGCAGCGGCCGAGCGCGACGCGCTGCTGCTGTCCGCCGGACAATTGCTTCGGCTTGCGCGCCAGCAATTCGTGCAGCCCGAGCATGCCCGCGGCGCGGTCGATCGCAGCCTTGATCTCGGCTTCGGACGTCTTCTTGTTGCGCAGGCCGAAGGCGAGATTGTCGTAGACGCTCATGTGCTGATAGAGCGCGTAGTTCTGGAACACCATCGCGATGTCGCGGTCGCGCGGCGGCAGGTCGTTGACGACCCGGTTGCCGATGCGGATGTCGCCGCTACTGATGTCCTCCAGCCCTGCGATCATGCGCAGCGTCGTCGACTTGCCGCAGCCGGACGGGCCGACCAGCGCCACGAATTCCTTGTCGGCGATCTCGAGATCGACGTCCTTTACGGCGTGGAACAGCGAGCCATAATGCTTGTTGAGCTTGCTGAGTGAAATCGCTGCCATTTACCCGCCGTTACCGTACTAGAGCGTTTTCGAGCGAAGTGGATACCGGTTCGCGTGAAGAAAACGCGTCAAGGAAAAGACCTGTTGACCCAAAATAATCCCGCCGCGATTTCCCGCGGCGGGATATTGCTTTCGACTTATTGCGCCGCCTTGCTGACCAGCGGCGCGCCGTCGGCCAGCACCTTTGCGATATCCTCGCGCTTGCCGGTGACGGCCTTGGTGACGGTGTCGTTGAACGCCTTGTGCACGGCGGGCCATTGCGGGAAGTAATAGGCGCCGCGCACCTTGTCCGGCGAATCCAGCACCGATTCCTTCAAGAGCTTCATGAAGGCGTCTTCCGCCGCGATTTCCGCCCAGAACTCGGTGTTGGGCGGCGGCGCGCCGGTCGCCTTGAACAGCTTCTTCTGGCCTTCCTTGTCCAGCATCATCGCGTTGAGCATTTCCTTGGCCTTCTTCTTACGCTCCGGCGAGATTGACTTCGGGATCGCCCAGCCCCAGATGTCGTCCCAGGCGAACGGCTTGGCGCGGTCGGGACCGAGCGGGAAACGCGTCGCAGCCACCTTGCCTGATATCTTCGACTTGGCGGGATCGTTGAACGTGCCCCACCACAGCGAATCCGCCACCGTGAACGCGGCGTCGCCGGCCATGAACACGGCGTTGGCTTCGTTGCGGTCATAGGCCGGCATGCCGCGCGGCACGATCTTGTGGGTGTTGATCGCATCCCACCAATATTCGACGTTCTTCTGCATGCAGGGCTCGGTCATGCCCGATTTCCAGCCGTTCGCGGCGAGCTTCTTGTTGTCGCGCTCATAGGGCGGCAGCAGCACGTCGCAATTGTTGCCCCACATCGACCAGAACCAGGTGAACCAGGAGTTGTTCATCGACGCGCCGGCGACATAGCCGAACTTCACCTTGCCGTCAGCCTGCAGCTTCTTGCTCACGGTGACGAGTTCATCCAGCGTCTTCGGCACTTCCTCGGGTTTGACGAGGTCGGATCGGTAGAAGAACACGCTGAAGGTCTGGCCCATCGGCACGACGGTGTTCTGGCCCTTGTCGTTGCCGAACACGATCGGTGACATGCTCCACTTGGAGGCAAATTTGTTGGCTTCGACGTCATCCATCGGCTCGAGCAGATGCGCCCAGGTCTGGCCCCAATCGTCATTGTGCCAGATCACGTCGTACTGATCGGAGTTCGACGTCAGCGACGCCGTCATCTTCTCGACATAGACGCCGTAGGAGTTCGGCACCTTGACGATCTTGACGCCGTTCTTGGCGCCCCAGGCCTCGAACATCGCAATCGAATTGTCCTGGATCGGGCTCGGCTGGTAGCCGATCCGCAGTTCGGTCACCTGGGCGCTCGCGCTTCCCGCGGCGGCCCACAGGGCCACCGTCGTTGCGACAGCCAGTTTGGTCAGTTGCTTCATCGCTTCCCTCCCTCGTTTTTGGTGTTGTTTCCTCGTCGTATTAAGCGTCCCCGTCGTTGTTAGATACGCAGTCCCCGGATCACATATTTCTGCCCGAACAGCGCCACCAGGAACGCCGGCACCAGCGCCATCACGGCGGTCGCCGCCATCAAATTCCAGCGCAGCCCCATCTCGGTGACGAACTGCGCCATGACAACCGTGATCATCGGCACGCGGTTTCCGGTCAGGATCAGCGCGAACAGGAATTCGTTCCAGGTGAACAGCCAGCACAGCACCGCCAGCGCCGAGATCGCCGGCAGCGCCGACGGTATGGCGACGCGGATGAAGGCGCCCCACCGCGTGCAGCCGTCGATCATCGCCGCGTATTCCATGCTGGGATCGATGCCGTCGAAAAACCCCTTCATCAGCCACGAGAAGAAGCAGATATGCACCGCGACATGCGGCAGCAGCAGGCCGGTATAGGTGTCGTAGAGGCCCCAGCTCTGGGTCACGAAGTACAGCGGCAGCACCCAGGAGATATAGGGGATGCAGCGGAACACGTAGATGGTGCCGAACCAGATCCGCGACGCCGGTCCGGTGAAGCGCGACAGCATGTAGCCGCTGGAGACGGTGACCAGCAGCGAGAAGATGGTCGCCAGCGTCGAGATCAGCGCGCTGTTGAGGAAGGCCGACACGATGCGGTCGTCGGTCAGCACCTCGGCGAAGCTGGCCAGCGTGAATTCGGTGCCGCGATGGACGTAATAGACGCCGGATTCCGGCCGCAGCGAGGTCAGGATCAGCCACAGCACCGGAAACGCGAACGCAAAGCAGATGCCGAACAGCGCCAGCGCGAACAGCGTCTTGCGGCTCCATTTCGGCAATCCCGGCAGGAAATCGGGGCGGGTTACGATCGGCATGGGATATTTCCTTGGCTCATGCCTTTGCGATGCGGTCGACGAGGCGGTAGAGCACCACGCCGATCACGAGGATGATGAGCCCGCCAATGATCGCCGCCGCCGAGCCGCGGCCGAGATCGAGGTTCAGGAACGCGTGCACATAGGCATAGAGGCTGAACAGCTCGGTCGAGCGGCCCGGCCCGCCGCCGGTCAGCGTCCACACGATGTCGAAGGTGCGGAAGGCATCAATGGCGCGGATCACCACGCACACCACGATGACAGGGCGCAGCATCGGCAGCGTCAGGAACCTGAACACGCGCCAGGTCGTGGTGCCGTCGATCGCGGCGGCCTCGAACGGCTCTTTCGGCAGGCTCTGCAATCCGGCAAGCAGCAGCAGCGTGAACCACGGCGTCCACAGCCAGATGTCGGTGAGCAGGATGATGCCGAAGGCGCTCCAGCGCTGCACCAGCCAGGGCTGGCCTTCCAGCCCGATCGCCTCCAGCACCGTGTTGACGATGCCGAACTGGTCGTTGAACATCCAGCGGATCATGATCGCGGCCACGACCGGCGCCACCATCAGCGGCACCAGCAGGATGGTCTGCACCAGCTTTTGCCCGCGAAACGGACGGTTGAGCAGCAGCGCCAGCGCCAGTCCCGCCACCAGCGCCCCGGCCACGCTGAGGATCATGAACAGGAAGGTGTTGGGCAGCACCGTGTAGAGAAACGCCGGATCCGACAGCACCGCGTAATAGTGGCTGAAGCCGACCCAGATCTTCTTCGGGTTATAGAGCGCCCAGTCGCGAAAGCTGGCATTGGCGCCGATCACGATCGGCAGCACCTGAAACAGCAGCATCAGAAGTGCCGCCGGCGCAATGAGAAACAGCATGAACCGCTGTTGCTCGCCGAACATTGGACGCCGCGATGCCGACAAGCCTGTTACCCCCGCCTTTGCACTGATTGGTCACGACTCTTGTGGTCGCTACGTGCATAAAGCCCCTTGCACCGGGATTATGGGCGCGGCGTCGGAGGCTAGTCAATCGGCATTGTAGCGTATGCGGACGCGGGACGTATGCAGGCGACGGAGCTGCAAGGATAGTGGCGGTGCAAACGCGCTGCCAAGCTTGCATCCGCGGGCTCACCGTTTGCACGGATTGTCGCTACCAGAGATTGCTGGCTCAAAAGCACGGTTGTCTGAATCAGCTGATCGGGCATCTGCCGCGGCCCCGCGCGGAAAACGCAGCGCGCCGAGTGTCGGGGTGACGCACGATTGACCACCCTCGTGCCTGGAACTTCCGTGGACCCAATTTGTTTTTGGTTCCAAACTGAATTGCGGCTAACCGGTCAGTGCAGCCAATGGACATGTCGAACCTGCCCAAAGATATTGCCAAGGATACTGCCAAGGATACCGCCAAGGATATCGCGAACGATATCGATCAGGTGGCTGTTGTCGTCGATTGGCTCGATGCCTGCCGGCGACAGGAGCTTGGCCCGCTGCTCGACCTGTACGCGTCCGAGGCAAGCCTCGAATGTGACTGCGACGGCGCAAACATTTATGCGGGCCGGGCTGCGCTGGAATCGTATTGGCGGCCCCGGCTCCAGGCGTTCTCGCCCAATGCCTTTGGACTGGAAGAAATTACGCCTGCTGCTGACGGGGTCATGCTCGATTACCTGAACTCCGAAGGCAAGCCCGTTCGCATTGTGTTCACGTTTGACGCTTCCGGGAAGATTCTGCAAACCCGCTGCGCTCCGTTCGCGCCGGCAACGGCGCGGGATGGCGCTGGCGCGCGGGATCGCGCATGGTGACGACGCGGTCGCTACTTCACCTTTCAGCCTGATGTTCTTTCGCGCTGCATCCTCCGCTGCATCCTTCGCTGCATCCCTGGCCCAGCGGTGCGCCTCACACGCCAGCCGGCAAACGGCACCGGACGTAGGTCCGACTGTTCTGCCGCTTGAATTCGAATGTCCCGCTCAGGGCCCGGACACGCTCGTGCATTCCCGTCAATCCGCGGCCAAAGGGCTGGTCCGGTGTAAATCCAACACCATCGTCGGAAATTTCCACCAATACCTGGTTTCCTTCGATCGTCGCCTCGACGCTTGTCGCGCTGGCATTGGCGTGCCTGAGGACATTGGTCACGCCCTCCTGGATAACCCGGTAGATGGTTTGGGAAAGCAGCCCATCGACGTCGTTCAGACGGGGATCGATCCGCACATTCAGCTTGAGGCCGGGCGCCTGCGATCGCGCATACTGCAGCAGGGTCTGGACACTCTTCTCGAGCCCGAGCTCCTGGATATGAAGCGGCCGCAACCGGTCGAGGATACGGCGGTTCGCCAGTTGCAGGGCCTCGACCGATTTAAGCATCGCCTCGACCGAAGCGCCGAGTTTCCTGCGCTGTGCCGCGCCATCCTGTAGCGCCACCGCGTTGGCCCGGATCCCGAACAACAATGGCCCGAGTTCGTCATGAAGGTCGCGCGCGATGTCGCGGCGCTCGTCGTCCTGCAGCGACACGACCTTGCGCAGCAGGCTGCGATTGTCCTGGCTCAGTTGGTTCAGCGTGCGTGCGAGTTCATTGGCCAATTCGGAACTCTTGCGTATCTCCGGCGGACCCTTCGCCGCGATCAGGTGCTGGTAGTCCCCCGTCCGCATCCGGGTCAGGCCTTCGCCCAGATTCCGCAGTGCGTCGACCACGGTGCCTGCGGTCAAATAGGCGATAATGCCGGTCACGAGCATCAGGGCGATGACGGATGAAACGAGGGCGAGAAAGCCGACCCATTTCTCGTAGATGTCGGCTGAAAGATCGGGTGAAGACAGGATGTCGCCGACCTGCGTTCCATCGATCCTCACCGGAAACGAGGCGCCAATCTCCGGCAGGCCGAGAAGATGGACGAACCAGTGCGGCACGCGTCCAAGGGGAGTGTGTGTCTCCGCCGGCGAAGGCGTGGTCGTCTCTGTGCCGGTACGGCGGAAGCGGATGGCTTCGGATGAGCCCATCGCCTGCACAAATGCGTCGAGCGTTTGCTGCGGGTTGGCGGACGTCAGCAGCGCGCTGTTGAGCGCCTCGGCAACCACCTTGGCCGATCGCGATGCCGGCTCGCTTTCATCCTTAAGTTGGGTCCGCGCGAAAAGCTGCAGCGAGACGGCCCCGAGCAGCAGCGCGGCCACGAACATGGTGCCGAGCGGAAGAATCAGCCGCATGCGAAGGGAAAGATTCTGCCACATTCGGACTATTCTAACTCCCATAGCGCAGGTTTCACTTTTCAATCATCGCGAAATGCCTATTTATCCCAAAAGGGGCGGCAAGGATGCAGAACATCGCCAAATCGGCAACCAGGATCCTGATCGTCGACGACCATCCAGTGGTCGTTTCCGGATGCCGTTCGCTGTTCGCTTCGGACGCGACGGTGAAAATTGACGAGGCTGCGGACGCAAAATCCGGTCACAAGGCCTTTATGACGCGACGGCCGGATGTCACAATCATCGATATCAAACTTCCCGACGTCTCGGGATTTGAGCTGATGCGACGGATCCGGAAGGAGGATCCGGACGCGAAAATCATCATGTTCAGCATGAATGACGACCCGGCCTTCGTGGTTCGCGCGGTGGAAATGGGCGCGCAGGGTTACGTCGCCAAGGGCGACGATCCACGGACGCTGGTAAAGGCCGTCCGCAAGGTGGCTTCGGGAGAGAATTTCATCTCGCCGCAACTGGCGGAGGCGGTGACGTTCTCGGGCGCCTCCATCAAAGCCAATCCGGCCTCGCAAATGACCGCGCGCGAACTGGAAATCCTGCGCCTGCTGGGCCGCGGCGACAAAATCGTCGAAGTCGCCGACGCGCTCGATATTTCCTACAAGACCGTGGCCAACACCACCTCGCTGCTGAAGCAGAAACTCGGCGCCAAGAACCATTCCGACCTGATCCGGATCGCCGTCGAGATGGAACTGGGCTGACCGGTGTCAGAAATTGAACTGGCCGCGCCTGTTGGGCGCGACCGTCCATACCGCCGTTGCCTGCTTTCGTCGGGGCAATGGATCGATGAAAGCAGCACAAGACGAATCAGAGTTTCAGTAGAAGCGACGGTGATGACGCCAGCCGTAATGGTGTCCGCGACCGCGGCCCCAACCACGGTGGTGACCTCGGCCCCAACCACGGTGGTGACCCCGGCCCCCGCGATGTCCGCGACCGTGCCCACGTCCGTGCTTGACCTGGGTCACCCCGTCATCCGACACGGTGAGCGGCGCAATTCCCAGCCTGGCGGAAGCGGATGCGGTCATTGCCAGCAGCAGCGCGCAGCCAATCAATGCAATGCGTCTCATGCAGTCGTCCTCCATCGCATGATTGCGATCACGTCGATAAGTTCCCGGTCTTATGTTTGTTCCGGGGCCCCGGAAAGACTGAGGTCTTTACTGGGCGGTACTGCCGACTATTCCCGACCTGTTTCCGAGCTGCCCGCCGCACATAGACCGTAATGGAATCCGGGAGCTGAAAACCATTCGGGAAAAAGTGGAACATCCGGTTTCTCCGCGGGTTGCTGATGGCATCACTAAGAACTCGGAGGAGCATACCTTGAAGAAATTTCTGATGATCGGCGCGCTGGCGTTTGCCGCAACGAGCGTAGCCGGGACCGCGATGGCTGCCGAATATTACGTGGTTCGCGACAGCACCACGAAGAAGTGCACGGTGGTCGAAACCAAGCCGACCAGCACGACCACCACCATCGTCGACAACGGCATCTTCAAGACCAAGACGGAGGCCGAAACCGGCATGAAGACGACCAAGGTCTGCACCGAGTAACGACAGACCCTTCCAGGAGAAAGGGCCGCGGTTTTGCCGCGGCCCTTTTTGCGTTTCGATCTGGCTGTGCGTGCCCTGTCAGTTACGGTCGTTCGACGTTGGTAATGGTTTTGCTGCCACCCGCGTCGGTGAGCGTAAACTTGACCCGGTCACCGGCGTGCAGGATGTTCAACAGATTGCCCTGGATCTTGGTCTTGAGCTCTTCGGCAGGACCGTCTGTTTTGGCGCCGCTGGTGCTGGCGCCGACGGTACCGCTCTGCGTTGGAGTCCGGTGCAGCTGGATTGCGATCGTCCCGTCGGTCCGGTCAATTCGCGTGACCGTTCCCGTCATCGCTTGCTGGGCTGAGGCCGCCGAAACGAAGGTGAGGGCGGCCAGTCCAGCCAGCATGATCTTTGCCGTTTTCATGGAAGTCTCCCGGAATTCGAAGCGTTGACGATAATGCCGACAGGACCGGATTGTTCCCGCGGTATTTTGGTTGGCGGGTGCAATCTGATTTCCTTGTGTGTTTTTAATCTGATTTGTTTGTGGGTTTTTGATGCGAGCGAGCCCATTCCCTTCCGTTCATGTTGACGGCTGGCCGCGACAAAACGACCCGACGGGCAAATCAGTTCTGATTTGCGGAAATCGTGTCAAGCAGAAAGTTTCTGTAAATCAAAAATGTTTCTGTTGTCGGTCGACCCAAATCAGTGCGCATCTATCGCCATCCCGTCCCACTCAGAGGGCGTCGGCCGTCGTCACGGACGTTGGACGGGTTGCGGTGGACGCTGGTTTACGCTGAGACGATGGCGTGGATGAGCGTACGGCAAAACCGTGTGGTCCTGGCACCCGTTGCAGGTGTCAAGCTGTCGGGTAGGCGAGAGCTGAACGGCAGCGACGGAGTCAACCAAGAACTCGTCTCCGGGGAGATCACGGCATAAGCCGTAAAGCCATTGCGCAGGGAAGGCCGGGTGTTCTCCGCTGCCCTGTATGCTCGTGTGCAGCTTTTTTAGTGCAAATCGCACACGAGACCGCGGGTGCAGCGCGCACCCGGTCTTCCCTGCGCCCTCTATTTTCGAGGGCAAGGAATTTCTGGCAAAGCTCGGGCGCATCGCGTCGCGAGAATGCGAAACTGCGTTTAGGCCACGGTGCAGCAACAGACACCGCCGTCGTCCCGGCCTTGAGCCGGGACCCATAACCACAGGAAGAAGTTTTGCGGATGGTCTCTGTTACCGAGCCTCTTCGAAAGATCACGCGGTATGGGTCCCCCGATGCGCAATTGCGCATCTGAGCTCAAGGCCGGGACGACAGTTCGTTGGGAGGCAAGAGCGGCGCGCAAATCGCACCAAAGCCCTTACCCCGCACTCACCTTTTCGCCATTGCGGCATTTCACAAGGAGCAAAAACGCTTTAAGGTGCCGCGCGCTTTGTCGTTGGCGAAGGGTAATAATTCACAGATATCAAAGGGTTAGCGGAAGGCTAACGCCTTTGGAGGGCGGTTTGACGCGGTATATTTCGACGCGGGGGGAAGCTCCCACCCTGGGTTTTTGCGATGTGATGCTGACCGGGCTTGCCCGCGACGGCGGTCTCTATGTGCCTGAAACCTGGCCGCAGCTTTCGCCCGAGACCATCGCTGGATTTTTCGGACGGCCCTATTGGGAAGTCGCGGTCGAGGTGATCAGGCCGTTCGCCGGGGCTGAAATCTCCGACGCCGATCTCGGCCGCATGGCCAATGAAGCCTACGCCACCTTCCGCCATCCCGCTGTCGTGCCGCTGCGGCAGACCGGCTCCAGCCAGTTCGTGCTCGAACTTTTCCACGGTCCGACGCTCGCGTTCAAGGACGTCGCGATGCAGTTGATCTCGCGGCTGATGGATCACGTGCTGGCCAAGCGCGCGCAGCGCACCACCATCGTCGTGGCGACCTCGGGCGATACCGGCGGTGCGGCGGTCGACGCCTTTGCCGGTCTCGACAATGTCGATCTGATCGTGCTGTTTCCGCATGGCCGGATTTCCGACGTGCAGCGGCGGATGATGACGACGACGGGCGCGGCCAACGTGCACGCGCTGGCGATCGAAGGCAATTTCGACGACTGCCAGGCGATCGTGAAGGAGATGTTCAATCATCACGGCTTTCGCGATGCGGTCTCGCTGTCGGGTGTCAATTCGATCAACTGGGCGCGGGTGGTTGCGCAGGTGGTCTATTATGTTACCTCGGCGGTGGCGCTCGGCGCGCCCGCGCGCACGGTCGATTTCACGGTGCCGACCGGGAATTTCGGCGACATCTTTGCCGGCTACGTCGCCAAGAAAATGGGCCTGCCGATCCGTTGGCTGCGCATTGCCTCCAACATCAACGACATCCTGCCGCGCACGCTGAAGACCGGCATCTACGAGGTGCGCGAGGTGCACGCTTCTGCCTCGCCCTCGATGGATATCCAGGTGTCCTCCAATTTCGAGCGGCTGCTGTTCGAGGCTGGTCAACGCGATGCCGCCAGCGTGCGGCGGCTGATGGGCTCGCTGAAACAGTCCGGGCGTTTCGTGCTGCCGGACGCGACGCTGGCCGCGATCCGCGAGGAGTTCGACGCCGGGCGCGCCGACGAGACCGAGACGGCGGCGGCGATCCGCGCCGCCTGGCGGGAGGCCGGCGACCTCGTCGATCCCCATACCGCGGTGGCGCTGGCGGTGGCCGATCGCGACACCTCGGATTCCAGGATTCCCAATATCGTGCTGTCGACCGCCCATCCGGCCAAATTCCCCGATGCGGTCGAGGCCGCCTGCGGCGTGCGACCGCAGTTGCCGGCCTGGCTCGACGGCCTGATGACCAAATCTGAACACATCACGGTGATGAAAAACGATTCAGCCGAAGTGGAGCGATTCGTGCGCTCGGTGAGCCGTGCCGCGAAGCAGGGAGTTACCGGATGAGCGTCGACGTCACCAAGTTAGCATCCGGTCTCACCGTCATTACCGACAGCATGCCGCATCTGGAAACCGCCGCCCTTGGCGTGTGGGCCGGCGTCGGCGGCCGCGACGAAAAGCCCGACGAGCACGGCATCTCGCATCTGCTCGAACACATGGCATTCAAAGGCACCACGCGGCGCTCCTCGCGCGAGATCGTGGAAGAGATCGAAGCGGTCGGCGGCGACCTCAATGCGGGGACCTCGACCGAAACCACCGCCTATTATGCGCGGGTGCTGAAGGCCGACGTGCCGCTGGCGCTCGACGTGCTCTCCGACATCCTCGCCAATCCGTCCTTCGTGCCGGACGAACTCGAGCGCGAGAAGGGCGTCATCGCGCAGGAAATCGGCGCCGCGCAGGATACGCCGGACGACGTCGTGTTCGAGCATCTCAACGAGCTCTGCTATCCGGACCAGCCGATGGGGCGATCGCTGCTCGGCACCACCAAGACGCTGAAGAAATTCGATCGCGACATGCTGCGCGGCTATCTCACCCGGCATTATCGCGGGCCGGACATGGTGGTGGCGGCCGCGGGCGCGGTCGATCACAAGCGCGTCGTCGAGGAAGTGACGGAGCGCTTTGCGAGTTTTGAAGCAACGCCGGCGCCGAAACCGCAAGCAGCGATGTTCGGCAAGGGCGGCTCGCGCGTGGTGCATCGCGACCTCGAACAGGCGCATATGACGCTGGCGCTCGAGGGCGTGCCGCAGACCGACCTGTCGCTGTTCTCGCTGCAGGTGTTCACCAACACGCTCGGCGGCGGGATGTCGTCGCGGCTGTTCCAGGAAGTCCGCGAGAAGCGCGGCCTGTGCTACTCGATCTACACCTTCCATGCGCCCTATAGCGACACCGGCTTTTTCGGCCTCTATACCGGCACCGATCCGAACGACGCGCCGGAAATGATGGAAGTGATCGTCGACGTCATCAACGACGCGGTGGAAACCCTGACCGAGGCCGAGATCGCCCGCGCCAAGGCGCAGATGAAGGCGGGGCTTTTGATGGCGCTGGAAAGCTGCTCCTCCCGCGCCGAGCAGCTCGCCCGCCATATGCTGGCGTACGGCCGGCCGTTGACGGCGGAGGAACTGGTCGCCCGGATCGACGCGGTCAGCGTCGAATCGACCCGCAATGCCGCGCGGGGACTGCTTTCGCGCAGCCGGCCGGCGGTCGTGGCGCTCGGCAGCGGCAGGGGTCTGGACACGGCGGTGACTTTTGCGGAAGGATTGACCAAGGTGAAGGCCAAGACCTTGTTACATTAAGACGCTGCTCCATTAGGGCATGATCCGGAAAAGTGGGTACCGGTTTTCCGACAAGATCATGCCCAAGATGGACAAGCGGGCGTCCTGGGAGTTAGGGCATGGCCCTGTTTCGGTTGCCATCCAGCGGACCGGCCGCACTCGTGCCGCGCGGCCACGGCCTGTTGCTGCGCGCGCCGCAGATGGCGGATTTCCTGCAATGGGCGCAATTGCGCGAATCGAGCCGCGCCTATCTGACGCCGTGGGAACCGATCTGGCCGTCGGACGATCTCACCCGGGCCGGCTTCCGGCGGCGGCTGCGGCGCTATGCCGAGGACATCGCGGCCGACCGGTCCTATCCGTTCATCATTTTCCGCGAATCTGACGGCACCATGATCGGCGGCATCACGCTGGCCAATGTCCGCCGCGGCATCGTGCAGGCCGGCACCATCGGCTATTGGGTCGGCCAGCCCCATGCCCATCGCGGTTACATGACGACGGCGCTGCGGGTGCTGCTGCCGTCGCTGTTCGGCGAGCTCAATTTGCACCGTATCGAGGCGGCCTGCATTCCCACCAATACGCCCTCGATCCGGGTACTGGAGAAATGCGGCTTTACCCGCGAGGGGCTGGCGCGGCGCTATCTGTGCATCAACGGGGTCTGGCAGGACCATCTGCTGTTCGGCATGCTGCATGAGGATTTCCGCGGCTAACCCATGATTTCAGGGCCTTGCCGGGTGCCGCACGCGCCTTTAGGTGGCCTTGGGTTCGCCGCCATTGGCCTGCTATAAGGCCGCCGGGAACATGACTTCGAGATGACGTGGATGGCAGGGACGTCGCATGGGTGACATCAGGTTGTTGAGAGTAGCGCTCGCCGCCACGGTCGTGGCCGGGCTCGGCTGCGGCCTCGTCCAGCCTGCGTCGGCGCAGTCGCTGACCGACCGCTTCAAGGGCCTGTTCGGCGGCAAGTCGGACGAGCCGGCTCCGGCGCCAGGCGCTGCGCCGAAAGCCGAAGAGGATATCGGCGACCTGACCTGTCCGGAGGTGAGGGTCAGGGCCGGCGCGTCGACCTATGCCGTGGCCGCGCCCGGCAAGCAGCCGGTCGGCAACGATTTGCGCTTCCAGGCGACCATCGGCAAGACGGCGCGGGAATGCAGCCTCAATGGCGGCGTCATTACCGCGCGGATCGGGATTCAGGGGCGCGTCATTGCCGGTCCCGCCGGCGCGCCGTCGTCGGTGCAGGTTCCGCTTCGCGTCGCGGTGGTGCAAGGCGGGATCAGCGAAAAGACCATCGCCACCAAGGCCTATCAGACCACGGTCAGCATGACGGAGACCGGGAGCGAGCCGTTTACGCTGGTGGCCGAAGATCTGGTCTATCCGGTGCCTGCGCCCGGAACCAGCGACAACTACATCTTCTACATCGGCTTCGACCCGCAGGCCCTGAAGCCGGAGCGGCCGGCGCCGCGCAAGAAGGCGGCGCCCACGCAATAAAAAACCGGCGCGAAATGATCGCGCCGGCTTGCGTCTCTTTGATTTGAAACCGCTCAGTTCAGCTTGGCGCGAACCTCGGCGATACCCTTGGCCATCAGGTCATCGGCCACCGAGCCCTTCACCGACTGCGACAGGATGGTCGACGCTGCGGCCACTGCGGCATTGGCCGCGGCGGAACGGACGTCGGCGAGCGCCTGCGCTTCGGCGAGGGCGATCTTGCTCTCGGCGGTCTTGGTGCGGCGGGCGACGAAGTCTTCCATCTTGGCCTTGGCTTCGACCGCGATCCGCTCGGCTTCGGCCTTGGCGTTGGAGATGATTTCCTCGGCCTCACGCTCGGCGCTGCTGCGCTTGGTCTTGTATTCCGCGAGCAATGCGGCGGCCTCGTCCTTCAGGCGGCGGGCGTCGTCGAGTTCGGCCTTGATGCGTTCGGCGCGATGGTCGAGCGCCTTGAGCACCGTGCGATGGATGCCGAGATAGGCAAACAGCGCCAGCAGGATGACGAACGCAATGGCAACCCAGGTTTCTGGCTCGGCGAACATCATTTATCCCTTCAACGAAGCATCGACGGCGCTGTTCAGCGCACCGCCGTCGGGCAGCACGCCGGTCAGCCGCTGCACGATCGCGCCAGCCGCATCCGCGGCGATGCCACGGACGTTGCTCATGGCGGTCTCGCGCGTCGCCGCGATGGTTTTCTCGGCCTGGGCGAGCTTGGCGGAGAGCTGGTCTTCCAGCGTCTTGCGCTCGGCTTCCGAGGCTGCGTTCAGCTTCTCGCGGGTCTCGGCGCCGATGGCCTGGGCGCGGGAGCGCGCCGAAGCCAGGTCGGCTTCATACGCCTTCAGCGCCGCGGCCGACTCGTCCTTCAGCTTCTGCGCTGCGGCCAGATCGCCTTCGATCGCGTTCTGACGTGCATCGATCACGCCGCCGACGCGCGGCAGCGCAATGCGCGACACGATCAGGTAAAGCGCGACGAACGCGATGGCCAGCGACACCAGCTGCGACGCGAAGGTGCTCGACTCGAACGGAGGAAATCCTCCGCCGTGATGGCCACCATCGGCTTCGGTGTGGGCGCCGGTCTTCTGGCCCTTGGCGGGGGCGCCCTGACTCTTTTCAGCCACGGGGTACTCCTGTTGCTGTCATGCGCGCCGCCGGAGGGCGGCGCGGGAAGGTGCAGCTCAGAGCGGAACGAACAGCAGCAGCAGCGCGATCAGCAGCGAGAAAATGCCGAGCGCTTCGGTCACGGCGAAGCCGAAGATCAGGTTGCCGAACTGGCCCTGGGCTGCGGAAGGATTGCGCACCGCTGCGGCGAGGTAGTTGCCGAAGATGATGCCCACGCCGACGCCCGCGCCGCCCATGCCGATGCATGCGATGCCCGCGCCGATGAGTTTTGCTGCTGATGCTTCCATTTTCTTGAGCTCCTTAGAGGGATAGACGAAGTTGTGGGTGGGAATTCTCCGGACCGCTTAGTGTCCCGGATGAATGGCGTCGTTGAGGTAGATGCAGGTGAGGATCGCGAACACGTAGGCCTGCAGGAACGCGACCAGCAGTTCCAGCGCGGTCAAGGCGACGGTGAGCGCCAGCGGCAGGATGCCGCCGATCCAGCCGACCGCGCCCAGCGAGACGCCGAGCATCGCGACGAAGCCCGCGAACACCTTCAGCGCGATGTGCCCGGCCAGCATGTTGGCGAACAGACGCACGCTGTGCGAAACCGGCCGCAGGAAGAACGACAGGATTTCGATGAACATGACCAGCGGCAGGATGTAGATCGGAACGCCGGAGGGAACGAAAATCTTGAAGAACTTGAGGCCGTTCTTGTAGAGGCCGTAGAACAGCACGGTGAAGAACACCAGGAACGCCAGCGCGGCGGTCACGATGATGTGGCTCGAAATCGTGAACGTGTAGGGAATGATGCCGACGAGGTTCGAGACGCAGATGAACATGAACAGCGTGAAGATCAGCGGGAAGAACTTCATACCTTCCGAGCCGGCGGTGCTGCGGATGGTGCTGGCGACGAACTCGTAGGAGATTTCGGCGACCGACTGGAAACGGCCGGGAACCAGCTGCCGCCCGCCACCGAGCATCAGCACCGCAGTCAGCGCCACCGCGATGAACATGTAGAGCGACGAGTTGGTGAAGGCGATCGTCTGATTGCCGATATGGCCGATCGTGAAGAGGGGCTCGATGTTGAACTGATGAATCGGGTCGATTTTCATCCGCGCGGGCCTTGGTCCGCCGGCCTAGATTGCCGGCAATCGAATTTCAAATGTCGTGACTTCCCGTCGGCGCTCAGCGTTTGCCCGAGGCTACGCCCGCGTATCTCACCACGTTGACCACGCCGGCGACGAAGCCGAGCAGTAAAAACACGATGAAACCGAACGGCGATGTCGACAACAACCAGTCGAAACCCCAGCCAATCCCTGCCCCGACGACAACGCCCGCAACCAACTCCGAGGAAAGGCGGAAACCAAGCGCCATCGCCGAAGCTCTGGCCGCCCTGTCGCCGCTTTCAGTACCGGGTTGATCAGTCCTGATTTTTCGGCTGTCACGAATTTCGGACAACCGGTGATCGAGACTTCCGAGCCTTGCGGAAAGCGCAGCTTCATCGGACGACGATTGATCGCGATTTCCACCTGCGTTGTCGCTTTTGTCTTGGGCCATGCCCAAGACATTAAACGATGCTGCGGTTGATGGAAATTACGCCCGTCACCCTTAAAAGCCGCGCGGACCATACTTACCGCGTCTAATCAAGTCAAGATTGCGCCGTAACCAGTTAGTGCTTTGATTTCGCTGGATTTATTTAGAGATATTCCACGAGCCTGTGGACCCGTCATCGCAGTGCAGCAGCAAAAACGTTTTGAAGTGGAGCAGAGGCTGCTTCGCGCCCGGAAAACCCGTTCGAACAAAAGACCCCTGGCGCGGCAAGGGGCGATCTTGCGCCGATTCGGTTGACCTGTTGGGATGTCGCTTGCGCCTGTCATCAGCCGTTCCCGGAGCCCGCATGCCGCGCCAGGTCGATTACTATTTCTCGTTTCAATCGCCGTGGGCCTATATCGGCCATGGGCCGTTCAGCGAGCTCGTAAGTACCTATGATCTCAAGGTAAATCACAAGCCCGTGGTGCTGGTCGATCTGTTCTCGGAAACCGGCGGGTTGCCGCTGATGAAGCGCCATCCGGTGCGACAGCGCTACCGGATGGTCGAGCTGCAGCGCTGGCGCGACAAGCGCGGCCTGAAATTCCATCTTCAACCCGCGCATTGGCCGTTCAACGCACGGCTCGCCGACGGCGTCGTGATCGCTGCGATCGAGGCCGGGCTCGATCCCGATCGGTTTCTGCGGCGGGGCTTTGCCGGCGTGTGGGAGGATCAGCTCAATCTGGCCGATCCCGCGACGATTGCGCAACTGGCCGACGAATGCGGGTTGCCCGGCAAGCAATTGGTGGAGCGATCCGCCACCGAGGCGATCAGCGCGGCCTATGAGCAGAATCGCCAGGATGCGCTGGCGGCCGACGTGTTCGGCTCGCCGGTCTATGTGCTGGATGGCGAAGTGTTCTGGGGACAGGACCGGATAGAATTGCTGGGAGACGCGTTGAAGTCCGGCCGCGCGGCCTATAGCTCAAAGGTCCAGGGCGTTACGTGATGAGGCGTCGTGTGATGCGCCTGTGTGTGTCCTGGCGGTTGAGGAAACCGGTACTGTCTTTAAGGCGGAGCAAGCCCATGAGCACAGCGTCGTCCTCCAGAATGTTTCTCTGCAGATTGTTTCTCTCCGTTGTTGCCGTGCTGGCGCTGGGTGTTGCCGGCGCCGGCGCCGCGTCTCCGAAGGCGATGCCGGACACCGAGAACGGCCGTTATGCGCTGTCCTCGACGGCGGATGGCGTGCTGCGGCTCGATACCCGAACCGGCGCGATTTCGACCTGCAGCAATTCGGGCGCGGGCTGGGCCTGTTACGCGGTGCCCGACGAACGCGCGGCGCTGGATGCGGAGATCGGCCGGCTGCAGGCCGACAATGAAAAGCTCAGGAAGGACCTCGCTTCGCGCGAGCCGACCGTCGCCGGCAAGATCGAAGAGCCGATGCCGAAATCCGACTCGCTGAAGAAGAGAGAGCCCAAAATCGTCGAGGGCGAACGCAAGATTGAAATTCCACTGCCGAGCGATCGCGACATGGATCGCATGATGTCGTTCCTGGAGCGGGCTTGGAAGCGATTGATCGAGATGGCCAACCGCGTGCAGAAGGACGTCAACGGCAGGATTTGACGCTGTCGTCCCTGCGAACGCAGGGACCCATAGCCACAGGGCGTTATTGTTCGAAGGAAGTCGTCGACCACTGCCTTTCATCAGCACGGCCGCGGCGTATGGGTCCCCCGATGCGCAATTGCGCATCTGAGCTCAAGGCCGGGACGACGAAGAGATGAGGCCTTATGTCCCAACCCAAATCGCTGTCCCGCACGCCACCCTCCAGCGTCACGGCGACCACCATCGTCTCCTCGCTGCTGACTGTGCAAACAGCAGGTGCGGGGTTTACCGACCTCACCGCCGAAGTCGCAAAATTCGTGCGCGAGGCCGGCGCCCGCGAAGGGGCGGTGACGCTGTTCATCCGCCACACCTCGGCGTCGCTGACGATCCAGGAAAATGCCGATCCGACGGTGCTGGGCGATCTCTTGACGGCGCTGAGCCGGGCCGCGCCGGAAAACGCCGGATGGCGCCATGACACCGAAGGTCCAGATGACATGCCCGCGCATATCAAGACCATGCTGACCGCGACCTCGCTGCAGGTCCCGGTGCTGCGCAGCGCGCTGGCGCTGGGAACATGGCAGGGGATCTATCTGATCGAGCACCGGGCGCGGCCGCATCGGCGCGAGATCGTGTTGCAGTTTATCGGCGCGACGGCTTAAGGCGCGCCCGCCAAAAACAGAACCGGCCGCGGATCGCTCCGCGGCCGGTTCGTGTTGTGATCGTCCGCCGGCTGCCCGGCGGACGAAATCCGGTTACTTCGTGATGTCGACGTCCTTGGTTTCCGGCAGGAAGAAGAAGCCGACGACCGCGGTGATCGATGCGAAGATGATCGGGTACCAGAGACCTGCGTAGATATCGCCGGTCGAGGCCACGATCGCGAACGAGGTCGCGGGCAACAGACCGCCGAACCAGCCGTTGCCGATGTGGTAGGGCAGCGACATCGAGGTGTAGCGGATCTTGGTCGGGAACAGTTCGACCAGCATCGCCGCGATCGGCCCGTACACCATGGTGACGAAGATCACCAGGATGAACAGCAGCCCGATCACCGCGGCGACCCGCGGTTTGAAGATGTCGAACGGGTGCGCCATCTTCACGATCTGGGCGTCGCCGGCCTTCGGATAGCCTGCAGCCTGCACCGCCGCCAGCACCGCCGGGTTGGATGTCTTGGCATCCGTGTAAGCCACGTCCTTGCCGTTGACGACGAGCTTCACGCCGGTGCCCTCGTAGCGGGTCGAATACTTGACCGACTGCTGGGCGAGATAGGCGCGGGCGGTGTCGCAAGGTGCGGTGAAGACGCGGGTGCCGACAGGGTTGAACAGATCGCCGCAGGCCTTGGCATCGGCGACGACCTCGACCTTCACGGTTTCGATCGCCTTTTCCAGCGCCGGGTTGGCGTTGCTGGTGATCATCTTGAAGATCGGAAAGAACGTCAGCGCCGCGATCAGGCAGCCTGCCAGAATGATCGGCTTGCGGCCGATCTTGTCGGACAGCGCGCCGAACACGATAAAGAAGCCGGTGCCGAGCAGCAGTGACCACGCAATCAGCAGGTTGGCGGTATAGCCGTCGACCTTGAGGATCGATTGCATGAAGAACAGCGCGTAGAACTGGCCCGTGTACCAGACCACGCCCTGGCCCATCACGCCGCCGATCAGCGCGATAATTACGATCTTGGCGTTGCTCCAGTTGGCGAAGGCTTCGGTCAGGGGAGCCTTGGAGCTCTTGCCCTCGTCCTTCATCTTCTGGAACACCGGCGATTCGTTCAGGCGAAGCCGGATCCAGACCGAGATGCCGAGCAGCAAGACCGACACCAGGAACGGAATACGCCAACCCCATGCGGCGAAATCAGGCTCGCCTAGCGCCGTACGGGTGAACAGGATCACCAGCAGCGACAGGAACAGGCCGAGCGTTGCCGTGGTCTGGATGAACGAGGTGTAGTAGCCGCGTTTGCCCATCGGGGCATGTTCGGCCACGTAGGTCGCCGCACCTCCGTATTCGCCGCCGAGCGCGAGGCCCTGCAGCAGGCGCAAACCGATCAGGATGATCGGCGCCGCAATGCCGATGGTCGCCGCGTTGGGCAGGATGCCGACGATGAAGGTCGACAGGCCCATGATCAGAATGGTGACGAGGAAGGTGTATTTGCGGCCGACGATGTCGCCGACCCGGCCGAACACGATGGCGCCGAACGGGCGGACGATGAAGCCCGCGGCGAACGCCAGCAGCGCGAATATGTCGCGGGTGGCCTGGTTGAACATCGGCTGATTGGTTGCGGGATCAATGACGCCGAAGAACTGTGCGCCGATCACGCTGGCAAGCGAACCGAACAGGTAGAAGTCGTACCATTCGAACACGGTACCGAGTGACGAAGCCAGAATGACGAAACGTTCGTCCTTCGTCATTCCCCCGGTTCTAACTTTTTCCGTTGCCGCCATAGTGGACATTTCGATCGCTCCCCGTTTTTTGTAAAACACGAACACGTGCGTTGCGTCTGTTCGACGCGCAATTAATTGCGAGCCTAACTACATGTTCGAGAAGCGTGCCCCAATAGTACTTTAGTACTTTTGGATGGCATCGATCAGCCGCACCTGCGGTCAGGTTGCCGGACGTGGTTGCTGCGATGGCACGATTGCGCCTGCCGAATCGCGGCGGACAATGCTGATTTTACCGCGACATATGAGCTTCGTGTTCCAGGCCTGGGTCTTTGGAAATGCCCCAGCTCATGCTCAAAACTGCAAACCACTTAGACAAAAGTCGGGACCCTTGTTGCGCCGGAATCCTGCCCACTATTGATGCAGTTTCCAAACTAAAGTCCAATAACAGAGAAGAACAGCGCGATGCTCCACATCACAATGGAGATGATCGCGGTCCAGCTCGCGAACAGCAAATAGGTCTCGCGCATGACCGTCGAAATCGTCCTTTGAGCGAAGGCCTGGGGCGGACGTTTCTCCTTCGGAAGATAGAGCCACATCTCGGTCCGGCGGTGGTCCTTCGTTCGGGCTTCACGGGCCTTCAGAACGAGGACAAGTGTCATCGCCATGCTCAGAAACCCTCCCGCCTGAAAGGCAGAACGCGGCAGGAAGGACAGGCCGATCATGACGCAGAAAATGGCCAGCGACGCGAACCCGCATGCGCGCAGCACCGTTTCATAGGCAATACGGCGCATCTCTTCCATGATCCGCCACGCTCCGTCGCCAGCAAGCACCTGACGCTCAGCGTAGCGCCAAGGTCCCTCGCTCTCAACCTCAGGACTGTTCGGCTAGAGGCCGATTTTGAGAAAATTGCCGGCGGCGGGCAGCGCGAGTAGCGCTGTTCCGGCAAGCCAGATCCAGAGCGAGACATTGTTCGATTCCGGTGCGCGGGTGGCCCGTTCGTAAACTGCCGCCGGAATCCCGCCGAGGATGACGGTTGCGGTGGAAACCATCAGCGACGCGAACATCAGCGTCAATGACAGGCTGCCAAACAGCAGGGGGCCGATGAGCGGCTGAACGTACAGCAATGCGAAAATCAGCGCGAGCTGATTGAATATCCCGTTGATCATTCCGAAGAACGCAATTCCGATGAAATAGAAATTGCGGTTCATGGCGCGGCTCCGCCGAACCTGGGCGCGAGATTCAACACCAGTAACGTGTAGTGAAACAGCACGCGCAGCCAGAACATCCAGACGAAGCCGAACAGCCACAGCACGGGGGGAGGGGTAATCTTCGGGGTTACGATCGTGAGGACGGCGATCACGGGATCGGTAATCCGGCAAAAGAATCGCCAGATATAGTTCGGCGAATCCGCGTCGACCATCAGGCCGAGCAGGAGCCGGCCGAGCATCGTGTACATCAGCGCCGCCAGCACGAAATTCGGCAGATGGAAATACCAATAGCTGGCGAATGAAGTTGCCGTATCCAAAGTCCAATGCTCCCGCAGTGCTTCAGCTATCGACGAATCGAGATGTGTCACGGCACCATGATCGTGGTCAACAATGGCAAGTGGCGACTTTCCCGGCAAGCGATGTCGTGGCTCAAGGAAAACAAAACGGGGCCCTGAGGGCCCCGTTTGCCGATATCAGTCGTTGCGCTCTTAAGTGGTCCTCTCTTCGAGCACCGTCCTGCCACGCGGTTTGCGGATATCGTCCACATAGGCCTGCATTTCCCTCGACGGCTCCTTGCCGAGCAGGCTGACGATGTAGATGACCGCGAAGCCGAGCGGCGTTCCCAGCAACCCGCAGGCGATATTGTTGAGGTCGAACCATCCGACCTTGTTCGCCATCGGGTGGGCCAGTGTTGGGAAACTCTCCATGGCATTGGGTAATGCCATGGCTTTCGCGATGTCGACCAGCGGAAGTCCCGTCAGTGGGTTGGTCAGCGAAGTCATGCCGAAATACGCCACGCCGGCGCCCGGGAAGTAGCGGGTGGTCACGAGATAGAACAGGCATAGTCCGAAGCCGGCAATGATGCCGCAGATTGCTCCCGTCGCCGTCGTGCGTTTCCACCAGACGCCCATCACGAGCGCCGGGAAGTTGCCCGCCATCGCCAGTGAGAACGCCCAGCCGACCATGGCCAGGATATCTGCCGGCTTGGTAGCTGCCGTCGCGGCCGCGATCACAGCGACGACGACCAGCAGGGCGCGCGCCACGGTGAGCCGGCGCATGGTCGGTGCGTTTGGGTCGATCATCTTGTAGTAGACGTCGTGCGACAACGCGTTGGCGATGGCGAGCAGCAGCCCGTCAGCGGTGGACAACGCGGCGGCAAGGCCGCCCGCCGCCACCAGACCCGAGATCACATAGGGAAGTCCCGCGATCTCCGGGGTGGAGAGCACGATCACGTCGGTGTTGATCACGAAGTCCTGCAGCCTGACGACACCGGGATGACCGGCAATGGCCTTGCAGGCTGCAACGATGGCGTCGATATTGGCCGCGTTCTTGCCGCAGATCTGGATCAGCCCGAGTTCACCCCAGTTGAACAACCATGGGCGGATGGACGTCAGGTCGCGCCCGATGATGTTGGTGTAAACTTCCAGCTTCGAGAACGCCGCGTAGGCCGGCGCCGAGAAGTACAGCAGGAAGATGAACAGCAGCGACCATGCCACCGACTGGCGTGCCTCACGTACCGAGGGGGTGGTGAAGTAGCGCATCAGGATATGCGGCAGCGAAGCCGTTCCGACCATCATGCACATGATGATCGCGAAGAAGTTCAGCGGACTGTAGTTGATGAAAGGCTGAATATGCGGCTTGAGGTTTGCCACCGTCGCAAGGCCGGTCGCCAGCATCTGCTGCTCCCGCGCCGTAATCTCCGCGATCGCCTGCCCATAGGTGAGTTCCGGAATCGGAATTCCGTATTTCTTGGTGGACAGGATCACGATGGGGGTCAGATAAGCGATGATCAGCACGACGTACTGCGCGATCTGCGTCCAGGTCACCGCCCGCATGCCGCCCAGCATCGCGCAGAGCAGAATGCCGACCAGCCCGGCGAAAACTGCAAGTTCGAACTGCATCCCGAGGAATCGCGAGGCAATGAGACCGGTGCCGTAGATCTGCGCAGTCACATAGGTGAAGGAGCAGCAAACGAGCACGATCACGCCGAGCGCGCGCGCGAAGTTTCCGCCGTACCGGAACGACAGGAAGTCGGGCACCGTATAGGCGCCGAACTTGCGCAGATATGGCCCGATCAGGATCGATACCAGCACGAATCCGCCGGTCCATCCGAGCACCCATGCGAGGCCGTCGTAACCCAGCAGGAAAAGGGTGCCGGCCATGCCTACGAAGGACGCCGCCGACATCCAGTCGGCGCCCGTCGCCATTCCGTTGTAGAAAGCCGGAACGCGCCGTCCGGCCACGTAATACTCCGAGACTTCAGCGGTTCGCGTCATCACGCCGATGATGGCGTAGACCGCGAGCGTGAAGAACACGAACAGGTAGCCGAGAATTTTGTTCGGAACACCCATCTGCTCCATAAGCGCGAGCAGAAGGATGAACGCGATGAAGCCGCCGGTATAGGTGCCGTACATCTTGCCCAGATTCTTGATGAAATCCGAGCTTTTGGCAGAAGCTTCTGTGGCCATGATCTCTTCCCCCTCAATCTTCCTCGGCAAAGCCGTATTCGCGGTCAATCTTGTCCTGCTGCTTCGCGAAGAGGAACAGCATGACCACGAACACGATGAGGGAGCCCTGCGCGGCCATATAGAAGCCGAGCGGGAAGTTAAGGATCGGAATGGTGATCTTGTTGAGCGGGACCACGAACATGTGGATGACGAAGCCGAAGAAGAACCAGACACCGAGATGCGTGAACATCAGGCGCGAGGTCTTTGCCCAGTGCGCTTCTTCTCTCTCTTTCATGCTTGCAGAGTCAGGCATCGTTGCAAATCCTCCCCAAAGCACCGGCGCATCAATGCACCGGATTAAATGATCGAGGGGAATGCAAATCCCTTCAGCACGGCGCCCCCCTTGCCGCTTATTCAACCGGTCTTGCGCCAGTTCGGAGTCATCTGACGCTAACACTACGACTGGTCAGGTCTTCATTATACTTTCGGCGGGGTGTGAAATTGTTGCAACTGCTAACAGGGATGCGTTGAGAACGTTGGACTTGTCGTGAACCAGATGGGGTAAGCTGACGAAGTAGTCTGGGCCGATCGAGCTGGATGAGATGCGATGAAGCTGTTCGAAAAGTTGTTTCGCCCCCGTCCGCCGATTCGCGACCCGGAAGCGCTTGCGGACTTCATCGATGCGCAGTCGGCCTTCATCGTACAAAAGGGCATCTACGAATATTCGCGCGCCCGTGCAGGTCACTACGCCAAGGTGTTATTCGCCGAAGAGGGATTTGCGCAATCCGTCGAGCGCGCGCGCTGGAAAGCCTTTCCGCTGGGTCTTGCGATGGTGGGCGAAATGATCGAGGGGGTGCTGGCTGCTCAGGCTGGGACCCAGCGCCGGGCCATTCTCGACCAATTGATCCTTGTCGTTCTTTCGGTTTTCGACCGCTATCCGGTTCCTCCGTCGCTCGGCGAAGCTGCCTGGCTCGAAGCGCGCCGCGAACTCGCGCATCGTCTCGATCTGGTCGGCGGCCATGCGCCGAAGCGCGTGATGGACATTCCCGAACCGCTGGCGGAAAGCTATTTCTCGATGATGCCGATCCACGAAAAGCTGCGCGGACGGGATTTCCAGACGACGCGCAATTACCTCCGTGTCAGCCTTTGCAACATCCATGACGAATTGATTGCGCGGATGGACAGGGCCGCGCTGGAACGGGCACTGATCGTGGGGGCCGCGGCATAGGCCGACCGGTGGTGCCGTCGCAAACGTCAGATGATCTGACCCGCGATCTGCTGTTCCGCGTTTGATGTGCGTCCGAACCGGCAGCCTTGTTGCGATGCACAAACTGGAGGATTAACCGCTTTGTGGCGTGCCGGTATTGCGCGCTTGCATGAAGCCGCCGGGCAGGGGACAATTGCAAAACCGCTTGGCAGGCCTACAGAAAACGGTCACCGGCTTGCCGCAACGCTTTTCGCAAGAAGTAAATGACTGCCGCTACCAGCACCCATCTCGTCATCGCCGATGACCATCCCTTGTTCCGCGACGCCCTGCGGCAAGCGGTGGCGAGCGTCATAAGCTCGGCCGTGATCAGCGAGGCGGGCTCGTTCGACGACTTGACCGCGCTGCTTGAACGGGACTCCGACGTCGACCTGATCCTGCTCGATCTGACCATGCCGGGGATCTCGGGTTTCTCCGGCCTGATTTACCTGCGCGCGCAATATCCGGCGATTCCGGTGGTGATCGTCTCCGCCAGCGACGACGCCGGAACCATCCGACGGTCGCTCGATTTTGGCGCCTCCGGTTTCATTCCCAAGCGCTTCGGGGTCGAGACGCTGCGCGACGCCATCATGAAGGTGATGGAAGGCGACGTCTGGGTGCCGCAGGACACCGATCTGTCTTCGGCCGCCGACCCGGACATGACGCGGCTGCGCGACCGGCTGGTGACGCTGACCCCGCAGCAGGTGAGGGTGCTGATGATGCTGTCGGAGGGGCTGCTCAACAAGCAGATCGCCTATGAGCTCGGTGTCTCGGAAGCGACCATCAAGGCGCATGTCTCGGCGATCCTGCAGAAGCTCGGCGTCGAAAGCCGCACCCAGGCCGTGATCGCAGCCGCGAAAATCTCCGGCGGCCAGTGGCGCCAGGGCACGCCGACGGCGTAACGGCAAAGAGTTAGACCGTTGGCTCCACCCATCCTACGCTCTTCGCGCGCGGCTCGCGCCTACTCCGCCGCGACCAGCTGCTGGGCGCGCCACTGGCCGAGCAGCGCCCGCAGCGATGCCGGTTTGACCGGCTTGTTCAGCACCGCGATATTTTCCTCGCGCGCGGCCGCCCGCACATTCGGACTGCGGTCCGCCGTGATCAGGATCGCCGGAGTGTTCTCGCCGAAGCGGCGGCGGATCTCGCGGATCGCGGCGACGCCGTTGCCGCGGTCGAGGTGATAGTCGACCAGAAGGCCGGTGACGCTTCCGCCCGACGTCTCGATCGCGGCGATCGCCGCCTCGGGATCGGCCACCGCGATCACCTCGGCATCCCACGCCGTGAGCAGCGTCTTCATGCCATCGAGGATCGCCGGATCGTTTTCGATGCAGACGATCAATGCGCCGCTCATCGGCGTCTTCGAGAGCGGCGTCGCGCTGGTGACGGCGGCGGTATAGTTGACCGCCTTGGCGACCGGCACCGTCACCGAGAACACCGAGCCGCCGCCGGCATTGGCGCCCAGCGCGATGCCGTGGTTGAGCACCCGCGCCAGCCGCTCGACGATCGAGAGCCCGAGGCCGAGCCCGCGCGCGATCCGCGCGCCCTGTTCGAGACGGTGGAACTCCTTGAAGATCTCGCCGCGCTTCTGCACGGGGATTCCGACGCCGGTATCATAGATGCCGATCTGCAGGGTTTGCCCGCGGCGGCGGCAGCCGACCAGCACCCGCCCGCGCGGGGTATATTTGATCGCGTTGGATATGAAGTTCTGCAGCAGGCGGCGCAGCAGCGCGCGGTCGGATTCGACCGGCAGCGAGCACGGCACGAAGCTCAGCTTCAGCCCCTTGGCGCGGGCGATCGGGGCGAATTCGATTTCCAGCGACCGCATCAGGTCGGCCATCTTGAAGCTGGTGATCGAGGTGGTCATCGCGCCGGCGTCGAGCCGCGAGATGTCCAGCAGCGCGCCGAGGATTTCCTCGATCGCCTCCAGCGAGTCGTCGATGTTCTCGACCAGGCGCGAATCCTCGCCGCCGCTCTGGCGCTCGACCAGGCTCGTGACATAAAGCCGCGCCGCGTTCAGCGGCTGCAGGATGTCGTGGCTGGCGGCCGCGAGAAACCGGGTCTTCGAGATGTTGGCGTCCTCGGCGGTGCTCTTGGCCAGCGCCAGTTCGGAATTCAGCCGGGTGAGTTCCTCGGTGCGGTCCCGCACCCGCTTCTCCAGCGTCGCATTGGCGCGCTCCAGCGCTTCCGCCGCCTCGAAGCTCGGCGTGACGTCGGAGAAGGTGATCACGAGCCCGCCGCCCGGCATCCGGTTGGAGCGGACCTCGATCACCATGTGCCGGTCGGGCAGGCGTTCCAGGTAGGGCTCGCCCTCGGTGGTGTAGGCTTTCAGCCGTAGCGCCAGCAGGGCGTCGCTGTTGCCGGAGCCGGGCGGGCTGACGGCGTCCATGAATTCGAGGATTTCCTGCAGGGGAATCCCGAGCTGCACCAGATGCGGCGGCAGCGCGAGGATTTCGCCGAACTGCGCATTCGAGCAGATCAGCTGCAGGTCGGCGTCGAATACCGCAATACCCTGGCGCACATGGTTCAGCGCGGTCTGCAGGATCTCGCGGTTGAAATGCAGCGCAGCATGGGAATCGTCGAGCAGCTTCAGCGCCGCCTTGGCGGAGACGGTGCGCTTGCGCAGCAGCAGCGACATCACGAGGCGCGAGGAGGCCGCCCCGATCGAGGACGCGATCAGGCGCTCGGCATGCTGCAGCAACTCGAAATCGGCGGGCGCTGCCGGATCGAGATGACCGGGATGGCCGGCGGTAAAGGTCTCGAACGCCTGGCGGGCGCGGTCGGGGCCGAGATATTGCGCCACCGTGCTCTGGATATCCTGCACCGTGACCGTGGTGCGCCAGCGCCGGAAGGTCGGCGTAATCGGCGTCAGCGTGCTCGGCACGAACAGGTCGGCCTGCAACCGTTCGATCGAAGACGGTTGACGCGCCAGCGACATCACGACGTAGGTCAGGATGTTGAGCCCGAGCGACCACAGCACGCCATGCATCAGCGGCGGCAGATCAGCGCCGAACAGCGCCCGCGGGCGAAGCGCCTCGATGCCGAACGGTCCGTGCTGCAGGAATTGCAGCCCCGCCGTGGTGGTTTCGAGGAAGCTCGGCAGAAACAGCGTGTAGATCCACACGGCAACGCCGACCAGCATGCCGCCCATGGCGCCGCGCGCGGTGCCCTGCCGCCAGAACAGGCCGCCGAAGAAGGCCGGCGCGAGCTGGGCGAGGGCGGCGAACGACAGCAGCCCGATCGCGGCCAGTTGGGTGCTGCCGAGCGCGCGATAGTAGAAATAGGCCATCACCATGATGGCGAAGATCGCAAAGCGCCGCACCTTGAGCAGGAAGTCGCCGAAATCCTGCTGGCCCGGGCGCGTCCGCGGGCTCCGCTGCAACACCAGCGGCAAGACGATGTCGTTCGAAACCATGATCGAAAGTGCCACGCATTCCACGATCACCATCGCGGTCGCGGCCGACAGGCCGCCGACAAAGACCGCGATGCTGAGCAAGGGCGCGTTTCCCTCGATCGGCAGCGCCAGCACGAACATGTCGCTGTCGACGGCACCGAACGGGAAGGTGACGAGGCCGGCGATGGCGATCGGGATCACGAACAGATTGATGGCGACCAGATAGAGCGGAAACAGCCAGCGTGCGCGATTGACCTCGTCGATGCTGGAATTCTCGACCACGCTGACGTGAAACTGCCGCGGCAGCAGCATGATCGCGCAGAACGAGAGCAGCGTCATGGTCAGGAAATTGCCGATCGAAGGCGAGTAGTTGATCGCGCGCATTGCTTCCGGCGTTTTCATCGCGCGTTCGATCAGTTCGACCGGCGAGAACATCCAGAAGGTGACGAAGAGGCCGGCGGCGAGAAACGCCACCAGCTTGACGATGGATTCGGTGGCGACCGCCAGCATCAACCCGTGCTGGTGTTCGGTGGCGTCGGTCTGGCGGGTTCCGAACAGCACGGCGAACACGGCCATCGCCAGCGTCACCACCAGCGCGATGTCGCCGATCAGCGGGATCGAGGAGAACAGCTTGTCCTCGCTCAGGATCGTCTCCAGCGAGGAAGACATCGCCTTGAGCTGGAGCGCGATGTAGGGGACCGATCCGATAATCGCGATGACGGCGACGGTCGCGGCCACCGCCTGGCTCTTGCCGTAGCGGGCGGCGATGAAGTCGGCGATCGAGGTGATGTTCTGCGATTTGGCCAGCTGGATCACGCGGCGGAGCAGCGGCGTGCACAATCCGATCATCAGGATCGGGCCGACATAGATCGCGAGGAACTCGACGCTGGTGCGGCTGGCGAAGCCGACCGAGCCGAAGAAGGTCCAGGAGGTGCAGTAGATCGCCAGCGACAGCGGATAGATCATCATGCTGGCGCGGCCGCGTTGGCTCGGCGACAGGCGGTCGCCATAGCTGGCGACGAAGAACAGCAGTCCGATATAGGCGAATGCGGCGGCGATCACGCCCCAGTCGTGCAGCATTGCTGCCTGTCTCCCTTCCCGGCCTCTGTTCGCGGACCGGAACCGCCACTATAAACGCATTGAGCCGGCAGCGCATCGCGCTACCGGCCCGATTTCCGGGGTTTCGAGGGAGTACGGTTACTCGGCCGCCAGCGATTTCCGCTTCAGCGGCAGGCCGAGGCGTTCCCAGACCTGAAGCAGCGCTTCGGCAAGGTGATCGATCAGGCCGTCATCATGGTAGGGCGAGGGCGTGATCCTCAAGCGCTCGGTTCCCTTGGCGACGGTCGGATAGTTGATCGGCTGGATGTAGATGCCGTGCTCTTCGAGCAGGATGTCGGACGCCTTCTTGCAGTTCTCGGGGTCGCCGACGAACAGCGGCACGATATGGGTCTCGCTCGACATCACAGGCAGGCCCGCGGCGTTCAGGATCGCCTTGACGCGGGCGGCGCGGTCCTGGTGGCGCTCGCGCTCCCAGTTCGAGGTTTTCAGGTGGCGGATTGCCGCTGTGGCGGCCGAGCAGATCGCCGGCGGCAGTGCGGTCGTGAAGATGAAGCCCGGCGCGTAGGAGCGGACGGCATCGATGTTGTCGGCCTTCCCTGCGATGTAGCCGCCGAGGCAGCCGAAGGCTTTGGCCAGCGTGCCTTCGAGCACGTCGATGCGGTGCATGACGCCGTCGCGCTCGGCGATGCCGCCGCCGCGCGGGCCGTACATGCCCACCGCGTGCACTTCGTCCACATAGGTCATCGCACCGTATTTTTCCGCGAGATCGCAGATCCTGGCGAGCGGCGCGATGTCGCCGTCCATCGAATAAAGGCTCTCGCAGGCGATCAGCTTGGGCCTGTCGGGGCCTGCGGCAATCAACAGCTCTTCCAGATGCGCCATGTCGCTGTGGCGGAAGATCTGGCGATCGCAGCCGGCCTGGCGCACGCCCTCGATCATCGAATTGTGGTTGAGCGCGTCGGAGAGAATGAGGCAGTTCGGAATCAGTTTTGCCAGGGTCGCGATGCCGGTCTGGTTCGAGACGTAGCCCGAGGTGAACAGCAGTGACGCTTCCTTGCCGTGCAGGTCGGCCAGTTCGGCCTCCAGCTGCACCAGCGGGTGATGGGTGCCGGCGATGTTGCGGGTGCCGCCGGCGCCGGTGCCGACACGGGTCGCGGTCTCGACCATGGCGCCGACCACTTTCGGGTGCTGGCCCATGCCGAGATAGTCGTTGGAGCACCAGATCACGACGTTGCGCTGGCCCTTCGGCGAGTGCCAGACCGCATGCGGGAAGCGGCCCGCGATCCGCTCGAGGTCGGCGAAAACCCGGTAGCGCCGCTCGTCATGCAGGCGGTTGAGGGCGGCGGAGAAGAACTTGCTGTAATCCATCACGAGACCTGAAACGGAACCGGCCGGAGCGGCGTGGGCTCTTTTTAGAGCTTTTCCAGGTTTGGTGTCTATGTGAAATCCCACATTTTCGCGAGCCTTCGGGACGAACCCAAGGTAAGTAAAATCTTGATCCCGATCAACGCGCTAGCTGCGATTTACGGTCCCGGTATTTTGGCCGCGCGGATGAAACCATGAGTAGCCAAAGAGCGCCGCCGACCCGGGTTACGAGTCAAGTTCCCTGATGGCGCGATTGGCCGCGATCAGGGCGTCGTCTTCGGACTTGCTGTCTTCGGCCGTCACAAAGCCGCGGATCGCCGCGCCCCGGGTGATCGTTGAGGACTGGACGATCGGCGTCATATTGGCCCGCCAAAGTCCGGGCTGCCGCTGAAAGGTAATGATTCGATAGTCCGACACTTTGGCCATTGTCGTCCTCTTTCGTCGACCGTGGCTCAGCAGCCGCGACAGATATTGTTCAGCTTGGACGTGGTGCGGGCGTTCTCGGCGAGGAAGGGATCCTTGTATTCGGGTCGTGAGGCGTCGCTCTCGATCGCCCTGGTTTTTTCCTTGGATATTTCCTTGGACATTGCGATTTTCGGAGGCTGCGCCGCGTCGTAGCAGGCGAGCCGTGCGCTGTTGCTTTCGACCGCGCGGCATTCCGGGCTTGCAGCGAACGCGTTCTGCGCGAAGGCGCACAGCGCCAGGACGGCAACAATTATTTTCATCTATTTTCCTTTGCGGGCGCAATTGCCGCGCGCGTCAGCAATGACGGCGTCAAATCAATGCCGCCGCTGGATAAGGCTTCAATGTGGAAGTTCGTTCGGCACGACAGCCGGGATAGCACGGCGCGACCGTGCGCCCTTTTAGGCCCAATAGCTATGGATTAGTTGGGCGCGTCAGGTGGTCCGGAAATACAGCACGCCGTCGGTGACTTCAGAGATCAGGCGGCCCTCGACCAGCATGTAGTTGACGTGGGCGATCAGTTCGCCGGCGGCAAAGCCCATCTGGTGGGCGTCCAGCACGTGCTTGTGGAACACCACCGGCACCAGTTGCTTCGAGGTCTGCGGCACGGTCCGGCAGGCTTCGGCGATCAGCCGGCAGCGGTCCTCGTGATGGTCGGCCAGCTGCTTGATCCGGGTCTTGAGGCCGTAGAACGGCACGCCGTGGCCGGGCAGCACCATCACGTCATAGGGCAGCGTGGTGGTCAGGCTCGCCAACGAGGCCAGATATTCGCCGAGCGAGTTCTGGTTGGGCTCGACCGCCCAGACGCTGACATTGGGCGAGATCTTGCTCAGCACCTGGTCGGCGGAAAGGAACAATTTGTCGGCGGCGCAATACAGCATCACCTGGTCGAGCGCGTGGCCGCCGCCGGTGATGACCTTGAAGCGCCGCGTGCCGATCACGATCTCGTCGCCATGCGCGATGCGGCGATAGGACGGTGGCAGCACCGAAACCTGCTTCAGGTAATCCTGGCCGCGGCTCAGCAGCGTGTCGGTCAGGCTCTCGTCCATGCCGTGACGGCGGAAGAACAGCCGCTGCGCGTTGCGGCGCTCCTCGGTGCCGCGGTTCTGGTGATAGACCGACTGCAGATATTCGACCTGCGACATCTGCAAGGGACAGTCGAAGCGCTCGGTGACCCAGCCCGCCAGACCGACGTGATCGGGATGCGAATGGGTCACGATCAGGCGGGAGATTTTCACGTGCCGGAGCGGACCCTCGAACAGCGTGGTCCAGGCTTCGATGGTTTCCTCATTGCCGAACCCGGAATCGATCATCGCCCAGCCGTCGCCGTCGGCGAGCAGGTAGATGTTCACATGATTGAGCCGGAACGGCAGCTTGAGCCGGACCCACAACACGCCCGGCACCACCTCGACGACCTGATCCTGGCCGGGGTGATTCTCCCAGGGGTATCGCAGGGCTTCGGCGGAGGACTGAACGGGGTCGGTTTTCGAGTGCATCCCACCGACTTACCCGCACAATTGGTGCGGCGCTAGCCGAAAAAGCAGGTGCCCGGTGGGATAAAAGGCATGGGTATTTTGTTGTGGCGGCACACTCTGCTGTCGTTCCGGGGCGCATCGAAGATGCGAACCTCAGGGGCGCACTTGCGCCCCCGGGGAATCTCGAGATTCCGGGTTCTATGCTTCGCATAGCCCCGGAATGACGGGGACCATTACGCCGCCCGGATATTCCCCAAAAACGCGTCGATTTCCGCGCGCAGCACGTCGGCTTCGCGGCGGAGCGCGCCGGAGGCGGTCAAGACCTCGCTGGCGGCGGAGCCGGCTTCGGTCGAGGCGCTGGAGACGCCGACAATGTTGCTGGAAACCTCGCTGGTGCCGCCGGCGGCGTGCGAAATGTTGCGCGCGATCTCGCGCGTCGCAGCGCCCTGCTCCTCGACGGCGGCCGCGATCGCGGTCGTGACGTCGTTGATCTCACCGATCGTGGTGGAGATGCTGCGGATCGCGGACACCGCCGTCGTCGTCACCGTCTGCATGCTGACGATCTGCTGGCGGATCTCGTCGGTGGCCTTCGCGGTCTGGGTGGCGAGGCTCTTGACCTCGGAGGCGACCACGGCGAAGCCGCGGCCGGCTTCACCGGCGCGCGCGGCCTCGATGGTGGCGTTCAGCGCCAGCAAATTGGTCTGCGAGGCGATGGTCTGGATCAAATCGACCACTACGCTGATGCGGGCGGCGTTGTCGGCCAGCCCCTGCATGGTGGCGTCGGTGGCGCCGGCTTCCTCGACCGCCTTGCGGGCGATCTCCGCCGAGGTGACGACCTGGCGGCCGATTTCCTCGATCGACGACGACAGTTCCTCGGTGCCCGACGACACGGTCTGGACGTTGACCGAGGTCTCCTCGGCGGCGGAGGCCACCGCGCTCACCAGCGCGCTGGACTGATCGGCGGTCGCCGACATGCTCTGCGCGGTGGTCTGCATCGAGCCGGCCGCTTCCTGCAAACTATCCAGCGCCGTGCGCACCGTGGTTTCGAACTCGACGATACGGGCTTCCATGCGGGTGGCGCGCTCGGCCTTGGCGATGCGATCCTGGTCCTGGTCGGCGGTGAGCGCCCGGCTCTGGATCATGCTCTCGCGGAACACGTGCAGCGAATTGGCCATCGCCGCGATCTCGTCCTTTTGGCTCGACTGATAGATTTCCGATTCGAGATCGCCGCTGGAGAGCAACTGCATCGAACGCTGCAGATTGCCGATGCGCCGCAGAATGTTGCGGCCGACATAGAGCCAGACGAACAGCACCGATCCGATCAGGGTCGCCGCACCGAGCGCGAGCATGACGGTGGTCGCCAGCGAAATCTCCTTGCCCGCCTGCCGGGTCGAGGCGTCGGTCTCGCCGCGCACGCCGTCCACCAGTTGCTGCACGCTGATGCCGAGGCCGACATTGAGCTTGCGGGTTTCTTCCAGGATGGTCTGGCCGTAATCCGTGGCGTCCAGTTCCTTCTGGCGGACCTTGAAGACGCCGGTCTTGCCTTCGCCGAGCGCCAGCAGGGCTTTCGAGGCGTTGCTCAGTGCCGTCGTAAGAGAACCCTTGGGAAGCTGGTCGAGGTTCGATTTAACGCGCTGCTGCGCCGTGCGGGTTTGCTTCTCGATGGCTTCGAGCGTGTCGCTGCTCTCGGATGAAAGCGCGGCCATCATGTTGAACGCGGTCAGATTGCCGGCGGCGATGATGTCGCTGATCTGCTCGACCGTTTTCTCCGCCTTGGTGGCTTCGTCCTGGTTGAAGCTGGCGGCGCCGAAGATGCTGCTGAGCTGGGTCTGGGCGTCGACCATCGCGGGCGCGGCGGCCTTGACGAACGCAGTCTGGGCCGTGCGCAGCGCTTCATACAGTTTTTCGTGCTGGGCACCGGTTTCCAGCCGTTCGCGTGCCGCGCCGCCGAGACTCTTGATCATGTCCTCGATGTTTTTCACCGTCTCGGTGAGGGCTGCGACGGTATCCTTGTTGGCGCCGAGCTTGGTGATCTCGGCAAGCCTTTGCAGGGTGATGCGCTGGGTCTCCTGCATTTTTTTGGAGCGCTCGTTCAGCATCTCCTCGCTGCGGGAGGCGAGCAGCCCCGGTCCCTGGCTGGCAAGGCTGGCGCTCTCCGCCGACAATTGCAGGCTGGCCGCAAGGCGGGGGATGTCCCGTCCGCTCAGTTCGACCATGGCGCCGCCGAGATGTCCGAGCACCAGGCCGGCACCGGCGCTGATCACGATCGCCATGCCGGCGATGACGGCGAAGGCGGCAAACAGGCTGCCCCTGACGCCGAAATTCGGAAAGCTGAAACCCTTGAGCCTGATCTTGCCGATGCTGAATCGTAACGCCATTTGCCGCCGCCCCGTCCCGCTATCCCTGGATGATTCCCCGGCGGCAGTATCGTGGTACCCGGTTAACAAGTCGGGAAAATGCGGACGCTTTTCGCGATTTGAGCGCTGGCCCGCCATCGAACAATGTTTGAAAAGCGGGAGCCCGCTTCGCTGGGAAACGCCCTTGCGCAAACAAGCCATTGCGCAAACAACATGGCGCAAACAAAAAGGCCGGCGTTCAAGCCGGCCTTCTCGCGCCTCCCTGTAGAAGCGATCAGTAGCGCGCGCCCGCGAAGTTGAAGCGATAATTGACGCCAACCTTCAACGTATGCTCGTCGTTATGGAAGGTGCCAAAGGGGGCCAGCGCGACCGGGGTCACGAAGCGGGTGGTGCCGAAGTCGTAGTACATGTATTCGGCCTTGGCCGACCAGTTCGGGGCGAACATGTATTCGACGCCGGCGCCGACGGTGTAGCCATTGCTGTGATTCTTATCGAGCGTGAACGCGACCGGCACGCCGGCAAAGGTCAGGGTGTCGCGATTGTTCGAATAGGCGTAGCCGCCTTTGACGTAGAGCATGCCCGGGCCCCAGGTGTAGCCGACACGGGCGGTGATCGAAGCGATCGCGCGCTGATCGTTGTTGTAGACGAAGCCGTTCGGGAACACCGAACTGAGGTTGTTCTGGCCGAGCCAGCTGTACTGGCCCTCGGCGCCGATGACCCAGTTCGGCGCGAACTGGTAATCGGCACCGGCCTGCACGCCGCCCAGCAGGCGCGCGCTGTAGTCGCTGAGCACCAGGCCGTTGAAAGTGTTGCTGCTCGAGAAGGCGCCGCCGATATGGGCGCCGAGATAGAAGCCGGTCCAGTTGTAGAGCGGCGCGGCATAGGCCGGCGCCTTGTTGTAGTAGGGCCGTGCGCCCATGTCGGCGCCGAGCGCCGGGGACGCCGCGCCGAGGGCTGCGAGAGCGACGATTGCGAGCAGGAACTTCTTCATGGTCGTGGGTCTCCGGAAAATCGTTGGGAAGCGCCACATGCCGGGCGCCGTCCATGGCGTGCAGTTAGACAGCTTTTGAATAAAATGCTGTCACTTGCCAGGCACACCGATCGATTACCCAACCCATTGGAGAGCAAACGTTTTTTGTGCTTAAGGAAGCCTTGTTTTCTGTGCTTAACGGCGTCCTAAGGCAAGCTTAATGAAGCCTTAAAATCGGGGTCCCTCGGGCGCGCGGCGCGCAAGCCTTGCCTTAGGCAATGCGCCGCCGCACGTCGCCGCGCATCTGCTCGCGGAACGCCTGCCGCCGCGCCGGCCGGTCCTTTTCGGCGACGTCATGGCGGTCGAACACGTTGAACATTTCCAGGATCGGATAGCGGTCGCTGGCCATCGCCAGGATGCGCAGCAGTTCGGCGACGGGGCCGGTCGGGCCGGTGACTTCCCATTTCCGAATCGTGTTGGCGCCGTCTTCTGGCGGCAACCCGCAGAGCTTGGCCATGTCGGCCACGCCAAGGGGTTGGCCGATCGCCTCACCGAGGTCTTCGCGCAGTTTCTTCAGTTCCGGACCGGTCACGGGTTCTCCGTTTTAATGCGGGCTTCTGTGAAGTACGTCACACACCGGGGCCGGAGTGCAAGCTATACGCAGCGCCATCAGTTCCTCGAGGAGGAGGCAGTCATGCGCAGCTTGATCGAAAGCCTTACCCCCGACAGCCGCCGGATCTACTGGCGCTGGGTCGGTGGCATCTTCGGCCTTTATGTCGTCTTGATGGTCGGCGCCGCCAGCATGTTCATCAGCCACGAATCATCGCGGAACGTGCGGCATGAACCCGCCGTGACTGTGGCAGTCAAAGGTGATCGCGCGCCGTCACACCAGGCTTCGATGCCGCAGCCGCAGCTGGTGCGCTTTCACTAGGCGGCTTCAGGCGCCGATCGCGTTGCGCGTCACCACGTCGCGATAAAACGACGCACTGAGCTTCGGCGTCCGGCGCTGGGTTTCAAAATCGACGTGGATGAGCCCGAAGCGCTTTTCGTAGCCGTAGATCCATTCGAAATTGTCCATCAGGGTCCACAGGAAATAGCCGCGGACCGGCACGCCCTCGGCGACGGCGCGCTGCAGCTGCCGCAAATAATTGCGCAGGTACATGATGCGGTCGAGATCGTAGATCTTGCCGTCGGCATGCACCTTGTCCTCCGACGAGGTGCCGTTCTCGGTGATGTAGATCGTCTTCAGGTTCCAGACCTTGGCTGCGAGCCGCGGCGCCCAATAGATCGTTTCGGGACCGATACGCAGCCAGTCGGCACTCATGTGCGGAAACGAGGCGGGAAACGGCAATACCGACCAGCCCGGCTTCTTGTCTGACGCTGCGATGTAGAATTGCGGCGCGTAGATGTTGAGGCCGACGAAATCGTTGGGCGAGCCGATGATCTTCAATTCCTCGGCGGTGAATTTCGGCGCGTCCTTGCCGGCATATTCGAGGAAACCGTCGGTGTATTTGCCTTCCAGCATCACGCCGAGCAGGCCCGAGTTCAGTTCGCGGGTCGCGATCTCGGCAGCGTGGACGTTTTCGGGCGTGTCGAAGGCCGGCACGCAGGTCGCGATGTTCTCGGCCGGGCCGACCTTGGTGCCCGCGCGCCCGCGGGCGCGGATCGCCTGCACCGCAAGGCCGTGGCCCAAAACGACGTTATGCCGTGCCTGGTTCAATTCCGCATTCGGCAATTTGAGGCCGGGCGCGTCGATGCCCCATCCGTAGCCGAAATTCAGGAAACGTCCGGCTTCGTTCAGCGTGAAGATGTTTTTGACGCGGTCGGTCAAACGCTCCGCGACATAGCCGGCGTAATCCGCGAACGCTTTCGAGGTGTCGGTGGACTGCCAGCCGCCGACGCGGTCCTGCAACGCCTGCGGCAAGTCCCAATGATACAGCGTCGCGTAGGGTTCGATGCCTTTGGCCAGCAGTTCGTCGAGCAGCCGGTTATAGAAATCGAGGCCCTTGGGATTGGGCTTGCCGGTGCCTTCCGGAAACACCCGCGGCCACGCGATCGAGAAGCGGTAGTGCTTGACGCCGAGATCGCGCATCAGGCCGACGTCTTCCTTGTAGCGATGATAGTGTTCGTTGGCGCGGTCCCCGGTGGTCTTGTCCTCGATCTTGCCCGGGGTGTGGGCGAAGGTGTCCCAGATCGAGCGGCCGCGGCCGTCCTCATTGACCGCGCCCTCGATCTGATAGGCCGATGTCGCGGTGCCCCAGCGAAAGTCTTTCGGGAAACGGGCAGGGGCGTGCGGGTCGGCGGCCGGCCTTTGTTTGGGGGCCGCATTGGCCGATGTCGCCGCCATACCAAGCGCGGAGAGGCCCGCCAGCTTGGCAAATTGCCGGCGCGAGAATTTCCCGGACATTACGTTCTCCGTCAGCTTCGGTGCTGCCGGCTTGCGCGTCCCGGCCGGTTGCGATGATCAGTATGTATCAATTTGATAGGCCGAAATCCGGTCGATTTCGAATTCCACGACATTGGGAGACAGGCCGTCGACGAAGCCGACGCCTTCCATCGTCTTCGAGCCCATCGCAAGATTGACGATCATGTACATCGGCGCGTCGAAGCCGACCGGAACCTTGATCTCCGACACCGGCTGGCGGTCGATGAAATAGATGATGCGATCGCGCTGCCACAGCACACCATAATTGTGGAATTCGCTCCTGGTATCGGCAACCATGAAGTCGAACCCGCAGCGCTCGACCCGTCCGGTGGCCGGAATCCGCCAATGCGTGGTCATGACGATGTTGTCGTGCTGTTGTCCGCGGCCTTCCATGATGTCGATTTCCGGCGGCCAGCCGCCGTCATCGGCGAGCATCCAGAACGCCGGCCACACGCCGACCCCGGCCGGGATCCTGGAGCGCATTTCGAAATAGCCGTATTTCTGCGTGAACTTGCCCTGGGTGGTCAGGATGCCCGAGATGTATTCATTGTTGAACAGCAGGGACCGCAGGTCGGGCGGAGTCCGGCTGGCGATGATCGAGAGAATGCCGCCCCGGACCCGGAACGGATCGAGCCCGAGCGGCACCGTGCCCCGCCCGCCATACACCGAATCGACGTAGATCTGCTGTTCGCCATTATAGCTGGTCTTGCGCTTGAAATCGGAGCCTTCGCCGCCCCAGTAGCGCGACTGCGGCCAGGCGGCGCCACCGGCGTAGTGCGGCACCCATCGTGCTTCGACCAGCGGATGCACGTCGAAATCATCGTGGAAGGTCCGATGCAGCGACACCGGCACGCGCGGATCATCAGCTTCGATCTTGCGGCACTGATCGCCGAGCGCACGGGTCGGCACCTGCAAGGTGAGTTCGGGCAGCGCCAGCGTGGGATCGCTTTGCGGATAAGCCGGCATGGCCGTGAAAAGACAGCCGATCAATGCGAGAGCGTGCGGTCTCAACCTGTTGATCCCCAGGGTTCGCGCATGCGAATCCCGGGGTTCGCGCATGCGCGGATGTCGAAGGCGCAAGACATAGCAGATCGCGGAATCGAAAAGGATGCGGCTATTTGATCGTCGCGTTCACCGTAATGACCGACGTGCCGGACGCCGTCGGCCCCTTGCCCGTTGCCTTGATCACAAACGTGTCGCTCCCCTTGTATTTCGCCTTCGCCCTGTATTCGTAAGTGGATGCGTCGAGCTTCTTCAACTTGCCGCGTGCCGGCTTTTGCGAAATTTCAGAGCTGGTCACCGTGCCGCGTATCTTGATCGGAAACACGCAGCTTTCCCCGGCCGCAATGTCAATGTCGCCGGTCGAGTTCTCGCCCCAGTTCGCCAGTGTCGTCGATGCCGAACAGTCGGGTGCGGCGTGCGCCGAAGATGCCGGCGCCACGCTTGTGGACCCAACGACAAGCGCAATAGCTGCACCTTTAGAAAACCGCATAGTAAACTTCCTCGTCTTCGCAAAACCGGATCAAGGTCTCAGGAGAGGATGTATCATACCCCGGAATTGGGCAAGCGGGTGGGCGTATGGAGGAATTGCTGAATTGGGACGACATCCAATCCATCTCGTCGTCCCGGACCTCTGCTAGCGCAATTCGAGCTGAAATTGTTTTTCGAGTAGTGATTGGTCTTCCTGCTTGACGACATACGTCGCGGTGTAAAATCCCCTGTCCCAGTCGCGCTTGGCGCGTTTTTTTCCCGAGAACAGGACGAACTGTGCCTTGTTTCTGTCGAGGGCGACCGGCCGATTTTCCGCTAGCACCTTTCCAGCCGGATCGCGCAACGTCAATGTCTGGACATCACCGGCCTTCAGGCCGATCGTCCGGACGAACGCCACGATCGCTTCAGAGTCCATCGTCGGTTGGTGCTGCAACGCCACGCCGGTCTCGACCGACTCGGTCGTGACCGAACCGGTGGTGAAGCCGAAGTTCAGAATCGTGCGGGGCGAATAGGCCAGTTGCGCCCGTACCGATTCGTGCCATTGGCTTTCGGCGTTGCCATTGCAGGCGCCGGGCGTTCGGCCGTCCGCAAAGGGATCGATGACCTTGCCACCTCGACGCACGACGAAGTGCAAGTGCGGATACTCGGTCAAGCCGGACATGCCGACATCACCTGGCCGGCCGTGACTTTATCGCGCGACTTGACCGCAATGCTGCCCTTCGCCATGTGGCAATACTGCGTTTCCAGGTCCTGTGGGTGCTTGATCACAACGCCATTGCCGCACTCATGGCCGCTCACCTTGCCGCGTCCTTCGGGTTTGATGGCGACATCGTCGATGCCGTCGCGCGTTCGGATGACCTCGCCATCGGCCGCCGCCAGAACATGGACGTGTGCTTGTTGTGCCACGCGGGACGGCAACCGAAAATCGATGCCGTTGTGACCGTCGTAAGTCAAAGTTCCGCACATGTAATCCGTGGCTGCAGAACCTGGATCGACGTCCACGTAGTTTTGGATGAAACATGTGCGGCCAACATCGCAGGCCACGGGCAGCTTCAGTTCTCCAGCACGGCCGTCCGCCAGCAGGCCAAGCAGAATTGTAAACGACGAGACGGATGCATTTCGAAACCGGTACATCGCTCAGCTCAGCTCGCGCCGTTCCGCCGACGTCTGACATGAATTCGAGTGACGTTCGGCATGGCCGGGACGCGTCGGTCCGGTTGCCGCGCTTTGAAAGGCGATGATGTCAGGTTATGCAGCACGAAGAACTCCGACTGGCGATTAATCCCGATCTTCATCATAACGCGCTTGATGTAGGTCCTTACCGTTTCTTCGGTAAGACCCAATTCTGCCCCGATCACACGGGGACAACGTCCGCGAAGTATACGGGAGACAATCCGTTCTTCGACCCAGTTAAGGGTAAACGCTGCAGCTATCCTTCTCGCGCCGGCCACTGCATCGAACTGCGGAACGACAATCAAGACAAGCCCAGGGTCGCGATCGCCGGGCACCGGCCCTGTCACCGCGAACAGGAATTTCTGCTTGTCGTTGGAGAGGACCACCGCCGATCCGCGCGCCCGCTGCGTCGAATCCGACCTGATGGTACGGCACACTGCATCCTTGAGAAGCGCGGTGATTGACGGGTTCGACCCTGATATCACACCGCGTTCGACGACCAATGCTCCGCTAGTGCCGAGTAGATGCCGGAACCCAGCATTCATACTCCGGACGACGAGATTTTCATCGACGACGAAAGCGGGCGAAGCGATATCTTCCAGCCATGACCATTGTCGCTGCATCCTCAATTGCGCGAGGTCGGCGGCGGCATCCCACATCAAGTCGATCGCGCGTGTCACGCTGGCGAACTCCTCTCCTGAAAGCGACGTCCGTCGCCACCCCCCGACGAAAAGTGCCGCGGAGCCCGACGGGGACTGGACCCGGCCTATTACGCAGTGTGGGCACAGCGTACTTTCCCTTCCAATCAGCCTTCTGGCAAAGCCATGCGCTGAAGCGATCGATTGGAAGATGCAGCCGTCTTGCGCGCCAAGCCGCGAGGCAATTGCCAAAACCGCCGCCTCCGGAACCGGTCGGCGACGGGGCAGCCCGTCCTCACCTCGTCGATTCGCTCGCCGCGTGGCGACAGGATCGCCACATAACAACGCTCGCATGCAATCAGTCTCGTTAAGCCATCCGCGAACCAACGATACAACGGCAAATCTGCCGTCGGCGTCGCGAGGTCCGGGCGCTCGATCGCGTTCTCGAGGTGGATCGCGATCGGGGATCCATTCAAATGGTTGCGTCGGTCCACCGGCGGGGTTTTGCCGACATCCAGCATGGTCGCCTCCCTTGAGATAGTCGCGGCCCCGCCGGACCGGCTTGCTTCAAACCAATCGCTTCAACTCTCCCTAAAGGCACGATGAACCCGCAGGAACATCGGCTGCATGAGGTATTCGGCAAAAGTCCGTATGCCCGTTTCGACGAACACTTCGACGGGAAGACCTGGCTTCAGTGTGGAAAGGTGGGGGTTCGCCTCGGGCGTCCGCTGCAGGTCAATTTCTGCCATGTAGGAGGTGACGCCGCTTTTCGCGTCGGTCAGCGCATCTGCTGCGACCGCTGTCACTTGACCTTCCAGTATCGGTCGGCGGCGAATATTGAGGGCCAGTATGCGGACGCGCGCGGGCTGCCCCGCGACGACTTCCTCACGATCCTGCGGCCGCAGCGAGGCCTCGATCACGAGGCGATCCTCCATGGGCACGATTTCCATCAGCGTTTCTCTCGGAGCCAGCACGGCATTCAACTCCCTGCTGTTGAGGCGCACCACTCTGCCGGATTCGGGAGCCCGCAAGTCGGTCCTGGCAAGCTGCTCACGCAACACACCGATCCGGTGTCTTAAATCGCCGATCTCTTCACTGTTGGCATGAAGTTGCTTTGCAATATCCTGATTCTGATTGAGGCCTAGTTGTTTTCGCCGATCTTTCAGTTCGGAGATTTTCCCCTGGGTCTCGGCCAGTTGGGAGGCATTGCGCGCGATCTGGGCCTGCATATCAGCCTCGGCCCGCTTAAGGGCAAGCAGCCTTGGCTTACGTGCAAGTCCTTTCTGCAGGAGATAGCTGGTGTCGCGTATTTCTTCCTGAAGCAGTGACAGCTGTTGGGTCAAACTTCCAGTATTGCTTTCAAGTCCTCGGACCGAGTCCGTAAATTGCAGTATCTGTTGGTCGACAAGTTGACGCTCGCCTGAAAGTGCCGTTGATCGCGCCGCAAACTCGGCTTCCTGGCTATGTATGGCAGCCTTGGCTTCCGGACGCGATGAGTTCCGCAATTCGTCCGGATAGGAAACCGCGGAATCCTGATTTTGTTCTGCACGGAGTCGTGCATCCAGCGCGAGATCAGCAAACAATTTTGTCTCTAATACGCCAAGGCTGCCCTGAATCTGCGAGGTATCGAGCTTTGCGACGATCTGACCGGCGTCTACCTGCTGGTTCTCGCGGACCAGAATGGCTTTCAGTATGCCGCCGTCGAAATGCTGCACCGCCTTGCGCTTGGACTGAACCTTGACGATGCCTGGCGCGATCACGGCGCTACGCAGTGGAACCAGTGTCGCCCAGAGTCCGAAGCCTCCGAACTCAATCGCCAGAAGGATACATCCCCATTTGATCAACCGCCGCGGATCGGACCTTGGTCGCTCCGCTGGCTCATTGACGATGGACCGGGCGAGGGGGATGTCATGCATATGGAATGTCACATCGTATACTCCCTAACCGGACAGTCTCGGGCGCTCCGGCTGACGCGTCGGGCGGCGTATCGGAGTGACCTCGGCAACGTGGGTCGGCAGGACGTCGGAAACGGCGCCGAATGCAACCTGGACACCGTCGCGCAGCAGCAGGACGTGATCCGCGACCGTCAGCAGCCGCGGGCGATGCGTCACGATGAGGAAACTGGCACCGCGCGCCCGTGCACTGAGTATCGCCGCGCATAGCGCGGCCTCGCCTTCGGGATCGAGATTGGCATTGGGCTCGTCGAGCAAAATCAGCCGGCGATTGCCGAAAAATGCGCGCGCCAGACCGATGCGCTGCCGCTGACCACCGGACAGGCGATGACCGTCACGCCCGACTTGCGTTTGATATCCCCCTGGCATTGCCAGGATCATTTCATGCGCGCCGGCAAGGGTCGCAGCCGCAACGATATCCTCGTCGCGGACATTCTCTTCAAATCCAGAAATGGCTTCGGCCACGGTGCCGGCGAGCAGTTCCACGTCCTGGGGCAGATAGCCGATATATCGGCCAAGCTGGTCGGGATGCCAATTTTCCAGCAGGGCACGGTCAAGCCTGATCTCTCCAGCGCTTGGACGTTCGAGCGCTGCGGCCATCCGCAGCAGCGTGGACTTGCCGGCACCGGTCGGACCGACCACCACGACGATTTCGCCCGGACGGCAGCGGAAGCCAATTCCTGCCAGAATTGGCCGTCGCGTTTGGGGGGCGGCATAAACCAGCCGGCTTATTTCCAACAATCCGTTTGGCGGTGGCAGCTGTGTCCGGCGTGGCTGCCGGAACACCCAGTCGGCCGCTTCGCTGACGCTCTTCCAGGCCTGCTGTGCTGCCGTCATCCCGCGCCAGGCCGATATCAGGGTCTCCATCGGCTGCAGCGTGCGGCTGACCATGATCGAACTCGCGATCAGGGTGCCCAGCAGGACCTGGTTCTGCAAGACAAGCCAGGCGCCCGTACCGATCGCGAGAATCTGCAGGATGGACCTCACCATCCGTGCCGCGGATGCGATCGCGGCGACCCGTTCGCTCGCGCGCACGACGGGTGCCAGTGCCTCATCGTTGACGCGCATGACCGCGCGGATGGCGCCTCCGGTCCAACCCATGGCCCTGATGAAATTGGCGTGGCGAACGACTCCATCCATCAGCGCCTGACAGCGCGCGGCCGCGCCGCTGGCTTGGGTCACTTCGGCACGGGCGATCCTGCTGCTCGCGTAACCCATTACCGACAGCAAGACAGCGCCAACCAGCACAATCGCGCCGTAGTACGGATGAATGAAGAAGAGGATCAGCACGAAGAACGGCAGAAACGGCGCGTCGACCAGGGTGATGAGGGCGCCGCTCGAAATGAAGTTCCGCAGCTCGCGAACCTTGACAATCTCGTGGGTGGTGCCTTCCCGGCGCCGGCCCGGATCGGCGATGGCCGCTTCCAGGACCAGCGGGGCTATGTGCTGCTCAAACCTTACCGCAAACCGGCTCAGCAGGCGGAACCGGAGTATGTCGAAGAAGGCGCTGAAGATCAGCGCTGCCACCCCGAGTACGGTCAAACCGATAAGGGTCTCTATACTGCCGCTGCTGATGACGCGATCGAAGACCTCGATGGCATAGAACGGCAAAACCAGCAGCAGCACGTTGACGGACACGCTGAATACGACGACCCACACCAGTGTGGATCGTCCTGGAACAGTTTCGAAAACTACGCTCTCTCGGGCTTGTTGGGACGTCCGACGCATTACCACACGGCCTGATCACTGCGGAAGAAGCGTAGGGCGGCACGGTGCCGCCCTACAGGGTCAGAATCAGACAACTTCGATGGCCGTATAACCGGCAGCGTCGTTGATATCGTCAATCGACGCAAAGGGAGTACCTCCTCCGGATACCCCATCGAGCGTGATGGTTCCGAAGCCGAAGTCGAGCGTGGTATTGGTTCCGTCGTCATCGACGATCACCGAGGCGGGATCGAAGCCGTCCACCGCGTTGACGCTGATGACGTCCTCGTCGCCGCTGAGGAAGTCCAGATCGGTCACTTCGTCGTTGCCGAAATCGGCACCGGTCCCGTCACCGAAGTTCATCGTATCCGTGCCCGCGCCGCCGGTAAGGACGTCATCGCCGGTTCCGCCGTCGAGAACATCGGCACCATTGCCGCCGTCGAGGGCATCGTCGCCCGCGCCGCCGTCGAGGGTGTCACTGCCAGCGCCGCCGGACAGTTCGTCGCTACCATCGCCGCCGCTCAGCGCATCTGCGCCATTGCCGCCGTCGAGCGTGTCGTCGCCGGCTGCGCCGGTCAACGCATCGTCGCCGGCACCTCCGGACATTTCGTCAGCGCCGTCGTTGCCGTTCATGACGTCGTTGCCAGCTCCGCCTTCCATCGTATCGTCACCGGCGCCGCCTGCCATCGTATCCACGCCATCGCCGCCGTCCATGTCGTCGTCACCATCACCACCGTTCAGCGTGTCGTCGCCGGCATCGCCACTGATGGTATCGTTGCCGGCGCCACCGTTCAGGGTGTCGATGCCCTCGCCGCCGCTCATGGTGTCGTTTCCCGCGCCACCATTCAGCGTATCGTCACCTGCGCCGCCTTGCATGGTGTCGTCACCGAGACCGCCGTTGAGGGTGTCGTTGCCGTCGCCGCCATCCATCGTGTCGTCGCCGAGACCGCCGGTCAGGGTATCATCACCAGCGTCACCGTTCATGGTGTCGTTGCCGACACCGCCCAAGAGCGTGTCAGCTCCCTCACCACCATTCATGGTGTCGTCACCGGCTGCGCCTACCAGGTCATCATCGCCGGCGCCGCCCGAAAGCACATCGGCACCCTGGCCGCCGTCGATATCGTCATCTCCCTCGCCGCCGTCGATCGTGTCGATGCCGGCACCGCCGTCGAGTTCGTCGTTGCCTGCGCCGCCATTGTCGTGTCGTCACCGGCATCACCGTCCACCTCGTCGTCGCCGTCACCGGCGTCGACGGTGTCATTACCTGCACCGCCGCTGACAATATCGTTGCCGGCGCCGGCGAGGATGGAGTCGTTGCCCTGATTGCCCTCCAGAGTGTCATTGCCGTCGCCGCCGTCGACCGCATCGTTACCGGCTCCGCCGCTGATCGTATCGTCGCCAGCCAGACCGCTCAGGTCATCGTTGCCAGCGAATCCGTTGATGGTATCGGCAAGCGCCGTGCCCAGCAGGACGTCGTCGCCAGGTGTGCCAGGGATAACTGCCATGATGTACTCCTCCAAATGATTCCGCGCCGATCAGTCAGAATGCGTTGCGGCGTTAGAACGAGGGATGTTCGGTTCTGGTTGTCTCCATAAGTTGAATTCTGGAGGCACCCGACGCTGAGCGTGTCGAGGTGTCGGATATCTCGCAATCCCCATCTGGGGACAAAACGGCTTCACCATTCGTGACGAAGATGTCTCTGTTCGTGATGAGGATGTCTCTCGGCGCTAGCCGACAGGCGATCAGAACCGCCGACAGGATTGAACTGTCGGAAGTTGACCGGTTGCCCTTCGCCATTGAGTCATTCGCGTCGCAGAGGACGGCTGTGTATCAGCGCCGGAAGCAGTTGTGCCCCGGTTTGCGATGAAGCCCCGTATCGGCGGGCCGCCAGCAACGACGAACCGGTGGCAGGCCCCCTGGCGGAACTTTGACAGCGGGGCGCCGGCGTCGAAGCGATCCCGCCCGATCACCTGCGACGCCGCGTCAAGGGTCCGCCTTACCTTTACTGGCATGGCGCTTTAAGGTACTCAGCAAGTATCGTATCCCATGAAGGCCGCTCAAAGCCGGCACGATGAGAGTGGAGTTAGTGTCGGCGCAACGCAGAAGACATCCCTGCCAAAGGCATTCCAGGAGAGCTGCGTGTTCTTCTGAGCGAGGATGTCTCTCGTGATGGGACGTCCGGCGAGCACCGGTAATCGTCTTCTCGCCGCGTTGCCGCTGGCAGACCTCGCGTTGCTCGCCCCTCATCTCCAGAAGGTGTCGCTTGAACAGGACGCCGTGGTGATACGAGCGGGAGATCGACGCGACCATGTTTACTTTCCCCATAGCGGTGCCATCTCCTTCATGCTCGGCCTTCCGGCCGGAGAAACGATCGCAACTGCGGTAATCGGGCGCGAGGGAGCGATCGGCGCATTATCGGTGCTCGGACCCTCTTTCATGTCGTCCGTGACCGCGGTCGTGCGGGTGGGCGGCACCGCATCGCAAATCTCCGTGTCGCGGTTTCATGCAGCCTACATGAAGAGCGGCGCCATCAGACATGTGGTCGAGGCGCACACGAGATCGATACTCATGCAGTTCCAGCACGTCTCGGCCTGCAACGGACTGCACCCGGTCGAGGCCCGCATGGCCCGGTGGCTGCTTCACCTGCACGATCGAACCGAGGACAACAACACCCTGCCATTAACGCAGGAGACGCTTTCGCAGTTGCTCGGGGTGCGACGAACGACCGTGACGCAGGTGATTGCCAAACTCCGCGCCTTGGGTGCCATCAGATCCGTTCGGCGAGGCTTGGTCGAAATTGACAGGGCGCGGCTCGAGGAAGCAACCTGTGAATGCTACGACATCATACGCGGTGCAACCGATCGGATCGTCCCGCATGAAGTCGTGGGGTCGCACCCGCATTTTGCGTCGGCCGACACGCTCCACGGTGTATGATCGTTATCAACCGTACGTAACGTGGTCTTTGTGCCAGTGCGGTGGCCGCTGATCCTTGGCAGCTTGGCCAAGATCGCTTGAACATCGGCCGGGATACGCTTTCGAAGTACCAGTTCGGAGCCAAGACTGGAAAGCCTGGAAGGTTTGCGCGCCAGGCGCCTGCATGGACATCGCGGCTTGTACCGCCATCGACAAGCGCAGCGTCCATTGTTGAGCGGCACAAAATGGAACCCGTGCCCTCAAGAAACGTTCATCGTTTCGTTCCTGCCCGATGCGGCGTGGGGCGTGATGCGTCATTGCCGTGGAGCCGCCCATGCATTTTCTGATAAACGGCAAGTCATTCGACTTCGAACTGGATGTTCGTCTTTCGCTGCTCGATCTTTTTCGCGAACACGTGGGACTCACCGGCACCAAGAAAGGTTGCAACCAGGGCGCCTGCGGGGCTTGCACGGTGCTGGTCGACGGTGAGCGGATCAACTCCTGCCTCGCGCTGGCGGTACAGTATCAGGGTCGTGCGATCACCACGGTTGAAGGCCTCGCGGAGGCCGGCCGTCTGCATCCGCTGCAGCATGCCTTCATGGAGCACGATGGCTTTCAATGCGGCTATTGCACGCCCGGCCAGCTCTGCTCCGCAGTCGGGATGGCCGACGAGATAGGGCGCGGCGTGCCGAGCGCGGTCACCACTGACCTGTCGGCCGAGACGATCGAACTCGACCATGATGAACTCCGCGAGCGAATGAGCGGCAACCTTTGCCGATGCGGCGCATACAACGGCATCGTCGAGGCGATCGCCGAGACCTTCGAGAAGGAATCAGCATGATTGAATTCAGCTATGCGCGCGCCGAAGATACGCCCGCGGCGATCCGGCTATCCAGCGCCGCCGCCCATCCCAAGTATCTCGGCGGCGGCACCAACCTCGTCGACTTGATGCGTGAGACCGTCGAGCAACCGGATGCGTTGGTCGACGTCACCGGGCTTTCGTCCGCTATCGAAGCGCGCGACGACGGCAGCCTGCTGATCGGTGCCGCTGCGAAGAATACCGCCGTCGCGGCAGACCGAGCGGTGCGGACGCGCTTTCCGATGCTGTCGCGCGCGCTCCTGGCGGGCGCGAGCGGACAGATCCGCAACATGGCCACGGTCGGCGGCAACATCCTGCAGCGCACCCGATGCACCTATTTCTACGACGATGCCAGTCGCTGCAACAAGCGCGCCCCGGGTGCCGGATGTGATGCGATCGACGGCTTCAATCGGTATCACGCGATCCTCGGCGCATCGCCGGCTTGCGTCGCGACGCATCCTTCCGACATGTGTGTCGCGCTGGCGGCGCTCGACGCGATCGTTCATCTCGAAGGCCCCAACGGCAGGCGAACGATGAAGCTGGTCGACTTTCATCGGCTCCCCGGTGGTCGCCCCGACGTCGAGACCGAACTCGAAACCCACGAGCTGATCACCGCAATTGAGCTGCCTGCGCTACGGCTCGCCGCTCGCTCAACCTACCGCAAGGTACGCGACCGGGCGAGCTATGCGTTTGCGCTCGTTTCCGTCGCCGCGGCCCTCGACCTCGACGCCGATGGCAAGGTTCGCGACGTGCGGCTGGCAATGGGCGGCGTCGCGCACAAGCCTTGGCGAGCCTGGAAAGCCGAAAGTGCTTTGCGAGGGCAGCAGGCCACGCCCGGGAATTTCCGCGCCGCCGCCGAAGCAGAATTGGCCGAGGCTTCCGGTCTGCGGGACAACATGTTCAAGATTGAACTTGCCCGGCGGGTAATCGAGGCGGTGCTGAGCGAGCTGGCAGGAGAATTCGCATGAGCATCATCGAGAAGGCAATGCAGACCGCGATCCGTTTGACGCCGGAGAGCTGGCTTCCCGGCGGCACGCCCGACCCGCTGATGTACAAGCACGGTCTGATCGGCAGTCCGGTGACACGGATCGACGGACGGCTGAAGGTCGAAGGGAAGGCGCGCTTCGCCGCCGAGGTGCCGCTCGAGGGCATGGAGTATGCCGCACTGCTCTACAGCAGCATCGCGCGCGGGCGGATAGCCACGCTCGACACCACCGAAGCGGAGGCCTCGCCGGGCGTCACCCTCGTGATGACGCACCTCAATGCGCCGCGCATGAAGCCGCCGCCGGTGATCATGTCCACGCCGAAGGCGGCCGGTCCGAGCGATTTGCCCATCATGCAGGATGCGGAGATCCACTGGAACGGCCAGCCGGTCGCGCTGGTGCTCGCCAAGACCCAGGAACAGGCGGATCATGCCAAATCGCTGGTGCGCGTTACCTACGACACGGCGCCGGCGGTGATCTCCTTCGATGAGGCAAAGACGCAGGCGCGGACTCCTGACAGCATCCTGGGCGAGGAGCCATCGATCGAGATCGGTGACGCCGAGGCGGCGCTCAAGCAAGCTGCGTTCAAGGTCGATCTGAGCTACCGCACGCCGCGCTATAATCACAACGCCATCGAACTGCACGCTGCGACAGTGGCTTGGGAGGGCGACAAGCTCGTCGTCCACGATGCAACGCAGATGGTGAACGCGACCGCCTGGACGTTGGCCCAGGTGTTCGGGCTCAGGGAGGCGCAAGTCCGGGTTATCTCGCCCTATGTCGGGGGCGGGTTTGGCGGCAAAGGGCTCTGGGATCATCAAATCCTCGCCGCTGCCGCGTCCAGGCTCCGCGGGCGGCCGGTGCGCATCATGTTGTCGCGCGAAGGCGTGTTCCGGATCGTCGGCGGCCGGACCACGACCGAGCAGCGCGTCGCACTCGGCGCCAAGGCGGATGGGACGCTTGCCGCGCTCATTCACACCGGCGTTGCGGCGATGACCACGCACAATGCCTGCCCGGAGCAATTTACCTTTCCGGCGCGCCACCTCTACGCCGCCGATACTATCAAGGTGGCGCAACAAGTCGCCGACATGGACATGCTCGCCAACACTTTCATGCGGGCGCCAGGCGAATCCGTCGGAACCTATGCGCTCGAATGCGCGCTCGACGAACTTGCCGAAGCGATGAAGCTCGACCCCATTGAACTGCGCCGGCGCATCGAACCTGAGAAGGATCCGACGTCGGGCGCAGCCTTTTCTTCGCGCAATCTCGTGGAGGCATACCGGCGCGGCGCCGAAAAGTTCGGCTGGGACCAACGGATCGCCACGCCGCGTTCGCGGCGAGAAGGCGAATGGCTGATCGGAATGGGCTGCGCGACCGCCACCTATCCATATTACCGGATGCCGGGCGGCGCGGCGCGCATTCGGCTCACCGCCGATGGCCGCGCGCTTGTCCAGATGGCCAGCCATGAAATGGGCATGGGCACGGCTACCGTGCAGGCGCAGCACGCGGCCGAGCGGCTCGGCCTCAAGTTCGAGGATGTAACGTTCGAATATGGCGACACGTCCCTGCCGTCCGGCACGCTCGCCGGCGGCTCGTCGCAGACCGCCTCGATCGGGGCGGCCGTCATCGCGGCGACGGACGCGCTCACGAAAGAATTGCTCAAGCTCGCCGGCAACGATTCCCCGCTGGCCGGCCTCAAGCCGGAAGAGGTCGAGGCGCGCGACGGTGGTTTGTGCAAATGCGACGAGCCGGATCGGTGGGAGAGCTACGTCTCGATACTGCAACGCGCCAAACGCGACGAGGTGGTCTGCGAGGTGGAGGCGCCGATGCCGCTCGAGGTGCAGAAGTATTCGATGCATTCGTACGGTGCGCAATTCTGTGAGGTCCGTGTGAGTGACGTCACCGGCGAGACGCGGGTGTCCCGCTTCCTTGGATCATTCGATGCCGGCCGCATCCTCAATGCCAAGCTGGCGGCAAGCCAGTTCAAGGGCGGCATCATCATGGGTCTGGGTCTCGCTCTGACGGAAGAGACCCTGTTTGATGAGCGCTCGGGCAGGATCATGAACCCGTCGCTCGCCGAATATCATGTTCCGGTTCACATGGACGTACCGGTCATCGACGTCATCTGGAACGATATCCCGGACCCGCACAGCCCATTGGGCGCGCGCGGAATAGGCGAGATCGGTATTACAGGTGTTGGCGCCGCCGTCGCAAACGCGGTGTACAACGCCACCGGCAAGCGCATCCGTGAACTACCGATTACGCTGGATAAATTGTTGCTCGCAGATCGGCTTTAGGACGGGAGGCATGAGGGGGAAATCCCGGCCAAACAACTGAGCTGGCCGAAAACTTAACGCGCTGAAATCCGCTGATTTTTCAAGTTTTTCGACTGAGACGAATGGTGCTGCCAGACAGGATTGAACTGTCGACCTCTCCATTACCAATGGAGTGCTCTACCACTGAGCTACGGCAGCATGCCCGGTATTCAAGGAATCGGCCCAAAAGGCCCCTGCAGGCGGGCGGTTCTTGCCACAACGACCCCTCCGGTGCAAGCACGCGGCGGGGCTCGAAAGCGCCCAAAACGGGCAAAATTCTTTGCAGGACGCCGCTTGGCGGGCAATCGGGCCGACTCCGGGCCAATCCGGTTCCATTTCGTCGGTGGACGGCCTCCGGCGCCCGCGCGGACGAATCATCATGGCCGGTCCGGGGAGGCGATTGCGCGGTGGCCGGGCGAAATCCAATATGATCGAAGGAGAAAAGAGCCGCGACGGCGTAGGTAACAGGCCCAGGATGCAGGACGATCAGGATAAACAAGCGGGAACGGCAAAGCCGGTCGTGAAGGATTCGCGACAGCAGCGCTTGAAGCTGGCGCTGCGCGAAAATCTCAAGCGGCGGAAGTCGCAGGCGCGCGGGCGCAGCGATGAAGCTGGCGCACCTTCCGAAAGCACCGATGCCTCCCTAGATGACGCAGGCGGAGTAAAGCCGGGCCAGTAGCGGACAGGAAAATTTCCCGCCGCTCGCCGGGTGGCCAGCTCTCCGCAAGAAAGCTGAGCTCTTTTTGGGTGGCGAGATGAGTGCAGACACCACGACAGCCGGTCCGGCGGCCGGCCAGGCTTCCTTCGCCTTTCCGCGCCACGAACAGACCTTCCCGACGCTGACGTCGCACGAAATCGAGCGCATGCGCCGGTTCGGCGAATTGCGCAGCTACAAGCACGGCGAAACGCTGTTCGAGACCGGCAAGCCCGGACCCGGCATGTTCGTGGTGCTGTCGGGCCATGTCGCGATCACGCTGCGCGACGGCCTCGGCCATATCACGCCCGTCATCGATCAGTGCGTTGGACAATTCGTGGCCGAGATCGGCCAGCTCTCCGGCCGCGTCGCGCTGGTCGACGGCCATGCCGAGGGCGATGTCGAGACGCTGCTGATTCCGCCGGACCGGTTGCGGGCGCTGCTGATGGCCGAGGCCGATCTCGGCGAGCGCATCATGCGCGCGCTGGTGCTGCGCCGGGTCAGCCTGATCCAGGGGGGCGTCGGCGGCCCGGTGCTGATCGGGCCGGCCTCGCTCGGCGACATGGCCCGCTTGCAGAATTTTTTGACGCGCAACGGCCAGCCGCATCATCTGCTCGACCCCGAGACCGACAAGGATGCCGCCGATCTCGTCGAGCGTTATTCGGCCGCGCGCAGCGACCTGCCGCTGGTGGTCTGTCCTGACGGCACCGTGCTGCGCAATCCGTCAGAAACCTCGCTGGCGCTCGCGATGGGCATGATCACCAACCATGCACATGACAAGCTCTACGATGTGGCCGTGGTCGGCAGCGGTCCGGCCGGGCTTGCCACCGCCGTCTATGCGGCGTCGGAAGGGCTGTCGGTCGCGGTGTTCGATTCGCGCGCCTTTGGCGGACAGGCCGGCGCCAGTGCGCGGATTGAGAACTATCTGGGATTCCCGACCGGCATTTCCGGCCAGGCGCTGGCCGGACGGGCCTACAACCAGGCGCAGAAATTCGGCGCCGAGATGCTGATCCCGGTCTCCATCCGCTCGCTGGATTGCACGAAGCCCGATGGCCTGTTCGCGCTGGCGACCGAATGCGGGCAGTCGCTGAAAGCCAAATCGGTCGTGGTCGCGAGCGGCGCGCGCTACCGCCGGCCCGATATCGAAAACCTCGACGCCTATGAGGGCCGCGGCGTCTGGTACTGGGCCTCGCCGATCGAGGCCAAGCTCTGCGTCGATCAGGACGTCGTGCTGGTCGGCGGCGGCAACTCCGCCGGCCAGGCCGCGGTGTTTCTGTCCGGCCATGCGCGGAAAGTCTACATGATCATCCGCGGCGGCGGCCTCGGCGCCAGCATGTCGCACTATCTCATCGAGCGCATCGAAGCGACTGACAACATCGAACTGATCTTCAACGCCGAGGTGGTCGGCCTCGAGGGCGAGGACGCCTCGCTGCGGCGCGTGCGCTGGCGCAGTCGTCTGGCGCCGGACGAGGTGCAGAGCCTCGACATCCGCAATCTCTTTCTGTTCGTCGGCGCCGACCCCGCGACCGGCTGGCTCGAAGGCTGCGGCGTCAAGGTCGACCGCGCCGGTTTTGTTCTCACCGGCGTCCAAGGAATCGTCCAAGGCGGCCAAAATGCCAAGCGTCCGGTGCCGTTTTTGGAAACCACCGTGCCCGGCGTGTTCGCGGTCGGCGACGTGCGCTCCGGCTCGGTCAAACGTGTCGGCGGCGCGATCGGCGAGGGCGCGCAGGTGGTGGCGGCATTGCACGGCTTTCTCGCCGATGGTTCGAAGCCGGCGCTCTAGGTTCAGTACCCCATTACTGCGTGGCTTTTGCCGACCAATGTTGATGCTTCGCGCGCCATTTCGGGCCGGGGCCACGCATGTAGTGCAACTCGGGCCGGTAGCTATCGCGTACGTCCAGCGCCAGGTTTTGAACGATGCTGGCGAAGTCGGAGGCTGTCTGAGCCGCCTTGCGAGCTAAGCCTGAGATTGCGGACCAGCGCGCAGAGGCCGGTGCGCACGCACGAGATATGACGGTGCTGTTCCATGCCATCTCTATTCTCCATCGGTTGGATATGGGCACCGTGATTAACTAACGGTTCGAAGCTGCATCTGCGCCAGACCGATTGCCGAACCTGTCGAGTGATTGCTGCCAACGTCTGCGTCTCAAACGGCCGCTCCGGGTTGGGCAGTCAGGCGAAGCGCCGGCCAGCCGGCGTTCGCAGCAATCGCTCGACAGGTTCGGCAATCACTCTGGCGCAGCCGCGGCTCCGATCGTTCATGGTGCCGACATCCAACCGAAGGGAGAAAAATGTGGTTCGGAAAGCATCGTCGACGCTGGCCCCGCGCGTTACCGCACATGCCAGCCCTGCCGAAGCTGCAACGAACGCATGTGGCAATTTCTTGCGCTCCGTCGTAACGTTCGGCGGGTTTCCAACGAAGGGGGCACTTCATGATACTGGGTATGAGCATCGCGACATTTGTTCTCGTCCATGTCGCCATCAGTTTGATCGCAATCGTGATAGGCCTCATCGTGATGTTCGGAATGCTCGGCTCGAAGCGGCAGCCGGGGCTGACCGCGATCTTCCTGCTGACCACGATCCTGACCAGCGCCACCGGCTTTGTGATTCCGCCGCTGCTGTTCGAGAAGATGTTGCCGTCGCATTTGTTCGGCCTGCTCTCGCTGGTGCTGCTGGCGATCGCCTGCTTCGCGCTCTACATCATGAACCTGCGTGGGGCCTGGCGCTGGATCTACGCGCTGACCGCGCTGGTGGCGCTCTATCTCAATGTGTTCGTGCTGGTGGTCCAGTCGTTCCTGAAGGTGCCGGCGCTGCATGCGCTGGCGCCGAGCGTGCCGCCGGCCGAGCCGCCCTTTGCGGTCGCGCAGGGCATCGTGCTGGTGTTCTTCGTGATCGTGATCATCGGTGTCATCCGGCGCTACCGGCCGGCGATGGCTGTTTGATTTCGTCATTCCGGGGCGATGCGTAGCGTCGAACTACGATGTGCAATCGCACATCGGAGAATCTCTTGCCGAATAACTTCTGGATTCCGGGTCCACGCTTGCGCGTGTCCCGGAATGACGGGTGCAGACAAAAAGGAGTTTCCCCATGCCCATGATCACAACCAAAGACGGCGTCGACATCTTCTACAAGGACTGGGGCTCCGGCCAGCCGATCGTGTTCAGCCACGGCTGGCCGCTGTCGGCAGACGACTGGGACGCGCAGATGCTGTTCTTCCTCCACAACGGCTTTCGCGTCATCGCCCATGACCGCCGCGGCCATGGCCGCTCTGCCCAGGTCGGCGACGGCCACGACATGGACCACTATGCCGACGATCTCGCGGCGGTGACGGCGCATCTCGATCTGAAGAACGCGGTGCACGTCGGTCATTCCACCGGCGGCGGCGAGGTGGTGCACTACATCGCCCGCCACGGCGAGAGCCGGGTGGCGAAGGCCGCGATCCTCAGCGCGGTGCCGCCGCTGATGGTGAAGACGCCGGCCAATCCGGGCGGCCTGCCGAAGGATGTCTTCGACGGATTCCAGGCTTCGCTCGCCGCCGGCCGCTCGCAATTCTATCGCGACGTCGCGGCCGGCCCGTTCTACGGCTACAACCGGCCCGGCGCCAAACCCTCCGAGGCCGTGATCGAGAATTGGTGGCGCCAGGGCATGATGGGCGGCGCCAAGGCGCATTACGATGGCATCGTCGCGTTCTCGCAGACCGATTTCACCGAGGACCTGAAGAAGATCAATGTGCCCGTGCTTGTGATGCATGGCGACGACGACCAGATCGTGCCCTACGCCGACTCCGCACCGCTCTCGGCAAAACTCCTGAAGAACGGCATACTGAAGACCTACAAGGGCTTTCCGCACGGCATGCCGACCACCGAAGCGGCGACGATCAACGCGGACCTGCTCGCCTTCATCAAGGGATGAGGGGAGGTTTGCTCCCGATACGGGCGGTCAATCGAAGATCGCCCGCATCGCCGCAAACATTCGCTTCACCATCGCTTCCGGCTTTTCGCGCGCACCCTCGGCGGTCCAGAGTTCATCGCCGATCCGCATCGCGCCCGTCGTGATCATGGCGACCAGCCGAGCCTGAAGCCGTTCCGTCTTATGGCCGGCGCGCTTGCCGAGCGCATCGGCCAGGGTGCGCTCAAGCATTTCGTATTTGACCTGATTGCGTGCTTGCAAAGCCGGGTTGTCGCGCTTGAGCCGCGCCATCGCGATTGCTTCGCTGGGGTCGAGCTGCCTGACCATCGCCGCAATCGCGTTCTCCGCGGCCGTGAGCATGTTTTCGCCGGCAGGCCGCGCGGCCACCGCGGCAATCAACGCCGTCACGATCTCTTCCTGCCACGCGAAAACGACGTCTTCCTTCGAAGCGAAATAGTGGAAGAAGCTGCGACGCGAGACGTCGGCCGCGGCTGCGATGTCGTCGAGCGTGGTTGCGTCGAACCCGCGTTCCAGGAACAGCGTCATCGCGGCGCGGGTCAGCCGCTCGCGCGTTTGCTGGCGCTTCCGGGCCCGCAGACCGGGGGCAGGGGTGGCGGATTTTGTCTTTGATATCCTCGACTTAGTCTGCTTGCGGGCCTTCACCGGAAATCCTCAAATTTTTCACCTCTTGCAAATTTGCACTTGGTGCACATTTGGAGCGTCGCCGACGAATCAACCCCCGAGACAGGAGAGATATAAGCATGAGCGGCTGGACCACTGCAGACATTCCGCCCCAGCACGGCAGGACTGCCGTCATCACCGGCGCCACCGGCGGCCTCGGTTACGAAACGGCACTGGCGCTCGCCGGCGCAGGCGCCACGGTGGTGCTCACCGGCCGCAGCGACGCCAAGGGACGCGCGGCGCTCGAGCGTATCGCCGCGCAATTTCCCAAGGCCAGCACCAGCTATGAAACGCTCGATCTGGCCAGTCTCAGTTCCGTCGCCGATTTTGCCGCTCGCTTTGCCGGCGCTCACAATTCGCTTGATCTGCTCATCAACAACGCCGGCGTGATGGCGCTGCCGGCGCGGCAAGCCACCGTCGATGGTTTTGAGGCGCAGCTCGGCACCAACTATCTCGGCCATTATGCGCTTACCGCGCGTTTGCTTCCGCTGCTTCGCCGCGCCAGTCAGCCCCGCGTGGTCCATCTTTCCAGCCTCGCGCATCGCTCGGGCGCGATCAATTTTGACGATCTGCAGAGCGCGCAGTCCTATACGCCCTGGAAAGCATACTGCCAGTCGAAGCTGGCGATGCTGGTGTTTGCGCTGGAACTTCAGCGCAGAAGCGATGCCGCCGGTTGGGGGCTGATGAGCAATGCCGCGCATCCCGGCTATGCCCGTACCGACTTGATAGACAATGGGCCGGGCGCCAAGGGCTTGCTGTGGCGGCTCAGCAAATCTCTTCAGCCCCTTATGAGTCACTCGGCCGCCGAACGCGCGTTGCCGACCTTGTTTGCCGCGACCTCGGCGGCGGCGAGGGCGGCTGGCTATTACGGCCCGAACGGGTTCTATGAAATGAGGGGGCCCCCGGCGGCGGCGAAGATCATGCCGCACGCGAAAGACAAAGCCGCGGCGGCCCGGCTCTGGGATGTCTCGGCCGCGCTGACCGGTGTATCGTTCGATCAAATCGCGGCCGCGGCCTGAACGCATAGCGCCGCGGCGCGGGGAGAAACCCGATGAAAGTGATTTTGTTCGGCGCCACCGGATTGGTCGGGCAGGGCGTGCTCCGCGAATGCCTGCTCGACGCCGGCGTCGAGCGCGTGCTGGTGGTCGGGCGCACGCCGACCGGGCAGCAGCACGGCAAGCTTCGCGAAGTCTTGCATAAGGACTTCACGGACTACGCCGCAATCGAATCCGATCTTGCCGGATATGACGCCTGTTTCTTCTGCCTCGGCGTTTCCTCCGTCGGCATGGACGCCGAGCGCTACCGGCATCTGACCTATGACGTCACGATGGCCGCGGCGAAGACGCTGGTTCGGCTCAACCCCGGCATGGTGTTCACTTACGTGACCGGCCGCAGCACGGACTCGACCGAACAGGGCCCGCTGCGTTGGGCGCGGGTCAAGGGCAAGACCGAAAACGATCTGCTCAAGCTACCGTTCAAGGCCGCTTACATGTTCCGGCCCGCCGGCATCCAGCCGTTGCACGGCGTGCGCTCGAAGACAGCATGGATACAAGCGATGTATGTCGTCGGGGCACCGCTGTGGTCCTATCTGGCCCGCACCTCGCCTAAATTCATGACCACCAGCGAAAAACTCGGCCGCGCCATGATCAAGGTCGCGCGCGATGGCTATCCGAAGCGGGTGCTGGAGAGCGAGGATATCAACGCGGTGTAACTGTTGTCCCGGCGAAGGCCGGGACCCATACGCCGCGGCGCCAATGTTTTTTGCACGCTGATCGACGGCTTCGCTTCAACAATAGATGACCGGGGTTTAGGGTCCCTGCGTTCGCATGCGTTCGCAGGGACGACGGATCGTGTTAGCCCAGCATGATGGCGAATGGACAAGGCCCAATCCCATCAAATAGCCGCAAACTTCAAGGCTTTTGCCATCGGGGTTTCGCGGCCCCCATACGTTCTGCATAACAAAAGGGGGGTGGCATGGACCGCATTCGGATTGTCGGCGGAAGCCCGCTCAACGGCACCATCGCGATTTCGGGCGCGAAGAATGCCGCGCTGCCGCTGATGATCGCGGGGCTGCTCACCGAGGAAACCCTTGTTCTCGACAACGTGCCGCGGCTTGCCGATGTCGCGCAGCTGCAGCGTATCCTCGGTAATCACGGCGTCGATATCATGTCCGCGGGCAAGCGGCCCGGCGACCGCGAATATCAGGGACAGACGCTGCATATTTCGGCGGCTGATATCATCGACACGACCGCGCCTTACGAGCTGGTGTCGCGGATGCGCGCCAGTTTCTGGGTGATCGCGCCGCTGCTGGCGCGGATGCACGAGGCGAAGGTCTCGCTGCCGGGCGGCTGCGCGATCGGCACGCGGCCGGTTGACCTGCTGATCATGGCGCTGGAGAAACTCGGCGCCGATATCACCATCGACGCCGGCTATGTGGTGGCGAAAGCGCCGGGCGGCCTGCGCGGCGCGTCGATCGATTTCCCCAAGGTGACGGTCAGCGGCACCCATGTCGCGCTGATGGCGGCGACGCTGGCCAAAGGCACGACCATCATCGACAACGCGGCCTGCGAGCCCGAGATATCAGACGTCGCCGACTGCCTGAACAAGATGGGCGCGCGCATCACCGGCGCCGGTACGCCGCGCATCGTGGTCGAGGGCGTGGAAAAGCTGCACGGCGCACGGCATACCGTGCTGCCCGACCGCATCGAGGCCGGCACCTATGCGATGGCGGTGGCGATGACCGGCGGCGAGGTGCAACTGGCTGGCGCGCGGCCGGAGCTGCTGCAATCGGCGCTCGACGTGTTGACCGAGGCGGGCGCCGTCATCACCGTCAACAAGGATGGCATAAAAGTTTCCCGCAACGGAGCGGGGATCAAGCCGGTCAACGTGTCGACCGCGCCGTTCCCGGGCTTCCCGACCGATCTGCAGGCGCAACTGATGGCGCTGATGGCCTGCGCCGGCGGCTCCTCGCAGATCACCGAAACCATTTTCGAGAACCGCTTCATGCATGTGCAGGAGCTGGCGCGGTTCGGCGCGAAGATTTCGCTCGACGGCGAAACCGCCACCATCGACGGCACCGCGAGCTTGCGCGGCGCGCCGGTCATGGCCACCGATCTGCGCGCGTCGGTGTCGCTGGTGATCGCCGGCCTTGCCGCCGAAGGCGAGACCATGGTCAACCGGATCTATCATCTCGACCGCGGTTTTGAGCGGCTGGAGGAAAAACTGTCGGCCTGCGGCGCCTCGATCCAGCGCATCAGCGACTGACGTGTATCCCGCAAAAGCATGTCCTTGGACTTGATCCGGGGATGGGAACCGGTTTTTGCGGCTAGGCTACGCCCAAATTAAAGGTAAAGTTGGCGCATGGGTTTGCCTGAACAGCTCAAACTGATCGCGCTCGATTCCGATGATCTTTCGGTGATCTCGGCGCATGTCCAGGATGCCCGGGTGCAGGCCTCCGACATCGTCTGGCGGCAGGATGAAAAACGCCTGGTGGTCGGCATGAACAGGCTCGACTGGGAGCAGACGCTGTCCGGCGGCACCACCCCGCGGCGGACGATCGCAGCATTGCGCTTCGACCGGGTGCTGGCCTGCAAGTCGCGCAATATCGATCTGGACACGCCGGACGCCGTGCTGGAACTGGTCGGGATCGAATTCCACCCCGGCGAGGCCCCCGGCGGCAGCGCCTTGCTGCTGTTCAGCCATGGCGGAGCGCTGCGGCTGGACGTCGAATGCCTGGAATGCGAGCTGACCGACCTCGGCGCCGACGACCTCGGCACCAGCGATATCGGCATCGCGCCGTCCGGGCAGGAGGCCTGAAAAGCCCCTCATCGTCGTCCCGGCGAAGGCCGGGACCCATAACCACAGCTGGTTGCTGCTGCACCGGGCTGTGGCTCCAGCCTTTTCAATAACAAGCGATGGTGGCTATGGGTCCCCCGATGCGCAATTGCGCATCTGAGCCTTCGCCGGGACGACGGGGTTTTGGGCTTGCCCCCTTTGAACCATCCGGCCATGGCGGACTCAAAGGGTTGACGACCATGGGGCCGCCGCGCCATTGAGCATAGGCCCGCAAGCCTCCACAGAAAGCCACCATGCCCATTCGCCTGGACAGAAGCAGCGCCGATTTCGACCAGCGCTTTGGCGCCTTTCTCGGCGCCAAGCGCGAAGCATCCGCCGATGTCGAGCGGGCGACCCGCGCCATCGTCGATGACGTGGCCGCGCGCGGCGACGCCGCCCTGCTCGAGGCGACCCGCAAATTCGACCGGCTGGACATCGCAGCCTCCGGCCTGCGCGTTACCGCTGATGAGATCGCGGCCGCGACCAAAGCCTGCGACAGCGCCACGCTGGATGCGCTGAAATTCGCGCGCGACCGGATCGAGATGTTCCATCGCCGCCAACTGCCCAGGGACGAGCGCTTCACCGATGCGCTCGGCGTCGAGCTCGGCTGGCGCTGGAGCGCGATCGACGCGGTCGGCCTCTATGTGCCCGGCGGCACGGCGGCGTATCCGTCCTCGGTGCTGATGAATGCGGTGCCGGCCGCGGTGGCCGGGGTGCCGCGCGTGGTGATGGTGGTGCCGTCGCCGGACGGCAAGCTCAACCCGCTGGTGCTGGCGGCAGCCGAGCTCGGCGGCGTCTCGGAAATCTACCGCGTCGGCGGCGCGCAGGCGGTGGCCGCGCTCGCCTACGGCACCGCCACGATCGCGCCGGTGGCAAAGATCGTCGGCCCCGGCAACGCCTATGTCGCCGCCGCCAAGCGGCAGGTGTTCGGCAAGGTCGGCATCGACATGATCGCCGGCCCCTCCGAAGTGCTCGTCATCGCCGACGACACCGGCAATGCCGGCTGGATCGCGGCTGATCTTTTGGCGCAGGCCGAACACGATGCCAGCGCGCAGTCGATCCTGATCACCGACAGCGAACGTCTCGCCGCCGAAGTCGAGCAGGCGGTGGAAGCACAGCTCGTCACCCTGCCGCGCGCGGAAATCGCCCGCGCCTCGTGGCAGGATTTCGGCGCCATCATCATGGTGAAAAAGCTCGACGAAGCCGTGGAGCTGGCGAACGCCATCGCCGCCGAGCATCTCGAGATCATGACCGCGGATTCCGAAGCGCTGTCGGCAAAAGTCCGCAACGCCGGCGCGATCTTTTTGGGCTCACATACGCCCGAGGCGATCGGCGACTATGTCGGCGGCTCCAACCACGTGCTGCCGACCGCGCGCTCGGCGCGGTTCTCGTCGGGTCTCGGCGTGCTAGACTTCATGAAGCGCACCTCGATTCTCAAATGCGGGCCGGACCAGCTGCGCGCGCTGGGACCCGCCGCGATGACCCTGGGCAAGGCCGAAGGTCTCGATGCCCATTCACGCTCGATCGGATTGCGTCTCAACCTGTCATGACCAAGCCGCCCGCAGAGGAAGATCCGCAGAATCGCATTGTCGCGGTGACGCTGGACGAGGAATCGATCGGGCGTTCCGGGCCTGACATCGAGCACGAGCGCGCGATCGCGATCTACGACCTGATCGAGCAGAACCTGTTCGCGCCTGACGGGGCGGAGGGCGGCCCGTTCACCCTGCACCTTGCCATCACCGGCAACCGGCTGATGTTCGACATCCGCCGCGAGGACGGCACGCCTGTCGTGGCGCATCTGCTGTCGCTGACGCCGTTCCGGCGGATCGTGAAGGATTATTTCATGATCTGCGACAGCTATTACCAGGCGATCCGCACCGCGACCACCGACAAGATCGAGGCCATCGACATGGGCCGCCGCGGCATCCATGACGAGGGATCGCGCACGCTGCAGGAGCGGCTGAAGGGCAAGGTACGGGTCGATTTCGAAACCGCGCGGCGGCTGTTCACGCTGATCTGTGTCTTGCACTGGAAGGGGCAGGACGCATGATGCGGCTGTCGTTTACGTCCAGAGAAGACTGACCGCATGGACGCGCCGCCCCGCGCGCGCAATCCGCAGGCCGTATTGTTCTCATGCGGCCTGAACAGCGTGCGTTCGCCGATGGCCGAAAGCCTGCTGCAGCAGATGTTTCCGCAGGCGCTCTATGTGAAATCCGCCGGCGTCAAGAAGGGCGAGCTCGATCCGTTCGCGGTCGCGGTGATGGCCGAGCTCGGCCAGGATATTTCCGGCCACAAGCCGCAGACGTTCGAGGAGCTCGAGGATTGGGAAGGGCTCAATTTCGACCTCATCATCACGCTGTCGCCCGAGGCGCATCACAAGGCGCTGGCGCTGACGCACACGCTGGCCGCCGACGTCGAATACTGGCCGACGCCGGACCCGACCGACACCGAAGGCAGCCGCGAGCAGAAGCTGCAAGCCTATCGCGACGTCTGCGACGGCCTCTCGCTGCGCATCCGCCGGCGGTTTTCGAAGGTGGGCGCGGCGAGCGGATGAACCACCCTCGGTGTCGTCCCGGCCTTGAGCCGGGACCCATACGCCGCAGCGGGTGTGATTTAGGGCGGTAGCTGTTATGGGCCCCTGCGTTCGCAGGGGCGACGGAGATAGTGAAGCCACCACAACCACTTGCCACCCGGTTGTGAAAACCACGCCCTTCCGATAGGTTCCGCGCGCATTCGTCCCCTCGATTCCTCTGCCTCCCAAAAATCAGCATGCTTGGCCGTCCCAAATTCGTTCTTGCCTCCGGTTCGCCGCGACGGCTCAGCCTGCTCAACCAGGCCGGCATCGAGCCCGACGCGTTGCGCCCCGCTGACGTCGACGAGACCCCGAAGCGGGGCGAGCTGCCGCGCGCCTGCGCCAACCGGCTGGCGCGCGCCAAAGCGGATGCCGCGCTGAAATCCGTGCAGCTCGATGATGAGCTGCGCGGTTCCTTCATCCTCGCTGCCGACACCGTGGTCGCGGTCGGCCGCCGCATCCTGCCGAAGGCGAACCTGGTCGACGAAGCCTCGCAGTGCCTGCGGCTGCTGTCCGGCCGCAACCATCGTGTCTACACGGCGATCTGCGTGGTGACGCCGAAGGAAGCCTTTCGCCAACGCCTGATCGAGACCCGCGTGCGCTTCAAGCGGCTCAACGAGGACGACATCCAGGCCTATATCGGCTCCGGCGAATGGCGCGGCAAAGCCGGCGGCTATGCGGTGCAGGGCATCGCCGGATCGTTCGTGGTCAAGATGGTCGGCTCCTACACCAACATCGTCGGCCTGCCGCTGTACGAGACGGTCACGCTGCTCGGCGGCGAAGGTTTTCCGATCCGCTTCGGCTGGTTGAATGCCAGCTGACCCGCCCAAAGATGAAGCGCCGTCGAAGCCTTCATCCAAGCCGTGCCCGGAATGCGGCAAGCCGGCCGAGAACCCCAAAACCTTACCCTTCTGCTCCTCCCGCTGCCGCGACGTCGACCTGAACCGCTGGCTGTCCGGGCGCTACGTCATCCCCGGCAAAGAGAATGAGGGAGAAGACGAGGAGTAGGGCGGCTCTCTCAACGAGTCGCATCGCGGAGAGAGCCCCCACCCAGAGTTCGTCGCCGCCGACTGGCCCAGGAACCATATGCCCCGACACCAAATACCGCTTATTCCCCAACAATTTGGCGGATAACTCCCAAGCGGGCCTGCCGCGCCGTAGCCGAAGGCGAAGGCGGGTGGACACGGCCCTCTCGCCCCACTATAAACCGCCCGCTCCGGGCCGTTTTCGCCCCGCAGTGCCCAGGTAGCTCAGTTGGTAGAGCATGCGACTGAAAATCGCAGTGTCGGTGGTTCGATCCCGCCCCTGGGCACCATTAACCTCAGTAACGCCGCATCCCGAAAGAGTTGCCGAGCAGGGGCTTGTCCCGCTTGGGCGAAGCCGCATGGTTCGATCCCGCCCCTGGGCACCGTTTGATGACCCGAGAACCTGACGCAGCGGCCCCGGCTTCCAGCCGCAGGCAAGGCCGGGGCGCCGGATCGCAGCTATCTCCGTGATGTTACGGGAGTTTTGACAAAACATTAAGCCTGCCCGAACACCAAAACTTAAGGCTGCTGACGCTACGCTCGAGGATTGCAAGATCCCGGCGGTGCCCGGCCCGCGGCCATGCGGAACGCGGGCGGTTCAGGCGAAGATAGTCGATGTCATATTTGAAGGCGTTGCTATGCTCTGAGAGCGCAACCGTGGGTTTCCGGCTCGCGCGGGATTGCGTGCCGTGATTCACGCCCGCAGATTGGTCCGCAAAGCTGCCAAGGCAATCCTGCGAAATGCCCCGCTGCAGATCGCGCTGTTCTTCTTGCCGCTGGTGTGGATCGGCTACTTCGCGATCACGTCTTCGGAACGGGCGGAAGCGCTGCAACAGGCGCGGGCGCACGGAGACAGTGTCGCTGAACTGTTTGAGGAAAATTCCGAGCGGATATTCGAACGGGTGGATCAGTCATTGCGGGTCGTGCGTGCGCTTTACGCACAGGATCCGGCCACCTTCAGCCTGAAATTCTGGGCCGGCAAGGCGCAGATGGCGAGCGGCGACGTGGTTCAGTTCTCGCTGATCGGACCGAACGGCTATTTGTTCGATACGACGACCGGCTATTCCGGCCCGCCGCTCTATCTCGGGGACCGGGAGCACTTCATCAAGGTGATGGAGCTGACCGAAGATCGGATCTATGTCGCAAAGCCGGTGTTCGGGCGGGCGTCGAACAAATGGACCATCCAGATCGCAAGAAAGCTGTTCGACCACGGGAACGGTCCGGCGGGCGTCGTCGTCGGCTCGATCAGTGTGGACGTGGTCGGCAGGTTCTACGAAACCGCAAAGCTCGGTGTCGGCGGAACCCTCGTTCTCAGAAATAGCGACTACATCGTGCTCGCCGCGCGGGGAATAGACCAGGGCGCGGTGCTGGGACAGCGCAATCCCGGCCACGCTGAAGGCGAGTTACGGGACCGCTCCTATAGCCAATATTGGAATTGGAGCGGGAGCGAAGGTCGCCCGAACCGGACCAACAGGTTGATCACCGCGCGCAGATCGCGGGTTTTTCCGCTGATCTTTACCGCCGGCATTTCGGAGCAGGAGATCTATTCGCGCTCTGAAGCCAGGAAGAAAATCTATCTCGGTGGAGCACTTCTGCTCACGTTCATCATCCTGACGGCGACCGCGCTGCACTGGCGAAGACAGAAGGCGCTCGATGCGGCGCAGCGCGAACTGCGCGACTCCGTGAGCAAATTCGAGGACGCGCTGCGAAACCTTCCGCAAGGGCTCAGCATGTTCGACGGCGACGATCGCCTGATTGCGTTCAATCGACAATGGCTCGATGCCTATGGGCTTTCGCCTGAGAACATCAGGGTCGGCATGGATTTCCGCGAGGTGTTTGCGCACCAGGAGGCCGTGCGCGATCTCGACGCCTATCTGGTCGACCTCAAGGACCGGCTCGCCAAATCGGAACACACCTCCAACACGGTGCAGTTTCCGGACGGGCGCGTCATCTACATATCCTATGGACGGCGCGAGAGCGGCGGCTGGGTTGCGACGCATGAAGACATCACCGAACGCAAGGCTTCCGAGGACCGGATCGAGAAGCTGGCGCACTATGACAGCCTGACCGGCCTTGCCAATCGCAACCTGTTCAAGGGGTCGCTTGACGAAGCGCTGGACAAGTATTTTCTGCACCAGACGCCGTTCGCCGTGCTGTTGCTGGATCTCGACAAGTTCAAGTCCGTCAACGACGCGCTCGGCCACCACTGCGGCGATGCGCTGCTCAAGCAGGTCGCCGGCCGGATCAAGGCGCAGGCCCGAACCGTCGATACGGCGGCCCGGATCGGCGGCGACGAGTTTGCGCTGATCGTGACGCCGGGGCCGTCCGCGCTGCAGGACGCCGCCGCAACGCTCGCCGCGCGCCTGGTCCAGGCCATTGCCGAGCCCTATGAAATAGACGGCCACCCGGTCGTGATCGGATGCAGCATCGGTGTCGCCGTGGTGCCCGAGCATGGCACGCGCACCGATGAAATTCTTCGCAATGCCGATCTTGCGCTCTACAAGTCGAAGAATGCCGGTCGAAATTGTTTCCATCTCTACTCGCCGGAGCTCAAGGCCGAAGCCGACCAGCGCGACATCCTTGAAATCGAGCTTCGCGAGGCGATCTGGCGCGAAGAGATCGAGGTGTTCTATCAACCCATATTCGAGCTCTCGACCGGCCGCGCGAAATCGGTCGAGGCGCTGGCGCGCTGGCGCCACAAGACCAAGGGCCTGATCCCTCCCGCCGAATTCATTCCGGTGGCGGAACGGGGAGGGCTGATCGGCGAGCTCGGCAATCTGGTGCTCGCCAAGGCGTGTCGCCATGCCGTGATGCTGCCGGACGACATCAAGGTGGCCGTCAACCTGTCTGCTCTGCAATTTGCCGGCGGCAGTCTCGTCGATTCCGTCATGGTCGCGCTGGTCGACAGCGGACTTGCCGAGACGCGGCTGGAGCTCGAGATCACCGAGAGCGTCTTTCTGGCCGACAGCCAGGAAAATCTCAAGACGCTCGAACGCCTGAAGCGACTCGGCGTTTCCATCGCGCTCGACGATTTCGGCGTCGGCTATTCGTCACTGTCCTATCTGACCGCCTTTCCGTTCAACAAGGTCAAGATCGACAAGTCCTTCATCGACAGGATCGGTCGCGCCGAGACCGTTGCCGTCCTCGGATCGATCGTTCAGCTTGCGAAGACGTTGAACCTTTCGATCGTCGCCGAAGGCGTCGAGACATCCGAACAGGTCGAAAAGATCCGCGCGCTCGGCATTGCCCTGGGCCAGGGATACCTCTTCAGCAAGCCCGTGCCATTCGGCGAACTGTTGCTGCAGGTTCTCCCCGAGAGCGAGCGGCAGGCCGTGGCGTGATAGATCGTGTAGGGCGGCTTTAAGCCGCAGGCGTAATCCGCCGCCTTCGGTTCAACGCTAATCGAACGTGCTTCGTTTGGCCAGGGACGGCGGATTACGCCTTCGGCTCCAATCCGCCCTACTCGAGCTCTGCTCGGTTGTTGTCAATTGGACGATACAAGCGCCGCTAGTTCGGCTTGCTTCTGCTTGACCGCGTTTAGCTGGGAACTGAACCACGCTATATCGACCGTGCTATTCGCGACATCATCCTCTAACTGCGCGAGCAGTGTGTACTGCTCTCGGATCAGCGGGGCCAGATGATCGTCTTTGAATGCCGCAATCAGGTGCGCGTCGTCATCCCTGTACTCGTCGACCGCATCAAGTATCGCTTCCATCATGCCAACATCGAGGGATTTGACCTCCTTGTGCAACAAGTAGTGCAGTTCCAGTTCGGTATCTTTCGTTTTGTCCAGACTATAGGACTTCATCCCGACAGTAATCAGGCAACTGTCGGAGAGAACTGCCATTAGCCAACGCTGCGTCAACAGCAAGTGCAAATTCTTCTCGTTCGCGTCCTTCGCCCAATCTGCATCTTTGCACATGAAGACCATGCTGCGACGTGCTTAGCACCTTGCGAGGCGACATACGCGGCGCGCCATGCTCGCTCCATCATGATCAGCTTCAGGAGGCGTGACTTTTGCATTTGCCACGTTGCTTCATCTGCAACCATCTTAAGCTGCGATTTGCAGAAATCCCGCCAATAATCGAGCAAGCTGATTCCGTTCCTGCCCACCAAACCCGCTGCGAGGCGCTTCCAATCAGCGGGCAACGGCGGCGATGTAATAATGTTGTCGGCGTCTTTCAGCAGCTCATTGTACGTCAGAGGTCGGTGGAAAAGTGCTTTGAAGAATGCCATCTCTTGCGCCTCAATATCGCTCGAGGCAGTCTACATAAAATTGTAACCGGGAATAGCCAGCCCATCCGAAATGGTTGCAAGTCGGCTTCGGGTCATTCGCGTCGGCGAGCGGCTATGTTTGCTCTTCGTTGGCAAAGAACGGCGGATTACGTCTTCGGCTCCAATCCGCCCTACAAGCTCTACGGTTACGCTGTTCCTGAATTTCAAACTCACCCCTCCACCAGCAACCTTAACACCGCATCATACCGAACGCCCTGCTCGCCAACGAGCGCCATCGCATCGACCTTGGCGCCGGCGTCGTTATACGTGCCGAAAAATCCGATGTACTGGACGCGGGCCACCATCGGACGGTCTGTCGGGGTGTGTTCGTTGCTGGTCATCTTGCCTTTCCAGCTTCCGTCCGAGCATTCGTAGTTGCCGGTGTAGTAGACGTAGGCGTCGCCGCCGTGGATCTGGCCGTCGCGCAGGATCAGGATGCCGCCAACGTCGTCGGCCACGCCGTCGCGGGATTTGGCAGATAGCGAATAGAGCCCGTTCCTGATCATGAATGTTTCCACGCCCGATCGCCAGCCAACATTGCCTGCGCATACCCGCTGCTCACCCGTGCACCTTGCCGCTCCGGGAGGCGCGCCTTAAACTTATAACCGGCGGACACCGAAATGGCGACGCAATCGCCCGGGATGGATCCGTCGTCGGGAGGATTTCATGAAAACGCTCATCGCCGCGGCCGTGGTTGCCGGGATCGCCCTTAACGCGGCCAGTGCCGCGCCATTGCCGGAAGCAAAGCCGGACGAGGCGGGATTCTCGCAAGCCGGGCTCGCCCGGCTGGATGATTTCTTCGCGCGCGAGATGTCGGCGAAACGCGTGCCCGGCGCCGTGGTCGCCATCGCGCGGGACGGCAAGCTCGTCCACTACAAGGCCTATGGCCAGCTCGATCCCACAAAAGGCACGCCGATGCCACTCGATGCCATCTTCGCGTTGGCGTCCATGACCAAGCCGATGGCGGCGGTTGCAGGGTTGACGCTGATGGAGCAGGGCCGTCTGCCGCTGCAGGCCAGTCTCTCGCAATATTATCCGGCGTTTGCCGAGATGAAGGTGGGCGTGCCGCAGGCCGATGGCACGATCAAGATGGAGCCGCAGGCGCGGCCGATCACCATTCACGACCTCTATCGCCACACCTCCGGCCTGATGTATGGCGGCCGGCCGGACAGTTCGAGCCTGGTCGCGCGCCTCTATCCCGACGGCACCGCGCCGGCCATCGAAGGCGATACCCCGGCCTTCATCGACCGCATCACGAAGCTGCCGCTTGCGCATCAGCCGGCGACGGCATTCGAATATGGCTTCTCGATCGACGTGCTGGGCGCGGTGGTCGAGAAAGTCAGCGAGCAGCGGCTCGGCGAATATCTGGCGGCGAATGTCTGGAAGCCGCTCGGCATGAAGGACGCCACGTTCCGCCCCGCGGAGGCGCAGCGCGAGCGTCTCGCCCGTCCGTTCCCCAACGACCCGCTCACGGGCAAGCCGCAGTCCATCAAACTGCTGGACACGCCGACCAAGTCCGATTGCGGCGGCGCCTGCGCGTTTGCGACCGTCGGCGACTACATCCGCTTCGGGCAGATGCTGCTTAATGGCGGCGAGCTCGACGGCCAGCGCGTGCTCGGCCCGAAGACGGTGCATCACATGACCAGCAATCACCTCGGGCCCGGGATCAAGAACAACGTGGCAAACGTCGAGCCGCATCGCGGCGGTTTCAGCTTCGGCCTGTCGGTGGCGGTGCGCACCCATGAAGGCCTGTCGGCGGTCCCCGGCAATCCCGGCGAGTTCAGCTGGAACGGCGCCTACGGCACGCAGTTTTTCGCCGACCCGAAGGAGCGTCTCGTCGTGGTGGTCGGAACCGCGGCGCCAGGCGAATTGCGCAAATATTATCGCGAGCAAGTCCAGGACATCGTCTACGGCGCCATGGTGAAGTGAATCTTGTAGGATGGGTAGAGCGCAGCGAAACCCATCATCTCTCCCCCGTGCAAGCATCGATGGGTTTCGCCGAGTTTATCATCGGGCCGGCCAAAGGCCGGACCCGTTGGCTCTACCCATCCGACGATCTACTTGTCGTGCGGTCCACCTGCTACCGGCTCCGCCAGATGCAGGAATTCGTCGAACGCGACGGCGCCTTCCGCAACGCTGTGGCACGCGCGACTGTCGATAAAGATTTGCGCGTCATGGTCGAAGATCTCGACGATAAAAAGGGGCTGCCTTGCGGCGCAAGCCACTGAGGCAGCGTGCATGCGAATTTCATAGTCGCCGATCCACGCCAGGGAAATCGCCTCACCCTCGGGGCGGGACACCAAGCTGACATAGGCTCGGGAAATTCGCAGCGTTGTAAAATTGTATTCCAACGCACGTCCCACAGCGAAACCTCGCGCTTTGTTGGTCGGCCGCACGATTACCAGCCCCGCCATTACGGGACGCTGGCGGTGAAATTAATGTTTCGAAAGATGGGCCGCGGAATGGCTGCTTAATTTCGGCGCTGTTCCCTTCCCGTCATTGCGAGCGAAGCGAAGCAATCCATATTGCGCCTGGCCGAGGCGTGGATTGCTTCGCGGAGCCTGTCATCGGGCGCGCATTCGCGCGACCCGGTGGCCCGCAATGACGACATGAAGACAGTAGTGCGACAAATTAACCCGACGGGCAAAATTCCGCTTTCCTCGTCGGGCAAATCATCTCTACGAATTTGCGCATCCCGTCCTATCAAGAGGGGCGTTGGCCATCGTCACAACGAGGGGCGGGTCGCGGTGGACGCTGAGGTCGCGATTGACGGTCGCGGCTGAAGCGTACGGTGAAGTCGTGTGGTCCTGACGCCCGTAACGGCGTCAAGTCCCGTGGGAGCTAACGCTTCCGAGGGGCGACGGTGGCAATAGAGGCCGTCTCACCGGGGAGAGCACGAAGTAAGCCGTAAAGCCATTGCGCAGGGAAGGCCGGATGCTCTCCGCTGGACCTGTATGCTCGTGTGCGTGTTCTTGTTGCACAATTGCACACGGGACCGCGGGTGCAGCGCGCACCCGGTCTTCCCTGCGCCCTCTCATTTGAGGGCACGGAAATTTCTGGCAAAGCTCGGGCGCGATGCGTCGCGAGAATGCGAAGCTGCGTTTACATAATGGTGCAAGGCGCGCGCGGCAAACACCGCCGTCGTCCCGGCCTTTTGAGCCGGGACCCATACGCCGCGGCCCATCGGTTAAAGCGCCGGCGTCAGAGACCTTCTGCCAACAACGACCGCCGCGGCGTATGGGTCCCGGCGCAAGGCCGGGACGACCAATAGATGGGCTATTTGAAAATTGAATCAGAGCAAGCCGGGCCGCGCCCGGCGTAGCCCTTTTGGGCGAAGCCGGGTCCTTAACCTCTATGGCGATCCTTCACACCAGGGTCGTATTGGAGTCACGTTGCCGCGCTACATGAGCGCCAACGGGAGTGCGCATGACCAAGATTTCGCCGAACAACTTCAATCCGGAACTGGTTTCAATGATGAGATCGGTGCTGGAATTGGCCTCGGCCCATGTCGACAGCGCGTCGGGCAAGCCCGCCACGCCGGCGATCAAGGTCAAGATGGCGTCGCGCATCCTCGCAACCGCCGCCGCAGGCGTCACCGACGCCGGCCAGTTGCAATCGGCCGCGATCGAAGAGGGGCTGTGCCCGGCGGACTGAGGCGCGCCTTCCTTTTAGAAGCTTGCGTTTAGAAGTTCGCCGCGCCGAGATCGTAGGAGCCGCGGCTGCCGCGCACGTAAACCCGGGCGGCGGCGGCGCAGATCCTGTCGCGGTTGGCGTCGAAGGCGTTCAGGCAGCCCGATTCATCGAGCGGAGTACCCGGCTGGATGCGCGCCAGCGCCGTCTCGTGGACATAGAACGAGGCCTCGATCGCGCTGTCGTAGCCCCAGAACCGCACCGCGCGCCGGGTGTGGTCATACGCTCGGCTATGGTTCGGAAAATCGATCATGATGGTCACCAGTGACCGTGACGCCGGCCCCAATAGTGGCCGCCGCTAAACAACGCCACCACGACAACAACAAACAGGACAGGTTCAAAACCCAGGATCGGTTCCATCGGAATCCTCCACTGGATTGCGGCTGCGTTCACCGCAAGTCGGATGGGACAACGGCCCATTCAGGCCGTTGTTCCCACTGGAACCGCGATGAAATTAGGTCGAGTAGCAGCGGCGAAGGGACTTCGCTCCCTCTCCCGCTTGCGGGAGAGGGCTGGGTGGGGTCTCGCTAACCGCCGTAGAGATATTTCGGCAGCCACAGCGTCATGCCCGGCCACATATACATGAAGACCATGCAGACGATCACGATGAACATGTAAGGCATCATGCCGGAAAAGATCTGGTTCAGCGTGACGTGCTTGGGTGCAACGCCTTTCAGGTAGAACGCCGACATCGCCACCGGCGGCGACAGGAAGGCGGCCTGCAGGTTCACGAACACCAGCACACCCCACAGGATCGGATCGACGCTGAAGTGCTTGAGCATCGGCAGGAAGATCGGCACGAAGATCACGATGATCTCGGTCCATTCCAGCGGCCAGCCCAGCACGAAGATGATCGCCTGCGACAGGATCATGAACTGGAGCGTTGTCAGGTTGAGCGACAGCACCCAGCTCTCCAGCAGCGCCTGGCCGCCGAGAATCGCGAACACCGCCGAGAACAGCGCCGAGCCGACGAACAGCCAGCACACCATCGACGTGGTCTTGAGGGTGAGGAACACCGCCTCCTTGGTTTTTTTCCAGTTCAGCGTGCGGGCATGGAACGCCAGCAGGAAGGCGCCGGCGGCGCCCACCGCCGCCGATTCCGTGGCGGTCGTGATGCCGAACAGGATCACGGCGAGCACGACCACGGTCAGCAGGCCAAGCGGCATCACCGAGGTGATGAGCAGCCGCAGCACCTCGAACTGCTCGGCCTCCATGATCGCGTAATAGTAGAACAGCAGCAGCAGCAGGACGGCCGCGGTGAACCCGAAATACAGGTAGAAGCCTTCCGGCGGCCCGGACGCCGACGGCGGGGCGGCAGTTTCGCTCTGCAGATTGCCCATCTGCTGCAGCACCTCCGGCTCGCCCTTTTTGGCCGCGCCGGACTGCTGGACCGAGCTGCCCAGTTCCTGAAGCTTTTCCTCGACCGGCTCGCTGCTCGGCGCCCCCTGTCCGAGCGGGGTCGGCGCCTCGCTGCGCTCGATGGCGGTGGGCGCATCCGGCTGCTGGTGGATCACGACGTACCACCAGATGCCCCACAGGGTGCCGAGCGTCATGACCAGCGGCACCAGCACGAACGACAGGCTCTTGAGGATCGTGCCGTAGCCGAGCCGCGCGCCATCCACCGTGATGGCAAGGGCCCGCGACGGGGCCACCGTCGCGGCCAGCAATGCCGGCAGCATCTTTCGCGAGTAGAGCTGCTGGATCTGCGTCACCCACGGCCGCACCGGCACCCGGGTTTCGCTCTCCGGCAGCTTGGGAGCGATTTTGGGGTTAATCAGCGCCCAGCCGATGATGTAGACGAGGTAGAGGAACGCCAGGAAGAAACTCGGAAACATCGCCGCGGCATACAGCTTGACCACCGACTGCCCGGCGACCGCCGCATAGACGATGATCATGACCGAGGGCGGGATCAGGATGCCGAGCGTGCCGCCGGCGGTGATGACGCCGGAGGCGAGTTTCACGTCATAGCCGGCCTTGAGCATCGGGTTGAAGGCGATGACGCCCATCAGCACCACGACGGCGCCGACCAGGCCAGAGGCAATGCCCCAGAAGGTGCAGACGATCAACGAGGCGACCGCGAGCGCCGCCGGCACGCGCCGGAACGCCAGCTGGATGGCGTAGAACATCTTGTCCACCAGCGCGCCGCGTTCCATCACATAGCCCATCAGGACGAACAGCGGGATGGAGATCAGGACGTCGTTGGTCATCGCGCCATAGGTGCGCTGGACCATCAGGTCGAAGATGTGGTTATCGGCCCAGGATTCGCCGGCGCGGTAATAGGCGAAGAAGCCGAAGAACATGCCAAGCCCCATCAGCGTGAACGCCGTGGGGAAACCCATGATGATGACGACGACGATGAGTCCGAGCATCAAAAGCCCGAGTGCCGGATCGCTCATGGCTGTGACGCTCCGCCCAAGCCGCGCTGGCGCGCGCTCTCCTCGATGTTCTGCGCGTGCTCGATCGCGTTGCGGCGCGTTTCGTCGTCGACATGCTCGCTCAGCGCCAGTTGCTCCTCGACGACGTCGATTTCGCTGACGTCCTTGAGGCGGCTCGGCCACACACCGGTCTTGAGGCAGATGACGCAGCGCGCGATTTCGGCGGACCCCTGCAGCAGCAGCAAAAAGCCGGCCAGCGGGATCATCGCCTTGAAATGATAGACCGGCGGTCCGTCCGCGGTCACGTTGGAATGTTCGTTGATGCGCCATGACAGCGCGGCGTAGTCCCAGCCGGCATAGGCCAGCGCCGCGATCCCGGGCAGGAAAAACACGATGTAGAGCACCAGATCGAGCCCGGCCTGGGTGCGCGGCCGCATCGAGGAGTAGAGAAAGTCGCCGCGGACATGGGCGTTCTGCGCCAGCGTATAGGCGCCGCCGAGCATGAACGCCGCGCCGTACAGCATATTCGACGCGTCGAAGATCCATGCGGTCGGCATGTTCAGGATGTAGCGCTTGAAAACCTCGGCGCAGACGAGAAGCATCAAGCCCATCACCAGCCAGGCGGCCGCCTTGCCGGCAAAGGTGCTGATACCGTCGAGGGTATGCAGAAAACGGTCGCTGTTCATGAAATCTGGACTGCTTGGTACGGGCTGCCTGGTACAGGAATGATCCGGACGGGGTCGGGCGTAATGGCCGACCTGAGATCCGGCGCCGCGTCGGAGCGCGTTCACGTCGTGAATGCGCAGGCGATGGCCAGCCGACGATACAAGACCCCGCCCGGGATTGCCATCCCGGACGGGGTCTGTTGGCCGATTCTATTGCCGTTAGGTCCGCTTCTTGGCGTTGGGTCCGAAGTAGTGGTTATACGCCATGCGGCGGTTCACCACCGTGTCCTGCTCCCACTGCGTCGCGCGCTTGGCGAAGGCCAGCTGGGACGCCACGATCTCCTTGAACAGCGGATTCTCCGCCGACTTTTTCTCGACGACCTGATCGTAAATATCGAGCTGCGCCTGCAGAACCGAGTCAGGGGTCTTGTAAAACTTGACGTTATCCTTGGTCTGCATCTCGGCGTAGTCTTTCGAATACCGGTCGATCGCCTTCCAGGCCATGTCCTGCCCGGCCGCTTCGGCGGCGTTGTCGAGGATCGCGCGGATCTTCGCCGGCAGCGCGTCGTACTTGTCCTTGTTGAACATGATCTCGAACTGCTCGGCATTCTGGTGATAGCTCTGCAGCATGCAGATCTTGGACACGTCGGGGAAGCCGAGGACGCGGTCCGACGTGGCGTTGTTGAATTCGGCGGCATCGAGCAGGCCGCGATCGAGCGCAGCGACGATTTCACCGCCGGGCAAGGCGTTGACCGCGGCACCCATGCCGCTGAACACGTCGATCGAAATGCCGACGGTCCGGAACTTGACGCCCTTCAGGTCGTCCGCCTTGGTGACCGGCTTCTTGAACCAGCCGAGCGGCTGGGTCGGCATCGGCCCATACGGGAACGAGACGACGTTGGCGCCGATCGAGTTGTACAGCTTGGCCAGAAGCTCCTTGCCGCCGCCGTACTTGTGCCAGGCCAGCAGCATGTTGGCGTCCATCGCATAGCCGGGACCGGAGCCCCACAGCGCGAGCGCGTTCTGCTTGCCGTAATGATAGGCGAGCACGCCGTGGCCGCCGTCGAGCGTACCCTTCGAGACCGCCTCGAGCAGGCCGAAGGCGGGCACCACGGCGCCGGCCGGCAGCACCTCGATCTTGAGGTCGCCGCCGGTCATGTCGTTGACCTTCTTGGCGTAGTCGAGCGCATACTCGTGGAAAATGTCCTTGGCCGGCCAGGTGCTCTGGAAGCGCATGCTGGTCGCGCCTTGCGCGCTGGCGATGCTGGGTGCCGCGACCGTTGCTGCGGCGCCCGCGGCGGCCGCTTTCAGGAAGCGGCGGCGGCTGGAAGTGGTGTCCTTTTTGGATGTCGTCATGGTTTCCTCCCCGTTTTGACGGCGATCCAACCGAGGATGCGCCCCTTATTATTGGAAGGGAGACAAAGGCTTGCGCAGGTGTTTGGCAAGAATGTTCGGGAAGATGCGACGCTTCGACGCGGCAAATGGTGAACAACGTCGATGACTGCTTCCGGATTTATTCCGAAGGCGCTGAATTAAATTTCGCAAGCCCGCGATGTCGTATGCGACTTTCGTTTAAGTCGCGGTGCGCGCGCGCCGTCCCTCGACCGGATAGGCGGGATCGTTGAACCCCGGTGTGGATGGATGCCCACTCACGACCAGCCGGTCGATCAGCGCTTCGTCCTCCGACGTGAAGCGATAATCGAGCGCCTTCAGGTAGTCGTCCCACTGCTGCTCGGTGCGGGGACCGGCGATCACGGCGGACACGAATGACGAGTTCAGCACCCATGACACCGCGAACTGCCCGGCGGTGATGCCGCGCCCTTCGGCGTGCTCCTTGATTTGCTGCGCGAGCTGCAGCGATTCCGGCCGCCATTCGGTCTGCATCATGCGCTTGTCGTTGCGGCCGGCGCGGCTGTCCTTGTCGGGCGTCACATCGGGCAGGTACTTGCCGGTCAGCACGCCGCGCGCCAAGGGGCTATAGGGCACGATGCCGAGACCGTAATAGCCGCAGGCCGGGAAGTGCTCGACCTCCGGCATCCGGTTCATGGCGTTGTAATACGGCTGGCTCACGATCGGACGATCGATGCCGTTGCGGTCGCAGATGTTGCAGATCTCGGCGACGCGCCAGGCGCGGTAATTCGAGACGCCGAAATAGCGGATCTTGCCCTGCCGCATCAGGTCGCCCATCGCGCGCACGGTCTCTTCCAGCGGCGTCGCGTGGTCTTCCTTATGCAGATAGTAGATATCGATATAGTCGGTGCCGAGCCGCTTCAAACTCTCTTCCGCCGCCTGCAGCACCCAGCGCCGCGACAGCCCGCCGCAATTGGGATCGTCACCGATCTGGTTGGCGAGTTTTGTCGCGAGCACCCAACTGTGCCTGATGTTGGCAATGGCGCGGCCGACCACTTGCTCGGACTTGCCGCCATTATAGGCGTCTGCGCTGTCGATGAAATTGATCCCGGCCTCGCGTGCCTTCGCCACGATCCGCGACGACGTCGCTTCGTCGGTCGGCCCGCCGAACATCATGGTGCCGAGGCAAATCGGTGAAATCTTCAGGCCGCTGCGGCCGAGTTGGCGATATTGCATCGGGCGGATCCTCTAACTTGAGCCGTCATTCCGGGGCGATGCGAAGCATCGAACCCGGAATCTCGAGATTCCGGGTCTGGTGCTGACGCACCATCCCGGAATGACGGTGTCTAACTTTCATTCTTCAATATTTTAAACACGCCCGATGCCATCGCGATACAGCGCTGGTCGACGGTGACTTCGGTGGTGATGAAAATCAGGCTGCGGGTGGCGCGCACCACGTGTGGCTTCGAGATCAGCACCTCGCCGATCCTGCCGGATTCAACGAAATGCGTGTCGAGCTGCACGGTCGCCAGCGTCGGCTTGCCCGACACGTGTCGCGCGGTGATGCCGCAGGTGCGGTCGGCAAACGTCATCAGCACGCCGCCCTGCACCAGGCCGCGGCGGTTGTGATGCTTGTCCTCGGTGATCAGCGCGAATTCAAGCTCGCCGTCGAGCGTTCGCTGCCACAGGGGTCCTATCAGATGCAGGAATCCGGTCGTCTCGACGATTTTCCAGCCATCGGATTTGAGCTTCTCCGTGGCGGCCCTGGTCGTCATCTGATGCATTCCGTTCCCTGCAGGCGGTCATGTCCTGAACGTCATTTCATCAAACGCGGGAGTATTGTAGTCAAGCGCCATGACCCGTTCATTTGATGATGCCACCCGGCGAAATATCGCAGAGCTTGTTGCAGCTTTTTCGCGGGCGACCGCGGATGAGCCGGAGCCTGCGCTGAAGCGGGCCGCCGTTGTCATCGCGCTCACCGAAAGCGAGAATGGTGCCGAAACGGCGTTTCTCCTGACGCGGCGTGCCGAGGGCCTGCGCTCCCATTCGGCGCAATGGGCGCTGCCGGGCGGACGCTGCGATCCCGGCGAGACGCAAGTCCAGTCGGCGTTGCGCGAGCTTCATGAAGAGCTCGGCCTGGAGCTCGGAGAGAGCGATGTGCTGGGCCTGCTCGACGACTATCCGACGAGGTCCGGCTATCTGATCACGCCGGTCGTAGTGTGGGTGAGCACGAAGGCCGCGCTGGTGCCGAACCCGGCGGAGGTGGCTTCCGTGCATCACATCGCGCTTGATGAGATCGAGCAGCAAGACGCGTTCAGCTTCACCAGGATTCCCGAAAGCGCGCGGCGCGTGATCCGCTTTCGCCTCGCCGGCCAACACATCCACGCGCCGACGGCGGCACTGATCTATCAATTCCGTGAAGTGCTGGCGGGCCGCAACACCCGCGTGGCCGAGCTGGAGCAGCCGGTGTTCGCCTGGAAATAGGACTCCTTAAGTTCGTCATTGCGACACGTTGGCTCGCAACGACGATGGGTAGGGTTGTCCGGAACACGGGTTGCGGATGTCGGCAGTTTCAGCGACCATACGGCCAACAAGAACAATGATCCCAAGGGAGTGCTGAATGCGCGGTAACGCTTTAGCCGTCATCATCGCCGTCGGCTTCGCCGCCAGCCTCAACAGCGCGCAAGCTCAAAACTATCCGACCCGGGCGATCGCGCTGGTGATTCCGTTTGCGCCTGGTGGTTCGACCTCGATCGTCGGCCGTGGCATCGCCGACAAGATGAGCGAACTGCTTGGCGAGAAGGTCGTGGTCGACAATCGTCCCGGCGCCGGCGGCACGATCGGCACCAAGGCCGTCGCCAAAAGCGATCCCGATGGCTACACGCTGGTGCTGGGTTATACCGGCACGCTCGCGATCGGGCCGTCGCTCTACAAGAGCGCCGGCTACGATCCGCGCAAGGATTTCGCGCCGATCGGCCTGATCGGCAATGCGCCGAATTCGCTGGTGGTGCATCCGTCGTTTCCGGCCAAGACCGTTGCCGAACTGATCGCGCACGCAAAGGCCAATCCCGGCAAGGTCAATTTCGGCTCGGCCGGCGCCGGCACGGTCAGTCACATCACCGGCGAATATTTCGCCCGCACCGCCGGGATCACGCTGGTGCATATTCCCTACAAGGGAACCGGTCCGGCGCTGACCGATCTGTTGGGTGGCCATATCCCGATGGCGTTTGCGCCGATCCCGGCCTCGCACTCCAACGTCTCGGCCGGCAAACTGCGCGCCCTCGCGGTGACCAGCACGACCCGCTCCGGCCTGCTGCCGGACGTGCCGACGATGGCGGAAGCGGGCCTTGCCGGCTTCGATGCGTCGCTGTATTACGGCCTCGCGGCGCCTGCCGGCACGCCGCGCCCCATCATCGACAAGCTCAACAAGGTGCTGCGCGACGCACTTGGCTCCGACGAGGTCAAGAGGCAATTGGCCAATGACGGCACCGAAATCACACCCGGCACGCCGGAGGACTACGCCGATTTCATCGACAAGGATGAAAAGAAGTGGTCGCAACTGATCAAGACCAGCGGCGTCGAGCAGGAGTGAGCGGCACCGCGCCGCGCCGTTTCGGGGCTGACTTGAGCCCGACACTTGCTACAACAAGGCGATGCGCCTGCAATTGATTCGCCTTTATTTCTGCCTTGTCGCGCTCGCGCTTCCCGCGGGCGCGCCGCGGGCTTTGGCCATGGACGCGCTGCCGGCCTCAGCGGCGGATGCGATGGCGCAGGCGGCCTCGCCACAGGCGATCGCGGAATATCGCCGCAAGCTGAAGGAATATCAGGCCGCGCGCGCCGCGTTCGAGCAGGAAGCCGAACCCTACTGGAGCGCGATTGCCGAAAAACGGCGTGGCCGCAATGCCAAGCGGCGCGAGCGCCAGGCCATCACGCTCAATGATTATGTGCTGACGCAGCCGCCGCTTTACGACGGGCCGAAGCGGCCGGTGGATCCGGAGCCCGACGACAAGCCGCGCGAGCGCAAGCCGCTTCCGGTGGTCGCCGATTTCCTGCAAGCCGCCGCGGCGCATTTCCAGTTTACGCCGCAGCGGCCCGCCAGCGAAGTCGAGTTCAAGCGCGCCTATGGCCGCGTCGCATTGGCTTCCGGGCTGACGCGCGAGCAGATCGTTCGGGTCTATTCGTTCGAGACCGGCGGCAACGGCAATCACGACATGCAATCCGGATTGAGTTCCTCGCGCCCGGGCTCGCGCGCGATCTCGACGGCGGTTGGCTACAACCAGTTGCTCACCACCAACACCGTCTCGCTGCTCGCCGAACAGGGGCATGACATCGTCAAGGCGTTGACGGAGAAGGCCGCCGGCCTGTCAGGACCGGCGCGCAAGGCGATGGATCACAAACTGGCGGTATTGAAGCGGATGGTCGCGTTCACGCGCTCGGTGCCGGTGCAATGGTCGGAGCACGAGAAGCTCGCCAGCACGCCGCAGGGCTGGGGGGTCCACGCCATGGTGCTGGACATCGACGTCGGCCCGCTGCTGCAGACCCACAAGCTGCTGACCTCGGTGCTGTTCGCGCGCGCCAAGGGTTACACCAAGCCGCTCAGCGCCGCTGAACTCGAGATGATGAACCTGACCGGTGACAGCACCGGACTCGACATGGTGACGATGCCCCAGGCGATGCGCGAGCAGGTGCCGACCTCGAATTTCTTCCAGCGCGGTGGCTACGAGCGCAACCCGGTCGCGATCCGCCACAACACGGTGGCAAAACTGCTTGCGATCACCGACGAGCGGATGGACGTCAACAGCGGCAAGCCAGGTGCGAAGGAACTGGCGGCGGCGTTTTAGGCGACTCTGCTGAAACATCGTCGTCCCGGCCTTGAGCCGGACCCATACGCCGCGGCCCCTCTGTGTGGACGCTGGCGTTAGAGACCATCCGTTACAATGACCGCCGCGGCGTATGGGTCCCGGCGCCTGATGCGCAATTGCGCACTAGGCCGGGACGACAAGCGGTGGTTAAGCGCACCCCTCAATTCGCGCCGAACTTGAACTTGCCGTCGTCTTCGAGGTAGGGGCCGGTGCGCATGTAAAGCTGGCCGTTCTCGCCGACGAAGAACAGCGTGCCCTTCGGCACTTTCTTGGCGCCCTTCAGCAGCGTGCCGGCGTTGTTGGTGCCCAACTTGTACGCAACCGTCTTGCCGTCTTTGCCGTAGGCATAGCCCGTGCCGGAGGTCAGCTCCCAGGGCGTTGGCGCGGCGGCCTGTGCGAATGCAGACGACGTCAGCCCGCCGAGCGCGGCCGCGATCAAAAAGGTCTTGGCTGAAATTCCTGTCATCGTTGTCCCTCCCAGCGGCCAAAATTGGCTTCTGCCCCATTCGTTTGAACAAATCACGAACGTCATTATTCCGTCAATGGTACCTTCGCCGCATCACGCCTTCATCTGCGACTTTGTGATTTCCCGCCTTCGACTTCGCGACTATGTTCCGGTTTCCGGTTACAAACCGCTATTGCCAGAAACGTTATAGGGATGATTCGGATGAACCTCGTCATGAAGATTGGTTTCGGTGTTGCGCTGTCTTTCATGACGCTGGCTTCCGCTGTCCAGGCCGACGAATTCAAGCTCAGCAACAACCAGCGGATTGCCTGCAGCCGCGGCCTGAGCCCCGGCAAGCTCAACACCGCAACCTGCAGATCGTACGCGTATGTCTTCAACATCAAGACCTCGGAATATTTCCGCTGCCAGGTCACGCTGGCGCTGACGCGCGACAACAAAGAAGTCATCAACGTGCAGGCCGACGGCAACTGCGCCAAGAAGCCCCGCATCTTCGAGACCGATTCGAACTATTCGTTCGACGCCACCGAAACCGAACCGCCGAACACCAACTCGTTCTTCGGGCCCGGCGGCTATGCGGTGTGGGCCAGCGACAACAATGCGCGCAAGGTGCGCGGCTGCATCATCATCTCGTCCGGCCTCGGCTCCGACATCTCGAAATGTCTCGACATGAAGTTCGATTGATGGGCGGCGGGCGTGACAGCCGCCCCCTCCGCGCCGGGCGCGCCGCCGCCGCCCTGGCCGTTTCCTGATCGAATCCGGTTTGAGGGACGCGCGATGTCCCTCGAACCGCTTGCCGTCGGACACGCGGACGAGCTCTGGCACGCCGCGCAGGGCGCCGATGCGTCATTTGCCTATTTGCGCTACGGGCCGTTCGCGCAGCAGTGCGACTTGCTGGAGTTGATCACCGAACTGGCTGCGCGGGCGGATCAGCCGTTCTGGGCGGTGCGGGCGAAAAGCAGCGGCGTGGCTCAAGGCTGGCTCTCGCTGTGCGATATCTATCCTGCCGACGGCGCGATCGAAATCGGGGCGATCTGGTTTTCGCCGCGGCTGCAGCGAACCCGGGCCGCGACCGAAGCGATCTTTCTCCTGATGCAATATGCGATGGAGGAATTGCAGTACCAGCGGCTGGTCTGGCGCTGCAACGCGGCAAACCAGGCGTCGCTGAACGCGGCCGCGCGCTACGGTTTTACGCCGGAAGGTACATGGCGTGGTTCGGCCTTCAGCAAGGGACGTCGCTGCGACGTGGCGTGGCACTCGATCATCGCCGCCGAATGGCCGGCGCGCCGCGCCGCCATCGCCGCGTGGCTCGCGGACGGGAATTTCGATGAACATGGCCGCGCGCGCACGCGGCTGGTCCATCCGTGAGCCAGTTCTTGACGAAGTTCGGCTGAGCCCGACCGAGCGCCCCTCACGGCTTTTGCCCGACGGGGGATGGCAGCACGGGGGGCGAGCGGGCAAATTTCTTGACCCCGAGCGGCTTGCTGAACAGATAGCCCTGGACCAGATCGAAACCCATGTCATGCGCAGCGAGAAAATCGGTGCGGGTTTCGACGCCCTGGGCGATGGCGCGCGCGCCGTGGTCCTGCGCCAGCTCGACGATGTGGCGGCATACGGTCTGCTTCAAGCGGTCATCCGCGCAGCCGGTGACAAACTGATGATCGACTTTCAGCTCGACGAATGGAAAGTTCCGGAGCCCCATGAGCGCCGGCCATTCCGGGCCGACATTATCGACGGCAATCGCGATATTATGCAGGCGCACCTGTCTGGCGACGTCGATCACGAGATCCAGATTGTCCGTCACCTCGGCGCTGTCGATCTCGATGATCAAGCCGCCGAACGCGGGATGGTCGGGCATTCCGAGACACAGGTCGCGCACCGTTTCGCGGCCCCTTAAAAACGAAACCGGCAGGTTGATCGAGAGATCAACCGGACCTTGCTGCTCCAGAAGGTAATGCCAATCCTCAATCGCGCGGCCGATCACGAACTCGGACAGCGCGCGATAATGCGGATCCTTGTCGTCCGGAATGAAATACGCCGGTGGAACGACGCCCCAGGCGGGATGTCGCATCCGCACCAGCGCCTCAGCGCCGCAGGGAATCAGGGTGCGGGCATTGATCTTTTGCTGATACCACAATTCGAGCCACCCGGCCTTCAGCGCCTCGGCCACGTCCACCGCCGGGCTCGGCGCCGGTTCGGTGGGCAGCAGCGAGGCGACGCTGGCCCGCAACGTTCCGGCGCTGAAGGGCGTCGGCAGCGATGGTAGCATCGCGATGTCGTATTCCTCGGCAATTTGCCGAACCGCCTTTACCATAATCGAGTCCGGTGGGCCGATGATGAGCACCTTGCCGCCGAAATTTTTCCGGACCAGAACTTCGAGAATTTCGCCGACTTCGGTCCCGTTGACGGACACGCCGAGCACGACGAGGTCGGGCTGTTGTGCGTCAAGCACTCCCGCCAACTCGCTTGCACAAGCGCATGCGCTGGTGATGAAGCCGAGTTCCTCGAGCGCGTCAGAGAGGAACAGCCGCAGGTGTTTCTTGGCGTCGGCCACGCAGGCGCGGGGCATCATCCTTCGTAGTCCGAAGCCACCGGCGCGCGCATGCGCGTTTGCATTGATCAGATTCATTCCGTCCCCCTGCTCAGATATCGACGCTAGTCGTACATCCGCGCGGCGGCGCTAATCATGGAGTTTTAGGGACACGGTGATGAATGCGTGGGTAAGGTTAAAGCCGCCAATGAAATTAGAATTGTAACGAAAGCGGCAAGTCATCTGGCTGTAATATGACAACTCGGGAGCCCAACGGAGATCCATCCGTTGGTCGTTGCTGTCGTCGGCATGTTCTATGAACTGACGCGTGCATTGCGCGCTGTTTCATTGCTGGACGCGCGTTAACGCCTGTGGTCGCTTGTCGGCGCGGCCACAGTTTATGTTCGCGCCGAACAGAAGAATCGCTTCATCGCAGGCGGGCCGTGCGGAATGCGATCGTCACTCCGGCTTGATGCCGGCGAACTTGGCCACCTTGCCCCACTTCTCGGTTTCCGCCAGCACGTAAGCCTGCATGTCCGCGGGCGACCCGCCGGCCGGCTCGGCGCCGAGCTTGCGCAGCCGAGCGATGCCGTCCTCTGTCTTGAGGAATTTGTCGACGCTGGCGTTGAGCCTGTCGATGATCTCCTTCGACGTCTTGGCCGGCGCACCGATGGTGAACCAGGATGCCGCCTCGTAACCGGGTACGCCGGCTTCCGCGATCGTCGGCAGATCAGGCAGGCCCGGCCAGCGCTTGGCGGAGGAGACCGCCAATGGACGGATCGAGTTGGATTCGGCGAACGGCTGCGAGGCCGGCAGATTGTCGATCGTCAGCTGCACGCGGCCGGCGATCAGGTCGGTCAGCGCCGGTGCGCTGCCCTTGTAGGGAACGTGAGTCATCTCGACGCCAGTCATCGACTTGAACAATTCGGTCGAGACATGCGCGGTGCTGCCGAGCCCCGGCGTGCCGTAGAACAACTCGCCCGGTTTCGATTTGGCATAGGCGATCAGCTCCGCGACCGATTTCACCGGCAGCGAATTGGTGACCGAACAAAGATTGGGTACCCGCGCGATGATGATGACCGGCGCGATATCCCTGGCCTGGTCGTAGTTCATGTTCTTGAACACGAACTGGTTGATGGCGTGCGTGCCCGGCGTTCCCACCACGAAGGTGTAACCGTCGGGCTCGGCCTTCGCGACGAATTCAGCCGCGATGTTGCCGCCGGCGCCGGTCTTGTTTTCGACGATGAATTGCTGGCCGAATTCCTCGGAGACTTTTGCCGCGACCACGCGCGCCAGGATGTCGGTGGTGCCACCGGCCGCGAACGGCACGACCAGTTTGACCGGCCGTGTCGGCCATTGATCGGCGCCCGCCCGCCGCGGCAACAGCGACATACCGCCAAGGGCAGCGGCGCCGGTCAGCACAGCGCGGCGGCTCAGGCGGTGCGGATGGATAATCTTCGAAGTCATGTCGGTCCCTCCAAAATTTCGGCGGACCGTATTTGTTAATCGGCGCGACCGCCACCCCCGTCGGCGTCATGCCTCGGGGCTCCGGCATCATGGCGCAGAATCCGATCAGGCCGATAGCGGCGAATGTCGCAAGAAGCGCAAGGTCAAAGAAATGACCGCGGCCCTTGGCGGACCGCGGTCAAATGCAATCAGAGGTCAAATGCAATCAGAAGATTGCAGGCAGCCGGCGTTAGCCGCCGATGCCTTTTTCCTTGAAGTACTTCAGCGCGCCGGGATGGAACGGGATCGGCGAGCGATCCTGCACCTGGTTGTCGAGCGAGAAGCTCTCGGCTTCCTTGTGCACGGCAACGATGTCGGCCTTCTTCTCCACCAGAGTCTTGACGATCGTGTAGGCATCGTCGTTGGTCATCTTGTCGCCGGTTACGATCAGGTTCCAGACCTCGGCGATGGAATTGTCCTTGTCGTAGCCGGGATAGGAGCCCGCCTTGATCTTGCTTGACGTGTAGAGCTTGCCGTACTTGGCATTCATCTTCGCGGCGAGGTCGCCGTGATCGATCAGCTTCATCTTGATGCCCGGCGTTGCAGCCAGATCGGTCACCGCCGCGGTCGGAATGCCGCCGACCCAGAAGAACGCGTCGATCTTGCGGTCCTTGATGGCGTTGACGGATTCCGCGACGCCTAGTCGCTCGCGCTTCATGTCCTTGTCCTTGTCGAGGCCGGCGGCCTCGATGACGCGGAACGCCATCACTTCGGTGGCGCCGCCCGGCGAACCGGTCGAGACGCGCTTGCCTTTCAGGTCGGCCATGGTCTCGATGCCGGTGCCTTCGACGGTCACCACGTGCATGCGGTTCGGATAGACCACGAGCAGCGCCTGCAGCGGCAGCTTGCCACTCTTGAACTTGTCCTGGCCCTGCAGCGCGTCGAGCGCGGCATCGGCCATGGTGAAGCCCATCTCGCTCTGCCCGGTGCCGATCAGCTTGAGATTGTCGATCGAGCCGCCGGTGACCTCGGCGGTGGCCTGCACGTTGGGAAGGCTCTTTGACAGCACGTTGGCGACGGCGCCGCCAAGCGGATAGTAGACGCCGCCGGTTCCGCCGGTACCGATCGACATCGTCTTCTGCTGGGCATGGACGATGCCGGCGAAGGCGAGTCCGGCCGCAACAGTCACAGCCAGCACGGCCACGGTCTTTTTCATTATTTTCATCTCAATTACTCCCTTGAACCTATTCTTGGACTTAAGTTGTAAGCGCCGGTCGTTTCGGCGCCCGCGTTCTCGACTGCCACAGCAACACGCCGAAGCCGATAATCAGCCCGGGCACGTAAGTGTAGCTGATATCGCGGCCGATCATCCATTCGACGATCGCCTCGATCAAACTCGGAAATACCAGCAGCAATCCGGATAGCAGAAGCAGGCCTCCCTCGACCCGCGTATTTTGTCGCAGCGCCCAGTTCTGGGCAAATGCGGCCAGCGCCAGCAGTCCCAGGGTGGTCTTGATCGTGATTTCGACGATGTCGAGCCATGATCCGCCCTTGGGGATCGAGAGCAGCAGGCCGACGCCCTGCGGATCGAGCACGAACACGAACGGCACCAGGAACGCCGGCAAGGTATATTTCCAGGACTGCAGCGTGGTCTTGTAGGGATCACCGCCGGTGATGGCGGCGGCCGCGAACGGCGACAGCGCGGTCGGCGGCGACACCTCCGACAGCACGGCGTAATAGAAGATGAACATATGCGCGGCGTAATCGGGTACGCCAAGTTTGGTCAGGGCCGGTGCGGCGATCACGGCGCAGATGATGTAGGAGGCGGTCACCGGCACCGCGAGCCCGATGATCCACACGATCAGCGCGGTGTAGATCGCGGTCAAGAGCAGGCTGCCGCCCGCATAGCTGATCACGATCGCCGAGAATTTGAGACCGAGACCGGTCAGCGTCACGATGCCGACCACGATGCCGGCGCAGGCGCAGGTGGTCGCCGCGTTCAGCGCGCCGGTCGAGCCTTCAGCCAGCGCCTTGACCAGCTTGCTCGGCACCAGCGCGGTTTCCTTGCGCAGGAAGCTCAGCGCGAAGGTCACGACGATGGCATAGAACACCGACAGCGACGGCGAATAGCCGATCACCATGAATACGACCACGGCGAGCAGCGAGATGAAATGAAAGCCGTAACGCCGGGTCATCTGTCCGAGCGACATCTCCGGCGTGAAGTTGACGTCCTTGGCGCCGAATTTTTTCGCATCCAGTTCGACCATGAACAGCAGCGACATGTAATAGAGACAGGTCGGAATCGTCGCCATCCAGATCACGTCGAGATAACTGATCTTGAGAAACTCGGCGATCAGGAAGGCCGCGGCGCCGAGCACCGGCGGCGACAGGATGGCGCCGAGGCCGCCGGCCGCCAGCAGACCGCCGGCGGCGTTTTTCTCAAAGCCGGCCTTGGCCAGCATCGGGGAGGCCACGGTGCCGATCATCACGGTCGTGGCGACGCCGGATCCGGAGGGGCCGCCGAGCAGGAACGAGGACAGCACCACGGTTCTGCCGGCGCTGTTCGCCTTGCCGCCCATCAGCGCCAGCGAGAAATCGATGAAGAACTTGCCGGCACCGGATTGCGCCAGGAACGCGCCATAGATCGTGAACAGGATGATCAGGGTCGCCGACACGTCGACTGCGACGCCAAAAATACCTTCCAGCGTGATGAAGAGATGGCCGACCAGCCGGGGCAGATCGTAGCCGCGATGGGTCCATGGCGCCGGCAGATGCGGGCCGAGCATTGCATAGGCGATGAACAACACGGCCACGACGGGCATGATCAGCCCGGTGGTGCGCCGCGTCGCCTCCAGCACCAGCACAATGAAGACGATGCCGACGATGACGTCCCAGCGGTCGGGCGAGGTGGCGCGGTCGGTAAAGTCCTCGCCGCCCCAGAGCGCATAGACGATGGTCGCGACCGCAAAGATGCCGGGCACCACGTCCCACCAGCGCACCCGGTTGCGAAACCGCGTCGCCAGCGGAAACAGCAGGAAGCTCAGCACCAGCGTGAATGCGACGTGGGTGTAGCGCAGTTCCTGGGTCGGAACGATCGCGTAGGCCGCATAGAGGTGGAACAGGCTCATCACCACTGCAATGGTGGTCGAGATCCGTCCCGCCCATCCCATCAGGCGGTTGGCCGCGCCTTCCTCGGCCTCGATGAACAATTCAGCCTTATGCAACGCCTCGTCGGAAACGGCGACGACGTCGTCATTGGGCAACGAATTGCCTGGTGGTTGACCCTGTGCGGCCATGCATCCCCCGGAGCGCATTGATATCTCCCGGCCGATCGCCGGGGCCTTTTACGGCGGCGCATTCATGCCGGTTTGGGCAGGCGTGGCAAGGGCATAAATCGAGAGATTTTGGGATGGTTACATCCATGCGAGGGTTGCATCGACCGCCACGTGCTGGACGGGTTGACCGCGGGCACATGCGCGTTCAACTTCCCGTCCAAATCAAGGGGAGAGAAAGTCGATGGAACGGCTCAAGGGCAAGACGGCGATGGTGGTCGGCGCGGGTTCGATCGGGCCCGGCTGGGGCAACGGCAAGGCGACCGCGGTGACTTTTGCTCGCGAAGGTGCGCAGGTGTTTTGCGTCGATCGCAATGCGGCGGCGGCCGAAGAGACCGTGAAGATCATCACGGGCGAGGGCGGCAAGGCGGCGGCCTTCACCGCCGACGTCTCCCGCGCCGCCGATGTCGAGGCGATGGTGGCGGCGTGCCTGAAGACCTATGGCCGTATCGATGTGCTCGACAACAATGTCGGCATTGCTGAAATGGGCAGCGTGGTCGAGACGACGGAATCCGAATGGGATCGCGTGTTCGCGGTCAACCTCAAGAGCGCCTTCCTCGCCATGAAGCACGTTATTCCGGTGATGCAGAGACAGGGTGGTGGCTCGATCATCAATATTTCATCGATCGCCTCGATCCGCCACGTCGGCATTTCCTACGTCTCCTATGGGGCGTCGAAGGCGGCGATGAACCAGATGACGCGCACCACGGCGGTGCAGTTCGCAGCCGATCATGTCCGGGTGAATTGCATTCTGCCGGGCCTGATGAAAACGCCGATGGTCGAGCACTCCGCAGGTCTTGCGGCGAGTTATGCCAAGGGCGATGTCGAGGCGATGTGGCGGGCGCGCGACGCGCAAGTGCCGATGGGGCACATGGGCGACGCCTGGGATGTCGCCAATGCGGCGCTGTTTTTGGCGTCCGACGAATCCCGCTACGTCACCGGGCTCGAACTCGTGGTCGATGGCGGGATGACGGCGAGGTCGGCATAAGCCAAGCGCGGGTTCGCGCTTCCGCTACTGCGCCATCGCCAAGATGCCGCCGGCAAAGGAGTGCCACATCGGCGTCATGCTGATCGGCCAGTTCAGCAGCTTGACGGCGATCAGCGCGGCGCCGCCATAGATATAGACCGGATGCGGGCGGCCGCGCGTGCGCCAGTCGTGCACGATGGCAACCACGAGCAGCAGATAGGCGACGAAGGCCGGCGGGATGGTGACGGGCACCGGCGGCGGGCCGAGCGGCCCGGGCGGCGCCAGGAAGGTGAGAAACCAGCGCGCCACGGCCGCATCGAGCAGCGAAATGCCGGCCAGCAGCATCAGCCGCTTGTGGGTTTCGCTCCGGCGGATGTTCGCGATTCCCGACGCGAACACCACCGCGAAGAACAGGATGCCGCTGAGCGGGACGATCGCAAACGCGATGCCTTCACTGGTGAGCCCGGCCGCGGCCGATCGCTTCATCGCGTTGACCGCAACCAAAAAGCCGAAGATCGTCATCGCGGTCGCCAGCGACACGCCGATCATCCCGATTGCGCGGTGCCGGGTGACATTTCCCGATGCGGCGAGCCATGCCTGGAACGCGAAGTAGAGCGACCAGGCGAAAAACAGCAGGCCGTGAAAATGGACGACGGGCGAGGCCGAGAGCGATCGCGACATCATCGGCAGCCAATAGGTGGGGGCAAAGCCGAGAAACGCGACGGCCATGCAGGCCAGCGCCATGTAAAAATAAAAATATCCGGTTTGGGTATACGCGGTCGCGCGCGGCGGAGTGGTGTCGGTCAGGATGGCCATGGTTTTGAGTCGACCAAACAGAGGAAAGGTTCAACGAAAATTCTTCAATGGATATGTACACTTGCGGGCGAAAAGTGCGGCTTCCCGGACGTCATGTTTCAGCCAGAGCCGGTTTTCGAACGGCTAACGAAATTCGCCTTGGCCGCTGTCGGAAGCTCACCTCGCTTGCTAGGATTGTCCATCGTCGAGAGCGTTTTTCGGGTCTGTTGATGCGAGGTTGTCCTATCATCCGCAATATTGTCGTCGCTTCCCTGCTGTCGACGGCGTTCGTGCAAGCCGCCTTCGCAACCGGCGCCGAGCCGACCAAAGATCCGCAAGTCGATCCCGCGCCTTGCGTTGCGGCTGCGGCGGCCAATGACGACGACAAGACCATCAGCGTTTGCGGCGCGTTGATCCGCAACGAAAAGACCGCGAGGTCCGACCGCATCAAGGCATTGATCGCGCGCGGCGGCGCCAATGATCGCAAGGATCTGATCGACCGCGCCATTGCCGATTATGACGGCGTGCTGCGGCTCGATCCGGCGCTGGCCGATATCTTCAACGCGCGCGGCGAACTCTGGCGCAAGAAGGGCGACCGGCCGAAGGCATTGCAGGACTTTGGCATGGCGATCAAGCTCAACCCGGAACATCCCACCGCGCGCGGCAATTACAAATCGCTGGCGCAGGAGCTCGAGCGTCTCGGTGCGCTGATGGCAGTCTACAACAAGCCGAGCTTCAACTGCGCCACCACAAAGCGGCCGGTAGAGAAGGCGATCTGCGCCAGTCCGGACCTTGCCAAGTTTGACCGCGAGATCAGTGCCGTGAACACCAAGGTGGTCCGCGATGCGAGCGCGGACGGCCCGCGCGCCCGTGCCCTGCAGCGTGAGCAGGATGATTTCGTCGCCCGCCGCGGCGCCGCCTTCGGCCAGCCGGGTTACGATTTGCGCAGGGCCATGAAGGAACGGTTAGACCAATTGCTGGCGATCGAGTCGCGCTGAACGCCGGCGCTGGCGCAGGCCCGTGTTCTCGCGTTGAATCGGCCGGCATCATCCAGGCAATGGCCGGCTTTCGAACCTTGGGCGGATTTGGGGCGACAAAGCAACGCGGCATTGCCGTTCAACCCAGCTAGTATTCCCAAGAGCCGGTCATGCGATCATTAGTTTCGCCTCTTGCCGCCAGCGCGGCGCTTGCCATCACCATTCTGACATTCAACGGGGCCATCGCCCAAACCGTCGCCGAGCCGCCGGTGATCTGCGCGCCCCTGACCGACGCGGCACCGCCCAAGCTGATCGAAGGCTGCACCGCGCTGATCGACAATCCGGCGATGCCGGAGGCCGACCGTCTCGATGCCACCATCACCCGCGCCGTCGCGCTCTTCAGCAGCGGCCAGGCTGCCAAGGCAATGGCCGAGATCGATGCGGTCATTGCCAGGGATCCCAATCGTGCCCGCGCCTTCCGCGCTCGCGGCGAGATGCTGCGCCAGGGCGGCAAGACGGAGGCGGCATTTGTCGCGCTCAACGAAGCCATCCGGCTCGAGCCCGAAAACGCCAATGGCTATGCCAACCGTGGCAACGCCTTCAACAATGCCGGCAAATACGATCGCGCCATCGAGGACTATAATGAGGCGCTGCGGCTGAAGCCCGATTTCGCGCAAGTCTTTTCGGATCGCGGCGCGGCCTGGTATTTCAAGGGCGAGTACAAGAAGGCGATCGCCGATTACGATTCTGCGATCCGTCTCGATCCGAGTAACGCGCGGACCTATACCAATCGCGGCGCGGCCTACAAGAAAATCGGCCGCACCGACCGCGCGCTGCAGGACTCTACGTCGGCGATCCGGATCGATCCGTCGCAGCCGGAATTCTTCGACAATCGCGGGCTGGATCTCGCCGCCAATGGAGATCACGCAGGCGCGATCGCCGACTACGACGAGGCGATCAAAATCCAGCCGCAGCCGAAATTCCTGGTCAATCGCGGCGACGCCCATCAGGCGCGCAAGGACTATGACCGCGCCATTGCCGATTATGATGCGGCATTGAAGCTCGATCCGAAATTCCAGCGCGCTTACAACAACCGCGGCTCGGCCTGGATTCGGAAGGGCGACCGCACGCGTGCGCTGCAGGATTACGCCGAGGCGGTCCGCCTCGATCCCTCCGACAAGACCGCGGCCACCAACCATCAGGAGATCGCGCAGGAGATCGAACGGCTGGGCTCGCTGAGCACCAAGAACTTGCCGAGCTTCAATTGCGCCACCGCCAGGCGTCAGGTGGAGAAGGCGATCTGTTCCGATGCGGGCCTCGCCCAACTCGACCGCAACATCAACGACGTCTTTCTGCGGGTGGTCGCGAGCGCGGAATCGGGTAACCACCGCGCGGCGCTGGCGCTGACCCGGCAGCAGCGCGATTTCATCGGCAAGCGCAACGCTTCCTTCGGCCGCCCCGGCTATGATCTGCGCCAGGCGATGGAAGAGCGGCTGGAGAAGCTCAATGCAATCGCCCGGTAGTAGGGCTTATTCCGGCTTGATCTAGCGCCGCTTCCCGTGACAATGCGTCCGGAAACGACTGCCCGCGTCATCATGGCCGGGCTTGTCCCGGCCATCCACGTCTTGCGCTCTGAGCTGAAACAAGAATGTGGATGCCCCGGCACAAGGCCGGGCATGACGAGGACGGGCTCCTCTCCGGGAGCGCGCCATGAACATCCACGACAACAGCAGGTACCACGAAATCCACGCCCGCTCGCTCAGGGATCCCGAAGGCTTTTGGGCCGAGGCGGCGCGTGAAATCGACTGGATCGAGGTCCCAAGGAAAATCTTCGATTCCACGACGGGCCCCTACGGCCGCTGGTTCACCGATGGCGTCGTCAACACCTGCTACAACGCGCTGGACCGCCATGTCGCGGGCGGCCGCGCCGATCAGGTGGCGTTGATCCACGACTCGCCGCTGACCAGCACAGTCACCAAATTTACCTATGCGCAGATGCTGCAGGAGGTGCAGACGCTCGCGGCGGTCATGCAGGATTTCGGTGTCACTAAAGGCGACCGCGTCATCCTCTATATGCCGATGGTGGTGGAGGCCGTGTTCGCGATGCTGGCCTGCGCGCGGATCGGCGCTGTTCACTCGGTGGTGTTCGGCGGTTTTGCAGCCAAGGAGCTCGCGAGCCGGATCGAGGATGCGAAGCCAAAATTGATCTTTTCGGCGAGCTGCGGCATCGAGCCCGGCCGCATCGTGCAATACAAGCCGCTGCTCGACGAGGCGATTGCGCTGTCGAGCGTCAAGCCGCAAACCTGCATGATCCTGCAGCGGCCGCAACAGACCTGTGAACTCACTGAAGGCCGCGATCACGACTGGGCGCAATTGCGCCGCGCCGCGCTCGATGCCGGCAAAACCGCGCCCTGCGTCCCGGTCAAGGCGACCGATCCGCTCTACATCCTCTACACTTCGGGTACCACGGGAATCCCCAAGGGCGTCGTGCGCGACAATGGCGGGCATCTGGTCGCGCTGAAATGGTCGATGTTCAACCTCTACGGCGTCAAGCCCGGCGAGGTCTGGTGGTGCGGCTCCGACATCGGCTGGGTCGTCGGCCACAGCTACATCGTTTACGGACCGCTGATCCACGGCGCGACCTCGATCATGTATGAGGGCAAGCCGGTCGGCACGCCGGACGCCGGCGCGTTCTGGCGGGTGATCTCCGAGCACCAGGCGGTTGCCTTCTTCACCGCGCCGACCGCGTTCCGCGCCATCAAGAAGGAAGACCCTGATGGCACCTTCATCCGCAAGTACGATCTGTCGAAATTCCGTAACCTGTTTCTCGCCGGCGAGCGCGCCGATCCGCCGACGGTGGAATGGGCGGAGCAGCAGCTGAAGGTGCCTGTCATCGATCACTGGTGGCAGACCGAAACCGGCTGGTGCATCGCCGGCAATCCGGTGGGACTCGGGATGCTGCCGGTCAAGCACGGCTCGCCGACGGTGCCGATGCCGGGCTATCAGGTCGACGTCGTCGACGAGGCGGCGAAGCCCGTCCCTGTGGGCACCATGGGCTCGATCGTCATCAAGCTGCCGATGCCGCCGGCCTGCCTGCCGACGCTGTGGGAGCAGGAGGCGCGTTTCAAGGACGCCTATCTCACCGAGTTTCCCGGCTATTACAAAACCTCCGACGCCGGCTACAAGGATGAAGACGGCTATGTGTTCGTGATGGGCCGTACCGACGACATCATCAACGTTGCCGGCCACCGGCTTTCCACCGGCGGTATGGAGGAAATCCTGGCCTCGCATCCCGACGTCGCCGAATGTGCGGTGCTCGGCATCAAGGATACGATCAAGGGCGAGGTGCCCTGCGGTTTTCTGGTGCTGAAGGCCGGCGTTACGCGCAGTCATGCCGATGTCGAAAAGGACGTGGTGGCGCTGGTGCGCGACAAGCTCGGCCCGGTCGCAGCCTTCAAGCTCGCGATCACGGTCGCCCGCCTGCCCAAGACCCGCTCCGGAAAAATCCTGCGCGGCACCATCAAGAAAATCGCCGACGGCGACGCCTGGACCATGCCGGCGACCATCGAGGACCCCAAGGTGCTCGACGAAATCGGTGCCGCGCTGAAGGGCAGGTTGTGATTTAGCCGTCATTCCGGGGCGCGTCGAAGACGCGAACCACAGGTACGCAATTGCGCACCGGGGAATCTCGAGATTCCGGGTTCGATGCTTCGCATCGCCCCGGAATGACAGTTTGCCGTCATGCCCGGGCTTGACCCGGGCATCCATCAATCTCCGAAAATGCCTTGATTTCGATGGATTGCCGGGTCAAGCCCGGCAGTGACGAAACCGGACCCATGGATCAGTCATGCGACATAACCCCGCTCGACTTCTCATCGCCCTGCTGCTCACCGCGCCCTTGCTCGCGGGCTGCCTGGAACGGGGCCAGCCGACCATGGTCGATACCAGCGCCGACGACGATGCGTTCTGCCGCGCCAACAACGTGGCGCCGGGGTCGAACGACTACGTCATCTGCCGCAAGAACCGCGACGTGCAACGCGGCAATGCCAACGCCCGCACCGACCGTGCCCAGCGAAACCTCGCCGAGCAAATGCTGAACAATCCGGTCCGGCCGTGATCAGGAGGTCATCATGAACGAAGACGTTTTCAACACCAGCCTGCGCGGCTTTCTCAAGAAGGTCGGCATCACCTCGCAGCGCGAAATCGAAAAAGCGGTCCGCGACGCCCTCGCCAGCGGCCGCCTCAAGGGCAACGAGAAGCTGCCGGCCAAGATGGTTCTGACCATTGGCGGCATCAGCCTCACGCACGAGATCAACGACGAGATCGAGTTGGGTTAGAACAAGCGATGCGCCCCTCTTCCCCTCTCCCCTTGTGGGAGAGGGTGGCTTCGCGAAGCGAAGACGGGTGAGGGGTTGTCTCCGCGGATAGAGACCTCTCGGCGGATAGAACCCCTCATCCGGCGCTTCGCGCCACCTAAGAGCGAGCTTCGCTCGTCTCGGCCCCCACAAGGGGAGAAGGAAGAAGCAGCGTTTTTTGAAAGACATTTTCCATGGACATCAAGGTCAGGGATTCCAACGGCGCGCTGCTCGCCGAGGGCGACACCGTCACGCTGATCAAGGATTTGAAGCTGAAAGGCTCCTCCACCGTGCTGAAGCGTGGCACCGTGATCAAGAACATCCACCTCACCGACAACGAAGACGAGATCGAAGGCCGCACCGACAAGGTCAAGGGCCTGGTGCTGCGCACGGAGTTTTTGAAGAAGGCGTGAGCCAGGTTCGCCGCAGCGAGGCACGCAGCCAACTACCGCTCATTCTTCGAATCGATGTTATAAGACCGCCCATGGAACCGATCGCCATCAAGCTGCTGGGCTTCGCGGCCGCAACGTGCACGACTCTCGCTTACGTCCCGCAATTCGTAAAAGTCTGGCGAACCCGCTCGACGGAAGACATTTCGCTCGGAATGTTTCTGGTCATGGTGGTCGGCGTCCTGCTGTGGCTGGTGTACGGCCTGCTTTCCGGAGATGGGCCGTTGATTTGCCAACGCCATCACGATCGTGCTGGCCGGCGGAGTTTTGTTCATGAAACTGAAATACGGCTGAGCGCCGCAGCTCACCAAAACAAAAACGCGGCAGGTTGCCCCGCCGCGTTTGAAATCCGGCAATTCAAATTCCCGAATACGGGAATCCTATTCCTCGTCGTCGTCCTGCTTCTTGCCGCCGATCGTCTTCAGCTTGGCGAACACGGCGTCGACGTTGAGGTCGTCGCGCTGCTTTTCGGTCGGCTCGAATTCCGGCTCCTTCTTGGTGGTCTCGGAGGCCGGCAGCAGGGTGGCGCCGCCGTAGGCCGCGGGGACCGGCTTTTCCTTGGCGGCGCGCTGCACCTCGAAATCGAGCTCGATCTGCGAGCACAGGCCCAATGTCACCGGGTCCATCGGGGTCAGGGTCGAGGCGTTCCAGTGGGTACGGTCGCGGACCGAGGCAATGGTGGTCTTGGTGGTGCCGACCAAGCGCATGATCTGGGCGTCCTTCAGCTCGGGATGGTTGCGCACCAGCCAGAGGATCGCGCTCGGCCGCTCATGGCGGCGCGACACCGGGGTGTAGCGCGGGCCCTTCTTCTTGGCCGCCGGGGGCAGGGTAACCTTGCTCTCGCCGAGCTTGAGGCGGTAGTTCGGGTCCTTTTCGCCCCTTTCGATCTCGTCGCGGCTCAATTGGCCGGTCGAAATCGGATCCATGCCCTTGATGCCCTGGGCTGCGTCGCCGTCGGCGATGGCGCGGACCTCCAGGGGGTGCATTTTGGTGAAATCGGCCACCTGGTCGAAGGTCAGCGCGGTATTGTCAACCAGCCACACGGCAGTCGCCTTTGGCATCAGCGGTGCATTGCTCATGGCAAATCTCCTTTGTGCCTCGCCCACCTCTTTTTGGAGGCGAAGTCTGCGGTCATCGGGGATGACGGGAATTCCGGGCCTATATACCCCTTGAGGGCCCATTGGCGCAATGGCCAGCTAAAGTGCCTTGACAGCGCCCAAAAGCAGCCCCAAGTCCTTATGCAAATTGGCCGTTCCCCGCCCGCCGGCGAGGGGTGATTCGGTCCCCGAGATGGCCCCCATGACCTCTTTATCGGCGTCAGCCAAACCAGACCTGAAAATCGTGCTTTGTTCCCCCCGCGGCTTCTGTGCCGGCGTGGTACGGGCCATCGACACCGTCGAGCGCGCGCTCGCGATCTATGGCGCCCCCGTCTATGTCCGCCACGAGATCGTGCATAACCGCTATGTCGTGGACAGCCTGAAGACCAAGGGCGCGATCTTCGTCGAGGAACTGGCCGAAATTCCCGACAATACCAGCGCACCGGTGGTGTTTTCCGCCCATGGCGTGCCGAAATCGGTTCCGGCGGATGCCCGCGCGCGCAATTTCTTCTCGCTGGACGCGACCTGCCCGCTGGTCACCAAGGTGCATCGGGAAGCTGCGATCCATTTCAAGCGCGGCCGTGAAATCCTGCTGATCGGGCATTCGCATCACCCGGAAGTCGTCGGCACGGTAGGCCAGCTGCCGGCAGGCGCCGTGACGCTGATCGAGACCGCGGAAGACGCCAAGACCTTCACCCCGAAGAATCCGGACAACCTCGCTTTCGTGACCCAGACGACGCTGTCGATCGACGACACCGCCGAAATCGTCGCCCTGCTGAAGGAGCGTTTCCCGAACATCAACGGCCCGCACAAGGAAGACATCTGCTACGCCACCACCAACCGTCAACTTGCGGTCAAGAAGGTGGCGCCGGTGGTTGACGCCCTGATCGTGGTCGGTGCGCCGAACTCGTCGAACTCACAGCGCCTGCGCGAAGTCGCCGAGCGCGAGGGCTGCCCGGTCTCGGTGCTGGCGCAGCGCGCCAGCGACCTCGACTGGTCGCGGTTCGATGGCATCAAGAGCCTCGGCATCACGGCGGGCGCCTCGGCGCCGGAAGTGATCGTCGAGGAGATCATGGGCGCGTTCGCCGAGCGCTATACGCTGCATGTGGAGACGGTCTCGGCCGCGGAAGAAAACGAATTCTTCCCGCTGCCGCGTTCGCTGCGGCCCGACGCAGCTTAGGGCGCGCTAGTGCGGCGGATTTGAAGTTCCCCAGAGTTTGACGCGAGTGCGGTGGGAACTTCAAATCCATAAGCCGCACTAGTAATAAGATTTTTCTGGTGTCCCCTTGATCCCGAAGTTCGCATCCAAGGGGCCGCGGGGGCGTGCGAACTTCGGGATCAAGGGGACACTACATGGCGGTTTACACGGACGTTGCCGCCGAAGACCTCGCGGAGTTCCTCAAGGGTTACGACATCGGCGAATTGCTCTCCTACAAGGGCATCGCCGAAGGCGTCGAGAATTCCAACTTCCTGATGCACACCAGCAAGGGCGCCTACATCCTCACGCTGTACGAAAAGCGCGTGGCGGTGGACGATCTGCCTTACTTCCTGTCGCTGATGGCGCATCTGGCCGATCGCGGCGTGCATTGCCCGCAGCCGGCAAAAAACCGCCAGGGCGACGTCTACAGCCATCTCGTCGGGCGGCCGGCGGCGATCATCAATTTCCTCGAAGGCATGTGGCCGCGGCGGCCCAACGCCGCGCATTGCAGCGGTGTCGGCGAGGCGCTCGCCAAAATGCATCTGGCGGGCGGCGACTTTCCTCTTGTCCGGAAAAATCCGCTGTCGGTCGAGGGATGGCGGCCGCTGTTCGACCTGTCGGCGCCGCGTGCCGACAGCGTGCAGCCGGGCCTTCGCGATTTCATCGCCCGCGAACTCGATCACCTCGAGGCGAACTGGCCAAAGGATCTGCCGCTCGGCGTCATCCATGGCGATCTGTTCAACGACAACGTCTTCTTCCTCGGCGACAAGCTGTCCGGGCTGATCGACTTCCCGTTTTCCTGCAACGACATCCTGGCCTATGACGTTGCGATCTGCCTCAACGCCTGGTGCTTCGAGCCGGATCATTCCTTCAACGTCACCAAGGCGCGCGCGCTGCTCGGCGCTTATGGCCGCGAACGGAAATTGTCCGATGCCGAGCAGGACGCGCTGCCGCTGTTGGCGCGCGGCTCCGCGCTGCGCTTTTTGCTGACGCGTCTGGTCGATTTCCTCGACGTGCCGCCGGGCGCGCTGGTGAAGCCGAAAGACCCGGTCGAATATGTCCGCAAGCTGCGTTTCCACCAGAGCGTCCAGTCGGTGCGCGACTACGGCCTGACGCAGGCGGGATGCGCTGCGTGAGCGATTCAAAGCCGCATGTCACGGTCTTCACCGACGGCGCCTGCTCGGGCAATCCCGGCCCCGGCGGCTGGGGCGCGATCCTGAAATTCGGCGACACCGAAAAGGAATTGAAGGGCGGCGAAGCGCACACCACCAACAACCGCATGGAATTGATGGCGGCGATCTCGGCGCTGGAGGCGCTGAAGAAAGCCTGCGTCGTCGACCTCACCACCGACAGCCAATATGTCCGCAAGGGGATCACGGAGTGGATCCATGGCTGGAAGCGGAACGGCTGGCGCACATCCGACAAGAAGCCGGTCAAGAATTTCGATTTGTGGCAGCGCCTCGACGCCGCGCTGAAGGCGCATGAGGTGCGCTGGCACTGGATCAAGGGCCACGCCGGCCACGACGAAAACGAACGCGCCGATCAATTGGCCCGCGACGGCGTCGCGATGGCACGGTTGAAGGCCTGAATAGGGCGGCGCCCTCTGTTTCCCTCTCCCCTTGTGGGAGAGGGTGGCGCCTCACGAAGTGAGGCGACGGGTGAGTGGTTCTCTCCGCGGATACAACTGTCTCTACGGATAGAGACCCCTCATCCGGCGCGCTACGCGCGCCACCTTCTCCCACAAGGGGAGAAGGGAGGATCAGCGAAGTCGCTGCTTTACAGCTGCCCCAGCAGCGTATCGCCGCCGGAAACTTCGACCTTGCCGGGGGCCGGCTCGAGGTTGAGCTTCTTGACCACGCCGTCTTCCACCAGCATCGAATAGCGCTTGGAGCGGATGCCGAGGCCGTTGCCGGACGCGTCGAGCTCCATGCCGATCGCCTTGGTGAAGTCGGCATTGCCGTCGGCGAGGAAGGTGGCTTCGTCGCGCTGGTCGGTGTCGCGCTTCCAGGCGTTCATCACGAAGGCGTCGTTGACGGAGACGATCGCGATGGTGTTCACGCCCTTGTCCTTGATGGCGTAGGCGTTGAGGAAGATGCTCGGCAGATGCATCTTGTGGCAGGTGCCGGTATAGGCGCCGGGCACCGCGAACAGCGCGACCTTCTTGCCCTTGAAAATATCGTCGGTGGTTTTGACCTGCGGCCCTTCCGCCGTCATTACGCGAAACTTGGCTTCCGGCAGCTTGTCGCCAACTTGGATCGTCATCGTCAATTCTCCCTCATGAGCGGATAGGTCTTAAACCCTGCGGCTGGCGGGCACAATATTCGGTGTCCCGGAAACGGCAATGCCGTCCTGCGTTCACTGTTCTGTCATCAGCCGGTAAACCCGCCGGTGTCGAGGAATGCCTGTTCTTCAGGCGTCGTTTCGCGCCCCAGGATGCGGTTACGGTGCGGAAAGCGGCCGAACCGGCGGATGATGTCGGCGTGATGCTCGGCATATCCCTTGTTTTCGGTATTGTCGGTCCCGCGGAACAGTTCGATGCAGCGCAGCTGGTCGGGCAAATGCTCCGAATGCATGAACGGTAGATAGAGGAATTCGAGCAGCGCCGGGTCGATACGCTTGTCCACGTCGCGGTCGATGGCGCGGGCCGCAACGTCGCGCGCCAGCCTGTCGCTTGCATAGGTCTGGGCGTCGCCACGAAACATGTTGCGGGGAAACTGATCGAGCACAATGGTGAGCGCCAGCGTGCCGTCATCGCTCGCTTCCCATGACGACAATTCGCCGGCGGCGGCCTTCCGCCACAGCTCGAGATACCGCCGGCGCACTTCCGCGTCGAACGCATCGTCGCGGCTGTACCAGCGGTCGTGGCCGGCTTCGCGCCAGAATGTGAGGATGTCTGCCGGCGTGGGGTCGCGAGCGTCAGTCATGATCCGACGCTCGCTCCACGGTTCGGTCTCAGGCCGCGGCCTTCTTTTCGTCGCGCAGTTCGCGGCGCAGGATCTTGCCGACATTGGTCTTGGGCAGGTCGGTCCTGAACTCGATCTGCTTGGGGACCTTGTAGGCGGTCAGCTGCGTGCCGCAGAACTTGATGACGTCGTCGGCCGTGAGGTTCGGGTCCTTCTTGACGATGAAGGCCTTGACCGCCTCGCCTGACTTGGAGTCCTGGACGCCGATCACGGCGCACTCCAGCACGCCCGGATGGCTGGCGATCACTTCCTCGATCTCGTTCGGATAGACGTTGAAGCCGGAGACCAGGATCATGTCCTTCTTGCGGTCGACGATCTTGGTGTAGCCGTCCGGCGTCATTACGCCGATGTCGCCGGTGCGGAAGAAGCCGTCCGCCGTCATCACATTCGCGGTCTCTTCCGGCCGGTTCCAGTAGCCCGCCATCACCTGCGGACCCTTGGCGCAGATCTCGCCGGCTTCGCCGAGCGGCACTTCCTTGCCGTCATCGTCGCGGATCGAGAGGTAAGTCGAGGGCACGGGAATGCCGATCGAACCGGAGAACTTGTCGGTGTCGGCGGGGTTGCAGGTCAGCGTCGGCGAGGTTTCCGACAGGCCGTAGCCTTCCGACAGCGCGCAGCCGGTGACCTTGAGCCATTTCTCGGCCACCGCCTTTTGCGTCGCCATGCCGCCGCCGAACGAGGTCTTCAGCTTGGAGAAATCGACCTTCTCGAAACCGGGCGAGTTCAACAGGCCGTTGTACAGCGTGTTGACCGCCGGGAAGCTGTTGACCTGGTATTTCATCAGCTCCTTGATGAAGCCCTGCATGTCGCGCGGATTCGGAATCAACAGATTGACGCCGCCGGCCCGCACCCCGAGCAGGAAGCACGCCGTCAGCGCGAAGATATGATAGAGCGGCAGCGCGCAGACGATGAACAGTTCGTCGACGTGCGGCGGCTTCTTCAGCGCCGGCTGCAGCCAGGCGTCGTTCTGCAGCACGTTGGCGAGGATGTTGCGGTGGAGCAGCGTCGCGCCCTTGGAAACGCCGGTCGTGCCGCCGGTATATTGCAGGAAGGCGACGTCATCGCGGCTGAGTTGCGGCTTGCTGAGTTGCATGCCGCGGCCGGCGGCCAGCGCGTCGTTGAAGGAGACGGAGCCCGGGATCGACCAGGCCGGCACCATCTTCTTCACCTTGCGGACCACCAGATTGACGATCACGCCCTTGAAGCCGAGCAGGTCGCCCATGCTGCCGACGATCACATGCTTGACCGCGGTCCTGGCGATCACCTGCTGCACCGTGGTGGCGAAATTCTCCAGCACCACGATCGCCTCGGCGCCGGAATCCTTGAGCTGATGTTCGAGTTCACGCGGGGTGTAGAGCGGGTTGACGTTCACCACCGCATAGCCGGCGCGCAGCACGGCGGCGGTCGAGACCGGATACTGCAGCACGTTCGGCATCATCAGCGCGACGCGGGCGCCCTTTTGCAGGCCCTTGCTCTGCAGATAGGCGCCAAGGGCAGCCGACATCTGGTCGAGGTCGCGGTAGCTGATCGACTTGTCCATGCAGATGAACGCCTTGCGGTCGGCGAACTTCTTGAAGCTCTCTTCCAGCAACTCGACGAGCGACGAGTACTGATTGACGTCGATATCGGCGGGCACGCCGGCCGGATATTGCTTGAGCCAGATCCGCTCCATGATATTTCCCCTCTGGTTAGTTCCCGATTTCTCGAATTCTTGGGCCGGGATGCCTCGTTTTTGGCAGTATTGTGAATGCCGCCGCCGATGGCAAGCGGCTGCGCGCTATCGACGCATTGGGAATCAACAAGTCAACGTCCGGAACGGGCGAAAAGCGCCTTGATTGCCGGGCCTTGCGGGTTCTTTAACCAGCCGGTTTGGATTCGCTCTTAGGTTTTGCGGCGGCGTTGGGCTTGGCGGGCTTCGCGGCCGGCTTGTCGCCCGAAGCGGCAGGTTTCTCGGCCGGCCTGGCGGCGGGCTTGGCAGCTGCGGCAGGCTTTGCAGCTGCCACAGGCTTTAAAGCTGCCGCAGGCTTGGCGGCGGCAGCAGGCTTTGCGGCGGCGGCGTCCGGTTTGACATTCGCGTGCCGGGCCGCGGCCGGCTTGGCCGCGGGTTTTGTGGCCTCGGTCCTGGCGGCGGTCTTCGCTTCAGACTTGGCTTCAGACTTGGCTTCAGACTTGGCCTTATCCGCGTCCGGCTTCTTCGCCGCGACTGCGACCTGCGATTTCTTGCCGCGCCGCGTAACCTGCTTTTGGTCATCCGCGGCCACGGCGGCGATCAGCTCCGGACCGGTCTTCTTCGGGCCGGTATAGACCACCATGGGCTCGCCAGCGGTGTACGCCGCGGCGAGCAGCTCCGAGGGTTTTGCCGTCGGCGCCTGCAGTCCTGCGGAGAAGAAAGCCAGTGCCGGGCTTTGGCCCTCGCTGGCGGCGGCCATTGTCGTGTCCGCATCCTCGTCGGTGGCGGGCCGCTTGCGTTTGCCGTTGCACATCTCCTCGCGCAGGTTCGGCGGCGTGGCGTCGATCGGCACCAGATTATCGACGGCGCCGAGCGAGGGCCGCAGCCATCCCAGCCCGTTGCTGGCAAAGCCGCGCTCCAAGAGCTGGGCGGCGCGCACCGCCCGCGCCTGGCCCGAGGTCGAGCCGAGCACGACCGCGATCAGCCGCTTGCCGTCGCGCGTCGCCGAGGCCACCAGATTGTATCCGGACGCGCAGATGAAGCCGGTCTTGAAGCCGTCGGCGCCGGCATAGCGGCCGATCAGCTTGTTGAAATTGTTGGTGGTGCGGCGGCCGAAACGGATCGCCGGGATGTGCATGAAATATTCGTATTCGGGCAGATCGCGAATCACGGCACGCGCCAAAATCGCAAGATCGCGCGCCGAGGTGATCTGGCCATCGGCGGGCAGGCCGTTAGGATTGACGTAGCTCGTCTGCGTCATGCCGAGCCGCTGCGCGGTCGCGTTCATCATGCCCGAGAAGCCGTCGACGGAGCCACCGACGCCTTCGGCGAGCACCACGGCCATGTCGTTGGCCGACTTCACCATCACCATCGCCAGCGCGTTCTCGACGGTGACCTGCGTGCCCGGTTTGAAGCCCATCTTCGACGGCGACTGCGAGGCGGCCACCGGCGAAACCGTCAGCACGCTGTCTAGGCGGAGGCGTCCTTCCTTGACGGCCTTCAGCGTGACGTAAGCCGTCATGATCTTGGTCACCGAGGCCGGATACCAGGGCATCGTCGCATTTTCGGCCTGCAACACCTTGCCGGTGTCGGCTTCGACGACCAGCAGCGCCTCGGCATGCGCGGTGCGCGGCGTGACCAACGCAAGCGCGGCGACGAGCAGGATCAGGTTTAACAACGAATGGCGAAGCCGCGGGCGATGAAAATGCACTTTTGCGTTCCGGTCCTTTGAGACCCGCCTTGACAAAAGGAGGTCCTGATATCTGACGTTCGGGTTTCAAGCGTGTCCGGTGCCGTCGCTCACGGCGGCTGCAAACCTATACCGGCTTGCCGTTCCAGAACAGAGGTTCGCCAATTAAATCGTGCACGAAATAGTGGACGAAATAGACGCAAATTCGGCAGATAATTCAATCCGGATGCCGCGCAGGGGTGGGGCTAATGTGTCTCAATGCTGGCCCGCGCGTCGGCCTGCACCATGAACTGGGCCCGCGCGAGTTCCGCAAAGCGGCCGCCTTTGGCCACCAGTTCATCGAAAGTTCCGCTTTCGATCACACGTCCGTTGTCGAACACCAGGATGCGCGTCGCGTTGCGGATGGTCGAAAGCCGGTGGGCGATCACGAAGGTCGTGCGGCCCTTCATCACTTCGTCGAGAGCGGCGTTGACTTTTGCCTCGGTGACCGCGTCGAGCGCGCTGGTGGCCTCATCGAGGATCAGGATCGGCGGGTCCTTCAACAGCGCGCGCGCGATCGACAGCCGTTGCCGTTCGCCGCCGGACAGCATGCGGCCGCGCTCGCCGGCATGGGTCTCGAACTTCCTGTCGCTGCGTTCGATGAATTCGAGCGCCTGCGCCCGCGTCGCCGCGATGCGCATTTCTTCTTCAGTGGCGTCCGGTTTGCCGACGAGCAGATTGTCGGCGAGCGAGCGGTTGAACAGCAGTGCCTCCTGGAACACCACGCCGATATTCCGCCGCAGCGCGGTCAGCTTCAGGGCGCGGACATCCATGCCGTCGATTTTGATGATGCCGGACTGCGGATCGAACGCGCGATGCAGCAGCGCGATCGCCGTCGATTTGCCGGCGCCGGTCGGGCCGACCAGCGCGATGGTCTGGCCGGGCAAAGCGGTGAAGGACAGATCCTCGATCGCGGGCCGTTTGCCGTCATAGGAGAACGAGACGTCGTTGAATTCGACCAGGCCGGAGAGCCGGCCGGTGTCGACAGCGCCGGGCCGATCGCGCACCGCGGGTACGGCGTCCAGCACGTCGAAGAATTCCTGCAGGCGCGGCGCTTCCATGAACACGCTGTTGATGAAGCTGACCACCTGTTCGAGCTTCTGGATCAGCATGGTCGCGAAAGAAACGAACATCACGATCTCGCCGACCGTGGTCAGCCCCTGCTGGTGCAGATAGATGCCGACGGTGAAGATCGTGAGCACGGTGATGGTGGTGGAGGCGCGGGTGATCACGGTGACCAGCGCCCACCAGCCGAGCACCGGCATCTGCACCGCGAGCAGTTTGTCGGCGACATAGCGCAGGCCCTGCACCTCGGCATCGATGCGCACGAAGCTCTGCACCAGCGCGACGTTGCCGAGCGCGTCGGAAGCGCGCGCGGAGAGGTCCGAGTAATGCTCCTCGACCTCGCTCTGCATGCCATAGGTCTTGCGCACCACCAGCGTGGTCAGCACCGTGAATATCACGCACAGCAGGAACAGCAGGATCGCCAGCCGCCAGTTGATGTAGAGCGACAGCGGCAGCAGCACCACCAGGGACATGAGCGCGGCAAAATGCTCGCGGAAGAATCCGAGCCAGAGCCGCCACAGCGAATCCGTGCCGTTCAGCATCACCTTCATCAGCCGCCCGGAATGGGTGCCGGTGTGAAAGGTCAGCGGCAGCTGCATGATGTGTTCGAAATAATCGGTCAGCACCGCCTGGCGCTGGCGGTGCGCCAGCTTGTCGGCATGGAGCGCGACGAGGGCGCTGCAGGCGATAGTGAACAGACCGAACCCCACCCAGGCCGCCAGCAGCGGCCAGGCGCCTGACGACGACAGCGGACCCGGCGCCGCCTTGCCGGAGAGCACGTCGATGATCTTGCCGAACAGCACGGGCTCGGCGAATTGCGCGCCGGCCAGCAGCAGATTGGCGCCGGCCAGAATCCAGCCCAGCCGCGCCTCTTTGCCGAGCAGCTCGAGGACGCGGGTGTAAAGGCGAATCATGGACATGCCGCAAGCACTGGAGGGGCGGGGCGATCAGTCGAGCCGCATTCTAATCAGGGATCGCCGCCGAGAACCAGCGTCCGCGCGACTTTTACTCAATTGATCAGCCGGCCGTTGACCGGGGGCAGGAACTGGTCGTCGAAAATATCAGCTGCTACCGGCCGCTTCTGGAATTTGAAGCCTTCCGCGAGCTGATCGATCGACCGCTCGAACCTCGCAATATCGATGCCGCCGATGCCGTTGCGCCTGACCTCGCCGGTCAGGATATTGTCGCGCAGGATGGCGCTCAGCCGTTCGAGCTCCAGGTCGCGCGAGCCGCCGTCCATGCGGTTGACGACCTCGGTCACTGCGGCCGCGGGGTCCTTGATGGCCAGATGCGTGCCGCCGATCACCGCTCGCACAAATCCTCTCACCGCTTCCGGTTTAGTGGCCGCCAGCGCCGGGTTGACGACAATGGCGAAACCGTAGGCGTCGCAGCCATAGTCGGCGAACTTCAATACCGCCAGATCGTCGGCCGGCACGCCACGGTCTTTCAGGTTGATCGCCGACAGATAGGAAAATCCGGTGACGGCATCGATCTGGCCCGCCGACAGCATCGGCTCGCGCACCGCGGCGCTGATATTGCTTTGCTTGACGCTCGCGATCTTGATGCCGTTCTGCTTCGCCACCGCCGGCCATAGCCGGATCGAAAGATCCCCCTCGGCGACGCCGAGATTCTTGCCTTCGATGTCCGACAGCGCCCGGACGCCGCGGCTCTTGCGGGCGATGATGGCGTAGGGGGCCTTGTTGAACAGCATGAACACCGCCTTGACCGGCGGGACGCCCTGCTTGTCCTTGTCGCGAAAACGCACCAGCGCGTTGATGTCGACCAGCGCGAAATCGCTGGTGCCGGCGGCGACGCGCGCGATCGCATCCGGCGATCCGCTGGCGATGTTGATGGTGACGGCGAGCCCCTCGGCGGTGAACAGGCCGCCGGTGGCCGCCATCACGAAAGGCGCGTCCGTCGCATCGATGGGGCGGTCGAGCGAGAACTGGATCGCGAGCGGCGGTCGTGGTTCGTCCGCGGCAAGGCTCACCCCCGCACCGAAGCACACCACTCCGCAAAGGCCTGCAAGCGAGGCCAGCATCGAGCGAAGGGCGTTGGTTCGGCGTGCACGCATTGAGCTTACGTCACTGGGAGATGGGACAAGTTGCCGCGCGGCCAAGTCTGTTGGATCGCAGGTCTGTTTCAGGACAAGAACACCGGCATTACAAGCCTTAAACGCAGGCATTCTGTCGCATCCAACGTGAACGGGCGATGACTGCCACGATTTGGCCAGAGATCGTTCAGCTTGCGTTTGGTTTGGGGAACCTAATATCCGCCCAGTGGTTAGCAATTCGAGGCCTGTCAGGCCAAGCTCCCACGGAGGACATTGAGATGTTTGCACGAACAGGAGTGTTTTCATCGATCGGCCGCGCCGGCGCGGTGGCGACGGTTGTCGCGCTAGCCCTGACGGACCAGCCGTCGGCAGCTTTCGCCGGCTCGGCCGCGCCCGCCAAGGATGTAACGGCCACGACGGGGACCAGCGGCGCGACTGATTTCAGTTCGCGCGCCAGGAGATATTATGGCGGCGGTGGCGCCGCGGCGGCTGCGGCCTTCGCCGGCATCGTCGGCACCGGCATCGCGATTGCGGCCGCCCAGAACCGCCGCGATTACTACTATGGCAACAGCTACGGTTACTACGGGGGCGGCCCGGCCTATTACGCTCCCCCGGCCTATTACGGCGGCGGCCCCTACTACTACGGCGGTGGCTACGGCCGTGACCGGTACTATGGCGGCTACAAGAATCCCAACTACTGGTAATTGCGAGCGTTGTTAAGGCCGATGTTAAACACGAATCCACCGGCCGCCCCCGGCCGGTGGATTTTTTTTGGTTGTCAAGCCGGCCGTTAACACGCTGCCCACGGCTTTCGATTAGGTTTGAGGGATGAGTGATTCGCTCGAACGGCTTTATCAGGCGGTGCTCGCGGCCAGGGATCTTGATCCGGCAATTTCGCGAACGGCGCGGCTGTTTCAGCGCGGCCCGGCCAAGATGGCCAAGAAGCTGGCCGAGGAAGCCATCGAAGTCGTGATCGACGCCGTCAACGGCGATACCGATGCGGTGGTCCGCGAGAGCGCTGATCTTCTCTACAACCTGACCGTTCTGTGGGCAGCCGCCGGGGTCAAGCCCGAGGATGTCTGGCGCGAGATGGCGCGGCGCGAGCTGATGCTCGGCATCGCCGAGAAGCTGCCGAAATCGACGGTCAAGCCGCCCAAGGCGATTCCTGACAAGGCGGCCTCGGCCAAGGCGTTACCCAAAGCGGTGACACCACCTGCGGTTCGGCGGCGAATTGTCGCGCTGGAAGGCCGCAGCCTGCGAAAGCGGCACTAAATCTCCCAAAATTCCGTCGTCTGCCGGCATGGACAAATCCGCTCCATGATGGTTCATGCGGCCATGCTTAAACGATCCTACGACTGGTTCCTCGCCGCCGCCGACAAGCCGTACGCACTCTGGATTATGGCGGCGGTATCGTTCGCGGAAAGCTCGTTCTTCCCGATCCCTCCCGACGTCATGCTGCTGCCGATGTCGCTGGCGCGGCCGAAGCGGGCGTGGTGGTTCGCGACCGTGTGCACGATCGCCTCGGTTGCCGGCGGTGTGGTCGGATACGCCATCGGCGCGCTGCTGTACGACTCGGTCGGGCAGTGGCTGATCAACGTCTATGGTCTCAGCGGCAAGGTCGAAGCGTTCCGTCAGTCCTATGCCGAATGGGGCGCGCTGATCATCATCGGCAAGGGGTTGACGCCGATCCCCTACAAGCTTGTCACCATCACGTCAGGATTCGCCGGCTACAATATCTGGCTGTTCATCCTGTGCTCGATCATCGCGCGGGGCGGACGCTTCTTCGTGGTCGCGATCCTGCTCAACCGTTACGGCGACCTCATTCGCAGCGAGCTGGAAAAGCGCCTCGGTTTCTGGGTCGCGATCGGCGCCGCGGTGCTGGTGCTCGGATTCGTCATCGCGGTTAAATTGGTCTGACCTGCGCGCGGGGCGCTTTGCCGGACCAAACGCTTCAGAACACGCCCGCTTCAGGCTACGCTCGCTCCATGCCTGATCGAATCGGCCATCTTTTCAATTCAATCGGGACGGCGTTCGCGACCGCTTGCCTCGCGCTGTCGATGCTGGCGCTCGCCTCGGACGCCGGCTGGTCGCAAAGCGCGCCTCAGCCCTCGCTCGGCGTGCAGTCGCCGGCCCAGCAGCCAGTGCCGCAGGGACCGGCCCCGCAGCAGATCGAACCGCCGCAGCAGCCGGAAAATCCCGGCCTGATCAACGAAATCGGCAAGCTGCTCGAGAAATCCAAATCGATCCTGCCGAGCCTGAAGAGCCCAGGCGAGACCGACCCCAACACCCGCGCCCAGGATACTGCAAAGGATGCTGCAAAGGATACCGGCGACAGCCGGCCGAACATGATGCTTCCGTCGATCATGGTCACCGGACGCGCGGCCTGCCTGGTGTCGGCCAATGGCGCGCCGGACTGCAAGGCCGGGGCCGACAGACTGTGCCAGACCAAGGGTTACAGGGAAGGCAAGAGCCTCGACACCGACGCGGCCGAGAAATGCTCGCCGAAAGTGTTCATCCCGGGCCGCAAGCGCGAACCGGGCGACTGCAAGACCGAAAATTACGTGACTCGCGCGATATGCCAGTAGCGCATGACCCGGAAAAGTGGGCACCGGTTTCGGGCAGGGTCATGCGCAAGAAATAGCGCCAAAACGCAATACTTGACACTGGAAAGATTGCCTTGTTGGTATGACGTCCGGCATCTCTTGAGATATCTCTTGGCAGATGCCCCGTACCAGTTCCGGAACACGCGAAAGGATTGTTTCGAATGTCCATGCCTGCCTTGTTCAAGGGCCGTCTGTCGATCCCCGTCATCGGTGCGCCGCTGTTCATCATTTCCGTGCCTGATCTGGTGATCGCGCAGTGCAAGGCGGGTGTGGTCGGATCGTTTCCGGCGCTGAACGCGCGGCCGCCGGCGCTGCTCGACGAATGGCTGGCGCGGATCAAGGAAGAACTCGCGGCTCACGACAAGGCGCATCCCGACAGGCTCTCGGCACCGTTCGCGGTCAACCAGATCGTGCACAAGTCGAACAACCGGCTCGATCAGGATCTGGCGCTTTGCGAGAAGCACAAGGTGCCGATGATGATCACCTCGCTCGGCGCGCGCGAAGAACTCAACCAGGCGGCGCATGGCTGGGGCTGTGTCGTGTTCCACGATGTCATCAACCAGAAGTTCGCGCACAAGGCGGTTGAGAAAGGTGCCGATGGCCTGGTCCTGGTGTCGGCCGGCGCCGGCGGCCATGCCGGCGAGATCTCGCCACTGGCCTTCGTGGCCGAGACGAGGCAGTGGTTCGATGGTCCGATCGCGTTGTCGGGCGCGATTGCCAACGGCCGGGCCATTCGTGCGGCACGCATACTGGGTGCCGACTTCGCCTATATCGGCTCGGCCTTCATCGCCACCGCAGAGGCCAATGCGGTGGAAGGCTACAAGCAGATGATCACGACCTCAGGCGCCGAAGACATCGTCTATTCCAACCTGTTCACCGGAGTGCACGGCAATTATCTGAAGCCGTCGATCGTCGCGGCGGGCATGGATCCCGAAAACCTGCCGACGTCAGATCCGTCCAAGATGAGTTTTGGCACGGATGCTTCGGGTGAGCGCGCAAAGCCTAAGGCTTGGAAGGAAATCTGGGGCAGCGGCCAGGGCGTCGGCAGTGTCGCAAAAGTCTTGCCGGCCGCCGAACTGATCGCGCGGTTCAAAAAGGAATACGCAGAGGCGATCGATCCGCCGCTGTGATTTTTTTTCCTTCTCCCCTTGTGGGAGAAGGTGGCATAGGCGGCCTTCGGCCGCCGTTCTTAGAACGCCGATGCCCTGCATCGGCTATGGCGCCGGATGAGGGGTCTCTATCCTCATCTCAAAATGTTACCGTGAGGATAGAACCCCTCACCCGTCTTCGCTGCGCGAAGCCACCCTCTCCCACAAGGGGAGAGGGGAAGTGAGCATCACACGCTCAAGTTCATCCACACCGCCTTCGGCTCGGTGAAATTCTCGATCGCGGCCGAGCCGTGTTCGCGGCCGAAGCCGGAATCGCGCACGCCGCCCCATGGCAAGCGCACGTCGGTATAGCCATAGGTGTTGATCCAGACCGTGCCGGCCTTTGCATGCTTTGCGAAACGTTGCACCCGCCCGATGTCGCGGCTCCACACCCCGGCCGCGAGACTGTAGGCGGTGCCGTTGGCGATCCGCAGCGCATCGGCTTCATCTCTAAACTTGATGACGCTCACTACCGGGCCGAAAATCTCCTCCTGCGAAATCCGCATCTCGTGTTCGACATTGGCGAACACCGCGGGGCTGATGAAATAGCCGCGGGTGCCGATGCGTGTCCCGCCGGTGGTCAGCAGTGCGCCTTCCCTTTGGCCGACATCGACATAATCGAGGATGCTCTTCATCTGTTTTTCGGAGATCACGGGCCCGAGCGCCGTGGCGCGATCACCGGGATCGCCGATGCGGATCGACTGGGCGCGTTGCGTCAGCCGTTCGACCACTTCGTCGTAGACCTTCTCATGGACCAGTACGCGCGAGCCGGCCGAGCACACCTGTCCTGCGTTGAAGAAGATTCCCGAAGCCGCGGCCTTGCTGGCGGCCTCGATATCGGCGTCGTCGAAGATCACGTTGGCGGACTTGCCGCCGAGTTCGAGCGAGACCCGTTTGAAGTTGCCGGCGGCGCCGCGCAGGATGCCGCGGCCGACGCCGGGCGAGCCCGTGAACGTGACCTTGTCGACATCAGGATGATTGACCAGCGCGTCGCCGACGACCCGGCCGGGGCCGGTCACGATGTTGAGCACGCCGGGCGGCAGGCCGGCTTCCAGCGCCAACTCGCCGATCCGCAGTGCCGACAGCGAGGTCAGTTCGGCAGGCTTCATCACGATGGTGCAGCCGCAGGCGAGCGCGGGCGCCAGTTTCCACATCCCGATCATCAGCGGAAAATTCCAGGGCACGATCGCCGCGACCACCCCGACCGGCTCGCGCACGGTGTAGGTCAGCGCGTCGTCCCGCGTCGAGACCACCTCGCCGTGGATCTTGTCGGCCCAGCCCGCGTAGTAGGTCAGCGTGTCGATCGCGGCTGGCAAATCCTGCCGCAGCACGCCTGAGATCGGCTTGCCGGCATCGAGGCTTTCGAGCGCTGCGATTTCGTCCGCGTGCTTCTTCATCAGCTCCGCAAGCCGGAGCAGGATCTGCCCGCGCTCGGAGGCGCGCATGCTGCGCCAGGGACCCTCGAAGGCGCGGCGGGCCGCGGCTACGGCGCGATCGACGTCGGCCTCGTTGCCTTCGGCCACGGTGGCGATGAGCTGTTCGGTGGCTGGATTGAGCGTCTTGAAGGTGCGCCCGGAGATCGAAGGCACGTGCTGGCCGTCGATCAGCAGCAACCGGGGCCTGGCGGCCGCGATCGCGGGCGCCGTCGCGGCGTAATCATATGCAATAGACATCATATTTCCTCCGTTTCTGTATCTCAAACTAGGAGGGTTATCGCAGCAGCAAATATGATATGATCTGCCTATGGATCGCGAATATATGCAATCGACTTCATAGGCTGAGAGCCAATGCACCACATCGAAATCGAAACCGTCTGGCGATTTCACAAGGAGGGCAGCCCGCAGACCGCCGTGGTGATGCTCGGAATTCTCAACGAGATTCGCAAAACCGGAAAGCTCACCAGCGCGGCGACGCACGCCCAACTGTCCTATCGCCACGTCTGGAATCTGGTCGAGCAATGGTCGGATTTCTTCGGCGTGCCGCTGGTCGAGACCCATCGCGGCAAGGGCACGACGCTGACGGCGTTCGGCGAAAAACTGGTCTGGGCCGGTGAGCGGATGCAGGCCCGTCTCGGCCCGCAGCTTGAAAATCTGGCGCAGGAGCTCGCGACCGAGATCAAGCCCTTCCTGCACCAGCGTCCGTCCGTGATCCGCGTCCACGCCAGCCATGGTTTTGCGGTCTCGAAGCTGCGCGAACTGCTCGACCGCGAACCCGGGATCGGCGTCGATTTGCGCTATGTCAGCAATCAGAATTCGCTGCTGTCGCTGGCGCAGGGCGCCTGCGATCTCTCCGGCGTGCATCTGCCGCGCGGCGAATTGCGCATCCAGGGCATCCGCGCATGCAAGGAATGGCTCGATCCGCGCGAGGACCGCGTCATCAGTTTCGTGACGCGCGAAATGGGATTGATGGTCAAGCCGGGCAACCCGCTCGAAATTGCATCGATCAAGGATATCGTCGATCGCAAGGCGCGCTTTGTGAACCGCGATCATGATTCCGGAACGCGGCTGCTGTTCGATCAGTTGCTGGCGTTGCACAGGATCGACGAAGCGAAAATCAACGGCGCCCAGCAGATGGAATTCACCCATGCGGCGGTCGCCGCCTACGTCGCCAGCGGCATGGCCGATGTCAGTTTTGGCGTCGAGGCGGCCGCACGGCAATTCGGGCTCGATTTCATCCGCTTGCTGACCGAGGATTATTTCTTTGTCTGCAAGCGCGCGTTTCTGGAGACCGAACCGATGCGCCGCGTCATCGACATCATGAAGGGTCGCGAGTTCCAGCGCGAAGTGGCGAGCCTGCCCGGCTATGTCGCGACTGACACGGGGGTGGTCTCAACGGTGAAGGCGTTCCTGGAGAGCGTGGGTGGCGGCGTGGCGTGACTCACTTTCCGTCATGGCCGGGCTTGTCCTGGCCATCCACGTCTTACTTGGCTCAAGTGAAGCAAGACGTGGATGCCCGGGACAAGCCCGGGCATGACGAGCAACAAAATGATATCGTCACACGTGTCCACGCTTGCGTTGATGGGATCATGACCGATGACAACGAAACAGGATCTAAGCGCGCGTGTCGCGTTGGTGACGGGTGGCTCGCGCGGCATCGGCGCTGCGATTGCTTTGATGCTCGCCGAGCAAGGTGCCGCGGTCGCGGTCAATTACCGTGAGCGCGCGGATGACGCGGAAGCGGTCGTCGCCAAAATCAAGGCCGGTGGTGGCCGTGCCATCGCCGTTGCCGCCGACGTGTCGCAGGCTGCTGCCGTCACAAAGATGGTCGAACAGGTCGCGCGCGACCTCGGTCCGATCGACATTCTCGTCAACAACGCCGGCATCGCAATCGTGCGCAGCGTCGACGAACTTTCCGAAGCCGATTTCGACCGCACCATCACAGTCAATCTGAAGTCGGTCTTCCTGTGCACGCAGGCCGTGCTGCCGGCAATGCGGGCGCGCCAATGGGGCCGCATCGTCAATATTTCGTCGGGTGCCGCACGCGGCGCCGGCGCCATCGGCCCGCATTACAACGCCTCCAAGGCCGGCATCGAGGGACTGACGCGAGGGTACGCGGCGCGGCTCGTGAAGGAGGGGATCACGGTCAACAATGTGGCGCCGTCGCTGATTGAAACCGACATGATGCGCGGGCGCACCGATCTTGCGCGCAATATTCCGCTCGGACGAATGGGACAGCCTGAGGAAGTCGCGCAGGCCGTCGCGATGGTGCTCGGCAACGATTACATGACCGGGCAAACCATCATTCTCAATGGCGGCATGGCGTTCATTTGACGGATCAGTTCAACCGCGGTCTTGATGGGCCGGATGCAAACAGGAGAGATGTTGGTGTCGCTCGCCCCCGAAATCGCTGTGTCGCGATGGTTCAATACCAATGAAGCGCTGACGCTCTCCGCGTTGCGCGGCCGGCCGGTCCTGCTCCATGCATTTCAGATGCTTTGTCCCGGATGCGTCGCCCATGGCACGCCGCAAACCCAGCGCGCCCATGAGCTCTTCAAGAACTCGGATCTTCAGGTCATCGGCTTGCATACCGTGTTCGAACATCACGCAGCCATGACGCCGGTGTCGCTGCAGGCCTTCATCCACGAATATCGCCTGACATTTCCGATCGGGGTCGATGAGGCCGGTGAGGAGACGCCGATACCGCTCACCATGGGGAGATATAGAATGCAGGGTACGCCAACCAGCATTCTGATCGGTCGAAACGGCAGCATCGTGCACCACGGGTTCGGGCAGCAAAGCGACATGGCACTCGGCGCGATCATCGCGGCGGAGCTTGCTGCCTGACAGGGCACTCGACTCCGCGAGGCAGAGCAGGCAGAAAGCTGTCTTCTCTCACGAGCGAGATCATGGATTGATGGACGCTATTTTTCGCGTGGACGGCAATAGCGTCCTCACCAGCCCTCACGCGGCGGGGCCGTGGGATCCGAGCATGCAGCACGGCTCGCCGCCGGCGGCATTGGTGGTCTGGGCGGCAGAAGCGTTGCCGACGCCGGTACCGATGCGGATCGCGCGGGTGACGGTCGATCTGATGCGCCCGGTGCCGGTCGCGCCGCTGACGATCGAGACCGAGATTCTGCGCGAAGGCCGCAAGATCCAGCTCTGCGCGGTAAAACTTCGCGCCAACGGCGTCGTGGTGGTCGCCGCCACTATTTTGAAAATCAAGGTGCAGGCCAACGAATTGCCGCCCGAGGCCGAGATCGAACAGGTCACGCTGCCCGGACCGGAACAGTCGCGGGTCGAGCCGGCGGATTTTTCTTCCAGCCCGTTCGTAACCGGCATGTCGCTGCGCGCCGCGCGCGGCCGATTCGGCGTCCCCGGTCCGGGCGCGATCTGGTATCGCGTCGATCGCCCGATCGTCGAGGGGGCGGCGGTCTCTCAGGCGATGCGCGCGATGGTGGCGGCGGATTTCTGCAACGGCACCTCGGCGGTGCTGGATTTCCGGCAATGGACGTTTCTCAACGCCGACCTCACGGTGAATTTCGCGCGCCAGCCGGTCGGCGACTGGATACTGCTCGACGCCGAATCCTGGATCGGCCCCGACGGAGCGGGCCTCGCGATGGCACGGCTGGCCGATGAACGCGGCTATTTCGGCCGCGCCGTCCAGAGCCTGGTGATCGAGCGGCGTTGACGCGAGGGCGATCGGCCGGTCAGCCGATCCGGCCCGGCACCAATCGATCACATTGCCACCACTTTTGCTGACCGCCGCCGCTCATTTGTAACTTCGGGTAGCTCTCGTGTCGTTCTCCTGGCGCCACGCGGTCGCTGAATGAGTTGTCACAATTAATCACTCATTAACCAAATCAGTCCCATCTTTAATTATTCAGTAACCGGGAATGGGTGGATCCACCATGCAGGCAACAGCGGGGGCAACGCGACAATTGGTTCGCATGCGGGGCCGCTCGTATGTCGCCTTCGTATTCACACCGGAGATTCCGATTCTCGGCTGGCTCGAGGAGATCGATGCGACACTGGCGCGTTCGCCGGGGTTCTTCGTCGGCAAGCCTGTCGTGCTCGACCTGGCGGCGCTGGACCTCAGCCGCGCGGCCATCACCCACCTCGTCAATAATCTGGAAGAACGCAACATCCGCGTGCTGGGGATCGAGGGCGTGGATGCCGAAAAACTTACCACCAGCATGCCGCCGCTTTTGACCGGCGGTCGTTCCTGCGTCATCACGCGAACCGAGCCTGCGGAAAAGCCCGAGGAAAAGGTCGAGGCCAAGCCGAAGCCGAACTCGCTGCTGCTCGACAGCCCGGTCCGCTCGGGCCAGTCGATCGTCTTCACCGATGGCGATGTCACCGTGCTGGGTTCGGTTGGCTCAGGGGCGGAAATCGTCGCCGGCGGATCGATCCATGTGTACGGCACGCTGCGCGGCCGGGCGATGGCCGGCGTCAACGGCAATTCGTCGGCCAGGATTTACTGCCAGAAGATCGAGGCGGAACTGCTCGCCATCGACGGTTACTACCAGACTGCTGAAGAAATCGACGCCTCGCTGCGCAACCGCCCGGCCCAGGCCTGGCTGCAAGGCGACACCATGAAAATTACACCGCTGAACTAATCGGCTACGGAGATCAATTATGGCAAATGTCCTGGTCGTTACATCAGGCAAGGGCGGCGTTGGAAAAACGACGTCCACGGCCGCGCTCGGTGCAGCACTTGCCCAGGCCGGCGAGAAGGTCGTCGTCATCGACTTCGACGTCGGCCTGCGCAACCTCGATCTGGTGATGGGCGCGGAACGGCGCGTGGTGTTCGACCTCATCAACGTGGTGCAGGGCGTCGCCAAGCTCCAGCAGGCGCTGATCCGCGACAAGCGCCTGGAGAATCTGTGGTTGCTGCCCGCCTCCCAGACCAGGGACAAGGACGCGCTGACCGACGAAGGCGTCGGCCGGGTCATTGAGGAGCTGCGGACCAAGTTCGACTGGATCCTGTGCGACAGTCCGGCAGGCATCGAACGCGGCGCGATGCTGGCGATGCGCTATGCGGACCAGGCCGTGATCGTCACCAACCCGGAAGTCTCCTCGGTGCGCGATTCCGACCGCATCATCGGGATGCTCGATTCGAAGACCGTCAAGGCGGAGCAGGGCGAGCGGGTGATCAAGCACATCCTGATCACAAGGTTCGATCCGGCGCGCGCGGCACGCGGCGAGATGCTGAGCATCGACGACATCCTCGAGATTCTTGCTACCCCGCTGCTCGGCATCATCCCCGAGAGCCAGGACGTGCTGCGCGCCTCGAATGTCGGCTCTCCCGTCACCCTGAACAATGTGGCCAGTGCGCCGGCCCGCGCCTATACCGACGCGGTCCGCCGCCTGATGGGCGAAACCGTCGACATGGTCGTACCGACCGAACGCAGGGGGCTGATGAACCGATTGCTCGGACGGAGGGCGGCATGAGCATGAATCTGCTTCGACTGTTCAGCGGCCGCAAGGCAACCGCCCCGGTGGCGCGGGAGCGGCTGCAGATCCTGCTGGCGCACGAGCGCGGCCTGCGCGGCCAACCTGACCTGCTGGCGACGCTGCGCGAAGAGATTCTCGCGGTGGTCTCAAAGCACATCCAGCTCGATCCCGACAAGGTCACGGTCAAGCTGGACCGGGGACCTGCGGTGTCGACGCTCGAGGTCGATATCGAAGTGCCGAATAATTTCGAGAAGACCAAGGCTCACGCCGAAAGGCGAGCAGGGGCGGCTTGATACCGCCCTGGCAGCCGCGCCGTGGCGCGGCGGCGGGGTCGTCTGGTCGCCGCTCCGTGGTACCGCCGCGTGGTTCGTCCGCCTACGCCTACCGCAGCGGGCCTCGGTACCATCGCTGGCATCGCGGCCACCGTCACCACTGGTGAGAGGAACCGGTGGGGACAAGTGGCAATCCCGGCCGTTAGTTCGCCGTGGAAAGTTGAGGAGGCAGTTATGCCAGTGCTTTTGTCATGGGCTGTTCCCGCTGTGATTGTCGTAGGTCGAGTTGGATATTATTTGGTTCGCGCAGTTCATTAGCGCTACCTGGATAAGAGAAAAGCCCGCGGCCGAACCGGCTGCGGGCTTTTTGCATGTAGTAATGATGCGGCTTGAATAGCCGCATCATTGAGCAAGTCGTCAATCGATCTCGTGGACGATCGTGCGGGTGCCCGGATCGACCAGCATCACGCGATCGTTAGAGTAAACGTACCGGTATTTGCTGACAGACGGTCCCCAATCCGCGGGCACGGCCTCCAGCTCCACGCTGGTCGGGATCTTGGCGCCGACGACGAGGCGTTCCTGCGTCGTGATGGGCCGAACCTTCTTCTCGGTTACGTAAGTCTTAATCTTGGTTCGATATTCCGGCTCGATCTGAACGGTAGCGTGGCCGGTGCCGGTTGTGACGGTCGTCTGAGCAATGGCAGCGGTGGCGAAAAGCGACGCGGCAGCGGCAATCGTCAAGAGCTTTTTCATCGGTGATCTCCAATCCGCTTGAGCGCGGACCTGCCTAACGTTGAGGCGAAAAGAACGTTCCACTTTTCCCGACCTCGGTCGGTCACCCGAGATTTGCAGTTGGGACAGACGGAACGTGGAATCCTGGCTCCGGGGACATCCTGCACCGCGCTGTGACCCTCTAAGTTTCGGCGGCCGCAGTTGAGGCCCCTATTTCTGCGCACGATTTGTCGGGAACAAGTGGCAATCGCTCCGAGTTGGAGTCCTGTCTAATGGGATTTAGACATCGTGCCTTCACGGCCTCAGCGCACGCTTCCCCCTTAGTCGCTGGGGCCGTTTTTCCCGCTGCAGGGAATTGGCATCATCTCGACAGCTAGCTATGACCCCTTTCAGATACAGAACTTGGACTATTGAAGATGGCGAGCGGTTGAAGTCGCTGGTTGCTGGTGATGTTTCCGCCGCGCGCGCGGCTTCAATCTTTCGTTGTTCGCTCGACTCCATTCGCACGCGAGCCCGAAAGCTGGGCGCGCCGTTCCCTTCTGTAAGGGACGCCCGTAAACGTAACGCGAGCAGATTCACCGAAGGGGAAGCGGCCTTGTCAGCTCACAAGGCACAAGAAACGATTTTATCCAAGACGCCCCGTGGAGGCGGCCAGTAGCTCCAAAAGCACCGGCCCCAGCGCCTTTCGTCTCGTCCACGGCTTTTCACGGGCTAGTGCCGATAATACCTATACGGCCGCTCCCATACGAATGTCGAGCCGAAGCGGTATGGCAGCGGATCATAACCGATCAAGTATGCAGTTCTGATGCGATAGTGCCGATAGCGAACGCCCCGGGTAGAGAGGCGCGAGGTGCTGCACACGCACCGCTGACGCGAGCTGAAGTCGGACGCCGCACTTTCGTGCGGCTTCAGCGCACCGGCGGATGCTTGATCCGAAAGGATGCAGAGCACACTCAAGACGACAATCGACAGCAGACGAATCATGGCAAAATACTTTCCAAAACACCGAGCCTAACGGCGCAAAGGAAAGCAAGTTCCCGGACCCGGTCAGGCTGTCACGTGAGGATGCCGCAGCCCGGCGGGCCGGCATTATTTGCCAGCCCTGCATTTGCCAGCCCTGCGGCACGTCCCACGGCGGGAACGAATCACCGCAGCCTCGCTTGAATCCCGGTTCTGTTGCGTGGAGTTGCTTTGATGCGGGCGTCCAATTGATGCGGCGGCCGCATTTCCGGGGACCGCGCCGGGCGCGAGCAAATCGTCAACATCCGGGCCGGAACGCTTGACGACACGACCTGGCTGACGCCGGTCGCGCAGATGTTCATGAAGAGCGCGCAGCGTGGATCGCCCCCGCAGCAAACGCCGAATGCCACGAGATCGGCCCGGGTGATTTCGCCCCGCTGGGCGAGAAATGGCGCGCGATTGGCCGGGGTTCTTCCCGCAATAGTTCCATTGCGAGGGAACCGCATGATGCCCGAACGGTTTACATCCGGTTAGGGGGTGTTTTATGAACTCGTTGGGTTTGGCTGCGAAAGCGAGAACCGGCATTTGGGGGCTGGACGATATTCTCGCCGGCGGGTTTTCCCGCGGTCACCTTTTTCTCGTTGAAGGAGCGCCGGGTACCGGCAAGACGACGATCGCACTTCAGTTCCTGCGGGAGGGTGCAAAAAGCGGCGAGAAGACACTTTACATCACACTGTCCGAAACCGAACGCGAACTGCGCGATGGCGCCGCGTCGCATGGCTGGACGCTCGATCAGGGGATCGCGATCTACGAATTGCTGCCCCCCGAGAGTCTGCTCGATTCGGAGCAGCAACAAAGCCTGCTCTATTCGTCTGATCTTGAACTCGGCGAGACCACCAAGCAGATTTTTGAGGCGGTCGAGCGTCATAAGCCGAGCCGGGTCGTGCTCGACAGTCTTTCGGAAATCAGGCTGCTCGCGCAGAACTCGTTGCGCTACCGGCGGCAGATTCTCGCGATGAAGCACTACTTCGCCAAGTTCGGTGCCACCGTGATCATGCTCGACGATCTCACGGCCGAAGTGATGGACAAGACGGTGCACAGCGTCGCGCATGGTGTGCTGCGTCTGGAGGAACTGGCTCCCGCCTACGGCGCCGAACGGCGGCGCACCCGCGTGGTGAAATATCGCGGCACAAAATTCCGCGGCGGCTACCACGACATGACGATCACCACCGGCGGCGTGAACGTATTTCCACGCCTGGTCGCGTCGGAACATCGCACCAGCTTCACGCGCGGCAGGCTCACGAGCGGCATCACCGAACTGGATCAACTACTCGGCGGCGGCGTCGACCGGGGTTCGAGCACGCTGGTGCTCGGTCCCGCGGGGACCGGAAAGTCCCTGATCTCGATCGTGTTTATCGTTGCTGCCGTCGCGCGCGGGGAAAAGGCAGCCCTATTCGTTTTCGACGAAGAGATGGGGTTGCTGTACGAGCGCATGAAGGGGCTCGGCATCGACCTCGATGCCATGCAGCGGTCCGGCGGCCTGTTCATCGAGCAAGTCGACGCGGCTGAACTCTCGCCCGGCGAATTTGCGCATCGCGTCCGCAAAAGGGTCGACGAGGACCGGATCAAAACGGTCGTGATCGACAGCCTCAATGGCTATCAGGCCGCGATGCCGGAGGAGAACTCGCTGATCCTGCACATGCACGAGCTCTTGCAGTACCTCAACCGGCAGGGCGCCTCGACGTTCATGACGGTGGCGCAGCATGGTCTGGTCGGCGACATGAAGGCGCCGATTGATGTCACCTATCTTGCCGACACCGTGATCCTGCTGCGTTACTTCGAGGCACTCGGGCACGTGCGACGGGCGATCTCGATCATCAAGAAACGCACTGGTTCGCACGAAACGACCATTCGCGAGTATCGAATCGACAATCGCGGCCTCTCTCTCGGAGAGCCCCTTATCGACTTCCACGGAGTGTTGCGCGGAGTTCCGATTAATACGAATGCGGATAAGCCGTTGCGGGAAGAAGAGCCGTGAAGCCCGGCGCGTCGTCCGAGCGGGCTGTGATCCTGGCGCCCAAGGGGCGTGATGCCGCCGTCGCCTCGGTGCTGATTCGCGAAGCGGGTTTCTACGCCAATATCTGCGGCGATCTTGCAGCCCTCGTGCAGGAGATCGAAGGTGGCGCGGGCCTTGCCGTGATTGCCGATGAGGCGATCAAGACCGCGGATCTGCGCGGACTCGTGAGCTGGCTCAACGGCCAGCCGTCATGGTCGGACTTTCCAATCGTGCTGTTGACCCATCAGGGCGGCGGTCCGGAGCGGAATCCCGACGCGGCGCGGTTGGGTCAGGCACTCGGCAACGTCACCTTCATTGAGCGTCCTTTCCATCCGACGACGTTGGTCAGTATCGTCGGCTCGGCGGTCCGCGCCCGGCGCCGTCAATACCAGACCCGTGCGATTCTGGCCGATCTTACCGAGAGCGAAAACCTGCTGCAGACGGCGCTGAATGCCGGGCATCTCGGGGCGCTCGAACTGCATTTGCCGGAATACAAACTCGAAGCCTCGGAAACCTGCGCGCGCTTTTTCGGCCGCAAGCCGGGCGAGTCTTTCACCTTTCAGGATTTGTCGGCTGCGGTTCATCCCGACGACCGGGAGCGCCGTCTTGAAGCCATCGATCACGCGATCAAAACCGGTGGGGACTACCGCATCGAATATCGGATTATCTGGCGCGATGGTTCGCTGCACTGGGTGGACACCCGCGCCCGCGCGGTCCGTCGGCCGGACGGCAGCATCAAGTCGCTAGTCGGCGTCTGCTCGGACATCACTGCTCGAAAGACCGCCGAGATCGAACGCGAGAAGCTGATGGAGCAACTGGCGACGGAACGCACGGCGTTGGCCGAATTGACCGCAAACCTCGAACAGCGCGTCGAACAGCGCACCGCCGATCTGATGAAGGAAGTCGCCGCGCGTGAAAGGGCGCAGGAACAATTGCGCCAAGCGCAGAAGATGGAGACGATCGGACAGCTTACCGGCGGCGTGGCGCATGATTTCAACAATCTGCTGATGGCCGTGATGGGCAACCTCGATCTGTTGCGCAAGCGCATGCCCGACGATCCCCGGCTTCGCCGCCTGGTTGACGGCGCCATGCAAGGCGCGGAGCGGGGTGCCTCGTTGACGCAGCGCCTGTTGGCCTTCGCGCGTCAGCAGGATTTGCGCGCAGTCTCGGTCGATCTCCGTTCGCTGATTCAGGATATGACCAACCTGCTGGAGCGGTCGCTTGGCCCGCGCGTCGCGGTGCGATTGGACATCGAGGACGGCCTGCCTCCGGCGCGTATTGATCCCAACCAGCTTGAGCTTGCGATCCTCAATCTGGCAATCAACGCGCGTGACGCTATGCCCGACGGCGGTCCGATCGACATCAAGGTGGACGAGCAGAGCATCACCAGGGATGCCGTGTTGGCGCCGGGCCATTACCTCAGGCTGTCCGTCATCGATACCGGTACCGGCATGACATCAGAGACATTGGAGCGGGCGATCGAGCCATTCTTCTCGTCCAAGCCGCTCGGCAAGGGCACCGGCCTTGGCCTGTCGATGGTCCACGGCCTGGCGGTGCAGCTCGGTGGCACCTTGCGGCTTGCGAGCGCGGTCGGAAAAGGCACCACAGCGACGCTGCTGCTGCCGGTGGCTACCGCCGCACCGGAGGTCGAGGCTCCGGCGCCGGCGGCGCAAGGCACAAGACGTTCGGCCGTCATTCTGTTCGTCGACGACGATCCGCTGATTGCGATGTCGACCATGGAGATGCTGGAAGACCTCGGTCACCACGTGATTGGCGCCAATTCAGGCCTCCATGCGCTCGACATTCTCAGGAGCGAGCAGCCGATCGACCTGATGATGACCGATCACGTGATGCCCGGGATGACTGGTGTTGAACTTGCGGCTGCGACGCGCCAGGTGCGGCCCTCGCTGCCGATCCTGCTGGCAACGGGTTATGCCGAATTGCCTGAGGGCGCGCAGCTTGATCTGCCGCGGCTTGCAAAACCTTATCACCAGGATCAGCTGCGCGAACGGCTCGACCAACTGCTGGCGTGAGCCGGAAATTTACCCCACCATCCGGTCACGGCCGGTCCAGAAGCCGGCCTTCAGCACCTTCTTGTCGACCTTGCCGACGCCGGTCATCGGTAGTTCCTTAACGAACTGGATGTGCTTTGGCGCATGCGCCGAGCCTTTTTTCGTTTTGACGAGGTTGATCAGCTCATCCGCGTTCGGCTTCGCACCTTCGCGCGCCACCACGACCGCGGTGACGGCTTCGCCCCATTTGTCGTCGGGAACGCCGACCACGGCGACCATCGCGACATCGGCATGCTGCGACAAGACATCCTCGACCTCGCGCGGAAAAATGTTGAAGCCGCCGGAGACGATCATGTCCTTCTTGCGGTCGAGGATGAACAGGTAGCCGCGCTCGTCCTTGCGCGCGATATCGCCGGTATGCAGCCAGCCGTTCTTCAGGGTTTCGGCGGTCTGTTCCGGCTGCTTCCAGTATTCGGTCATCGCATGCGGCCCTCGCACGCAGATCTCGCCCGCTTCGCCGGTCGCGACTTCCTGGTCGTTGTCGTCGAGCACCTTGACCTCGCAGGCCGAGACCGGAAAACCGCAGGACAGGAACATTTCCGGCGTCTTCGGATCATGATCGGCCTTGCGCAGCACCGAGACCGGGTAGCACTCGGTCTGGCCGTAGAGCTGCGAGAACACCGGCCCGATCCGCTCGAGGCCTTCGACGAGGCGGCTCGGCGACATCGCGGAGGCACCGTAGAGCAACAGCTCGAGCGAGGAGAGGTCGTGCTTGTCGAGCGCGGGGTGGTCCAGCAGCACGTAGATCATCGTCGGTACGAGCAGGGTAAAATTGATGCGCTCGCGCGCGATGGTCCTGAAGACAGCTTCGGGATCGAAACCCTTCAGCATATGCACGGTGCCGCCGCGCATCAGCGTCGGCAGCACTTTTGTCCCGGCGACGTGGCTGATCGGCGCCACCGCGAGATAGCTCGGGGTATCCGGGATTTCGAAATCGGCCAGCGTAGCGTTGGCCCAGCCGCCATACTCGCGATGGGTGCGCAGCACGCCCTTGGATTTTCCGGTGGTGCCGCCGGTGTAGTTCAGAATCGCGATATCGTCCGGCGCGGCAAAATTGCGCGGGCTCGCGGTGCCGGCGGCATCGACCGCGGCCAGCAGATCAACCCCGCAAGCCGCCGGACCGAGCGTGAATACGGTTTTCACGCCTGTGGCCTTGGCCGCCAGTTCGCCGCCGCGATCGCGAAACGTATCGGCGTCGATCACCAGCATCTCGGCTTCGCAATCCTCGATCTGAAACAATTGGTCGTCGAGCGAGCCCAGCGGATGCAGCCAGGTGATCGCGAGCTGCGACAATTGCGCCGCGACGCCGGCGCACCAGCTGTCTGCGCGATTGGCGGTGAGGAACGCGACGCGCGCGCCGGGCTGAAGCCCGGTCTGCATGAATACTTTCTGGATGCGGCCGATCAGGTCGGTGGCGCCCTGATAGGTGATCGATCCGCCCGGCCAGGAGAATGCGACCCGCGAGGGATAGCGCGCCAGCGCCCGCAGCGTCTGCGTGCATGCCGGTGGAAACGCATGAAGCGGATTGGCCATACTAGAATTCCTCCCTGTTGATGACATGTTGGTCACTCCGCCGTTGACCGGCTCTCGGACGTGAACGGATCCGCGCTACGGCAATGCCATCACGCTTTCTTCTTTCGGCTGGCACGCGGGGCGAGGCCGTTGACCAGGGTGGCGACGCAGGCATCGGCGACCTCTTCGGGCGTACCTGACCCATCGGGGTCGTACCAACGTGCAATCCAGTTCAGCGCGCCCGTGAGCGTGAAGGTCATCATCCTGGCGTTGCCGTGTCCGATCGAACCGTCGGCCATACCGACTTCGACCACGCGGCGCACGATCAGGTCGATCTCGCGCTTCAGCGCCCGGAATTTTGCGCGGCCCTCGATAGAAAGTTCGTGGTCGGCTGTGCGCGTCACGCACATCCCGAAGTCCTTCGTCATGATGACCGCATAGTCACGCATCAGCGCCGTGAGGCGTTCGAGACCGCTGCCGCCGCGGGACTCCACGGTCTCGGCGGCCTGACGGATGCTCTCGAGGCCGAGCCGCACGCACTCGAACAGGATTTCGTCCTTGTTGGCGAAGTAATGGTAGATGGTGGGCTTGGTGACGTTGAGCGAGGTGGCGACGTCATCCAGCGAGGTTGCGTGGAAGCCGCGCTCGTTGAAGAACTGCACGGCGGCGTGCAGCACCGCTTCCCGCTTCGCACCGCGCTCCCTTTCCCGTTCCTCCGCCTTTCGCCAAGGCGACTGCCGCGCCGTCGAACCCATGAATGATCCGTTTTTCGGAGGAAACGACCTTGAACTTTCCGATGAGTAAGTCCTATACTTGTCAGTATACAGATGTCAAACGCTACGGCGAATCCGCGGCGTGGACCCGCAAACCAGACCGCCGAGATGGAAACGCATTTGAATTCTCCCGATCTTCTCGCGCGCTTTCAGGATCGCCTCAGCCTGCCGCTGATCGCGGCGCCGATGTTTCTGGTCTCCGGCGTCGAGCTTGTGGTCGCCGCCTGTCGCAACGGCGTGATCGGCTCGTTCCCGACGGTGAATTGCCGCAGCCACGAACAACTCGAAGAATGGCTCAGCGAGATCGAAGGCCGCTTGCAGCGTCATTCGGACGAGAGCGGCAAGCCCGCCGCGCCGATCTGCGCGAACCTGATCGTGCATCGCTCCAATGCGCGGCTGGCGCAGGACCTCGCGGTGCTGCTGCGGCACAAGCCCGAGATCGTCATCACGTCGGTCGGATCGCCGGCACAGGTCGCGGCGCCGTTGCATGATGTCGGCGCGCTGGTGTTTGCCGACGTCGCCAGCATCCGCCACGCCGAACGCGCGGTAGAAGCCGGCGCCGACGGGCTGGTGCTGCTCACGGCGGGTGCAGGCGGTCAGACCGGCTGGCTCAATCCGTTCGTGTTCGTGCGCGCGGTGCGGACCTTCTTCGACGGGCCGCTGGTGCTCGCGGGCGGCATCAGCGACGGACATGCCTTGCGCGCGGCGCAGGCGCTTGGTTGCGATCTCGCCTACATGGGCACCAGATTCATCGCCACGCGCGAAAGCATGGCCGATATCAGGTACAAGGAGATGCTGGTCGCCAGCAGCGCCGATGACATTCTGCTGACCACGGCTTTCACGGGCTTGCAGACCAACATGCTGCGGCCGTCCATCGAAGCTGCCGGCCTTGACCCTAACGATCTGCCGGCGCGCGGCGCCATCGATATCGGCAAGGACATCGACATCGGCGCCCGTGAAAGTCGCCCCAAGCGCTGGAAAGACATCTGGAGCGCCGGCCATTCCACCTCGGGCGTGACGGAAGTGCTTGGCGTCGATGAGCTCGTTGCGCGGACGCTAGTCGAGTATCGCGCGGCGGCGGCGAAAATCCAGATCACCTAAGCCGTTCTAGTTCACGCTACCTCGTCATGGCCGGGCTTGTCCCGGCCATCCACGTCTTTGCTGCGAAAAGCAAGACGTGGATGCCCGGCACAAGGCCGGGCATGACGAGCAAGATGCCAAAGTCCGGATTGCTGCGCACCTAATTCGCTACAAAATACCAATTCTTGTCGTAGTGAACGAGCTGGCTCGGCGGCTTGTCGTCGAACTCGAAGAAATCCTTGGGATCGCTGCCCGGCGGCACGTGCAGGAAGCCGGTGAAATAGTGTTTGAGGCCCCGCGAGGTCAGGAACAGCACGTAGGTGCCGTCCTTGGCCGTGTCGACGACGATGTCGTTTCCGCCGGCGGAAACCTTGGGCTCGGTTGCGCCCAGCGCGATCATGGATTTGTTGAAGGGGACGTTCGGCTTGAGCTCGCCGGCCTCGACGCGGGCCACGATCCGTTCGCGATCGGCGCGGTGCCAGTGGAAATTCCGTTGCAGCGCGACTTTCTGTAACGGTGCGTAGACCAGCAGCGCCAGCGTCGCGGCGCAGATCAGGAACGGGATCGCGAATTTCGTCCCGCCCCGTGGGATGCGAAGCAGCAGCGTTGCCGTCCATAGGCAGCAGCCGAAGAACAGCAGCGCCATCAGCGGCAGAATGCCGAGCAGCACAAAACCGGACGGCCAATCGGCCATCGACAATTCGAAGGTCGCCAGCAGCAGCGTGCCGATCGAAATGCCCGCGGCCGCCAGCAGCGCTGATCGGACCGACGGCCCGTCCGGGGCGGTCGTCGCTTCCTGAGTTGTTTCCGCCATGCTGGGTAGTTTCTCGTGCCGTTTCCGGATTAACGGGCCATTAACCAAATCCGCCCCAACAATAGAACCACAGGATAGCCGGCCGCACCGCCGGGCGATCCGCAAATAAGGGGGCGCAAGATGGATTTCGATCAGTTTTATGCCAAAACCCCGGCCACCATCGACGAGATCAGGTGGCGGGTGACCCGCGCGCTGGACCGGCATCCGCTCTGCCGCAACGTCGAATTCGACATCGTCAGCATGCCCCGCACCGGCAAAAGCAACTGGACCATCAGCCTGCGCTCGGTCGCCCCCGATGCACTCTGGGAGGCCTCCGATATCGTGGCCGACATCCAGGAAGCCTACGATCTGGCCGCGGCGGCCTGATTTTTTGCCGATTTGACGCGATTCTCGCACGTTTCAGCGGGCACTAACTCCTTGAGCGGCATGGTAAAGCCTTAATTACCGTCCAGTTTTCAGCCACCCTCGGTAGCGTTTCCGAGCGAAGTGGATACCGGTTCGCGTCAAGAAAACGCGTTAAAAATTATAAAGACTAGAGCCGCGAGGGCTCCAGGATCGGCGGAATGGAGACGTTTTTGACCAAAGCCATTACGATCGTTGCGTTGACCTGTTTCCTCGTAGTGGCCGCCGCCGCCACCGCAATTCTCGGCCGCGACACCCTGTTCGCCGCGCATTACGAACTGGCCGCCGCACCTGCCGCATTCCAAAGCCCGGTCTCGAACAAGGAAAGCAAGAAGGACAAGCTCGCCATCGCGACGATGGCGCTGGCCGCCTATGAGCCGCCGCAGGCTGCTCCCGTGCTGAGCGAGCCGCTGCGCCAGGCTTATGCCTCGACCGCGCCGGCCGATCTCGGAATTCCCAAAGTCGCCGCGCCCGCGATGGCGCCTGCTGCCGCACCGCCCAAGCCCAAGGCCGCCGCCAAGCCCGCTCCGCAAAAGAATTACGCGCTGCTCAGCGACGTCCAGATCGCCGGGATCAAGGAGCGCCTCAAGCTTTCTGCCTCGCAGGAATCCTATTGGCCGCCAGTGGAGACCGCGTTGAAGGCTGTCGCCCGCAAGATTCACGCAAAGCGTCAGGCCGATCCCAATGCGGCGGGCGGCATTCCGATCGATCCCGACGCTGAAGAAGTCCAGCAGTTGAAATCGGCTGCGATGCCGTTGCTGTTCCAGTTGCGCGAAGACCAGAAGAGCGAAGTGCGCTCGCTCGCCCGCATCATCGGGCTCGAAAAAGTAGCCTCCATGATCTGAGCGATTGCGGCGGCCGCAGCGCACGCCGCCGGTTCCATCGTTTCCACATTTTCCCATATCGGAACATCGGCCCTGGCCGCGCGTTTTCCCGCGTGGATCAAGGAGCCGAGCCAATGCGCACTTCGACGGCATATTTTGCAGGCGTGGGAACCGTGGTCGCGGCCGTTGTCGTGGGCCTCGGCGGCGGCGTGTTGATCTCGAACATCGTCAGCCCGCATGCGCCCAAGATCGAAACGAGCAAGCTTGAGCTGCGGATGTCGGAGAAGCCGATCCCGGCGAAGGCTTCGTCGGAACCGGCACCGAACGTGGCGGCGGTCGCAGCGAATGTACCGCAGAACCAACCGCAGAACGAATCCGTTACGACGACCTCGACGCAGGCGCAGCCCGCTGGAGCCGCAGCGAGCACGCCACCCGCAGCGTCACCACAGCCGACGACCGCCGCACCCGTGACGCAGGCTGCTGCGCCCGAAAAGACAAATCCTGAACCGATAAAAAGTCCCGAAGCCGCTTTTGCCAAAACGCGCGACAGCGATATCAGGGCGCGCGATGCCGCCGACGTGAAGTCACGCGACGTCGATATCAGGCGAGAGGCGAGACGCGCCACTGAGGAGAAGCGCAAGGCCGAGCGTCGTCAGCACTGGGTTGAACGACGCCGGCCGAGGCAGGATCAGGAGCTTCGCGAGGTCGAGGAGAGGGTCCGCGAAGAGACCGAGCCGCGGCAGGTCTTTGCGGCCGAGCCGGTCGGAACGCCCCGGATCAGATTGTTCGATCTGGATTGATCTATCCTCAATCCGGATGATGCAATCGCATCAGCTATCCGCCGCGCGATTCCACCACCTTGCGGCAGGGGTCGGAGAGTTTCGTCTTGTGGTCGCGCAGGCAGGCGTTCATCTGCGGCGGCTTGCCGATATGCTCGGCGCAGAATTTCCCGGCATCGGAACGGCAAGCCATCTGCTCTTCGCGGGTCGGCCCGGATTGGGCTGAGGCCAGCGCACTGCCGGCGAGCAGGAAAATTAGCGAGGCTAGGGCGGTTGCGGCGGGCGTGGATTTTCGAACCGGCTTTTTCATGGATCACCTTGTCGGAGGGCGTTGGCGGGCTGAACGAGAGCCCGCGGAAACTCGTCGATGCCGGCCGCGCCGTCCATGCCATGTTCATGGCAGCGAAAACTCACCTGCAAACGCCCCGCGACATCGACACACCATCTTCATGGGATGTTGCCGCACGCCGGTCTGGCCCAAGTACCTCTCCACGTCGGCTGCGGTGACCGGTCGGTCCATCGCAAGGCTGCACGGCAAAATCAGGAGAGGATACATGCTGAGGAATTCTGGATGGCTGAGCGCCGGTCTGACGGTGGCAGCACTTGCGACCGTGGCCGCGCTTTCGCTTGGCGCCGGTCCGGCCCAGGCCGCGGTGGTCTATTGCAAGACGGTCGGCGTGCCGCAGGGCTGCGTGGTGCGGCCGACGCCGGTGGCCGCGGTAGCGGTTGCCACGCCCCGCGTCGGCGTCGTTGGCGTCGGCGCGCGCGGCGTCGGTGTCCGCCCCGGCACAGCGTGGAATCGCGGCGGCCCGGTCAACCGCGTCGGGCGAAGGTAAGCGATGACGACGATCTTGTCTTACCTCGCCCCGCTTGCGGGGAGAGGTCGGATTGCCTCGGCGATGCGAAGCATCGTCCGCAGCAATCCGGGTGAGGAGGTACAGGTCTATCGATAGATCGAAATGGAGGAGAGAGCCCCTCACCCCAACCCTCTCCCCGCAAGAGCGGGGCGAGGGAGAATACTTCAACCATTCGCGTCGCTATCCGGAAAGCGGTGCGGCAAGGTCAGCCGCACCCGCGTTCCGCCCGCGCCGGATATCAGATCCAGCCCGGCGCCGCAGCGGGCGGCGCGGCTTCGCATGTTGCGCAGGCCGCGTCCCGCTTTGGCGCCCTCGGCGGGCGCCGCACCATCAGCGGCTAGCGCAAAACCCTTGCCGTCGTCCGCAATCGTGATGCAGCCCTGATCGAGGTCCGGGGCGTCGCGCCGCGTCTCGATGCTGACCGTGATGCGGCGCGCGCGGGCGTGCTTGACCGCATTGGTCAGCGCTTCGTCCAGCAGCCGCATGATCTGGATCACGTGCCAGGGCCGCAATTCAGGATGCACCGGCAGGCCAGGCGGCGTGATCTGCCAATCGAGCTCGATGTCGTGCGGGCGCAGCTGCGCCATGGCGCGCTCGCGCCACGATCCCAGCGCCAGCATCAAATCGCCGCCGATGTCGTCCATGGAGTCAATGACAAGGCGCAGATCCTTCAGCGCCGCCCGGGCGGCGTCGCCAATACCAGCGCTCGCATCATTGCCGCGTTCGCTGAGGGCCACGATGCTGACGAGCTGGCCGCCGAGGCCGTCATGCAGGTCGCGCATCAGCCGGGTGCGCTCGCGGGCCAGCGCCGCGGCACGCGCGCGTTCTTCCTCGCGGGCGAAACTGGCCTTCAATTTGTCTTCGGCCTCGCGCACCTGGGTGACGAGGCGGCCGGCAAAACTGTCGACCTGGTTGAGCGCGCGCGCGAACCGCCAGGTCAGCGCCGCGCCGATCGCCACCAGCATCGCCGAATAGGACAATCGCGAGAAGAAGATGCGCCGATCGGGCACGATCTGCAGCACGGAGAGCATGTCGTGAATCCAGCTGGTCAGCACGATGGTGACCGCGCAGCCCAAGAGGATGCTGGCGGCGTCCTGCCGCCGCAGCACCGCATTCCCTGATATCAGCGCCATCATCACGAGACAAAGCCCGACCGTCGGCGTGCCGATGAACAGATACAGCGACCGGACCGAGGCCTGGCCGCCGACCAGGCCGGCAACGGCGAGGGTCACGCTGGGTGCGAAGATGATAAGGCCCCAGCGCGGCCATTTGCGGCCAAAGAAGAGAATGCCAAAGGCCAGAACAAGCCCGCTCTCGAGCGGCGCGGATGCGATCGCGATGGAATTGAGTGTGGCGTAGCGGGACTCGTCGAGCGGGGTCGACAGGAATGCCTGCAGGACGCCGACCGCCATCGCCGCCGCCAGCATGCCGTAAGCCGGTTCATGCCGTCGCATCACCCACATGATCGTCAGAATGACCGCGAGGATCGCCTGCCAGGCCGAAAACACGATCGGCAACGTGACGAACAGCAGCGCCCGCCGGTCGTAGTAGGGACGAACGACATTGTCAGGTCCAACGTAGGGCGTGTCGAGAAACGCCGAGATCGGGCCCCACACCAGCACGCGAATGGTGAGTTCGTTCGAACCGCCGTGCAGCAGCGCTGACGGAATCACGGCGATCTGAGGCGTGGAGCGGTCAGGCCGGTTGGCGACCGGATCGCGCCTGGTGTCCAGCACCACGACGCCGTTGACGGCGACTTCGGCGGCATTGGTGAAGCGCGGCAGATAGATCGACCAGGCGCGCGGCGGTTGCTCGGCCGGAAATGTGAACCGGCCCGTATAGGTTGGTTGATCGTCGGCAGGCGACCGCGCGCTGGCGAAATGCGGCAACGTCACGGACCGCTCGGTGTCACCTTGCCTCAGCCTGAACTCGGTCACGGCATAATTTTCAGGCGGCGCGGGCAACGGCTGTCGCAGGATGAAGCCGCAGGCGATGGCGATCAGCAGCTGCAGCAGCACATATTGCAGCAGGCGGGAGCCCTGCAGCCGCCGTCGCACCTCGCCGGGAGGAGCCTCGATTGCGGCGTCCTCGCTCACAGCCGGATCAGGCCTTGCTGTACCGCCTCGAACACCGCTTCGCCCCGGGTGTGCACTTCGAGCTTGCGATAGATGCTCTTGATGTGCCCGGGCACGGTCTGCCGCGACAGGCCGAGATGGCCTGCGATTTCCGCGTAGCTGAAACCCTTGGCGATGCCCCAGAGGATATCGATCTCGCGTGGGGTCAATTTGGCGGTGTTGAGCGGCGGGCCGGGCGGCGGCTCCGGATTGTTCTGGGTCCGGCGCACGATGAAACGCGCGATCGAGGCCGAGATCGGCGAATGCCCCGCCACGAGGTCGCGGACGGTGGCCGCGATGTCGGTCGGAAACGCGTCCTTGAGCAGGTAGCCGGTGGCGCCGACGGTGATCGCCGAGATCACGCTCTCCTCGTCGCCGAGGATCGAGATCACCATGATCTCGGTGTCGGGAAAGCGCTGGCGGGTCTCGCGGATCAGATCGATGCCGTGCCCGTCAGGCAATTGCAGGTCGGTCAGCAGCACCTTCGGCGCGGCCTGCGCCAGGCCGGCCTTGGCCTCGGCCAGCGTCGCGGCGGCACGAACCTGATAGCCGGCCTTGGTCAGCGCGTCCTGTAGCCGCCAGGAGGTCGGCGCGTCGTCTTCGACCAGCAAAACGGAAATGGCCTGCAAAAGCGGTTCATCGCTCAACGGCGTCATGGAATTGGCTCCGGCCGCCTGTCCCCCCGCGGCCCCGCGCGAGTTTAACCGTTCGACGGCGTTTTGGGACAGCCATATTCATGGGGGAGGGTCACATAGCGGGAGGAACCGTACCCTCACGGTGGACCTGCGGGCCAAACCTTTAAGTTGCGGGATAAAAAAGTAATCCGGTCGCAACGAACGCACCCCACACTTCGGGGCAGCTCATCAGGGCCGGATCAGGGATCCTTTCCAAGTGACGCCAAAAAACGAAATCCAGGCCGACCGGATCCGAAAATATCTCGGTCATTTGACGTCGCATGCGCGCAGCAGCCTGCTCGTCGAAATCGAGCGGATGCAGATGTATGACGAGGACATTTCGGGCTTCGAAATCATCCTCACCGAACTGCGCGCCGAGTTTCGCAAGAGCGGCGAGACCCACCATCGCATCGGCAATCCGTCGCGCTACTTCTTCAAGCCGATCGAAGCATTGTTCGTCGACCGCTCGCCCGAGCGCGCCAATTCCGGTCAGATATCGCGCGGGTCGCTGTCGGGGATCTGGGAATGGATCAACCAGGATCAGCTGCCATCGATGGCGCGCGATTATTGCGAGCAGATGAAGCAATTGATCGTGAAGGACATTCCGGACGAAGCCAGGCTGATCGTCGCCGGATTCCAGTCCAAGGTAGTCAAGACGATCGAGGGGCTTCTCGGCTCCGAACAGGGCGTTGCCGACGTACGAAGCGGCCTTGGCCAATATACCGGCTCCCGCGCCAGCTTTGACGATCTCAAGAAGATCCTGCTGGCCTTGCGGCTCCGCGACGCCATCGTCGCCTTCGATGAAGCGCTGCCATCCAAGGTGGATGATTTCGACGGCGAGGCGCTTTCCAGGATACGCGGTCATCTCGACACGTTCGCGGCCAAGTATCCCGACGCGATGCCGTTTGCCCTGACCATGGTGACGAAGCACCTCAAGGTGCCATGGCAACTGGCTCGTCTCGCGACCAGGTCGGCGCGCAGCAAGAATGCCGCGGAGATCGCGGCGACCCGCTATGCGTTCAGCATCGCCATGGTGCTCGACCACCTCGACGACCAACGAATAGAGCTGAGCCACGCCTTGAAGCGCAACCGCATTTCGATCGCCAGGGATATTCTCACCGACATCTACGATATCGAACACGCGCTGCGGAGCTCGATCGATCGCATCGACCAGACCGATTGGGGACGAAAGCTCGACGCCGTGATGGCTGCGGTTGCGTCCGATCTGAAGGCTGAGCTGCAAACTCTGCCGGGAAATCTCCACCACGTCCTTGCATCGCATACGCTGCACCGTCATCACGCCGAACCAGTCGGACTGGCGTTCCTGGTACAGAAGGGCCGCAATTTGATCGGGCTTGGGCAGAGCTAGGATGGGCTGAGCCCCGCCCGCGGACCCATCAGCATCGATGCACCCGCGGCATTCTGACCCGACGGGCAAATAACTTCTGGTTTCCGGAATTCGTGTCAAGCCCCGAAATAAAAAATATTTCTGTTTACCAGAACATAAATCAGGGGCATATAATTGCCCATCCCGTCCTACTCAGAAGGGCGTCGGCCGTCGTCACGGACGTTGGACGGGTTGCGGTGGACGCTGGTTTACGCCTCGACGACGGCGTGGATAAGCGTACGGCAAAACCGTGTGGTCCTGGCGC
>NZ_JAFCME010000019.1 GCF_018130065.1 Bradyrhizobium sp. AUGA SZCCT0158 | reverse complement strand
TGGACGTAACAGTTGCGATTGACGGTCGCGGCTGATGCGTACGGTGAAAGCGTGTGGTCCTGGCGCCCGTAACGGCGTCAAGCTGCGCAATGGCTCACGCCCTGCGCAGTGACGGTGGCAATAGAGGCCGTCTCACCGGGGAGAGCGCGTCATAAGCCGTAAAGCCATTGCGCAGGGAATGTCGGATGCTCTCCGCTGCCCTGTATGCTCATGTGCAGCATTCTTATGCACAATCGCACATGAGACCGCGGGTGCAGCGCGCATCCGGCATTCCCTGCGCCCTCTGAATTCTTGGGGGTAAGGATTTTCTGGCAAAGCTCGGGCGCCATGCGCCGCGAGATCGCAGCCACATATTCAGTGTCATCGCCCGGCTTGACCGGGCGACCCAGTATTCCAGAGGCGCTGATAATAGAGCCGAGAAGCCGCGGCGTACTGGGTCCCCCGCTTTCGCGGAGGACGACAGTTGTGTGGAGCGGCGGCCCGCGATCAGGCAACAACCGCGAATGGAATCCCTAAAATTCTATCGATCCCGATCAATCAACATTCACGATACGTCTTAAGCCACAGGGAACTCCTTATCCGGTAGCTTGGCGGACGGTCATCACCGCAAGGCCCTGGGGTCCTATGACAGCATTAACCAACAAGACTCCGTCCAAGCGCCGGCTGCTGCTGGCGTCGGATCGGAGCGATCAAAGCAGCGAACTGGCCGGCATTCTGCAGTCGGTCGGCCAGGTGGACATGATCGCCACCACGGATATTCCCGACGCGCCGGCGCGCGATCTCTCCGGCATCGTGGTCGACATCAATTTGCGCTCGGCCGAGAGCGTGCAGATGGTGCGCAACAAGCTGCGCACCGAGGCCTATCGCGAGATGCCGCGGCTGTTCGTGCTCGCGGACGCGCTGCATCACGGCTCGATGCAGGCCTGGGCGCTCGGCGCCACCGACACCATCGCGCGCCCCTTTGACGCGCAGGGCATCCTGCAGCGCATCCGCGCCGCGTTCCCGGACGACAGCTCCTACAACGAGACCGACCGCGGCAAGGCGCTCAACCGCGGCGTCGAAGCCGCGCACGGCGTCATGGTCAGGATTTTCAACGGCATGCGGGCCGGCGAGCCGCTGAAATACAGCGACATCGTGCAGGCCGAAAACAAGATTCTGAAAGCCATCAAGCACACCTCGCTGCGTGAATGGCTGACGACGGTCGGCTGCCACCACACCGACAGCTATCGGCACTGCCTGTTCGTGACCGGCTTTGCGGTCGCCTTCGCGCAGCACCTTGGCATGCGCGAGGACGACCAGCGCCGTCTCGCCCGCGCTGCGCTGTTGCACGACGTCGGCAAGGCGTTCATCCCGGTCGCGATCCTCGACAAGCCGGATCCGCTGACGCCGGAGGAAATGCACGAGATGCGCCAGCATCCGCGCCGCGGCTATGACGCGTTGGCGGCGCAAGGCGGTTTTCCGCCGGAAATGCTCGACGTGGTGCTGCACCACCATGAATTCCTCGACGGCACCGGCTATCCCGACGGCCTCTCCGGCAAGGAGATCAGCGACATCGTGCGCCTGACGACGATCGTGGACATCTACGCCGCCCTGGTCGAGAAGCGCGCCTACCGGCTGCAATTCACCCACGTCAAGGCGTTCGGGGTGATGGAAGAGATGGGCGACAAGCTCGACCAGCATTTGCTGCAGGCCTTCCGCCCGATCGCGTTCGGGTATGGCTAGGCTCTCCGCGTCATTACGAGCGCAGCGAAGCAATCCATCTAAGCGTGAACGGAAGTATGGATTGCTTCGCTACGCTCGCAATGACGAAGAAGACAGCCGCGCTCACTCCAGCAACTTCCGCAATTCCGCCTTCGCCACCTTCTCCAGCGTCGAGCGCGGCATCTCGTCGACAAAAATTATCTCGCGCGGCACCTTGAAGTCGGCCAGCGCATTGCGACAGGCCGCCATCACCTTGTCCTGCAGTTCAGCCGGCGCGGCCTCGACGCCCGCCAGCGGAATGATGAACACGACCGGCACCTCGTCCAGCATCGGATGCTTCTTGGCCACCACCGCGGCCTCGCGCACGCCCGGCACCAGCGCGACCACCTGTTCGATCTCGGACGCCGCGACGTTCTCGCCACCGACCTTCAGCATGTCCTTGGCGCGATCGCCGAACTTGATGAAGCCGTGTTCCAGCAGCGTGACGCGGTCGCCGGTGATGAAATAGCCGTGCTCGTCGAAGCTCTCGCGGGTGGCCGTCTCGTTGTGCAGGTATTCGGCGAACAGTGACAGGCCGGGAATGCCCTTGATCAGGAGATTGCCGGTGTCGCCGACTTGCGTCGGTGAACCGTCGTCGCCGGTAATGCGGATCTCGTATTCCGGCGCGGCGCGGCCGATCGACATCGGCGTGTTGGGCTGATCGACCTCGCCGACGATGCCGTGGGTGATGGTTTCGGTCATGCCCCACCAGCCGATGGTCTTGACGCCGAAGGCGGCGAAAGGCGGCGGATCGTTCACCGCGGTGCCCCAGAGCCGGAATTTGTGATGCTTCGGGATCTCGTGCTCCAGCAGCGCTTTCAGGCAGAACGGGATCGTCGAGGTCCAGGTGCAGCCATGCTCCAGCGCGACGTTCCAGAACCGGCTTGCGGAAAACCGCGGCTGGATCACGCAGGACGCGCCGACCCACAGCGTTGCGAGCATCGAATAGGCCAGCGCGTTGGTGTGAAACAGCGGCAGATAGGTCTGGTGCACGTCGCTCTGATGCAAATCCTCGTGGGCGGCGTTGATCTTGCCGCCCCACAGCGCGTTGGCATGCGTCCACAGCACTGCCTTCGGGCGCGACGTGGTGCCGGAGGTATACTGCACGCTGCAAGGCGCGAACGGGTCGGTGGCGCGGCGCGGCCGGTCGGCGCTGTCGGCAAACAACGATTCGAAACTATCGCCGCGGGCGGCGCCCTGCGCGGGCGCGGCGCCAGCGTTATGCGAGATCACGGCGATCCAGCGCAGGTCGCGGCAATGGGCCGAAATCAATTCGGCATAGGACGGCTGGGTGATCGCGGCGACCGCGCCGCAATGGCCGGCGAAATATTCCATTTCGGCGGCGGCCGAACGGGTGTTGGTAGTGACGGCGATGGCGCCGAGCTCGACACAGGCGAACCACGCCAGCATCGCCTCGATGCAATTGTCGAGATGAATCAGCACATATTCGCCGGGCTTGATGCCGCGCTTGACCAGGCCCGCCGCCAGCGCGCCGACGCGTTCGTGAAATTCGCCGTAGGACCAGCTCCGCGCCGGAGCCTCGAACGGCGCCCAGATCAGAAACGGATGATCGCGGCGGCTCTCGGCCCGCATCCGCAGCAGCCACGGCACGTCGAGGCCGGCGAACGGTCCGACGACGCCTGGAGCGGCTTGTGAAATGGGCATATGTCCTCCCGGTGCAGCTTCGAGCGCCGCCTTGGTTATTGCTTGGGAGTAGTTCTGCCATCGGATGGCGCGGCGCGCAAATCGTAGAAGCTCGTCATGCCCGGGCTTGTCCCGGGCGTCCACGTCTTCACGGCATGGCGGCGAGAAAGGCGTGGATGGCCGGGTCAAGCCCGGCCATGACGGAAGGGGGTAGCACGTTACTTCGCACCATCCTCATACGACGAAATCTCAATCAAACTCCCGTCCGGATCCCTGCAATAGACCGAACGCAGCGTGCCGCGCGCGCCCTGCTTGGCGACCGGGCCTTCCTCGATCGCGACGCCGTTGGCCTTGAGATGTGCGACCACCTGGTCCGGCGTGCTCGCGGTCAGGAAGCACAGATCGTCGCTGCCGGCGGTCTCATGATCGGCGGTGAACCACTCGACCTTGTCGGCATCGCGCGGCCGCACGTTGATCTTCTGGTTCCCGAACACCAGCGATGTCCGCGGCGTTTTGCCCGGGCCGGGATCGAACACCTTGATCTCCATGCCGAGGATGCTCCGGTACCACTCGGCGGAACGCGCCACGTCGGAGACATTGATGACGAGATGATCGAGCGCACTCACTTTGACGGACATGCCTAATCCTTTGGTCGCGCCTTGAGGGCGTTGCGTCGCACTGGTCGCATGGATGTTTGTTTGTTACAACGCGGCCCTTGCTCAGTTCAATAGAAACGGCCCGGGTGAACCCGGGCCCCCAGGGAGAAAACTCATGATTTCACGCCGTATCGCGATCTGCCTGACGGCAATCGGCCTTTCGATGACCGCTTCGATCGGCACTGCCTTGGCGGCGGATTATCCGACGCGGCCGGTCAAGTGGGTGGTCGGATATCCGCCCGGCGGCGCCACCGACATCATTGCGCGCCTGCTCGGCCAGCGGCTGTCGGAGCGGCTTGGCCAGCAATTCGTGATCGAAAACAAGCCCGGCGCCGGCAACAACATCGCCACCGAATCGGTGATCAACGCCGAACCGGACGGCTACACGCTTCTGCTGGTCAATCCGGCGAACTACATCAACGCGTCTCTGTACGCCAACCTGAAATTCAACGTGGTGCGCGACATCGCGCCGGTCGCGGCGTTCAATCGCGTGCCGAACGTGATGACGGTCAACAATAACGTGCCGGCGAAGACGGTTGCCGAGTTCATCGCCTATGTGAAGGCCAACCCGGGCAAGGTGAATTTGGCGTCCTCGGGCAACGGCACGTCGGTGCATCTGTCCGGCGAAATGTTCATGATGATGTCAGGCGCCAAGATGCAGCACGTGCCCTACCGCGGCGCAGCGCCGGCGATCACCGACCTGCTCGGCGGCCAGGTTCAGGTGATCTTCGACAACATGCCCTCGATCCTGCAGCACATCCGTGCCGGTTCGCTGCGCGCGCTGGCGGTGACCTCGACGGTACGGTCCGGGCTGCTGCCTGACGTGCCGGTGCTTGCCGATACCATTCCCGGCTACGAGGCGAGCGCGCTGTTCGGCATGGGCGCTCCGAAGAACACGCCCAAGGAAATCATCGAGAAGCTGAACAAGGAAGTGAACGCGGTGCTGGCGGAGCCCGCGATCAAGGCGAAGCTGGTCGACCTCGGCGGTGAGCCGCTGATCGGGCCGCCTGATGCGTTCGGCAAGATGATCGTGGAAGAAACCGAGAAGTGGAAGAAAGTGATCGACAGCGCCAATATCGAGAAGGTGCAGTAGCGCGTCTCTCGGGAACCTTCTCCGGGTCGCGAGGTTTTGAACCTGAGGCGACCCGGCGACGCGGTATGGTTGCCGCGTAGGAGGATTCGATCATGCGCAACGCGAAGCTGGCAATGTTGGTTGCGCTGGCGGCGGGATCGGCCACGATGGCTGGCCCGACGCCAGCGGCCGCTTACGATTACCCCTATTGCGTTCAGGGCCGGGGCGTCGGCAATCCCGGCGACTGTTCTTACCAGACCTATCAGCAGTGCATGGCCTCCGCCGCCGGGCGCGGCGTTTATTGCAACGTCAATCCGCGCGCGGCGTTGAACCAGCAGCCGCGGCGCGGCCGGGTCTATCGGGATTATTGATCAGGAAAATCAGCAGCGGGCGCTTGACGCCTGATCTTTTGCATCTATACTAAACCATATGGTTAAGTATTACGAAGACGTCCTGGACCGTACCTTCGCAGCCCTCGCCGATCCGACGAGGCGCGCGCTGGTGGCGCGGCTCCGCGACCGTGAAAGCCTTTCCGTGAGCGAACTGGCGCAGCCCTTTGCCATGTCGCTGCCCGCGATCATGAAGCATCTCGACGTGTTGTCGGATGCCGGCCTGATCGCGCGCGAGAAGACCGGCCGCACCGTGGCGTGCCGGTTGACCGCCAAGCCTATGGAGCAGGCGATGGACTGGTTGAACCGCTACCAGCGCCTCTGGTCCGACAATCTCGACCGTCTTGCAGCTTTTGTGGAGGAAGACCCATGGCCACCCAGTCAAGCATCCAGCCAGATTCTCGCCGCGACGCCGGTATCGCAACCAGCCCAAGCCTCACCCTCAAGCGTCGTATCAATGCGGCGCCGGCGAAAATCTACGCCGCGTGGACCGACCCGGAAAAACTAGCGGCGTGGTTCGGACCCTCGAAGGTCAGGGAAGGCTCGGTGCAGGCGGAGACCGATCTGCGTGTCGGCGGCCGCTATCGCATCAGCTTCTACGCCACCGACGGCGAGTATTTTGAGGCCGGCGGCGTCTACCGCGAAATCATACCGAACGAGCTGCTGGTGATGAGCTGGGCCTGGCACTCGACGCCGGAGCGCGAATCGCAGCTCTCCATCATGTTGAAGCCGGACGGCGCCGGCACGCTGTTGACGCTGCATCACGAGCAGTTCTTCAACGAAGCCGCGCGCGACGGCCATGAGAAGGGCTGGACCGAACTGCTCGGCAAGCTCGAACAATTCGTCAGCTGAACGCTCAACACAGGAGCTGCCCATGCAGCCGCATAATGTCGTCTCGCGCGAAGGTTGGATCGCCGCGCGCAAAGCCCATCTCGTGCATGAGAAGGAACTGACGCAGGCGCGCGAGCGCCTGAGCGAGGAACGTCGCGCGTTGCCCTGGGTCAAGGTCGACAAGGACTATGCGTTCGACGGGCCCGGCGGCAAGGTAACGCTGGCCGAGCTGTTCAGGGGGCGCCGCCAGCTCGTGGTGCAGCATTTCATGTTTGCGCCGGACTGGAACGAAGGTTGCAAGCACTGCTCGTTCTGGGCTGATGGATTTGAGCGCATGATTCCGCATCTCGCCGCGCGCGACACCACGCTGGTCGCGATTTCGCGCGCGCCGGCTGAAAAACTTGCCGCGTTCAAGGCGCGGATGGGCTGGGCCTTCGACTGGCTGTCGTCGGGGAATAACGATTTCAACTACGATTACGAGGTGTCGTTCACGCCGGAGGCGCTCAAATCAGGCGACAACAGGTATAATTTCGGCACCACGCGCTTCGGCATGGAGGAAGCGCCCGGGATCAGCGTGTTCTATCGCGACGAAGCCGGGAACATCTTCCACACCTATTCCTGTTTCGCGCGCGGCCTCGACATGATGAACGCCGCCTATCATTATCTCGACCTGACGCCGCTCGGTCGTCATGAGGTGGATTTGTCATATCCGATGGACTGGGTGCGGCTACGTGACCAGTACACACCGGCGCCGGTTCAGGCATCCTGCTGTCACTCCTAACATAAGTCGTCGCTTGCGCTCCTTGCAGTGACGCGAACAAGCAGAGGGAACAAAACCCATGGCCTATGTCGACGGATTCATCGTCGCAGTTCCAAAGAAGAACATCGCGGCCTATCGCAAGATGTCCACCAAGGCCGGCAAGATCTGGCGCGAATACGGCGCGCTGGATTACCGCGAATGGGTTGCGGACGACGTCAAGGTCGGCAAGCACACCTCGTTTCCGCGCAGCGTCAAACAGAAGCCGGGCGAGACCGTGGTGTTCGCCTGGATCACCTACAAATCGCGCGCGCAGCGCGACAAGATCAATGCCAAGGTGATGGCGGATCCCAGGCTCAAATCATCGATGGGCGATATGAAGTCGATGCCGTTCGACGCTAAGCGGATGATCTATGGCGGCTTCGAGAGCCTGGTGAAAGTCTGAGCGAAGCCGCCGCCAAGGCGTTACGAGTGGATAAGCCGTTGAGTTAGCCGCGCAATCGGGGCTTCGCGCATCCCCCTTGCATTTACTTTGTGATCCGGTATACTTTGCAATACAAAGTAAGGGTAAGCGATGCGCGACCTCGACAAGGCGTTGGCCGATATCCTGGCGATCCGCAGCCAGATTGCGGCCGGCACCGCGTTTCGCGGCTATGGTCCGGCAACGGTTGCCGCCACCGGCGGCATCGCCTTGCTCACGGCGATCCTGCAATTCCTCTGGCTCAACGATCCGACCGGGCAGCCGGTCATGTTCTTTGCCGGTTGGGCGGCCGCCGCGCTGTTCTCCGGCGCGCTGATCTGGTTCGAGATGCTGGCGCGCTCGCGCCGGCATCATTCGGGCCTCGCCGACGCCATGATCCAGCAGGCGTTCGAGCAATTTCTCCCGCCCGGTGTCGCCGGCCTGTTGCTGGGGATCATGCTGTGGAAGTTCGCGCCCGAAACGCTGTGGATGCTGCCGGGACTGTGCCAGGTGCTGGTCAGCCTTGGCGTGTTCGCCTCGGTGCGCACATTGCCGCGCAGCATCGCCTTCGGCGGTGCCTGGTATTTCCTGTCGGGCTTTACTGTCCTGCTGCTCGCCAGCCAAGACCATCTGCTGTCGCCCTGGATGATGGGCGTGCCATTCGCGGTCGGGCAGCTCCTGATGGCCGCACTGCTGCATTTTGCGTCCGGAGAGAATGATGCCGAAGACTGAAGCCAACAACGCGCCGTTCTCCTATGACGGGCTCGATCGCGTGATCCACGAGAAAGCGCGGCTCGGGCTCCTGACCTCGCTGATGGCCCACCCGAAGGGCTTGGCCTTCGCCGACCTCAAGCAACTCTGCGGCCTCACCGACGGCAATCTCTCGAGGCATCTGCAGGTTCTGCAGGAGGCTGGCCTAGTGGAGGTCACCAAGGGGTATGAAGGCAACCGTCCCCACACCACCTGCCGCCTGACCAAGAGCGGCCGCCGCCGTTTCCTCGACTATCTCGCCGTGCTGGAGCGTCTGGTGCGCGACGCCGCCAAGGCCGCGGGCAAGGAAGACATCGCCATCGCCCGGCTCGGCATCCTGCCGGTCTGACGCCATCCCCTTTTTTGATCGGAGACTTTGTGATGCAAAGTAATCTCTCGCCCAAACTTGAAGCCACGCAAGACGCGGCGCGGCTGCATGTCGGCATCATCATGGATGGCAATGGCCGATGGGCAACGCGGCGCGGGCTGTCGCGGTTGCGCGGCCACGAGGCCGGCGTCGAAGCGATCCGGCGCGTGGTCGAGGCGGCGCCAGGGCAGGGCGTCGGTGCGCTGACGCTGTATGCTTTTTCCAGCGACAACTGGCGTCGACCGAAGACCGAAGTCTCTGCGCTGATGGCGCTGTTGCGATTCTATCTCGCCAACGAGGTCGAGGCGCTGGTCCGCAACGGCGTCCGTCTCACCGTGATCGGACGCCGCGATCGCATTCCCGAAGGCATCGCCCATGCCATCACCCGCGCGGAAGCGGCCACCGCCGCCGGCGATGCGTTGCATCTGCGCATCGCGGTCGATTACTCGGCCCGCGACGCCATCCTCAACGCCGCGACGCGCGCGGCCGGCATTGTCGATCTCACCCGCGAGCGGCTCGCCGAACTCATCACCGGGGAAAAAAACCTTCGCGACGTCGACCTCATCATCCGCACCAGCGGAGAAAAGCGGTTGTCGGACTTTCTGCTCTGGGAAGGCGCCTACGCCGAGCTGCACTTCACCGAACGGATGTGGCCGGAGTTCGAGGCGCAGGATCTTGCCGAAGCCCTCGGCGCGTTCCATCGCCGCGAGCGCCGCTTCGGCGGTCTGCAGGCGATCGCGCCGGAAGAGGTGCCGAGCCTCTAGCACATCACCAAAGTACACCACCAAGCGCCGGCCGGGGGGCCGGGCTCTTTCACGACATGCGGGGACGAACGATGACGCCAACAGAGCGGAGCGACGTCCATGCGCATTCTTCTGATCAACGTGCCACATCCTTCGATCGGCAGCCGGATCCCCGATGACCATTTGCCGCCGCTCGGCCTGCTGTCGATCGGCGGCCCGCTGATCGACGACGGCCACGAGGTTCGCCTGCTGGATGGCGAGTTCGGGCCCATGCCGGCGCGATCAATCAAAGCCGAGGCGCTGGCATTCGCGCCGGACGCCGTGCTGTTCGGTCATTCCGCATCGACCTCGGGTCATCCCGTCATCGCCGAGATCGCGCAGGCAATCGTGCGCGCCTTGCCCAATGTTCTGATCGTCTATGGCGGCGTGTTCCCGACCTATCATTGGCGCGAGGTGTTGCGCGATGAGCCCTATGTCACCGCGATCGTGCGCGGCGAGGGCGAGGAGACCGCACGGCGACTGATGCGTGCGCTCGAATATGGCCACGATCTCGGCACTATCGCGGGCATCGCTTTCCGCGACGGCAACGATATCAGCGCCACTCAGCCTGCGCCCGTGATCCGCGATCTCGATGCCTACCGGGTCGGCTGGGAACTGATCGATCACGCGCGGTACAGCTACTGGGGCGGCCTGCGCGCCGTGGTGGTGCAGTTTTCGCGCGGCTGTCCGCATCTGTGCAATTACTGCGGCCAGCGCGGCTTTTGGACCCGCTGGCGCCACCGCGATCCGATCCGGTTCGCGAAAGAGCTGGCGCGCCTGCATCGCGAGCACGGCGTCAAGGTCATCAACTTCGCCGACGAGAATCCGACGGTATCGAAGAAGGCGTGGCGCGCCTTTCTCGAGGCACTGATCGCGGAGAATGTCGATCTGATCCTGGTCGGCTCAACCCGTGCCGACGACATCGTTCGCGACGCCGACATCCTGCACCTCTACAAGAAGGCAGGTTGGCAGCGCTTCCTGCTCGGCATGGAGAACACCGACGAGAAGACGCTCGAACTGATCCGCAAGGGCGCGACCACCACCACCGACCGCGAAGCGATTCGCCTGATGCGCCAGCACGGCATCCTGTCGATGGCGACATGGGTGGTCGGCTTCGAGGAGGAGACCGATCGCGATCATTGGCGCGGGTTGCGGCAGTTGTTGTCGTACGATCCCGACCAGATCCAGATGCTCTACGTCACGCCGCACCGCTGGACGCCGTATTTCCGGCTCGCGGCCGATCGCCGTGTGATCCAGACCGACCGCCGGCGCTGGGATTACAAGCACCAGGTGCTGGCGACGCGCCATATGGCGCCGTGGCGCGTGCTGCTCTGGTTCAAATTCACCGAGATGGTGCTGCAATGCCGCCCGAAGGCGATCCTGCGCGTCCTGTTCCATCGCGACGCCGGCCTGCGGCACGCAATGCGCTGGTACACGCAGATGGGGCGCCGGGTCTGGCCGCACGAGATCTGGGGATTCCTGCGCGACATCAGGCTCAAGGATGGACCAACGGTGTCGGAGTTCTGGGGCGCGGCGCAGGACGGTGAGGAAGAGTCGATGTCGGCAGCGCGGCCCGAACGCCGCGTCGGCGCGCGCAAGGCTGCGTGAACGCCCGCGCATGCCGCCCCGCGGAATTGCAGAGGCGGCGGCTTGCGAAAGCATGCGTAAGCCCTTCTCAAGGCTGCGGATAACTGGTCGCGGTTGCTGGACGAGCGCCTCAACGAGGAAATACGGTCGCCTCCGATCGCACAGAACAAAAAGAACCGTCGCGGTCCGAGGCGTTGGCGTGAGCATACAGGTTGCTATTCTGAAGGTCTTGGCCAGTCACGGCAGCGGCCGGGCCACGCTTGCTTCACTCAAGCGAGACATCGTCATTCTCTCCGCCAGCGGCCCGGACTGGAACGCGCGCATCAAACGCCTGGCCCGACGCGTTCCGGCGATCGACATCTTTGGCGCCGGCTATGTGCTGCGTGACGACGAGGGATGGCAGATCACGACAGCGGGCCGCGATTTTCTCGCGGCGCTCGAAGCCGTGAGTCAGGATAACCAGCCGGCCGAAACGGATTTGCCTGCATCGCCCGCAGCCGATGATGCCGGGCGTCGTCAAGATGCCCTCATCGTCGTCGGTCACCGTTTCAAGAACCGGATCCGCAGGGATCGCGATCCCGCCCGGCTACAACGCGATCAGCGCCGGCGCCCGCGCCACGATTCAAGCGTGTGACCGCGGCGGCAAGTGCCGGCGCCGTCAGTCCGTTGTTCAGCGCCAGATCGCCGGGGTTCCCGGCAAGGTCGAATCGACGTCAATCGCCTCCCGCCTCGGTGCTGGCGGGTGCGGTGACATTGGCGGCGCACCGGGTTGACACCGATCGCGCCGCCGCCACACTGATCAGCATGCGCATTACCCTCATCCACGCCCTGAAACACTCGATCGTGCCGATCGAGGCCTCGTTTGCAAAACTTTGGCCCGACGCGCGGCTGATGAATTTGCTGGACGACAGCCTGTCGGCCGATCTGGCGCGCGATGGCGGGCTCACCGAGGCCATGACCGGGCGCTTCCTGCAACTTGGGCGCTACGCGGCGGGCACCGGTTCGGATGCGATCCTGTTTACCTGTTCCGCCTTCGGTCCGTGCATCGAAGCGGTGGCACGCGCGCATGCGCCGATGCCGGTGCTCAAGCCGAACGAGGCGATGATCGAGCAGGCTGTCACCAGGGGCCGCAAAATCGGCCTGCTGTCCTCGTTCCCGCCGACGCTGGTGTCGATGCCGCGGGAATTTCCGGCTTCGATCGAGCTGGTGCCGAAACTGGCTGATGGTGCCATGGCCGCCCTCGACCGCGGCGATCGCGCCACGCATGATCGTCTGGTGGTGGAGGCGTCCAGGGACCTGCGTGATTGCGACCTGATCGCGCTGGCGCAATACAGCATGGCGCCCGCCGCCGAGATGGTCGCGAAAGCCTCGGGCCGGCCGGTCGTCACAACGCCCGACAGCGCGGTGCTGAAGCTGAAGGAAATGCTGCGCGGCTAGCCGCGCTCAGGCCTTTTTCTTGGCGGCCTTCTTGGTCTTCTTCGCGGCCTTCGCAGGCTGCCTCTCGACCTTCTTCTCGGCCTGCTTCTCAGTTTTCTTGGCGAGCTTCATCGCCGCGATTTCTTCCGCCGCGTATTTAACCGCCCGCGCGTAGCTGTCGGCGGCATTGTCGGCGGAGTTCTGCAGCCGTTTCGCCGCCGCCGTGCCATGCAGCATAGCGCTTTGGGCGAGCAGCTTGAACCGCGCCTTGGCTTCCTTGTCCTTGGCCGAGGCGGCCTTGGCCATAAACAGGCCCTGCCGCTTTTTGGCGGCGGCCATCAGGCTCTTGTTCTGTGCTTTGGCGAGTTGCCGGATTACGGCGTCTAGATCAGCTTCAGCCATTCCGGGTCACTCATTACTCCGCTGCGTGACCCCGGGGGACAGGATGTTGGGGTGCACTTTATTGGCGCACCCGACACGATTCGAACGTGTGACCTTTGCCTTCGGAGGGCAACGCTCTATCCAGCTGAGCTACGGGTGCAGTGGGGCTTCATTTAGCCGATTGGTCTGGTGACGGCAACGGCCTTTGGGGCTATTTCGGGAAGCAAGCCCCTAAGGCAACCGTTCATCGAATGGTGCCGGGACCGCGAGCGCGCGCCAAACCGACCGGTACCATGGCGGGTTGATTATCCGGTTCTTGGATATTCCAGTGGCTCATTGGGCGCGGATGGCCGGTGCGTTGCAGCGCGATTTGGATCTATCTCGCCTTGAAATAGAAGCCCTGCGCCGACAATTGCCCATACGTAAAAGGTTCCTGCTTCTTTCCCGTGCTTGTGTAAACGTCATCATGGACCATACGAAACAATTGGGCGATCTCCAGTCCGGGAGCATCCATTCGTCGAATGAGAGAAGTCGTAAACGGGCTGTTTTCCCCTGCGCCATCTGTCGCGAGATGACCGTGCTTGGTCGCGAATGCGACGAGTGTTCCGCTTTCGGGCTCGATCCTCGCTAAACCCCTCCCCACGGAAAGTGACTTCTTTTCAGCAAACGGATTTTCCCGGCATGCATCCAGGACCACAAGGCGCATTTTATCAGCCGAGCTGACGGCGTTGAGGATTTGATCGAGGGCCACGCTTTCCTTTGGAATGTCGGCGTCCGTTTCAAACTTTGCATCAACGGGAACAAGATAATTGCTGCCATCGAGCTCAATCCCATGTCCTGCAAAATAAATGACGGCCCAGTTGGCATTCTTGCTGTCATTGGAAAAAGCCTGCAGCGCGGCCGAAAGCGTCTCCCGGCTTGCGTCGGTCAACAACTTCACGCTCTGGAAGCCTGATTTTCCAAGCGCATCCGCCACGAGTTCCGCGTCCCGTTTCGGATTCGCGAGCGAATCGAAACTTTCGTATTTGGAATTGCCGATTACCAAAGCGATGCGGCCACCCGCCCGCTCATTGGATGGACGCGTCGCACCGAGCTTCGTATCGATCCGCTCGAGGCCTGCCACAGCTACAGGATGCGATGGGGCGATGCTGAGTGCAGCCTGAAGATCAGTACGCGCCTTCTCCAGCTCTCGCGAGCGTTCGAACGCGGAAGCGCGTTGAAGCAAAGCCGTCATGTTTTTTGGTTCTAATTTGAGCGCTTCATCAAAGTCCGCTATCGCCGCCGGCAGATTGCCAACGGCAAGATAGGATCGACCGCGATTTACGTAGGGCCTCGAGAACTTGGAAATGAGTTTGATCGATTCATTCAAGTCAGCAATTGCTCGATCATATTCGCCAAGGCTGAAATGGCTGAAGCCTCTTCCGCTAAGGCTCGGCACGTGTCGCGGAGCGAGCGCGAGGGCCTTGTTGAATGCCAACAAGGCTTTCTCGTATTCCTGTTGCTTGTTGTAGACGCCGCCGATTCCCCCGTGGGCCACTGCAAAGTCCGGATTCAGTTTCAAAGCTTTGTTGAGTTCTGTAAGAGCTCTCTCCTGCTCTCCCATATCCGAGTAGACCAAGCCTCGAAAAGCGTAAGGCCCAGGCGCGCCGGCATCAATTTCTCCGGCAGCGTTCAGGTCGGCCAGCGCCTTTCCATTATCCCTCAACAAGAAAAAGGCGTATCCGCGCTGGACGAGCGCGAGCACGTTTCGAGGATCGAGCCGCAACGCCTCGTTCAGATCTGGCATGGCTTCGCTGAACTGTCCCATTCGGCTCTTGGCCGTGCCGCGCCAGGCGAACGCAAATGCAAACTGGGGATCCTGTTTGACCGCCTGATCAAGCTCGGTGATTGCCGCCGCAAACTTTCCTTGTTCGATGAGCGCTCTCGCCCGACCGACAGCCGGCCCTGCTGCTGAGCGCTTTTGTCCTGGAGGAGAGCCGTGTGGTCGTCCTGCCGCATTGCCCATAGCGGCTTGAACGCATGCTCTGACCTTTGGGGTTGCGAGAGCTCGGCATGATTCAAGGTTTCCACCCGCTCTCATGCACGGCATTACGATTGGTCTCCCAACCGTTTCTCGGCACCTTTGGAGCGCTGGATTCCCCGATTGTGAAAGAGCGGGATTGGCAAACATTGTTACCAATGCAAGAATTGAAAAAGCGATTGCGCGAGAAAAAACTTCTATCAAACGATTATTGCTGGCCGACATGGTGTGCCCACCTCTTACAACCGCAAATATAAGACCAATGCTATCAGCTTCTCCTCAAAGGCGCGCGCGACAATCCTTACCGCGGTAGTGTTATGATACCCGTGGGGGCCGTTCGGGAACCGGCTCCTTCGACGCTAGAAGATCAGCGACCGGAGAAAGGTTTGGAAATGCCTGGTCAGATGACCCTGCGAGCTGTGCTTGCCGCTGCCGCAATGGCAAGTTGCCTTGTGGCGATGACGGGGCAGCCAAGTTTCGCCAAGACCGTAATTGTCACGGAGGAAGAAGCGAAGTTGCCCCCTCCGAAAGAAATGCCCCCTCCGTCTGACCGCGGCATTACGCGCGGACCGAAGATCGAGCTTGATATGGAAGACAAGGCTGCGCTTCGCGCACCCATGCATCTAAAGTTGAAATTTAGAGCGTTCGGCGGTTCGGCCATTGACCTGGATGCATTTCGGGCAACGTATATCAAGAATCCAACAGTTGACCTGACCCCTCGAATTAGGCCCTTCGCTCAACAATCGGGCATAGACATTCCTGACGCACAGCTGCCGCCGGGCGAGCACTTTATACAGTTTGGGATCAAAGACTCGGAGGGCCGTGCGTTCTCCAAAATCATCAAGCTCAAGGTCATGCCCTGACGGGCGCAGGGAACGTATCGGCTTCGTGGCTACATTTGAATTCAACATTCGAATTGGATGAAAATGAATTGTCCATATTGCGCGTCCGAAATTGAGCCTGCCGTTCTTGTTTGCAGCTCCTGCTCTCGTGACGTCGGCGTGCCGGCGTCGCTGATCGCGGAACGAGATGACCTCGTACGAAAAATAGATGGCGCGCGCGACGAGCTTTTCAGGATGAGGGAAGAAATTGACTCCCTTGTGCGTGCCAAGAAGCGTAGCCGAAGCTGATGGAATGTCCCTTCTGCGCCGAAACCGTCAAACACGAAGCGATCGCCTGCAGGCATTGCTCGCGAGATCTTCGAATCGTTCGCCCGGTACTCCTGGAAATTCAGGAACTCGTCTTCGAGTTTGACAAGTTGCAGCAAGAGCTTGATCGAACGGGCGCCAAGCTCGACCGAATCAAGCATCCTGTTCGCTGCTTTGTTACCTATTCAGTTCTATATATCCTTGCCCCGGTCTTCTTGCTGGTTGTCTCTCATGTCCTTGTAACGATCGTATTCAACATCCAACCAATCTATTTGCGCCTGGCGTCCGTCATCATTCCTGTTCCTTTTGGTTTTCTCGCCTATACGATAAGTCGGCTGGGACTACGTGGAGCATTCCCGTTAGGAATACTCGCTGCGGCGGTCAGCGTCGTCCTTATGCTTGTCATAACGGGTGTCAACGACGGCGTACCCATTCTTCCAGCTTCGCAAGTGGAGTGGCGTGAAGTTGCGGAATATATGGCCAGCATCTGCCTGGCATTCGTCACCGGAAACATCTTGAGTGTTTTGGTGTTCCAGGTGCTGCCAAACACGTTGTCGCGTGGTGGCCGTCCAAACCCAGCCGCATTCAGGCTTGCTCGCCTTCTCGGGCCTCATGTTGGGGAGGAGCAGCTTCGTCGAAGAGCGCGTCTCATGCAGGATTTATTGCGGACCGTCGGGCCTCTCGCCGGTGCGGCTGCTACTGCAATTGGATCAATCTATGCCGGATTGAAAGGTGTAGTCGGACATTGATTGCCCCGGAGAGGCTACCAATTTCCGATTGTCCAGCCGGCCGCCGGCGGGTCCCGCCAAAACTGCCCCGGGTGTTCTTCTGATCCGAAATGATGTGCCGCCCCGCAACAGGCGCCGTTTCCTGAGGGAGTATCCGGCTCGCCGATCCAGCTTCGGATGACAAGCCTCTATCCAGCCGAGCTGCGGGTGCACGGGAGTCGGCGCCTTGCGGAGACCGGCTGAGACTAAGGTGGCAGGGGGCGGAGCCTCATCGCCCGTCAAAAATCCTGATCCGTTCCGCCGGATTGGTGCTAGTCTTGGTCTGTTGATCTTCTCGACCATCGATGGGGACGTCCGATGTATAAGAAGGTTCTGCTGGCCTATGACGGGTCCGTTGAGGGCCGGCGCGCCCTGCGGGAGGGCGCCAAGCTCGCGCAAATGTGCCGTGCCGAGGTCTTCCTGCTGGCGGTTGTCGAGGTTTCCTCGATCATGACGCCGGAGGCCGGGCTTACCATTCCGATCGAGCTGCAAACCGAAGACTACAAGGCGATCCTGGCCGAAGGCACCGAGCGGCTGAAGGCGGTGGGCTTTACGCCGACCTCGCGGCTGGAGGTGGGGGATGCCGGGCAAAAGATCGCGGAAGTGGCCGAGGAAATCGGCGCGCATCTCGTGGTCGTCGGGCATCGTCCGCAAGGGCCGCTGGCGCGCTGGTTCGGTTCCGTCGGCAGCTATCTGGTCAAGCGGCTGCGCTGCAGCGTGCTGGTCGCCCAGACCGAGATCAGCGACGATGAATTCGAGCGGCTGAAGCCGCCGGCCGAGACCGCGGCTTAAGATTAGGCTTGCACCGCGCCGGATCGATCGGAGAGATCGTTACGCCGGAACGATGATCTTGCCGATCGGCCATAGGGCGATGCCGGCCAGTTTGAGGTGTGCCCAGGCGAAGGGAATGCCGATGATGGTCACGGCCAGCACGACCGCCGTGACGACATGCGCGAGCGCCAGCCACCATCCCGCCAGCACCAGCCAGATGATGTTGCCGACGACGCCGAGCGGTCCGGTGCCGATATCCTCCTCCCCGGTATAGAGGTCGCGCGACACCGCCCTGAACCCGAACGGAAACAGCGTGTAGGCCGCGATATTGAACGCCGCCCGTGCCCAGGGCAGGCCGATGATGGTGATGGCCATGATCACGGCGGCCACCAGCCAGCCGAATGCCATCCACGCGCCGCCAAGCACGATCCAGACAATATTCAGAAGGAGTGAGACCGGTGACATGGGTGCCATCTTTAGCGTGCCGTTGATGTCATGGGTATCAAAAAAGCCATCAGCTGAATTGATTCAAGTCACGATACGTCGTCCGGAACCCGATTGCGGCATGCGCTTGGGAGCTATCTTTTTGTTTGAGCATGATCTTTTCGGAAAAACCGGTGCCCACTTTTCCGGATCATGCTCTAGACTGTTGCGCAACACGAGCCGGATAGACCGGCGTTTGCAGGGAGAAGCGTCGATGCGTCCCCTCGAATTCGGCTGGTATCTGCCCACGCATGGCGACACCACGGCCTATGGGCTGATGGAGGCGCAGGTCACAGGTTCCCCCGAACTCTGTGATCGCGTGGTGCAGGCGGCGGAAGCGGCCGGGTTCGAATATCTGCTGATCCCGGTGGGCTCGGTGTGCTGGGAGGCGTGGATCACGGGCGCGTTCATGGCGGCACGCTCGTCGACGATCAGGCCGCTGATTGCAGCAAGGCCCGGCTACATCAATCCGGTGCTGCTGGCCAAGATGATCTCGACCTTCGACCAGATGTCAGGCGGGCGCATCTGCATCAATTTGATTGCGGGCCAGAACGAGAGCGAGGTCGAAGGCGAGGGCGTGCGTTACGCCAAGGAGGAGCGCTACGCGCTGATGGAGGAAGAGGTCTCGATCCTCAAGGCGCTATGGACCACGCGCGGCCCGGTGACGTTCGAAGGCAAGTTCCACAAACTGTCGGGCGCGCATATCAGGCCGCGTCCGCTGCAGCAGCCGTTTCCAAAATTCTACCTCGGCGGCGGCTCGCGCCAGGCCTGGGAATTGTCGGCGAAACATTCCGATGTGCATCTGTTCTGGGGCGATCTGCCGGAGCGGATCGCCGGCAATATCGCCGAGATCAGGCAGATGGCCCGCGCCCATGACCGCGAGAACGACATCGGCTTCGGCATGCGGCTGCAGGTGATCTGCCGTGAAAACGAAGCGGACGCCTGGGAGGCCGCGGATCAGCTGGTGCGTCATGCCACCGAACGGCAGAAGCAGGAGATGAAGACGCTCTACAATAAATCAGAGGCGAACCTGCGCGTGCAGCAGCTTGCCCGCGAACATGGCGACCTGCTGCTGCCGCATCTATGGACCGGCATCACCAAGGTTCGCCCGGGTGCCGGCATCGCCGTCGTCGGCAATCCCGCGCAATGCGCGGATACGCTGCAGCGATTCATCGATGCTGGTTGCCATTCGTTCTGCCTGTCCGGCTATTTGCACGACGAGGAGGCCGAGCGTTTCGGCCGGATGATTCGCCCCATCCTCGCCGAGAACAATCGGGGCCGCCTGGCTGCGTGATAGTGAGGTTCGATAGCGTGCGGTTCTTCCAATAGATCATCGCGCGTCAGACGCTTTTTGGTTCGTGATGAAGCTCAAGCCCTACTTGCGCCCAACGAGGCAAACAAATGTACACCCCGGACAATCTGAAAGAATTGACAGCGCTATTTGCGAAATATGGCGCCAAGGCGCCAGAGTCCTGGGCGAGGTCCCAGCTTGATGAGGGAATTCCCCAGCTTCAACGGTTCCTGTTTCTGAGACAGGCCTGGAGCCAGGTCGTTCGCACTGGCGATGAGGAGTGGATACAGCGCTGGAGACAGGCCGCGGAGCGAGATCATGATGGGTCTCATGCCCCTGTCGCCCACGCATTAAAGACGTGCCTTGAGAAAGGAGTCTCGGCAAAAGAACTCGTCAACATCGTGCGTGGTGTGCAATCGGAGTTTCTATTCCAGCTTTGTTACCTGTTGGAAGATCCGATGTTTACTGAGGAGGAGCTGCAGAATTTCTCATGGGGGCTGTTTGAGGTCGACAAGGATGGCGATCCGATCGGCCCGCGCATTTTTGCATTGCATGAATCCGTTTACGAAACCGATCCGATGAGGGAACGATCGTGACATCGCAGGTAGGCAGCGCCACTCTACGCCTTGTTGTCGATACCGCCGGCATCGCCGTCGTCGGCAATCCCGCGCAATGCGCGGATACGCTGCAGCAATTCATCGATGCTGGCTGCCATTCGTTCTGCCTGTCCGGCTATTTGCACGACGAGGAGGCCGAGCGTTTCGGCCGGATGATCCGCCCCATCCTCGCCGAGAACAATCGGGGCCGCCTGGCTGCGTAGGGTCGCGCCGGTAGACATCGCGGTTCAGGCCGAAGCGAGCGCGGCTTCGCTGCCAACGCCGATCAACCGCCGCACCTCGGCAGCCGGCTTGGGGGCACTGAACAGATAGCCCTGCATCTGGGTGCAGCCGAGCCGCTTCAGCAAGGCCTTCTGCTGTTCGGTTTCGACGCCCTCGGCGGTCGTGATCATGTTGCGCGAAGTCGCAATGTTCACCACCGCCTGCACGATCGTCTCCGAGCCGTCGACCTCGATGTCGCTGACGAAGCAGCGGTCGATCTTGATCTTGTCGAACGGGAAGCGCTTCAGATAGCTCAGCGAGGAGAAGCCGGTGCCGAAATCGTCGAGCGCGATGCGTACGCCGATGTCGCGGAGCTGATGCAGGATCGCCAGCGCGGTCTCATCGTCATGGATCAACACGGCTTCGGTGATTTCGATCTCCAGCCGGTCCGGCGGCAGGCGGGAGGAAGCAAGCGCCCCCATGATCCGCAGCGCCAGCGTCTGGGATCTCAACTGGACCGGCGAAACGTTGACGGCCAGCCGCACATGAGATGGCCAGCCTGCGGCCTCCATGCACGCCGTCTGCAGCACCCAATCGCCGAGCTCGTTGATCAGGCCGATATCTTCCGCCAGCGGGATGAATTCCGCCGGCGAAACCATGCCGCGCTCGGGGTGGCACCAGCGCAGCAGCGCCTCGCAGCCCGCCACGTCGTTGCTGCCGAGGTCGAGCAGCGGCTGATAGTGAATTTCGAAGCCGCCATCGACCATTGCCTGCCGCAGGTCCTGCTCCATGGTCAGCCGCGCCTTGGCGCGGGCATCCATGACCGGTTCGAAGAAACGATGGGTGCGGCGGCCTCCGGCCTTGGCGCCGTACATCGCCAGATCGGCGTTCTTGATCAGCTGGTCGAGATCGGTGCCGTCCTGCGGCGCCCGCGCGATGCCGATGCTGGCGTCGGTCGAGAGGTAATGGCCGAGGCAGTGATGCGGCTGCCGGATCGCCTCCTGGATCCGCGTCACGAATTCGATGACGTCGTCGCGGTCGCCGACCGCGGTCTGGATCACGGCGAATTCGTCGCCGCCGAGCCGCGCAATCAGATCGGTCGGCTTGAGGCACTCCTTGATACGGGACGCGACGGCCTTCAACAGTTCGTCGCCGACATGATGCCCGAGCGAGTCGTTGATGCCCTTGAATTCGTCGATATCGATATAGAGCAGTGCGAATTGTTCGCCGCCGACGGCCTTCTGCAACTCGCGCTCGATCTGTTCGCGGAACAGTACCCGGTTCGGCAGGTCGGTCAGCGCGTCGTAATGCGCAAGATGGGCGATCTTTTCATCGGCGCGACGCCGCTCGGTAACATCCTCGACGACATGGACGATGTAGCTGGGCTCGCCGGCCTGATTGCGAATGCCGAGCCGTCTGGAGGTGATGTAGCGACGGCCCATCGCCTGGGTTTCCCAGAGATGCTCGTCCTTGAACAGGCCGTCGGCGGATCGCAGCGCCTTGTCGTCGTCGGCCGTGACGATCTCGGCGGACGCTTGCGGAAATATATCGAAGGCGGTTTTGCCGATGATGCTGTCGCGGGAAATGCCGAATTGAGTCTCGGCCACGCGATTGGCCAGCAGGTAGCGGCGATCCTTGGCGCCCTTCACGGTGATCTGCGAGGGGATGTGATCGATGATCTGGCTCAGGAAAGCATGGTTGCGGTCGCGTTCCTGCTCGAGTTTGCGCCGCTCCGTGACGTCTTCGATGGTGGCGATCCAGCAGCCATGCGCCAGCGGCCGGCTGACGGCCAGGAAGCTTCGCCCGTCCGGGCAAAGCATCATGCTCTGATCGATCCGGCCCTGGGCAACATTGCGCAAAACGCCGGAACAGAATTCCTTGACGTCGCCGCTAAAGGCTTCCTTGTCCTTGCGGTGCTGGATCAGGTCGGAGAAATGGCAGCCGGGCTTTACGATGTCCGGCGACAGGTTGAACATGTCGATGTAGCGCTGGTTGACGGTGACGATGCGCGCGGACGCGTCGTACATCACCAGGCCCTGGATCATGTTGTTGAGCGCTGTGTCGAGCCGGTGCCGTTCCGATTCCAGCCGTTGCTGCGCCTCCCTGCTTTGCCGGGTCATCTGCCGGATGATGAGGAACAGGATCAACGCGATCGTCGATGCCGCCAGTATGGCGGCGCTGACCAGGAACCTGGTCTGGGCCTCCCAATCGGCAAGCGCGGCGGTTATCGAATTGGTTGCGACGACGATGATCGGGAAGCGGCTCAACTGGGCCGCAGACCCCAGCCGGTCCCTGTTGTCGATCGGGCTTTTGACGCGCAGCGTCTGCTGACCGCCCTGCGTCAGGACGCGCTGCAGCAGCGGCGCCGATCTGAATTTCTGTCCGACCAGGTGCTCGGCGCGCGGATGTCGCGCCAGCAGGGTGCCGTCGGTGTGAAACATCGAAACGGCGGCGTCCGCTCCGATCGCGACGGAAGCAAAGAACTTCACGTAGTTGGAAGGGTCGATGCGCCGCGTCATCACGCCGAGAAAGACACCATCTTCGCCGGTCAGCCGATGGGCGACGACCGTGTTCAGACTGCCGCTGATAAGGCTGCGAAGCCCCTCGGTCTGGATCGAAGGTGATTGCGGATTGAATTTAAAGGACTGGAAGTAGGCGCGTTCGGAGATGTTAAGGGCCGGCGTCGGTAACGGTCGCGACCAATTGATGATGTTGCCGTCAGCGTCATAGATCGAAATGTCGCCAAGATAGGACAGGACACCGGCTTTGGATCGGAGGATTTCGTGGGATTCCGAACTCGAAATCAATTCCCTGAACGCCTGCGGTGAAGCGATGCCGGGAATCCGCAGCCGGACGATCACGTCGGCTGCGATGGTGTCGGAGTCCTCGAATTGCTGGTCGAAGTGACGGGTGAGCAGCAGGACGGTGTTTTGCAGTTCGCGTTCGCTGTTGGCCAGCGCGCGCTCGCGAAATTCCGCGACCATCATGATCGTGCCGGCGAAAATCGCCGTAACCAGCAGCGCCCCGCAAACGGTCAGCCACAGCACCGGACCACGGATCGTCGTGCCGAGACGCCGGCTGGCCGCCGCAGCTCGGGACACCATGCTATTCAGGTCGCGAAACAGAACGCGCATTCCCCCTTCTCCCCGGGAACTTCATACGACGCGCTCATGTCATAAGCCGTTAGGAAATCCGGTTACCTAAGATTTAATCGCGCCCCTGAATGCCGTTTTACGGCAGCGCTACGCGCATGGCTGGCCGCACGCAGCGCATGGTGGTGTCTATCTTATGGTGCAACGAGCGGGGTTGGGCGGACACTGGCTAAGGCTGCCTCAGCGGCGATAGCCGCTGGCGCGGGAAAACGCCGGGCGGGTTTCCTGTGCCGGGCGGCTCGACAGGCTGGCGCGCGTTTCGCTGGCGAGCGGTGCCGCCGGCCTGAGGTCTTCCAGGAAGATCGGCTTGGAGAAGTAATAGCCCTGCGCATAGCGGATCTTGGTCGCGGCCTGCAGATAGGCCAGTTCCTCGAAGGTTTCGAGGCCTTCGGCGATCACGGTCATGCCGAGCGCTTCGCTCAGCGATTCGATCGCCCGCAAAATGCCCTGGCTGCGCGGCCGCAGATGGATGTCGGTAATGAAGGAACGATCGATCTTGATTTCGTCGGCGGTGATGTCGGCCAGCGCCGACAGCGAGGAATAGCCGATGCCGAAATCGTCGATCGAGATGCCGACGCCGAGTTTGCGGAAGATCGGCAGGATTTCATCCTGGAAATGCGTCTTGGTGACAAAAGCGTCTTCGGTCACCTCGATCATGAAGCGCTTCGGAAATCCGGTGGCCTCCAGCGCCTGCGCGAACGGCCGCATGAATTCGGGATTGCCGGCCTGCTTGGCCGCGACGTTGATGCTGATCGTGGTATCGGGACCGAAGGTCTCGTTGATCAGGTCGATCGACTTGACGATCTCCGCCAGCACCAGGTGGGTCAGTTCGTCGATCAACCCCAGTTCGACGGCGAGGTTGATGAAGGTGCCGGGAGCCTGAATCACGCCCTCATCGTCCCTGAGCCGCACCAGCGCCTCGATGCCCGTGACCGCCTTGCTGCGGATATCGACCTTGGTCTGGAACGCGCAGCAAAAGCGCTTTTCCAGAATAGCCAGCCGCAGCGATTGTTCGACCTTCATCCGCGCCAGCGCCTCGCGCTCCATGCTGGAGTCGAAGAACGCTGCCCCGCCTTTGCTGCCGTTCTTGACGCGGTACATCGCGATATCGGCATTCTGTCGTAGCGCGTCGTAGGTCTTGCCGTGCTCGGGATAAAGGCTGACGCCGATCGACGTCGAGGCGAATATCTCCGATTCGTCGATGAAGAACGGTGCCTTCAGCCGTTGCAGGATGAAACGGATGTATTCGGCGACTTCGCTCTCGCTCTGGACCGGATTGAGCAGCAGCATGAACTCGTCGCCGCTGATCCGCGACAGGATGTCGGATTCGCGCAAATCCATGCCCAGCCGCTTGGCCATTTCGACCAGCAAGGCGTCGCCGATCGCGTGACCGTAATAGTCGTTGATGTGCTTGAAATTATCGACGTCGAGAAACGCGAGCGCGAAGTGGCCGTGGACATTATCTTGCTGAAAATGGCCTTGTTGCAAATGAACTTGTAAGGGACCTTGGGCGCTGTCGCGTGTGAGCAGCGTGTTGACGCGGTGTTCGATCACCCGCCGGGTCGGCAACCCCGTTAGTTCGTCATAATAGGCCGAGCGGAACAGCGCGTCCTCGAACGCCTTCTGATCGGTGATATCGGCGGAATTCGAGAGAAGCAAATTACGTCCGGCGATCTGGATCGGCCGGTGTGAGGTGAGAAATACGTGCTTGGCCGGACCTGATGTCACGGCCTCTTCCAGTGTGGCCGCGTGGCCGCTGCGGAGCAACTCGAGGCAGGTCTCCTGGCGATCGCTCAATTGCGAGGGCGCAGGCGCTGCCGCGGCCATCTGCAATAACGTCGCGGCGGCGTCGTTCACCAGCAGGAACTCGCCTTGCTCGTCCTGAACCGTCACGGCTGTCGGAAGCAATCTGAGGATATCCCGCAGAATGCTCAATTCGGTATCAAAAGCGCCTTCATTACCGGCCTCGGTCGCGGCCGCCTGAAGGTCATGTTTATAGGGACTATGCATGCCGCGGAGCTTGGCAAAGTCCCTTCTAATTTTGGTTAAGTGGAACTGTGAAAAACCGCGACACTCCTACAAGTTGGCGCTTTCGGACGTTACGGCCGCAATCGTCATTAACAGAATCTCAATTCGGGCTTCGGCTGCTTGCAGTAATTGCGAATTGTGCCTTTAGGTTGTGCAGCCGCGTTCAGCTCGCGGGGATGCGACACTGCATCGTGCAGTGAACGCCGGTCTTCAGGAAACTGACTTCGGTCTTGCCGTCGAACGAGCGCAGTGCCGATTGCAACAGCTTGGTGCCGAAGCCCGGCGCTCCGATTTTTTCGACCGCGGGCCCCTCGGTTTCGTCCCAGGTGATCTTGAGCCATGCCACATTGAGTTTGTCGTCCGACACCGTCCACGACACCTGCAGCATGCCATTCGCAGCGGAAAACGCGCCGTACTTCCCGGCATTGGTGGCCAATTCGTGGAAGATCAGCGCCAGGCTGACCGCCAACTTGGCCGGAAGGAATAGCGGATCGCCATTCAGGTTGAACCGGACATGGCCGTAAGGCCCGAGTTCGGAGCGCAGCAAGTCCTTGATATCACAGCCGCTGCCATCGATCCGTGCGATCAGATCGTCGGTTGCCGACAGCGCGCGGATCCGGTGATCGATGCTGCTCCAGGCCTGCGGTTCTTCGTGCAAGACCTGGTGCAGAACGGCGTGGATCGTCGATGTCTTGTTCTTCAGCCGGTGCTGCAGCTCTTCGACGATCAGCTTGCGATATTCTTCTTCCTCGATCAGGCGCTTGGCGATCTGCCGCTGTTGCGCGACGATGGTCCGGTAGTGCTCGACACCCCATATCGTGATGCCGCACACCGCCCAGAAAATCAGCAGCAGCGCCAGGCGGGCGGAATCGGTTACGGCGTCGCTGAAATTGACGGCGACGCCAAGCGCGCCGCCGGCGAGCGCCGTTGCGATCCCGATCCGGAAGCCGCCAAAGGCGGTGGCAAAGAACACCGCCGGAAAATACGGCGTGAAGAACACGTCGGGACGGATCTGGGCCAGTCCCCACCGCGCCAGGGTCGCCAAAACCAGGCAACAGACCGCAAAGCCGGTGCTGAATAGCAGTGAGGGCTGGGAAATTCCCTGCCAGCCGTGCCTGAACTCGTCGATCAATTTCGTCATCGGTGTTGTCACTTCACGTGATCAGCGAATCCAAAATAAGGCCGACCCTAACGGAAACCGGGGATTTCGAGCCCGCCGGCAACGATAAGGCGGGTTCTGCCGTGGCGCTGTCAGCGCGATAAGCTTGCTTGCGTTGTTCCCGGCGGGCGGGAATATTGGCATCAACAAAAACGGGAGGAATGGATGAACCGTCTCATTCGCGCTTTCGGCGCATCGGCTCTCTTTGTCCTTGTGGCTACCGGGAACGGTTGGGCGGACCCGGTGCTCCCTATGGCCGTGACGCCCGAAGACGTCGGCTTGTCCTCCAGCCAGCTGGCACGCATCGAGGCGGTGACCCAGAAACACGTCGAAACCGGGCTGGTGCCGGGCGCCGTGATGCTGGTGGCGCGGCGCGGCAAGATCGCCTGGCACAAGACCATGGGTTTCCGCGACCGCGCTGCGAAAGACCCGATGCGGCCGGACTCGATCTTCCGCATCTATTCCATGACCAAGCCGATCGTCTCGGTCGCGGCCATGATGCTGGTCGAGGAGGGAAAGATGCAGGTCAGCGATCCCGTCTCGAAATTCATTCCGGAAATCGGCCGCATGAAGGTGGGCAATGAGACCACCGAGAACGGCAAGGCGGTGCTGCAATTGACCGATCCCGCCCGCGAGATGACGGTGCAGGACCTGTTGCGGCACACCTCCGGGCTGATCTACGGCGCGCGCGGCAAATCATTGATCAACGCGGCCTATATCGAGGCCAGGATCGGCGGCCGTGATGCCAGCAATGAAGAGTTTGTCGCGAAACTAGCGAAGCTGCCGCTGCGGTTCTCCCCCGGCGAGCGCTGGGAATACGGGGTGTCGACCGACGTGCTGGGGCGCGTGGTCGAAGTCGTCTCGGGAAAGACACTGGGCGAATTCCTGAACGAGCGCATTCTGACGCCGCTCGGCATGACCGACACCGGCTTCTCTGTGCCATCAGACAAGCTCAATCGCGCCGCTCAGCCCTGGCAAATGCCCGAATCGCCGCCGATGACGCCGCGCTTCGACGTGGCGCAAAAGCCCCGTTTCGAATCCGGCGGCGCCGGCCTCACCAGCACGATGGACGACTACCTGCGCTTTGCGATCATGCTCGCCGATAGCGGCGAATTCGCCGGCAAGCGCCTGCTCGGCAACAAGACCGTCGATTTCATGACGGCGGATCATACCCTGGCGCGGCCGGGCCGGCCGCCGGGGCTGGGTTTTGGTCTTGGCTTCGAGGTTCGCACCAGCGTAGGCGACGCCGCCTTGCCGGGCTCGCTCGGGGAATATGGCTGGGCCGGCAACGCCGGCACGCTGTTCTGGATCGATCCCAAGGAACAGTTGATCGCGATTTACATGGTGCAGGTCGATGACGGCGCGCGGATCATGCTGCGCAATCAGTTCCGGACCATGGTCCAGTCCGCGATCATCAACTAGGATTTCTCAGGTTTCGCAAAGGGGATAAGTGAAATGGGACGGCTGGACGGCAAGGTCGCGGTGATCACCGGCGCGACCAGCGGCATCGGGCTGCATACCGCGGAAATTTTCGTCGCCGAAGGCGCGAAGATCGTCATCGCCGGACGCCGCGCGCCGGAGGGCGAGGCGCTGGCCAAAAAACTCGGCGCTGCCTGCATCTTTCGTCAGACCGATGTCACGGTCGAGGAGCAGATGAAGGCGCTGATCGCGCTTTGCGTGGAAAAGTTCGGCAGGATCGATTGCCTGTTCAACAACGCCGGCGGCCCGGCCCAGACCGGCGGCATCGAAGGCCTCGAGGTCGATCGCTTCGATGCGGCGATGGCGACGTTGGTGCGCAGCGTGATGCTCGGCATGAAGCACGCAGCACCCCAGATGCGCCAGCAGGGCTCCGGCAGCATCATCAACAATGGCAGTATCGCAGGCAGACTTGCCGGCTTCTCGTCATCGATGGTCTACGGCGCGGCCAAGGCCGCCGTCATCCATCTCACCAAATGCACGGCGATGGAGCTAGGCGAATCGAACATCCGCGTCAATTCGATCTCGCCGGGCGCAATCGCGACGGGCATCTTCGGCAAGGCGCTGGGCCTTTCGGTGGAAGCCGCCGAAAAGACCCCTGGTATGATGCGTGAGGTCTACAAGACCGCGCAGCCGATCCCGCGCGCCGGCCTTCCTGAGGATATCGCGCATGCCGCGGTGTTCCTCGCCAGCGACGAATCCTCTTTCATCAACGGCCACGATCTCGTCGTCGACGGCGCCATCACCGGCGGCCGCAACTGGACCCAGCAGCAGCAGGGCTATGTCGCGCTGCGCAAGGCATTCGATCAGGGATAGGGTCTCACAACGTCATTGCGAGCGCAGCGAAGCAATCCATCGTGCGGCAAGGCGAGTATGGATTGCTTCGTCGCTACGCTCCTCGCAATGACGGTCGAATAAATAAAAGGGAGAAAGCAAATGTCTGCAACACTTGGTTTGTCACCCGCCAGCCCGCAGGGGCGGCCGTTTTATCTCGCCGTGATCGCTGGTCTCGCCTGTGCCTTCGTGATCGGAAAGACGCTGCCATCCACGATGGATGCGATCTCGGCGATCATCGAGCCGCTATGTGCCAGCAGCGCGCCTTCGGGCTCAACGCTCGATACTGTCGAGCCGATCGGCTCGTACGCGCTGCCGAACGTGCCGGGCAAGAGGGTGACGATCGTGCGCGTGTTCTACGGGCCCGGCGGGTTCACCCGCGCGCACCGGCATGCGGGCTCCGTCACCGCCTATGTCACCAAGGGCGAAATCCGCTCGCAGCTCGCCGGCGGCGTGGTCGAGACGTTCAAGGTGGGCCAGTCGTTCTTCGAGCCGCCCGGTGCCGTGCACCTGGTCTCGGCCAATGCCAGCATGACGGAGCCGGCGGAATTGATCGCGGTGTTTGTGGCCGACGAAGGCGCGCAGCTCACGACGTTTGTGGAGTAGAAATCGACTTGTCATGCGCGGGCTTGACCCGCGCATCCATCTAAAAAGAATCACCCCAAGATTGATGGATTGCCGCAAGCCCGGCAATGACAGCAGGCGAAGCCTCACACCGCCTTCAGCACGACCTTCAATCCATCCCGCGGTTTGGGAATCGGCCACATCTGCCAGTCCGGCTTGTAGCCGGGCTCCAGCGAGACGCTGAGATTTTGCAGGAAATGCCGTGCAAAGCATTTCGCCTGCATATAGGCAAAATGCAGCCCGAGGCACATATGTGCGCCGCCGCCGAACGGCACCCAGGCGAAGCGATGGCGATCACGCTGCGCTTCGTCGGTGAAACGCATCGGATCGAATTTGTCCGGATCGGGCCAGATATCCGCCATGTGATGGGTGAACAGCGGATTGACGCCGACCAGGGTGCCGGCCGGAATCGCATAGCCCTTGAAGGTGAAATCGCGGACCGCGCGGCGCGGCATCGAGGGCACCGGCGGCTTCTTCCGCAACGCCTCCTTGAACGCCATCTCGCTCAGCGGCATTTTCTCGAGATTGTCGATGCTGGAGGGGTCGTTGGCCTCGATGCCGAGCCCTTTGACTTCCTCGCGCAGCCGCGCCTGCCATTCCGGATGCGCGGCAAGCTCGCCGACGAAGGACGTCAACGACGACGTCAGCGTGTCATGCGCCGCCATCATCAGGAAACTCATATGATCGATGATATCCTGGGTCGACAGCAGTGCGCCGTCCTCATGGGTGGCGTGGCAAAGCTGCGAGAACAAATCGTCGCCGCCCCGCGCTCGGCGGATCGGAATCTGCTCGGAGAAATAGGCGACGATCCGCTTGCGCCCCGCGACGCCGCGGCCCATCTGCGTGAACGGCAGCGGGCGCCGGATCGGCGCGACGGCCGCGGCCACCATGTCGACGAAGGCGCGCGTGATCTCGTCCACCTCGGGACCGATCTCGGCGCCGAGAAACGATGTTGCCGCCAGATCGAGCGTGAGCTGCTTCATCGCGGGATACACCAGCATCTCGCCGGGTTGCGCCTTCCACTGCTTGACGCGCACGGCAATGCCGCGGTCGAGATCCGTGAGGTAGGATTTCATCGGTCCCGACTTGAACGCAACCGACAGCGCACGGCGGTGCAAGCGATGTTCCTCGAAGTCCAGCAGCATCAGCCCGCGCGGAAACAGCCGGCCCAGGATCGGACCCCAGCCATGGGTGGAGGAAAATTGCTTGTCCTTGTCGAACAGCAACAGTTCGTTGGCCTCGGGGCCGAGCAGGTTGATGCTGGTCTCGCCGAACACGTGGCTGCGATAGACCGGGCCATATTTGGCATGCATCCGCTCGACCTGTCCCTTGGGGTCGGCGAGCACCTCCAGCGTCTTGCCGATCACCGGCCAGCCCTCGTCGCCAGGTATGTGCTTGAGTGAATTACGCTTCGGCGGTGTGAAGGGAAGCACGGGGGAAGCCACATGCTGCATCGACATGGCAATTGCTCCGGTTCGGCACTGGCCCATTATGTGGGATCATCGACACAACCAAGGTGAGGAAAATAACGCTTTGTTGCGTCGGTGCAAAGCCAATAGCTCCGGCCGCGCGCCGGTTCATCCAAGCCGCGCCACAAAGCCGCAGGCCGCCTTTCGACGGGGACATCGATGATGGCTTGCGCGAAGTAGCGCTTCCTGGGGCGGCCGCTGCCAACCTCGCCATTGCGAGCCACCGGGTCGCGCGAATGCGCGCCCGATGACAGGCTCCGCGAAGCAATCCATCTCTCAACTCGGAGAAATAATAGATTGCTTCGTCGCTTGCGCTCCTCGCAATGACGGCGAGAATAATACGCTAAGGATTACGCCTTGCGCTTGGCGGCTTCCTTTTGCAGGTCCGGCGCATTGATGGTGGGGATCGCGACCCGGCCGGGGCCGGTGACCGCAAGCGCCGCGGCGGCCTTGTCGTTTTCCATGATCTTGGCCATCACGGCTTGCCCCGCGCGCTCGAACACCGCGCGGTTCTCGACCAGGAATTTCTGCGACTCGCGCAGTCCCTTGACGTAGCCGTTGATCTCCGGGATCACGTAGCGCGCCACCATGTCCCAGCTGCGGCGGGTGTTTTCCGGATTGGCCCAGTCATGCACGAAGCCGACGATGGTGCCGACGCCGCCGGAGACGGCCATCAGGTTCTTGATGGTCTTGATCAAATCGTCAGGCGTGCCGATGGTGGAAGCGGCGGCTTCGCCGCCCGCGGTTTTCTCAAGCGCGTCCTCGGGTGACTTGAACGGCTCGAGGCCCGGCCGCTGCAGTGTGCCGACATTATATTCGTTGTGCCACTTCATCAGCCCCTGGCCGGCCTCGCGATAGGCTTGTTCGCGGGTCTCGGCGATGTGCCAGCTCAAGAGTACGCGCCAGTCGGCGCGGCTTACGGTGGTGCCGGCCTTCTTGGCGGCGTCCTCGGCAAAGCCCCATTGCGTCGGCAGCGCCATCAGGCCCTGCGTCGACATCGAACCCAGCGAGATGATGCCGATGCCGTATTTGCCCGCCAGCGTCATGCCCGAAGGCGAAATCTGCGACGCCACCACGAACGGCATCTCTTCCTGAAGCGGCAGCAATTGCAGCGCGGCGTCGTTCATCTGAAACCAGTCGCTCTTGGCGGTGACGCGCTCGCCTTTGAACAGCCGGCGGATGACCGCGATCGCTTCGTCCTGGCGGTCGCGCTGCGTCATCGGATCGATGCCGTGCGTATGCGCATCGGAGGCCAGCGCGCCCGGACCGGAGCCGAAGATGGCACGGCCGCCGGTCATCCAGTCGAGCTGCACCATGCGCTGCGCGACATTGTAGGGATGGTGATAGGGTAGCGACACCACGCCGGTGCCGAGCTTGATGCGCTTGGTGCGCTCGCCGGCGGCAGCCAGGAACATTTCCGGCGAGGCGATCATCTCCCAGCCCGAGGAATGGTGCTCGCCGCACCAGAACTCGTCGAAGCCGAGCGCGTCGATCTGCTCGACGAAATCAAGGTCGCGGCGGAATTGCAGCAGCGGATTCTCGCCGATCGGATGATGCGGGGCGAGAAAGGCTCCGAATTTGAGACGCGCCATGGGGTTTTCTCTCCGGATTTATTGTTCTTTGAAATTGCTCAGGTCCAAACTACGGGGTGGGGCAGGGCAAGGCAATCCTCCAAGCCCGCCGCTGGCGCATGGTTGTCGCGCAAGTTTGGCTGACATACCGTCGGCCGGAATTATCAGGATTCCTGCTTGCCGCAGGGATCATCATGAATCACGGTCTCATCCAATGAATCTGGCGAAACCCCGCATCGATATCGGCTTTGCCACCAATCACGCTCCGGCCGCGCTCGCCTTCTGGCAGAACGAGATCGGGCTGCCGTTCGATTACACGCAGCCGATCCGCCGCGGCTACAAGCAGCATCGCCACGATCTCTGCGGCTCGGTCCTGAAGATCAATCAGGTCTATGAACCGCTGCCGGACAATCCGCCGTCGGGCTATCGTGAGCTGCTGATCGCACGTGATGGCCTGACCGCGCCGCAGCCGATGGCCGATCCCGAAGGCAACCGTGTCGTGCTGGTGCCACGCGGCATGTACGGCATCGAGCGCATCGGCATTCGCCTCGGCGTGCGCGACGTTGAGGCGCATCGCCGTTTCTACACCGAAGCGTTGGGACTGCCGTCAGGCGAGCCTGCTGGTGCCGATGGTGTTCTGACGTTTCTGGCGGGCGATACGGTGCTGATCGTCGAGTCCGCGGCCGACGCGCCGCATGATGCGGCCTTCGAAGGCAAGGGCTGGCGCTACATCACGCTCCAGGTGTTCGAGGTCGATCGCGAGCACGCTCACGTGCTGGCCCATGGCGGCCGCGAAGCCCGCGCGCCGGTGACGCTCGGGACCACGGCGCGGATATCGATGGTCCGCGATCCCGACGGCAATTGGATCGAGCTGTCGCAGCGCGCGTCGCTTACCGGGTCGCTGGAGCCCATAAATGAATAGATATCGTCTTGCCGGACGTCGGCATCGATGGCATCCTCGGCAAATGACGTCCAAATGCATTCAGCTCAAGGCACTTTGGTGGCGCTCCTTCTAGGGAGCGGCACGGCGTTATTTTTTCAACGACCTTCGCCGCCGTGATCGGGTGAGCCAAGGTCGTCTTCCGGCAAGTCTCCAATCGCGGCGGCTCCATTCAGGAGAAGCCATATGCTTATCGAGACTGTGCGACCAATCATTCTCACCGGTGATCGCACCACCGGTCCCCTTCACCTTGGCCACTATGCGGGCTCCTTGAGAAATCGGGTTGCGCTTCAGCGCACGCATCGGCAGTTTGTCTTGCTGGCCGATGCACAAGCGTTGACGGACAATATCGACGATCCCGAAAAAGTGCGCAGCAACGTATTGGAGGTGGCCCTCGATTACCTTGCCGTCGGCATCGATCCGGACGAAACGACAATTTGCGTGCAATCCGCATTGCCCGCGCTTGCCGAACTTGCCCAGCTGTATCTCAATTTTGTTTCCGTGGCCCGGTTGGAGCGCAATCCGACGATCAAGGATGAAATTCAGATGCGGGGCTTTGAGCGGGACATTCCGGCGGGCTTCCTGTGCTATCCGGTGGCGCAGGCCGCAGACATCACGGCATTCAAGGCGACGGTCGTGCCGGTGGGGTTGGATCAAGCTCCGATGATCGAACAGACGAATGAAATCGTTCGCCGGATCAACCGGCAGGTCGGGCGTGAGCTGTTGGTGGTGGCAAAGGCGCTCATTCCGTCAACGGGACGACTTCCCGGCGCCGATGGAAAAACGAAAATGAGCAAATCCCAGGGGAATGCGATTTCGCTTTCAGCCTCGCCCAACGAGATCAGAGCTTTTGTAAATCGCATGTACACGGACCCGAATCACTTGCGCGCATCCGATCCCGGGGTCGTTGAAGGCAATGTTGTCTTTGCATACCTTGATGCGTTCGACACCGACCACGCCTCCGTTGATGAACTGAAAGCGCGGTATCGACGCGGGGGGCTCGGCGACGTGACGGTCAAGCGCCGCCTTGAAGACGTATTGCAAGAGCTGCTGAAGCCGATCCGCGAACGTCGCCAGGCTGTGTCCAATGATCTCGGCTACGTGCTCGATGTGTTGCGTTCCGGCACGTCTAGGGCGCGCGCGATAACTCAATCCACCTTCGATGAATTGCGCGATGGTTTGGGCTTGTTTTCGTTAGCCGGGACAAGATGAGATCGGCTGCCTGAGTCATCGTATTTCTACGGAACCCGGTGCACCAAGGCTTAAGGAACTTTGATTAGGTCTGTCGGCAGCATTCCAGAATAGAACGCGAAGGTCCCGGTCCTTCTGTGGCGGTCGAGCCGGGGTCTTGCTTCCAATGAATGAGTTGCCCCGCAGGCGGCGCCGTACTCAGCGGCGTCGCCTGTTATTTCATGGCCGCTCCTTGCCTTACTGCACCGGCACGTTCAGCGATCGCACCACGCGAAAGCTGTAGCCGCCGCCGTTCACGATGCCGTTTTCGCGGTATCCCGCGCGAACCATGTTGGCCATCCAGTCCCAGGTGCCGCCGCGCAGCATGCGCCGCTCGCAATTGCCTTCGAGCCAGGGTGAGCCGTCGACCGGGGTGTCTTCGTTGTAACGCTTGTTGAAGCAGTCCTCGGTCCATTCGAACACGTTGCCGTGCACCTGATACAGGCCGAACGGGTTGGGCGGATAGGAATCCACCACCACGGGCCCCTTGCTGTCCGCTCCGCGCGGCCCGGCGTCATAGGGGATCGATGCCTTGTAATTGGCATCCTGTGCGGTGATGGTGTTGCCGAACCAGAACGGCGTCGAGGTGCCGGCGCGGGTGAAATATTCGCGCTCGGATTCGCTCGGCAGCCGGTAGGTGCGGCCGACTTTCTTCGACAGCCAAGCCAGATAGGATTTCGCGGCGATGAAGTTGATTCCCTGCGCCGGCATGCGGCCGCGGCCAAAACCCTTGTCGTCGCCCTTGTCGCGGCCGCAGCCGCCGTCGGCGAGACAGGCGTCCCATTCGTCGAACGAAATGGTGAAGCGGCCGACCGCGAATGGCTTTGCAAAACTGACGCGATGAATCGGATCCTCGCCCTTGAAGCGGTCCGGTTCATCGGCGGGCGTACCCATCAAGAACGAGCCCTTCGGCACCACCACCATCTCGGGGCATACGTCGCATTCCCTAAAACTGTCCTTTGGCAGCAGCGACGCTTCGATCTCGGGCGTCAGCGGCTGGACGCGCTTTTCCGGAAAGATCTGCCGTGGCGCGCGCGGCGGCGGGGTTTGGCCCTCTTCGGTAATCGGGACCGGCGTCCCTACGCCCGGCGGCCACGGCTTGGTTGCCGATGCGTCGTCGGTGAATGAAACGACCAGCGCCCCGGCCATCAATGGAAAGAGCAGCTTCGATGCGAATTTCATGGATTATCCCTTGGCGAAACGGCAGCGTCGCTGCTTGGTCGCGCACAAAGGGATTCGCGTTCATGCGGAAATGAGCTCGCCGAGCACGTGTGAGGTAAATGAGGCGATGACGGAAGGAGCCACGACCGTCATTGCGAGCGTAGCGAAGCAATCCATCGCGCCGCACAAAGAAAGAATGGATTGCTTCGTCGCTTCGCTCCTCGCAATGACGAGGAGAGTGCTTCGTATCTACCTTGTCATCCTGTTCCACGCATCGAGCCCGGCGATCTTGTACGCCTCCGCCAGCGTCGGGTAGTTAAACGTGTTCTGGATGAAATAATCGATCGTGCCTTTGAGGTTGAGCACGGCCTGGCCGATATGGATCAGCTCGGTGGCGCCTTCGCCGAGGATGTGCACGCCGAGCAGGCGGCGGGTCTTGGTCGAGAAGATCATCTTCATCATGCCGCTGTTCAGCCCCATGATGTGGCCGCGCGATGTCTCGCGAAAGCGCGCGACGCCGACCTCATAGGGGATGCCGCGCGTCCGCACCTCTTCTTCCGTCAGCCCGGTGGTCGAAATCTCCGGCACCGAATAGATGCCGTAGGGGAAGAATTCCGGCGGCGCCAATGGCTCCATGCCGAGCGCATGGCAGGCTGCGACCCGGCCCTGCTCCATCGAGGTCGAGGCCAGGCTCGGAAATCCGATCACATCGCCGGCGGCGTAGATATGCGGCACGCAGGTTTGCAGCGTCAAAGGATCGACCGTGATGCGGCCGCGATGATCGACCTCGATCCCGGCCGAGCCGAGATTGAGCCGGTCGGTGGCGCCGACGCGTCCCGCCGCGAACAGCAGCATCTCCGACATCACGACGCGGCCATCGGCGAGCTTGGTCTGGATGCCGCCGCCGGCGTGGCGCTCGATCGAATTCACCGCCGAGCCGAGCCGCAACGCGACGTTGCGGTCGCGCAATTCGTGCATGAATTCCTCGATCAGTTCCTTGTCGATGAAATCGAGAAACGTCGGCCGTGGTTCGATCAAGGTCACGGCGACGTCGAGCGCGGAGAAGATCGTGGCGTATTCGACCCCGATCACGCCGGCGCCGATCACAGTGAGGCTGCGCGGCAGCTTAGGCAGGTCGATGATCTCGTCCGAATCGAACACCGTCTTGCTGTCGAACGGCACGTAATCGGGGCGAAACGGCCGCGTGCCGCAGGCGATCAGGATGTGGGCGGCGGACACGGTTTTGGCTTCGCCGTTCGTGGCTGTTATCTCGATCTGGTGCGGCCCGACAAAGCGGCCTTCGCCGGCGGCGGTCCGCACCAGATTGCGGCTGAACTGATGTTCGAGCACCTCGACCTCGTGATCGAGCGTCTTCTGCAGCCGCACGATCAGGTCCTGGGCGGCGATGTCCTGTTTGACCCGGTAGGAGCGACCGTAAAAGCCGCGCTCGCGCCAGCCGGACAAATTGAGCACGGTCTCGCGCAGGGTTTTGGAGGGGATGGTGCCGGTATGGACGGAAACGCCGCCGACCCGGCGGCCTTTTTCTACCACCAGAACCGATTTGCCGAGCTTGGCGAATTGCACGGCGGCGCGGCGCCCGGAAGGGCCGGATCCGATCACCAGCATGTCATAGTCGTACATCTAGGCCGTCCCGAACGCGCAAGCGCCTGAAAAAGCTGCAGGAAGCCCGATCGCCATGCAGCAATCGGGCCAAATTCGCCGGACGCTTACCTCCGGGGTAATCGCTCGCATGACCGAAAGCTGTAACGGATGCGTGCAACAGATTTCGGACAAGGCCGCCGTCGATGCATCAGATCGTCACAAACTCCTTCGATAACTCCGTCGATTCCTCGCGCCGCTGGTGGGTGCTCGCGATCGTGGTCTCCGCCCAATTCATGTTCGGGGTCGACGCCTTCATCGTCAACGTCGCGATCCCGACCATGGCGGCCGAACTGCAGGCGAGCGCAGCGCAGATCGAGGCCGTGATCGCGGTCTATCTGATCGCCTATGCCACTCTGGTGGTTACCGGCGGCCGGCTTGGCGACATCCACGGCACGCGCAACGTGTTCATATCAGGCGTGTTCGGCTTCACCGTCACCTCGCTGTGGTGCGGGCTGGCGCAATCTGGCCCCGAACTCATCCTGGCGCGGTTGGCGCAGGGCGCCACCGCGGCGCTGATGGTGCCGCAGGTGCTTGCGACCATTCATCTATTGTTTGCCGACAGCTCGCGCGACCGCGCCTTTGCCGTCTACGGCATCGTGCTGGGGCTGGCGGGAGCTGCCGGTTTTCTGCTCGGCGGCATTCTGGTGACATCAGATCTCGCCGGCCTCGGCTGGCGTGCGGTGTTCTTCGTCAACGTACCGTTCGGCGCCGTCATCATTGCCGCCGCTGTGAAGCTGATGCCGGTGGCGCCACGCCGCGCCGGCACGCGGCTGGATATTCCCGGTGCGATCGTGCTGTTCGCGGGCTTGCTGTGCCTGATCGGTCCGCTGCTGTTCGGCCATGATCTGCACTGGTCGCCATGGGTGTGGCTGGTGATGGCGGCGGGTGCCGCCATCATCGCCGCATTCCCACGGCTCGAACGCGCCGTCGCGCGAACCGGCGGCATGCCGCTGATCGATCTTTCGCTGTTGTCGGATGTTGCGTTCATGCGCGGGCTGGCGGCGGTGTTCCTTTTCTTCTTTGCCAATCTGTCGTTCTATCTGGTCATGACCATGTTCATGCAGAATTCGTTGCATATTCCGCCGCTGCAGGCCGGGCTCGTCTTCATCCCGCTGGCGCTGACCTTTGTGATCGCTTCGCGCCACAGCGGTGTGCGCGCAAGGCATCGCGGCACGCGGGTACTGATCGAAGGCTGCGCGGTGCAACTCGCGGGCCTTGCTACGCTGGTGGCCGTGATCGAATGGGTCAGCGCGCCTTCCGCTATTGTGTTGGCGTTGGTGCTGACGATCTTCGGCTACGGCCAGGGATTGGTGATGGCGCCGTTGTCGAGCGCGGTGCTCTCGACCGTAAAACCTTCGAGCGCCGGCGCGGGCTCCGGCATGTACGGCACCATGGCGCAGATCGCCAATGCCGCGGGCGTTGCTGCCATCGGCGCGGTGTACTTTGCGATTGAAGCGGCAGGCGCGGCGCGCCTAGCGCTGCTGGCCGCGTGCGCGCTGTTCGCTTTGTCGATCATGGCATGTGCCGCATTCCTGACATGGATGCGGCGCGACTATGGGATGGCAAATTAACGTCGATAACGAAAATTCAAATTTGGGGAATGACAGTGCACCGCCTTTTTATTTTGCACTGCAGCAACTATCTGGTTGAGGTGACGTTGTATGGATGATCACCTCCAGGAGCTGCCAGTTGTCCCTTATCAAGAACGTCGAGTTTCTCCGCCATCTTCCCAAGCTGAGTGCCTTTAATGGCTTGCCGGGGTATGGCCGGAGCATTGTGCACAGCCCCCTGGTCGAAATTAACGATTTCGGCTCGAATCCGGGCGCGCTCCGGATGTTCTCATTCGTACCTGAGCACCTTCCGCGCGCGCCAGCGCTGGTCGTCGTACTGCATGGCTGCGGCCAGACCGCGGCCGGCTACGATCGTGGTGCCGGCTGGTCGACAGTTGCGGAACGCTACGGCTTTGCATTGTTGATGCCCGAACAACAGGCATCGAACAACGGCAACACCTGTTTCAACTGGTTCAATCCGGAAGACATTGCGCGCGACGGCGGCGAAGCCGGGTCGATCCGGCAAATGATCGCGCGGATGGTCGGCGATCACAACGTCGATTCACGCCGCATCTATGTGACCGGGCTCTCCGCCGGTGGCGCCATGACCTCGGTGATGCTCGCGACCTATCCGGACGTGTTCGCAGGCGGCGCCGTCATCGCCGGTCTTCCATACGGCATTGCCGGCAATGTGCGTGAAGCGCTCAGCGGCATGATGCAGTCACCATCGCGCCCGGCGGCCGAATTGGGCGACCTCGTTCGCAACGCCTCGAAGCACAAAGGCCCGTGGCCGAAATTGTCGGTGTGGCACGGCAGCGCCGATCGCACGGTGAGCCCGGGCAATGCCGATGAGATCGTCAAGCAGTGGCTCGATGTGCATCAATTACCGCTCGCGCCGATGTCGACGGGCGACGTCGACGGCTATCCGCGTCAGGTCTGGTGGAATGCCGACGGTGAGACCGTTGTCGAATCCTACACCATCACCGATATGGCCCATGGCACGCCGCTTGGCGCGACCGACAATGACGAGCGTTATGGCGAGCAAGGTGCCTTCCTGATCGAGGCAGGCATCTCGTCGTCCTATCACATTGCGAATTTCTTCGGCCTGACCGACCAAATTCGTCAACCCAGGACAGCGCCTCATGCGGCTTCAAAGGCCGTTTCCAAGACCGTTTCCAAGGCCATTCCGGTCGACCCGACGGGCATCTCGCGCGAACGCGCCGGCGTCATCGCGATGACGGTTCCGGTGCCTGCACCCGAACCGGATCTGGCCACGGTGTTGTCGCCGCGCCCGACGCGGGTTCACCAGGCCAAGCGGGCGCAGTCTCCGCGCCGCCGCGGCATTGATGTCGGCGAAGTCATCACGCGGGCGCTGACCGCCGCGGGCCTAATGAAGTAGCAGTTATTGCGACTCACATCTCGCCGGTGAGGAACGGATTGGTCATCCGCTCCTGGCCGAGGCTGGAGCCGGCGCCATGGCCGCAGACGAAGCCGACATCGTCGCCGAGCGGCAGCAGCTTTTCCCTGATCGAACTGATCAGCGTGGCGTGGCTGCCGCCGGGCAAGTCGGTGCGCCCGACTGAACCGGCGAACAAGACGTCGCCGACATGGGCGAAGCGCAATTCCTTGTTGTAGAACACCACGCTGCCCGGAGAATGGCCGGGGCAGTGCAGGATGTTGAAGGTGAGATCGCCGATCGAGACCTGGTCGCCCTCGTCGAGCCAGCGGTCGGGCCCGAAATTGCGCACGCCGGTCATGCCGAAACGCTCGCCGCTCGATACGACATTGTCGAGCAGATATTTGTCGGCGATGTGCGGCCCTTCGATCTTCACGCCCAGCGCGTCGCGCAACTCGGCCGCACCGCCGACATGGTCGATATGGCCGTGGGTCAGCCAGATCTTCTCGACCGTGACGCCGGTCTGCTGGATCGCGGCCTGGATTTTTGGCACGTCCCCGCCGGGGTCGATCACCACGGCCTTCTTCGAAGGTTCGTGCCAGATGATGGTGCAGTTCTGCTCGAACAGCGTCACCGGAACGATCATCGCGCCGGCCTTCGGCGGAGTTTCATTCTGGTTCTGATTTTGGTTCTGATTTTCCTGGGTCATGGGCGGCAGATTGCCGATTTTTGGCCTCTCGCCAAGCAAAAGATTCGGCCAAAGGATTCGGCAGGGCCTAATCGGTTGCCGGCATCCCGCCCCAAGGCCCGCCGTCCCGGCCCGGTGCGCGATGGCACCAGGCCGCGACGACACGCCAAGGGTTATGGTGCCGGCCTTACCGCTTGATCTGCGCCTTCAGCGTATCTTCGACCACGCGGTCGAACGATGACGCCTTCGCCGGTGCCTTGGCGCGCGCATCGGCGACATATTTGTCGCGCTTCGCCACCAGGGCGCCGAGTTTCTCGTTGAGCGCCTTGCGCTGGTTCATCTGCTTGTTGACTTCGTCGACGCGCTGCTCGGGCTTCATCGCGCGCAGATTGTCCGGCAGGTCTTCCTCCTTGATCGAGGAAAAGCTGCTGCGGCCGGCCGAAACGTCGGCGACCAGATCGCCGTCGCCGGTGACGGCTTCCGACGTCGCCTTGGAGCGCTTGTTGATGAAGCTCGCCATCTCGGAGGCCTGCGAAGGTGCTGCGGCTGCCACCTTCGACAATTGCAGAGTCTTGTCCTCGGTGCGCTTCTGCATCGCGCGCGGTCCATAGGGGATCACGGTGCCGTTGATCTCGCGCTGCAGGATGATGATGTCCTCGTCGTAAGGCGTTTCGACCACGACCACCTGGCCGCCATCCTGCGGGATCGGAATGAAGCGGCCATTGCCGTTCTGGGCGATGTCGCGCCACACCCGTTCGGTGTCGGCGGCGTTGCCGGCGAGCACCGCGTTGACGATGATGTCCTTCTGCTTCGCCACTTTCAGCGTCACCGGATATTTGGTGTCCTGCGCGTAGTCCATATGCGGCGGCGCGTCGCCGACCAGGAACACAATCCGCCTGACATCGCCGCCGTCGGTCCATTGCATCTTGTTGACGGCGACATCGAGCGCCTCGTTGACACTTTCCGGCCAGTCGCCGCCGCCACGGGCCTTCAGCTCAAGGAGGTTGGCGTAGAGGTCCTGGATGTCGCGCGTGAGTTCGACCTTCCTGGTCACGTAGTCATCGCCGATGTCGCGGTAGGCGACGAGGCCCATACGGATCTCGGCGTCGGGATTGGAATCGACGATCGCGGTCGCGATCGACCAGATCTTGCGCTTGGCGCCTTCGATCAGGCCGCCCATTGAGCCGGTGGTGTCCAGAACGAACGCAACTTCGACCGTGGGCTTGGCGATGGCCTGCGACAGTCCGGCGGAAAGAGGTAGCGTAGCGAGAGCGAATGCGAGTGAGCGAAGCGTGATGCCGTGAGCCCTGAAGCGTTGCTTCATGGTTTCTCCTCCATGTGTTCCGTCCCTCGGAACCCAGGTTCCCTCGGCTTCGCGGTGGCGTGTGGCCCAAATCAAGGCGCCTTGGGTACGAATTTGCGGCGCATTCCGCGCCGCTGCCTGGATGGCGACCGCCGCGGAATCGGATAGGCTGGGGAGCATGGAATCGCCCGCCCGCCAGGTCAGCCTCGTACCGCCGCCGGACCGCCGCCAGTCGGAGACCGCGCTCGCAATCGCGCGCGGCACCGCCAGGATGCTGCGAACACTGGGTTTTTCCTGCATCAGTGAGTTGCCCTTGCCGTCCGGCCGGCGCGCCGATCTGGTGGCGCTGAACGAGAAAAGCGAGATCTGGATCGTCGAGATCAAGTCGTCGGTGGAGGATTTGCGCGCCGACCAGAAATGGCAGGACTACCGGATGCATTGCGACCGGCTGTTCTTTGCCTTCACGCAGGATCTGCCGTGCGAGATTTTCCCTGAGGGCACCGGCCTGATCGTGGCCGATGCCTATGGCGCCCATCTGCACTGCGAGGCGCCCGAGCATCGCCTGGCCGCGCCGACCCGCAAACTGATGACGGTGCGGTTCGCGATGGCCGCGGCGCAACGGATCAACCGGCTGGTCGATCCGCAGGGACATTCGGAGTTTTAGCGATGAACCTCGCCCCGCTCTTGCGGGGAGAGGGTTGGGGTGAGGGGCTCTATCCGTAACGGCGGTGCTAACTGAAGGACCTGTACCCCCTCACCCGGATCGCATCTACGATGCGATCCGACCTCTCCCCGCAAGAGCGGGGCGAGGTAAGAAAAGGAAGCTCCGCTCTACGCGGACTTGCCGTAATCATAAAATCCCTTGCCGGTCTTGCGGCCGAGATGGCCGGCGGCGACCATTTCCTTCAGCAGCGGCGCGGGCCGGTATTTCGGGTCGTTGAAGCCTTCATAGAATACCTCCATGACCGACAGCATGGTGTCGAGGCCGACCATGTCGGCCAGCGCCAGCGGGCCGATCGGATGGTTGCAGCCGAGCTTCATGCCGGCGTCGAGGTCCTCGGCGGTCGCGATGCCTTCCTGCAGCGCAAAGATCGCCTCGTTGATCATCGGGCACAGGATGCGGTTGACCGCAAAGCCCGGGCTGTTTTTCGCCGTGATCGGCACCTTGCCGACCCGCTTTGCAAATTCTTCAGCCAGGGCGTGGGTGTCGTCGGACGTCTGCAAACCGCGGATCAACTCCAGCAGCGCCATCAGCGGCACCGGGTTGAAGAAGTGCATGCCGATGAAACGGTCCGGACGGTCGGTCGCGGCAGCGAGTTTGGTGATCGAAATTGAGGAAGTGTTGGTCGCGACGATCGCGCGCGGATTCAGCGTCGCGCAAAGGTCCTTGAGGATCTTGATTTTCAAATCCTCCCGCTCGGTTGCCGCCTCGATCACGAGGTCGCAATTGGCAAGCTTTGAATTGTCCGTCGTCGCGGTGATGCGCGCCAACGCGGCCTGCCGGTCGGCATCGGTCATCTTCTGCTTGTTGACGAGGCGCTCCAGGCTGCCGGTCAGCGTCGCCATCCCCCGCGCCACTGCGGCATCCGAGATGTCGATCATCGTCACCTTCAGCCCCGCCGCGGCGCAGACCTGCGCGATGCCGTTACCCATCGTACCCGCCCCGATGATGCCAATTGTTTCAATCATTGCTCGCGCCTCCATTGCTGAACGCCGGCACTTGAAGATGCCGCCTGCCGTACTCGTTAGCAGACGGCAGGCGGTAGCAAAACCGGCGAAACCAGGCAAATGCGGACATGGGTCCGCACGCCTTTCGAACCGCTGCGCTCGCCGCTAAGCTGCCCGCGAAACAGGGAGTAAAATGGAATGCCTGCTTACGTGATCTTCGATGTCGAAATCAGGGACGCCACGCAATACCAGGCGTTCATGTCGGGCGTGAAGCCGGCGCTGGAAGCGGCCGGCGCCAGATATCTGGCGCGCGGCGGCCCCCACAAGGTCTACGAAGGGGACTGGGAGCCGCGCCGGATTGTGCTGCTGGAATTTCCCTCCGTCGCCGCCTGGGAGGCTTTCTATAACGGTCCGACCTATCAGGGCTTGAAAAGCATCCGGGACGCCTGCAGTTCGGCTCCTACGTCACTTCACCCTGGCGGTGGCCGCGATCAGCTCCATGCCATCAGCGGTCCCGATCGTCAGCCGGACCTGTTCGGCGTCGCTGTCTGCCGGAATCGGCGCAAAAAGGCGATTACCGTTTTTCGGGTCGGCCGTCACGACATCGTCGAACAACACCGTTTCGCCGCGTTTCATGACGATGCGCAGCGGCGTTGCCGGCTCGATGCTGAAGAACTGCAGGGTGGCGCCGGACGCTTCGGCGGAAAGATTGATCAGGATGTTAGCATTGGCATGCGTCACGTTGCTCATGCCGACGGTCGGGCTGTAGGTTTCCGGAATCGACACCTCGCTCCGCGCCGGAAACTCGGCGCTGTGGAAAAATTCGTCCGACACCCCCGCCCATAATTCGATGTAGGGCCGCGCCGGGTTCGGCTCCTTGCGCTGGTCGGTCTCGTTCGTGAACGAGGGAAATCCCCACGTCCACATTTTCAGGCCGCGCGTGATCGTGTTGTCCGCGATGCGGATGATCCCTTCTTCGTTCTCGTGGTTGATCACGCCCCAGAAATTGCCGCCCTGCATATCCGGCGCCGCGTACGCGATGCCCATGGTCGGCCAGTTCCTGAAGTGGCGCAGTTTTTCGAATCGGCTGGTGCCCGGGCCCGCATTCGCGTCGCCCTCGGCTATATTCTTCGACCAGGCGGGCGTGCGGTAGGCCGCGATCGGCGCGATGATCTCGGCACCGCCCGTGGTTTTGGGGTTGCTGGGATCCGACCCCGGCGCCAGCGTCGTGCAGGTCCAGTACTCGTAGTCGATCGCCTTGTCGTGCGGGTTCTTCAGCACCAGGCGCGTATCGACCGCGGCGCGATCGGCTTTCAGTGTCACATGGTACGTCGCTTCGATGCCGCTCGATCCCTTCCTGAACTTCGCCGGTGCCGCCGCATATTCGAAATTATCCGTCAGCGACATCGACACTGTCACTTCGTCGGCGCCTTCTGTCACGACCCTGAAATCCCACGGCTTCAGCCATGTCCTGCCGTGCTCGGCATCCGGAAACGTCGGAAAGATGCCGCCATAGACCATCAGCCAGTCGTAATAGAAATTGCCTTCGCCCATGCCGTAGGGCACGCCGACTTCGGTGCGATACAGCTGTTCGTGGCCGGTCGGCTTGTAGATGATGGAAAGAATGCGCCCGCCGAATTCAGGCAGCAGCACGACCTTCAGATAGCGGTTCTCGAGCACGCGGGTTCTGAATGTGCGATCGATAATGGTGTTCTTGTCGACCGAGCCCTTGACCAGTCCGTTCTCCCCGGCGGTCGCATATTTGACGGTGCTCCAATGCACCGTCTGTTCGCTGAGCGACACCTGGTCCGGCGCCGCCGACGCCGCAAGCGCGGCATGAAATGCGCAGACCGCCGAAACCACTCCGGCCGTGAAGCGGAGGCGGATACGCGAGGGAATACCAATTGCCATGGACGTCGCCTTCGACTGACCGGGCGATCCTACCGTGGCCCGGGTCAATCTGTCATGAAACCAATTCATGCCTCCGCCGTTGACTTCGTTGCGTCGCTTTGGGTCCGCGCTTTCCAGCCATGAGGGGTCATGCAATCTCGATCTCCGCAGGTCCTTGCTCTCCTCGCGAGCGGCGCTGGCGTTCTCGGGGTTGGCGCTGTTCTCGCTGCCCTGATGGAATTTGGTCCCCACGCGCGACACATGGCGGTACATATCCTGGTCATGAATGTCGCCGCGCCCCTGCTGGCCGCGATCGGGCTTACGCGGTGGAAGGTTGCCCTGCGGGGCGCATCCCTGCTGTGGCCTGCGACCTTTGCCCAGATCGCCCTGCTGTGGGCCTGGCATTTGCCGGTGGTGCAGAACGTCGCCGCGCATGTGCCGGGTGCGATGATCGCATCGCACGCCTCCCTGTTGCTGGCCGCGACGGCGTTCTGGATGTCGCTGTTCTCGTTGTCCGGTCCCTCCCGCTGGCAGGCCATTCCGGCCCTTCTGCTCACCGCAAAGCTGTTTTGCCTGCTCGCGGCGCTCCTGGTGTTCGCGCCGCGCGCGCTTTACGGGTCTGGAGCGCATGCCGCGCACGGGCTTGACGACCAGCATCTCGCGGGTCTCTTGATGCTCGCAGCCTGTCCGTTGAGCTATCTCGTTGCGGCCGTGGTCATGACGGTTCATTTGATCGGCGCGGACGAACCGCCGCGTGCGGTGCCGCCGATCCAGCGAACCGCCGGCTAGCATGCGCATCCCCCCGCAGTTGCGTATCCGCTTCATCCTGTTGGCCGGGTTGGCGGCGTTGCTGCTTGGTTTCCTGTTCATGTGGTCGGGTCTCTACAGCGTCGCGGCCAGTCGCGGGCACTGGGCGGTGACCGAATGGTTGCTGACGTTCGCAATGCGCAATTCGGTCAAGACGCACGCGATCGGCATCGAGGTCCCGCCGCTCGGCAATGCCGATCTCGTGACGCTCGGAGCCGCGCATTTCCACAGCGGCTGCGCCTATTGTCATGGCGCTCCGGGTGTCCCGATCAGCCCGATCGCGCGGGCCATGCTGCCGCCGCCGCCCGATCTTGCGACCAACATGCGGCCGTGGCGCGACCGTGAGCTGTTCTGGATCATCAAGCACGGCATCAAATACACCGGCATGCCGGCGTGGTCGGTGCAGCAGCGCGACGACGAAGTGTGGGCGCTCGCCGCGTTCCTGCGCCGGCTGCCGGGCCTCGACGCCGCGCAATACCGTGAACTCGCGCTTGGAGGCCTGGCGGTGCCGCCGCAGAGCGGCCAGAGTTTGGCGACCAGCGAGACGACGGCTCCCGCGGTCGGCGCCTGCGCGCGCTGCCATGGCGCCGGCGACGCAAGGCCCGCAAGCGCTCTCGTTCCGATCCTGCACGGCCAGCCGGCGGAATTCATCGTCGCGTCGCTCGAGGCTTACGCGAGTGCGCAGCGCGCCAGCGGGATCATGCAGCCGGTCGCGCGCGCCCTTGCCGGCGACGATTTCAGGCGCGTGGCTGACTATTACGCGGCGCTTCAACCGCCGGCCGCCCTGGAAAGACCAACGGATGCATCGGCAATCGCGCGTGGCCGCGCTCTCGCGGAGAATGGCGATCCGGCAGCGCTAGTCCCGGCCTGCGCCGGCTGCCATGGCCAGGAGGCATTGAAAACCTATCCTCGCCTTGCCGGGCAAAATCTCGCCTACCTGCTCAATCGCTTGCGTCTCTGGAAGAACGGCCTCGCGCCGGCTACCGCGACCGAAACCATCATGGCGCCGATCGCCCGCGCGCTGAGCGATCGGCAGATCGAGGACGTCGGGGCATACTACGCTTCGGTCGATGCGCATGCCGGAGCTCGGCGATGAGCGGCACCCTTCAGTCCGTGCTGGCGCCGCACGGCCCACAGGCCGGCCAAATCGCCACGCTTGCCTGGGTATTGTTCGCATTCGGCGCGGTCATCCTGGCGCTGGTTATCGCTACGATCTGGCTCGCCATACGCGGCACGCCGCACATCCGTGAGGCGCTCGCTCGCGAGCGCACCATCATGGTGTTCGGTCTTGCCTTGCCGGTTGTCACGCTCACGATCCTGCTCTTCTGTGGTGTCTGGCTCACGCGCGCCCAGACCGGACATACAGACGATGCCATGCGGATCGAGGTGACCGGCGAACAATGGTGGTGGCGCGTCGTTTACGACGGTCCAACGCCGGCCACGAGCGCCAATGAGATTCGAATTCCGGTCGGACAGCCGGTCGACTTCACGCTCAAGGCGGCCGACGTGATCCACAGTTTCTGGGTCCCAAGCCTCGGCGGCAAAGTCGATATGCTGCCCGGCAGGATTACGCGCCTGCGGCTCACCGCCGAGCGTGCCGGTGTCTATCGCGGGCAATGCGCGGAATATTGCGGCGGCCCGCACGCGCTGATGGGTTTCAACGTCATCGCCATGCCGCGCGACGAATACGAGGCCTGGTTCGTGCGCGAGGCCGGGCCGTCGGCTGCCGCCTCAACCGACGTGGAGCGGCGCGGCCAATCGCTTTTCATGGCGGCCGGTTGCGGCACTTGCCATGCGGTGCGCGGCACCGGCGCGGCGGGTGCGATCGGTCCGGACCTGACGCATCTGGCGGCGCGCGGCTCTGTCGGCATCGACACGTTGCCGCTCACGGCCGACAATGTCGCGCGCTTCATTCGCGACGGGCAGCACCTCAAGCCGGGTAACCGCATGCCGGAATTTCGCATCTTCTCGCCCGCCGAGCAGACCGCGCTGGTCAGCTATCTCATGAGCCTGCGATGAGCGAGCCTTCACAAGCGCGCCTCGCCGGCCACCCGAACAGGCTGCCGCGCCCCAAGGGGGAACTGGAAGCGCTCGAGGCCGCCTGGGAACGGCCGAAAGGCTGGCGGATCGTCACCGCGGTCAACAACACGGTCGTCGGCTATTTCTACGTTGGTACCGCGGTCCTGTTCTTCCTGCTGGCAGGAATCCTTGCGCTGCTGATGCGCCTTCAGCTCGCGGTGCCGAGCAATACCTTCCTGTCGCCGGAGACCTACAACCAGATCTTCACGATGCACGGCACCGTGATGATGTTCCTGTTCGCCGTGCCGGTGGTCGAGGCGATGGGCATCCTGCTGCTGCCGCAAATGCTGGGCGCGCGCGATCTGCCGTTTCCGCGCCTCAGTGCGTTTGCGTTCTGGGCCTACTTCGTCGGCGGGCTGATCTTCTTCGGCACGCTGTTCTACGATGTCGCGCCGTCGGGCGGCTGGTTTATGTATCCGCCGCTTACCGGCGCGCAATATTCGCCCGGGCTGGGTGCGGATTTCTGGCTGCTCGGTATCGGATTCATCGAAATCTCCGCGATCGCAGGCGCGATCGAGCTGATCGTCGGCGTGCTGCGCACGCGGGCGCCCGGCATGACGCTTGACCGCATGCCGATGTTTGCCTGGACCATGCTGATCTTCGCGGCGATGATCGCGTTCGCGTTTCCGGCCGTGATACTCGCAACAATGCTGCTCGAACTCGAGCGCGCGTTCGGCTGGCCGTTCTTCATGCCGCAGAAGGGCGGCGACGCGCTGCTGTGGCAGCATTTGTTCTGGTTCTTCGGCCACCCGGAGGTCTACATCATCTTCCTTCCGGCCGCCGGCATGGTGTCGATGATCGTGCCGACGATGGCGCGCACGCCGCTGGTCGGCTACCGCATGATCGTCGTCGCCCTGATCGCGACCGGCTTTTTCTCCTTCGGTCTGTGGGTGCATCATATGTTCACCACGGGCATCCCGGCGCTTTCGCTGAGCTTCTTCTCGGCGGCCAGCATGGCGGTCGCCATCCCGAGCGGCATTCAGGTGTTTGCCTGGATCGCGACGATCGCAGCCGGCCGCATGCAACTGGCGACGCCCTCGCTGTTCGTGCTCGGATTTCTGTTCATCTTCACGCTCGGCGGGCTGACCGGCGTGATGGTCGCGATGGTGCCGTTCGACTGGCAGGTTCACGACACCTATTTCGTGGTCGCGCATTTCCACTACGTGCTGGTCGGCGGAATGGTGTTTCCGCTGTTCGGCGCCTTCTACTACTGGGCGCCTGCCTTCAGCCGTCGGCCGCTCTCGGAGCGCCTGGGGAAAGTGACGTTCGCGCTGATGTTCGTCGGGTTCAACGTCGCGTTCTTTCCGATGCACATCTCCGGGCTGATGGGCATGCCGCGCCGCGTCTACACCTATCCGGCGGTAGCGGAGTGGGGCGTGCTCAACATGATCTCGACCGTCGGGGCATTTCTGTTCGCGACCGGCGTGCTGGTCTTCCTGCTCGATCTCGTTCGTAATCTGCGGCCGGCGCTATCAGATCCCGCCGGCGACGTGTGGAAGGGCGCCTCGCTCGAATGGATGCACAACCACGTCTACGGGCCGCGCAGCGTTCCGCTGGTGACGAGCCGCGATCCGTTATGGGATCAGCCGGGGCTGTCGGAACAATCGAAAGAGGGGCGCCACTATCTGCCGGGCACGGTGACGGGGCAGCGCGAAACCATCATCACCTCGCCGATCGAAGCCGTACCGGAAGCGCTGCAGCGCCTGCCCGGTGACGGCTGGCCGCCGCTGCTTGGCGCGGTGTTCACGGCCGGCTTCTTCATGCTGCTCACCGTGAAATACGTGATGCTCGCCTTTGTCTCCGGTGCGCTCGCGCTTCTGATGATCCTGGTCTGGATGTGGAGCAGCGATCCAGCACCGTTGCCCCGGGCCGAGATCGGCCATGGCATCAAGGTCTCGACCTATCTCAGCGGTCCGCGCTCGCATTCGTGGTGGGCGATGGTCGTGCTCCTGGTAGTCGCAGGATCGCTCTATCTGTCTTTCGTGTTCTCCTATCTCTTCCTCTGGACGGTCTCGCCGCAGGTCTGGCCGAAACCGGGGCAAATGCCGCCGTCATGGTGGCCCATCCTCGCGGCGACGCTGCTCGCCGCGAGCAGCGGCCTGATCCTCCTCGCGGGTCGCTTTCTCCCGTCACGCAACGGCGTCGCCTTCATCGGCGCGATCGCCGTTGCGGTTCTGTTGCTTGGCGGGAGTCTCGGCGCCGACGTCCTGTCGCATTGGCGAGCCGGGCTACGCCCTGACGCGGATGCACATGGCGCGCTTGCCTACATGGCGTCGTTCCTGCAATTCCAGCTCGTGCTGACGCTTGTCGTGATGGCGGGCTTCGCCATCGCGCGCAGCCTCGCCGGCATGCTCAACCTCAGACGCCGCGTCGTCTTCGACAATCTCGTGCTGCTTTGGCATTACACGGTCGCGCAAGGCCTGTTCGGCCTGCTGCTCGTGCACGGCTTTCCGAGGATCGCATGAGCGCGCCGCAAACCCGGTCTCTAGCAGATTTACTGTGGCTCCTGGTTGGGCCAGTCGTGTGGTTCCTGCATCTTGTTGTGCTGTACGGCGCCGAGGCGCTGATCTGCACGCCGCCGGTCGGCTCTGGTCGCGCGATGATGTGGATGGGGGCGGCGGCTACGATCGCGGCGCTTGGCGCCCTTGCGATGCTTGCCGCCGTTTCAATACGGCGCGTGCAAGATGCGCCGGAGGAGCAAACCGATGCAACATTCCTCCGCAAGACCACGCTGCTGCTCGCGCTCCTGTCCGCGATTGGCGTGATCTGGAGCGCGCTTCCGCTTGCTTTGGTGCCGGTTTGCGCGTCAGCAGGGGGCTAGGTCGGCGTCCTCTATTTCAGCTCCCGTGCGTCCTTACCCGGTCGCGCTCTTCTTCGGCGTAATTATCCTTGGTGGCCTGGTCCGTGATCTGCTTCTCGGCGCGGGTCCGGCTCCGATTGCGCATGATGCCGTAGGCTATCGCCAGGCCAAGAACGACGGCGCCGACGAACCACAGCGCAACCGGTATATGCGATCCCGTTTCAACCGGTACTCCCTGTGCAGCGAGCTTGTCCGGAAGGAAGATGATGGCGGATAGCGCCAGAAGCGCCGCCCGCCGGCCTTGCCCGATCGTCCGTGAAATCCAACCCATCTCGATTGTCCTTTTCGGATAGAGTGGGATCAATCGCGGTGCACGGCTAACGTTCCAGCGCCGAAGGTGCGGGAACCCGGAGCGCGACGGCCGCCGACACGCAGGATGCACGCTGTGTGGGGTTCCTCGACATGCGTGCAATTTCGCCGCAGGTGACTTTTTGCCGATGTTGGCTTGCGGGTGTTATCCGTCAGCCGCCGCACTCCGCCTCAAATGCAAAGGCTGAGTATCTTGATGCGGCAGTCGCTTGATTTTGGCCGGGATGCGGGAGCGGCGTCACGTTTCACAGCAACAAGCGGCTCCGTCTCTTTCTTGTTCTTGCCCTTGGGCCGCTTCGGCTCGTAATCGCCGGCGATCACCATGGCCCAGTAGGTGCGCTTGCCGCTGGCATCCCTGGCGCTCGCGATCCCGACGCGTGACGCATTTTGCAAGAGCAGGTTCTTGCGGTGTCCGGAGGAGTCGATCCACTGGCCGAGCGTCTTCTCGAAACTCTCGTATCCATAGGCAATGTTCTCGGCGGCGCGGCCCGCACCCGCCGGCGCGACCCGCCTGGTGAACGGGCCGAGCACCTCATGGCTGAGCTCATTCTTCGCCGCCATCGCCCGCGCCTGATCCATCGCGATGCGGTCGAGGGTTGCATCGCGCACGACGCGGACCTGGCCATGCTTGAGGCGGAAGCCGGAGATCAGGTCAGCCGGCGATTCGGCGGCCATCGCGGGCGCGGCCAGCAGCAGAAAGCCAGCGGCCAGTCCGCCAACGGCGCGTCGCGTCATTGTCCCCCAAATGCCCATTGTTCAATAAACCAGCGCCATAATCCGGCTGCTTATCCATCGTCAATGTGGACGACTCAAGGCAGGGGACGTGTATTCCCTGGCCCTTGACCGGCAGCGGGCGGGGTCGTCAGGCAACAGCTCGATCAGCCGCAGTTCCAGACCGCTCCGACCGGCGTCCGCGTCCAGCACGGGCCAAAACTGCCGCCATTGTAGCGGCCACCGTAAAAGCCCGGCCGGCCGAAATAGCGCCAGGCGCCATCGTACCCGTAATAGCGTGGCACCGGATCGATATACCAGGGCCGCTGGTTGCGGCGCGCTGCGCGCAAAACCGCAGCTCTCTGGGTGTAAGCCGGGCGGCTGTTGTTCGGCGGCTGATGATAGCCCGGCAGGAAGCCGTAGCCCTGCCAGCGCGGCGCCGGCCGCTTATGAGCCGGCGCAGCCTGCGCGACGACCGGCAGGAGTGAGAAGACGACAGCAATCAATGCAAACACGAGGCGAGACATGGGCAATCCATAGAGGACCGGCTGCTGTGAGGCGACTCAAATCTTAGTGCATGCTCCTGCGCAACTGTCCTGGCTCGCTTGCGAAGCGACTGCTTTGCGCCATGAGCGGCCAGTCGCAAATCGAATAATAACGATGTCTGCTTTTCGCTCAGAAGCGGCCATCGCCCGCCAGATCAGCCATGTCCAAAAAGTGCCAATAGGCGACTTTATTCGATCACCTCGTCGGCGCGGGCGAGTAATGCCGGAGGAATCGTGAGACCTATTGCCTTTGCGGCCTTCAGGTTAATCACAAACTCGTATCGCGTCCCTTGGACATACGGCATCTCGCTTGGTTGCCACCGCGAAATATCTCAGCCACCTGCGCAATAGCGACCCGAATGGCGTTCTTGTGGTCCATGGAATAAGACATCAATCCTCCGGCTTCCACCTGCTCGCGAAAAACAAACATCGTCGGGAGACCGATTTGCTGGGCGAGTTTAACGAGAAGAAAGCGATGAGCGTAGGCGATAGTAATATTTGCAATCACAAGTCCATCGGCTTGGTCCCGCTGGATGGCTTGAAAAGCGTCGCTGTATGCCTGTTCAGTGACCGGAGTGGACACGGGCGCATGCGCTAACGCAATACCGAGTCTTTGAGCTACCTCCCGCGTCTCCTTGCCGCCCGCAGCCTCCCAACCCGCTTGCGTTGAGACGAAAAGCACGTTGCGAGCCTTTGGGATGGCTTCGGCAAGCAGTTCAAGACGCTTACCCCAAAGTTCAACGCCAGCATCAACGCTAACCCCCGTAACGTTTCCGCCCGGATGCGACAGGCTGGATACCACTCCAAATCGAATCGGATCGCCAGTGATGGCAACGATGGGAATTGTGCTAGTCGCCGCTTTCAATGCGAGTGTGATCGACGTACCCAAAGCAAAGATCACGTCTGGATGCGCGCTGACGATTTTGGCTACGAGGTCGCCATATTCCCGTGTCCCGTCAGCCGAAAACCTGTCGATGATCAAATTCTGACCTTCGATATAACCAAGGCGCTGGAGTTCCTGAAGACCCAACGTGTAACCCGGGTCGCCTCCAATCCGCATGTCGGCAACCTTTAGCGCAGGGTCAGCTAGTGCGAGCCGCTTCATCTTCGCTGGCTGCTGCGCCCGCCCAGCGATTGGAGACATGGCCACGCCGCCGATTATCCCAATGAACTCGCGCCGTCTCATGCCCGCCTCCCAGGATCAGGATGCGGGGGGAAGTGTATCTGTCCAAGCCCGATGCTTGGAAGGTGTTGTCGGCGGTCGAAGGAAGTATATTTCGGTGGGGTCCAATGTCCCTTTGGGTCCAACAGCGGCTATTCCCCTCAGCGGACATTGCGCCACCGCATTTCAAACTAGGAGGGCCGGTTCTCGCTCGCCTGTTCGCCTCAACGTGCTAGAATTTGGCGTGCTGGGGGATTGCAATGCTCAGCGCCGATCGGCGCCGGCTCACAAGGAGCATTATCATGGCGAATGCAATTGATATCGCAAAGGCCGCAGTCATCGCATACAACGAAAAGGACTGGAGCAAGGCCAAGGACATCTTGGCTGCCAACGCCGTGTACGACGAGAAGGGAACGAACCGTCGCATCACGGGCGCCGGCGAGATCATCGAGGCGTGGCAGGGGTGGGCCAAGGCGTTCCCCGATTCGAAAGCCACATTCGTGCGCGAGTTCGCGAGCGGGGACACCGCGATTCTCGAGCTGGTGTGGAAAGGCACGCACACGGGCCCGCTACAGACACCAACAGGTACCATTCCGCCTTCGAACAAGCCGATCGAAGTGCCGGCTTGTCAGGTCGTCCAGGTCGAGGGTGGCAAGGCCAAGAGCGCCTCGCACTATTTCGACATGCTGACGATGCTCGCACAGATCGGCGCCACTGGCGCGGTAAAGACCGCCGCTTGAAAGGCAAAGGCATTCCGTGCAATTGGAGAAGCCCGCCGGCGTGAGCCGGCGGGTGCACGCAAAGGACGACGATCGGAGCCGAGCTCGATGCCGTTCGTCCTCCGAGCAGAAGACCGAGGACTGCAATAAGCGGCGCGCGGACCCATGAATGACTTCGTATTGCCTACCACGCGATACGCGCTCAGCGGCGATACAAACATCGCATATCAGACCATGGGCGGCGGCCCCATCGACATTCTCATGGTTCCCGGGATCGTGTCCCATGTCGAATTTTCACACGAGCTTCCAGGATACACGGCCTTTTTGCGCCGCCTTTCGACATTCGCACGCGTCGTCACATTCGACAAAAGAGGTCAGGGATTATCAGACAGGCTTTCCGGCACTCCGCCGCTTGAACAGCGCATAGATGACGTTCGTGCCATCATGGACGACATCGGATCACGCCAAGCCGTGCTTTGGGGTTTCTCCGAAGGCGCCCCGATGAGCGCCCTGTTTGCCGCCACCCATCCCGACCGGGTGTCGCATCTCATTCTCTTCGGCGGCTATCCGAAGGCATTCGCCACGGAAGCAATGATCCTGGAACGCGTCAGGCTTTGGGGGACCGGAGCCATGATCAAGCAGCTGATCCCCGATCAAGCAGCGGATCCCGAAGCCGTTGCCCAGTTTGCGAAGTTCCAGCGGCTATCGGCAAGTCCGGGAACCTACAAGGCGTTCGGCCTGTTGAATATCCTCATCGACATCAGGCCGATTCTTCCCAGCGTGCGCGTGCCGACGCTGGTGCTTCATCGGCGCAGCGATACCCTCGTTCCCATTGAGCATGGTCGCAATCTTGCAGCGCAGATACCTGCTGCAAAATTCATCGAGTACGAAGGCGGCAATCACGCATTCTGGACCGGTGATGTGGATACGCTGATCGGTGACGTCGAAGAATTTGTAACGGGACACCGCGAAAGCTCATCGGACAGTCTTGAGCGGGTGTTAGCCACCGTTCTTTTCACCGATATCGTTGAATCGACGCGCCGCGCCACCGAATTGGGCGACCAGACATGGCGGAGATTGCTGGATAGCCACGATCAAATCGCAAGGCAGATGATCGAGAAGCATCGCGGAAGTTTGATCAAGACCACGGGCGATGGAATTCTGGCGACGTTCGACGGACCGGGTCGCGCCGTTCGATGTGCCCTGGCATTCGAAACGGCGGCCAAGCAGATTGGATTGCCGCTGCGCGCAGGGCTGCATACCGGCGAGGTCGAAATGAGAGGTCGTGATATCGGCGGCGTCGCCGTGCACGCGGCGGCCCGCGTCATGGGGGAATGTGGTCCCAGCGAGGTTCTGGTATCGAGAGTCGTCACCGACTTGGTGGCCGGCGCGGGTCTGAAGTTCTCCGAACGCGGATCGCATGAACTGAAAGGCCTTCCGGGTCGCTGGGATCTCTTCGCGGCGAGCGTCTAAGCTTCGCATCGCGCGCGGAGACAAAATCCTCAGCTTACGGAAACGCAATCGTGATCTTGCCGAAATGGCCGGCCTGCTGCATCAGCCGCAGCGCGTCCGGCACTTCGGTGAAACCGAGCGTTCGGTCGATCACGGGTTTCATGCGGTTCTGCCCGATCGCCGCGGCCATGTTTTCAAACATTTTTCGGCTGCCGACCGAGAGCCCGATCACGTGCAGGTTCTTGCTGAACAGGCTCGGGATCGAAATCTGCTGGGAAAAGCCGGACAGCACCCCGATCACGAGGATGGTGCCGCCGACGCGCGCGGCCTCGATCGATTGCGCAAAAGTGTCCTTGCCGCCGACTTCGACGACGTGATCGACGCCGCCACCGGCCCAGTCCGCGGCGGCCTTGCCCCATTCGGCGACCGCGCGATAGTTGATCGTATGGTCCGCGCCCAGCGCTTTCGCGCGTTCGAGCTTTTCGTCGCTCGACGACGTCACGATCACAGTGGTGCCCGCCAGCTTGGCGAACTGCAGCGCGAAAATCGAAACCCCGCCGGTACCCTGCACCAGGACGGTCTGCCCCGGCCGCAGATGGGCTTCGTCGAACAGCGACCGCCAGGCGGTGAGCCCAGCGCATGGCAACGTGGCGGCCTCCACAAAACTCAAATGATCGGGAATGCGGCTGACGCCTTCGGCGTCAAGCAGCAGCAGTTCCTGCAGCACACCCGGGCGCGTTCCGCCAAGCGCGAGGCGGCGGCCGCTGGCTGAAGGCCCGCCGTCGAACCAGGATTGAAAGAACATCGGGCACACACGATCGCCGACCGCGACCCGGCTGACGCCGGCCCCCACGGCGGCAATCTCGCCGGCTCCGTCGGAGAATGGGATCAGCGGAAGCCTGTAGGCGCCGCCCTGGCCCGTCACGGTCAGAAGGTCGCGATAGTTCAGCGATGCCGCACGCATTCGGACGACGACCTGGCCGGGGCCCGGTTCGGGCTCCGGCCGATCGACCAGTTCCAAGGCGTCGATCGACCACTCGCGTTCGACTTGCCAGACTTTCAACAAAGCCTCCCGTATTTTCGGCGATGCTACGCCGCGAAATACCCGCCGTCGACCACCTGCGACGCGCCGGTCATGAACGACGCCTTGTCGGAACACATCCAGACCACGGCTTCCGCGATTTCCTCGGGCACGCCCATGCGGTTCATCGGCACCTTCGCCAACGTGGCATCGAGCCGCGTCTCCACCACCTCCCTGGTCATGGGCGTTGTGATATAGCCGGGATTGACGCAGTTCACGCGGATGCCGTCCTGCGCATACTCGATCGCCGCGGTCTTTGTCAGCCCAACCACGCCGTGCTTCGCCGCCACATAGTGCCCGGATGTCGCCAGACCGATCAGCCCGGCGATCGAGGCGGTGTTGACGATGGCGCCGCCACCGCCTTGCGCCAGCATCTGCACGATCTCGTGCTTCATGCAGAGCCACACGCCGGTGAGGTTGATCGCGAGCATGGTGTCGAACGAGATCTGGCTGAGTTCGTGCAGGCGCTGGCGTCCGGGGCCAACCGATCCTCCGGCAACGCCGGCATTGTTGAAGGCGCAGTCGATCCGTCCATAGGCCGCCACGGTGCGCGCGACCATGGCGGCAACGTCGGCTTCCGCGGTGACGTCGCCGCCGATCGCAATCGCCTGACCGCCGGCCGCATTGATCAGGGCGACGGTCCCGGCCGCGTTCTCCTCGGTGCGGTCGGCCACCGCCACCCGCGCACCCTCGCGCGCCATTGCCAGCGACGTCGCCCGTCCGATGCCCGAAGCGCCGCCCGTTACCAGCGCCACCTTGCGATCAAGAATGCCTGCCATGTCTTTGTCTCCTGCTAACCTAGGCCGGCATCGACCGTGAAGCACTGGCGCGTAATTCGGCTGCTTTCGTCGGACGCCAAAAACAATGCCATGCGCGCGATGTCGTCGGGCGTCACCGCGTCGGGAATATCCTGACGCGTGCGTAGCTCGGCGATCTTCTGCTCGTCAGGATACCACAGCCGGCGCTGGCGCTCGGTGATCACCATCCCGGGTGCGATGGCGTTGACGCGAATGCGATCAGGTCCAACCGACCGGGCCAGGGAATTGGTGAAGCCGACAATCGCCGCCTTTGCCGCCGCGTAGACCGGCAGCCCCGGTGCGCCGCGCTTCCATGCCACGGACGACATGTTGATGATCGAACCGCCGCCCAGCGCCTGCATCTGCGGCACCACGGCCTGTGCGGCAAAGAAAACGTGCTTGAGGTTGACGGCGATCGACCAGTCGAATTCTTCAGGCGACACCTCTGAAAGCACCTGGCGCTGATCGTTGGCGGCGTTGTTGACCAGCACCGCGGTATCGCCGAGCGCGGCGCGGACCTGCTCCATTGCAGCGCGCAAGGCGTCGATATCCAGCAAGTCGCAAGGCACGAACAGCGGCGCCGAGCCGGATGCGTCCGTTACCTCGCGTACCAACGCTTCGCCGGCGGCGGCGTCGATGTCGAGGAACGCGACACGGGTCTTTTGTGCGGCGAATGCCCGCACGAACGCGGCGCCGATGCCGCTGGCGCCTCCGGTGATCAACACGACGCGACCCGCAAGGCTAGGGTAAAGGGCGTGGGTCATGCGATCAGACGCTCCGTCACCGGGTCAAACAGGCAAATCCGACGCGTGTCCAGCGCGAAGGCGGCAAGCTTACCGGGCTCGGGCCTGATGTCCGGCGAGATGCGCGCCAGCACCTGCTCACCGCCGAGCCGCAGCAACACGATGGTCTCCGCGCCGGTGGGCTCGACCATCTCGACCGGCGCTTGGACGACGATCGGTGCGCCCGATGCGCCCGAAAAACTGCGGCTGCCCTCGGCAATGCATTCCGGCCTGATCCCCAGCACCACGTCGCGGCCGACAAAGGCCGCGGCCGCGTCGTATCCCTGCAGGCGAAGGCGGACCTCGTCGGGCCGCCCGGCGCCGATCACCACCACCGGCCCGCCATCATCAGCCACCAGCCGCGCCGGCATCGTGTTCATGGGCGGCGAGCCCATGAAGCGGGCGACGAACAAATTGGCCGGGTAGCGGTACACCGTATCCGGATCGGCGAATTGCTGCACCTCGCCGTGATGCATGACGGCGATCCTTGTTGCCATCGTCATCGCCTCGATCTGGTCGTGGGTGACATAGACGATCGTCGCGCCGATGCGCTGGTGCAGCCGCTTGATCTCCATCCGCATCTCGACGCGCAGTTTGGCGTCGAGATTGGAGAGCGGTTCGTCGAACAGGAACAGCAGGGGATCGCGCACCAGGGCGCGGCCCATCGCCACGCGCTGGCGCTGGCCGCCGGACAATTGCGACGGCTTGCGGCCGAGCAGCGGCTCGATCTGCAGCAGGCGGGCGACATTGGCCAGCGCCTTTTCCTGCTCGGCTTTTGGAACATGGCGACATTCCATGCCGAAGGTGATGTTCTGGCGCACCGTCATCGACGGATATAGTGCATAGGACTGGAACACCATCGCGATGTCGCGGTCCTTTGGCGCGATGTCGTTGACGACCCGTCCGCCGATTTCCACGGTCCCCGCGCTGGGACGGTCCAGCCCGGCCACGATGTTGAGCAGGGTGGATTTTCCGCAGCCGGATGGCCCGACCAGCACGGTGAATTCACCGCTCTCGATGTCGAGGTCGATCCCCTTCAACACTTCCAGATTGGCGTACCGCTTCGACAGGGCACGGATGCTCAACGCTGCCATGACTTCCCCTTCAATGACTTCCCCTTCATTTCACGGCGCCGGCGGTAAGGCCGCGTACGAAGTATTTGCCACCGATCAGATAGATCAACAGGGTAGGCAGGGCCGCGATCATCACCGCGGCGCTTTGCACGCCATGATGCGGGATATCGGCGACCGCGGCCGAGAGCGCGATCAGCGCGGCGGTGACCGGTTGCTGTTGGCCGGTCGTGAATGTCACGCCATAGAGGAACTCGTTCCAGATATGCGTGAACTGCCAGATCACGGTGACAACCAGGATGGGCGGCGAGAGTGGGAGAATGATGCGCCAGAAAATGCGAAAGAACCCCGCGCCATCGATGCGCGCGGCCCTGATCAACTCCTGCGGGATGGCAACGTAGTAGTTCCGGCAGAACAAGACGGTAAAGGAGAGTCCCTGGATCGTGTGGATCAGCACCAGGCCCGTTAGCGTGTTCATCAGGCCCGTATCGCGCAACACGATGGTCCAGGGCAGCAAGCGCATCTGTTGCGGCAGGAAGATGCCCAGCGTGACGATGCCGTAGATCCAGTTGTCGCCGCGAAAGCGCCAGAGCGAAACCGCGTAACCGGCGACCGCACCAAGCAGGGTGGAGAAGATCGTCGCCGGAATGGTGACGAGCGCGGAGTTCAACATGTAGGGGCGGATGCCGACACAGGTCTGCGCCAAGCAGAAGTCGGACCAGGCTGTGAGGTAGTTGCCAAAGGCCCACTGCCGCGGCCAGCCGATCATCGAGGTCTGGACGATTTCCTCATTGCTGCGCAGCGAATTCAGCACGACGACGATCAGTGGTACGAGCCACGCCGCCGCGATCAGCGAAACGACGAGATAAATCAGCATGCGGCTCGGCGCGAAGGTTCGATCACGCATGGGGGGCCCGACGTTGCTGGAGATATTGCCACGCCGCGTACGGCAGAAGCACCGAGAGAAGAATCAGCAACATCAGCACGGCCGCCGCCGCCCCCCGGCCGAGCAGGTTGCGCTGGAACATCAGGTCGTAGACAACAAGGGCCGGCAACTGGGTCGCGATTCCAGGGCCGCCGTTGGTCAGCGCGCGGACGAGGTCGAATGTCGAAATGGCGAACTGCAGCTGGATCACGATGACAGTTATGGTGATCGGCCAGAGCGTCGGCAGGATGACGCGCCGGTACATCCGGACCGGTCCGGCGCCGTCGATCTGCGCCGCCTTGATCAGGTCGGCATCGACGGACCTGAGGCCGGCGAGGAAGAGCGCCATGGCGAAGCCCGAGGATTGCCAGATCGCAGCGATGACGATCGTCCAGATCGCCATGTCGCGGTCGATCAGCCAATCGAACCGGAAGGAAGTCCAGCCGAAATCGTGGACGAGCTTCTGGATCCCGATGCCGGGATTGAGCAGCCAGCTCCAGACCGTGCCGGTGACCACGAACGATACCGCCAGGGGGTAGAGGAAGATGGACCGCAGTACGTTCTCGCCGCGAATGCGCTGATCGAGCAGGATCGCGAGTGTGAGACCTGTCACCAGGCTGAGCAGCACGAACGCACTGCCGAACAGCAGCAGATTGTCGAAGGCGATTTGCCAGTTCCGCGACGCCAAAACCGAGGTGTAGTTGCGCAAACCGACCCAGCCCGACACCGGGACCAGCGTGGACGGCGTGAATGAGATCCAGATGGTCCACAGCGAAAACGAAACGAGGTGCGCGGCCGACAACAGCAGCGGTACCCAGATCGTCAGATACTCGGGCAGCCGGCGCACCATTTCTGGTGTCGTCGTCCGCCCTGCTCGCGGTGACGCTGCGTCTCTCAACGCGCGCTCTCGACGGCCTCGGCGAGGCGGGTGACCGCCTGCTCCGGCTTGATCGTCTTGTTCTTCACATACTCCGTGATCACGTCGATCAACGCAGCGGTCAGGCCGTTTTCCTGTGCCATGTTGTGCGCGACGCTGAGAACCGCCTGATTGCTGGCGATCGCGTCTTTCAGCGCTGCTGCGGTTCGGCGTTGACCGTCCGACCAGCCTTCGCCGGAAAGATCAACATCGGTGCGCACGGGTATCGATCCCGTGATCTGCGAATACATGGTCTGGATGGCGGGATCCATGACGAGTTGCGCCATCAGCGCCTGGCCGGCCTGCAGGTCGGGCTCCTTGCGCTGCCAGAATATGAACGCGTCGGCATTCAACAGGAACACCGGCTTGCCGTTGTCGCTGGGGCCGGGCGTAATCATGAAGTCCTCGAACTTGAAACCGGCATTGCGCAACACACCCTGCGCCCACCCGCCCATGATCATCATGCCCATGTCACCGTCGACGAAGCGCTTCAGGTTGGTCGAAAAGTGCTGGGCGCCGACGTTGGGGTCCATCCAGTCGGCGATCTTGCGCACCTGGACGAAGGCGGCCTTGATCTCGGGGCCCTCGAGGGCCTTCTTGTCGAGGTTCATGATGGCTGCGCGGTATGCGGCGGGACTGATGCCTGCCAGGGAGGCCTCGAATTTCTGCCCGTCATCGGGGCGGGTGCCGCCGTTGGCGATGGGATAGGCAACTCCGCCCGCTTTCATCTTTTCGGCCAGGTCGTTGAAGTCTGCCCATGTGACGGGGATCTTGTCGGCCTTGGCCTTGTCCATCGCGCGCTTGGACAGAAACAGCATGTTGGTGCTGTAGATCTGCAACGGCAGCGCAATCCACTTGCCACCGGGCTTGTGCAGTTTCGCAAGGTCCGGGGCAACGACCTTTTCGTAGCCGGCCGCAGCGACCAGTTCATCGAGACTCACGGTCGGGGCGATCTTCGACCAGGCCGCAATCTCGGGTCCCTTGAGCTGCGAACAGGCCGGCGGATCGCCGGCCATGATCTGGGCACGCAGCTTGTTCATCATTTCGGTGGTGAAGCCGGGGACGGGCGAGTGCTGCCAAATCCCGCCCTTCTCCTCGAATTTCTTGCCGAGCGCCGTGATCGCCGCCCCATCGCTGCCGGCAGACCATTGCGAGATGGCGGTCAGGCGCGGCTTGATCGCGCTTTGCGCGCGGGCGAACGCCGGCAGCGCGAGCGCGGCTGCGGATCCAGCGAGCAGACGACGCCTTGTGATCATTGGCATGGTACGTTCCTCCCGGTTTCAAAACCTTGACGCGTTGGCCGCGTCGTTCATTGCTTGTCAGGCGGCCTCCGCCGATGAGGCCGGCATGCCGCCGCGGCAGGCCAGACAGCAGGCTGCAAAGGCCAGTGCGGCATTCGGATCATTGCCGCTCGAAGGCGGCACGAAAGCGAGTGACACCTGGGCGAATTTTCGCCCGCCCATCACGCAGGCATCGATCCCGTCGACCAGCGCCTTTCGATCTGCTTCCGCGAGAACAGACGGCCAGCCGCTGATGGCCACGCCGGCACAAGGCTTGACGTTCAGCGTGTTGCCGATTGCAAGGCCAAGCCGGAACAGCCGGCGCCGCAACTCCTGGCGCACGCCGGCTGGGAACGTGATCGCATTTACCCACTCGTCGCCGAGCTGCAGCAATTCCGCCTCACCAACACCGAGAAGTCCGGCCAAGGCCGGAAGCGACGTATAGGCCTCGACACAGCCGTGATGGCCGCAGCGACAAGATGGGCCGCCATCGCCGAACACCATGTGGCCGAGCTCGACCGGCTGCAAAGCATCGGCTTCGATCGGGTCGTCCATCCAGGCGCCTCCCACGCCCTGGCCGACAAAGACGAACAGATGCGGCCCGGCAAACGGATAATCTTCCGTGCGGCAGCGATGAAACGTGGCATGCGCCACGACCGAATTGGTGATCGCGACCGGCACGTCCGCAAACATCTCGGCAAGCATGCCGCGAACGCGCTTGACGTCGCACGGAATGATCGGATTGACGAGCTCGCTCAATCGGCCAAGCCCCGGGACCGAAACGCCGATCTGCGAGAGCTGAACCCGATGCTGCCGCGTCCAGTCCTGCAGCGATTGCAGCGCCTGGTGAAACAGCCGGCTGACGGATTTGACGGTCGGCGATTTAGCCAGCGGCAGGCGTTCGGTAAAATGCAGTTCGCCGGAAAGCCCGCCGACCCCGACGGTCAGCCGCTGGCCGGTCAGCTCGATGGCCGCCAGCCTTACCGAGCTGTCGAGAGATACCAAACCTGTCGGGCCACCGAAATAAGGCGCAGGCTGTTTCACTTCCTCGATCAGGCCCTCCGCCTTCAGATCGAACAGGATGCGCGACAGGCTCGCCTCGGACAGGCGCACGGCCTTGGCCAAAGGCGGTCGAAACATGCCGCCCGACTGAAGCAGATGCCCCAGAATGGCCGCACGCGTCTGCCGCCGACTTCTCGGCTGCTCCGGCATTTCCGTCCCTGTCGTCATTCTTACTTAGTGTAAGAATGTGCGCGCGAAACATTTCAACTGTCAAGCCGCCTGCCGGCTCAAGGCATGGGTTGCGGTTGTGCGCAGCGGCAGGATTGGTGATGCAAACGTTCGCTTCGAAGCGGCCGGCTGATCTGTACCGTTCGCGCCTTCGCGCAAACCCGTGGTGTCGCAAATCTGATATGCGGCCGCTGGCGCGCTGCGCCGAGATGACGAGCGCCGGCGGTTGTGGTCTATCTCTCGCTGCGCAGCGGGCCCTGGAATCAAAATAGAATCCGGCATCGGCGCCCGCGTCCAGCAACGGTGGATCATTTGATGGCTGCAATCTATCCAGATCTCGAGGGCAAAACTGTATTGGTCACCGGCGGTGGGTCGGGGATAGGCGCGTCGATCGTGCGTGCCTTCGCGCGGCAGAAGGCCAAAGTCGGCTTTCTGGACATCGCCAGAGATCCTTCGACGCGTTTGGTCGATGAGCTCGCTTCACAGGGATTTGCAGTCCGATATGAATATTGCGATGTCACCAACATCGATCATTTGCGCGCCGCGATCGGTCAGATCAGGGCCGGCATTGGGCCGATTCGCGTGTTGATCAACAACGCGGCGCATGATGACCGGCATACGGTCGAGAGCGTCACGCCGGAATATTGGGATGACAGAATTGCCGTCAATCTGAAGCACCAGTTCTTTGCCGCTCAAGCCGTCCTGCCGGACATGCAAGCCGCAAAAGACGGCGCGATCGTCAATTTCGGATCGATCTCCTGGATGACCGCGCAGGGCGGGATGCCGGTGTACACCGCTTCGAAGTCGGCCGTGCTTGGATTGACGCGCGGGCTCGCGCGCGATTACGGCGTCTGGAATATCCGCGTCAACGCCATCGTTCCCGGCTGGATCATGACGGAGCGACAGATCGAGAAATGGGTTACGCCGCAAGGTGAGGCCGACCTGATGAAGGCGCAGTGCCTCAAGCGCAAACTCTATCCGGACGACATCTCAAGGGTCGTGGTGTTCCTAGCCTCGGAAGAAGCGAGCGCGTGCACCAGTCAGCACTATGTCGTCGACGGCGGGAGAACGTGAAGGGTGAGATCGCGAAGTTGTGTTTGCTTGCGATAACCCATCCACGTCGTCCCGGCCTTGAGCCGGGACCCATACGCCGCGGCCCATCGGTGAGAACGCTGGCGTTAGCGACCTTCTGCAACAATGACCGCCGCGGAGAATGGGTCCCCCGATGTGCAATTGCACATCTGAGCTCAAGGCCGGGACGACATCTCGGGGAGGACAGTTACCGCGGCGCGCGCTTGGCCAGAATGCGCTGCAGGGTGCGGCGGTGCATGTTCAGGCGCCGCGCGGTCTCCGAGACGTTGCGGTTGCACATTTCATAGATGCGCTGGATGTGTTCCCAGCGCACGCGGTCCGCCGACATCGGGTTCGCCGGCAGTTCGGATTTCTCGGTGCCGCTGGCTAGCAACGCTGCGACCACGTCGTCGGCGTCGGCGGGCTTCGAGAGATAGTCGACCGCGCCCATCTTCACCGCCGTGACGGCGGTGGCGATGTTGCCATAACCGGTCAGCACGATCGCGCGCGCCTCGGGGCGCTTGCGCTTCAGCGCCGACACCACGTCGAGCCCGTTACCGTCGCCGAGCCGCAGATCCACGACGGCGAAAGCGGGCGCGGAACGGCCGATCTGGGCGAGACCGTCGGACACGGTATCGCACGACGTCACGGCGAAGCCGCGGCTTTCCATCGCGCGCGACAGGCGCTCCAGAAACGGCTTGTCATCCTCGACGATCAGGAGCGAGCGGTCGGTGAGGTCGTTCAGTTCGGTGATGGCGTTCAAGATCGGGTATCCCCGGTTGATGGTGCACTATAGCGTTTTCGAGCGAAGTGGGTACCGGTTCGCGTGAAGAAAACGCGTCAAAACAGACAACTACGATATGGCGTGACCAGACGGCGCTGCCAAGGCCCTCAATAGTCGATCAGGCTGTCATTCGCGGTCGCTGGAACCATTCCAGGAGTCGGTTTCCGGCGCCGTGTCGTCCGCCTCGAAGCGTTCGCGCGGCCAGACGATTTGTACCACAGCGCCGTGATCGGGAAAGGTCCGGTTGGTAAACGAGACCTTGGCGCCGGTGCGCTCCAGCAGGGTACGGGCGATGAAGATGCCGAGCCCAAGGCCGGCGCGCGCGCCTTGGTCCTCATCTGTGCTGCGCCGCCGCGATAAATAGGGCTCGCCGATGCGTTTCAGCATGTCGGGGGCGATGCCCGGGCCGTCGTCGGAAATGATCATCTCGACCGTATCCGCGTTCCACCAGGCGTTAACCTCGACCGTGGTTCGGGCGAAATCGACCGCATTTTCCAGAATGTTGCCAACGCCATAGAGGATGGCGGGGTTACGGGCGCCGACCGGCTCACGCGTTGCTGCGACCGCTAGCCGCACCTTGATGGCGACGCCGAAATCGCGGTGCGGTGCAACCGTTTCCTCGATCAGCGTCGACAGCGGCATGCGATCGAACGGTGCGCCGGAGGAGGAGAGCTGGGTGATCTTGGCCAGGATCTCACGGCAGCGTTGCGCCTGCTCGCGCAGGGTTTTGAGGTCGCCGGCGAGCTGTTCGTTGCCATCAACCGTCTTTTCGAGTTCACGCGAAATCAGGAAGATCGTCGACAGCGGCGTGCCGAGTTCGTGCGCCGCAGCGGCGGCAAGGCCGTCGATCTGGGTGAGGTGCTGCTCGCGGGTCAGCACCAGTTCGGTGGCCGCCAGCGCGTCAGACAGTTTCCGGGACTCCTCGGTGACCTGGAACGCATAGAGCGAGGTGACGCCGATCGCGACCAGGATCGAGAGCCAGACGCCGAACAGGTAGATCGGCGGCAGCACCATCGGGTCTTCGCTGTCCCATGGCAGCGGTAGATGGAAAAACACCAGGGCGGAGGCGCAGGCGACCGCGAGCACACCAAGTGCAATGGTCAGCCGGATCGGCAGCGCCGTCGCCGAGATCAGGACGGGGGCCAGGAACAGGAACGAGAACGGATTTTGCAGCCCGCCGGTGAGGAACAGCAGCGCCGCAAGTTCGACGATGTTGAGCGCAAGCAAGGCGGCCGCATAGACCGGTTCCAGCCGCTGCATCGGATTGAACGCGACCTGCAGCGCGAGATTGACCAGCGCCGAGAGGCCGACAATGGCGACGCAAGGAATGATGGCAACGTCGAACTCCAGCCCGTGCGCCACGATGAAGATCGCGGTGAGCTGGCCGAGCGCCGCCAGCCAGCGCAGCCGCAATATCGTATCGAGACGGACATGGCGGAGTGGATGGCGAAAATCGGAGCCGGAAATTTCAGTCATTCCGCAACTTTAGCCGCGCAGCGCCGCGATCACAAATTTGCGTGCTTTGAGTTGCTCTCGCCGTCATGGCCGGGTCAAGCCCGGGCATGACGACCTTCTTGCGCTAGCCGCTGCAATAGCCCAATGAACGGAGTGGAAATGGTCAATAGCGACGCCACACCGACTCAATCCACCGCGGCCGACCCGGCAGGATCCGCCGCGATCGAGGTCGCGCATCTGATCAAGCTCTACAAGACTACCCGCGCGGTGGACAATGTCTCGTTTCGCATCGCGCGCGGCAGCATCACCGGCCTGCTCGGCGGCAACGGCGCCGGCAAGACCACGACGATAGCGATGATCATGGGTCTGGTGCTGCCGACGTCGGGCCGTATCCAGGTGCTGGGACATCCGATGCCCGAGCAAAGCGCCGAAGTGCTGGGCCGGATGAATTTCGAAAGCCCCTATGTCGACATGCCGATGCGGCTCACGGTGCGGCAGAATCTCACCATCTTCGGCCGGCTCTATGCGGTGGAGAACCTGCGCGAGCGCATCGCGCAGCTTGCCGCCGATCTTGATCTCGAGGAGTTCCTCGACCGCGCCAGCGGAAAACTCTCCGCTGGCCAGAAGACCCGCGTTGCGCTCGCGAAAGCGCTGATCAATCAGCCTGAACTGTTGCTGCTGGACGAGCCGACGGCCTCGCTCGACCCGGATACGGCCGATTGGGTGCGGCAGCATCTGCAGGATTACCGCAAGACACATGATGCGACGATATTGCTGGCATCGCACAACATGCTGGAAGTGGAGCGGCTGTGCGATCGCGTCATCATCATGAAACGCGGCCGGATCGAGGATGACGACAGTCCCGATCAGATCATGGCGCGCTACAACCGCGCGACATTGGAAGAAGTGTTCCTCGACGTCGCGCGCGGGCGGGTGAGGGAAGGCACGCCATGAGCGGGATCGCGATTCATCACGGAATTTCGGTACAGCGCATCAACGCGATGGTGCTGCGTTATTGGTATTTACTGATGTCGTCCTGGCCGCGGCTTCTGGAGCTGATCTACTGGCCGGCGCTGCAGATCATCACCTGGGGCTTCCTGCAGAATTACATTTCGCAGACGTCGGGATTTTTCGCCCAGGCCGGCGGCTCGCTGATCGGCGCGGTCATCCTGTGGGACATCCTGTTCCGCGGCCAGCTCGGCTTTTCGATCTCGTTCCTCGAGGAGATGTGGGCGCGCAACCTCGGCAATCTGATGATGAGCCCGCTGAAGCCGATCGAGTTCCTGATCTCGCTGATGGTGATGAGCCTGATCCGGCTTGCGATCGGCGTGATCCCGATGACGCTGCTGGCGCTGTTCTGCTTCGACTTCAATTTTTTCGCCATCGGCCTGCCGTTGATCGCGTTCTTCTGCAATCTGATCTTCACCAGCTGGTCGATCGGGATCTTCGTGTCGGGTCTGGTGCTGCGCAATGGCCTCGGCGCCGAGAGCATCGTCTGGACGCTGATGTTCGGCCTCATGCCGCTCGCCTGCGTCTATTATCCGGTGTCGGTGCTGCCGGTCTGGCTGCAATATCTCGCCTGGACGCTGCCGCCGACTTACGTGTTCGAGGGCATGCGGGCGCTGTTGATCGACCACGTGTTCCGGACCGACCTGATGGTGTGGTCGCTCGCGATCAACGCGGTGCTGTTTATCGCGTCATTTGCGATCTTTCTTGCCCTTTTGCGCAGCGCCAAACACCACGGCTCGCTGCTCGGCGGCGGTGAATAAGTCGTAAATTCCCGTGTATTTCTGGGGTTTTTGGCCGTTTCGCTCCGTATATATACGGAGGTGTGCATTGACGCGTTATTGCGCATTCGGCACTATGCTGCGGCGCAAAACAGGGGTCTAGAATTCAATGCCGATTGGTGAGTTTGGCGGAGCACCGCCACTGGTGGCCGAAGGCAGTCCGGCACTTACGACGCCGATGTACTGGATGTACGAAATGGGCCACGCGTCGCTCAATCCGGCACGCGCCGTGACTGATGCCACGAAGATCCTGTTTCAGAACCCGCTCAATCCGTGGTCGCACACCGAATTCGGCAAATCGATCGCCGCGGCCTGCGAATTGTTCGAGCGCACCACGCGCCGTTACGGCAAGCCCGATTGGGGCCTCGACACGACCGAAGTGAACGGCGTCCGCACGCCGGTCGAGGTTCGTTCGATCTGGGAAAAGCCGTTTTGCCGCTTGCTGTATTTCGATCGCAAGCTGACGCGGCCGCTGCGCAGCCCGCAGCCGCGGGTGCTGATCGTGGCGCCGATGTCCGGTCACTACGCCACCCTGCTGCGCGGCACCGTCGAAGCCTTCCTGCCGACGCATGAAGTCTACATCACCGACTGGTCCGACGCGCGGATGGTGCCGCTGGCGGAAGGCCGTTTCGATCTCGATGACTATGTCGACTACGTGATCGAGATGCTGCACGTGCTCGGCGGCAACATGCATGTCATCGCGGTGTGCCAGCCCTCGGTGCCGGTGGTCGCAGCGGTTTCCGTGATGGAAGCCGCCAACGATCCCTTCGTGCCGCTGTCGATGACGCTGATGGGCGGCCCGATCGACACCCGTCGCAATCCGACCTCCGTGAACAATCTCGCCGCCGAGCGCGGTATCGAATGGTTCCGCAATCACGTCATCACCAAGGTGCCGTTCCCGCACCCCGGCGTGATGCGCGACGTCTATCCAGGCTTCCTGCAACTTTCGGGCTTCATCACGATGAATCTCGATCGCCACACCGACGCCCACAAGGCTCTGTTCAGCAATCTGGTGAAGGGCGACGGCGATCTGGTCGACAAGCACCGCGAATTCTATGACGAATATCTCGCGGTGATGGATTTGACCGCAGAATATTACCTGCAGACCGTCGACGTCGTGTTCGTCAAGCATGCGCTGCCCAAGGGCGAGATGATCCATCGCGGCAAGCTGGTTGATCCGTCGAAAATTCGCCGCGTCGCGTTGATGACGGTCGAAGGCGAGAACGACGACATCTCCGGTCTTGGACAAACCGAAGCGACGCACTCGCTGTGCACATCGATTCCCGATCATCGCCGCGTGCATTACGTGCAAAAGGGCGTTGGGCACTACGGTGTGTTCAATGGTTCGCGGTTCCGCTCCGAAATCGTGCCGCGCATTTCCGATTTCATGCTGTCTTCGGCCAATACCAAGCCGAAATTGGTCGCTGCATCAGACAAATTGGTTGGGGCTGCCGAGTAACGGCAATCCTGGCGTCGATTCGGCGGCGCATGTAAGCCGCTGAATTGATTTAAAGAATCCGGATTCGCAGGTCCCTGAAGGGATGAGTTCAGACTCATCTCTTGGACCTGATTATGAACGATGATTCTACCTAAAATTTTTGGTTCCAGCCCCTGCCGGTAGGGGCGGAATAGAGTCCAGCCCCTGTATATTGGGCAAATGATTTGTTTTTGCGCCGAACGGTTTCAGTGGCGGCTTGAGTGGCAGCGGTTATGGCAGAATCCGGGCGAACTCTTGCCCCCCGGACTGTCAGACATGGCTACTCGCGCCCTCCTCTATCGGCGGCCCGCCGAACCCGCGACTCTTTTGGTCAAACACGGCTCGCAATTCTTTGCGATTCGGCTGCGCCGGCACCGCCGCGCGCGCCGCTACACGTTACGCATTCATCCGACCGATCGCGAGGCGATCCTGACCATGCCGCCGCGCGGCACGCTGGTGGAAGCAAAGGACTTTGCGCAGCTTCATGGCGGCTGGATCGCCGCACGTCTCGGCCGCCTGCCGAAGGCCGCACCGTTTCAAGCTGGCACAGTGGTACCGCTCCGCGGTGTTCCGCATCGCATCGTGCATCGCGCCGGCGAGCGCGGCACGGTGTGGACCGAAACCCGCGACAGCGGCGAGAAGGTTCTGTGTGTCGCCGGCGGCGCCGAGCACATGGACCGCCGCGTCCATGATTACCTCAAGCGTGAAGCGCGCAAGGATCTGCACAAGGCATCATTGGCCTATGCGGAAGAACTCGGCGTCAGGGTCAAGCGGGTGTCGATCCGCGATCAATCGAGCCGCTGGGGCTCCTGCACGTCGGCCGGATCATTGTCGTTTTCCTGGCGGCTGATCCTCGCGCCGCCCTTTGTGCTGGACTATCTCGCTGCGCATGAAGTCGCCCATCTGGTTGAGATGAACCATTCGCCGCGGTTCTGGCGGGTCGTCGCGAAGGTCTGCGGCCATGTCGAGCGCGCCAAGTCCTGGCTCGACACCCACGGCAACGATCTGCATCGTTACGGGGTCGAGGATTAGGGTAGTCGCGGGCAATCGTACCCCGGATGAAGCGCAGCGAAATCCGGGACGGTCGTGCAACCGATGGGCTCATCCCGGATGGCGTGGAGCCGTCATCGGGCGCGCTTCGCGCGACCCGTTGGCCCTATCCGGGCTACAAAGCTACGCGATTCAGGACTGAGCAAAAACAAGCACGTGCTTACCGTGCATGGGGTTGTTTCCGCAGTTTTTGTTCTTGAGCCGCCGCGCGTCTAGCGATTCCCGCCGAACACGCGGTCCATGAGCCATCCATCCAGTCCAGCGGCCGCCTCAGGGCGTGCCGATGGATTCGGCGGCGGCGCCGACGTGCGCGTCGGTGGCTGGCGATAGCCGCCGCCCGAGGGGTTCGGTGCAAGCGGCACCGGCGCTTGCGCCGATGGCTGATACGATGGCTGCGGCGGCGCGCTGACCTGCGAGGCGGGGAACAGATTTGACAGCAGGCCGCCGCCGCCGGCCTGTGATTTCGGCAGGTTCGCAACCGGCACGCCCTGATGGGCCGATCGCATGAAGCGGGTCCAGACCTCGACCGGCAAGCCGCCGCCGGTGGCCTTCTTGGTCGGCGAATTGTCGTCATTGCCGAGCCAGACGCCGGTGACGAGGTTTGCGGTATAGCCGATGAACCAGGCGTCGCGGAAATCCTGACTGGTGCCGGTCTTGCCGGCGGCCATCCATCCCGGAAGCTCCGCCTTGCGCGCGGTGCCCGACAGCAGCGTCTCCTGCATCATGGTGTTCATCATCGCGACGTGCCGCGGCTCGATCACCTGGCTCAGCTGATCCGGCTGCCGCTTGTACAGCACCTTGCCTTCATTGGTGCGGATCTTGGTCACGACATGCGGGGAAACGCCGAGCCCGCCATTGGAAAATGGCGCAAAGGCGCCGACCAGCTCGAGCACGGAGACTTCCGAGGTGCCGAGCGCGATCGAGGCGTTGGCGTCCAGCTTTGAGGAAATGCCGAGCCGATGCGCGGTCCGCACCACGCTCTTAGGCCCGACTTCGATGCCGAGGCGCACCGCCACCGTGTTGAGCGACATCGAAAGCGCCTGGGTCAGCGTCACCGACCCGAAATATTCATGGGTGTAGTTCTCAGGCCGCCAGCCTTTGATATCGATCGGCGAATCCTGCCGGATCGTTTCAGGCGTCAATCCCGCTTCGATCGCGGTGAGATAGACGAACGGCTTGAAGGCCGAGCCGGGCTGGCGCTTGGCGGTAACCGCGCGGTTATATTGGCTCTCGGCATAGTTCCTCCCCCCGACCATGGCGCGCACCGCGCCGTCAGGCGTCATCGCCACCAGCGCGCCCTGGGTGACGTTGAACTTCACGCTCTTCGCGGCGAGTTCGTCGATGATGGAGGCTTCCGCCACGCTCTGCAGTTTGGGGTCGATCGTGGTCTCGACCACGATGCTCTGTTCGATCTGGCCGATCAGATCGTCAAGCACTTCGCCGATCCAGTCGGCGACGTAATTGACGGTGCCGGCGCCGACCGGTTTCACATTGTAGGAGGGATGGCCGATCGAGGCCTGCGCCTGCGCATCGGTGATGAACTTGGCATCGGCCATCGCCGCGAGCACGATCTGGGCGCGCTGCTCCGCGCCTTCCGGATTGCGGTTCGGCGCCAGCCGCGACGGCGACTTGACGAGGCCCGCCAGCATCGCGGCTTCCGCGATCGTGACGTTCTTGGCGGACTTGCCGAAATAGCGCTGCGCCGCGGCCTCGACGCCATAGGCGCCGGAGCCGAAGTAGACGCGGTTGAGATAGAGTTCGAGGATTTCCGATTTGGAATGCTTGCGTTCCAGCCAGATCGCGAGTTCCACTTCCTGCAGCTTGCGCGTGATGGTGCGTTCCTGCGTCAGGAACAGGTTCTTCGCGAGCTGCTGGGTCAGTGTCGAGCCGCCTTGCGAGACGCCGCGATGCATGACGTTGGCGACCGCCGCCCGCGCGATGCCGATCGGATCGACGCCGTAATGCGAATAGAAGCGACGGTCCTCGATCGCGATGAAGGCTTTCGGCAGGTAGGGCGGCAAGTCCTTCAGCGAGACATTGGCGCCGGCCATTTCGCCGCGCGAGGCCAGCACGCTGCCGTCGACGCCGACGATCTGAATGGTCGGCGGACGTTTCGGAATCGCCAGCGACTGGATCGCCGGCAGATGCGCGCCGACCCAGATCACGACGCCGACGACCGCAATCGCGGCCCACAGACCGAGCACCGCGCCCCAATAGAACAGGCGTCCGATCCGGAATCCGCCACGCGATTTCGACTGGCGCTTGGCGCCGCTACGGCCTGCGCGTGGCTTGCGCTCGCGCGGCGGCTCGTCGTCTTCGTTTTCGGGTTTGCGCTTGGCTGATGATTTCTTCGGCTTGTCGTCGCTCACAGCGACGCGGTCCTGCGGCGACAGCCGCAATTCGCTCAGCGCGGCGGCGAGCCCGAATTGCGGTTCCTTGCGGCCGCCGGTCTTTTTCCGTCCCCACGCCATACGCAAACGCTGCTCACATCCCGCCCGCCGCAAGCTAACGTCCGCAGTTTAAGGGTCGGTTACGGAGAGGTTAACGCGGGATTAGGAGGTGCGGCGGCGCGTGGTAACGTAGCGTTTTCAAGCGAAGTGGATCCCGGTTCGCATAGCAATCAAGTTTACGCAGATTGCGTATACTTATCTGCGGTAGAAAACGCGTCAAAAAAAGAGAGCAGAATCAGCAGGGAGACCCCGCCATGGGCCACATCGATCCGACCAAGGAAGTGTTCGCGCAATTTCGGGCCAACGACCGGCCGGGGCCGATCCACATGCTCAATCTGGTTCGTCTGCGGGAACAAGCTGCCTATCCCGACGGGCGCAAGGCGTCAGGCGCGGAAGCCTATGCGGCGTATGGACGGGAAAGCGGGCCAGTGTTCGAACGGCTCGGCGGGCGGATCGTCTGGCAGGGGCGGTTCGAACTGATGCTGATCGGGCCGGCGGAAGAGCGCTGGGATCATTGCTTCATCGCCGAATATCCAAGTGTCGCCGCCTTCGCCGAGATGATCCGCGACCCCGTTTATCGGGAAGCGGTGAAACATCGCCAGGCCGCGGTCGAGGATTCGCGGCTGATCCGGCACGCCGTGTTGCCGGTTGGCAAGACGTTTGGGGAGATCCCGTAGCTGGGGCGCCGTTTGCACCACTTGTCATGCGCGGGCAGAAGCGCGAAGCGCGTCTTCGCGCTAGACGACCCGCGCATCCATCAAGCGAAGCTTCAAATGAAGAACGATGGATTGCCGGGTCGAGCCCGGCAATGACGACTGCCCTTAAAAAAACAAATCGGCGGCCCCGAGGGACCGCCGATCGTTCGTATCGATGGACGTTGAGGCTAGCCCGCCGGGCCGGCGTCCTCGAGGATCGGGCCGAACAGTTCCCAACGCTCGCCATTGAACTTCATCATCTGCAGCTGCTTGTTGACGCGGTAATCGTTGGGGCCGGTGTTGATCTTCATGCCCGGCAGGGCGAGGTCGAGCACGACGTCCTTCAACGAGGCCGCCTGCTTCATCACGTTTTCACGCGTCAGGTTGTCGCCGCACTGTTTGAGCACCTGCACGAGCAGCTGTGCGGTCGAATAGCCATAGGTATTGACCGTGTTCATCTTGTCGCCTTCCGGGAAGTACTTCGCCATGAAGTCGAGATACTTCTGCAGGCCCGGATCGCCCTTCCAGGTCGGATCGGCCGGATCCTTGCCGTACTGAACGCTGATCACGCCCTTCGACGCTTCGAGGCCCGCCGGCTGCAGCGTGGCGCTGACCGGACTGGCGTTGATGTCGAGGATGTGCACCGGCTTCCAGGCGAGTTCGTGGATCTTCCGGATCGCCTGCGCCGCCTGCTTCGGCGTCGTGGCACTGTAGAACAGGGTCGCGCCGGCGTCCTTGATCTTCAGCACTTGCGAATCGATGGTCGGGTCGGAGACTTCATAGGAAGCCTCGGCCACAATCATCTTTGCCGCTTTGTCGCCAAGACCGGCCTTCAGGCCGTTGACATAGTCCTTACCCAGATCGTCGTTCTGGTAGAGGATGCCGATCTTGGCATCCGGATGTTCCTTCAGAATGTACGTGCCGTAGATGCGACCCTCGACGAAGTAGTTCGGGTTGTAGCCCATGGTCCAGGGGAAGTTCTTGGGATCGGTGAACTTCGACGCGCCGGTGGCGGCGAACAGTTGCGGCACCTTCTTGCCGTTGAGATACTTTTGCACGGCGGCGTTCGCCGCGGTTCCGATGACCTGGAAAGTGAGGAGGACTTCATCGCTCTCGACGAGCTTGCGGATCTGCTCGACCGTCTTCGGCGGGCTGTAGGCGTCGTCATACTGGATCAGGTTGACCTTGCGGCCGTTGATGCCGCCCTGGTCGTTGATCATCTTCATGTAGGCGGCCTGCGTCTTGCCGATATTGGCATAGACGGAATAGGCGCCCGAGAACGGCACGGTCTGGCCGATCTTGATTTCGGTGTCGGTCGCGCCGGTGTCGTATTTCTTCTGCGCGTAGGCCGACGAAGCCGACAGGGCGATCGCGAGCGCCGTGCCGGTGACCAAATGGAAAATACCATTCTTCATATTGTTGGTTTCCTCATGTGTTGATTGAGCCGATGATCTTGTCTTGGGACTTAATATGACCCGGTGGACGCCATCGCTGGTTGCAATAGTGGCGGAACGGATGCTGCAATGCAAGGCGAGCTTGCGAAAAGGCTGACTATCGCAAGTCCCGGTCAATCGAGATTAAACCGAAGGCAGCCACGCGGACTGCACAAAACGAATCCACTAATCTTGCTCGCGTTCGGGAATGAGACGATGCGGGCAATTGGAACCCGCACGGGATACCGAAGACACCGCCGGCAAATGCACTTTACGCCAACCAGAGCAGGATCAATGCGAGCGCCGCGGGCGCCGCCTGTACATACAAGATCCGGCGGCTGACGGTCGCGGCGCCGTAAGCGCCTGCCACGATCACACAGAGCAGGAAGAATGCCTTGATCTGGAACGCGAAGCCCGGGTTTGGATGGATCAGGCCCCAGACGAGGCCGGCGGCGAGGAAGCCGTTATAAAGGCCCTGATTGGCGGCCAGTACCGCCGTCTCTTTCGCCTTCTCCGGAGTATTGCGGAAAGTCTTCAGGCCGAGCGGCTTTTCCCAAAGAAACATCTCCAACGCCAGAAAATACACATGCAGCGCGGCGACCACCGCGACCAGACAATTGGCGGTAAGCATCATGTGGCGGTCCCCAAAAACCGACAGCGGAATTCGGGTGGACGCTAGCACGCTCAGCGTGAAAAGTGCGGCGCCGTGCCGATATTTCGCAGAAAATGATGAGGTCCGAAAACCGCGAGACAGGTGGGGCGCGATATCAGATGCTTCGATCGAGCGACAGCGCGGAGAATCAATGGGAATGCGTACCGACAGAACATACGGCACCGTCAGTGTCGTCAGGCGCAAGGAAATGAGTGGCCTGGAATTTGGCCAGGGGCTCGCCGATGGCACGCTGCCCCTCAACACGATCGCGCGCACACTGGGCTACGATGTCACCGAAGCCGCGAGCGGGCGCGTGGTCATCACCGCCGAACCGAGTGACGACCACCTCAACCCGGCCGGCACCGCGCATGGCGGCTTCTCGGCCACGCTGCTCGACAGCTGCATGGGGCTGGCCATTCAGTCGACCCTGGAGAAAGGTCTGGGCTCGACGACGCTGGAGTTCAAGATTTCGATGGTGCGACCGATTACGTCCGGGACCGGCACGATCAGGGCCGAGGGCATCGTGCTCAGCAGCGGCCGGCGGGTCGGCACCGCGGAAGGACGCATCACGGATAGCAAGGGACGTTTGCTCGCGCACGGCACCACGACTTGCCTGATTTTCGAGAACTGAGCGGGTATCCGCGCGCAAAGCGCGGGACATGCCCTGCACGATATTGGATGATTTCCTGATGGATATGGACCGTACCGCTTGCTACCGCGCGATTTCGACCCGGGATATCAGGTTCGACGGGCGGCTCTTTGTCGGCGTCAAAACCACCGGCATCTATTGCCGGCCGATCTGTCCGGCGCGCACCCCGAAATTCGAGAACGTGTCGTTCTATGCTTCGGCGGCCGCAGCCCAGGAGGCCGGCTTCCGTCCCTGCCTGCGCTGCCGGCCGGAAGTGTCGCCTGACCTCGCGTTCTGGCGCGGCAGCTCCAACACGGTTTCGCGCGCGCTGGCATTGATCGAATCCGGCGGGCTCGATGACGATGATGTCGAGAGCCTGGCCAGCCGGCTCGGCGTCGGCGGGCGGCAATTGCGGCGGCTGTTCCGTCAGCATGTCGGGGCTTCGCCGATCGCGGTGGCCCAAACCCGACGGGTGCTGCTTGCCAAGCAGTTGATCCACGAAACGTCGTTGCCGATGGCCGAGGTCGCCCTGGCGTCCGGCTTCAACAGCGTGCGCCGCTTCAACGAAACCTTTCTGGAGCTGTTCGGGCGTCCGCCGGCCGCATTGCGGCGTTCCCGCGACAAGACCAGGCGTGAAGCCGGCGCGCTGTCGGTTCGTCTTCCGTATCGGCCGCCCTATGATTGGGACGCGATGATGTCGTTCCTCGCCGCCCGCGCCATTCCCGGCGTCGAGGTCGTCGCCGGCGATAGCTATCGCCGCACGATTGCGATCGGCGGCAAGTGCGGCGTGATCAGCGTCGTGCCTGCGCCGAAGAACCGGATCGACGTCCGCGTTCGCTTTCCCGACATGGCGGTCTTGCCGCAGATCATCGCGCGGGTGCGCCGGGTGTTCGATCTCGCCGCCGATCCCGATACGATCGGAGCGCATCTCGCGCTCGATCCCGTGCTGGCGCCGCTGGTCGCGGCCCGGCCAGGCTTGCGCGTCCCCGGGGCGTGGGACGGCTTTGAGCTCGCGGTGCGGGCGATCTTCGGCCATCAGATCACGGTTCCTGCCGCGACCAAACTGCTCGGCAAACTGGTGCAGGCCTTTGGCGAGCCGCTGCCGCCTGCGATGACGGAGAGCGAAGGTCTCAGCCATCTGTTTCCCTTTGCGGCGCGGATTGCGAGTTCCGATCTGACAACGCTCGGGATATCAGGTGCGCGGGCGATGGCGGTGACCTCGCTGGCGCAGGCGATCTCGGCCGATCCCGCGATCTTCAGCCGCGGCGCCAGCCTTGAGGATGCGATCGTGAAACTGAGGGCGCTGCCGGGAATCGGCGAATGGACCGCGCAATACATCGCCATGCGCGAACTGCGCGAACCCGATGCGTTCCCCGCCGCCGACATCGGTTTACTCCGCGCGATGACCGACAGTGAAGGGCGCCGCCCGTCGCCTGCGGAATTGCTTGTTCGCAGCGAGCGCTGGCGGCCGTGGCGCGCTTATGCGGCGTTGCATCTGTGGGCCGCGGGCGTACCGCATCCCGCCTTGTCCGGAAAAATCGATGAGCGCGAAGCCGCCTGAAACCTTCCATCTCGACCGGCTGCAAACGCCGATCGGAACCGCGTTGCTGGTAACCGATGCCGGCGGTCTGCTGCGTGCGCTGGATTGGGAAGAGCACGGGCCGCGCATGAAGGAGTTGCTGCGGCTGCAATATGGTCCGGTCGATCTGAAAGAGGCGCAGTCACCGAAAGAGTTGAAGACGGCGCTGACGGCGTATTTCAAAGGCGATCTCGATCGCCTCAACGCAATCAAGTGGCGCGTCGCGGGTACGCCGTTCCAGCAAAAGGTCTGGACCGCATTGCCGAAAATACCGGCGGGTACAACGATGAGCTACGGCGCACTGGCAGCGATGCTGAACGCGCCAAAGGCCATGCGTGCGGTCGGTCATGCCAACGGCTCCAATCCGATCAGCGTCGTCGTGCCCTGTCATCGCCTGATCGGCGCCAACGGTGCGCTGGTCAAGTATGGCGGTGGGCTTGAGCGGAAGCGGTGGTTGCTGGAGCATGAGGGGGTAATGCTGAAAAAGTGAGAACGTAGGGTGGGCAAAGGCGCTCTTGCGCCGTTCCCACCATCTTGCGTTGTCGTCGTGAATGGTGGGCACGCTTCGCTTTGCCCACCCGATCAGCCCTCACATGTCACGTCCGTAAACCGCCAGACAGATTCATGCACGGCCCCTAGCGTCTCCCACATTCCAACCACGGAGACGACCAATGACGGACGCAGAAATTCAGGAATTTGTGACGCGATTTGCCGCCGCCTGGGCGGCGCGGGACGGAAAAGCCTTTCTCGATCTCTGGCACCCCGAAGGCTCACTGCATACGCCGCTGGTGGGCCGGCGCGTGGCGGGCAACGAACTCGACCGGCTGATGGAAGTGCAGACGGCGGCGGCGCCGGATTTCGTCTGGCAATTGCTGGACTGGACCTCGCGCGGCGACGTAGTGATCATCGAATGGCAGACCACGCGGAACGTCAACGGCGTAAGGTTCGAATGGCGCGGCGTCGACAAGTTCCGGATCAAGAATGGCAAGATCATCGAGGAGCGGGTCTATACCGACACCGCGCCGCTGCGCGCGTTCCGCAAGGGCGAGAAGCTGGAGCCGATCACGCAGTTCTGAGAGAAGAGCGACGGATTACGCCGCCGGCTGGGCGGCGTTGTCCTCGCTTGCGAGCAGGTGCAGCAGCGCGCTCTTGATCGCAGCCTGCCGCGTCGGCGCGGTGATCTGCGCACCGAGCAGATCGGTGACGTAGAACACGTCGCGGGCGCGCTCGCCGAAGGTCGCGACATGGGCGGAGGCGATGTTGAGGTTGAGCTTCGAGATCGCCGTCGTCAGCTGGTACAGCAGGCCCGGGCGGTCGAGGCCGGACACCTCGATCACGGTGTAGCGGTCCGACCACTGGTTGTTGATGGTCACCTCAGGCTCGACCACGAAGGGCCGCACCTTGCCGCGCGCGGCCGCCTTGCGCGCCACCACTTCGGGCAGGCGCAATTTACCCTCGAGCACCTGCTCGATCATCTCGCCGATTCGCGTGGCGCGGCGTCCCTCGTCTTCGTCGCGGTCGTATTCCCTCGATATCGCGATGGTGTCGAGCGCGCGGCCGTCGGTGGTGGTGTAGATCTGCGCGTCGACGATGTTGGCGCCCGCCGACGCGCAGGCGCCGGCGATGATCGACAGCAGCCAGGGATGGTCGGTTGCCAGGATCGTCAGCTCGGTGACGCCGCGCGCTTCGTCGAAGCCGACATTGATCGCAAGCTTGTGGCCGGCCTGTTCGCTGGCTCGCAGGAAACGCGCGTGGCGAATCTTGCGCGGCAGTTCGACCTTGAGCCAGTACGCCGGATAATGCCGCGCGATATAGGCGTTGAGCTCCTGCTCCGGCCATTCGGTGAAGGCGGCGCGGAATTCGGATTGCGCCACCGCGATACGCTGGGCGCGATTCACTTCCGAGAAGCCGCCGGTCAGCACCGGTTCGGTTTCGTAATACAGCGTGCGCAGCAATTGCGCCTTCCAGCCGTTCCAGACACCGGGACCGACGCCACGGATGTCGGCGGTGGTGAGAATCGTCAAGAGCTTCATCTGCTCGACCGATTGCACCACGGCGGCGAAATTCTCGATCGTCTTGCGGTCCGACAGGTCGCGCGACTGCGCCACCGTCGACATGGTCAGATGCTCTTCGATCAGCCACGCTACCGTCTCGGTATCGGCGGCGTTGAAGCCGAGCCGCGGGCACAGCCGCCGCGCCACCTTGGCGCCGGCGATCGAATGGTCCTCGGGCCGCCCCTTGGCGATGTCGTGCAGCAGCGTGGTGATGTAGATCACCGCGCGGTGCTCGGGGCGGATTTTGCGCATCAGGTCGCTGGCGACGGTGAACTCGTCGTTGCCGCCGCGCTCGATGTCCTGCAGGAAGCCGACGCAGCGGATCAGATGCTCGTCCACCGTGTAATGGTGGTACATGTTGAACTGCATCATCGAGACGATCTTGCCGAAGGCGCGGATGAAGTGACCGAGCACGCCGGTCTCGTTCATGCGCCGCAGCACGGTCTCGGCGTTGTCGGACGTCAGGATCTCCATGAACAGAAGATTGGCTTCCGGATTTTCCCTTAAGCCGGTGTTGATCAGCTTCAGCGAGCGCGTCACCGTGCGCATGGCGTCGGGATGGAAGGCGAGGTTGTTCTTCTGTGCGAGGCGGAAGATCCGGATCAGATTGACCGGATCGTGCTTGAAGACGTCGGGCGCGGCGAGATTGATGCGGTTGTTGTCGATGATGAAATCGTCAGAGTCGGGCACTCGGCGGCGCTTGATGCCGGGCCGGAACCGCGCCACGACGCGGCTCAGCACCGGCGCCGGCTTGGCCTGCTCGTCCTCCAGCTTGGCGCACAGGATCGCGGTGAGGTCGCCGACGTCTTTGGCGACCAGGAAGTAGTGCTTCATGAAGCGCTCGACATCCTGCATGCCGGGATGCGAGGTATAGCCGAGGCGGACCGCGATCTCGCGCTGCATGTCGAACGACAGGCGTTCTTCGGCGCGGCCGGAGACGAAGTGCAAATTGCAGCGCACCGACCACAGGAAGTCGGCGCAGCGGCGGAAGGTGCGGTATTCCTGCGCGTCGAACACGCCGCGCTCGACCAGTTCATCGGTCTCGCGCACGCGATAGACATATTTCGCGATCCAGAACAGCGTGTGGAGGTCGCGGAGGCCACCCTTGCCGTCCTTGACGTTGGGTTCGACCAGATAGCGCGACTGACCGCCGCGGCGATGGCGTTCTTCCCGCTCGGCGAGCTTGGCGGTGACGAACTCCGCGGCGGTGCCCTGCACCACGTTCTTGTCGAAGCGCGCGACCAGTTCGTCGTAGAGCGGCCGGTCGCCGGTCAGGAACCGGGTCTCGAGGATGGCGGTGCGGATCGTCATGTCGCCGCGCGCCTGCCGGACCGATTCATCGACCGAACGCGTGGCGTGGCCGACCTTCAGCCCCATGTCCCACAGGCAATAGAGAATGGCCTCGGCGACCTGCTCGCCCCAGGCGGTTTGCTTGTAGGGCAGGATGAACAGCAGATCGATGTCGGATTCCGGCGCCATCAGGCCGCGGCCGTAACCGCCGGTGGCGACGACAGACATGCGCTCTTCGCCCGATCGGACATGCGAGCGATAGAGGTGCCGCGTGGCGGCGGAATAGAGAATGCGGATGATTTCGTCCTGCACGAAGCACAGCCGCTCGGCGCAGCGGCGGCCGTGACGGTCCTTCAGCAACACGGCTTGCGCGGTTTTTCGCGCCGCGATCAACTCGGCCTTCAGCAGTTGCGCCATCGCCGAGCGGAACACGTCCTCGCGGCCGGCATTTTTTTCGGCTAGCGCATCGATCGCGGCGGTGATCCGCGCGGTATCAAAACGGTCATCCGCCACCGGGCGGTCCTCGGTCACAACGCTGTCCATGATCTATCCCGATATCGGACGGCGCAGACGCTGTCACGGATGATTGTGAGGCAACAGTAGTTCTATGCTGGATTCGCGTTGCTTTGGACAAACCTGTTCTCAGGGCGCAGCTTTCGCGGCAGCTATTTTCTGGTTGACCTCGCCGTTTAACTCATTGAAATAAAAGACAGTTTTTGGGGATATGAGGAGACCAGGGAATGTCCAGGATTTCACGACGCGCGTTTGCTGCTGTTATTGCAGCCTCGACCTTGCTTCCCGGTGCGGCCTTCGCCGCCGACCCGCTCAAGGAAATTCGCATCGACTGGGCGACCTACAACCCGGTGTCGATGATCCTCAAGCAGAAGGGCCTGCTGGAAAAGGAGTTCGCCAAGGACGGCATCAACGTCGTCTGGGTGCAGTCGGCCGGTTCCAACAAGGCGCTCGAATTTCTCAACGCCGGATCGATCGACTTCGGATCGAGTGCGGGCTCGGCCGCTTTGGTCGCCAAGATCAACGGTAATCCGATCAAGTCGATCTATGTCTATTCGCGCCCCGAATGGACCGCGCTGGTGACCGGCAAAGATTCCAAGATCGCCGGCATTGCCGATCTCAAGGGCAAACGCGTCGCGGTGACGCGCGGCACCGATCCGCACATCTTCCTGGTGCGCGCGCTGCTCGGCGCGGGCCTGTCCGAAAAGGACATCACGCCGGTGCTGCTGCAGCACGCCGACGGCAAGACCGCGCTGATCCGCGGCGACGTCGACGCCTGGGCGGGGCTCGATCCGATGATGGCGCAGGCCGAAGTCGAGGAGGGCGCCAAACTGTTCTTCCGCAAGCCCGACGCCAACACCTGGGGCATTCTCAATGTACGCGAGCAGTTCCTGAAGGACCATCCGGACGCGGTTCGCCGCGTGCTCGCGGTATATGAAGAGGCGCGCAAGTATTCGCTGGCCAATTACGACGACCTGAAGAAGACCTTTATCGGCATCACCAAGCTGCCGGATGCGGTCGTCGACAAGCAGCTCAAGGAGCGCACCGAACTGACCCACAGCCGCATCGGCGCCCCGCAGCGTGAGTCCATCCTCGCCGCCGGCCTCGCTTTGCAGCAGGCCGGTGTCGTCGCCGCCACGGTCGACGTCAAGGCGACGCTGGATGCCCTGATCGATGATCGGATCCCGCTGCCGACGAATTGATAATTGTCGTCCCGGCGAAGGCCGGGACCCATACGCCGCGGCGATAATTGTTGCACCCGGTTGGTCGCCGCCTTTGTCCCTTTCTTGAGCCGGTGGTTATGGGTCCCGGCCTTCGTCGGGACGACGCAAGGATGGTGACACGTCGCCATCCGCCACCTTGCAATCCCTCGAAAGACGCGTTCTTGCTATGGCCATGACCGTTGAACTGCCAGCGCTGGAACGGACCGATGCGACGACGCCCGAGACGAAGGCGTCGTCGGCGCGGCTGCGGCGCTATGCGGGGCCGGCGCTGGGGCTGCTGCTGCCGGTGGGACTCGCGCTGGCCTGGGAAATCGCGGTCTGGGCGGGCCTCTCGAACGGCCGGCTGGTGCCGCCGCCGACCAAAATCTTCGCCACCATGGTGGAACTCGCCAAAAGCGGCGAGCTGTCGCGCCATATCATCGCGACGCTGAGCCGCGTCGCCTCGGGTTTCATCCTCGGTGTCGTCGCCGGCACATTGTTCGGGGCGATCTCCGGCTATTGGGGGCTGGCGCGCCGGCTGCTCGATCCGACCGTGCAGGCGCTGCGCGCGATTCCATCGATCGCCTGGGTGCCGCTGTTCATCCTGTGGCTCGGCATCTTCGAGACCTCGAAAATCGCGCTGATCGCGGTCGGTGTGTTCTTCCCGGTCTATCTCGGCGTGATGGGCGCGATCCTCTCGGTCGATCGCAAGATCGTCGAGGTCGGCCGCACCTTCCGCCTCAGTGGCCCGGCGATGATCCGCCGCATCCTGTTGCCCGCGGTGCTGCCGGCCTATGTGGTGGCGCTGCGCGTCGGCCTTGGCCTCGGCTGGATGTTCGTCGTCGCCGCCGAATTCATGGGCGCCTCCGAAGGACTCGGCTATCTCCTGATCGACGGCCAGCAGCTCGGCAAGCCGGCGCAGATCGTCGCGGCGATCGTGATCTTCGCCATCTTGGGCAAGACCACCGACTGGCTGATCGAGATCGCCACCGCGCCGCTGCTACGCTGGCAGGACGCATTCGGCGGCAAAAGCGGAGCGGCCTGATGCTCGCTCTCGATCGCGTTGGCAAGACCTATCCGAACGGCGTCCACGCGCTGGAGCGGTTTTCCGCCAACATCAAGCTCGGCGAGATCGTCGCCATCATCGGCGGCTCCGGTTGCGGCAAGTCGACCTTGCTGCGCGCCATCGCCGGCCTCGACCGCGCCACCACAGGCACGGTGACCCTGGACGACATTGCAATTACTGCTCCGCACGCAAAAATCGGCATCATCTTCCAGGAGCCGCGGCTGCTGCCGTGGCTGAGCGTCGCCGACAATATCGGCTTCGGCCTTTCTGAGTTGTCCGCCGCCGCGCGACGCGAAAAGGTCGCGCGTGCATTGGATCGGGTTGGCCTTGCGGACAAGGCCAACGCCTGGCCGCGCGAATTGTCCGGCGGGCAGGCGCAGCGGGTCGCGATCGCGCGCGCGCTGGTGCCGCAGCCGGAAGTGCTGCTGCTGGACGAGCCGTTTTCGGCGCTCGATGCCTTCACGCGGCGCGACCTGCAGGACCATCTGCTCGACCTCTGGAACGACACGCGGCCAACGCTCATGCTGGTGACGCATGACGTCGATGAGGCCGTGGTGCTGGCGGATCGCGTGCTTGTGATGCGGCCGCGGCCGGGGCGGCTGTTCGAGGAGATCAAGGTCAATCTGGCGCGGCCGCGCGACCGCAATTCGCCGCACTTCGACAATTTCAAGCGCCGCGTGCTGACCGCGCTGGATCGCTCGCTCGACCGCAACGTGCCTGACGCCGATGCCAAATCGACCACCGGCGAGGCGATGTGGTGGTGACATTGGGTGGTGACTTGGGCTCCATAAGGCTTTAAATCCGGATGTACAAAAATCCGGGAGAAAAAAATGGACGCCGCCGAACTCCGTGCGATGCAGGCCCCGATCAAGGAGCGTTACAAGTCCGATCCCTCAGCCGCTGTCATTACGCTCAAAGCCAAGGGCTCGATCGACAATGAAGGCTTGACCTGCAAGGTCGAAACCGGCCGCGCGCTGGCCGTTGCAGGCCTGCATCCCGCCACCGGCGGTTCCGGGCTTGAACTGTGTTCGGGCGACATGCTGCTGGAAGCGCTGGTCGCCTGCGCCGGCGTGACGCTGAAGTCGGTGGCGACCGCGGTCGAAATTCCGCTGAAGAGCGGCCATGTCATCGCCGAGGGCGATCTCGATTTCCGCGGCACGCTCGGCGTCGACAAGGAAGCCCCGGTCGGTTTCGCCGAAATCCGCCTGCGCTTCGACGTCGAAACCGACGCCCCACAGGACAAGCTCGATCTGCTGCTAAAGCTCACCGAGCGCTATTGCGTGGTCTATCAGACCATCCGGAACGGCCCCAAGGTCGCGGTGTCGATGAAGCGGGTGTGAGTCTGCAGTATGGTGTCGTCCCGGCCTTGAGCCGGGACCCATACGCCGCGGCCCCTCGTTGCAACAACCGATGTTCGACGCCTTTCGCGCCACACGAATAATTGTGGCTATGGGTCCCGGCCTTCGCCGGGACGACGGCTTTAAATGTCCCCCGAATCCATCTTCCTGCTGACGCTCGTCCTGCGCATGGTGATTACCGCGGCGTTCGTGGTGACGGCGTCCATCGTCACCGAGAAGTCGGGCCCGGTGATCGGCGCGCTGATTGCGACATTGCCAATTTCGGCGGGGCCGTCTTACGTGTTCCTCGCGCTCGATCATGACGCGGCCTTCATCGCCGAAGGCGCACTGGCGAGCCTGCCGATCAACGCCGCGACGATTTTTCTGGGGCTGACCTATGTCGTGCTGGCGCAGCGCCGCAGCGCGGTCGTCAGTTGCCTTGCCGCGGTCGCGGTGTGGATCGCACTCGCCTCGATCATTCGCGCGGTACACTGGACGCTGGCGGGCGGGCTGATCGTCAATGCGATCGCCTTTGCGATCTGCGTGCCGCTGCTCGCGCGTTACCGTCACGTCAAGATGCCGCCGGTCGTGCGGCGCTGGTACGACATTCCCCTGCGCGCCTCGCTGGTTGCGACACTGGTCGCGACCGTGGTCACGACGTCAGGCTGGGTCGGTCCGAAAATCAGCGGCATCATGGCGCTGTTTCCGATCGTGTTCACCTCCATGATGCTGATCCTGCATCCGCGCATCGGCGGCCCGCCGACCGCGGCCGTGCTCGCCAACAGCGCCTGGGGCCTGATCGGATTGGGCCTTGCGATTGCCGTCCTGCACGTCGCCGCGCTGCAGTTCGGCTCGGTGATCGGCCTAAGCCTCGGGCTCGCGACCTGCGTCTCGTGGAACCTGGCGCTGTGGTGGAAGGGGCGAAGGAAGGTGACGGCCCCTATTAGTTCGGAAGATCGCTAGTTACCGCCACCGGCAGACCCGCTAGGTTGCTGGGCAGAGCAGAATTGAGGCGGTGTCGTGGAGGGATTGTACAAGGTCGAGTACGACATCAACGAGGGCTCCGGCCGCAGCGTGCTGTACGCCAATGCCGGAACGATGCTTGGCGGCAATACGGCATTCGCCCATTTCGGCAGCTACCAGATCGTGAACGGCGAAATCGTCGCCAGGCTCAGGACCCGGCGCCATAGCCCGTCGCCCCGCCCTAGATCGCTGGTCAGTTCCGACCAGGTCACGCTCAGTATACGCGGCAGGGCAGAGGGCCAGGCCTATCGCTTCGCGGGTGAAGTGGTGGAGGACGCCGGCTCGGTGTTTCGCGCGCTCATGACGCCGCTCGGCAATGACGACGTTCCGCCGCCCGGTATGGTCGGCGACGGCGGCATCATCAGCGGACTCTACTCGATCGACATCCGGATGCTGGACGGCCTGGCCGGCGGGCATACCGGCGTGATGCTGCTGCATGACGGCCGCATTCTCGGCGGCGACGCGTTTTTCTATTACCTCGGGGCCTATAGTTCGGCGAACGGCAGCTGGAAGGGCGAGTTCGTCAATCAGGAACACACTCCGGCGAAGGCCGAGCATCCGCTGTTCGGCGGTTATGAAGTCGGCATCGGTTTCTCAGGCCGCTGCGACGCCAACGGTGCCGAAATGGAGGCAACCGCATTGGCCGGCAAGCGCAGCATCCGCCTCGCCGCCAAGCTGAAGTTGATCCAGCCGTTCGCCGACGTGGGACGCTAGCCCGCCACGTCCCAAGGCAGGCTCCATTGAATGACGCCGAACAGGCGCAAATACAGCAGCGTTGTCGCCACCAGCGAGACCACGGCCACCGCCAGCGGCACGCCGGGCGACGGCGTCCGCCAGCCGCGCGCATCCTGCATCAGGATCAGCGGCAACAGCGGCAGCGCGATCAATCCGAGAAACACGAATATCCGCCAGCCGCCATCAAACAGCGCGGAGATCAGCAACAGCATGGGCGGCGCGCCGTACACCAGCGCAATCCATGCGAACACTTTCGCGGTGCGCCTCAAGCCTTGCGTTCTTTCGCCAGCGTCGTGAGCCGATAGAGTGCATCCAGCGCCTCGCGCGGCGACATCTCATCCGGATGCAGCGCCTTCACCGCTTCGAGCAATTGCTCGGCCTCGCTCGGCGGTGCCGGCTCGGCGGCGGCGCGCGACGGCACCGCGAACAGCGGCAGGTCGTCGGCGAGCGCCCGCGCGGTCTGGCCGCGGTCCTGGGCCTCGAGTTTTGCCAGCACCGATTTGGCGCGCGCGATCACGGCCGGCGGCAGGCCGGCGAGCTTTGCGACCTGGATGCCGTAGGAGCGGTCGGCCGAGCCGGGCAGCACCTCGTGCAGGAACACGACGTCGCCCTGCCATTCCTTGACGCGCACCGTGGCGTTGAACATCCGCGGCAGTTTGGCCGAGAGCGCGGTCAGCTCGTGATAATGCGTCGCGAACAGCGCGCGGCAGCGGTTGCTCTCATGCAGATGTTCGATCGCGGCCCAGGCGATCGACAGGCCGTCGAAGGTCGCGGTGCCGCGGCCGATCTCGTCGAGGATGACGAGCGAGCGTTCGCTGGCCTGATTCAAAATCACGGCGGTCTCGACCATTTCCACCATGAAGGTCGAACGCCCGCGTGCGAGGTCGTCGGCAGCGCCGACGCGGCTGAACAACCGGTCGACGACGCCGATCCGCGCCCGCGAGGCCGGCACGTAGCTGCCGATCTGCGCCAGCAGCGCGATCAGCGCGTTCTGGCGCAGGAAGGTCGATTTACCCGCCATGTTCGGGCCGGTGATCAGCCAGATCTGGCCCGAGACCTGCGCCGGTCCCGGCGAGAGGTCGCAGGCATTGGCGATGAACGGCTGGCCATCGCGCTTCAGCGCGGCTTCGACCACGGGATGGCGGCCGCCCTCGACGGCGAAACCGAGCGAGCCGTCGACTTCGGGCCGCACGTAATTGTCGTCGACCGCAAGTTTGGCCAGCGCGGTTGCGACATCGAGCAGCGCAAAGGCATGCGCCGCGGCGCGCAGATCGTCGCTGGCCGCAAGTGCGATGACCGACAGCCGCTCGAAGATTTCCAGTTCGAGATTGAGCGCGCGGTCGCCGGCATTGGCGATCTTGGCTTCGATCTCGCCGAGCTCCGACGTCGTGAAGCGAACCTGACCGGCCAGCGTCTGGCGATGGATGAACGTCGCGTTCAAAGGCGCGGTCATCAGCTTGTCGCCGTGCTGCGCCGTCACCTCGACGAAATAGCCCAGCACATTGTTGTGCCGGATCTTGAGGCCCTTGATGCCGGTGTCGTCGGCATAGCGGGCCTGCATCGCGGCGACCACGAGGCGCGAGGCGTCGCGCAGGTTTCGGCTCTCGTCGAGTGCGGGCTCATAGCCTTCGCGAACAAAACCGCCGTCGCGCTTGATCAGCGGCAGTTGTTCGGCCAGCGCCCGTTCGAATTCGCGCGCAAGATCGCGCGACGGACGGCGCAGCGCCTCCATCACGGCCGCGATCTCAACTGGCGGTGCATCCAGTTGCGCCAGCCGCGCCAGCGCCTGATCGGCGGCGAGGATGCCATCACGGAGGCCTGCAAGATCGCGCGGGCCGCCGCGACCGACTGACAGCCGCGCCAGCGCGCGCGACATGTCGGGTGCGGCGCGCAAGGTGGTGCGGATATCATCACGCGCAAAACTGTCGGCGACGAAAGTGGCGATGGCGTCCAGCCGCCGCGCAATCGCGGCGCTGTCGGTGAGCGGGGCCGCAAGACGTTGTGCGAGCAGCCGCGATCCGGCTGCGGTGACGGTGCAGTCGATCGCATCGAGCAGCGAGCCGCGCCGCTCGCCCGCCAGCGTGCGCGTCAATTCAAGATTGGCGCGGGTCGCCAGGTCGATCGCCATCGTGGTGCCGGCGGCCTCGCGCGACGGCGGCGACAGCGGCGGGCGCTTTCCGACTTGTGTTCGATCGATATAGGTGACGGCGGCGGCCGCCGCGGTCGCTTCCAGCCGCGACATCGCGGACAGGCCGTCCATGGTGGCGACCGCGAAATAATCGCACAGTCGCCGTTCCGCGGTGGCGCCGTCGAACACGTCGCGGGTCAGCGGCGTCACCGCCGGCAGTTCGCGCAGCAGCTGCCCCAGATCAGCATCGCCATACAGTGCATCGGTGACGATGACTTCATTCGGATTGATCCGCGCCAAGGTCGCCGAAAGCTCGGCGGTCGAGCATTCCGTGACCATGAATTCGGAGGTGGAGATATCGATCCAGGCAAGGCCAATGCGGTCGCCGCCGGCTGATCCCCGCGCCCGTGCGATCGCCAGCAGGTAATTGTTGGTCTTTGCGTCGAGCAGGGTGTCTTCGGTCAGCGTGCCCGGCGTGACAAGCCGCACCACGCCGCGGCTCACCACGCTCTTGTTGCCGCGCGCGCGTGCGGCTGCGGGATTCTCGGTCTGCTCGCATACCGCGACCCTGTGGCCGGCATTGATCAGTCGATGCAGATAATCCTCGGAGCGCTCCACCGGCACACCGCACATCGGGATATCCATGCCCTGATGCTTGCCGCGTTTTGTCAGCACGATGCCGAGCGTCCTGGAGGCGATCTCGGCGTCCTCGAAGAACAGCTCATAGAAATCGCCCATCCGGTAGAACAGCAGCAACCCGGGATGGCCGGCCTTTATTTCAAGGTACTGTTCCATCATCGGCGTGACGCGCGCTGTCGCGTCGGCGGCCGGAGTTGCCTCGGGGGGCGGGGGTGCGGGGATGTTTTGCTGGATCGTCATTGCGGGGCGCAAACTACAAAATTTTGTCCGTCGGTCCTATTGGTTTGCTCCCCGTCGTACCGGTTTTCCACGCCCGGTCGCCGCTTATTTTACTTCCTAACCCCTAGCTGAGCCCTGGGAACATGACGGCCATCCCGCGAAAGCACCGCCGGTGGCGACAGCCCTCAATTGACCTCCCGCTACGTCGCTCCTAAAACTCGCCATCAATTCAGTGGGGTCAACGGCCCAAACGCAGCGTTCAGGGAGAGATTCAATGCGTGATGTGTTCATTTGCGATGCCGTACGGACCCCGATCGGCCGTTTTGGCGGTTCGCTCGCCAAGGTGCGCGCCGACGATCTGGCCGCGGCCCCGATCAAGGCCTTGATGGCAAAGCATCCCAATCTCGACTGGAAAGCGGTCGATGAGGTGTTTTTCGGCTGCGCCAACCAGGCCGGTGAGGACAACCGCAACGTCGCGCGCATGGCGCTTCTTTTGGCGGGCATGCCCGACTCGGTTCCTGGCCAGACGCTCAACCGTCTCTGTGCCTCGGGCCTCGATGCGGTCGGTGCCGGTGGCCGCGCGATCCGCGCAGGCGAGATTGATTTCGCCATCGCCGGCGGCGTCGAATCGATGACGCGGGCGCCGTTCGTGATGGGCAAGGCGCCGGAAGCGTTTTCGCGTTCCGCTGATATTTTCGACACCACGATCGGCTGGCGCTTCATCAATCCCTTGATGAAGGCGCAATACGGCGTCGACGCGATGCCGGAGACCGGCGAGAACGTCGCCGAGGAATTCCAGGTATCGCGCGCCGATCAGGACGCGATGGCAATTCGTTCGCAGCAGCGCGCGGGCGCTGCGATCGCTGCCGGCTATTTCGCCGAAGAGATCACCCCGGTTTCGGTGCCCGGCGGCAAGGCCGGCCCGATCACGGTCGACAAGGACGAGCATCCGCGTCCCGAAACCACGCTCGAAGGTTTGACCAAACTGAAGCCGATCGTGCGCAATCCCGGCACGGTGACGGCGGGCAATGCGTCCGGCGTCAATGACGGCGCGGCCGCGATGATCCTGGCTTCGGAAGCTGCCGTGAAAAAGCACGGCCTGACGCCGCGGGCGCGCATCCTTGGGTTGGCTTCGGCCGCGGTGCCGCCGCGCATCATGGGCATCGGTCCGGTGCCGGCGACCAGGAAGCTGATGGAGCGGCTCGGCATCAAGATCAGCGATTTCGATCTGATCGAGCTCAACGAAGCCTTCGCCTCGCAGGGCATCGCCGTTCTCAGGCAACTCGGCGTCAAGGACGATGCCGATTTCGTCAACCCGCATGGAGGTGCGATCGCGCTCGGCCACCCCCTTGGCATGAGCGGCGCGCGGCTCGCGATGACGGCGGTGCACGGCATGGAGAAGCGCGGCGGCAAGCTTGCCTTGGCAACTATGTGCGTCGGCGTCGGTCAGGGCGTCGCGATGGCGATCGAAAAGCTAAACTAAGACAATGGTTTGGGAGGGTCAAAAACGGCCCTTCCCCAAATTAGTTATGTCATATAATGATCCGGCGGCGCCTGCGATCGCGATGCCAGGGAGGAAGTCATGACATTATCCTATCCGCTGCAAAGCTTGACGGCGCATCCGCCGCGGCTGTCGCCCGGTTACAAGAGCACGGTGAAGCGTTCGCCCACCAAGCCGCTGATCCCGATGCGGCATACGCTTTCGGAACTGACCGGGCCGGTCTATGGCCACGAGACGGTGCGCGAAAACGACAACGACCTCACGCTCCAGGGCAAGGGCGAGCCGCTCGGCGAACGCATCATCGTGCACGGCTACGTGCTCGATGAAGACGGCCGCGGCGTGCCCAACACGCTGGTCGAGCTGTGGCAGGCCAATGCCTGCGGCCGCTATGTCCATGTCGTCGACCAGCACCCCGCGCCGCTCGATCCGAATTTCACCGGCGCGGGCCGCACGCAGTCGGACAGCGCGGGCTATTACCGCTTCGTCACCATCAAGCCCGGCGCCTATCCCTGGGGCAACCATCACAACGCCTGGCGTCCGGCCCATATCCACTTCTCGGTGTTCGGGCACTCCTTCGTCTCGCGGCTGGTGACGCAGATGTATTTTCCCGGCGATCCGCTATTCCCGTTCGATCCGATCTTCAATTCGGTGACCGACGAGAAGGCGCGCAACCGGATGGTGTCCGATTTCGACCTCGAAAATACCAGGCCGGATTGGGCGCTGTGCTATCGCTTCAACATTGTGCTGCGCGGGCGCAACGCCACGCCGATGGAGACCAAGTAAGTGTCGAAGGCCCAGAGCAAGCCGGAAGGCGTTACCCCGTCACAGACCGTCGGCCCGTATTTCGCCTATGGCCTGACATCGAACGGCAAGTATGACTGGAACGACGCCTTCTCCAACAATCTCGTGACGGCGGATACGTCGGGCGAGCGCGTCCGCGTCGAGGGCCGGGTGTTCGATGGCGACGGCCAGCCGATGGTGGATTGCATGTTGGAGATCTGGCAGGCCGATGCGCAAGGCCGCTTCTCCGATCCGCAGGACAAGCGCGCGCTGCCCAACTCATCCTTCAAGGGGTTTGGCCGCTGCGGGACCGATGCCGATGGCCGCTATGCCTTCGACACCATCAAGCCGGGTATTGTGCATGATCCCGACGGCAAGCCGCAGGCGCCGCATCTCGTGCTCGCGGTGTTCGCGCGCGGCCTGCTGCTGCATCTCTATACGCGGATTTATTTCAGCGGCGAGGCCGGCAATGCCACCGATCCCGTGCTGGCGCTGGTGCCGGTCGACCGTCGCGCCACGCTGATCGCCCAGCAGGCGCACTGCAATGGTAACGCGGTCTATAGCCTCGACATCAACATGCAGGGCGACAACGAGACCGTGTTCTTCGACGTCTAGGTGCGGGATCATCCATGATCATCGGGCGCGAGCAGGATGTCACGGTTGCAGCGTCTACCGTGATGGAGCGGACCTCCGACCCGCGGCTGCGCGAGATCATGCTGTCGCTGGTCAAGCATCTGCACGGTTTTGTCCGTGACGTCAGGCTGACCGAACCTGAATTCCGCGAAGCCGCCGCCATCCTCGTCGAATTGGGCAAGCAATCGACCGATACCCACAATGAAGTCGTGCTGATCGCTGGTTCGCTCGGCGTTTCCTCGCTGGTATGCCTTCTGAACAATGGCGATCAGGGCAATACCGAGACGGCGCAATCATTGCTCGGGCCGTTCTGGCGGCTGAATTCTCCGCGCGTTGAAAACGGCGGCTCGATCGTCCGGTCAGACACGCCGGGCGCGGCGCTGTTCGTCACCGCGCGCGTCGTCGATCACGCCGGTCATCCGATTGCGGGCGCCGAGGTCGATATCTGGCACGCCTCGCCGGTTGGTCTGTACGAGAACCAGGACCCTGCTCAGGCCGAGATGAATCTGCGCGGCAAGTTCACGACCGATGCCGACGGACGCTTCGCGTTTCGTTCAGTGATGATGGTCGGCTATCCCATTCCGACCAATGGTGTGGTCGGGCGGCTCTTGAAGGCGCAGGACCGGCATCCCTACCGGCCGGCGCATCTGCATGCGCTGATCTTCAAGCCGGGATTTAAGGTTTTGATTTCCCAGGTCTATGATCCCGCCGATCCGCATATCGACAGCGACGTGCAGTTCGGCGTCACCAAGGCGCTGATCGGCGAGTTCGTGCGGCATGACGAGGCGCATCCGACCGCAACCGAGGTCGGCTCGCCCTGGTATTCGCTCGACTATGTCTACCGGATGGAAGCCGGCGAGGCCGTGCTGCCGCGGCCGCCGATCAAGTAGCACCCAGCTCGTTCGACTTGCCTGAGATGTCCATCGCCGCGCGCCACGCAAACACCATGGCAGGGCCGATCATGGTCCCGGGCCCGGGATAGGTGCCGCGGAAAATCGAGGCGGCGTCGGCGCCGGCGGCATAGAGGCCGGGAATCGGCTGTCCGGCGGATGTCAGCACGCGGCCGTTGGCGTCGGTACGCAGACCCGCACTGCTGGCGAGGTCGGAAGGCCAGACTGCCACGGCGAAATACGGACCGGGGCCGATCCTGCGCAGGCACGGGTTCGGCTTGTTCGCGGCATCGCCGTTGAAGCGGTTGAGTTCGCTCGTCCCTTTGCCGAAATCTTCGTCGACGCCGGTTTCGGCGAATCGATTGTGTCGCTCGATGGTGCCGGCCAACGCGGCGCCATCAACGCCGATTGCCTTCGCCAGTTTTGCCATGCTGTCGCCCTGGAACAGATAGCCCGACTTGATGAAGCGGGAGAGGTCGCGCGTTCCCGGATGGATCAGGCCGAGACCATAGTCGCGAATAAAACCACGGTCGCAGATCAGGAATGCCGGGATGCTGGGCACTGTGCGGTGCGACCGCAGCATCCCCTCGACGAAGTCATGGTACGAATTGGCTTCGTTGACGAAGCGCGCGCCCGACCTGTTGACCGCGATCAGCCCGGGCTTGGCGCGATCGAGCATGATGTGCGGGAATACCGAAAGGTGGCCGTCCTCTTGCGGCATCACCGAACTCGGCATCCACAGCGCCGGGCTCCTGATGTCTTGCGCAATCTCGCCATGCGCGCGTTCGCCGGCAAGAATGCCGTCGCCGGTGTTGCTGTCCGGCGCCATCGAATAGCGCCGGGTGTCGTTCGGAAATAGCCGGTTGCGCAGTTCGCTGCTCCAGCCAATGCCGCCGGTCGCCAGCACGACGCCGCGTCGCGCGCGAATGTTGATCTCTCTATCGTTTGTGGTGAACACCGCGCCGATGATTCTGCCGTCGTCCTCGATCAATTCGCTGAGCTGGGTCTGGTAACGAATCTCGACGACGTGGTGCTTCAGACTGTAGAGTAGCCGCGCCACCAGCGCGTTGCCCATGATCAGGCGCGTGCCGCGCGGATGCTTGATCCGGTCCAGCGCCTGCCGCGCCAGCAGGCGAGCCGCGTTCGAAAAATTTGCCAGGGAATGAAACGGATGCAGCAACGGCGGAATGTCGGTCTTGCCGACCATCATGCCGCCGAGCACCATGAATTCACGGCGCGGCGGCCGCACCCGCGCGAAATCCTCGCCAAGTTTTCGTCCGTCGAACGGTACGGCACCCAGCGCCCGGCCTCCACGCGCGGCGCCGGGCTGCGCGTGATAGTCCGGATGCACCGGCGGCGGCATGAAGACCACGCTGGTTCTTTGCTGGAGATAGTCGAGCATCGCTGGGCCGGTTGCGAGAAAGGCGGCGAGCCGCGCATCGTTGGCGTCATCGCCCAATATGGCCGCAAGGTACGTTCTCGCGGCCTCGATGCTGTCGGGCACGCAGGCCGCCTCGCTCTGCCGACTGCCGGGAATCCACACCGTTCCGGCCGAGGTCGCGGTGGTGCCGCCGACCATGTCGGACTTTTCGCAGATGATAACCTTGAGCCCTTCGAGCGTGCCGACCAGCGCCGCCGTCATGCCCGCCGCGCCGGCGCCGATCACCAGCAGATCGGTCTCGGCATCCCACCTGCGATTATCGGATTGGCGCCCGGTCACGACAACTCGACCGAACGTTTCATTTCAGCGTCCCGATCGCCAGCGCGTGCGCCACGCAGCTGTTGATATGCTCGGTCAGGATCGACTTTGCACCCTCGATGTCACGCTTCAGCGCGCAATCCAGCAAGGCCTGATGCTGCGCGATCGTGGCGCTGCCGCGGTATTGCAGGGCGTAGCGGAAATATTTGTCGAACACGACCGAGTGAGTCTGCATCAGTTCGCGCGAGCCGCAGCTCGATATCAAGGCCTGGTGGAATTCGCCGTCGTAGCGCTTGCGCAGCTCCGGATCGTCGCCGGCGGTAAGAATCGCGCGCTCGGTGGCCGCCAGCTTGTGATGCGCCGACACGACGCGGCCTTCCCATTCCATGTCGCCGGCCCGGAAGGATTCGGTCATCGCGTGATGCTCGAGCAGGATTCGCAGCTGCGCCAGCTCGCGCAAATTCTGGATCGAGACGGGAGCGACCTCGAACCCGCGCTGGCCTTCGGCAACGACAAAGCCTTCCGATGCCAGCCGGTTGAGGATCTCGCGCAGCGTCGAAACGCTGAGGCCGTAATCCTCCTTCATCGAGTCAAGCTTGAGCCGTCCCGACGGGTTGAGCACGCCGAAAATGATGTCGGAGCGAATGCGGTGATAGCCGCTGTCGCCGGCCGACATCGGGGTCTGTTGCTGCTCCATGATCGTCAATGTCTATCCCGCTTTTGGGCCTGCAAAGGCTGAGGCGACTCGCCGCCGAGCATAGCCGCGAATGGTGGCCCTTGCTGCAAACTACGATCACATGATGAATTATATTATATCATATATTTCTATGATTATCATTTGACAACGATTTCGTTATATGGTTTCCACCAAAAAGACCGGCCCAGACACCAAAAATCGCGGCAACAAGCCGCGACTGGGCACCGGGTCATCAGGGGAGGATGAGATGAAGCTGTTTGCAGTTCTGTCCGCGGCCGTGTTGGGCGGGGCACTTTTGGCCGGCACCGCATCCGCGCAGGAGGTCCAGGAGCGGACCATCCGCTGGGGACACCTCAACAACACCGATCATCCCGTCAGCTTCGGCGTACAAAAATTCGCGGAAATCCTGCTCGCCAAGAGCGGCGGCAAGCTCAAGGTCCGCGAGTTCGCGTCATCCCAGCTCGGCAACGAGCTGCAACAGCAATCGGCGCTGCGCGGCGGCACACAGGAGATGCTGTCGGCGTCCACCACCTCGCTCGCAACGGTCATTCCGGAATTCGGCCTGCTCGATTTCCCCTTCATCGTCACCACCACCGATCAGGCCGATGCGCTGGTCCAGGGCGCATTCGGCAAGGCGATGATCGACGCGCTGCCGCAGCGCGGACTGGTCGGGCTCGGCTATTGGGGGCTCGGCTTTCGCAACGTCACCAACAGCAAGCATCCGATCGTCAAGCTGGAGGATTTCTCCGGGCTCAAGCTGCGCGTCATTCCAAATCCGGTCTATCTGGAGTCCTTCAGCGCCTTCAAGGCCAATCCGATTCCGATGGCGTTCGGTGAACTCTACACGGCGCTGGAAACGCGCACGGTCGACGGCCAGGAAAATCCCTACACGGTGATCCTGTCCAACAAGTTCTTTGAGGTTCAGAAATTCGTCTCGGCCACCAACCACACCTTCACCGAGAACATCATCATCGTCAGCAAGATCTTCTGGGACAAGCTGTCGCCGGCCGAGCAGAAGATGATGCAAGAGGCTTACAACGAAAGCCGCGCCTACCAGAAGGAGCAGACGCGGCTGCGGACCGAAAAGGCGCTCTCCGAGCTGCAAGCCAAGGGAATGACCTACAACGCCGTGGCGCCGGAAGAGCTGGAGCGCATGCGCAAGGCGGCTCAGCCCGTGGTCGACAAGATCTCGGCGGCGCTGAAGCCGGATACGGTCAAGCTGTTCAACGCGGAGCTCGACCGGGTCCGCAAAGAGGTCAAGTGACGCGCCGCTGACATCAGCGAGGCAGGGCCGGTATCCATCGGCCCTGCACGAACTCCAGCTCCACGCGGCGCCGATGGAACGCATCCTCGATCTCTATTGCGCGCTGCTCAAGGGCGTTATCGCGCTGTGCCTTGCGGTCATGGTGGTGCTGGTGTTCGGCAATGTGGTGCTGCGCTATGGCTTTAATTCCGGCATCACGGTTTCGGAAGAACTGTCGCGCTGGCTGTTGGTGTGGCTCACTTTCCTCGGCGCCATCGTCGCCGTCCGCGAGCATGCGCATCTCGGCGTCGATACGCTGGTGCGGAAGTTGTCGCCCGCCGGAAAGCGGATCTGCTTCATCATCAATTATTGCCTGATGCTGTATGCCGACTGGCTGCTGCTGGCGGGAAGCTGGCGCCAGACCATCATCAACATCGACGACCGCGCGCCGGCCACGGGCCTGTCGCTCGGCATCTTCTACTTCGTCGGCGTCGTCTTCGGCGTCTCGGCAGGCATCATGCTGCTCTACGACCTGTTCAAGGTCGTCTCCGGCCAGGCCGGCGAAACCGACCTGGTCGCCGTCAAGGAAGAGGAAATCTGATGGCACCGCGGGGACGCCGCACATGACCATCGCGGTCTTTACCTTCTCGTTGCTCGGCGCCATGGCGCTAGGCATGCCGATCGCATTCGCCCTGATCATCTGCGGTATCGCGCTGATGAGCACGATCAACATGTTCGATTCGCAGATCGTGGCGCAGAACATCATCAATGGCGCCGACAGTTTTCCGCTGATGGCGATTCCCTTCTTCATGCTGGCCGGCGAAATCATGAATAAAGGAGGGCTCGCCAAGCGCATTGTCAATGTCGCCCTCGTTGCGGTCGGGCATTTCCGCGGCGGGCTCGGTTATGTGACGATCCTCGCGGCCTGCATTCTCTCATCGCTGTCGGGATCCGCCGCGGCCGATGCCGCGGCGCTCGCAGCCCTCTTGGTGCCGATGATGGTGGTGGCGGGACACAGGAAGATCTACGCCGCCGGGCTTGTGGCCGCGGGCGGCGTCATCGGCCCCGTCATTCCGCCGAGCATCGGTTTTGTTATTTTCGGCGTCGCCGCCGGCGTCTCGATTTCCAAACTGTTTTTGGCCGGTATCTTTCCGGGGATGATGCTGGGCGCCGGATTGTGCGTTGCCTGGTGGTGGGTGGGCCGCAAGGAAAATCTGGTGCCGCCGCCGCGGGCGTCATTCAAGGAAGTTGCCCAGGCCGTGATCGACGGCTTCTGGGCGCTGATGTTGCCGGCGATCATTATCGTCGGATTGCGCTTCGGCATCTTCACGCCGACGGAGGCCGGGGTGGTCGTCGCGGTCTATTCGCTGTTCGTTGCCACCTGCGTCTACCGCGAACTGAAATGGTCGCAGCTTTATGCGGTGTTCGTTACCTCGGCATTGACGACGAGCGTCGTGATGTTTCTCGTGGCTGCGGCGCTGGTGTCGTCCTGGCTCATTACGGTCTCCGAAATCTCCGCGCAGGTCGTCGATCTGCTAAGACCATTCATGGGCAACAAGACGCTTTTGATGTTCGCGATCATGGTCGTCGTTGTCATCGTCGGCACCGCGCTCGACATGACGCCGACGATCTTGATTCTGACGCCGATCCTGATGCCGATCGTCAAGGCGGCCGGTATCGACCCCGTCTACTTCGGCGTGATGTTCATCATCAACAATTCCATTGGCCTCATTACCCCGCCGGTCGGTATCGTGCTGAACGTGGTTTGCGGGGTCTCCAGGATCAGCATGGAAGATATCATCAAGGGCGTCTGGCCGTTTATGATCGCCCAGCTTATCGTGCTGTTTCTGCTGGTGCTGTTCCCGGCATTGGTGACGGTCCCGGCCAAGTGGCTTGCCGGCTAGAAGCGGCATAGCAAGCGAAAAGGGGAGCCTCGATGGCCATCAAGATCATGATTTTGAACGGACCCAATCTGAATTTCCTCGGAATTCGGGAGCCTCACATCTACGGCCCGACCACGCTCAAGGAGATCGAGACAAGTTGTGAGGAAGTGGCGAAATATTTGGGCGTCACGGTCACGTTCCACCAGTCCAATCTCGAAGGCGAGCTGGTTAACTGGATCCAGTCGGCGCACGGTAATTATGATGCGATCATCATGAACCCGGCGGCCTATTCGTTCACCTCGATCGCGCTGATCGACGCGCTGAAAATATTCGAAGGCCCGAAGATCGAGGTCCACATTTCAAATATTCATGCGCGGGACGAGCTGCACCGGCATTCGATCACGTCGAGCGCGTCCACCGCCGTGATCTGCGGCCTCGGCCCATACGGCTATATCGCGGCGATGCTCGCCGCTGTGCAGAAGTTGGGGAGGCTGCCGGACGCGGTTCCGGCCTCGCTGCACGGCTTAAAGGGGAGATAATAATGCGCGGCGCAGGCTTTCTGGCGATCTGGAGCGACGTCGAGCCCAATCATCTGACCGACTATCGGCACTGGTTGACGCGCGAGCACACCACCGAGCGGGTGACCACCAAGGGCTTTTTGGGCGTTCGCGTGTTCCGCGCCGCTCGAACTGACACCGCCAGGTTCTTCATTCTCTACGAACTGGAAGCCCCCGAAGTGCTCGACGGGCCCGCTTATCTGGCGCGGCTCAATTCCCCAACGCTGTGGTCGCAGCGCACCATGCCCCGGCTTGGCAATTTCATTCGCGGCGGCGGTGTCATGACGGCCCGCGCGGGTCGCGGCGAGGGATCGACCATTGTTGCGCTGCGCATCGAGCGCCTGCCGGAGAAACCGCAAGCATTCGCCGATGCGCTCGTCGCACTCGACGGCATTGCCGCGGTGCAGATCGGGGTGACCGATCTGGCGCGCACCTCGGTGCCGACGGTAGAGAAGGGTATGCGGAAAGACGAGGGGATCTTTGCCGGCCTCCTGATCATCGAGGCGCTTGACGAGGCGGCGCTTCGCGGCGCATTGCGTCGAGCAACTGAAATGGCGCCGGATCTTGGCGGCGCCGGCGAGCCGGAGGTCTATCAAGGCATGTTCGCACTCGACGCCCGTATCGCTGATTTTGAATAATGCCCTCGTTCTCGCTCGCCGCGCTGACCGTGCTCGATCTGGCGCCGCCGGCGCTGATCGACATTGCAGCTAGCTGCGGCTATGACGCCGTCGGGATTCGCCTGCTGCCCGCGATGCCCGGCGGCATCGCCTATCCGCTGGATGACAAAGCGAGCCTCAACGAAACGCTGGCCCGGCTGGACGCGACCGGCATCAGGGTTGCCGACCTCGAAGTGGTCGCGCTCCGGCCCGAGACCGATCTTGCCGGCTTTTCCGCGTTCTTCGAGACCGGCGCGCGGCTCGGCGCCAGGCACATCCTGGTCGCAGGTTACGATCCTGATCTCGGCCGCTTCAGCGACAGCTTTGCGGCATTCTGCGAGGCCGCCGCCCCATATGGGCTGACAGCCGATCTCGAATTCATGCCCTGGACCTGCGTCCCGGATCTCGCCACGGCCAACCGCATTGTCGCGCCGATGCGGCAGGCCAATGCCGGCATCCTGGTCGATGCGCTGCACTTCGACCGGTCGAGGAGTTCAACCGCCGAACTTGCGCGCGTGCCCGACCACCGGATGCACTATTGGCAGCTATGCGACGGCCCGGCCGAGCGGCCCGCCACGAACGAAGCGCTGATCCATGCCGCCCGCCATGAGCGGATGTTTCCCGGCGAGGGCGGCATCGACCTCGTGTCGCTGGCGCGCGCCATGCCGGCGGATATCACCGTCAGCCTCGAAGTCCCGACGGTCGAGCTTGCCAAAACCATGGGCCATAAGGACCGCGCCCAGCGCGCGCTTGATGCGGCCAGGGCCGTGATCGCGGCGGCCAGACTCTGAGAACGCCCTGAGAAGACGTTAATAAGATCATTTGCGCCGATCGAACATGGGAGTATCTCTCAGGTTCACCTTCGAAAGTTGCTGCACATGATGACGCTGCGCCAGGTCGAGGTTATCAGGGCCGTGATGATCACCGGCACGATCGGCGGGGCGGCAAAACTGCTCAACGTGTCGGCGCCGGGCATCAGCCGGCTGGTGAAATATACCGAGCGCTCGCTCGGCATCCGATTCTTCCAGCGCCAGAACGGGCGCTACTTTCCGACCTCCGAAGCGCATAATATTTTCGAGCAGATCAACGGCGTCTACAAGAAGGTCGACGACCTCACCGAAATCATCTCAAAGATCGGGCGCGGCACGCTGTCGGAATTGCGCATCGGCTCGGTGCCGAGCATTTCCCAGATCATGGTGCCGCGCGCGATCGAGCGCATCCGGCGGCGCTACCCCGATCTGCATATCGACATCAACATCCTCAAGATCGAGGAGGCGATCGACTATCTGTTGCTCGGCAAGGGCGATTGCGTCGCCATGAGCTATCGGCTCGACCATCCGGGCCTCGATTTCATGCCGCTGGCGTCAGGTGAATTGTTCTGCATCGTGCCGCAGGGGCATGAACTCGCGGGACGAAAACAGGTCACCGCCGCGGAGATCATCCGCTACCCCCTGATCGGCATCGACCCCAACGATCCCTATGGGCGCATCATGGCCGAGATCTTCGCGCGCAATAAATTGTCCTACGACATCACGATCCGGGCGCGGTTCGGCACCACGGTCTGCGCGCTGGTCAAGGCGGGGCTCGGGATTGCCGTCATCGATCAGTTCACCGTGGCGCATGGCGGCTATCCCGGCGTCGAAATGCTTCGGATCGTGGAGCCCACGAGGTTCGACACCTATATCGCGGTGAAACGAGGCGCCTCGCTTTCGCTGCATGTCGAGCATTTCATCGAATGCCTGCGGTCGGAAATGCGGGCGCTGGAGCCGAGCCGGAAAAGTCCGGCGGTGGCGGCATCGCGCGGCCGCAAAAAATAACATCAAGTTATGTTTGTGTAATAAATGGGTAATTGTGTTATCTGGCAAACGCGATATCGTTTGCCCGGTTTTGGTGCTTTAAGCCGCGCGATCCCATGTTGATACTGCGAGACCATAGCGACGTGTCCAAACGCCCGCCCTCGATCAGTCAAAAGTTTCTCACCGGCCTGATCGGCGCTCCGATTGCGCATTCGGCGTCGCCGGCGATGCACGAAGAGGCGGCCGCTGCTTTGGGCATCCGCTGTCATTATCAACTGATCGAGGTTGCGGGCCAGGGCTCGGCTGAGCTGCGCACGCTGCTCGACAGCATCAAGCGCATTGGCTTCGCCGGGGTCAACGTGACGTTTCCCTATAAGGAAGCCGTGATTCCGCTGCTCGATGATTTGTCGCCGGCCGCGCGCGAGATCGGCGCGGTCAATACGGTGGTCGTTCGCGAGAGCCGGCTGGTCGGGTACAATACCGACGCCACGGGTTTTGAACGGGCGATCGGCAATCTGGTGAAGGCGTCCGGTCATGGCCCCGTTGCCCTGATCGGCGCCGGCGGCGTCGGCAAGGCGATCGCCAACGCGCTCGCCGCGCTCGGTGTCGCCGAACTCAGCATCTTCGATACCGACCACGCCAAGACCGAACAGATTGCGGCGCAGCTGCACGGCCGCCAGCCGGTGCGGATTGCGCAAACCGTGGAAGACGCGCTGCGCGGTGCCGTCGGCGTGGTCAACGGAACGCCGATCGGCATGCTGCCGGATCGCGGCACGCCGGTGCCGGAGGCGCTACTGCGTCGCGACATCTGGGTGGCCGACGCGGTCTATTCGCCGCTCTGGACGCCGCTGCTGACCGCGGCCAAAGCCAGGGGCGCTGAAATCATGACAGGGCGCGATCTTGCGATCCACCAGGCCGCGGACGCCTTCGAGTTATTTACGGGAATGAAGCCGTCGATCGTCGAAATGGGGAATGCATTCGACGCCGTGATGGCAAGACGCTACTCTGCGACATCGGACGCGTAGCCGATTACAAGGCTCGCGTCGGCAAAATCAAAAGATCACGACAACAGGGGATGGAAATGAAAACAGGAATTCTGGCAGGTATCCTGCTCGCGACCATGACGGCTGCAGCGGCGTTGGCGCAGTCCGGTGCCCCCATCAAGCTCGCCAATGTGGCCGAACTCTCCGGTGGCGGCGCCACGGTCGGCACCAACTGGAAGAATGGCATCGATCTTGCGATCGAGGAAGTCAACGCCAAGGGCGGCGTGCTCGGCCGCAAGCTGGAAGTCACCCACGCCGATTCGCAATCCAACCCCGGCGTGGCGCGCGCCCAGGTCCAGAAGGCGCTTGACGGCGAGCCCTACGTCCTGCTCGGCCCCGGCTACTCCGGATCGGTCAAGGTCACGGCGCCGCTCGCGGCCGAAGCCGGCATCGCCCAGATCATGGGCGGCGAGGCCGCCGAACTGACGCAGGGCGGCAACAAATTCCTGTTCCGCACTTCTTTCGGCCAGCAGTCCTCGATGCCGAAGGTCGCCAAATACATCAACGATGAGGTGAAGGCGAAATCGGTTGCGATCGTCTGGGTGAACAATGATTTCGGCCGCGGCGGACGCGACGTCATCACCAAGGAATTCGCCAAGCTCGGCATCAAGGTTGCCGCTGATCTTTCCACCGAAGCAGGTCAGGCCGACTTCGCCGCCGACGTCAGCAAGATCAAGGCTGCTGCGCCCGACGCGGTCTTCATCTACCTGAACGAAGAGGAAAGCGCCCGCATCCTGAAAGAGCTGAAGCGCCAAGGCGTCTCCGTGCCCCTGATCGGCGAAACCACGCTGATCGGTCAGAAGGTGGTCGAACTGGCAGGCGATGCTGCGAACGGCGCGCGCGGCCATGTCGGCCTTACCACCGATGCCCCGGTCGATCTGATCAAGGCGTTCCGGGAAAAGTTCGTCAAGAAGTACAATTACGTCCCTGACCATAACGGCCTCAAGGGCTATCTGGCGATCTACATGATCAAGGCCACCACCGAGAAGATGGGCAAGGTCGATCCCAAGGCGTTCGCCGATAATCTCCATGGCCTCACCATCAAGGCGGCCAGCGAGCCCGGCATCCTGATGGACGCGACCTTCGACAAGAACGGCGACATCGATCGCCAGGGTTTCCTGGTCGAGATCGTCGATGGCAAGCAGGTCATCAAGCAGGTGCTGCCGAAGCTGAACTGAGGTCTTTGGAAGGAGTGCTGCCTCTCATCCTGAGAAGCTTGCGTAGCAAGCGTTTCGAAGGATGAAGCCAAGTTCGTGGCCATCCTTCGAGACGCGCGCAAGAGCGCGCTCCTCAGGATGAGGATTGTGGGTGATCGAGAGGGTAATGTTTGTCCCTCATGGTGAGGAGGCGCGTAGCGCCGTCTCGAACCATGAGGCCACAGACGGGCCTGCATCCTTCGAGACGCGGCGCAGCCGCCGCTCCTCAAGATGAGGTCGGAGTAAAAGGACAAGGTAAAGGCATGTCCAATCTGCTTGATCTTCTGATAGCGGGACTAGCGACGGGGGCGATCTATGCCATCGTCGCGGTCGGCTTCACGCTGCTGTGGCAGACGTCACAGACCATCAACTTCGCGCAGGGCGAATTCGTCATGCTGCCGGCATTCCTGATGCTGGCGGCGATGCATGTCGGCGCGCCGTTCTGGCTTGCAATCGTCATCGGCATGCTGCTGTCGATGCTGCTGCTCGGCCTTGGCTTCAAGATGCTGCTGGTCGATCCGATGCTCCGCCACGGCGTGCTGCCGCTGGCGATCGCGACCATGGCGCTGGCGATCGGCATCAAGGAAGCCGTGAAGCAATTTTTCAGCGCCGAAGCCTCGCCGTTCCCCTCCATCGTGCCTTCAGGCGATATCTCGATCCTCGGCCGCCAAGTCGCATTGCAGAGCGTCGGCGTGCTCGCGCTCGCCATCGCCGCGGTGGTCGGATTGACCATGCTGCTCAACCGCACGTCCATCGGCCATCAGATGCAGGCTACCGCACAGAACCCGACGGTCGCCCGCATCATCGGCATTCCCGTCGAGCGGATGATCCTGCTGACGTTCCTGATCAATGCCTTTCTGGTGGCGCTGGCCTCGCTGCTGATCACGCCGATCTATCTCGCCAAATTCTCCAGCGGCGAAGTGCTGGGGCAGGCGGCGTTCATCGCGGCGATCGTCGGCGGGTTCAACCAGGTGCGCGGCGCAATCGCCGGCGGCTTGCTGATCGGCGTCGTCGACAATCTCGCGGCGGCCTATGTCTCGACGCAATACCGCGCGGCCGTTCCGATGATCTTGCTGATCCTCATCATCCTGCTGCGTCCGCAGGGACTGCTGGGCCGCGCCGAGGAGCGTACGGTATGAGCCTGTTCAATCGATATTGGCGCGTCGCGCTCGGTGTGGTCGTGATCGCGGCCCTGATCATCGCGCCGATGTACCTCAACCGCTACGGCCTGTTCATCCTGAGCCAATGGGCCGTGATGACCATCGCCGCGATGGGGCTCAACCTCACGCTCGGCTATGCCGGCCAGGTCTCGCTGGCGCAGGGCGCCTTTGTCGGAATCGGCGCCTATACCGCCGCGCTCATGACCACGAACGGCCTACCGCTGATCGCGGGGCTTGGGGTTGCCATCCTGCTGTGTTTTGCGATCGGCTGGATCCTCGGCTATCCGGCGCTGCGGGTGCAGCACCATTACCTCGCCTTCGTGACGCTGGCGTTTTCCACGCTCGCCTTCCTGGTGTTCCGCAACGAGAGCTGGCTGACCAACGGCATCTACGGCATCAGCAACATTCCGCGCCCGACGATCCTGGGCTATCCGACCAACCGGCCGCTGCCGTTCTATTATGTCTGCCTCGGCTCGCTCGCCCTGGTGTCGCTGGCGACCTGGTGGCTGATCCGCTCGCCCTGGGGCCGCGCCTTCGTAGCCTTGCGCGAAAACCCGGTGCGGGCGCTCTCGCTCGGCATCGATACACGGCGCTACACCTTGATGGCGTTTGCGATCGGCTCGGCGCTCGGCGGCGTCGCCGGCACGCTGTACGCGCCGCTGACGCAGTACATTGACCCCGTGCCTTTCAACCTCTCGCTTTCGCTCGATCTGTTGTTGATGGTGATTGTCGGCGGCTCCGGATTCTTCTTCGGACCGTTCCTTGGCGCGATGATTGCGGTGCTGCTGCCGGAATGGATTCGCGAGGTAACGCAGGGCTATTACCTGATGCTCTATGCGGTCGCGGTGATCCTGCTGCTGATCTATTCGCCGACCGGCATTCTCGGAATCATCGATCGCTATCTGACCGAGCGGCGCACCAAGGCCGCCTCCGCGCTGCGCGCGGTTGCGAAATCAGGGTTGGAGCCGGCGCCATGACCACGGTTCTCGAAATCAGCGACATCAGGAAGAATTTCGGCGGCATCAAAGCGGTCGATGGTGTCAGCTTCGACGTGCAGGAAGGCGAAATCCTCGGCCTGATCGGTCCGAACGGTTGCGGCAAGTCGACCTTGTTCAATTGCATTCTCGGCCAGTTGCAGCCGAGCGCCGGCGAGGTGAAGGTCGATGGCAAGGTCGTCACCGGGTTTCGGCCGTCGGATTTGAACCGGCTCGGCGTCAGCCGAACCTTCCAATTGCTTCAGGTGTTTCCAAAACTGTCGGTGCGGGAAAATCTCATCCTCGCCGGCCAGGAGCACCAGGGCAACATGCTGTCGCGGTTGCTGGGTCCATCGGATGCGGGCCTCAGCAAGGCGGCCGATCAGATGATCGAGTTTTTCAAGCTCGGCCATCTCGCCGGTGAACTGGCCGGCGGATTGTCCTACGGGCAGCAGAAATTGCTCGATGCGGCCATGGCCTTCATGGGAGGGCCCCGGCTGGTGCTGCTCGACGAGCCCGCCGGCGGCGTCAACCTGACGATGCTCGGCGATTTGAAAGCGCGGCTGGCCGAGATCAACCGCGAGAAGCGCGCCACCTTCGTCGTGATCGAACACAACATGGAATTCGTGATGTCGCTGTGCTCGCGGGTGGTGGTGATGGCGGAAGGCAAGGTGCTGGCGATCGGTACGCCCGCTGAGATCCGTGCCAACAGCGCGGTCATCGACGCGTATCTCGGCCACTGAACCGGTGGATGAGGGAACACGGATGAGCGAACCCATCCTCGACGTTAAAGGCCTGGTCGGCGGTTACGGCAAGATGACCATCCTCAACGGCACCAGTTTCTCGGTGCCGGCCGGCACCATCACGACGGTAATCGGGCCGAACGGCGCCGGAAAATCCACCGTGTTCAAGGCGATCTTCGGCCTACTGAAACTGCGCGAAGGCAAGATCATCTTCAAAGGCCGCGACGTTACCGGCTTCAGCCAGCGCGAGCTGCTCACGTCAGGCATCTGCTACGTGCCGCAGGGCCGCAACATCTTCCCGGAATTATCCGTGCGCCACAATATCGAACTCGGCGCCGTGGTCGCGGGACGTGATATCCCCGATCTGCCGGCGCGCATCGAAGCTGCGCTCGATCGATTCCCTATTCTGCGCAAGAGGGCCACGCAGCAAGCATCCACGCTGTCGGGCGGCGAACAGAAGCAGCTCGAGATCGCCCGCGGCCTGTTGCTCAATCCGCAATTGATGCTGGTCGACGAACCGTCGATCGGGCTGTCACCGCTGATGATTCGGCAGACCTTCGGCATCCTGCAGGATCTGCGCGACCGCGGCGTTTCGATCCTGTTGATCGAGCAGAACGCGCGCTCGGCGCTGGAAATTTCGGACTACGGCATCGTGCTCGAACTCGGCCAGACCCGCCTCGTCGATAGGGCCGACAAGGTGCTCAGCAATCCCCGCGTCGGCCAGCTCTTCCTCGGCGGCGCGATCGATCAGCCATCCGCATAATCACCAGCTACATAAAATTACGGGGGACGGAACGATGTCGATCACACCGGGCAAACTCATTTGTGCGGCTCTGTTGCTCGCCGCGAGCGGCCAGATAACGCCGGCGCTGGCGCAGCAGCTTGCCTGCGACGATGGCATCAAGACGGCCTTCAAGCCCGACGCCGAGACCACGGTCGTTGCGGTTCGCCAGATCAAGAAGGGCGAGGAATTAAAGGCGCCCGATGCGCCGCAACCGATAACGGCGGCGGCTGACATCTGTCTGGTGAAGCTGCTGGTCGGCCCCGGCGCCACCGCCGAAAAGGACAAGACCGCGCGCTCGTACTCCGAGGGCATCGGCATCGAGGTCTGGCTGCCGGCGCCTTCCAACTGGAACGAGCGCATCCGCAATTATGGCGGCGGCGGATGGGTCGGCGGCGGACATCGCGTCGCCGGTCAGATCGGCAGCAAGGTCCCGGCCATCGTCAACGCCAATATCGGCTATGCGTCGGGCACGACAGATGCCGGCCAGCCCTGGTACCAGGACGGCTCGTTCAGCTTCCTCTCCGACGGCAAGCTCAATACCGAGTCGCTGCGGGATTTCTCGGTGCGCGCGATGGTGGAGCAGGCGGTCAAGACCAAGGCGCTGGTCAACGTCTATTACGGCAAGGCGCCCAAATACGCTTATTACGACGGCCATTCCCAGGGCGGCCGACAGGGCATGAAGGTCTTCCAGGAATACCCTGAGCTCTACGATGGCTATCTGATTGCCCAGCCCGCGCCGAATATCGCGAAGTTCGGAACGTCCGGATTGTATCCGCAGATCGTGATGAAGACCGAACTCGGCTTCACGTCAGTGAACAAGGACGCCGCCAAGGCCTTTGCCGCCAAGGTCGCCGCCGCCAATCAGCGCGCCGTCGCCGCCTGCGACACCGCCGGACTTGGCTTCCTGCTTGATCCCTTTGCCTGCAACTACAATCCCGCGCGCGATGCGGCGGCGCTGTGTGCCGGCGCTGCCGGCGACGGCGTGACCGGCGGCAATCCGGATGCCGCGACCTGCATGAGCGCAAAGGAGGCGATGGCGCTGAACCGGATCTGGTACGGCGCCACACCGGACGGCAGTTTTGACGCCGCTCAGACGCCTGAAAGTCGCAGCGGCAAGTCGCTCGGCCCCAAACAAATCTGGTGGGCGTTCACCCGCGGGACCGGCATCGGCAATCAGATCACCAGCGCCGGCGTGGATAGCGTGGCCCAGGCGCTGCAGGATGTCAGCTATGCCGCCGATTCCAGCGCGACCGCGGCCATACCGATCACGAATGCTTCGACGACTGCGCGCAACAAATGGCTCGAACTCGATTACGCCGGTCTGGCCGACGCCGTCGCCAAGAACGTCGCGCTGCAGCCGACGCATTTCAGCAACCTCATCACCGACAAGGCGGATCTCGCAAAACTGCGCGACCTCGGCCGCAAGGTGGTGATCTGGACCGGCCTCGTCGACGATGCGATCCCGCCCGCCGGCAACATCAACTATCACGAGCGCGTGCTGGCTCAGATGGGCGGGCACGCCGAGGTGGCGAAGTTCATGCGGATGTATCTGGTGCCGGGCGCCGCGCACTCTTCGCAGGGCCGGGCCTACACGGTCGGCGGCAAGAACGACACCGTGCCGATGCCGAAACTGCCCGGCAATGCCAACCAGACGCCGACGCGCGAGCAGGACCAGTTCTTCACCGCGCTGGTCGATTGGGTCGAGAAGGGCGAAGCGCCCGGCGACATCCTGCTGACCTCGCGCGACAAGAGCATCAGTTATCCGATCTGCGTTTATCCGCTGAAAACGACGTGGAACGGCAGCGGGCCGATAACGCAGGCCACGAGCTTCGGCTGCCGGTAGAGCTGCTCGGATCGATGTGCTAGCTGACAGGGGCGGCGGGGCGGACCCGCGCCGCCGGGAATGTCGGAAGCGGTCGACCATGAGCGAACCACAAGCGGTAACAGGCGCGCGGACCCACGAAGTGCTGGGCCTGCTCGGTTTCCTGCTGGTCGCCACTGCCCAGGTCTCCAACATGATCCTGGCGCGCGGCGTGGCCGGCAGCGTTCCGCCATTCTCGATCGCGTTCTTCCGCTGGAGCATCGTGGCGCTCGGCCTGCTGCCGGTCGTCGTGATGGCGCTGCGCGAGAAGCCCGCAGCGTTGCGCGGGCAGTGGCCGGGCATCGCGCTGGCCGGCTTTCTCGGCATGTTCATCTGCGGCGGTCCGGTCTATGTCGCCGGGATCACCACGTCGGCGATCAACCTCGCGCTGATCATGGCGCTGTCGCCGATCGTCGTGCTGCTGTTCTCCTTTGCCTCGGGGCGGGAATCCATTGCCCGCAGGCAAATCATCGGCATGGCGGTCGCGCTGGCCGGCGCGCTCCTGATCATCACCAAAGGACAGGCCTCGGTCGGGACCGGCCTCTCCACCGGCGATCTCCTGGCGCTGCTCGCGATGCTGGGCTGGGCCGGATACACGCTTATGCAAAATCGCGTCGGCCAGGGCGTCAGCTTCCTGGCGCGGATCGGCCTGTTCGCGGCGGCCGGCGCGCTGTTCTCGCTGCCGTTTGCGGTCTATGAAATCTGGCAGACGCCGTCAGCCGCATTCACCGGCCGCGCCGCGCTCGTCTATCTCTTCGCAGGCCTCGTTCCCGGGCTGTTTGCCTATGCGGCCTATGCCTTTCTCGGCGCGCGCTTCGGCGCGGTATCGACCTCGCTCAGCCTCTATCTCGGCCCGGTCGTCGGTGCTGCCCTGTCGATCCTCTTTCTCGGCGAGGCGCCGACGATCATCCATCTGATCGGCGGCGCGCTGTCGCTTGGCGGCATGTACTTGTGCCTGCAGGCCAAGCCAGGCGAGGCGAGATAGCCTCTACTCGATCACCGCATGATCGGGCGCCACCGACTGGGCGCGCAGCGTCGCCTTGGTCGAACCGATCATGATGGCCAGCGGGATCGAGACCAGAACGAACAGCATCACCAGCTGGTAATCCTGCGAGAAGGCGATGATCTGCGCCTGTGCCTTGACCATGACGTCGGCCATGGCGCGGCCGGTGTCGGTGCCTAGATCGATCATGCCGCGTACATTGGGCATCTGCAGGGCGTGGTTGAACGGGTTGATATTTTCCGACAGCCCCGCATAGACCCGCCGCGATCCCTCGGTCAGCTGCGAGATCACGATGGAAATGCCGACCGAGCTCGCGACATTGCGCATCAGCGTCAGCATCGAGGTGCCGTCGGTGCGCAAATGATTGGGCAGCGTCAGGAACGCCACGGTCGACAGCGGCACGAACACGAGGCCGAACCCGAATCCCTGCAGCACGCTGATCACGACGATCTCGGTGACGCCGGTCTGGTCGGTCCAGCCAGTCATGTAGAACAGCGAAATAGCGGTGATGCTGAGGCCCGCGATGATCAGGTTGCGCGCCTCGACAAAGCGCATCATGCGGCCGACCAACATCATCGCGACGAAGGTGCCGCAGCCGCGGGTCGCCAGCAGCACGCCGGCGGTGATGATGGGATAGCCGATCACGTTCTGCAGGAACGGCGACGACAGCGCCATGGTCGAGAACAGCACCAGGCCCATGACCGCCATGAACACGCAGCCGCCGACGAAATTCTTGTCCTTGAACAGCGCGAACTGGATGAACGGCTTCGAGGTCGTGAACGAATGCGCCAGGAAATAATAGAAACCGATGCCGGCGATGATGAACTCGGCGATGATTTCGTTGGATTCCAGCCAGCCGAGCTGCTCGCCGCGGTCGAGCGCCAGCTGCAGCGATCCGATCGCGACCGCGAGCGCCGTGAAGCCGAACCAGTCGAAGCGCAGCTCCTGGTCCTTTCCGGTCTCGTCCATGAAGATCATGAGGCCGAGCACGGTGAAGATGCCGAACGGCAGGTTGACGAAGAAAACCCAGTGCCAGGAATAGGTTTCGGTCAGCCACGCGCCCAGGGAAGGTCCCATGATCGGACCCATCATCACGCCCATGCCCCAGATCGCCATCGCCTTGGCGCGCTCGTGCAACGCGTAGGAATCCAGCATCACCGCCTGCGACAGCGGCACCAATGCCGCGCCGAACACGCCCTGCAGCAGGCGAAACAGCACCATCTGGTTGATGTCTTGCGCGAGGCCGCACAGCACAGATGCCATCGTGAAGCCGGCCGAGCAGACGATGAAGATACGCTTGCGGCCGAAGCGGTTGGCGATCCAGCCCACCGGCGCGGTCATGATCGCGGCGGCGACGATATAGGAGGTCAGCACCCAGTTGATCTGGTCCTGGGAGGCCGACAGCGAGCCCTGCATGTAAGGCAGCGCGACATTGGCGATCGTGGTGTCGAGCGCCTGCATGATCGTCGCCGTCATGGCGCAGATCGTCACCATGTTCCGGCGCAGGCCGGGAACCGCAGCAGGTGACGAGTCCGGCGCCGGCATGGTCAGTCGGTTTCGTGGTTAGCCGCGGCCGGCGTCAGGCCGAGCAGGTGCGCGAGCGAGCGGCGGTGGTTGGTATCGATGCTGGCATAGACGCTCATGCCGGCCTTGAGCTTGCGGACGAACTTGTCGTTCTTGTCGAAATAGATCCGCACCGGAACGCGCTGCACCACCTTGACGAAATTGCCGGTGGCGTTCTGTGGCGGCAGGATCGCGAACTGCGCGCCGGTGCCGGGCGAGAGCGAGCCGACCGTGCCCTTGAACACGTGGTTGGGGAAGGCGTCGACGTCGAGCGTGACGCTCTGGCCGACCGCCACATAGGTGAAGTCGGATTCCTTCGGATTGGCGTCGACCCAGGGGTTGGCGACGTCGATGATGGAAAACACCGGGCTGCCCGCCATCACGAAGCGGCCGAGCTGGATCTGCTCGACCTGCGTCGCGACGCCGTTCATCGGCGCGCGCACGGTGGTCAGATCGAGGTTGCGCTGGGCGTCGTCGAGCGCCGCCTTGGCCTGCATGTAAGCCGGGAATTCTTCCAGTGGCAGCTCGGGGTTGCCGAGCAGCTGGTTGAGGGCGTTGGATCGCTGTTGCGTGACCAGCTGGCGCTGCGCCTGCGCGGTGACCAGGGTCGTGGCGCTGTTGTCGAGATCGAGCTGCGAGCCGGCCTGGCTCTTGACCAGCGAATTCTTGCGCTCGACGTCCTTTTGCTTGAGCGCGATGCCGGCGTTGACCAGTTCGATGGTCTGTCCGTACAGCTTCACATTGGCGACAAGGGTGTCGTGGCTGACCTTGGCGTCGTCGAGTTTGGAACGCGCCTGCGCCACCGCCAGCCGGAACGGTACCGGGTCGATCTGGAACAGGGTGTCGCCGGTCGAGACCTGCTGGCCTTCCTTCACCGTCACGCTGATGATCTTGCCTGACACGTCCGACGTGATCAGCACCTTCTGCGCGCCGACATAGGCATCGTCAGTGGTCACGTAACGGCCGCCGTTGAGATAGAAGGTGATGCCGGCTATCGCCGCGACCAGCGGCAGCACCACCAGCAGCAGGAAACGGCGATAGCGGCGCATGCCGGCCATCAGCCGGCGGCGCGGTTCGGCGGCCAGCTTCGGGCGCGGCGTCGGCGAATCCGGACTGGCCTTCTGCTCGGGCGGGAATTTGAGCACGGGATCAGCCATAGCGCTGCTCCTTCCGGGGTGGTTCGCCGGGCGGATTCTGGACCGCGTTGCGAACGTTTTCCTTGATCAGATCGAGTTGCGACAACAGGCGGTGGGCGTCGGCGGGATTGATGCCGTCCAGCGCAGTCGCGGTGAGTTCGGAGCGCAACCCAGAGAGTTTGCCGAGCAGCGGGCGCGCTGCCTTCTTCAGGTAAAGCCGGTTGACGCGGCGGTCGGTCTCGTCGCCGCGGCGCTCGATCCAGCCATTGTCGCAGAGCTTGTCGATCAGCCGCGTCAGCGTGATCGGCTGCATTTCCATCAGTTCGGCGAGTTCCGTCTGCTTCAGGCCTTCGGATCGTTCGACCTTGGCCAAAACCGCCCATTGCGCGCGGGTGATGCCATAGCGCGCCGCCTGCTTGTCGGCATAGGCGCGCATCATCCGCTGCACCTCGCCGAGCGTAAACAGGAAGTTCATATCCACGGAACCGCGCATCGCCAGCCTCCATAAGCTTTGGATATTATAAGCTTGCTCATGAATTCCGCATGCCAGGTTAGGTGTTACCAGCTCCGCCCTCAGAACATGGCTGATGTCTCAAGGAACCGGCGGGCTTTGGGATTGGGCGCCAAAATGCTACAAACCTGACGCAATGACTTTGGCAAAACCCACTTTTCCGGCACCCGGTCACGACCATGGCCGCTGCACCGCCGACGCGATCGCGCATGCCGAGCAGGTTTGCGCCAGGCGGGCGCAGAAATTCACCCCGATCCGGCGTCAGGTGTTGCAGGCGCTATTGTCCAGCCACCGTCCGCTCGGGGCCTATGAGGTGATCGACGAACTCGCCAAGACGATGCCGCGGCCGGCGCCGATCACGGTCTACCGCGCGCTCGATTTCCTGATGGAGAACGGCCTCGTCCATCGCATCGAAAGCCGCAACGCCTTCCTCGCCTGTGCGCACGACCATGACGAAACCTCGATGGTGGCGTTCCTGATCTGCGACCATTGCGGCTCGGTCGGCGAAATTCCCGCAGCCCCGGTGGCGCAGAGCCTCAATGCAGCGGCGCGCGCCTCCGGCTTTGCACCAAAGCTTTCCGTCGTCGAGATTGCCGGCACCTGCGCGCATTGTCAGAAATAACAACACGGCGCCAAGCCGGGCTACGAGGATAAATGTCGTCCAATCCTGTGATCTCTGCCGCCGGGCGTGCCCTCACCCCGGGCGCTATCGCCTTGATGCTGATGCTGTGCCTCAGCTGGGGTTTCAATCAGATCGCGGTGAAGCTGGTGTTGCCGGACGTGCCGCCGATGCTGCAGGCCCTGGCCCGCTCGCTCGGCGCGTTGCCGGTGTTGCTGATCATCGGCTGGTTTCGCGGCGTCAGATTCTTCGAGCGCGACGGCACGCTGTGGCCGGGCGTCATTGCGGGCATGATCTTCGGCATTGAATTCGTGCTGATCTATCGCGGCCTGCTGCTGACGTCGGCATCGCGCGCCGCGGTGTTTCTCTACACCGCGCCGTTCTTCGTCGCCCTCGGCTCCTACGTCTTTCTCGGCGAGCGGCTGCGCGCCTCGCAATGGGGCGGGCTGGCCCTGAGTTTTGCCGGTGTGGCGCTGGCGATCGGCGTTCCCCAGGCCAATGTCGATGCCAATGTGTTGATGGGCGATCTTTTGATCGTCGTGGGCGGCGCGCTGTGGGCGACCACGACGCTGATCGTCAAGACGACCGCGCTGATCAAGGCGCCGGCGGAAAAAGGCCTCGGCTATCAGGTCGCGATCTCGATCCCGATCCTGGCGCTTGCCGCGTGGATTTCCGGCGAAACCATCACCCACGTTCCCGGACCGCTGTCGCTGGCGCTACTGGCCTATCAGGCGTTCTGGGTCGTGGGCCTGACGTTCCTGCTGTGGTTCGCGCTGGTAAAGACCTATTCGGCCAGCAAATTGTCGGCCTTCACCTTCATCACGCCGCTGTTCGGCGTGGTGGCCGCGTATTTCATCCTGCACGACACGCTGACGATCGCGTTTGGTGTCGCAGCATTGCTGGTCATCGCCGGCCTCTATCTCGTCAACCGGCCGGAAGCGGCGAGGGCGGAGGTCGCACCGGATCCGAATGTGTGATGGGGTGAATGTGCTGCGCCACCATCACAAGTGTCGTCGCCCGGCTTGACCGGGCGATCCAGTACGCCGCGGCTTATCGCTTCTATCGCAAACTTCTCTGGAATACTGGGTCGCCCGGTCAAGCCGGGCGATGACAGCGGTGTATGCGCGAGCACTTCGCTCTTAAGAAAGTTCCGCTAATCCGTCTCGATTGGCAGCGCCTCATCCTTGGCCCATTCGCCCATCGAGGCGTCGTAGAGCGTGAGGTTGTCGTAGCCGAGTCGGTGCAGCAGGAACAGGTCGATCGTCGCCGAGATGCCGCCGCCGCAATAGGCGATCACCTGCTTGTCCTTGCGCAGGCCTTGCGTCGCAAATTTCGCTTCGGCGTCGGCGAGCAGCACGAAAACGCGCGTCGAGGGATCGAGCAAGGTTGCGGCTGATACATTGCAACTGCCGGGGATCCGGCCGGGCCGGCCGTAGCGGCTCGGCTCCAGGCCCTTGTGGAATTGCGAGCCGAGCGCATTGACGACCACGGCGCTGTGATCCCTGATCGCGGCCAGCACCTCGTCCTTGCCGACAAAAAAGCCGGGTCTCGGTTGTGCCGTGAAGGTGGCCTTCTTGTATCCCTTGGCGGGCCCGGTCTCGATCTCTCGCTCCTCGGCCTTCCATTTGTCGAAGCAGCCATCGAGCACGGCGACATTGTCAAAGCCGAGCGATCGCAGCATCCACCAGAACCGCGTCGCCCACATCGGCGTGCCGATGGAATACAGCACGACGCGGCTGTCCGCACTGACGCCGTGACGCCCGAACGCCGCCTCGAGCTGCGCGATATCAGGCATCATGAAGCGGAGCTCGATGCCCTGTTTGGAGAATTCGCCCTGCAGGTCGAGAAAATCGGCGCCGGGAATATGGCCGGCCGCGAAGGTCTGGTCGCCGGGCACCGCGATATAGGGCGCGTTGCTGCCCGCGGGCGCCGGTTCGAGATAGGTCGTGCAATCGAACAGCCGCAGGTTGGGCCGATCGAGGATGCCGGCAAGTTCCACCGTGCTGATGAGCTCCGACATGCTGACCTCCCGTTAATTGAACAATGCTAGGGTGTGCGGCGACGGATGAAAAGCCGCCCTGCCCGGCGCAAGCAGCCCTTTCAATCCGGCGCTTCCTGTCCAATATAGCTGACAGGGGAGGCCGAGTGTTGATCGCCCACCTCGAACCGCAATGGCCGGATTAAGCCATTGAAAATACAGAGATAAAGTTCAAATTCGGATGCGGCCGGCTGGCCCATTCCTGTCCCCTTGGTGAATGTCACCAAAACCTGATATTCGAGACGCCATGAACAAGCCCGAAAAACCGCCGCAAGACGACGTCGCCGGCCCCAGCGCCCGGCATCAAACCACCCAGGTCATGGTCGGCAATGTCGCCGTCGGCGGGGGTGCGCCGATCGTTGTGCAATCGATGACCAACACCGACACCGCCGATATCGACGGCACCATCGCCCAGGTCGCCGCCCTCTCGCGCGCCGGATCGGAAATGGTCCGCATCACGGTGGATCGCGAGGAGGCCGCCGCCGCCGTTCCGCACATCCGCGACGGCCTGCGCAAGCGCGGCATCACCACGCCCCTGATCGGCGACTTCCATTACATCGGCCACAAGCTGCTGGCGGATTATCCGGCCTGCGCCGAAGCGCTCGACAAATACCGCATCAATCCCGGCAATGTCGGCTTCAAGAACAAGCGCGACACCCAGTTTGCCGACATCATCGAGATCGCCAACAAGAACGACAAGCCGGTCCGCATCGGCGCCAATTGGGGCTCGCTCGACCAGGAACTGCTCACCAAGCTGATGGACGAGAACATGCTCTTGCCGAACCCGCGCGATGCGCGGGCGGTGATGCGCGAGGCGATGGTGCAGTCGGCGCTATTGTCGGCGGCGCGCGCCGAAGAGCTCGGCATGCCCAAGAACAAGATGATCCTGTCGGCGAAGGTTTCCGCCGTGCAGGATCTGATCTCGGTCTACGAGGTGCTCGCGGAGCGCTCGGACTACGCGATCCATCTCGGCCTCACCGAAGCCGGCATGGGATCGAAGGGCATCGTGGCGTCGTCAGCGGCGCTCGGCATCCTCCTGCAGCAAGGCATCGGCGACACCATCCGCATTTCGCTCACCCCCGAACCCGGCGGCGATCGCACACTGGAAGTTCAGGTCGCGCAGGAACTGCTGCAGACCATGGGTTTTCGAACCTTCGTGCCGCTGGTCGCGGCATGCCCCGGCTGCGGCCGCACCACGTCCACCACGTTCCAGGAACTGGCGCGCTCGATCCAGGATTTCATCCGCGAAGAGATGCCGGCCTGGAAGACGCAGTATCCGGGCGTCGAGGCCCTGAACGTCGCGGTCATGGGCTGCATCGTCAACGGCCCCGGCGAATCCAAGCACGCCAATATCGGCATCTCGCTGCCCGGCACCGGCGAAGCCCCGGCCGCCCCGGTGTTCGTCGACGGCAAGAAGTTCCGCACGTTGCGCGGCCCCTCCATCGCCGCCGACTTCAAGGCGCTGGTGATCGATTACATCGATCAGCGCTATGGCGCGGGCGCGAAGGCACCGGTGACGGCGGCGGAGTAACGCTTGTAGGGTGGGTTAGCGAAGCGTAACCCACCATCTTTGTCCTCCCTTCAGCGGTGGGTTACGCCTTCGGCTAACCCACCCTACGCACCGATCCCGATTGCTCTTCTCGTCATTCGAGCTACGATGCTTCCCAATCAATAATGATTGGGAGAAACGCCGATGAGTTCACTCTCCAGCAAGCAGGGACCCCGCTATCGGCACATCGCCGGCGAGAGCGAGCCGTATGAGACCATCGGCGTCGAGAAGCTGACCCCGATCATCGGTGCGGAGATTTCGGGCGTCGATCTCGCTGGCTCGCTGTCGAACCGCACGATGGATGAAATCCATCGCGCGCTCGCCGAAAACCTCGTGATCTTCTTTCGCGACCAGCACATCACGCCGCAGCAGCATCTGGCGTTCGGCCGCCAGTTCGGCGAACTGCACATTCACCCCGCAGCGCCGCATGAGGGCGACGATCCCGCGCTGATGAAGATCTACGCCGACAAGGATTCGCCGCGCGCCAATGGCGAGGGCTGGCACACCGATGTGTCCTGCGACGTCGAGCCGCCGATGGGCTCGATCCTCTACATCAAGCAGTGCCCGCCGCGCGGCGGCGACACGCTGTTCGCCAACATGTATGCGGCCTATGAAGCGCTGTCGGACCGCATGAAGGCCTATCTCGACGGGCTCACCGCGCTGCATGACGGCGAGCAGACCTATCGCGGGCTCTACGCCAATTACGGCGTGGCCGACCGCCCGGAATATCCTCGCGCCGAGCATCCTGTGGTGCGCACCCATCCGGTTACGGCTAAGAAGGCGCTCTACGTCAACCGCGGTTTTACGCGCTTCCTGATCGGCGTTCCCCGCGACGAGAGTGACGCGATGCTGGCCTATCTCTACCAGCACGCGGAAAATCCGCTGTTCCAGTGCCGCTTCCGCTGGACCGAAAACGCCATCGCTTTCTGGGACAACCGCTGCGCCCAGCACCGCGCGATGTGGGATTACTGGCCGCATACAAGGTCGGGTACGCGCGTCACCGTGAAAGGCGAGCGGCCGGTGTAGGTATCCCTCCGTCATCCCCCGATGCGCAATTGCGCATCTGAGAATCCATCAGGCAGCATGCGCTGTCGCTTGATGGATTCCGGGCTCGATGCTGCGCATCGCCCCGGAATGGCAGCTTGATTTGGATGTCGGTCCTCTCCGCATCATTGCGGCCCGTTGGCTCACAATGACGGTTAAGTGCGTCAAAACGACCCGACGGGCAAATCAGTTCTGATTTACGGAAATCGTGTCAAGTAGAAAATTTCTGCAAATCAAAAATATTTCTGTTGTCGGCCGACCCAAATCAGTGCGCATCTATCGCCATCCCGTCCTACTCAGAGGGCGTCGGCCGTCGTCACGGACGTTGGGCGGGTTGCGGTGGACGCTGGTTTGCGCTGAGACGACGGCGTGGATGAGCGTACGGCAAAACCGTGTGGTCCTGGCGCCCGTTGCTGGCGTCAAGCTGTCGGGTCGGCGCAAGCTGAACCGGTGGTGACGGAGTCAACCAAGAACTCGTCTCCGGGGAGATCACGGCATAAGCCGTAAAGCCATTGCGCAGGGAAGGCCGGGT